>CAVWUI010000001.1:0-274035 GCA_963758175.1 uncultured Verrucomicrobiae bacterium
CACGTTTGCTATGCCCGTCGGATACATTCGTGGTTAGAAATGCCGCGTGCCCCATCACACTGCCGCTGACAAAGCACATTGCTGGCATCCGTTCACGCAACAGGATGAGTGGTGCGCGCCGGGGCACGATCCTTTGATGATCGTCCGCGCGGAGGGAGTGTGGCTTTGGGATTCCAAAGGAAGAAAATATCTGGATGGAAACTCCTCGATCTGGCTCAACATCCACGGGCACTGCCGCCCGGAGATCGCGACAGCAATCGCGAGGCAGGCGGCGACGCTGGATCATTCCTCCTATCTCGGTCTGGGACATCCGCTGGCCTCGGAGCTGGCGGCGAAGCTGGTTTCCTATTTCCCGGAAAACACGCTGGAGAGGACGTTTTTTTCCGATAATGGGTCCCACCGCCGTTGAAGTGGCCTTGAAAATGTCCCTCCAGTCGCGGATGCAAACGGGTCAGGAGAGGCGGACTCGTTTCATAGCCTTTGACAACTCCTATCACGGGGACACCCTTGGAGCGGCCTCCCTGGGAGGCGTGAACCGGTTTTTCTCGCGCTTCCGGAACCTGGGTTTTGAGACAGAGTTTGTTTCCTTGGTTGGCGACCTGGCGGAAGTCGATCCATCTACCATAACCGCAGTAGTCATCGAGCCACTCATCCAAGGGGTCAACGAAATGCGACTGTGGCCGGATGGAATGCTTGCGGCACTCCGTGTCTGGACGGAAGACCATGGTATTCACCTTATTCTCGACGAGGTGATGACGGGCTTCGGACGCACGGGCACCATGTTCGCATGCCAGCGTGAAAACGTGGTACCTGATTTCCTCTGCCTCGCCAAAGGCCTCACCGGCGGAACCGTCCCGCTCGCCGCGACAGTGACGACCGCCGAAGTTTATGAAGCCTTCCTTGGAGTTGCGGAAAACGCCTTCTACTACGGGCATAGTTACACGGCGAATCCCATCGGCTGCGCTGCCGCACTTGCCTCACTCGGAATTTACGACACCGACAGGACGTTCGAGAGGCTTCCCGACAAGATCTCTCATCTGGAAAACTCCCTTGCCAACCTTGAAGCTGATTCCCCTTCCATCATGGAAATCCGCCAGTGCGGTCTCATCGCGGGAATCCAATTCCAAAAGGGACTTGGTGAAAAAGTAACCCTTGAAGCACGGAACCATGGACTCATCACCCGTAATATTCTAGATACCGTGGTCTTTATGCCACCGATATCGATCGCTCTAGAGGAGATTGACTCTGGGGTTAACGCGATCAGAGAGGCCGCTAAAATTTACCAGCAAAAATTTGACAGATAGATCCGGGAAGTGTTGTTCTTAGACAATGACTTTCCAAAATCCTCCCCGGCTTCCTCGTCTTCTCGCTCTCGGAGTGGCTCTTCTCGCGCATTCGTTCGTATTTGCGGAAGTGGAAAACATGCTGAAGAACACGGATTTTTCCGAATTGAGCGCTCAGGGGAAAGCCAACGATTGGCCTTCAGCTGAAGCGGACGAGATCAGGATCACAAAAGAAGATTTGCCGGCGACCGCCAAAGCCGCACTGCAAGTCACATTGAGAACCACCGGGAAAAGCCTCGGTCAGATCGGACAATCCGTGTCGTTCAAGGCCGGGCACGTTTACCGCGTGAATTTCGATCTGCGCAGTTCCGCTCCGAACATCGCCTTTGTTCAGCTCAAGATTCTGGACGGACGCAAGGAACTCAAACGCATCCAGATCGGCAAGAGTTCCGACGAATGGGAGTCTTTCGAAGAGGAGATTTTTGTCGAAAAAGGCGACAAGGCGACCGTCCTGATGCGTTACCAGCGCAAGCCGGAGAACGTTGGAACGACAGCGGAATTCGCCAATCTGAGTTTTGTCGATCTTGGAGTGAAAACGATCAGGCAACCCGAACTCGAAGAAGTTCGGGTCACCCCGACATTTGAAGCGGCAGGCGTGATCATGAGTTTGAAGGGCGATCCAAGCGACAAGCTCCGGGGTGAGTTGCAATACCGCGAAAAGGGTGGGGCGCAATGGATGAGGGGGCTGCCGATGGAGACACGCCGTTCGGAAAACGAGGTTCGTGCCAGCGTGCTCGGACTCCGTGAGGCCACTGAGTATGAAGTGAAATGCGATCTCTTTGACGATGCCTTCAAAACCGACGGACCCATCGCCAGCAAGCAACTCACATTCAAGACCTGGAGCGGCGAGGTTCCGATTGGAAAAACTGTCCGTCTGCCCGGAGGGGTGTCGATGGAGGCGATCACCATCTCCGCCCAAGGCACGGCGGACGCCTGGGTTCTCTACACCGGCGATCCGGGAAAACCTTCGGTCATCGATGTCGCCGATCCCGCCGCCCAGGCCATCCTTTTTGAAAAGGCCGCTTTTGTGATCCTTGAAAACATCACGATCAAGGGTGGTCTCTACAACGGGATCCTGGTCAAAGATTCCACGAACATCCGCATCCGCCGCTGCGATATTTCCGGGTGGGGAGAGACAGGGAATTTCGGCGAAGGCAAAGACAGTGGACGCACTCTCAATTCGAAAAACAAGCTCATCAACTATCAGGCCGGAATCAAACTCGACGCGCGAACCTCGCGAATTGTCGTGGAGGACAATTTCATCCACTCCCCGAGAGGAACCGCGAACTCATGGCAATTCGGTCATCCCCTTGGCCCAGAGGCCGTGGTGATCGCGAACAGCGAGGGCAACCACGTCCTCCGCAACAACGACATGATCGCGGATGAGAACCATTGGTGGAACGACACCGTCGAAAGCATCTCCAACATCCGTGTGAACGGCGGCCCATACCGCGATACGGATATGAGCGGCAATATCATGGCGTTCGCCAACGACGACGGCACCGAGCTTGATGGCGGCCAAATCAACGTCCGCTTTTTCGAAAACTGGATCCAATGGGCGTTCTGCGGGGTAAGCACCGCGCCAAACATGGCGGGTCGATCCTATATCTACCGAAACTTGCTCGTCCTCGGAGACAGCCGGGGGAAAGCGAATTTCTCCTTCAAAACGGGTGGAGCACGGTTTGAAAACCAAGGCCGCAGTTATTTCTTCAACAACACGGCGATCAGTATCAACGCGGGTCTCAGCACCGGTCACATGGGCACAGGCGCGTCGCCGATCACCAGCCGCAACAATGCCCACATCGCAAACACGATGAACATCACTGGCGAGATCGATGGCAATTACGACCTTGATTACAACCTTGCTGCCGCAGGCGCTTATCCATCCGGAGTTCCAAAAATTCAGGCGCACGGAGTTGCCGCGGTTCCGGATTTCAAAGATCCCGCCAAGGGCGACTACCGGATGAAAGATGGCGGGTCGTGGGAGGACGCGGGTGCGGCCATTCCTGGTGTTTCCGATATATTCTCTGGAAAAGCCCCGGACATCGGAGCTTTCGAATCGGATCATGGCGAGGACTTCCCCGTCCGCCGTGGCTGGATTTCCGCATTGCCGAAAATCACCACTTTGGAAATCATCGGTGAGGACGCCGACGTTGGTTCGGAGATCAATCTCAGCATGGCTCCCGAAGCAGGCAGTGCCTGGGTGGCTCACAGCAACGCGGAGTGGCTCAGCGTCGATCCCCCGAACGGAAGCAGCGGTAGGAATCAGAAAGTCCGTCTCACAATCAAGCGTGAAGGACTCTCCATTCTGAGGCACCGCGCCGCCGTCACCTTCCGGACGAACCAAGGCTACAACCGCACGGTGTTCATCATTTTCAACGTGCGTCCCGAGCATCCTTACACAGTCGAGATCGAAGCTGAGGCTACACCTTTCACAGGCACCTTCGTAAAAATGGAGGATCCAGAGGCAAGCGGCGGAGCTTACCTCGTCCCCCCCTACAATCAGGAGAAACCCCTGCGCTTCTGCCCCAGGCAAAAGAACGAGAATATGATCCCGTTTGAGTTCGAGGTTCCCGCGGATGGCCATTATTACATCAGTGGCCGGGTGATGATCCCGAATCCCGACGGTTTTCAAAAGGATTCCTATTACATGCGGATGGACGGCGGTGAGCTGATCCAGTGGTCGCTAGGTTCTGTCGGGAAAGAGGAGTGGAACTGGCAGCAGATCCAGGGCGGCGAGGGGAGCAACGGCATGGCCTTCCAGCTATCGAAAGGAAAACACCGCTTCGAAATCCTGCATCGCGAGCCGGGCGCGCGGTTGGATCTCATCACCATCACCAATGAGCCGAAGTGACTGGCATCAGTAGGGCAGGTATTTCCGCTTGTTCGCCAGCCAGATGCATTGGTAGGGGGCGAAGTTCAGGAAGGCGTTGTCCTTGTTGATCTCCTCGCCGGAGATGAGGTCGATCCAGTCCTCCGTGGCGGCGAGATTCACGCTGCTCAGGGAGACATTCTGCGGTTTCTTACTTACGTTGTGGAAGCAGAAGATATTCTGTTTCCTGTCCACCGACTGCCTCCAGTAGGCGAATATCGCATCGCCTAGATGCAATGTGAACTGGGTGGCGTTCGGGTGGAAGGCGGTCTGATCCCTGCGGATGGCAATGAGTTTTTTCAGACGGTTTAGGATACGCGCGTGCGGATTCTCAGTATCCTCGAGCGCCGCCTCGATTTCGTCCATCCGCCACTGGTGCCGGTTGAGGTGGCGGTTCACGCCGCTGGCGTCCGCTTTCTCGTAGTCATTGCGGGTGCCGAGCAGGCTGTGGATATATAATGCGGGGATGCCCTCCAGCGAAAGGAGGATGGCGTGAGCGGCGACGAAGCGGCTTTCACCGAACTCGTCCGGCCCCTCGGAGGTGCCTTGCATGGCATCGAAAAGCGAGATGTTGATCTCGTACGGGCGGCTGGTTCCGTCCGGCAAGGCACGCGAGGAGACCCTGCCGCCGAAGCTTTTCATGGTGTCCACCAGCAACGCGATCTCCTTGTCCGCCAGCAGTCCTTCCGCCGGCCTCAGACCTATGCCGTCGTGGGAAGCGATGAAATTGAAATACGCTGTACCGGGCAGCGCGGCGGGCATGCGCATCAGCCAGGCTTTGAGATACTCGCTGCTGCCGGAGTTCATCGCGTGGAGGAGAAGAGGCGGCAGCGAGAAATTGTAGATGCAGTGCGCCTCGTTCATGTTCCCGAAGTAGGAAAGGTTCTCCTGGTTCGGGATGTTGGTCTTGGTGATGATGACCGCGTTCGGTTTCACGTGCTCGATGAGCGTACGGAAAAGACGGATGATCTCGTGGGTCTGCGGGAGATTGATGCAGTTCGTGCCGATTTCCTTCCAGAGAAACGCGACCGCATCCAGGCGGAACACGGAGATGCCGTGGTCGAGCTGGGCGCGGATGATCCTCACCATCTCCAGAAGCAGATCCGTGCTGCGGAAATCAAGGTCGATCTGGTCGTGGCCGAATGTGCACCAGACATGTTTCATCCCGTCCGGGGTTTCTGTCGGGCGCCGGAGCGGGGTGATGCGCGGGCGGGTCACCAGTGAAAGATCGGCCGCCGGGCTGACCTCGACGAAATACCGGCAGCCGGGTTCCTCGCCGCGCTGGTACTGGCCGAACCACTCGTGGGAGGAAGAGCAGTGATTGACGACGAGATCGGACATCACCCGGTATCTGGCGGCGAGGCTTTCGATCACCCCAGTCTCCAAGCCCCGGGTTGACAGTTTCGTAGTCGGAGACAGCGAACCCGTCGTCGGAAGTCCACGGGAAGAACGGCAGGATGTGCACGATGGAGACGCTTTCCGAAAGATTCCCCTCGATGAACGAAGACAGTGTTGCGAGCGGATTCTCGCCGTCTTTCAGGACACTGTCCCCGTAGGTGATCAGCGCGATGTCCCGCTCGTCCCAATGGCTCGTATATGGCACCGGGTGGTAGAAATGCTCGTCGATGCGCATCGCCAGAACCAGTTTCCCGGTAAGCTCAGTGTAGTCAGCCTCACCGTAGATGGCAGTCAGGTGGACGCCTATTCTGGCGAGCAATGCTTCCAGCGGGCTGGTGGTGTTCATTTCGAAAACTCCTCGTTATCGGCATCAACCGCCGCGATCAGTTGTTCGTAGATGTCCGGTATTGCGGCGACGACCCTGCTCCAGGAATGGATGAACGGGGATTCCATGGGCGCCTCCAGGAAACGCTGACCCGCCTTGATGATGTTTTCCGCGAAAAGCTCGACCGCGATCTCCTCCGCGTGGACGTCCAGCTCCAGGCCGTTGATGATCGCGTCGTTCTTGTAGATGTCCACGAAGTCCAGGGCGTCGCGATAGTAGGCGGCTTTGAGCGAACGGAAGACCTCCGGGCTGAAGACGACCCCCTTGGTGGCGAGTTTCCTGAAAAGGAGTTTCGCGATGTCTATGGACATGCGGGAGAGGCCGGCGTTCGCGTCCTCGATGGACATGACCTGGTGCTTGTGATCGTAGGTGTCGGCGATGTCCACCTGGCACATCTTGTTAGGGGAATAGTTCCGGTGCATTTCTGAGAGGACGCCCACCTCCAGCCCCCAGTCGCTTGGCAGGCGTATGTCGGGGATCACCTCCCGGCGGAATGAGAATTCCCCGGCCAGCGGGTAGCGGAAGCCGTCCATGTAGCGGAGATAATGCGTGGGCCGAAGGGCCGATCACCTGCTCCAGCGCGCGGAGAAGCGGGGTGATGAGCAGCCGCGTGACGCGCCCGTTCATTTTCCCGTCCGCCACCCGGGAATAGTATCCCTTGGCGAACTGGTAGCTGAAGCCGGGATTCGCCACCGGATAGATCAACCGGGCGAGAAGACCGCGGTCGTAGGTAAGGATGTCGCAATCATGAAGGGCGATGGCGTGGGATCTGCGCTTGGCCAGCGTGTAGCCCAAGCAGAACCAGACATTGCGACCCTTGCCTTCCTCCGTCGGGGAAAGACCCTGTTCTCTCAGTTTCTCATCGACGGCGCGGAGGCGCGGCCCGTCGTTCCACAGAACCTTGTGATCCTGCGGGAGCGAGGAGAAGAACTCCAGTGAATGGCGGTAGTCTTCCTCGCTAGCGCGATCCAGGCCTATGACGATGTTGTCAAGATAGGTCACGCCCTTGAGTTCCTCGATGATTTTTGGCAAGGCCTTGGTCTGGATTTCGGAATACAGGGACGGAAGGATGAGACCCATCGGCCTGGTTTTCGCGAACTCCATGAGTTCCGCCTCAAGCTCCGCGACCGGGCGGTCACAAAGGTTGTGAAGCGTGGCGACTGAGCCGTTCTGGTGAAAATCTCCCATAAATGCGTGTGTTTATTCGATTAGAAAGGTCTCGAGCAACGGCTCCATGGTCTCCACCCAGCCCTCCGGCCCGCGAGAGTGAGCTGCGTATGATGCGGTGATCGGATTCGAAATGGATTTCCCTGCCCGTTGGCGACGCGATGACGATGCCGATGTCCGCCGCCTGTAGCATCGCGATATCGTTGGCCCGTCGCCCAGCGCGATGACAGGCGAGGAATCCGGGGAACGTCCGCGGAACCAGTTCACGGCCTTGCCCTTGTCCGTCCGACCAAGCACATGGAGGAACCGCCCGCCTTGCAAAGTCGCGAAACCCGCCGTGCGGACTTCATTGACGAAGGAGACCTTGTCCTCCTGGCTCCCCCTCCAGACCAGAGGCTCGGAAAACTCGCGTTCGGACGAGCGTTTCGCGGAATCCAGATCCAGCCCGGTCGCGGCGGCTATGTCCTCCACATCCCAGCCTGAGTAGCTTTCGAAATCATAGCTGGTTCGCAACCCGGAGAGATAGCCCAGGATTTCCTCACGCCGCTCCCCGAATATCACGCACTCGCCGTCCGGCAGATAGATCGCCGATCCGTTCTCGACAACGAAAGCATCGTCATTTCCGATCTGCTCGGCCAGGTAAAGCCACTCGCTGCGCGTTTTGCTGGTGTTCGCGACCACTGGCACACCCAGTCCCTTGAGCTTCTCAAGCACAGGAACGACCGGTCCGTAGGCGTAGGTATGGTGGTCGAGAAGGGTTCCGTCGAGGTCTGTGAAGACAATGGGTTTTCTTGGCGGATCGGGCATCGGTTGAGTTTCGGGGTCATACAAGCCCCCTCCGGCGGGTAGCTAGATGTGTGCCAGCCGCCGGGTTCCGCTGATCGCGGGAGTGCCGGACCTAAGGGCTTTGCCATGCATGGAACCGGCCTTCCCGCTGTTAAAAACTCAAAATCTGAATAGCTCCATCTGCTCCTCATCCGGGACGTCGTGGAAACGGACGCCCACGCCCAGCAGCCGCGCCGGCTTGTCTTCGGACCTGGACTCCGCCTCTTCAAGTAGGTTCCGGAAGATCCCCCGGCTAATCACCGGGTTCGCCCGCTCGGCGGTGGTGCGGCGGAAGTCGGAGAATTTCAGCTTCACCACCAGCGATCGCACCTTTCTATCGGTGTGGCGGGTGGTGAGTTTCTCCTCCAGCTCGTCGAGCAGCACCTTCATCTCCCGCTCCAACGCGGGGATGCCGTGGATGTTTTCAGAGAACGTGTTCTCGATGCTCAGGGACTTCCGGGGAGAGTCCGGATTGACCGGTCGGCCGTCCTTCCCCCAGCAGCGCTCGTGCAGTTCCGCCCCGTACCCACCCAGCCGCCGCACCCACTCGAAGCGGTCGATTGCGCGGAACTGCCCGCAGGTCTCCACCCCCATCGCGGAGAGTTTCTCGGACATTTTCCCTCCCACTCCCGGTATTTTCCGCAGCGGCAGGTCTTTCATGAATCCCGCCGCATCCGCCGGGGAAACGCAGAACTGCCCGTCCGGCTTTTTCCAATCGCTGGCTATTTTTGCGATCAGTTTGTTCGGCGCGATCCCGGCGGAGGCCGTGAGTCCGGTTTCCTCACGGATCCGCTCACGGATCCGCGCGGCGATGACTGTCCCCGGAGATGGATCGTGACTGACATCCAGAAACGCCTCGTCCAGCGACAGAGGCTCGATCAGCGCGGTGAAACGGGAGAAGATTTCCCGGATGAGGGAGCTGTCGCGCTTATAAACGTCGAACCGCGTCGGCACGATCAGCAGCTCCGGACATTTTTCCAGCGCCATGAAAACAGGCATCGCCGAGCGGCAACCGAACTTCCTCGCCTCGTAGTTCGCCGTCGTCAGCACACCGCGCCTGCTACTGCCGCCAACACCCACCGGCTTCCCCCGCAGCTCGGGATTGTCCCGCTCCTCGATGGCCGCGTAGAAACAGTCCATATCGATATGGATGATCTTGCGGGGCGGATTCTGCTGCACGGGTGAACAAGCATTCGCACAGTCGGATTTGCAAGCCGGATTCCACCCCGGCTCGATTGCCGGGAATCACTGACCCGGGATACTGTGCACGGTGTAGTAGAAAACCCTGTTGTGGATATTGCTCCCGTCCGCGGATTTCAGGTCGGGAAGCTTGATCTCATAGACTTTTCCAGGAACGAAATCCCCGACGGCGATCTCGACCGAGCGATCGCCGGTTTTTTCAGCCTTGGAAACCTTGTGCTTCTTCTCGTCCTCCGCGTCATTGCCGTAAGTCCATTTCGACTGGTAGATCGCAGAGGATACCTTGATCGAATCAGCGGAAATTTCAGGAGCGTCCTGGGTGAAACCGAGGCGGAAGCCCTCCTTCGTGATGTTCACGGTGGCGACATCGAAGGGCGTCCCACCGTCATAGGTCAGGCGCTGGAGACCCTCCGCAGGGGTTCCCCAACCCCGGACGGTCTGACCCACGTAGAGGCTTTTCCCGTCCGGGGAAAAAGAGAGGCGGTTGTTGCCGGAGCGCAGTCCGCCCTCGTCCTGGAAATAGGTGGCCATGCCTTGGAACCTGCCATCAATTTTCTCCACCATGATGCGGCAGAGGCGGACGCCGTTGTTGTCGGGAAGGATGTATTGACCGGCGTAATGTTCGCCGAAAGTCCCGTTGCGCGGGATCATGATAGGCTCGGCGGCGGAGCGGCAGAAGGAATGCGGGATCAGCACCGCGGCTTCCGTACGGTGCTTGTTGTAGGCATCTAGGTCGTTGCGGTAGGTCAGGGTCGGATCCTTGTCTTCAGGCCACTCCTTGTCCCATACGAGGGAAGCGGGATGGCCGTAGAAATTGCCTTTTTCAATATGGTAAAATGGGGTGATCGCCTTCCAGTCGCCCTGGTTGTCGCCGCACCAGGTCTCCCCGTCTGGATCGGTGTAAATGCCGTTGTGCATTCGGAAGCCGGAAGCCCATTGGGTGAGCTCACCGGATTCATCCAGATGCATGATCCATCCCCGGTTTTTCACAGCGGAGAAATTCCGGCCACGACGACCGAACTTCGAATACTCGCCTTTGGTGTACTCGAATACGGGGCCGTTGTGGGAGGCAGTGCCGATCGCGAGGAAATAGCCGCCTTTGCCATCCGGGCACAGATGGTTGGTCTCATGGTAGTTCCCGGAAAGACCCCATCCGTCGGCCACCGTGCGGTATTGGTCGGCAACACCGTCGCCATCCGTATCGGTGGCGGAGGTGAGCTCCGCCATCTGGGTGACTAGGATTTTTCCAGGTTCGGGTGAGACGATGCCACAGCCGTTGTGGAAGCCGGAGGCGAATAGCTTCCAGTCGAATGCTTCCGGATCGGGACCGGGCTTTGCACGGAAGACATCGGAACGGCGGAGAACGACGTAAAGATCGCCATTGGCATCGAAGGTCACACCGCCCACTTCGGGCGGCACTCCCTGTGGGAGACGGATGTCATCGAGCTTGTAGAAGTCCTTGAACTCCGCGGCCGGGGCGGAGGCGAGTGCGGCGAAGGCTGCAAGGAAAATGGTGGTTTTCATTTTAAAACGGGAGATTGGTTTGCGGGGTGTCGCGTTCATTCGCCTTTGACGACTGATTCAACAAAAAGGACGAGGGACTGGTATTCGAGATCCTTCAGAACGTATGGCGGCATGTAGTTCGGCGGGAAACCTTTGGCGGTCTTGGCTCCCGGGGTCTTGATCGATTCGAGGATGTACGCTTCATCCGCTATCACCGGTTTTTCAGAGCCCTCAATGAGGCGCTCGTTTCCATAAAGTCCCGAAAGGGTCGGGCCATGACCCAGCGAGCCGTCGATGGAGTGGCAAGCGGAACAACCAAGGCTGTCGAAGAGCAACTGCCCGTTCGCTACGGTAGCCTCGGTGATCTTCATATCACGCGGAAAGCCCTGGAAGGTTCCGAGCTTCGTTCCGGTGACGGTTTGCGTGAAACTCGAACCATCACCGTCGGCGGAGCCGTAGGTGACCTTCTCCGCATCCGGCGAACTGACGCTCATCGACATGGAAAGCGGATTCCTCGTGTCGGGGGTGATCTTGATCCGGAAGTTTTTCCCTCCACGTGAGAAAAGGAAAACCGGCACGCCTTTCTCAAGATCATAGCCGGTGAATTTCGGGTCTTCCAGATCGGTGAGGCGTTTGCCATCCACATAGATTTCCGACATCGGATCGGATTTGTAAAAAAGAATGCCGACGAGATGGGGGACGTAATTGTTGCTAAGGCGGTTGCCACGCTCCGCGTTTCCCCAGTAAGGATACATGTCGAGGAACCCACCCTGCCATGCGTAGGCGACGCGGCACTCGACCGTATCGAAGGCGTAGGATAGCGCCGGTCCGTGGTTCACACCGATGGCTGCGGGCAGACCCTTCACCGGATCATACTCACCTTTCACGTCCATCCCGGTTCCCGGATTGTATCTCGGGGATTTCGCGGCACTGCCGTGGTGGGCAAAGTAAGCGGCATCCAGCCCCGGATCGGGCATGTAGGTGCGCAGGATCAGCGGCTTTTCCTCGCTCCCGAGGGGAAGGTTGTCGAAAGTGACAGGCTCCGCTGTGGCAAGCGGAATTGAAGCCAACAGCAAAAACGCGGGTTTGAATAGTTGCACGTGGAAGATACAAGCTGTTTACCTGCAAACTTGCAAAAGAAATCTTTCCAAGCTAAGGATTCCGCTTCCCGCACAAACGCTCAGACCCCCAACATCAGCGAGATGTGCTCGGCGGTCAGCTCGCCCATGGATCTGCAGTCGGTGAAATCCCTGGTGCCGTGCATGCGGTCCAGTTCCAGGGCAAGTCTCCTCACGTGGGCTTCCGGGGCGATCTGCTCGCGCCGCATGATGCCAAGCAGTGCGCGGAGGCGGGTGCTTTCCACCTTCGCCCGGCGCGCCATCTGGGCGTGCTCCTCGTTGACATACTGGTCGATGGACTTGCGGTTCAGTGACTTGAATGCGATGCGGGTGATGGGGCGGTTGGAATTGAAGCGGAAGGCGAGATAGATGTTGCCGTTGCCCTCGTAAGACTGCTGGTCGAAGTCGATCGCCCGCACCCGATACTGTACTTCCTCGAAGTCGGGAGTGATGTCCACGACGTAGTTCACGCTGCGCATGTCGCCAAGCAGCCGGATGAAGGAACGCTCCGTGAACTTGGTAAACTCCTTGGCAATGCGCACCTTGTTCAGCTTGGTCCGGGAGGTAGTCGCGCATGAAGGCATCCCCCGGGACGCCGGCGATGTGCTCCTCGATGAGGGTGTTGCCGTTGACCATGTAGTTGATACGGTTCGGCGACAGGATGTGTTCGAGTTCCAGTCCGTAGATGCGCGAGGCATCGGCCTGCTTGACGTAGAAGTAATCGGAGTTGTCGTTGAAAAGGTTGGTCACTCGCACGCGGAAGGGCTTCGAGTTCCCGAAATCCCCGAAGTCGATGCGATCCACCTGGAGATGCTCGTGCTCCTGGGCGGCGGCGTCGCGGCCGATTTTCAACTCGCTGTAGATTCGGATAAGACCTTTTCGGAGATCGTCGATGTCCTCGTGCGGATACATCACGGTCAGCCACAGCGTCTCCCTGCCACGGGTATCCTCGTAGGGAACGGCTCCGGTGAACCGGGTGAGTTCCTTGTAGATGTTGGGAATTTCGCGGAGGCGGTCGAAGCGGTAGAGATACTGCCGCAGCGGGGCGGAGATCTCATACATCGTTTTTCGCGCGGGAATCATCGCAGCACCCTATCCCGCGGCGAACCTTAGATCGAGAAAATCCAGCAAGTCTTTCCTCGTCTCGAAGCCGTGTCTCGCCCCGCGCCCGGCATCCATGGGGACGATCCACCTTGCCTCCAGGCTCGTGGCATCGATCACGCGGGTGGGGATCCCGGCGTCACGCGAGTCCTCCACGGTCTCTCCGGTGCCGCCCACCCCGCGCGGCGGTTTCCCGTCCCATGCGAACAGGAAGGCGTCCGCCCATTCCAGCAGGTTCCGGGAGGCCGCCTGGTAGGCCTCGGGAGCTTCCTTCCCGCCGGGCGTGACGTGTCTCGAGAGAGCCACTCCCAGGAGTTTCTCCGCGAGTTCCCACTCACGCGGGTCTTCGAAATCCTCCGAGAACCTCTCCTCCGGAAACGGAAGTACGACGACCATAGGAATTCGAAGATCCACACAGGCGCGGAGGAAAACCAGATCGGCCCCGGCGGCGGCGCTGGAGATCGCGATCACCCGCCCGCCGAGCGCGTCCTTCATTTCCCCAAGCTCCCGTCTGATCACCTCACCTAGCGCCATGCGATCCGGAACGTTCCGGTGGCCTGCGAATCCGATGACTTTCGGCTGCCTTGAGAAATCACTCATCATCGAAATGGCTGAGCCTGACCACCGCTTCCGCGTGCGCTTTGCCCGCCTCGCAGAGGAAATCCATCAGCTCCAGGTTGTCCAGGGTGAAGCCGTGCCTGGTCACTGCCTCGGCCGCCTTCAGATCATCCTCCGTGAAAATCTTGTCATACCGCGCGTAGAGGTATTCCGCTTTTTCGGATGCGCCGGTGAGGTCGCCGACCTCGCCGTCCACGGGCGGGCCGTAACGGCACTCTCCATGCACGCGGCAGAGCAGATCCTGGTATTGCTGGAAGGAATTGATCAGGGAGTTCGGAATGTTTTTCGCCTGGGAAAGCACGTCGAGCGCATGCCTCGCCCGTCCCGGCTCCGTTCCACCGGTGCCGATGGATACCACCGACATGCGCTCCGTGCCGGATTTCCAGCCCAGCCTGTATTCCGGCAGGGTCGCCATGATCTTCATCAGATAGGCGGGATTGTTAAACGGGGTGATGCCGCCGTCCTCGAAGGCGAAAGTCAGTTTCTCACCCTTCTCGCCTTTCACGGTCAGAATTTCCGGAGGAAAAAATGTCGGCGCCGCCGTGCTCGCGCGAACGAGCTGCCAGAGAGGGATCTGGAGATTGTTTCCCGGAGAATCGGGGTTGTTGTATTTCGCGGCCGGGTTGTTCGAAAGCGGCCAGGGCGAGCCGGTGGAGGCGTTGCGTGTGACGACCAGCAGAAGGGTGCGGAGCTTCTTCGTCCCGAAGGTAGCCTCGCTTCCATCGTCCTCGGTGAAGAATTTCCTGAGGAATCCGGTGAGCCCTTCGGCGACAAACTTGTGACTGGTGAACCGGTTCAGCCAACCGGCCTTCCTGAACATCGCCATCGCGTTTTCGCGATACAGCCTCTCTATCTCTTTCACGGAGAGCCCCCATGAGAGGAAGGCGGCGATGATGGCTCCCGTGCTGGTTCCGCCGATGAAATGAAAATGATCCGCCAGCACGAGATCCGGTTTCCCGGTCTTCTCCCTTAGCAACTCCTCGATGCGCCCGGCGTATTGCAGGGCGAACAGCCCTCGTATCCCGCCGCCGTCGAGGGACAGCAGGCGGTGCTCTCCCGGCAGGTGCCTCGGTGATCGTTCTCATCATGTGTCCCTCACAGCCTCCGCCAGGCGTTGCCATCCTTCTTGATCATCTCGTCGGCCTCTTTCGGCCCCCATGATCCGGCGACAAATTCCGCCATGGCCGGCGGATTTTCGGACTCGTGCCATGCGCGCTCGATGTGGTCGATGAAACGCCATGCCTCCTCCACCTCGTCACGACGGGCGAAGAGCGTGGCATCGCCCGCCATGGCATCGAGGATCAGGCGCTCGTAGGCCTCCGGGCTGCCTTTTCCGAAACTGGTGGCATAGTGGAAATCCATTTTCACCGGTTCAAGGCGCAGGGAGGTTCCGGGGATTTTCGAAACCATTCGCAGCGAGATCCCTTCGTCCGGCTGGATGCGGATGACAAGCACGTTTCCGCCCGGGACGCCACCGGGGAGCGCGCTGAAAAGCACCGATGGCGCTTCCTTGAAATGCACGGAGATCTCCGTGGATTTCTTCGGAAGGCGCTTGCCCATGCGTATGTAGAAAGGCACTCCGCTCCAGCGCCATGTGTCGATCAGGAGGCGGACAGCGACATAGGCTTCCGTTTCGGATGTCGGGGAGACCCGGTCTTCCTCGCGGTAGCCGGGGACGGGGTTCCCGTCCACATGGCCCGCCGTGTATTGCGCCCGGATCACGTTGTCGGCGACCTTCTCCGGCGTGTCCCACTGGCGCAGGGAGCGGATGACCTTCACCTTCTCGTCTCGCACGCCGTCCGCGGAAAGGTCTGTCGGCGGCTCCATGGCCACGAGACTGAGGAGCTGGAGCAGGTGGTTCTGAACCATGTCGCGCAGTGCGCCGGCCTTTTCATAATAGCCCCCGCGGCCACCTTCCATCCCGAGATTCTCCGAGCAGGTGATCTGGATGTGACCGATGTACTTGCTGTTCCAGAGCGGCTCGAAAATGGCGTTGGCGAAACGCAGCACCATGAGGTTCTGCGCCGTTTCCTTACCCAGATAGTGGTCAATGCGGTAGGTGTCCTTCTCCTCGAAAGTCTCGTTGACCACCTGGTTGAGGTGCTTCGCGGTCTTGAGGTCGGTGCCGAAAGGTTTCTCCACGATCACCCGGGACCAGCAGCCCTCCTTGGATTGGTTCAGCCCGGCGTCCTTGAGATGCAGGAGAATGTCATCGAAGAACTCCGGGGCGGAGGCGATGTAGAAAAGCCGGTTGCCTTTCCCGCCGCGCTCCGCGTCGATCTCATCCAGGCGTTTCGCCAGGGACTTGTATCCCTCCTGGTCATTGAACTCGGACTTGTGATAGGAAACGCTCTCTATGAATTTCCCCCAGATCTCCTCGTCGTGCCCTGATCGGGAAACCTTCCTGTTCAGCTCCTCCAGCCCTTCGCGGAAAACCTCGTCGGACTTGTCCCGGCGGGCGAAACCGATGATGTTCACGCCTGTCGGCAGCTCCCCATCTACCGCCAGGTTGTAAAGTGCCGGGATCAGCTTGCGGTGGGTGAGGTCACCGGTGGCGCCGAAAATGACGACCGAGCAGGGCTCCGGGCGGTTGCGGGAAACGAGGTCTTCGCGAAATGGATTGGACATAAGACTGGCGGGAGTTTCATCCCGTCCGCCCTCCAGGGAAAGCCTAAACAAAGGCCGGGGTTGGAATGCGGCAGACGGGTGAGCTGATCCTCGCGGGTGGGAATTGGGAAGACCGCGGGGCTTTTCAAGGTTGGATTTCCCAACGGACGGATGTTTTAGAATCGCACCCTTTCCCCGGCAGGCTATCCTCTCCACATGACACCGGCGAACACGCGAACCCACAGCACCGGACTTGGTTACCTGATGTGGATCTTCGGCTTCATCGGGATTCACCGCTTTTATTTCGGAAAGCCCGTTTCGGGGATCATCTGGCTGGTCACCGGCGGCCTGCTTCTCATCGGCTGGATCGTGGATCTTTTCCTCATCCCCTCGATGGAAAACCAGGCGGCCGGAAGATATGCCGGCGGACGTTACGACTACTCCGTCGCCTGGCTCCTCCAGCTTTTTCTCGGCGTTTTCGGCATCCATCGCTTCTATCTTGGAAAAATTCCCTCGGGTATCATATGGCTCCTTACCGGAGGGCTCTTCGGTCTCGGGTGGCTTTATGATTTCTGCACGCTCAATGACCAGGTGGACGAGCGGAACAGGGGATCGGTGCGAACCTAGCCATTTACGGGAGCGGTAAATGGCGACGCTTTCATCCGGAGACGGAGCCTACGAGAGGAAGCCGGAAAGTTCCGCGACGTCCCCCGCGATGGCGTCCGCCGCGGCGAGCCTTTCGCTATCGTGGTAGCCCCAGGTGACGGCGACCGATCTCATGCCGGCGTTTCTCGCGGTTTCGAGATCCATGGTGGAGTCGCCGACCAAGACACAGTCTTTGGGAAAAACCCCCAGTGCGGAGGCGATTTCCAACGCTCCCGCAGGATCGGGTTTGTGCGGCATCCCCTGGCGGTTTCCGAGAATTGCGGCGAAGGTGTTCTCGGGGAAAAGCCTTGCCACGATCTCCACCGTGAAGGCGTCCGGCTTGTTCGAGAGCACGGCAAGCTGGCAATCACGGGATTTCAACCCAGCGAGCAACCCCGCGATTCCCGGGTACACCTCCGTCCCATCCGGCCAGGACATCGCGTAGTCCGCGGAGAAACTTTTCAGAACACTCCCCGCAAGATCGGTTCGCGAGACGCCGGCCAGCGCGCGCCGGACCAGTTTTTCCGCCCCGTCCCCGATAAACCCGCGCACCGCCGCATGGCTGTGGCCGGGCAGACCGTGGAGCCCGAGCGAGCGGTTGAGCGACGCGGCGATGCCTGGCAGGGACTCCACCAGGGTGCCGTCGAGATCGAAGATGATGGCGTTCACAGGCGAACGATAGGTTTCACCATCCGGACTTCAAGGAAGACCCGGACTCTTGCGTCTTGTGTCTTCAATCCCTGTGTCTATTTTCCCGTTCGTGGCAGTTAAATCACAAGGCAGCTCCCTGTGGAAGGACGCGTGGCACCGGCTTTCCCGGAACCGACCCGCGCTGGTGAGCCTGGGGTTCCTGGTGGTGATCATGTTCGCCTGTTTCGTCGGCCCGTTCCTGTGGTTCGTGAAAGACCCGACCCTGATCAACCTGTCCAACTCCGCCGCGAACCCCAGCGGCAGCCACTGGTTCGGCACGGATCAGCTCGGGCGGGATCTTTTCTCCCGTGTGCTGAACGGAGGCCAGGTCTCCCTTCTCGTAGGCCTGGTCGCGACCGGTGTCGCCGTGCTTATCGGGGTCATCTACGGATCGGTCTCCGGCTACGTCGGCGGGATGGTGGATTCGGTGATGATGCGTTTTGTGGACATCCTTTTCGCACTCCCCTTCCTTGTCCTGGTGATTCTCTTCGCCCTCGTGGTGGACGAGCCGTCATCGGAGCTGACCGCCTGGATCATAGACACCACCGGCTGGCCCCGTGACAGGGTCTCCCCCATTACCACGCTCATCCCCCTCTTCATCGCCATAGGCGCGATAGGCTGGCTGACCATCGCCCGCATCGTCCGTGCCCAGGTGCTGAACGTGAAAACCCTTGAGTTCGTCGAGGCCGCGATCTCGCTGGGATTGAGCCGCACCCGCATCCTTTTCCGCCACATCCTGCCCAACGTGATCGGCCCCATCATCATCTACACCACGCTCGCGGTGCCTGGCATCATGCTTTTGGAAAGCGTCCTCTCCTTCCTCGGTCTCGGCGTGAAACCACCCAACTCATCCTGGGGCATCCTCATCAAAGAGGGCGCCGACCGTATGGAAATCTCCCCCTACCTCCTTTTCTTCCCGTCCCTGTTTTTCGCCACCACGCTCTTCGCCCTGAATTTCCTGGGGGACGGCCTGCGCGACGCGCTCGACCCGAAATCCTCGAAGGACTGAGCGAAAACTCCGTGTTTGAAAAGTCGCGCTGAATATCAGATCATCAATCCGTGCGAGGTTCCGCTGCTGCCGATGTGGTCAAGGTCTGGGTCTGGGCGATTGCCTCGCTTGCGGCCGCACTGTGGCTGACCCCGGTGGCGTTCAATGCCGGGAAAGCCCTCTCGGAACTTTCCGTTACAAAGGATTTCAACGGACTGGTGAACAGATTCGCCGTGTGGCCGGGACTTCGCAACTGGAGGATTTTTTCAAACTCTGCTGGCCACTCGCAGCCTTGCTTCTCTTATTCCCGCTCATCGAATGGCTGCAACTTGGTAACGAACGCATCGCGGGAAATCCATGGAGAGTCCGCATCCCCCACCATGGTGCCTCCGGTCACACCTCCGGGCAGGCTATCCAGAGAAACTCGCGCGGCCTGCTCCATGGTTTCGCCGGTTTCCTGATCGTTTTCGGCTGCTTTATCCTGATCGGCGTGGCTCTCATCCAAGCCGGTGCCTTCGTGCGAACCAGCGGAGCGGGATCCTGGATCGACGGCATCTGGGCCGATGCCGCTCTGGCCGTGGCGGCCGCCATCCTCATCGAGGTTTTCTTCCGCCGCGTGGTTCTCGGGATTTTCCTCCGCCCGATGAAGCCGTTACCGGCGATCGCGATGGCAGCCCTTATGTTCGGGAGTATTCCCTTCATCCTCAGCGGCTTCGCGGGCGCCTCCGGTGTCGATGGGGAGACTCTTTCCGGGCTCCATCTCACCGCCATCCTGCTCGCCGGCGGCGATCTTTCGAGTCGGCTCATAGTCGTTTTTTTCCCGTGGTTCGCTTTCGGATTCGTCCTCGGATGGGCGCGGTGGAGGACGGCCTCCGTCTGGTTGTCCACCGGTCTGCTCTCCGGCTGGATCCTGGTGGACAGGCTTTTTTCCAAAGCCACCCTGGCCATCGAAAGTCATGACCGGGTGGCCTCTTATTTCGCGGCGGGATCAATTCTGAACGGAATCATCCCGCTTCTAGGAGTCGTGGTGGTCGGCGTCCTCGTCCACTTCATCACCCACGGACACCCCGTCACGAGCAACGCAAAAGCCCGTGATTGAACCGCTGGACTGGCTTTATCCCCCGCTGTGCGCCATATGCGAAAGGGGACTGAAACGAGGCCGGGCGCTCTGTGGGACGTGTGCGGCCGGGATGCCGGTTATAGCGCCCCCCTTCTGCGATGTCTGTGGGGAAAGTTTCGACGGGCAGATCGACGGCCCGTTCGATTGTCCGAACTGCAAGGAAATCTCGTTTCATTTCGAGTTCGCCCGCGCGGCGATGGACAGATCCGCAGAGACCCTCGAGCTCATACACCGGCTCAAATACGGAAGGGAGATCCACCTCGCCCGTGAGCTCGGAATCCTTGCCTGCGGGGCGTTCGCGGACAGGCGCCTCGCCATAGCCCGCGATGAGAAATGGCCGCTCGTCCCCGTGCCCCTGCATTGGGGACGGCAGCGTGACCGCCAGTTCAACCAAGCCGAGGAGATCGCCCGCGTCGTAGGAAAGGAGAGTGGCCTGCCAATGGTCAGGAGCCTTAAGCGTGTCCGCCGCACCCTGACACAAACCCGCCTCAGCCGGAAACAGCGCATGGAGAACCTCAAAGGGGCTTTCGCGATCAGAAAGCCTCCCTTCCGGGCGACAGCAACCGTTGACCACCTGACAGACACTCCCGGCGTTATCCTCGTCGATGACGTCTTCACCACGGGATCAACCGTGGACGAATGCGCGAAAATCCTCCGCAAAGCGGGTGCCCGCAGAGTCGCCGTCCTCACCGTCATGCGTGGCTGATGACATGGAAGGAGCAAAAATCTTAGCCTTGCCTCCCCCCCCCCGCCGGAGCAACACTCGCTCCGCAACCATCCTTAAAGGGGCTGTAGCTCAGTGGTTAGAGCAGGGGACTCATAATCCTTTGGTCGTGGGTTCAAACCCCACCGGCCCTACCCGTTGCCCATTCAGACAGTTCGCCTAGCAGGAAGGAGCCATGGAGGTCGGGGGAAACGAAAGAGGGTTTCCTTATTCCGTCGGCCACGGCAAGGAAACGGATGCGGTGTTCACCGGTCAGATCTCGGCAAGCGCCCCGCGAAGGAAGCACGTGGCCATCGGAGACGAAGCGGGCTTTCATCACGAGCAATACCTGGAGCATGGCGGGAGGCTTCCAGCCAATGTCAGTTTACTGACGGTACCGCCCCACACACGGAGGTCTTCCGGACTTTCCTTTGACGCGAGGCGTCCCGCCCACTATCGGTAGCGGCCACAGGAACATTCCGTCCCCCGCGTTCCACCTGTTTTATGAAGCTATCCATCCTCTCCTGCTCCCCGAGATGCTACTCGTCCCGTCGCCTTGTCGAGGCAGGGAAGAAGCGCGGCCACAAGATCGAAGTCCTCAACACCCTCCGCCTGGCCATCGGCCTCGACCAGGGGGATCCCGATCTCTTTCTCCACGGAAAAGCCCTCCGCCCCACCGATGCCATCCTTCCGCGCATCGGCACATCCATCACCCGCTACGGCACCGCCGTCGTCCGCCAGTTCGAGCAGATGGACGTTTACACGCCGAACACCGCCGCCGGTATCAGCAATTCGCGAGACAAGCTCCGCTCGCTACAGATCCTTTCCCGCCACGATGTAGGCATCCCCACCACCGCCTACGTCGATGACAAACGCGATGTCGAGAGCGCCCTCGAGCGGGTCGGCGGCGCGCCCGTCATCATCAAGCTCCTCGAAGGCACCCAGGGCGTGGGCGTCATCCTCGCCGACAAGATCGAGATCGCGAAAGCCATCGTCGAGACCCTCCAGAGCAGCAAACAGCAGGTGCTTCTTCAGAAATTCGTCGCCGAAAGCAAAGGCAAGGACGTGCGCGCCTTCGTCATCGGAGACCGCGTTGTCGCCGCAATCCGGCGCGTCGCCCAAGGCCAGGAATTCCGCTCGAACGTCCACCGGGGCGGGAAAGCCGAAGCCATTGATCTCGATCCCGCATACGCCGAGGCCGCCGTGCGCGCCGCCCAGATCATGGGCTTGCGTGTCTGCGGGGTCGATA
Organism: uncultured Verrucomicrobiae bacterium; assembly: GCA_963758175.1. Taxonomy (GTDB): domain Bacteria; phylum Verrucomicrobiota; class Verrucomicrobiia; order Verrucomicrobiales; family Akkermansiaceae; genus Luteolibacter. The sequence continues at coordinate 21,533 of CAVWUI010000001.1, forward strand.
TGCTGGAGGGGAAGGACGGCCCCCAGATCATGGAAGTGAACTCCTCGCCCGGCTTCGAGGGCATCGAGGGCGCCACCGGCCTGGACATCGCCGGCGAGGTCATCGACTACATCGAGGATCAGGTGAAATTCCCGGAAATCGATATCCGCCAGCGCCTCACCGTTTCCCGCGGATACTCGGTCGCGGACATCAACATCCCCGAGGGCAGCAGCTACGAGGGCATGACGATCGAGGGCACCGGCCTGCGCGAGCAGGACGTCGTCGTCCTCACCCTCAAGCGGAAAGGCTCCGTCATCTCCAATCCCAAAGGCTCGCGCGTCCTCGAAGCGGATGACACTTTGCTCTGTTACGGAAAATCCGAGCACATGAAGTCCCTCATCCCCGCCGAGAAGAAACCACGCAAGATGAAGAAACTCCCGAAAGCCCCCCCGGCGGAATGAGGGTCATCATCGGATGGCGGGAGTGGGTGGATTTCCCCGACTGGGCACTGAAAATGCGCGCCAAGGCGGACACCGGCGCTCGCAGCAGCGCCATCGACTGCGCGGAGATCAAGGAACTCCCCGACAACCGCGTCCGCTTCACCGTCCGTCTGGACAGAAAGGAGAAAAAACTCATCACCCTCGAGGAAGACATCAAGCTTCGCAAACGCGTCCGCTCCTCCACCGGCCATCCCACGGATCGGATTTTCGTGGAGACGACCCTCAGCCTCGCCGGTATCGAGAAAACCATCATCGTCTCCCTGGTCTGCCGCAAGCGCATGATACACCGCCTCCTCCTCGGTCGCGAAGCGCTCGGCGACGATTACCTCGTGAACTCCTCCGTCGATCACTGGGCGACCCCGAAGCGCATGGCCAAAAAGTCAGCCACGCGCCGGAAGAAAAGTTGAATCCATCACGTGGAGCTCGCCGCATAGCCCCGCAGGAATCCCGCGCACTGCGCCACCTCATGGAGATTCGATTGCCAGTTGTGCTCGTATTCGATGGAGACATTTCCTGAGAACCCGTTCGCGCAGGCTTCATCAAGGATAGCGCGAAGATCGATCACACCGGTTCCGAACGGCCGGTCATGGCTCCATTCCGTCGGTAGCTCCCTGTCTTTCATATGAAATGACAGGATGCGCGGTGCGTTTTTCCGGACGGTCTCAAGGGCATCCAGCCCGGATGACGCCCAGTGGCCAAGATCCGCGCAGATGCCAAGGTTCGGGTGCCGACCTTCGATGGCTCGCGTTATGGTTTCAGGGTTCCAGAGCGTGGTCGGCCGGGGATGGTTGTGGAAACAGACTTTGATATCAAATTCAATCGCCAGTTTTTCCAAAGCGGGAACGGCCTTGATGGATTCGGTCGTGATACCATAGAGACCCAGGCGTTCCGCGAACTCGAACAGCTCACGGGCCTTGTCCTCGTCCGGACTGACCGGTGCAGATCCCGAAATTCCAGGCCTTCAGTCCGCATTGGGCGAGCTTCTCCAGAACGGCATCGATCAGGCTGTCATCCATCCCCACCGCGAACTTCGCGTCTCCGTGCGCCGCCGCCAATCCGCTGCCCGGGAAAGAACTCTATCCCTCCCGCTCCCGCGAGAGCCGCCATCTCCATCGATTCGAACAACGTGAACTCGCGGAAACTCCAGCACTGCACCGCGATGCCGAATCCCGCGGGCGTCACCGCATCCACACGCACGGGCGCGCCCTTCGACCGCATCGCCAGAAGAACCGATGCGGCGGGGAAAATCGATTTCAGCGACTTGCGGAACATGACTCCGGTATCCTGCCAACGCCTGCCAGGCTTACAACGCCTTTCACAGGGGTTCCCGCACCAGGGTTTGTCCCGGCAAGCTCCTGAACCATTGCTCCCTGGCATGTTCGCCCTGAGCTCGATCCGCATGGTTTCTCCTTTCCCTCCATATCCCGGTTCCTATACTGCACGGAAGCCGGGCGACAAATCAAACCGGCACCCCATATCATGAAGACATTCGCAGCCATACTCGTAACATCCCTCGCATTGTGCATGGCGTCCCTGGGACAGAGCCTTTACACGGGGAAAGTGGGAAACACCCCGGTGAAGGCCAGCCTGACCTTCGCCAACGACCAGGTCACAGGAACCTACACCTCCGACACCTCCGGAAACACCTACCGCCTGGAGGGGGACAACTCCGTCCAGGGCGTCGCAACTCTGGTCGAATTCTCATACAACGAGCAGTCACGCAAATGGGTGCCGACTGCCGAAGTGTATCTCAGGAAATCGCTGAAAAACGGCATCATCACCTGGTCCGGCACGATGAAGAACAACGATGGCCGCAACGTGGCCGTCAGGTTCACAAAAGTCCGCTGACCATCGGGCGGGATCCGGTCGGACTTCCGTGTTCGACATTTTCCACGGAAATCGACAGACTCCACACCAAGACCATGAAAACCCTCACCCTCCTCTGCGTCCTGCTCACCGCCGTTTCCGCCGTGGCACAGAAACACCCGGAGCGCGTCTGGACGGACGACCAGGGGCGCAACACGAGGGCGACGCTCCTCAAGGTCGAGAACGACACCGCCGTCCTCCTGCTCCCCGACGGGCGCGAGGCCTCCTTCCCGGTGGAGAAACTCTCCGAGGTCGACCAGGCGTTTGTCGAGAAATTCCTTCTCGAACTCGAGGAAACCGAATCCGAGGAGGAGGAGGAGGAACGCTTCGCCGATCTGAATTTCGACGACGCCTGGCCCGACCGCGTCACCTTCGAGGGCGATCCCGAGATCGAGACCGTCACGGAGGACGCGGAGGAACGGGAGCTTCGTCTACGAGTCCGCGAACTACCGCTACAACTGCGATGTCCGCCTCTCGAAATCCGTGGTGAAAGGCTTCGCCGTCATGTTCGAGGCCACCCACCAGTTCGTCCGCGCGCTGCCGCTGGCGGTCAACGGCGGGAAGAAAACGGACGGGAAATACCAGATCATCCTTTTCGAAGAAGGAGGAGCGCCTACTTCAGAGGCGGGCGGCCCGTCCCGGCAGCGCCGGGGTGTTCATCGGCGGGAAAAACATCGTCATGGTTCCCCTCACCAGCCTGGGCGTCCGCCCCGTCGGCAGCGGCTACATGCTGGATCGCGACAAATCCTCCAAAACCCTCCCCCACGAGCTCGTCCACCAGCTCACCCCAGACCGCTACTACGCCCCCGGCTCCATGGGCTGGTTCACCGAGGGCATCGCGGAATACGTCGCCACCACCCCCTACCGCTCCGGCTCCTACAACGTGAAGACTGAACTTCAAGCCCATCGTCGAATACGTCACCGCCTACGGGAAGGAAGACAACGGAGGCCGCGCGCTCGGCGACCGAGATCGACCTCGGGCAGCCTGGAGAAATTCATGCTCCAGCCCTACTCCTCCTTCACTTCGGACGCCCAGATCAACTACGGCTGCGGCCTCCTCATCACCAACTACTTCCTCCACATGGATCGGGACGGAGGACGGCGCGCGAATCAAGAAATTCCTCAAAGCGCTCCGCGCCGGAAAAGCCGGCCAGGAGGCCATCGACGTCCTGCTCGACGGCCAGACTTACGAGGAAATGGAAGAGGAGATCCACAAGGCCTACTCGCGCAAGGGCGTTGACATCAATTTCTGAAACCCATGCCTCTCCCAGCCCTCCCCGGAAAATCCCCGGAGTCCGTTTCCGCATGGCTCGAGGCAGCAGGGCGAGCCCGCCTTCCGCGCCAAGCAGATCCTCGACTGGGTCTGGAAAAAGAAGGTCACATCCTTCGATGAGATGACCAACCTCCCCGCCGCCCTGCGGGAAAAACTCGCCGCCTCCTTCCGCCTCACCGCCCTCACCCACACCACCACCCAGGGCAGCGAGGACACCACGCGGAAATTCCTCTTCCGCCTCCACGACGGCCGCTACATCGAGTCCGTCCTCATCCCCGCGAACCCCGCCCTCTACGGCGAAAAATCCGACCGCCGCACCCTCTGCGTCTCCTCCCAGGTCGGCTGCGCCTACGGCTGCAAATTCTGCGCCTCCGGCCTCGCCGGATACACGCGGAACCTCGACGCCTCCGAGATCGCCGGCCAGGTCCTCGCCGCCGAGCAGATCTCCGGCGAGCGCGTCGACAACCTCGTCTTCATGGGCATGGGCGAGCCCATGGCGAATTTCGACAACCTCATGGCCGCCATCGCCCTCATCACCGGGCCGGAAACCCTCCACCTCGGCGCGCGCCACCTCACCATCTCCACCTCCGGCCTCGCCCCGCAGATCAGGAAACTCGCCGACCACCCCCAGCAGATCCGCCTCGCCATCTCCTTCCACGGCGCCACCGACGAAGTCCGCTCCCAGATCATGCCGGTGAACAAAAAGTATCCCGTCGCCGAGCTCATGGACGCCCTCGCCCACTGGAACGCCACGAAAAAGCAGAAGCTCACCCTCGAATACATCCTCATCCAAGGCGTCAACGACGCCCTCTCCCAGGCCGAAATCCTCGCCCGCCACGCCCGCTCCATCGGCGCCAAGGTCAACCTCATCCCCTACAACACCGTCGAGGGCCTCGAGTGGAAACGCCCCGCCCTCTCCCACTGCCGCGCCTTCCAGGACGTCCTGAAAAACGCCGGCGTCACCGCCACCCTCCGCATCGAGAAAGGCCACGACATCGATGCCGCCTGCGGCCAGCTCCGCCTGAAACAGGAGACGTCGGAGGGTTTGATCGAGGCGGCCGGCTAATTATTTTGGGAAACCCGGTAAGATTCCCCTTCTTTCTGGTAATGTTTTCCGAATGTCCCCAAGCGCAGACACACCCGAAGAGAACATCATCGGCCTGATCACGAAAAATCAGGGCGCTCTGCGTGGCTATATCTATACCCTGCTTCCGGATCCCGCAGTGGTCGACGACATCCTCCAGGAGACAAACCTGGTGATCTGGAGGAAGGCTTCCGAATTCGATCCCGCCCGCCCGTTCATGCCATGGGCCTGCCGGATCGCGCTTTTTCAGGTGAAAGCAGCCCGCCGGGACAGTTCCCGCGACCGCCATGTTTTCAGTTCCGAACTCGTGGACATCCTTGCCGCCGAGGGCGAATCCTCTCCCGACTCCACCGGCGGGCTTGATACCGCCCTCCGCGATTGCCTCGCGGAGCTTCCCGAACAAAAGCGCGAGCTCATCCTCTCCCGCTACCATCCGGGCTCCTCGGTGAAACACCTTGCCGACAGCCGCAACGAAACGCCCGGCGCGCTTTCCGTGGAGCTCCACCGCATCCGCCGCATCCTTGAATCCTGTATCCGGGGAAAACTCAACCGGGCAACGCCATGAAGACCGACCACGATCCGAAGCGGCTTGAAGCCCTTGTCCATCTCCTCCTCGACGGCGACCTCACCAGCGAAAGTTCCGCCGAACTGGATGCGATTTTGCTGAAATCCGCCGACGCCCGCAGAAGCTACCGGCATTCGATTGCAGTTCATTCCGCTCTCGAACGTCATGGCAAGGATTCGGTTTCCGTTCCGGCTTTCACAACCCCCACGTCCTCTCCGGTTCCCCGCCGCAGCCTGCGGAAAAACCTCGGGCTCGCCATCGCCGCATCCGTCGCACTTGCCGCGAGCATTTTCTTTTCGAAGCGATCGCCGTCCCACTTCGCGACACTCTCGGGTTCGACCTTGGCCGTTTGGGAGGATTTCGAACCGGCCGATGGCGGGATCTTCGAGACAGGGAAATCGGTCAGCCTCCTTAGCGGTTTTGCCGAAATCGGTTTCAGAAATGGCGTGAACGTCATTGTGGAAGGGCCGTCCCGCTTTGAGATAACATCGGCCGACACAATCAGCGTCTCCCACGGCAGGGCTTCGGTGAAAGTCCCGGAAAACGTATCCGGTTTCCACCTTGATACACCCGGAGGGCGCATCACGGATCTAGGCACCGAGTTCGGTGTCGCCGTCGGCTCCGGTTCGGAAGGGCCCGTCGTCATGACCGAGGTTTATGAAGGTGAAATCGAAGTGCCGGAAAAGGAAAGCACCCGCCGCATTTCCTCCGGGGAGACCCTTGCCATCGTCCGGGACAATGCCGGCGCCCGCTTGCTTTCCCAATTCGGAACCTATCCGGTAAGCCTCGGCACTACCGCACGCAGCCTGCCTGCCCTGTCATCCAGGAGCGAATCCGGCAAGAACCTCGCACTTGGAAAGCCCGCTTTCTCACCTGCTTTTTACTCGAACTTCCATGGCGAGGAATTCGGCCCCTCCGCACTCACCGACGGACGCCTGAACGACACCGGCACCCCCGGCGACTGGTCCTTCTGGCTCGCCCCGAACGAAGAAAACGGCGAATTCACCATCGATCTTCTGGAGCCTGGCGAAATCGGAAGGATCGAGCTGCAAAACACCCGCAACCGCACCCACGGCGACCGGGGGATAAGGGAGTTTTCCATCCTTGTTTCCAGCGACAACAAGACCTTCCGTGAAATCCTATCAGGTGAGCTTGCAAGGATTGTGGAAGCCCCATCGCCAGGTGAGGACATCCCTTTCGAAACCTTCACCTTCCCCGCCCTTGAAGCGCGTTATGTGAAAGTTGTCTGCCTCAGCCACTACAGCCACCCCACCCGCCCCGCCTCGAATCCGAACCACGGTGGCGGCCTCAACGAAATCAGAATTTTTGCCCGCTAAGACCCATGTCCCGCCCGACTTCACCCGTCCTCATTTTCTCCGCAACCTGCCTGATCGCATTGCTCGGCGTGCTGGTGTGGATCGGCATTCGCAAACCGGGTAGCGATCTGTCCGTGTCCCCTCCGGTAAAGGACCCGGCTCCTTCCGTTTCGTCGCCTGACATCCCGCAAACCGTAACCTTCAACGCCCACATCCGCCCCATCCTCTCGGACAAATGTTTCTCCTGCCACGGCTTCGACTCCACGACCCGTAAAGAAAACCTCCGCCTAGACACGCAGGAAGGAGCCTTCGCCGCCCTCGAAAGCGATGCCGGAAAACACGCCATCGTCCCCGGCAATCCGAAGGAAAGCATCGCCTGGCAGCGCATCCACACCACGGATGAGGACGACATCATGCCACCGCCGGATTTCCACAAACCCCTTTCGGAAGAGGAAAAGCAACTCATCACCCGCTGGATAGCCCAGGGAGCCGAATACCAGCAGCACTGGGCATTCGCACCCGTTGAAAAACCCGCCGTCCCCGAGACCGGTGCCGCCAATCCCATCGATGCCTTCGTCCGGAAAAATCTCACCGCCCACAATCTCCAGCCATCTCCCCAAGCCGAAAAACACACCCTCCTCCGCCGCCTTTCCCTCGATCTCACAGGCCTCCCGCCCACACCCGCGGAGCTGGAGGCTTTCTTGAATGACGATTCCCCGGATGCATACGGGAAACAGGTGGAGCGCCTCCTGGCCTCCCCGCATTACGGCGAGCGCATGGCCGTGCCGTGGCTCGATGCCGTCCGCTTCGCCGATACCGTCGGCTACCACGGCGATCAGAACGCCCGCGTTTTCCCCTACCGCGATTACGTCATCGATTCGTTCAACGCGAACAAGCCCTTCGACCAATTCACCCGCGAGCAGATTGCCGGCGACCTCATGCCGGATGCCACGGACGAGCAGAAAATCGCCACCGGATTCCTACGCCTGAACCTCATGACCCGCGAGGGCGGCGCACAGCCGGGCGAGTATCTCGCGAAATCCACCGGCGACCGCGTCCGCGCCATCGGTGCCGCGTGGCTCGGCCTCACCACCGGCTGCGCAGAGTGCCATGACCACAAGTTCGATCCCTTCACCGCCCGCGACTTCTACTCGCTCGGCGCGTTTTTCAACGACGTGCGCCAGTGGGGCGTCTATGCGGATTACGAATACACCCCGAACAAGGACGTGCCCGGGATGAACAACGACTGGCCTTTCCCTCCGGAAATCCAAGCGAAGAACCGTGCGATGCTGGAGCGCTTGGAAAGCGCACGCGACCGTGCAGCTGCATCCGTCGCTGATATCAAACCGGAGCCCGCCGCCATCGGGACATGGCGCCAATCGGTTTCCGCACTCCTTGAAAAGAACCCGACCGGATGGCTCCCGCTCGCGCCCGCCACCGTCACCTCATCGAAAGGAACACCTTTCAAAATCAATCCCGACCAATCCGTCCTCCTGACCGGAGCGCCAGCAGCGGAAGATACGGTCACCGTCGAGTTCCGGATCCCCGCAAACGTGCCGCTCAAAGCTTTTCGCCTCGAAGCCTTGCCCGATCCCGCGAACAACGGAAAAGTCGGTCGGCAGGAAAACGGAAAGTTCACCCTCACTCCCACCTTCACGCTGGATGGCCGGGTCTTGGATTTCACCTTGAAACAAGCCGACCGCCGGACGCCCGAGAAATACCACCATGGCGATTCCTCACCGATGCTGGAGGACAAATGGCAGTCCGCCCCTGCCGTTTTCGAAGAGCCATCGAATGCCGCCAGCCTCCCGCACCACGCGGTTTACCATTTCCGCAGCGGCCTCCCTGCTGCGGATGGCGGCAAGCTCACACTCACCCTTGCATCCGCAGATGTCGGGAAATTCCGCCTCAGCGTCACACCCTTCGCCGATCCCGTTCCCGGCGAGGCCGGCGCGATCAGCGGCAACCTCGCATCCGCAATCAAAACCGGCAATCCGCTCCACCCGCAGATCGAGGCCGCCTTCGTCATGGCAACATTCGCCGAAGGAAAACTCCCCGCCGCATACAGAGCCGCCCGCGATGAAATCATCGCCTCCCGCGCCGGCTACGCCCACTCCGTTATTTCCCAGTCCCTCCCGCCGGAGAAAATCCCCACCGCCCACATCCTCACACGCGGCAACTGGATGACCCCCGCCGAGGAAGTCTCCCCCGCCTACCCGGGTTTCCTCTCGGAAAATATCGCCCCGACAGGGAAACGCCTCACCCGAATCGATCTCGCCGACTGGCTCGTCTCCAAAGACAACCCCCTCACCGCCCGCCACTTCGTCAACCGCCTCTGGAAACAGTTCTTCGGAAAAGGTTTCTCCAACGTCCTCGACGACCTCGGCAACCAGGGCGAGTGGCCTTCCCACCCGGAGCTTATCGACTGGCTCGCCGCGGACTTCATGGAATCCGGCTGGGACGTGAAGCACATCGTGAAACTCATCGTCACCTCGGAAACCTACAAACAGGTCTCCGCGAAAAACGAAGCCCTCGCCGAAATCGACCCCGCCAACCGCCTGCTTTCCGAGCAATCCCCCCGCCGCCTCGAAGCCGAATTCATCCGCGACAACGCCCTCGCCATCTCCGGCCTTCTCGCCGATGACATCACCGGCGGCCCATCCATCCTCCCCTACCAGCCTGACGGTTATTGGGTGAACCTCAATTTCCCCGAGCGGCAATATCCCACCTCCAGCGGCACCGACCAATATCGCCGCGGCCTCTACACCCATTGGCAGCGCACCTTCATGCACCCCATGCTCGCCGCCTTCGATGCACCCTCCCGCGAGGAATGCTCCGCCGACCGGTTCCAATCAAACTCCCCCCAGCAAGCCCTCACCCTCCTCAACGACCCCACCTTCGTCGAGGCCGCCAAAGCCCTCGCCGCCCGCGTGGCATCCGAAAAACCCGGCGCGACAGATGTGGAGAAAATCGACCACATCTACCACCTCGCCCTCTCCCGCCCCGCGACCGATACCGAACGGAAAAACCTCACCGCCTTTCTCGAAAAACTCCGCACCGAGGACAAGGAAGTCGATCCCATCGAGCAGCTCTGCCGCGTCGTCCTCAACCTTCACGAAACCATCACGAGATATTGAAGAGGAGGGGGTGAGGGAGGGATGGGGAGATTGGGGGAAATTAAGAAAGGCCTGAAAATGAGAATCTAACCGACACACTGAATTGGAAGTCTACAAGAAGGGCTTTTCTTCTGCTATGGAGATTTTCCGGCTCAGCAAGGATTTCCCGAAGGAGGAGCGCTACTCCCTGACCGACCAGGATTCGGCGTTCCTCAAGATCCGTTTGCGCGAACAGTCAGCCGAAGCTTGGCGTAAAGGAGGTATCCCGCCGCCTTCGTCGCAAAACTTTCCGATGCGGAAGGCGAAGCCGCCGAAACCCAGACCTGGCTCCAGTTCGCGGTCGAATGCGAATACTCCATGGGCGAGAAAGCCAAAGCCCTCTACACCGAATACGATGCCATCCTGGGCATGCTCGTCCGCATGATCTCCGACCCCGCCTCCTGAACCATCCCGCCAAAAAATTAATCCCCCGCTCGCCCACTCACCCTCTCACCCACTCATCTTATGAATCTGGTCACGCCGCACATTCCTCACCGGCAGCTTCGCAGGCCTCGGCGCCATCGCGTTCTCGCGTTCGCACAGGGCTCATCGAGCACCTCCCCTACCTCTACCAGCAGGGCGGCCTCCATTTTCCCGCGAAGGCGAAACGCGTCGTCCACCTCTGCATGGCGGGCGGGCCGTCGCATGTTGATTCCTTCGATCCGAAGCCGGAGCTGACCAAGCTCAACGGCCAGCCCTTCCCCGAATCGTTCACCAAAGGCCAGCAGCTCGCCCAGCTCCAGGGGGCGAAGCTCATCGCCCGTGGCTCCATTTCCAATTTCAAAAAATGGGGCGAGGCCGGCATCGAGATCGCGGATATCTTCCCCCACACCGGCTCCATCGCGGATGACATCTGCGTCGTGCGCTCCATGGTCACCGAGCAGATCAACCACGATCCCGCCCACGCTTTCATGAACTCCGGTTCCATCCTGAAAGGCCGCCCCAGCATGGGTTCGTGGCTGCTTTACGGTCTCGGATCGGAAACCCAGGATCTCCCCGGCTACGTCGTGATGGTATCGCGCGGCAACAGCCCCGACCAGCCCATCTCCGCCCGCCAATGGTCGGCCGGATTCCTCCCCTCGAAGTTCCAGGGCGTCCAGTTCCAGTCGAAAGGCGATGCCGTCCACTACGTCGGCAGCCCGGATGGCGTCTGCCAGTCCACCCAGCGCCAGGTCATCGAGGAGGTCAAACGCCTCAACGGCCAGCTCCGCGAGCACAACTACGATCCGGAAATCGAGACCCGCATCTCCCAGTATGAAATGGCCTTCCGCATGCAGTCCTCCGTCCCCGAGCTGACGGATATGAAAAACGAGCCCCGGCACATCCTCGACATGTATGGCGTCAAGCAACCCGGCGACGGCTCCTTCGCCTCGAACTGCCTGCTCGCCCGCCGCATGCTCGAGCGCGGCGTCCGCTTCGTGCAGCTCTACCACCGTGGCTGGGATCATCATGGCGGGATCGAAAAAGGCATGCCCTACGCCGCCTCCCTCACCGACCAGCCATCCGCCGCCCTGGTGAAAGACCTCAAACAGCGCGGCATGTTGGAGGACACCCTCGTCATCTGGGGCGGCGAGTTCGGCCGCACCCCGATGGGCCAGGGCAGCGGGCGGGACCACCACATCCGCGCCTTCTCCCTCTGGATGGCCGGCGCGGGCATCAAGGGCGGCCACGTCCACGGCGCCACCGACGAGCTCGGCTACAACTCCGTCCAGGACATCGTCCACGTCCGCGATCTCCACGCCACCCTCCTCGACCGCTTCGGCATCGACCACTCCCGCTTCACGAAAAAATTCCAAGGCCTCGACTACAAGCTCACCGGCGTAGAGCCCGCAAAAGTCGTCAAAGGCATCCTCGCCTAGCCCCCGGGGCTACCGCAGCCGCAGCACGCAGCGCCCGTAATCCACCACCCCCCCTTCCCGGGAGACCACGAACCTCTCCGGGATCGCGTAAACCCCCGCCCGGTCCCGCTCCACCAGCCCCAGCTCCAGCAGGTAGAGCAGGTGTTTGGAAATGGAATTCTCACCCTTGCCCAGCCGCCCCGCGATATCCCGCACCAGCAGCACCTCCCCGCCAACAAGCTCCCGCAAAATCGCCCACCGCACCACATTCCCCATCCCCGCGCACACCGCCCCTGGCTCCAGCCAGTCCTCACTGGAAAGCCCCGCCCCCGCCCCAACCGTCGCATTCATATCTTCCATAACCCTTCGAGTATGCCGGGAAACTACCACAGCAGTAAGAAAATGGAAGACAATCTTCCCAAAACGGAAGACAGGAGTAAAAAACAGGAATATCGCATGAAAAAAACGGAAAATCGCAGTAATAATTTGGAAGACTCTCGTAGGAAAATGGAAGGCTCCCGTAAGAAATCGGAAGACAATCTTCCAAAAAAGGAACACACCATCTCCGGAAACCACCTCCCCCCTCTGGTGACAACCTATTCCCGCGCTTTCAGCGCAGCATCTTGTTCGGTTTGTTGTTCTTGGAGGTAAGGAAGAAGACGTTGGTAGCTAGATCGATATCTTCAAGAGACGTGAACGATTCCGCTAGGGTGGTCTTTCGACAACCTCTGCTTCACTACGAGTCGAGATTGCTTGGCCACCTCTAATGGAATATTGAATCGGAGTCTTACTTCGGTTTGACCCTTCGTCGCATACCATACCGCAATGGTTCTGCCATCACTGATCAACTCAATCTCTATCGTCTCTGGTTTTAGCTTCTTTGGTAGTTCAATGTGACCAAGAATCCCACGATACTCGCCGTTCGCGTCTCTTCCGGAAGAAACTACTCCAAAATGAAGGCTACCTACCTGCGCGGCGTGACAACTAATGCAGCTGACAAGTGCGATGATTACTGCGAAAATTGTAGTCTTCATTTCTTGCTGAACGTTTCGAAGTCCACACATCCGATACCGGGAGCGAGGATTCGATTCAGGTTTAAGGTTTTATTCACGCGGTGAAGTTGAACTCGGAGCGGGTAGCGGATTGTGGTGCGACGCCTTGTTCTCCCTCTTTATTATTCTTACTGCTATGGTCTCGTTGTGGAGTGGGTTGACCGTGATGCGAGAGTTCATGATCTTCTGTCTATCCTTGTGAGTAGTCTCTAATCTAAGTTCTGAATCGTTAAGTGGGAAGAATGTAATCGTGAAGATTCTTCTTGTCACCATCGACTCTCCCCATACTCAACAAAGTGGTAGATGAATAAGCGGTATCGTCGATCAGAGGCTGCTTGTATGAGGTAACGACAGTAAACTCGTCCTGATCCGGTGGTTCAAACTCTGCAGAATAAGTAATCTTAGGCGCTTTTGATGCTTTATCCTCTGCGTCATCCATCGGCGGTAATTCGCCGCTCTGTAGTCAGACAGCTCCTCGGGTCGCCTCTTCGCTTGTTCGGTTTCTTTGTTTCTTCGCCGGTGCGCTGCAATTATTACGGCGGTAAGACCGACAAATAGAGATGAAGAAGACTCGGAATCGGCGATGCCGAAGTTCGCAAGATCGTGAAATCAAGGAATACCGTCTTGCTTCCTTCGCACTCGAGCCGGTGCATACCGATGAGTAAATGTAGGTCTTTAGAATTGCGGTCAGCTGTGTGCGAAACAAACACTGGCACATTCATGTAATACTTTTGCACGGCAGTTCCGATCTTGTGGTAGGTAACCGAACAGGAAACACTGGCGACTGTGTCAGAAATCGCGACAACGCAACTCTCTTGACTCTTTTGAAGTCTGTCCTCAGTGACATACGGGTTTGCATCGGCGAAGGAGGATACCGCTATTATCATCCAACTGGCTCGCATGATGATGTTTTTCATATTTTCTTGGAGAACAGTGTCATTAGTATCACCGACCGCCGATATGCGGGTGGGTGTTTCCGTCTGGGAATGTGGGGAAAGGGAGGGGTGGTGTCAACGGGTGATTCGGTTTGCAGGGATGTTGTCAGGATGGCTTGAACATGGGGGTTGTTATAAACCCTGATATTGCGAAGGGGCTGGTGGTAATACCACGGCATATCACTCTTTCAAGGTTTGCTTACGATGCTCGGGGGGGCGTGGAGAGAGGAAGGCAGGTGGATTTTTTTCCGGGAGGGTGAAGATTTTGATTCCCAAAGGGGGATGGAAGGATAATGTCCGGATCGTAGATTGATATAACACACACGAAAAAATATGAACAACGAGAACATAAGGAACCATTTTGACGCGTTTGAACGGATCGAGGCCTTCGGGGTGAAATATGCGGGGAGCTTCGCAGTGGGGGGCAAGGCGCGGGTGCAGTTCGACAACAATGCGGCAGTGGTGGCGGCGATGGAGGAGGCGGGGGTGAAGAAACTTTCCGGGACGGGGGATTACAACGGGGGGACGGATGCGAAGGGGCTGGCGGCGCTGGAGTTGCGGGCCACGATGCAGGCGGTCGTGGGCACGGCGGAGGCGATCGCGGAGGGGGAGGGGATGCCGGAGTTCGATGACAGGTTCCGCATGCCGAGGTCCCGCTCCTACGAGGTGCTGCTGACGGCGGGCCGGGTCTTCCATGAGGAGGCATCGCTCAATCCGGCGCTTTTCATAGAATACGAGATGCCGGCGACTTTCCTCGCCGACCTTCAGGAAGATATCGATGCGCTGGACGGGGCGGACGATATCCAGAAGGATGGCCTGGGGGAACAGGTGGGCGGGCACGCCACCCTTGCGGGGGAGGTGGTGAAGGGGATGAAGGCGCGCAAGCAGCTCAAGGTGCTGGTGAAGAACAAGTTCCGGGCGGATGCGGGGGTGATGGCGGAGTGGGCGACGGCCTCCCACATCGTCCGCCCGCGCAGGGATGGCAACCGGCCGCCCGCTCCGCCGGAGGGCTGAGCCGTGGCGGTCACACGGCCGGTGGCAGCTCGTCCTTCGGGATGAGTGCGTAGACGTTGGTGCCGACGGGGATTTTCTCGATATCCGCATGGGCCGGGCGGAGGCCTCTGGAATCGCTGAGGAACATGATGATGGAGCCGGGGTAGGCCTCCTTGAATATTCGCGAAGTCGAATTTTCGGTGAGCTGGGATTTCTTCATCTCCCCGCCTTCCGCGACGATTTTCGTGAGGAGGGAGTGGCTGGGGCGATCCGAGAAGAGGTAGCGGCTGCGGATGTCCTCTGCGATGGATTTCTTGTGATGACCCTCGCGCTCCAGGGGGGCGAGCTGCCAGACGCCGGCGCGGCTGAACTGGTGGATGAAACGCTGGGAGGCCATGGAGTTGACCTCGTCGTTCGGGGTGCCGGCGACCAAGGTGCCTATGCCGTTGAGATCGAGCTCCTCCTCGGCGAATTCCGAGAGGATGTTGGCGCGCTGGGCCTCGAGTCCCATCATTCTTGCGGCGGAGACGTTGTTGAAATTCGTGTCGAGCAGGAGGACGCGGTGGCCTTCCTCGTGGAGGAGCTCGGCGGCGGCGCGTGCCCATGGGTCGGCTCCGGCGAAGAGGATGCCCGATACGTTTTTCGCGGCAAGACCCAGCCTGCGGGCGAGAGGGGAGGCGGCCAGGCCGTAGATGAGGACGGTGCCGACGATGATGAGGAAGACGAGGGCGACGAGTTCGCGCGACTGGACGGCGATGACGGGTGAGAGCGTCTCGCCGAAGCGCCCGTGGATGGCGGCCTCCTCGAACTCCAGGGCGAAGATGGAGGTGACGGCGGCGGCGACGATGCCGCGCGGGGCGAGGAATGCGAGGAAGGTGCGCTCGTTCCGCGATGGTCTTGTTCGAGAAAAGCAGACCGGCAAGAACGGAGACCGGGCGACCGATGAGGACGAGGAAGGCGAGGAGGTAGAGGCCGTTGACGAGGGCGCCCCCGAGCTCGTCCGCGGTGATGCGCCCGGAGAGGACGATGAAGAGGATGGAGATGATGAGGATGCGGAGGTTTTCCTTGAACTCGAGGATGTGGCGGACGGAGACGGAGCGCTGGTTCGCCAGGGCGATGCCGAGGACGGTGACGGTGAGGAGACCGGCCTCTTTCTCGATCATGTTTGATCCGGTGAAGGCGAGGGCTACGACTCCGAGCAGGAAGACGGGCTGGAGGAAATCCGGGACGAGGTGTTTCCGCAGGAGCACCTCGACCCCTTTGCGAGGACGAGGGCGCCGAGTATTCCGACGACGACCATGATCCCTATGGCTTTGAGCGCGTCCGCCTGGGCGGTGGCGTAGTCTCCGGCGATGGCGATCTTGAAGACGATGACGGCGAGGATGGCTCCGATGGGATCGACGACGATGCCCTCCCATTTCACGATGGATGCCATTTTCCGGGTGGGATTCACATGCCGAAGGAGCGGCGCGATGACGGTCGGGCCGGTGACGGTGAGAATACAGCCGATGAGGGCGGCAATGCCGCCAGTCGTAGCCCAGCGCGATACATCATGAAGACGGTGGTGAGGACGAGCGAGATGATGACGGTGACGGTGCAGAGCCGCAGGATGGGGAGGCCGGAGACCTTGAGCTCCTTGAATTTCAGCGTGAGACCGCCTTCAAAAAGGATGATGGCGACGAGGAGGCCGACGGCGGAGAGGAGCGGACTGTTTTCCCCGATGGAGAGGAAGTCGTCGATTTTCACCCCGGAGAACTGGCCGAGCGCGAAGCCGAACCCGAGCAGGAGGAGGATGGAGGGGAGCTTGAATCTCCAGGCGAGCCATTGTGCGGCGACTCCGAGGGCGAGGATAAGGGAAAGATAAATGAGCGGGCGTCATGCGGGGGTGGTATTAGCGCGGGGGATGCCACGCGCAAAGTTTTATCGACGGGATGGACGCGCGCTTACCACTCGATGCCCACTCCCTCTTCGGGGATGAGGATTTTCTCGGAAATACCAAGGCGGTCGGCTTCTGTCAGGAGGCGCTCGACCGGCTCCTCCAAGGCCTCGTTTCCGAGAGGGAAGGTGCCGTAGTGCATCGGGATGAGGACTTTCGCACCGAGATCGATGAAGGCGCGGACGGCCTGCTCCGGATTCATGTGGACGTCGCGGCCGCTGGGCGACTCGTACGCGCCGATGGGCATGAGGGCGATATCGATCTCGTGGCGTTTGCCGATTTCCGTGAAGCCCTCGAAGTAGGTGCTGTCGCCGCAGTGGAAGACGCTTTTCCCGCCGGCTTTCACGAGGTAGCCGCCGTAGTCCCGATGGGTATCGTGGACGTATCGCGCGCCCCAGTGGTGGCAGGGGGTATGGATGATCTCCATGCCCTTGATCTTCAGCTCGTCCCAGATTTTCACCTCGTGGACGGCGGAGAAGCCGAGTTTTCTCACCAGCGAGGCGCTGCCCATGGGGACGACGATGCCGTCGCTGGACTGGAGGATTTTCAGGCTGGGTTTGTGGAGGTGATCGAAGTGGGCGTGGGTGACGAGGACGAGATCCACTTCGGGGACGCCTTTGAGGCGGAGGCCGGGCTGGCGCTGGCGTTTCACCGGGCCGTGCCACTTCGCCCAGTTCGGATCGACGACCACGGAATTTCCCGCGAACTGGAGGAAAAACGAGGCGTGGCCAATCCAGGTGATACGGACACGGTCGCCCTCGGGAGGAGTCAGGACTGGCTCCAGCTCGGCTCCGTCCATGCGCTTGAACATGCCCGGGCACGATGCGGTGGCGGAGAAATTTTGCGTTGCGGCCCGGCCAGCCTTTTTGCGGGGCAAGGCCGGAGTATTTATTGTCCGAGTGGTTTTTCATCTTCGAGAAATCGGCGCACCCTACACCGTTCCGTAGCCGTGCGCAATTTTCTCCATCCAGTACTCCGCCCGCGAGCGGAAGCCCTTCTCATCCTGCGCGTAGAGGATGCCGCGGGAGACGTTGATCACATCCGGGGCGGTGCGATCCGGCGGCGTGCTAGTGCGGAGAGATCGCCACCCTGCGCTCCAAGACCGGGGACGAGGAGAGGCGCGTCGGGCATTTTCGGGAGGACGTCTTCCGCGTTGGTCAGGCCGACCACATAGCCGACATCGGTCTCGCGCCCTTCGGATTTCGCGCGCTCGCCGAGGGCGGTGACGAGTTCGAAGACCTTGCGCCCGTCCTGGAGAATCTGCTGCTGGAAATCCGCGCTGCCGGGATTCGAAGTGACTGCGAGGAGATAGACGGCTTTGCCTTCGTAGTCGAGAAACGGCTCTATCGAATCGTAGCCGAGAAATGGGTTCAGCGTGACGGCATCGACGTTCCAGCCGTTGAAATATCCCTGGGCGTAGTATTTCTGGGTCTCGCCGATGTCGCTTCGCTTCGCGTCCAGGATGACGGGGATTTCCTCCGGCATGGAGGCGAGGATTTCCTCAAGAACGCGGATGCCTTCGATGCCCATCGCCTCGAAGTAAGCCATGTTCGGCTTGAAGGCGGCTGCCCAGACGGCGGTTTCCTCGATCACGCGGGTCAGAAATTCCTTCGCATCGGATGCTCCACCTTCGCCCGGCCTGGGATCCAGTCCGACGCAGAGTCTCGATCCGCTTTTCCTGATCCGCTTTTGCAGTTTTTCGGTGAAACGCATGCGGTAGGTTTCCCTCGAAAACGGTTTTCCGCAACGCAAACACAGGTTCCGTTGAAAAAAGGGGATCGTTTGGAACAAACCGGATCGCTTGCCGGTGGATCAGGCCGTTTCTAAATTTCCTTGAATGGTGCGGGATTCCAATGCATACCAACCCCGCTTCCACGCGAAACATCCCAACGGAGGGGTGGTAGAGTGGTCGATTGCGCCAGTCTTGAAAACTGGAGAGCCGAAAGGTTCCGTGGGTTCGAATCCCACCCCCTCCGCCATCCGCTCATTCAAGCGTTGAAAACAAAGGGAAACCTTCTACCATAAAGGAAGGAGGACAGAAAATGGGACACAAACATGAGCCACAAACCCCTGTTCCCAAGGTGCCAAAACTTCATCGCCGCAATGGCAATTCGTCCTCCTATTACCTACGCAAACGCATTCCTTCCGATCTCGTAAAACTGGGAGTCTATGGTTCCCAACGCGATTTCAAAAAGAGCCTTGGCACGTCTGACCATAAAATAGCCAAGCGTATAGCTCTCACACTACTGATGGAGTGGGAGGAAGAGTGGGAGGAAAAGCGCAAAGACTGCCGGAAAGCCCGCCCTAAGAAAACGCAAGCTTCCCCCTTCCAATATCAGGCCGCTATCCTCCCTTTCCGATCTGGAGAAGAGGGATTTCATCCGGCGAACTTTCATCCGGCTTGAGAGAAAGGCCGAGCAAGCAGGCCGGGACTATGATGGACTCGACGACCAAGCCCCCAAGCGATACAAAGGTCTTTCCTACACAGAGGCGGCCAAGCGCGAAGGAGACAAGTCAAACCCGAATACTCTCTCTCCCAAGACTCAGCTCAATAACTTCCATGGTATAAGTGCGATGTTCAAATTCGCGGAAGACGTGTTGTGGATTACCGAAAACCCTTTCAGTAATGGCTCCGTTTCCGGTGTTTTGCCAAAGGTGCACAAGGTAAATAGAAGGAGTGGATTCAAGGGCAAGGAGATGCCTACAGAGGTAATGAGCAGAATTTTCAGCTCCGATGAATTTCTGAAACAACGGAAGCCGGATGATGGGAACGCTCTCAAGCAAGCCCGCTTTTGGGTTCCTTTACTGTGCTTATTCCAATCTCTGAGGGCAAACGAAGCCTGTCAGCTTTTACAAGAGGATGTCAGAGAGGAGGAGGGGATGATGGTGATCTGCATCCGATGCACAGACGACGCAGGGGAGAAGACGAAAAACCTCAAAACGGAAGCTAGCACCCGAAGAATTCCCCTTCACCCGGAACTCAAGAAAATGGGATTCTTGAAGTTCCTCGCAACACAGAAGGAACGCGGGGGAACCGTTCTCTTCCCCGAGTTGAAAGCAACGAAGACAGGCTCGAAAAATGACGCACTTGGGAAATGGTTTTCTCGTCTTAGCAAAAAACATTTCGAAGGTTTGCCGGGTAGCTCCAAAAGAAAAGGGCTGCATTCACTTCGCCACGCTCATAACGGAGCAATGATGAATGCCGAGATTTTCCCAGAGATGCGGGATACAATTGGTGGCTGGAGCAACTACACTCGTAACAACTCCGAGTCATTTTATGGCGACGGCTTTGGACTTCAAAAGTTGGCTGAGGCCGTGCAGAAGATAGAGTTTCCCGGTGTCGATTTCTCACGCATCTACGCCGGGAATATCTGATCTAATTTTGAAAAGTTTTCAAACCCACTACGATGAAACCAGATTCAATCAGCAACTCCGACGGCTCACTCTCTGATGCGGCTCTATACGAGGAGATGCTTGAATCCCCGTCAGGGAATCGGCTATCGGACTTAGCGGCGGTCAAACAAGCTATGGCAGCCGGTATGCCTCTCGCCCGCGCTCTGCGTCTATTTGTGCCAGAAGAGGACTGGGAGGCCGTAAGAAGCACCTTGGAGGGCTAAAGACCCGCTTTCCTGAAAAAACCAGTCAGCGTCATGTCAAGAGCCTGAGCAATCTTGTGGATTGTGTGGACGGTTGGCATCTTCTCCCCCCTTTCGAGAAATCCGACGTAGGTGCGATGATGGCCAGTGAGCTCTGCAAACTTCTCTTGTGAAAGTCCCTGCTCCTCCCGAATTTTCCTAATCGCTCTGCCCAGAGAAAGGGCGAGTAGTTTGGATTCTTCCGGTGAGCTATGATCGGCAGGCATTTGGACACCTTGACAATCTCAAATTGCTACCTTTTGATCGACATACTGAAGGTAGCAGGATTCACCTCGCTATGTCTTTCTCAGCAACCTAAATCCGCAGACAAAAATGAAGCCGCTCCTCATCCTCCTCTCTCTTGCCACGTTGGCAAGCGCACGCCTTGGAGAAACTCCAGCAGAATGCTCTAAACGCTACGGCGATCCTAAAGAAACCAACAAAGAGGCAAAAACCATCTTCTACATCAAATCAGGTTTCTGCCTCTCCGTCAAATTTCA
Source organism: uncultured Verrucomicrobiae bacterium (assembly GCA_963758175.1). Taxonomy (GTDB): domain Bacteria; phylum Verrucomicrobiota; class Verrucomicrobiia; order Verrucomicrobiales; family Akkermansiaceae; genus Luteolibacter. Next base: position 42,160 of record CAVWUI010000001.1, read on the forward strand.
CGAAGGAAAGGCTGTTAAAATCGCGATCATTAAGGGAAACCCAAATGCTCCAGAGGATATTTCCGAGGCCGAAAGGGAGTCCCTTCTTAAAGCCAATGCCGGGGCGGGGGAGTGGAAAAAGCAAAAGCAGATCTTCGATGTCGATCCCCAATGGAATAACGCCGAGGAAAACCGAGTTGCGGAATACAGCACGCTCAAAAAAATTCTGATTATGGGAACTCTCGATCAAGTCGCCCGAGAGGCTACCGAGAAAGAATCAGCCGAGAAGGAGAACCTAGAGGGTTTTTAAAGGATTCTCCCAACTCGAAAACACGACTCTATGAAAATGGCACTCGCAATCATCTTCCCTCCGCTTGGCGTTCTCGCTTGCGGGAAAATCGGGCAATTCTTCCTCAATATCATCTTCTGCATCATCGGCGTGTGGATTGGGGGAATCATTCACGCGATCTACGTGGTGAACAAATCCGACAGCGACAAACGGCACCGGGAAATGCTCTCCGCAATCGCGGCAAGTAACCGGAGAGAATAGGCATTTCAAGAGACTCTCTCCCTTCGGGGTTGCGATTTCGCAAGCTGATGTCCTGAGTAGGAAAGAGGCAATTTGGCACCCTCCAAAATGCTTCCGAACTCATCTCCCGATTCACGGTGAAAGTGCCTTTGTGACGCTTGACACGAGTTGAAACTCTCTATACATACGTATAGCGATGAGCCTCTTGACCGATACTCAGCACCAAGTGCTAAAGTTTATCCTCTCCCGCTGGGAGGCAGGGGAGGCACTGCCGAGTTCGCGTGAAATCATGAGCCGTTTAGGCTGGTCGAGTCCCAAAGCGGCTACCGACGTGCTTGATGCGCTGAAGCGCAAGGAATTGCTGGCAGCCGATTCGAGCAGCAGCCGGAAATATCGGCTCACAGAATTGGCCATTGGACTGCCTGTCCTCGGGGAGATTCCGGCAGGTTCTCCCGTAAATAGTCAGGAGATGAAGGAGGAATATTTCACTCTGACCCCCGCCTCTTTTGGAGTCCGGGACCGAGCCGCCGCTTTTTTTCTGCGCGTTAAGGGAGATTCCATGATTGGTCGCAGAATCTTCGACGGCGACCTTGTGCTCGTCGAAAAATCAGGTCGGCCGCGTCATCAGGATATTGTAGCCGCCCTAATCGATAATGAATCTACGCTGAAAACGCTGATTCAAGAAAACGGCAAGGCATGGCTACGCAGTGAGAATCCGGCGTATCCCAACCCAATCCCCTTTCATGACCTCCAAATCCAAGGTGTCGCCCGTGGAGTGATCCGTCCTTTGAAACCATGAGCGCCTTGCTGCAACAATTACATCTGGCTCCGAAGAGAGGTAAGGCGCTCCTTTCTGGATTGGTGTCAGTAAAGGACGACAGTCTGCCTCCACAATCTATCGCGGAACACGTGGCACGGCGCGAGGCGATACTGTTGCAAGGGCCGAAGGGAGACCAAGGGATAGGCGTTGATTACATTTTCTTTCGGCGGTTCAATGATGGTCGATCTCCCCAGGTCAACGCTTATGTATTGGACAACGGCGGTAATACTCACAAGCGCGAAGAAATCGCCGAACTACACCGTCGGGTGTGGTTGAACGGCACCGCGCCTCTTCTGTATGTGGAATGGCCCACTCAGGTCGATGTTTTGCGCGGTGCAGCGGGGCCTGAGTTTTGGGATCGCCGCAGGGGTATTACTGTTTATGCTGCGGCGGAATCAATCCAGATAGCAGCCAATGTGGCCGAGCTTTGGACGAAAGGAAAATTCGACGTTTCTCGGCGTTCAGACTGGCTAGTGGTACTTTCTGGGAAGATCCGATAAACGCAGACTGGGCTTGTGCTGACAAGTCCGCTCACAAGTTGCTGCTACAGGCTGCTATTGATGCAGACAGGGCTTTGCAGAAGGAGGCTCTAGCAGAGGCGAAGCCGGTAATGCGTCGACTTCTCCTCCTTTTTGTTTTTACCAAGTATCTTGAAGACAGAGGCGTGTTTCCTGATGGTTGGTTTGACGAACGGGTCACAGGAGCATCTAGATTTATTGATGTTTTGAGAGACGGCGGGGTTGACGTCGTTCAACAAGTGCTCGCGGAACTCAAGGCGAAGTTCAATGGAGACATCTTCGAGTTGCCGGAACTTGAACAGGCTTTGAGTCCTGATGTGTTATCGGAATTCGTTACCCTACTCGAAGCCAGAACACTGCGACGGCAAAGGTATCTGTGGGAGCAGTATTCTTTTCGCTACATACCTGTGGAGGTTTTGAGCCATCTCTACCAGCATTTCGCACAATCAGGAACGGGAGCCATTTATACGCCACCGTTTGTGGCTGACTTAATTCTCGATCAAGTGATGCCGTATGAACGGCTGGCTGGCAGCGAAAAAGTGCTCGATCCCACCTGTGGGTCAGGTGTCTTTTTGGTCGGTGCCTTCCGTCGTCTGGTACACCATTGGCAAAGCTTGAACAATTGGGATCGTCCGGGCGTTCCCCGACTGAAGGAAATTCTTAAAAACTCAATATTCGGCGTCGAAATGTTGCCCGAAGCCGCTCATGTGGCTGCGCTCAATTTGGCCTTAGCAGTTTGCGAGGCGCTTCAACCGAAGGTAATTTGGACTCACCTAAAATTCGATAAATTGATCGGAAGTAATCTGTTTGTCGGAGATTTTTTCGACAATTTGGAACATCTAAGAAATGCCGTGCCTGAAGGCTTTTCCTGCATTGTGGGCAATCCTCCCTTTTATTCAAAACTCACTCTGGCCGCAGAACATACCCGCCGAAAGGAATGGCGTCAGACACTAATTCCTGACCGTCAAATCGCCTACCGGGTGACGGAAGAATGCGCGGATATGCTCTCTGATAGCGGTCGCCTGTGTCTGCTGCAACCTAGCGGATTCCTATACAATGCCAAAGCCCGCTCGTTTGCCTCCCATTTATTGAGAACCCGAGCTGTGGACGCAGTGCTTGATTTCGTCTCCATCCGAAGCCTCTTCGAAAAAGCAGATACCAAAGCTGTTGCACTCGTCGTTCGCCGAGACGAACCAACGAAAGATCACGAAATACGGCACATTACATTCCGTCGCACCAAGAGCGTTCATGAACGTTTGGGCTTTGAATTGGATCATTACGACCTGCACGATATTCCTCAGTCGCTGGCGGAGGATATTCCTTGGATTTGGAAGGCTAATTTATTGGGCGGCGGGAGGTTGGTCGAATTAGGTAAACGGGCATTGGTGCACGAAAACTTCAAAGCATATTTTGCAAGGCAAGGCTGGGATTACGGAGAAGGCTTCATTGAGGCCCAGTAGCGGCAAAAGGACGCCGGAACCTTGGCTGACAGGAAAGCCGTATCTTCCGACAGAAGGACTCCAACCCGAAGGAATTACCGGGAATATAGGAATCGTCGAAGCCGAAGAATTTCGATCCGCTTACACCTCGGAACGCTACACTGGCCCAATAATCATGATCCGTGCAAACGAACGGCTACCAATGGCATTTCGTTCAAGCGGGTTCCTAGCCTATCGTGCCAAAATCATAGGAATTAGTGCCGACCAAGAAGATGAAGCTAATCTTCAGGATTTTTTTCAATCCCTTATCGACTACAAAGATAATTTCCGTTTTTTGATTTATCTGTTCAGCACTCAGATGCTTGTGGGGGAAATCTACTGCATTCCTCAAACGTGATCTTGATGAGCTACCGTCGACAGAATCGGGTTTTTTCGCGGATCTAAGCTGGTGGGAGAAACTTCTAATCCGGGATGTATTGGATCACTTCGTAGAAATGGTCCGCACAGGTCAGAGTTCCAAGCTGATTGTGGACGGTGTGATGGATGGTGACTTCCAAACTTACGCGGAAGCCTTTGTGCGCATGTTGGGCAGCGTGTATTCAAATCTGCGGGCAGGCCGCTGTGGCATTTCCGATGGCATGGCGTATCAAGCTTTCACGTTCGGGAAAACCAGTGACTTGGACTGGCCTAATGATTGGTCGGATCACCTGAGAGCGCTTCTTTTCAAACATGATTCGGCGGCACTCCACACACATCGAATTATCCGTTTTTATGAAGGCAACACCCTGATTATTGTCAAACCTGATCGCATGAGGAATTGGATTCCTTCCACTGCGCTTCGTGATGCGGATGAAACGTTGGTCGATTTGCGGGAACAAGGGTTTTGAGTTATGGGGGAGCCTTCAAAATCTATCGGACGTTTGGCTCCCAATGCGGTTCAGGATTCCCTGATCGAACAAACTATCGAGTTTGTTTGGAGGTGTCTAATTCCGTGGCGAAATGATCCAGATCGCCCCTTTGCCGAGGGTGAAGAGGAGTTGAATGCACAGTTCCATAATTTTCTGCAATCACCCCCTCCGCCATCCGCCGGGAATTGCGCCGCCAGCGCGTCTTGTTCAAATCGATTTCCTCTCGCTTCGCAAATATGAAAGTAGGAATCCCGAAGGAAATCAAAGCCCAGGAAAGCCGGGTCAGTGTCGTGCCCGGCTCTGTCGCCGAACTCGTGAAACGCGGTCACGATGTCATCGTCCAGGAAGGTGCGGGTGAGGGCTCCAGCTACCAGGACGCCCAATACCTCGCAGCGGGGGCGGAACTCGTGCCGGACGCGGCGACCGTTTTCAGGGAGGCGGATCTCATCGTCAAGGTGAAGGAGCCCCAGCCGTCCGAAGTGAAAATGCTCGAGCCGAGGCATATCCTTTTCACCTACCTGCACCTCGCCGCGGACAAGGCGCTCGCGGAAAGCCTCGCCGCCTCCGGCTGCACAGCGATCGCCTACGAGACCATGGAAGTGAACCGGCACCTGCCTCTGCTCGAACCCATGTCGGAAATCGCCGGGCGCATGTCCGCGATGGTCGGAGCGTATCATCTCGCGAAACACACCGGCGGACGCGGCTGCCTGCTCGGCGGGGTTCCCGGAGTGGCTCCCGGTCGTGTCGTCATTATCGGAGGAGGAACCGCCGGAGTGAACGCCGCCCGGGTCGCCCGCGGACTCGGCGCGGATGTCACCATACTCGAAGTAGACTTGGAGCGCATGCGTTTCCTGGATATTACGATGGAGAACGCGCATACGGTTTACTCGAACGAGGCGAATCTCTCCGAACTCCTCCCGCGGGTCGATCTGCTCATCGGAGCCGTTCTCGTGCCGGGCGCGAAGGCTCCCAAGCTGGTTACCCGGGAAATGCTACGCATGATGCAGCCTGGCAGCGTCTTCGTGGACATCGCCGTGGATCAGGGCGGCTGCGCGGAAACCACGCGCGCGACCACCCATGAGAACCCGACCTTCGTCGAGGAGGGGATTCTCCATTACTGCGTGGCCAACATGCCCGGAGCCTACGCCCGCACCGCCACCCAGGCGCTGAACAACGCCACCCAGCCCTGGACGCTCCTCCTCGCGGACAAGGGGCTGGCGGCTGCCTGCGCCACGCGTCCCGAACTGTTGGGCGGCATCAACACGCTGGGTGGGAACATCACCTGCCGTCCCGTCGCGGAGGCACACGGACTTCCTTTCACCGACCCGGTTTCCCTGGTAGCAGAAATGTAGGAAGCGTGTCTCGACGGCGGAGGGAGGAGATTTCCAGATGTGTTTTTCCACCTCCACATGCCGCCCCCCGTCATTCCAGCCCCAGTTCCCTGAGTTTGGGAACCAACGCCTCCGCCCACGTCTCGTAGGCTCCGGGCGAGAGGTGAAGAAGATCGGGAAAGATCTCCTTGCTCAGATTCCCTTCACTATCGAGAAACTCCCCGTTGATATCCAGGAGGTGGACGCGATCGCCATCCGCAAGGTCTTCCAGCTTCGCGTTTATCTCCGTGTTGATCTTGCGGAGGTCGTCATCAGGAGTGGCTCCTCGCGGGAAAACCGACATGAGGATGATCTTCGTCTCCGGCCATTTCCAGGCGAGATCGTCAAGGACGCGGCTGATGCCGGCCACAGTCTCGGATGCGGGGCGCTTCTCCTGGCCGGTGTTGTTGGTGCCGATGAGCATGACGGCCACCTCGGGGCTCACACGCTGGATATTCCCGTTTTGCAGGCGCCAGATCAGATGTTCCGTCCTATCTCCGGAGAAGCCCCAGTTGAGTGCTCCCAATGGTGCGAAATTCCTGTCCCATGCCTCTTTGCCCGGACCCTCCCACGCCTGTGTGATGGAGTCTCCGAGGAAGACGACACCGACATTCTTCGCGGAGTTCGCCTCCTTGTTCTTCGTGTCCCAGCGTTCCTTCCACCATTTCTCGGAAAAGCGCTGCATGGGATATGTGGAGGGGCTGACGTCGTATTGCGCCCGCAGTCTGTCATAGGTTTCCCTCATCTGTGAAAAGGCGGTGGCGTAATCCTTGTCCTCCGAGACGTCCTTCATCTCGTGAGGATCTTTCTCGAGATCGAAAAGCATCCACTCCCCGCTGTCCGGGAAACGCATGAGCTTGTGGCGCGAGTCGCGGACCCCGTCGTGCTTCGCGACGGCGTGGGTGCTCTCGCCACTATACTGGTAGTAGATCGCCTCACGCCAGTCGGCCGGAGCGTTTCCCTCGTTTTTCAAAACGGGAACGATGCTCATGCCCTGGATGTCCTCAGGAATTTCCGCGCCGGCGATGTCGAGAAAGGTCGGGGCGTAGTCGATGTTCTGGATGAGCGCCCCGCTGCGGACACCGGGTTTCACCACTCCCGGCCATCTGAGGATGAAAGGCATTTCCAGGGACTCCTCGAACATCCAGCGCTTGTCATACCAGCCGTGCTCACCGAGGTAGAAGCCCTGGTCGCGAGGAGTAGATTACGATGGTGTTCTTCGCGAGATCGTTCTCGTCGAGATAGTCCAGCACGCGGCCGATGTTCTCGTCCACGGCGCGGATGCAGCTGAGATAATTCTTCATGTACCGCTGGTATTTCCAAGCGGTGAGCTCCCTGTCGTCCATTTCCGGCAGAGCGGCGAAGAGCTTCTCGTTCTCGCCGCGGTAGGCATCGTCGAAGGCCTTTTTCTGATCCGGGGACATGCGCTTGTACTCGTCGTTCCCCATCCTGGTTTCGAAGCGCGGGTCGAGTGGCTTGCCCGGCAACAGCATGTCGTGGCTCCAGTTGAAATCGTTGGCTATGGACATGGCCTGCTTCTTCAGCGCGCCGACACGGTTCGAGTAGTCGTCGAAAAGAGAGTCTGGCTCCGGGATTGTGACTCCGTCGAAGATGCCATAGTGGCGTGGCGCGGGGCCCCAGTTCCGGTGCGGCGCCTTCTGCTGGCACATGAGCATGAAGGGCTTGGACTTGTCCTCGCGGCCTTCCAGCCACGCGAGGGACTTGTCCGTGACGATATCCGTGACGTAGCCCTCGAAGCGTTTCTTACTGCCGTCCATCTGGATGAAATCCGGATTGTAGTAGTGTCCCTGCCCGGGAAGGATCTCCCAGTGGTCGAAGCCGGTGGGTTCGGAGACGAGATGCCATTTCCCTATCACCGCGGTCTCATAACCCGCATTCCGGAGCATTTTCGGAAACGTGGGCTGGGTTCCGTCGAAACGGCTGGAATTGTTGTCCATGTAGCCGTTCACATGGGTGTGCTTCCCGGTGAGAATGGTGGCGCGGGAGGGGCCGCAGATGGAATTGCCGCAATACGACCGCTCGAAGAGCATCCCCCCGGCGGCGATGCGGTCGATCTGCGGAGTGGGCGCGACCTCGTCATAACGGTCACCGTAGGCCGAGATCGCCTCGGTGGCGTGGTCGTCGGTGAAGATGAAGACGATGTTCGGGCGTTCGGCAGCGAGGAGGGATGTCGCGAGAGCCAGAGCCGCCAGGATGGGTTTGGGCAGAAATCTCATGTTTCTTCCAGCCTTGCGCGTTCATGCCTCACGACAAGATTAAAGTTGCCGTCCTATCGGGGGCGACGCGGAGAACCGACCGGCAAGACCCTCCTTTCCCAGAAACGCGCCTTCCACCTGACCGGCCTAATACGGCCCCGTCTTCCAGCCCTCTCCGGTGAAATCGATCTCGTAATAGGGTGCGTTCGTCACCGGGGCGGGTGCGGCCATTTCCCGGTAGCGCCACGGGCTGTAATCATTCTCCTTGAGGTAGCTGACCGAGATGGCGCAGCGGCGGGCGCGCCAGGATGGGATCGGGCCCGGCCTCGTATCCGACGATGAACCTGTCCTGTCGGGTGACGAACATGAGGACGTGACCGGGTTTCAAAAGGATGTCCCCCATGCGGAGATCCTCCCAGGCCACCGGATCGCAAAGAGCGGGCAGGTCTTTGGTGGAGACGTGCTCCTTCAGCCCCCAGCAGCGGGAGATGAACCCGGAGCAATCAATTCCGACGCTTTCCCGGCTGATGGCGGCGTTGTCTGCGCGGACTTTGTAGGTGTTGGCCACATCGCCGGCTTTTTTCCCCTCACTCAGACCCTGGAGGAAACTTTCCGGCGTATCGAAGCCGCCCCACTTGTAGGGCATGCCCTTGGCTGGTTTCCCGGGCTTCCACCAGCCGCGTTTGTCGCCGTGCCCGGCGAGGGTGGTGTCCGGCGTATGAACCATGATTCCATCCGAGTCCCTGCCATGCCGGATGTGCCAGGCGCGCGGTTGCCAGTCGATCTCCGTATAGGTTTTCGCAGTGCGGATCGCTTGCTCGGGAGCCAGCTTCGACGCGCAGGATGCCATCAGAAACACGAGCAGGAGGCCGATGGGATGCTTCATTCGATGCCGCGGATGGCTTTCTGGTCGTCTATCCATTTCTTGTCTTTGGAGGATAGTTTCCCCTCGGTGGTCTGGTAGCGGGCGCCGCCAGGCTCGATGAGGACGAGGGTGCCTTTGGAATAGTTCACGAGTTTCGCGAAGACCTTTTTCCCCCTGCGGCCTTCCCATTCGCGGTAGCCCTTTCCCTCGAGTCCCTTCCGCCAGCTTTTGTAGGCGTGGGAAGAGGCGACTTCCCCTGTTTGATGAGTCCCCAGAAATAATCCGCGTCGCCCCTTTTGTAACCACGGTAGCGGGCGATCACCTCGCCGCTGGGATTGAGCATGAGGACGGAGGGCGCGCCCAGAACCCTGTACTGCTTTTTCAGACGCTTCACGTAGGCTTTGATCTCGGACTGGCGGGTGACCTTCTCGTCGAGGGAGATATCGGGATCGTCCACGCTGACATCGGAATCGATCCTGAGGCGCACGAGCCGGTCTTCCGCCCATTTTCCGAATTCCTTCGTCCCGAACAGCTCGGTGCCGAGGGCTTTGGACAGGGGGTTGGAATCGGTGAACCAGATGAGGATGGGCTTGCCCTCGCGGGCGGCGGTCTGGCGGGCGATGGTCTCGCTTTCCTCCCACGGCCCCTTTTTTGGAGCTGCCATAAGGCTTTCCAGCTCGGGAATACCGGCATCGGGATTGTCCGGATCGGTGAAAACGATGTCCTCACGGGGTGTGGCGATGATCGGCTGCGTGCCGGCGTTTCCTCCAGCGGTGACGGCGGTACCTCCGGATCTGCCGCGTATGGCGGCGGCCGACCCCGGCGGGCGGGAGGACGTCGTCGAGCGTCTGGTTCTCCTTGTCCGCGCACGAGGAAAGGGCGGCGAACGCCACGGCGACCATGGTTTTTCCACATCTGCCCATGCCCTATTTTTTCAAACGAACCGGAGTGCCGCAAGAAGAACAGCGGAACCAACTGAAAAGGAGGAGGTGGATGCAAAGGGGGATCACGTAGCCCAGACCGGGCAGACGGTGAGCCTTGACGTGTTTGAGCGCTCCCTTGTGGACGAAAAGTTTCTGGGTGCAGATCCGGCATTTCCCGCTGAAACCCCAGAACAGATATCCCAAGCCCACGACGGGAAGCGCCAAAGGGAATGCGAGTATCCATTCCGGAACCCACGGGATTTTCTCCGGATACTGTTGCGAGAAAAGCAGGAGGAAGGCGGAGATGATGGCGAGCGGAAGGTTCAGAAGCAGCAGCAGACTGAAAACCGCGCCGATCCGGAGGCTCCAAGGATGGGTGTGCAGGACTCCTCGCACGTAGCGGCGGGAGTTCGGATCCTTGCCGCGGTTGGTTTTCTCAAGCGGCGCGCGGATCAGGGCGACGCGATCCTGCTCGTGGCCTTGCTTGGACTTTGGGATGCGCGGCCCGCGGTTCGTGGCGTCGGGGGCGGCCGGTTTGACGCTGGACGCGTCGAACTGGCGGCGCTCCGTCGGGGCGTTTCCCCGTTGCTCGACACTGGCGCCAGTCCGGCGCGCGGGCATGTCCGGCCTGGGGTTGTTGGGATCTCCGATACGCACGTCAAGATCGCCCGAATAGCGATTCAGAAGGAGTCCCGCGGGCACGTCTCCGACCCCCAGCTTTTTCCCCATCATCACTTTTCCAGGTAAAGGGATGGCATAGGGAGAGCGCTTCAGCATCCCGGCGACCTCGGCGTTCGCCTCGTAATTCACGGGCGGCTCCGGCTCCGGAACGGGTTCGGGAGGCATCTCTCCAAGGAGATCCACCGATGCGGAAATCCATTTCTGAAGAGTCGCTTTTCCCGGAGATCTCTTGGAAATGGCAAGGATTCCGTTGGCTTTCTGAAGCTCCGCCGCGAGCTCGCCCGCGTCCTGTCTGGCGAGGTGGGCGACATCGCGGATGCCCGCGGCGTCAAGCAGCTCGAGGGAACCTTTTCCGATTCCGGGGATTTCTTCTAAAGCGGGCATGTGGGATTTATTTGAGAGCTTCAAGCATTTCGCCGAGCTGCGCGAGCTTGGTTTTCCAATCTTCGAGGCGCTGCTTTTCCTGCGCAACCACTTCCGGCGGGGCACGATCCACGAATGAGGCGTTGCCTAGTTTTCCTTCGGCCTTTTTCACTTCGACGAGCATTTTCTCGATCTCCTTGGAAATGCGGATCCTCTCCGCTTCCACGTCGATCATGCCTTCCATGGGCATATAGGCCTCGCCGACAGGGGTAACGGCGGCGGGGGTGCCTTTCGGGGCTTCGTAGGAATCATCCACGAGGATTTCCGAGGCTCCGGCGAGCAGGGCGAGGACGTTGATTTCACCGGAAAGCCATGCGGCGGCTCCTTTGAAAATGAAGCGCACGTCTTTGCGGGAACCGAGGTTGTATTCCGCCTTGAGGTTGCGGAGGCGGCTGGCGGTCTCGAAAATCGCGGTGGCCTGCTTTTCAGCGGCTCCGATTTCGGAAGTGGAAAGGTCTGCGAGCAGGGCGGTTTCCGGGAGGACTTTCTGCATCAGGAACTCGCCTTTGCAGACGTAGTCCATACGCTCGGAAAGTTCCTCGGTGACGTGCGGCATGTAGGGATGCAGAAGCTGGAGGTAGCGGCTCATCACGGCATCGAAGGTGCCCAGCGCGGCGGCGCGGGCTTCGGCGGTGGCGGACTCGCGGAGATCGGCTTTGACGGCTTCGAGCCATTTGTCGCAGAAGTCGTTCCAGAGGAACTCGTAGAGACGCTGGGCGATCTCGCCGAAACGGTATTCGCCGTAGATGCCATCAAGATCGGACTGAAGCTGGTCGAGCTTCGCCATGACCTGGATGTGATAGACCGGCAGGTCTTTCACGGAGGGCAGCGGGGCGAACTCGTTGCCGTCCATCTGGCGGAAACGGCAGGCGTTGTAGAGCTTGTTGGCGAAGTTCCGGCCTTCTTCGACGGAGCTTTCGTCGAAACGGACATCGGCTCCCACGGGCGCGATACGCATGAGACCGAAACGGAGGCCGTCCGCTCCGAATTTGTCCATCAGGTCGATGGGATCGGGGGAGTTGCCGAGGGACTTGCTCATCTTGCGACCCTTGAGATCGCGGATGATGGATGTGAAATAGACGTTCTTAAACGGCAGCTCCCCCTCGAAGCGGTAGCCGGCCATGATCATGCGGGCGACCCAGAAGAAGATGATGTCGGGGCCGGTGACGAGATCGGCGGTAGGGTAGAATTTCTTCAGGGTCTGGGAATTTTCACCTACGTCAGACATAGTAGCGAAAGGCCAGAGCCATGAGGAGAACCAGGTGTCCATGACGTCCTCGTCGCGCTCCCAGTCACCGTGGGTCGGCGGCTCGACGCCGACGTAGATGTCTCCAGCTTCGGCGTCCTTGGTTTCGAGGGACTCGGCGTTCTTGAGAGCGTCGATCTTGTCTTTCCGATACCAGACAGGGATCTGGTGACCCCACCAGAGCTGGCGGCTGATGCACCAGTCCTGGAGGTTTTCCATCCAATGTGCGTAGGTTTTCGCCCAGCGCTCGGGGCGGAAGGTGATTTCGCCGGAGGCGACGGCCTCGGTGGATTTCGCGATTTCCGGATAGCGGAGGAACCACTGCATCGAGATGCGGGGCTCGATCGGCACATCGCCGCGCTCCGAGTAGCCTACGTTGTTTTCGTATTCCTCGATCCCAACCAGCAGACCCATTTCCTCCAGCTTCGCGGCGGCCATGCGACGGGCGACGAAGCGGTCGAGTCCATCGAACTCCGGCAGATCCGGGGTGTTCATGTTGCCGTCAGGGTGGAGGACGTCGATGATTTCAAGGCCATGCTTGAGGCCGATCTCGAAGTCCACCTTGTCGTGGGCGGGGGTGATTTTCAGCGCGCCGGTGCCGAATTCCAGATCGACCATTTCGTCCGCCGATGATGGGGATGAGCGCTTCCGGGAAAGGGCGTTTCACCATTTTCCCGATCCACTTCGCGAATTTCGGATGCTTCGGATGCACGGCGACGGCGACGTCTCCCATCAGCGTTTCCGGGCGCGTGGTGGAGATCTCGATGAACTCGCCGGGGCTGTCGGCGAGCTCGTATTTCATGGTGAAAAGCTTCGATTTCGAAGGCTTCATGATCACCTCCTCGTCGGAGAGGGCGGTGAGGGAAACGGGGCACCAGTTCACCATTCGCTTGCCGCGGTAGACGAGGCCTTCGTTGAAGAGATCGACGAACACCTGGCTGACCCATTTCGTGTAGGCCTCGTCCATGGTGAAGCGCTCGCGCGACCAATCGCAGGAGCAGCCGAGTCGTTTCAGCTGCTTGATGATGATGTCGCCGTGTGTGTCTTTGAAATCCCAGACGCGCTTAAGAAACTCCTCGCGGCCAAGGTCGCGGCGGGTTTTGCCTTCCGTTTCGCGCAGCTCTCGCTCGACCTTCGCCTGGGTGGCGATACCGGCGTGATCGGTGCCGGGGAGCCAGAGGACTTCCTTTCCCTGTTGACGCGCACGGCGGGCGAGGATGTCCTGGATGGAATTGTTCAGGACATGGCCGAGGTGGAGAATGCCGGTGACGTTCGGCGGCGGGATGACGATGGCGTAGGCCTCTTTTTCAGAATTCTCGTCGGCACGGAAGCACCCGGCCTCCTGCCAGGCGGCATACCATTTTTTCTCCACTTCCTGCGGCTCATACGCCTTCGCTAACTCTGACATCCGGGCCGGACTTTCGGGGCGGGGCGGGGAATTGTCCAGCTTGGAGGAGCCGGAGCTTGCGGGCACCGGGAGCATACGCCAAGCACGCTTCCGGTCATTCGCAGTCCGCCATTTTCCCAAGCGCCGCCGAATACTCAAGAGCCACCTCCGGTCGGCGGGTGATGCGGGTATTTTCCTGTTCGACACCTTCCTGGAAAAACCACAGGTTGGAATGCCGACCCGGAAAAACCACGTATCGCGCCACCTTTTCCATGGAATGCCTTCTCTACGATCCCGCGACAAAGCTACTGTCCTCCGGAGGAGAGGAGCTTCTTGAGAAATGGAATGGCGATACTGCCGCCGTCATCTGGGTGAGGTTCACGGGGGAGCTGGATACGGATTCGCAGAAAATGCTTCGCGACCGTTTCGGCATCCACCGGCTCGCTCTTCAGGACGCCACCCGCGACAGGCATCCGCCGAAGCTCGAGGAATTCGACGACCACACGTTTCTCATTTTCAAGACTCTGACGGATGCGACGACGGACGTGAAGTTCGCCACGCTCCAAAGCATCCTGTTCGTCGGCGAGCGTTTCCTGATCACACGCTCCTCCCAGCCTTGCGGCGCGGTGGCGAAACTGTGGAAGGCGGAGCTGGCGAACCCGATCCGTTTCCGCAAAGGGCCGGACGCTCTGGCGAGCCGGCTGATGCGCCTCTACGTGGACAGGTACATGGAGATCCTGCTCCAGCTGGAGACGAAGCTTGAAGAACTGGAAGGCGGTCTGCTGGACAAGGTCGATGACAGCGTGCTGGCGGTCGTGACCGGATACAAAGGCAGCCTGAAACGCCTCCGCCGCATTTTCCTCTACCACGAGCAGATCTCGCGCGACCTGCGGAACCAGCCTCACAAAGGTTTTTCCACGGATCGCATCCATGAGCTGACCGACGTCTACGAGCAGCAGGAGCGCGCCAGCAGTCTGACACTGCTCTACTACGAGCTGGCCAGCGACCTCATCGACGCCTACCTCTCGCTTTCGTCGCACCGCTTGAACCAGATCATGAAGGTTCTTACCATAGTCACAGTGGTTTTCGTGCCTCTCGGGTTTCTCGCGGGTATCTACGGGATGAACTTCGAGAACATGCCGGAGCTACAGAGCCGCTCCGGTTATTTCATCCTCCTCAGCGTGATGGCCTCGATCGCGACAGTGCTTCTTCTTTCTTTTCGGAGGAAAAAATGGCTTTGAAAAGACGGATTTCCCGTATTGCGGGGCCGGTCGGGTTTCTCTGCGCGGAAGAGGCTGAATTACTGGAGAAACTTTCGGTCGTGTCCCCGATGCGCTTCCGGGAACTTGGAGAGCGAAGTCAGTCCGCAAATCCCTCCGGAGCCGTCAATGGCTGGCATGGTGGATCGCGAGGAGCTTCACCAGGAGGTCTTCGATGAACTCCAGCGGGATCTGGTTGGCCGTCGGAAAGGGCGTTCTCGGGATCCGAATGGAACCTCCATGAAAAGCCCTTCGAGACCGGTCGCTACCGCCGCGCGGGCGAGGACGGGAGCTAGTTCGCCATCTCCTCCCGTCGCTCCGCCGAGGCCGCCGGGACGTTGGACGGAGTGGGTGGCATCGAAAATGACCGGGATACCTTCTTTCCGCATCAGGTAGAGCGAGCGCATGTCCACGACCAGGTTGTTGTAGCCGAAGGTCGTGCCGCGCTCGGTGATGAGGAAACGCTCGCAGCCGAAGGTGCGCATTTTGTCGGCTATGTTCACCGTATCAAGAGGCGCAAGGAACTGCCCTTTTTTGATGTTCACAACACGTCCGGTTTTCGCTGCGGCTTCTAACAGATCCGTCTGGCGGCAGAGGAAGGCGGGGATCTGGAGGAGATCAATGTGTTCCGCTGCGATCTCCGCCTGCTCTGCCGTATGGATATCGGTCGTCACCGGGACTTTCAGTTCCTTGGAAATCTCCCCGAGAATACGGCAACCCTCGTCGATACCGGCCCCGGAAAGAGCCGACCGACGTCCGGTTCGCCTTGTCGAAAGACGCTTTGAAGACAAAATGGATGCCCGTCCGGTCGGCGATCTCTTTGAGCGAGCGAGCCATTTCCCAGGCAAAGCTCTCGCTCTCCAGGGCGCAGGGCCGAGTATGAAAAACGGGGACGGCCGCCGACCGGGACGTTGGCGATTTGGAAAGGTGGGAAGGTTTTCATGAGTCTGAGGAGTCGGAGTTATCGAGAGCGGTTTTGTAAAGGGGGACGAGATTTTTCAGAGCCAGTGCAAGGAGCTTTTCCTCGGTCTCGGTCAGGTTTCCGGCGGTTTTGGCCTTCAGCATTCCCAAGGAGTCGATCACCGATTTTGCAGCGCGAAGGTTCACGGATTTCTCACCGGTCTGCGGGCTGGGTATCTGGCCGAGAAAAAGCCCGGCATTCTGCGCCTGGAGCATTACGAAATCATGGAAGCGCGGATCGGCTTCGGGGTTGGATGGCATATGAGGAGTTTTCACTCCCGAAGCAATTGGTCAAACATGGAAGCGAAGATTTCGATAGGGCTGTCTCGTCAGCAGGGTTGTCCATTTACCGCCTCTTGGTTGAAAGGTCGGAAACTACTCTGAGGGCGTTACGATGACTTTCGCGAATTGCGCGGTTTTCCCCGGCAGATCGCATCTGATGAGAACCGTTTCCCAGGTCGGGTCAATCGAGGTGGTAGACAGGACGGTGCAGGCATCCAACCAATCGACGAGATTGTTGCTGAACAGGATCTGGTAGCTGACTCCCGGATTCGAGCTCGATTTCCGGCGCAACATGGAAACGACCAGACAATCCGTTTCCTGATCGAAGGTTGCTTTCGGCTGGCCTTTCGGCTCGCTGGTGCTTCCGAAAACGAGATCCGGGTCGGTAGGGGAGAGGTTGAAGGCGAATTTGAAAAGGTTGGACGATCCCCCCTGCGCCGATGCCGTCCGTATGGTGTCTTCGTTTTCCTCGAGTGTCTGATAGTGCTCCAGGTGCCAGCCCTGCCATTGGGAATAGGTTCTTGCCGAAGATACGAATGAATACGGGGACGATCCTCCCGCATTTTTCGCGTGGATGCGGTAGGAGTAGTTGGTTTTCGCTTTCAGGCCCGTATCGGTGAAATAATTGTCAACGCCCGAGACCGCTCCGAGGATTTTCCAACCGGTGCCGACCTCGAATCGCTCGACCTGATAACTGGTCGCGCCTGCGGATGGTGCCCAGAGCAAGACGATGGAGGAGGCGGAGCTCACGCTGGAGAGTAGGAAGCCGGGTCGATCCGGTGCTTCCGGCTGCGCTCCTGTCACCTTGAAGTCGTCGATGGCCCAGGTATCGAAGTTTTTCCCGCTGTTCTTCAACTGACGGAAGCGGAAGCGGGTGGATGCCGTGGCAGCCTCGATGGGGACTTGGAAACTGGAAGGACTCCATCCGAAAGCATCGGGAGAATAAGGGTAGACGGAACTCATGGAATACCAGTTCACCCCGTTCAGGCTGTATTCCAGAATGACGGATTCGCCGGTTTCCGACCTGTCCCAGTAGCTAGAGGTGGGGAAGCTGGCACCGTCGCGCATTTTAAAGCTTATCTCGCCTCCACGGGTGAGATCGGCAGGGGAAGTCTCAGCCACGCGGGTTCCGGAATGCCCGAACCAGAGCGCGGGACTGCCCCTGAATCCCGCACCACCGTCCACGGCGGAACCGCCGGTGATGCGAGCCCAGGTAGCCGGGTCTGATCCGTTGTCGAAATCATCGCCGAGCAAAACGATGATTTCATAGGCTGTGGCGTTTGCGACCAGAGAGGGGGAGGATTCGCCGACCTCGTTGATTGCGACGATGCGGTAGAAATATTCGAAGAACGGTTCGACGTCGGTATCGTTGAACTGTTCCGTATCCGCCGGAAGCTCCGCTATAGCCTGCCACTGCGGCGTGCCATCGGTGGTGCGCTCGATGCGGTAGCCGGTTTCGTCGGAGATGTCGCTCCAGTTCACTTGGATCTCACCGGAGGAGATGGTGGTGGCGTATAATCCCACGGGTGGGGAAGGTGGGAGCAACTCCGGCGTTGTGACGGTGTAGGCTTCTGAAAAGGCGCTTGCGAAGGCGCTGTTGCGAGCCTGGATGCGGTATTCGTAGGCTGTTTCCGGGCTGACGTCCGTGTCCGTCCAGCTCAGGTTTTGTGAGCTGACTGTCTTGACCTCGACCCATGCGTTTTCGCCAGCGAGGCGGCGTTCGATCACATAGGTATCCGCGTAACTGGATGCCAGCCAGAAGATGGTGATTTTCCTGGCGCTTTTCTGGTTGTTCGTGATCCGTGTGGCGGTGGGCGGAGTCTGGTCGGTGAGGACACCCGATGATTCGCTGAACCCGGAGGCTCCGATGCCGTTCACGGCAGAAATCCTGTAGTCGTAGCTGGTGTTCGGAATGAGTCCGCTGTCGTTGTAGCCGTTGTCATCCGATGGAAGGGTTGCCAGAATCGCCCAGGTGGATTCGGAGGAAAGCTTGCGCTCCAGGGTGTATGATGTGGTGAGGGGCGTTGCGTCCCAGCCAAGGTGGATTTCGAAAGCGGACTGGACGGTGGATGTGAATTTCCCCGGGTTCGAAGGGGCGACGAGCTCCACGATATTGCTCTCTGCGGCGGCTGATTCTTTCCCGGTATGGGTAGCGAAAACCCGGTATTGGTAGCTGTTCGAGACAGTTACCGTTGGGTCGGTCAGGTTCGTGATCCCGGCACCGGTAGTTCCGACCGGCTCCCATGTTTCGGTTTCCGCGAGGCGTCTCTCGATCCGGTATCCTGACTCTCCGCTTACGTCGTACCATTCAAGATCCACTTGGCTGGCTCCGGCGATCCTGGCCTCCACCGGGCCGGGAGTGGGAAGGATGTCTGGAACGAATTGTCCGAAACCGTTGTTGCCGAAGACTTCGAACACGGTATTTCCGTCCTGTTTTTTGGAAATCACGATAAGGCTCCCGTCGCTACGTGACAGGAGGCGGGATGGTGTGTATGCCGGGCTTATCCGGAGGCTGGCTTCGTAGTTTGCCGGGTTGTGTGAGTAGATGAGGCCACCGCTCATGGTCACAAGTTCGCCCTCCAGCCAGACGGCATCCTGGATGGTGAATGAAAGGCTGTTGATGAGGGTAAGGCTGAGCGCGTCGTAGATGTTTCCCGAGCCAAGAAGGACGATGGATCCCCTGGGATCAGGCCTGATGGGATAGACGATCCCGGTGCTGGAATGGTAGGGGGAGTCCTTATCATCGCCGATTATTCCGGCCTCGCTTACCGGAGTGCGGATAAGGTCGTTGGGAGAGGTGCCGTCCCTGAAGTGGTAGGCATTGCGGTTGGCGGCACTCCACACCCCGCGGGCGATCTCGTAACGTGTGCCCACCATGTTTACCACGTCGCCGGCGGCATCGAGTGTATAGTGGTCGTCCCAGTTTGAATTGGCGACGGAAACGAGGATGTAGGCGCCTGCGCCGATGATGCCTTGGGAAGAGTTGTAGTCACTGAAGTCCGCGAAATCGACCTCCACCGGATTCGTGGCGGCGAGGCCTATTGATTTGATGAAACCGTCGGAATACTGCGTGTAGAGCGCGTTGTTTTCCGCAGAGTAGGTGAAATTGAGGGGAGAACCCTGGAGCGGGATTGTCTTGTCCCAATCCTGAAGCACCGCGTCCCATACGAAGATGCTCTGGTGCTCCTTTGCCAGCAGATAGACCTTGTCGTCCGCGGAGATCAGGGCGTCGCTGAAATTGATTTTGACTGTCCTTGGATCGACACGTTCGTCGATAACCGTGGAGAGATCGACCTGAACCACATTCGAAAATCCGGAGATGGTCGAGTCGTTCACAGCCCGCACGCGGTATTCATAAATGAAGCCGGAGGTCAGCGTGAGGTCGGTGAAGCTTGTCTCACCGAGGCTACGGCTAGCGATTTCCTGCCACTCCGTCTCGGTGCTGAGTTTCCTCTCCACGGTGTAGTTTTCCTCCCCGAAGACATCCTTCCAGGTGACCGAAGCCGCTGTTGCCGAAAAGGATCTGACCGAGAGAACCGGCGCGGCTATGACCGCAGGAGCCTGGAGATCGAGGTCGGAATCGAAAAGGTATGGCACAGGGACTCCGTTGTCGCTCACGAGCAGGAACCGGATCATCCCCGACCATGTGAAATTTCACGAAGGTGCCCGGGATGACGATTTCCTGGCTTTCGGAAAGCGCCCCGTTCCACTTCTGCAGGGTCACGGTCTTGGAGTTACCTGCGACAGGTTTCTTGACGGTGAAGAGGGCGTTACCCCTGTGCCAGCCTGCGGCGATGATGTCGTTGCTGAGGGTGGCGGAAGCGGAATAAGCGGTGGCCGCATAAACAACGCCTTTCTGATCTATGAGGAACTGGCCGTCCGGCGAAATGGCTATCGGAACGAAGCTATACTTGGCCGCGTGCGATGTAATGGTGCCAAAAGTGCCGTCGTGGAGGTAGTTTACCGTGCTGTGGTCGAAGAAAAGCCGGCTCGAGCCGGGGTCGTAAAAGTGGTAGGTGTGGTAGCAGCAATCCACGTTCGAGTTCAGGAGCGCTCCGTCACTTCCATAGATCCACTGGTCATCCCAACTGCCGTTCCTCAGGGCGAAAAGGTCGTTTTCCATCGGAATGAGTTTGGTGATCAGTTGCGGCGTCGTGGCGTGGTGGACTGCTGCAAGTGGGAGGGTTCCGAGATCGATCCTGTAGATCCTCTTGTTTCCTGAATAGAGGTAGAGTCGATCAAGCGCGGGGCTGTAGACCATGAGATTCATCGCCTCCGGCAGGGCTATCGTGGAAAGGTACTGCTGGGTATTGGTGTCCCATCGGAAAATGCTGTTCTGCGCTTTGCTCATCAGATAAACGACGCCGGAAGCGTCCGTTGCACTGCCATCCACCGTGTATGGTAGGCCGACCGGATCCACCGGGAGACCGGGGGTACCCACCGAAAAGTCTTCGAAGTCCACGGTTTCCACCCCTACCCCGTTCGTCACTGAACCGTCCTCGGAGAAAACGAAGGCCTTTTGGTCGTTCACGAACACCTTTTTGGATGGTTTCTTGAGCGTGAAACGTCCGGTCTCGAGCAGCGTGTTGGAGTATGAGATCAGCTCGGAGCCTGCGAGGACGATGGGGATGTCCGCGCCGTGGAACGCGATGTCATCGATCGTCATTCCGAAGCTGTTCGCGTAAGTCAGATCAGTTGTGGTATAGACGGTTCCACTGTTGTCCACGACCTTTGACTCATCGGGGAAAAGCCATGTTTTGGACGCTCCCGGATAAAGGCCGTGATAGGGCGTCTCACCCGTGCCCGCATAGGTGCCGTCGGCATTGTAGGCGAGATAGTTCAGATCGGAGGGGCTGTAACCTATGCTGCGTCCGAAGATTTTCCGGTGTTTCGGGCTGATGGACGCACCCACGATGCCATTCACATAGTCCTCGGCCGTTGCAATCTGGCTGAAATCAGTCTTATTAAAAATGGTGAGGCGCGCGTACCAGGGAGGAGGTCCGGTTTGCGAACAAGAGGTTGCCGTCAAGCAACAGGCCGTTGATGTCGTCGCTGCTGTTGGCCACATGTACCTTGTTTGTCCCACCTAGATCGATGCGCTCCACCTTTCTGCCATAGGATATGAAAATGTGGGAGGAATCCACGACAAAGGCTCTCGGGACTTCCGTCAGGGGAAGGGGAGGCAGCCAGCTCTCCGTGCCGACAGCAAAGCGCATGATCTGAGCGGGTGACTGTCTCAGAAGATAGATCGTGTCACCCTTCTGCTGGCCATCCACCCATACTGTTTGGGAAAAGGCAGACAGGGGAAACAAAAACAGGAGCAATAGCGTGCGGAATAGGAATTGCATGGACATACTGGTTGGCTCTGGTGAGGAAAAGGGGTCAATGGGGCGGAAATCCCGACAAGACGGGTATCAATAAGGTAAATTTTTGAATGATACGGTTTCGGGTATTTAGCAGAATATCAAAAACCCGTGAAAGGCCATCCTTTTATACTGCTTCTCGCCGAGGATTCCTGGAAGTCCAAAAAAACAGGATCGTAGGGAAAAGTATTCAACCCGAATCGATATGACAAGTTCGTTGTGCCCTGGAATGGTGACGTTATCAACCGCGTGCCGCGTGTTTGGTGACGATTTCCCGCTTGCTGCGAAATGGAGAGCTGTTCGGTTCGGTGAACGCGGAGCGCTTTGGACGGTTGAGGCCGTGGGTTTGTTCCGGCGATGGGGCTTGACGCACTTCCGCGCGAATTCCTACCCTCTGGCGACTGATGGAGTCGCGGTGATTCCCTCGTGTCGTCTAAATTATAAGAACATACTCTCCGTGGACCTCCAAGAAATCCGAAAAATCGTGGAACTGATGAATGAGCACGGGCTCACCCATTTCGACCTATCGAAAAAGGATTTCCATCTGAAACTGAAGAAGGGCGCCGATCTTGACGAGCTCGGCGCGTTTTTGCCAAAATGCCTTCCGCTCCAGCCCAGCTCCTGCGCCCGCACAATCGGCAGCCCCTGCGGCCTCCGGTTCCGCCCAAGCATCCGCCCCCGCCGCCGAGGGAGAGGAAATCACCTCCCCAATGGTCGGCACCTTCTACAGGAAGCCCGCGCCGGATTCCCCGAATTTCGTGGAAGTCGGAACCGCCGTTTCCGAGGGGCAGACGCTCTGCATCATCGAGGCGATGAAGGTGATGAACGAGATCAAGGCGGAGCGATCCGGTACGATAAGCGGGATCGTCGCCGAGGATTCCAATCCTGTCCAATACGGTGACGTCCTCTTCCGCATCAAATAACCCACGAGTTTTCCCGAGATGTTCAAAAAAGTCCTGGTAGCGAACCGCGGGGAGATCGCCCTCCGGATCATCCGCGCGTGTCGCGAACTCGGAGTGGAATCCGTCGCGGTATACTCGGAGGCGGACGTCGACTCCATGCATGTCCAGCTTGCGGACGAGGCGGTCTGCATCGGCCCGGCAGCAAAGACAGCTACCTGAAGCCCGACCGCATCATCGCCGCTGCCGAGATCACCGGCGCGGAGGCGATCCATCCAGGCTACGGGTTCCTTTCGGAAAACGCGCGTTTCGCGGACATCTGCGAGTCTTCCGGCATCGTTTTCATCGGCCCGTCCGCGGACGTGATCCGCATGATGGGCGACAAGGCGACAGCTCGTGCCACCGCTGTCGCCAACGGAGTTCCCATCACACCCGGTTCGGAAATCATGGCGGATGCGGACGAAGCCCTCGCCAAGGCGAAAGAGATCGGCCTCCCTGTCATGATCAAGGCCACCGCCGGTGGTGGCGGACGCGGAATGCGCCCTTGCTTCAAGGAGGAGGATTTCAAATCCCTTTTCCAGGCCGCCTCCAATGAAGCCGTCGCCTGTTTTGGCAACGGCGACTGCTACCTGGAGAAACTCGTGCTCAACCCGCACCACATCGAGTTCCAGATCATCGCGGATTCCCACGGCCATTTCATCCACCTCGGCGAACGCGACTGCTCCATGCAGCGCCGCAACCAGAAGATCATCGAGGAATGCCCCTCGCCTCTCCTCACCGAGGAAATGCGCCAGCGCATGGGCGAGGCATCCGTTTCCCTGATCAAAGCCATCGACTACCGCAACGCCGGAACCATCGAATATCTCGTCGATGAGGCGGGTGAGAATTTCTACTTCATGGAAATGAACACCCGAATCCAGGTCGAGCACCCCGTTACCGAGGAGGTGATGGGCTGCGAGCTGATCAAGGAGCAGATCCGTGTCGCCGCCGGGGAAACCCTTTCCGAGCACGTCCTTGATGTGAATCCACGCGGCCACGCCATCGAGTGCCGCATCAACGCGGAGGATCCCTACAACAAGTTCATGCCCAGCCCCGGCACCATCTCGCTCTGGTATGCCCCGGGCGGAAAAGGCGTGCGCGTCGATACCCACGTTTATTCCGGCTATTCCGTGCCGCCCTACTACGATTCCATGATCGCGAAGCTCATCGTCACCGGAGCCACCCGCGAGATCGCCATCTCCAGAATGAAACGCGCCCTCGGCGAGTTCATGATCAAGGGAATCAAAACCACCATTCCCTTCCAGCAGGAGATTCTCAACCATCCGGA
The DNA here is from genome assembly GCA_963758175.1 of uncultured Verrucomicrobiae bacterium. Classification (GTDB taxonomy): domain Bacteria; phylum Verrucomicrobiota; class Verrucomicrobiia; order Verrucomicrobiales; family Akkermansiaceae; genus Luteolibacter. The sequence continues at coordinate 65,554 of CAVWUI010000001.1, forward strand.
TTTCGAGAACGGCACATACGACATCGGCTGGGTAGGCAGGTTTCTTGAGGAAAAAGGCCTGTGACCCCGAAACGTGGGTGTGGAGCGAGGGCATCCGGCCAACGATCGCCAATATAATTCCGCCAGCGCAGAAATGTCATCTCTCCGCGAACGCCGCGCCAGCCTCGCCCACGCGCGCCTCTACGCCATCGTCGATTTCGGCTACATAGCGGAGGCCGATGTGAAAAGAGCCACCACCGCTCTCCTCGCAGGAGGTGCCGACATCATCCAGCTCCGCGCCAAGGGCATCCCGCAGGAGACCGTTTCCGCCTCGGCCAGAAAAATCCTCCCGCTCTGCAAGTCGGCAGGCATCCCTTTCATCCTCAACGACTATCCCGAAATGGCACTCTCGCTAGGAGCTGACGGCGTCCACATCGGCCAGGACGACGGAGACATCTCCGAGGTAAGAAAACTCGTCGGCGAGGAAATGCTGATCGGACGCTCCACACACAGCCTTACCCAGGCAGAGAAAGCTCTCGCCGAAGGAGCTGACTATATCGGCTTCGGTTCGCTTTTTCCCACGCCTACCAAGAAAGGCCGTCCCGCGATCGGGCTCGCGGAAATTTCTAGAATGGAGGCAGAAGTCGGGAAACACCTCTCCGCTTTCTGCATTGGCGGGATCAAGCCGGAGAACCTGAACTCCGTGCTCTCCTCGGGTGCGCGGCGGTGCGTGGTCGTCTCCCATCTGCTGCTTGCGGATGACATCGCAACCGAAACCAGTGACCTCCGCATGATTCTCGATGATGCCGGAAACCCACCCCCTGATTTAACCGCTGTTGGCGGATGAACTTCCTTCCTGCAGATGAGCCCCGGCTCTCATCCACACCTTGGAAAATCCTTGCACTCGTGCCGTCTCCCTGCTTCATTCCGCGCACCTAGGACGGGTCGGCGATGAACGCTGGCTCCATCCCTTATCAACATGAGCGTAAAAGCAGAACAAAAGGAAATCGACCTCAAGTCGTATCAGATCAACGAAAAAGACACCGGCAGCGCCCCATACCAGGTCGCATTGCTTACCAAGCGTATCTTTGAACTCACCGAGCACCTTCTCATCCACAAGAAGGATTTCTCCTCCCGCCGCGGACTCCTGAAAATGGTCTCGCAGCGCCGCAAGCTCCTCGATTACATCAAGGGCAAGAGTGAGGAAAATTACCAGAAGCTCATCGGAGACCTCGGACTCCGCCGCTAAAATCAACAGTTTCGCAAAAGCAGCCACGGGAGTCCCTCCCGTGGCTGTCTCGCAAAAGGGGCGCGCGTTTCTGACGACGCTCCCTCGGGGGATTTCCCGGAAACCCAGATAGCTTGCCCGGCATACGGCCGCGCGGCTCAGACGTTAAGAAAAAAGAAGAACAACAAAATGAACATCCATTCCACAACGATTGAAGTAGGATCCAATCCGATCACGATCGAAACAGGCAAGCTTGCCAAACTCGCGGACGGTGCGGTCACCGTCCGCTGCGGGGAAACCATCATCCTCGTCACCGCCGTTTCCCAGACCAAAGTGCGCGCCGGCCAGACCTGGTTCCCGCTTTCCGTAGAGTACAAGGAGAAAGCCACCGCCGCCGGTGTCTTTCCCGGAGGCTACTTCAAGCGTGAAGGACGCCCTACCGAGAAGGAAATCCTCACCTGCCGCATGACGGATCGCCCGCTGCGCCCCCTCTTTCCGAAAGGCTATCTCTATGAGACACAGATTGTCGCGATCCTCCTCAGCGCGGACGGCATCAACGATTCCGACATCCTCTCCATGAACGGCGCTTCCGCCGCTCTCGCCATCTCTGACATACCGTTCGCCGGCCCTATTGGCGCCGTGCGTGTCGGCCGCGTTGACGGAAGTTTCGTCATCAACCCCACTCACGACGAGCGTGAGGAAAGCGATCTCGACCTCATCTACGTCGGCAACAAGCATGACGTGATCATGATCGAAGGCCAAGCCCACGAGCTTCCCGAAGACGAGTTTATCAAGGCCCTGCACTTCGCCCAGGAAGCGGTTACTAAACTCGTGGTAGCTCAGGAAGAACTCGTCGCGAAATGCGGCAAGACCAAGCGTGAATACGAGCTCACCGTTGCCAAAGACAACCTCCTCGAAATCGCCTACGAAATCGCCGGGGACCGCATCGAGGCCGCCATCTACGCCTCCTCCAAGACCGAGCGCGCGAAGAAGGTCGGCGCACTCCGCGACGAGGTCGAGAAAGCCATCAAGGAGCGCGCTCCCGAGGCCACCGATTTCGATGTCGAGCAAGCCTTCGAATACCTTCAGAAAAAAGCGTTCCGCATCTCAATCATGGAAAAAGGCGTGCGTGCAGACGGCCGCCAGATCGGGGATCTCCGCGAACTCTACGGCGAAGTCGGCACCCTGCCCCGTGTCCACGGATCCGCGATTTTCTCCCGTGGTGAAACACAGGCCCTCGGCATAGCCACCCTCGCACCGGCTGACGAAAAGCAACACTTCGACAATTACGCGGGTGGTGTCGATGAGAAGCGTTTCATCCTCCACTATAACTTCCCTCCATTCTCCGTCGGCGAATGCGGTCGCATGGGTGGCATCAATCGCCGCGAAATCGGCCACGGATCCCTCGCCGAGCGCTCGATCGAGCCGGTCATCCCATCCGAAGAGGTTTTCCCATACGCAATGCGCGTTTCTTCCGAAGTCATGGAATCCAACGGTTCCACTTCGATGGCCTCCGTTTGCGCAGGCACCATGGCTCTTCTCGATGCCGGTGTCCCGCTCATCCGCCCTGTCGGTGGTATCTCCGTCGGGCTTGTCACCGAGCAAAACGAAGACGGCTCTCTCAAGGCCCACAAGATGCTCCTCGACATCATCGGCTCCGAGGATTTCTACGGCGACATGGACTTCAAACTCTGCGGCACCAGCGAAGGTGTGACCGGTTACCAGCTTGACCTTAAGCTCCCCGGCCTCCCGCTCGCCATGCTTGAGGAAGCGATCAGGATCGCCAAGGACGGCCGGATGAAGGTCATCGACAAGATGGCCGAATCCATCACCGACCCGAAGGAGCTCAGCGCCCACGCGCCGCGCATCGTCTCCGTGAAGATCCCGCAGGATCGCATCGGCGAACTCATCGGACCTGGCGGCAAGAACATCAAAGCGATCCAGGCGGAGTCCGGCGCGGAGCTGAACATCGAGGACGACGGCACCGTGCACATCTACGCATCCAAGCAGGAAGGCCTCGAGCGTGCGAAGCAAATGATCGACCGTATGTTCCAGGAGATCGAAGTCGGCACCACCTACACGGGTCGCGTAGTTTCCATCACCAAGTTCGGTGTGTTCATGGAAGTGCTGCCTGGCAAGGACGGACTCGTCCACATCTCCGAGCTGGCCGAAGGCCGCGTGGAGAACGCGGAAGACGTTGTCAAGAAGGGCGACATGCTCACCGCGAAATGCCTTGGCGTTGACGAGAAAGGCCGCGTGAAAATGTCACGTCGTGCCTGGCTTCGCGATGAGAAAGCCAAGGAGGCGGAAGCCAATGGCGCTGTCGAAGAGACCACCACGCCACTCGCCTGACGGGGAATGGGCTCCCGGCCCGTTCAATCCCAGAATCAACAAAGCCGGTGTCCGAAAGGGCACCGGTTTTTTTTGCCCTTGGGGCGAGGTATTCAGCCCCGGGATTCTGATCTGGTTTCGAAGGTTCCAATCCTGCTTCCGAAAGTGCATTGCTATTTATGCCAAGCCATATAGTATCCGCCCCTTCCCGGAAACAGCGATAAAAGATGGATACCCCAAAATTATTCAACGACCACGTTATGGCGACCTACGGCCGCTTTCCAATCACCCTCGTGGAAGGGCAGGGCGTGCGAGTGCGCGACGATACGGGACGTGAATACATTGATTTTTGTATGGGGATCGCTGTCTGTTCAATCGGTCACTGCCATCCTAGATTGGTCGAGGCGATACAAAAGCAGGCCGCGAAATTGCTGCACGTCTCCAATCTCTATCATATCGAGGGTCAGGGTCTTTTGGCAAAAGAGATCAACGAAAACCATGTCGAATTGGAGGGAAAGGTATTCTTCTCGAACTCCGGCGCGGAGGCGAACGATGGCCTGATCAAATCGGCCCGCCGCTATGGCCATCTCAGGCCTCAGGCAAACGGTAAGCCAAGATTTGAGGTTGTTACTTTCATGCAATCTTTTCATGGGAGGACATTGGGTAGCATGTCCGCCACAGGACAAGCGAAGATACAGCAAGGTTTTGATCCATTGCTACCCGGGTTCCGGTATCTCCCGTTCAATGACATCGCCGCTCTCGAAGATTCGGTTAGGGACGAAACCGTCGGATTCCTCATCGAGCCGGTTCAAGGGGAAGGTGGGGTTCATGTCGCAACGGGTGAATTTCTTCAGGCGCTCGCCGCACTTTGCCATAGGCATGACCTCCTTCTTATGTTCGATGAGGTACAGGCGGGCTTCGGGCGCTGTGGCAAGACCATGGCTTGGAGGGTAAATGCTCCTGATGTCAAACCGGACGGCATTTCCTGGGCCAAAGGAATGGGTGGGGGAGTGCCCATTGGCTCCTTCTGGCTCAGTGACCGATCCGTGGATGAGACGGGAAAAAAACTTTCGTCACTCATGGATCCCGGCTCCCATGGCTCCACCTACGGCGGGAACCCTCTCGTCTGTGCGGCCGCTCTGGAGACGCTCAAGGAAATCAGGGAGAAAGATCTCGCAGCCAACGCAATCAGGCAGGAGAATCGCATTCGGATGGCGATCAATTCCTGGTCACTGCCAGTGATCGCCGAAATCCGTGGCCTTGGACTACTGCTTGGTATCAAATTGAAAACCGATCTGATCGCTGTCGCAGAAGGTGAAACGCACGCTCTAAAAGTAGTAAAGGAGTTAATGGCCCAAGGCCTTCTGCTAGTCCCAGCCGGGCCGGATACCATTCGTCTCCTACCTCCGCTGAACGTCACGGATGAAGAGGTCGATCAAGCGCTCACAATAATCAGGAACGTTCTTTCCCAATTCTAAACCGATATTAAAATGAAGAATCTGCTCTCCATAGAAGAACTCAGCGCCGCGGAAATCGCAGTTCTGGTGAACGACGCCGTCCAGCTAAAGGCTGAGCGTGGAAATCACCCGGATCTACCACTTGCCGGGCAGACCTGGGCGATGATCTTTACAAAATCCTCTACCAGAACCCGTGTCTCCTTCGAGGTAGGTATCAGGGAACTGGGTGGGTTTCCCATGTTTCTCTCCGGAAACGATATTCAGCTCGGGCGCGGGGAACCGATCAAGGACACCGCCAGAGTGCTTGGGCGAATGGTTCATGGGGTTGTCATCCGGACATTCGCGCAGCAAGACATTGTCGATTTTGCGAATTTTTCCCAACTGCCGGTGATCAACGCCTTAACTGACGACGAGCATCCCTGTCAGATCCTCGCAGACCTCCTCACCGTCCGCGAAAAACTCGGCGGCTGGGAAGGCAGGAAGTTTGCTTTCGTGGGAGACGGATTCTCCAATATGACCCGCTCCTGGATGTGGGCTGCGAAAATCCTGAACTTCGAACTAAGGGTTGCCTCACCGAAGTCATGCCATCCTCCCGCCGATTTTCTTGCCGCGTTGGATACGGAAATGGTCACCGTCACTGACAGTCCGAATTTCGCAATTGAAGGAGCGGATGTCATCAACACTGATGTCTGGCTCTCCATGGGGCAGGAAGACCAAAAGGAAAAAGAAGCGGAGTTCCAAGGATTTCAACTGAATTCGATGCTGCTAGCCAACGCTGCAGAAGACCACATCGTCCTCCATTGTCTCCCGGCATACCGTGGCAAGGAGATTAGCGAGGAGATCCTCGAAAAACACGCGTCGACCATTTTCCAGCAAGCCGAAAACCGTCTCCACGCACAAAAAGCCGTGCTGGTCGCGCTCTCACATTCGTGATAGAATGTAGTATGGACAAGGAACGTCTCATCGAAATGGCATGGGAAGCTCGCGAGAACGCGTATGCGCCTTATTCGAACTTCAAGGTCGGCGCAGCCTTGCTATCAACGGACGGGCAGATTTTTCCGGGTTGTAACGTCGAAAACATTTCTTACGGGCTTACAAACTGCGCCGAACGGGTAGCTATCGGAGCGGCTGTGGCACAAGGTGTGAAAAGTTTCGAAAGGGTGGTGGTGGTTGCGGACACTACTGAGCCAATCTCTCCCTGTGGGGCATGCCGCCAGGTTCTGGCCGAATTCGGTGTGAACATCTGTGGTACTGGCCAACCGCCAGGAGAGTGTGGAGCTTTCGTTGAGTGAATTGCTCCCAAGGGCGAGCACGGGTATACTGGACAGAGCGTAGGTGTTCCACGTGGAACTTTCGCGCAGCTCAGTCCAGGATTGCCACGCCAACAAACCGCCAATACTCTGATCTCCTTGGATGTTCAAATACCCTAAAGATTACGATGTGATAGTGATCGGTGCCGGTCATGCGGGTGTCGAAGCGGCGTTTGCAGCCGCGCGTCTCGGAGCCGAGGTCGCCGTCCTGACCCAGAATTTGGATACGGTTGGTCAGATGTCCTGCAATCCGGCCATCGGCGGACTTGCCAAGGGACACATGGTTAGGGAAATCGACGCCCTCGGTGGGGCAATGGGAATCAATGCCGATGCAACGGGAATTCAGTGGCGTATGCTGAACACCTCCAAAGGAGCCATCTGTCCGGGCGCCACGAGTCCAGTGTGACAAAAAAGCCTACCAGTTCCGGATGAAGATGGAGCTGGAAAAGGCAGAGAGAGTCGATCTCCATCAGGGCAACGTCGCTGGTTTGATCGTAGACAGTGAGAATCATATCACCGGTGTCCGGACATCGTTGGGTATGGAGATTCATGGAAAATCCGTAATTCTCAGCGCCGGAACCTTTATGCGCGGTTTGATGCACGTCGGCCTGAAAACGGAGAAAGGAGGGCGTATGGGCGATGCGATATCGACCGTTTCAGACTCCCTCAGACAATTGGGTTTCGACGTTGACCGCTTTAAAACCGGAACCCCGTGCCGGTTAAACGGACGCTCTATTGACTTCTCCCAGTGTGAGATTCAGGCAGGGGACACCGAGGTTCCAAAATTCAGCTTTATGGCGGATCGCATCCAACGGGGCGAGAACGATATTTTCACACTAAACCCATGGGCGAATCCGATGTTCCACGTGGAACAGATGCCGTGCTGGACCACCTACACGAACTCTAGAACCCACGAGATCATTGCCGCGAATCTTCATCAATCGCCTATGTACTGCGGAGTGATCGAAGGCGTAGGACCCCGCTATTGTCCATCCATCGAGGACAAGGTTGTCCGTTTCGCCGAAAAAGAGCGTCATCAGGTATTTCTTGAACCCGAGGGGCGCCACACCCTGGAGTATTACGTGAATGGTGTTTCAACCTCCCTTCCATATGAAGTTCAACTGGATTTTCTACGCACAATCCCTGGTTTGGAAAAATGCGAGATTCTCCGCCCAGGCTACGCGGTAGAATATGACTACTGCCCACCTACACAACTTCATCCGACTTTGGAAACCAAGAAGGTAGAAGGACTCTATTTCGCCGGTCAGATCAATGGAACTTCAGGATATGAGGAAGCGGCAGGTCAGGGACTAATCGCCGGCGCCAATGCGGCGCTAAAAGTGCAGGGGAAGCCCCCATTCTTCCTAGGCAGAGATGAGGCCTACCTTGGAGTTATGATTGACGATCTCGTAACTCGTGGTTGCACCGAACCATACCGAATGTTTACGAGCCGTGCGGAGTATCGGCTTCTTCTACGTCAGGACAACGCGGATCTCCGCCTCACCCCACGCGCCGCAGGGATCGGGCTTGCGACAGGAGAGAGAGTCGATCGGGTTACGCGAAAAGCCGCCGAACTGGTCGCTGCTGATGAGTGGATCCGGAAAAGAACTCACGAAGGGGTAAAACTGGATCACTGGTTCCGACGAAGTGAAAAGAGTTGGAGAACGCTTCCTGCCGAGATTCTAAGAAACTTCTCCGATGAGACCTGGCCGCTGATCGAAACTGATTTCAGATATGAAGGCCACCTCGCCAGACAGCAGCAACAGATCATCCGCATGTCCCGGCAGGAGAGCAAAAGGATTCCCACGGAGCTCGATTTCAGTCAAATCAGCGCGTTGAAGAAGGAAGCGCAGATCCGTTTTTCAGAAATTCGACCTCATACAGTGGGGCAAGCGGCACGTATTCCGGGTATCACTCCGGCGGATATCGCAATCCTAGTGGTGTGGCTTGAGAAACGTGACAGGATCGCGATCTCATCCAATCAATAGGCAATTTCTTCTACGCGACGTCCGAATGCGCAAGTGAAACTTGAGAACCTGCAAGTTTTCTGTGACTTTTCAAAAATCATCGCCATTATTTAGTCACAGCGGAAGAAATTCATTCTTTGGCCAAAACCAGACAGTATCATGAAAACGAAACCACTACTCATCTCACTCCTCGCCATCGCAGCCTCAACCGGTATCGCTCCCGCTCAGCAGGACGAAAAAATGGCCGAGCCGACAGCTGAAACCACTGAAAAAAAGGACATTGTCACCATCGCCTCCGGTGCTGACGACTTTACCACCTTAGTTGCCGCCGTAAAAGCCGCCGGACTGGTTGAAACTCTCCAAGGTGAGGAGCCTTTCACGGTATTCGCACCGACCAATGAAGCTTTCGAGGCTCTGCCGGAAGGAATGGTCGTTTCCCTCATGGAGCCTCAGAATCAGGAGAAACTTAAGTCGATACTTCTCTATCACGTAATCCCTTCGAAAGTCATGGCTGCTGATGTGGCTCCGATGAAAGTCGCTACCGCAGCTGGTTCTGAGGCAACGGTTACAATGGACGGTGAAACAGTCATGATCGACGGGGCGAAAGTTGTCAGAACCGACATCGAGGCTTCGAACGGGGTGATCCATGTGATCGACAAAGTCCTGATTCCTTCCCCTGCCGAAGAAGACGGGGAGGCGGAATAAACCACCGAACCGATAACCTTTCATAAGGGCGTTCTGACTGATATCTGAACGCCCTTACTCATTCACAGTCAACGGGTTAGATGAAATAATGGGCTACACGGACATTTTCCCGTCAATTCCCTGTAAGTCGGGAGCCGTGCGGTCTGTATTACTCCTCCTATGGCGAATGAAGACCAGCAAGCAGTAGAGCGACTCCAGCAAGTTTATGCGAAAATGAAGGAAGAGGTTGGTCGCGTGATTGTCGGCCAGAACGAAGTCGTCGAGCAGACACTCATGGCGATTTTCTGCCGGGGACACGCTCTTCTTGTCGGAGTTCCCGGACTCGCGAAAACCCTGCTCATCGCGACACTATCTGAAGCGCTCGAACTCGGCTTCAAACGTATCCAGTTCACCCCGGATCTGATGCCAGCAGACATCACCGGAACCGACGTGCTCGAAGTTGATCCTGAAACCGGCCACCGAGGATTCCGTTTCGTCCACGGCCCGCTTTTCGCGAATATGGTTCTCGCGGACGAAATCAACCGGACTCCTCCAAAAACCCAGGCCGCACTCCTCGAGGCGATGCAGGAGCACCACGTCACCGTCGGCGAGCACACGCTCGATCTCCCCAAACCTTTCTTTGTCCTCGCGACCCAAAACCCCATCGAGCAGGAGGGAACCTACCCTCTCCCGGAGGCACAGCTGGATCGTTTCCTTTTCAACATCATCGTCGACTATCCGACCGCCGAGGACGAGCGGGAAATCATACGTCGTGTGACCAGCCCGAGCGATGCGAAAGTCACGCCATCACTCAACGCCGAGGAAATCATCCAGCTCCAAGGCGTGGTGAAACGTGTTCCCGTAGGAGATCACGTCATCGACTTCGCCGCAAGGCTCGCGCGCGCAACCCGGCCGAAGTCCGATGAAGCGCCGGATTTCGTCAAAGAAATGGTAGGCTGGGGCGCGGGGCCGCGAGCCGGAATCTCCCTGATCTCGGCCGCCAAAGCTCACGCCGTCCTCCAAGGCCGATTCCACGCCACGACCGCTGACGTCGCGGCTATCGCGAAACCTGTTCTCCGCCACCGTGTGATCACCACGTTCAACGCCGAGGCAGCCGGCATTACCAGTGACGAAATCATCCGCCGCCTCGTGGAAACCCTCGCTCCGAAATCCGACATCGTCGTATAAGGTTTTCCAGAGAACCGACTGATGAGCGAGGAATTGAAAATGCCGGAGTGCATGCGGCTGCTGCCGCCGGAGATCATGACCGTGATGCGTCGTCTCGAGTGGTACGCCCGGAAGCGTATGGTCGGCACTCTCAGCGGCCGCCACACCTCGCCGGACAAGGGCGCGTCGGTCGAATTCGCCGAGCACCGGGAATACTCGCCGGGAGACGACCCGAAGAACCTCGACTGGCGTGTGATGGGGAAAAGCGACCGTTCCGTCATCAAACAATACATCGAGGAAACCAACCTCCGTGCCGTGATGGCCGTCGATGTCTCCGGCTCCATGGAATACACGGGGAACCACGCCGCGAAGCTGAACGGCAGACCCCTTTCCAAACTCGAATACGCGAAACATTTCGCCGCCGCGCTCTCCTACCTCTTTATCAAACAGGGAGACGGGGCGGGACTGGTCACATTCGACAAGGAGGTGAAGTCCTTCATCCGCGCAGGCAGCCGGCCAAGCCAGGTCCGAAGGATCCTGGAAAAGCTTCACGAAACCGAGACCGGTGCCGATACCAAGGTCTCGGAGGTTCTCCATGCCGTCGCCGAACAGGTTCCGAAACGCGGGATGATCGTCCTGATCAGCGATCTTTTCGACGATCCCAAGGACATCATCGAAGCACTCCACCATTTTGACTTCCGGGGGCACGAGCTGGTCGTCGTGCACATGCTCGCCGAAGAGGAGCTGACCTTCCCGTTCAAATCCTTCCAACGCTTCAAGGATCTGGAGGGCATCGAGGAAATGCTTCGCATCGATCCGCAGGCGGTTCGCGCCGCCTATCTCGAACGCCTCCGGGATTTCGTAAAACAGATCGACGGGGCGTGTGGCAGGATGCGCGCCGACTACCTTGCCATCAACACGAAGACACCACTCCAGGACTCGCTTCTCCGCTACCTCGCCGGACGGAGAAGATGAATTACCACGTATCTAGTAGTTAAGATTCTCTATGCTGTTTCTCAATCCATGGTTGCTGCTCGGGCTTGCCGGGGTCGGCATCCCGATCCTGATCCACCTTGTCCGCCAACAGGCAGCCAAGCCGGTCGAGTGGGGCGCGATGCGATTCCTGTTCGACACCATCTCGGTGCGCCGCAGGAAGATGGAATGGGAGGATCTCGTCCTCATGGCCGCACGCTGCCTGCTGCTCGGTCTTGTCGCGCTCGCCATCGCGCGCCCGTTCGTCACACCGGATTCGTCCGTTCCATGGCTGTTCGTCCTGCCCGCCGCGCTGCTTGGAATCGCTCTCTTCGGAGGCTCCTTTGTTCTGAGTGGCGGAAAAGCCCGCTGGATCGTCCGCGGCGTGTCCCTTGCGGTTCTACTTTTGGCGGCAGGTCTCGTACTTTTCGAGAAATACGTGAACCTGAAACGCTTCGAGGCGTCCGGGCGCAGGGACGTCGCGCTGGTAATCGATGCCTCAACCTCCATGCAGCTCCTTCGTGACGGAAGGGCCGGGTTCGAATCCGCCATCGCGGAAGCGAGGCGGGTGGTCAACGAATCCCCGCGAGGTACGGCTTTCACAGTAGTTCTGGGTGGCCCGGCTCCGGAGGCGGTCACCGCCGCGCCACTCACGCACCGGGCCGACGTGCTCGGGGTGCTCGAAGGGCTGTCACCCGTGGGCGGAACTTTCCGCGCCCACGAAGCCCTCGGCATGGCCACCCTCGCCCTCTCCGAAGGAACGAACGCCTCCAAGGAAATCATCGTCTTCACCGATTCGCAGCGGGCCGGATGGCGTCTGGAGAATCCGGGTGCCTGGCGGAATCTGGAAACAGCATGGAAGGCGCTTCCGAACAAACCCAAACTCATTCTCCGAAACTTCGGAACTCCCGCGAATTTCCGCAACATCGCGCTAAACAGCATCAGTCTTTCCCGCCCCGTCGTCGGAACGGACAGGGAAGTAGTGATCCGTGCGGAAGTCCGGAACACGGGCGACCAGGCGATCACACCCGGTCCCGTCTCCCTCGAGGTGGGCGGGACGAAGGCCGGTGAGACACCAGTCGGGCTGCTACTGGCCGGGCAATCCGAGACCATCGAGTTCCGTCACAAATTCAAGGAAGCCGGCCCCAGGCTCGTCCAGCTACGGATCAACGCGAAAGACGATCTGGAGGGGGACGATCGGCTGGATCAGGTGGTCAACGTCCGCTCGAAACTTCCCGTCCTGCTTGTGGAAGGGAATCCGTCCGGATCGTTTTTCGAAAGAGCCTCCGGATATTCCGCGCTGGCGCTGGCTCCAAGCCAGGCTGTGCTGGGTGGAAAGGCATCCGGAAAATCCTTTCTGATGGATCCCCGCGTCGTGAATGCCACCGCGCTCCGAGACGAGGACATCGCGGAGGCGGAGGTCATTATCCTCGCGGACGTGCAGCGTCTTCCGGCGGCGATCGCCCGCACTCTGTCACGCAAGGTGGCGGAAGGCGCGGGGCTGATTACGATCGCCGGCCCCCGGGCGGACGCCGGCTTCTACAATGCCTGGGATGGACTCGACGGGCCGGTGGTGCCCATGGAGATCACAGAGGAAGCGACTGATCTTGCGGGGATCAGCCCCGCACCTTCGACTTTCAACCACGAGGCACTCGGAATTTTCGTAGGGGAAGGGGATCTAAAGGATGCCAGGGTCACCCGCTGGAGAAAAGCCGTTGCTCGCGAAGGGAGCGCCACACAGGCGGCAGCCTTCGGCAACGGGGACACATTCGTCGCAGCAAGGAACTACGGGAAAGGCCGTAGCCTGCTGGTGACAGCCGCGCTCGACGCGCGCTCCGGCGGACTTCCGGCGAAGCGCTCGTTCGTACCGTTCGTCCACGAGCTGACCGCATGGGCGGCCGGAAGGGGAGCCGTCCTCAACGTGGACGCCTCATGGAACCCTAGCATCGCCCTTCGGAGCTCGGGTGGCGGTCTACTTGGCGAGTATTTCAAGGGTAAAAGCGACAGGAAAAAGGACAAGTCGACCAAGCGTGTGGACGCGTCGATCGACTTCGACTGGGGTGACCGCGAACCGTTCAAAGGCATGCGCTCGGACGACTTCCACGTGCGCTGGACGGGTCGGATCATCGCGCCGATCAGCGGTCAGTACCGTATTTCCGCATACGTGGATGACGAGATCCGGGTGAAGATCGAGGGCGGCGCGGAGATGCGTGCAAGCCAGGGCGAGCACGATCTCGGGGACGTCACACTGGAGGCCGGCAAGCCCGCGGATATCACCGTGAACTACAGCGAGAAAAATGGTGCCGCTGGAGTGAGGCTTTACTGGACTCCACCCGGTGGCTCCAAGGAAATCATCCCGGCATCCGCTTTCATTCCGGGCGAAGGCGAGGCTTCCGAACCGCTAACCGTGACCGATCCCCGCGGTGCGCAGCGCGGCGCGACACTCCGCCACGGGCGGCGCGGCGAGGAACTTGTCGTCAACGGCGCGGCCATTCCCGGCGTCTATCTGATCTTCATCGACGAGGAGCTGAACAAGCTTTTCCCAGACATCACCGACGGGCGCCTCCCCCTTGTCGTGAACCGGGATGCGGAGGAATCCGGCTTCGAGGAAATGCGCGAGGACGACCTGGCGCTGATCCGGAGCGCCATCGATCTCATCCTCCCGGCCAACGTCCAGGACATCCTGGCGGTGATGGAGGGCAAAGGCTTCGGCCGGGAGATCTGGAAGCTGCTGGCCATCGCCGCGCTCATTCTTTTCATCATGGAGAGCATATTGGCAAGATGGGTCTCGCGCTCGCGGCGCGCCGCCGAGGACGTGCGTGTGGAGTTCGGTGAGGAAACTTCTTTCGGAGGAGGTCACCGATGAGAATCGTCAGACAGATCCTACGCCCCGTCGTCATTTTCGTCGGTCTCCTGCTTCTTCTCATCGGTCTGTCGCAAATCGTCCGTATCGCTCCAGGCTGGACTCCGTGGGTGATCGCACTCGTCGGCGCCCTCATCGCTGAGTCACTCATACGCCTTTATGCCTACGAATCGCGCGCCGTCACTCCGGGGCGGGCGCGGATGCTCGTCGCCCTCCGGCTCGCCGCGCTGGTTGTTCTCGGATGTATCCTGATCGAGCCGACATGGGTGCGGAAGGTGAAACGTGAGATCGAGCGGGAGGTGATCATACTCATCGACGATTCCGCATCCATGAGCCTCATCGACGACGGCCAGGAAAAATCGCGAACTGAGATCGGAGCGGCCTCACTCAAAGCATCTAGGCTGGAAGAGGAGCTGAAAGGCCGTCTGCGCGTGCGCACCCTGCACACCGCGCGATCAGTTAAGGCTGACGGCGAATCGGCGGGGGAGGGCTGGGAGGATTCCACCGATCTCGCCGCCGCTCTCGATACGATCCTTGAACAGGTTCCGCCCGAGGAACTCGCCGGAGTCGTGATGCTCACCGATGGCCGTCACAACCGCCCGGCCCGGGTGGAAGACAGCGCCCGTCGTTTCGGAATTCTTGACGCACCCGTGGGCATGGTCGCCCTTGGTTCGGAGGTTCCCCCGAAGGACGCATCCGTTCTTTCCATCAACGCCCCCGAAGCCATACACCTCGGTGACAGGATGCGGGTGACAGTCGAGACCCTTTTCCAAGGTTACAAAGGTGGAAACGCGAAGGTAACCCTTTTCCAAGGAGACAAATCCCTCGAAACCCGAGATGTGCAAATCCCCCAGGAGACCCACCGGGAGGAAATCCGCTTCGCCCAGATTCCCGAGGAAGGCGGGGTCAACGAATACCGCGTGGAAATCTCCGGTCTGGAGGGAGAGCGATTTGACACGAACAATTCGTGGGAATTCAAGACCTCCATCACCGATGCCCGCACCCACGTCCTCATCATCGAGGGCTACCCGCGCTGGGAATTCCGGTACCTGCGCAACCTTTTCTACGGTCGTGACAAATCCATCCACCTCCAGCACGTCCTCCTCAACCCGGATCGCATCACCAACCAGAACGATCCCGCGATACCCGCCTCGGCCGACCGACCCTTTGGTGACGCGAAGGCGACACGTCTCCCCGAGACCGAGGAGGACTGGCGGAAATTCGACGTCATCATCGTCGGAGATGTCGATTCCTCCGCCATCGACGCGCAGCAGTGGGAGATCATCTCGCGCTGCGTGACCGACCGCGCCGCGATGCTCGTGATGGTATCCGGGCCGCGTTTCATGCCGCATGGGCTCACTGACACTTTCTCCCGGGAGCTCGTACCTGCGGAAATGGACTGGGGAAAACGCACCTATTTCCAAAATTCAGACAGCCCTTTCCGTTTCGGCCTTACCGCCGAGGGATCGCGACACCCCATCACCCAGCAAAGCATCGGAGAGAGCGCGAACGAGCAGGTCTGGAGCCAGTTCCCCGAGATCACCTGGCGGCATCCGGTGAAAGCGGTCAAGGAGGGAGCCGAGGTTCTTCTCACCGCCGTTTCCACCGGAACAACATCCGGCGCGACCAACGCGAACGATCTGAACAACGCCCTCAAAGCCCTCGCAGAACGCAAGCAGCGTGAGGCGGAAAACGCTCTCCTCATCACGCGCCAAACAGGAAAAGGCAAGGTCGCCCTCCTTTTGACGGATCGCACCTGGCGCCTTCGCGAGGGCGCGGGTGACGTGTTTCACCACCGCTTCTGGGGCAACCTCGTCCAATGGGGGGCCAGCCACCCTTCGAGCGGGAGGCAAAAACCTCCGCCTTGGCACCGACCAGCTCACCTACACACCGGATGACAAACCAAAGGTTCTCGCCCGCCTCCGCGATTCCGACCTCATCCCAGTGGCCGGAGCCGAACCAAAAGCTGAAATCCTCGATCAACAGGGAAAGACCGTGGCTACCGTCCCAATGACGCAAGTCGAAGGCTCGGAAGGCCTTTACGAGGTCACTCTTGATAGCTTCAAAAACGCCGGCCGCTATCAGGTGCGGGTCACAGGGAAAGACGTCAGAACCCTTCTTGATGAAGAGGGGATCAAAGAAGTCAGCACCGGCTTCCGCGTGATCGGATCGCGCGGCCCCATCGAGCTTGCGGAAACGACCCTGAACCTGCCGCTCATGCAGACCATCGCCGACCTCTCCGGAGGCCGTGTGGTCACCCCCGATCAGATCTCCGAGCTGAAAAACCTCTTTATCGCCGACAAGGATGACGATTACGAGACCCGCGAAAGCTCCCTCTGGGACAACGGCTGGCTTCTCGCCCTATTCGCCCTTCTCCTGACAGGCGAATGGGTTCTCAGAAGATCCGGCGGCCTACCGTAGCCTGTCACCAGAGAGGGATAACGGGCAGGGTCGGAAAGAGCCTGCGACCGGAGCCTTTGGACGTTTCATGTTCTGACCGGCGGGCGGGTGTCTGACAGATCATAAAGAACGCCGGGCTCTTGAGGATCCGTTGTCTCTTGCAATCCGGGTCGTCTTCCGTTTCCCTCGCGGCCATGGAGTCGCATGAGTGGAATGAAAAAACAGATGAGGGGAAACGTTTTTACCGTGCGAATTTCCACGGCAACGAGTGGCGCATAATCACGACTTTGAAGACCGATCCCGATTGGGAGACACTGGACGAACCCCCGGAGGATGTCTGGAGGGCGCTGCGAGATATCGTCTGGAAAAAATACCAAAGGAAACGGTGCCCGTGGGAGCGAGTTGCCTCCATTGACAAGATTCTCGGGGACGAGGTGCCAGAGTGACGCGACTCAGTGGGAGAGCGGATTGTCTCCGGAGGCATCGCCGAGGTGCTGCTCCTCGGTGGGGAGGAACTTTTTGAAGCGGGTTTTGTCGATGGCTTTCATGTAGGCCTCCGCAGGGGAGATCAAGCCTTCGCGGAGCTTTGACCAGATGGACTCGTCCATGAACTGCATGCCCTCGCTTTTTCCGCCGGTGATGACATCGTAGAGCTTCTGTGTGGCGCCTTCCCGGATGATGGCGGCGACAGCGGGCGTGCCGAACATGATCTCGTGGACGGCGACGCGGCCGGGCTTGTCCACCCTTTTGCAAAGGAGCTGGGCGACGACTCCGCGCAAGGAGGCGGAAAGCATGGTTCGGACCTGGGACTGCTGGTTTGCTGGGAAAACGTCGATGATGCGGTCAACCGTCTTGCGGGCGTTGTTGGTATGAAGGGTTCCGAAGACCAGAAGGCCGGTTTCCGCGGCGGTGAGCGCGAGGGAGATGGTCTCGAGGTCTCGCATTTCCCCGACCAGGACGATGTCCGCGTCCTCACGTAGTGCGGCACGCAGGCCGTCGGCGAAAGAGGGGGTCTGGATGGGCACCTCACGCTGTGTGAGGATGGACTGCTTGTTGCGATGGACGAACTCGATGGGCTCCTCGATGGTGATGATGTGGCGGGAGAAATTCGAATTGATGTAGTCCAGCAGGGCGGCGAGCGTGGTCGATTTCCCAGAGCCGGTGGGACCGGTGACGAGAACGAGGCCGGAGCGCATGTGCCCGAATTCCTTCACGATTTCCGGCACGCCGAGAGCCTCCAGAGGCATGATCTCGGTGGGGATCAGCCGGAAGACCGCAGCCAGTCCGTTCTGCTGCTGGAGGTAGTTGCAACGGAAGCGCGAGTCCTTATCCATCTCGTACGCGAAGTCGAGGTCGCCTTTCTCAAGATAGCGCTCGAAGGCGCGGGGATCGCAGATTTCCGCGAGTAGTCCTTTGAAAGACTCGCCCTCAAGAACGTCCTCTCCCTCGATCGGTGAGACTGCTCCGTGGACGCGGAGCTTCGGAGGCTGCCCCTCGGACAAATGGAGGTCGGAGCCACCGCTTTCGATGAGTTTCTTGAAAAGGGCGTCGATTCTGGCCATGGTCGTGAGATTGGGTTCTTTGGGAAATTTCTGGAAGGATTACGACTGAAGGAAGGAGCGCATCTGAGCCTTGTCGTCGGAGCGGAACAACAGCTCCTCGGAACTGATAAGTCCTTTGACGTAAAGTTTCCGGAGAGACTCGTCCATGGTGACCATTCCGACGTGTTTGCCGGTCTGCATCACGCCCGGAAGCATGTAGGTCTTGCCCTCGCGGATGCAGTTGGCGACGGCGGGGGTGTTCACGAGAAGCTCGGTGGCCAGGACGCGGCCTTCGCCCTCGAGAGTGGGCACGAGCTGCTGCGAGAGGATGCCCCGCAGGGACTCGGAAACCATGATGCGGATTTGCTCGCGCTGGTCTGTCGGGAAGACGTCGAGCACACGGTCGAGAGTCCGCGGGGCGTTGCCGGTGTGCAGCGTGCCGAGAACTAGGTGACCCGTTTCCGCGGCGGTGAGTGCCAGCTGGATGGTCTCCAGGTCGCGCATTTCCCCGACCATGATCACATCCGGATCCTCCCGCAGCGCTCCCCGCAGGGCTTTCGCGAATGACTCGGTGTGGGTGTGAACCTCGCGCTGGTTGACGTGGCAGCCCTTGGACTCGAAAACATACTCGATGGGATCCTCCAGGGTGAGGATGTGGTCTTCGCGATCCTGGTTGATGAAATCCACCACCGCGGCGAGCGTCGTGGATTTTCCCGACCCGACCGATCCGGTGATGAGGATGAGACCGTTCTGATAGCGGGTGAGCGGGACAAGGTGCTCGATGGGCAGCCCGATCTCCTCCATGGAGCGGAGGCGGCTGTTGATGATGCGGAAGGCCATGTCATAACCCAGACGCTGCTTCACAACGGACGCGCGGTACCGCCCGTCGCTGCCTACATAGGCGAAGTCGATGTCACCCCGCTCCTGAAGCCTTTCCCATTCCTCGGATCCTAGAAACGAGCGAGCAAGACGTTCGGCATCCTCGGGTGACAACGGCGGATGATCCGGCCAGATCGGTGAAAGCTGCCCATAGCGGCGCCATGCCGGCGGGTAGGCGGTGGCGATGTGAAGATCGGAGCAATCATACTCGCGACCGAGCTTAAGATAATCATCGACGTGCTCCAGGACTTGATGTTCGGACATTGGCGGGATTGGGGTTTGGAAGAATCGTATCGACGTGGTTGCACACAACCGTGGAAGTGATCAGCCGTGATCCGAACTTCGAAGTCGCGGCAGTAATTATCCGGGGTGCGATGATTTAGGCCAGTCAATAATATCCGCCACGGAATTCACGAGGGGTGCCGGAGGATCCTGTCTGGAAACGCCTACCCAGATAATCTTTCAGAAGTTTACCGGCATACATTTTCGCGGCGGGCTTTGCGAGGGCGGCAATCAGCGCGAACAGCCCCAAAAGGAAGCCGCGCTCTTTCTTGAGATGGCTTATCCTCTCCTGGCGACCACTTTCCGGTCGTTTTGACTTCCGGAAGAAGATTTTTTTCAAGATATAGCCACCGACCACAGATCCACCGACGATTTTGGCTGGATCCGAAGTGATCGCCTCTTTCATCCGGGCAGCGACGGCGAACTTGTGTTTAAGCTCGATGCGAGCTTCCGCGAGGGTCTCCCTGGCGGCCTCGCTGCGCTCGATCAGTTTTCCGATGTCGATTTGCTTTTTACGGAGGATAGCCATTGTTTGTCTTTTATGAACTCCGACTTCGTCAACGTGAAGACAGGCGCGGATTTTTTAACCAGGAGAAGCGCAGCGACAATCGCGACCGCGAGATGCAAACCTGCGATGATGAAGGCAACTTGATACCATGTCAGACCGGAGATCTGCGGAATGAGTCCTATTACTCCAACCAGTGCGACAAGCCAAAAGCCGAGAAGCGCGACAACCGCGATGGCCGCGTAAAGCGCCTTTTTAGCGGCCATGGCCACCGCATCACCACTTTCCGCGGAAATGATCGCAATTCTTGCAGACGCAAGCGTGGCGAGCGCACCTGGCCATTTTTCCGATGAGGTAGCCGCCGATGCGGAGTCCGAGTCAGCTTCTTCCGCGATGGCCTCCGCCATCGAACCTATTCCGTCATCGTCCGTCATCAATATCTATGATGCAAGTTCACGTAAGATTCTGTCCGGCGGAGCCAGGATTAGTTTTTCGCGATCAGACCGATAAGAAAGCCCACGCCGAGAGCGCCGAGAACTGCCTTGGTAGGATTCTGACGGATATAATCCTCGGCGGTAACGTGAATTTCCTTGGCCTTTTCCCGGGTGTCGTCCCACTGGTGCTGGGCGGACTGCTTGGCGCTCTGCGCCTTTTCCGTGGCGATAGCCTTGTAATGTTCTGCCTTCTCAGTTGCCACCGCCTTGTAGTGCTCGGCTTTTTCGGTGGCTGTGGCCTTGAGTGCCTGGGCAGTCTCGACGGCGCGGTCTTTCACCCGGGTGGCTTGAGCTCCGGTGGTGGAAGCCATGTCGCCCGCGGCGCTACGAAGATCATCCGCTGCGGCGGAAACGGAAGGGGATCCTCCGACGGCAGGATTGTCGGAATCTAGTGTGGAAGCATTGGAAAATGGATTGTCGTTCATAGGTGTTACGTGAGTTGATTTCAGTCTCGGCTAGGGTTTCAGCATTTACTGTTCCAAGGAATCCTATCGTGCCGTAACCCCGATGCAAGAAGACTATCGGGGTATGGCGGAGATCGGGGCGGATCTAAACCGGCACCAAAAGTAGCACAATGCAATGCGGACGGACCGCATTTCACCCGGTTCCTGAAAATCTCCACTCACCGCCTCAGCTGCGTCCGGATGCGTTCGACGCGCTCGCGAAGACCTGGCTGCTTGTCGAGTTCCGCCTCCACTTTCTTACAGGCATGGATGACAGTGCCGTGGTCGCGGCCGCCGAATGACTCGCCTATTTCCATGAGCGAGTTGTGCGTCATCGTCCGGCTCAGATACATGGCGATCTGACGGGGGAATGCGATGCTGGCAGGCCGGCGGCGGGAGATCATATCAGCCATGCGAATGTCAAATATCTCCGCGACCGCTCTTTGGATGCCATCGATGGTAACCTGGCGGCTGGCCTCCTCCTGGATGAAATCGCGGAGGAGATACTCCACTTTCTCAACAGAAACGCTTTCTCCGGCGAGTGAGGCGAAAGTGGCGACGCGGACGAGTGCCCCCTCCAGGCGGCGGACGTTTGATCGGATTTTCTCGGCCAGAAAGTTGATGACGCTCTCGTCGACGGTAACCTTCCACTCGATGGCCTTCTTTTTCAAAATGGCGGTGCGGGTCTCCAGGGCGGGCGCCTGTAGCTCCACGGCGAGTCCGCATTCGAAGCGGGAGATGAGGCGTGGCTCGAGGTTCTTGATCTCACATGCGGGCCGGTCGCTGGTGAGGACAACCTGGTTGCGTCCGTCGAGGAGGGTGTTGAAGGTGTGGAAAAACTCCTCCTGTGAGCGTTCCTTGCCGGCGATGAACTGGACGTCGTCGATGAGGAGGACGTCGGAGCTGCGGTAGCGGCGGCGGAATTTCTCGATGTCGCCCTTGCGGATGGATTCGATGAACTCATTGGTGAATTTCTCGCAGGTGAGATAGATGACGCGGGTGTCCGGACGGCGGCGGAGGATTTCCTGTCCGATGGCGTGCATGAGATGGGTTTTCCCGAGACCGGAGCCGCCATGGATGAAAAGGGGGTTGTAGCCTATGCCGCTTTTTCTGGCCACCGCCTCACATGCGGCGTGGGCGAACTGGCTGTTGCTGCCTACGACGAAATTTTTGAAACTGTAGCCTGGATTGAGCCCCGCCGCCTTGGCGCGCTTCTCCAGCATTTCCGAAGGCATTTCCTCCCGGATCCGCACAGCTGGCAGTCCGTCGGCGCTGACTTTGTCGCTGGCGTCCGGATCGGCGATGATGGCGACTTTCACGTGACGCAGGCCTTCGCAGACTTCTCCGGCAGCCATAAGGAGCTCCGGGAGGTAGTTTGTCTCGATCCAGACGTGGTGCATCTCGCCAGGCACGGATACCGTTCCCTCGCCGTTCTCCGGATTCGTCCAAATGGCGGCACCGAACCAGCGGCGGAACTCGTCGGCTCCTATCAGTTTGCCCAGCTTCGTCGAAATTTCCTTCCATGCGCCAGCATCACCGATCGCGCCCGTCGTTGCGGTTTCAGGATCGTGCGCGGCGGGGAGCGCTTCCGGCAGTCCCATGGGTGGTTTTTTCATTGTGCTTCGGATTGCCCGGATCGGCGGCACCCCCCATGGGCAGCGCGAACTTGGCAGTCCGGAGACGATGACAAGGATTCCGCGGGTCTGAAAATCCATTTTCGAAGCCCCCTGCGGAGGGCAACTTTTTCGCACGATTCCACAAGCGTTCCACGGTTTGAGATTTTTAAAAACTTGACCCCATATTTGATTAGGAATGGTGAAATACCATGGCCGTCTAACCGTTGGATTTCCCGTAACCCATTGATAGCCAACGAGAAACTGTGTGACGATCCTGTGACAACCGGATCTGGTCGTTTTCGCCCGAACTATTTGCGCTTAAGTAGTCCACCCGCCAATCCGCTGGCCAATGTGATCAGCGCGTTGATCGGAAAGAACCACTCCGAGGCCAGCTTCGGCCGACTGTCGACCAGGTTGCTCGCAAAATTCCCCTGACCGATCATCTCCAGAATGCTCACCATCTCCGGCCGGAAATAAGCCACGAGCAACACCGAAAGAACCGTTCCAACAACCAGACCCCTTCCGCTCGACTTCCACGGAATCAGCGCTGCCAGCAAGACCCCTAGCAGCGGGCCATAAGTGTATGCGACCATTCCGAAGGCGAGACCGATCAGATCACTGTCCTCGTTGCTCTGGTAGATCGCCCACAGAAGCAACCCGGCGAGTGTCAGAATCACCCCCCAGATCAACACGGCCACACGCGAAATCCTAACCATCCGCGCCCCCTGTCCATCCTCCTCCATGCGATCCTGCCCGTAGATCACGGACAGGCTCGTCTGGCTGAGTGCCGCGAGGATCGAATCCAGACTCGATATCGCCGCCGCGAAGGCTGCGGCCAGAATCAGTCCGCTCAGACCAACCGGCACCTCCCGCACGATCCAGGCAGGAAAGACATTGTTGGGGCTGTCGGCGAACTTGGCTGCCAGGGCTGCCTCCGGCGGGAATTGCTGGTACCACGCGAAGAGACCCGCCCCGACTGCCAGCATCAGCAATGTGATCAGGAGGGAGACGCTGCTCCAGCACATCGCCTTGCGCGCGTCGCTCACGCTTCCGCAGCAGAACATCCGCTGCGTATTCAGCTGATCCACCCCGAAGGCGGTGAAATTCTGGAAGGGCATCGCCAGCAGACCCACCCACAGCGTGTAGCGCAATTCCGGCTTTTCGAAAGGTGATGTCAGATCGAGGAAACGCATCTTGTCGATCGCGGTTCCGTCCACGACCACATGGTTCAACGCCACGATCTCGCTCCAGCCCAGCCCTTTCACCAATAGGAACAAGGCCAGCAGCCCTCCGAACACAAACAGGACGAACTGCATCACATCAGTCCAGATCACAGTCTGCATCCCTCCCATCAGAGTCCAGATCACCGCGACCGATCCGATCACGATGATACAGAATTCCACCCGCATCCCGGTCACTTCCCGTAGGATGATCGCCGTCACCAGCACCCGGACACTCTGCCCGAGAACGGAACCCAGCGAAAACAGCGCCGTCACCAGGGTCTTCACCTTCGCGCCGAGTCGGTTGCCCATGAAATCATACGGGCTGTAGATTTCCTTCTCGTAATAAAGGGGAACCAGCCAGTAGGCCACGGCGAAACGGGCGACCATCGATCCCAGCCCCCACTGCAGATATGTCCAGTCGCCCTGGAGTCCGAACACAATCCCCGGAACCCCGATGAAAGTAAGCGCGCTGATCTCCGTCGCGATCATCGATCCGCTTACCGCCCACCACGGCAGCGTCCGTCCTCCCAGGAAGAAATCCTTAATGCTCGCCTGTTGCCCGCTCATCCTGTGCCCCACCCACGTGGTCAGCACCAGATAGCCGACAAGCACCGCCCAGTCCCAAACCGTGAAATGCGCCTGAATTGCTCCGATGAACATGTGCCAAGGCTAGTGCTTCGCGAAACTTAACCAAGTTTGAATTTGGGTGCCTCGCGCGCGCCTTTTCTGTTCCCAACCAGTCCTCCGCAGCCTTTACTCAACGTATGGAAAAAACGCCCGACCTCCCGAAACTGGTGCAAGACGATCCGTGGCTGGAGCCGCAGACGGAAGCCATTCGCCGCCGCGCGACCCGCTTCGAAGCCACCCTCCGCGAGATCCGGGAAAACCACGGCTCACTCGCCGCCTACTCGCGCGGCTACAAATACAGCGGAATCCATTTCAGCCCGTCCTCCGGTGATTGGATCGTCCGCGAATGGCTGCCCGAGGCGAAATGGGTCTCTCTCATCGGCGATTTCAACAACTGGAACCGTGATACGCATCCCCTTGAAAAAATCGATGGCGGCGTCTGGGAACTCCGCCTGGGTCGGGGCGAACTCAACCATGGCGACAAGATCAAACTGTATATCCACGGAGCCGACGACTCCCGCCTCGACCGCCTTCCCGCCACGATCACACGCGCCGTTCAGGATCCCGTTTCACACGACTACACCGGCCAGATCTGGAGTCCCGACGAGCCATACGTCTGGAAAAACGAATTCGATCCCTCCTCCGTCAAAGCCCCTTTCATCTACGAGACCCACACCGGAATGGCGGGCGAGGAACCCCGCGTCCACTCCTACCGCGAATTCGCGGACTGGATACTGCCCCGCATCCGGAAGGCCGGCTACAATACCGTCCAGCTCATGGCCGTCCAGGAGCACCCGTACTACGGCTCCTTCGGCTACCATGTCTCCTCCTTCTTCGCCGCGTGCTCCCGCTTCGGCACACCCGAGGATCTGAAATACCTCATCGACACCGCCCACGGCATGGATATCGCCGTCCTCCTGGACATCGTTCATTCCCATGCCGTGAAAAACATCTCCGAGGGACTCAACAACCTCGACGGCTCCGGCCACCAGTATTTCCACTCCGGCGAAAGGGGCGACCATCCCCAGTGGGACTCCAAGGTATTCGACTACGGCCGACCCGAGGTTAGACAATTCCTGCTCTCGAACGTCCGCTACTGGCTCGAGGAATACCATTTCGACGGGTTCCGCTTCGACGGCATCACCTCCATGCTCTACCACTCCCACGGCGACCGGGCATTCGGTGCCTACGATGATTATTTCGGTGACGATGCCGATGAGGACGCCATCCTGTATCTGAAACTCGCCAACGAACTGATCTCGGAGATCAGACCCGGCGCCATCGTCGTGGCCGAGGACATGTCCGGCATGCCCGGCCTCTGCCGACCGAATTCCGAAGGGGGCGTGGGATTCACACACCGCCTCGCCATGGGCATCCCCGACCACTGGATAAAGCTTCTGAAACACCAGCGCGACGAGGAATGGAACCTAGACGAACTCTGGGGCGTGATCACGAACCGGCGGTTCGGAGAGAACACCATCGCCTACGCCGAGTCACACGACCAGGCTCTCGTCGGCGACAAGACCCTGGCCTTCCGTCTCATGGACAAGGAGATGTACTGGCACATGGATGTGGAGGACCAGCACCCCGTCGTAGAGCGCGGTATCGCACTGCACAAGATCATACGCCTTCTCACCGCGGCGTTCGGCGGCGAGGGCTACCTCACCTTCATGGGCAATGAGTTCGGCCACCCCGAGTGGCTGGATTTCCCCCGCGAAGGCAACGGCTGGTCCTATCACTACTGCCGCCGCCAGTGGTCTCTCGTCGATAACGAGAACTTGAAATACAAATGGCTCGCCGAGTGGGACAGGGATCTCCTCGCCCTTCTCAAAGAGAAAAAAGTCCTCGAAGCCCCCCCCGCCCAGCTACTCCACTTGGATCAGGAAAACAAGATCCTCATCGCCGAGCGCGCCAACCTCATTTTCGTCATCAACCTCTCCCCCGTGAAATCAATCCCCGGCTACGGCATCGCGCCGCATAAAAAGGAAACCCACAAACTCCTGCTCGATTCCGACGAAACCAGATACGGCGGCCACGCCCGCCTCGACCACTCCGTCGATTACCCCGTCCACAAGGACGGCCAGATCAAGTTCTACACCACCTCCCGCAGCGCCATCGTCCTGGGATGAACGCGCTTCCGGCATGCTTTGCCGAAAGCGAAAGCCGGGCACCTCGGAGGAGGTGTCCGGGTATGTGGGAGGCATACACCGGGTAGCAACCACCTCATACCGGGGTTGCGACCACTACGTGCCCAGGGTAGCAACCACCCCGTGCCGGGCAGCAACCACTTCGTATCAGGGCAGCAACCACCCCGTGTCCGGGTAGCAGAACTCTTCGTATCCGGGTAGCAACCACTGTGCGCCGGATAGCCCCCACTTGATACCAGGGTAGCTCCCACTTGATACCAGGGTAGCTCCCACTTCATACCAGGGTAGCTCCCACTTCATGCCGGGGTAGCTCCCACATCGTGCCGGGGTAGCCCTCACATCGGATCCGGGCAACTCCCGGAACCCGCCAATCCTTCCTTCCCTCCGCGCATTTCCTGCGCTTTAATCCACCAACCTCTTCCACTGGTCACCCGGCACTTCTTCCGATGAAAACCATCCTCTCGCCCTCCTTTTGCTACCCTTTTTCGCAAACGCACAGGAGGCACCCGGACGGAGCCTCTCCCGGAAAAGAGCGAGGCAAACAGGGTCGTCGTCATCCCCATCCGCGACCAGATCGCCCCTCCGGAGCTTTACATCCTCCGCCGCGGACTCAAGACCGCAATAGAGCAGGGCGCGGACACCGTCATCCTCGACATGGACACCCCCGGCGGCCGGCTCGACGTCACCTTCGACATGCTCAAGGCCATCGAGAAATTTCCCGGAAAAGTCGTCACCTACGTGAACGACCGAGGCCATTTCCGCCGGGGCGCTGATTTCCGCCGGAACTTCGATGAGATCTACATCGCCCCGACCGCCATCATCGGGGCGGCGGCTCCGTCACCATCCGCGGCGCGGACATCAACAAGACCACAAAGCTCAAGATCGTCTCCTATCTGCCGCGCAAAAGTCAGGTCGATCTCCGAGGGACAAAGGCTACCGCGCGATGGCATTTCCGCGATGATCGACGAAGACTACGAACTGAAATTCGGCGAGGAAATCATCAAGCCGAAGGGCGAGCTTCTCAACCTCACCGCCAAGAGGCATGGTGAAGGAACTACGGGGATCCGCCCTCGCCCCTGCTGGCATCCGGCATCGAGCCATCGCTCGATTCGCTCATGGACACCCTTTTCGGAAAAGGCAACTACAGCACCACGGTTCTCGAAATCACCTGGTCGGAGAAAATCGCCCAATACCTCACCACGCTCGCCCCCATCCTCCTGGCAGTCGGCCTCGTCCTCATCTTCATCGAGTTCAAGACGCCCGGCTTCGGCATTTTCGGCATAGGCGGCGGCATCCTGCTGGCCATCGTTTTCTTCGGTCACTCCGCCGCCGGCCTCTCCGGCCATGAACCCATGCTGTTCTTCTTCATCGGCTTCGCGCTTGTGATCATCGATGTGTTTTTCATCCCCGGCTTCTTCGTTCTCGCCGTGCCGGGCGCGCTTCTCATGCTGGGCTCCCTGCTCTGGGGCATGTCGGATGTCTGGCCGGACCAACCGGTCAAATGGGATTCCGATTTCCTTTTCCGCCCCCTTCTCAACCTCATCACGGGCCTCGGCGGCGCCATCGTCATCTTCGCCTTCCTGCTGCGGTTCCTCCCCAACGGCGGCCTCTGGGGGAAAATGGTGCTCAGTTCCGCCATCGGCGGCGAGACCACCCTCTCCCACACCGCCCGCTCCGAGCCATCGCTCATCGGCGCGCAAGGCCACGCCGTCACCGCCCTTTTTCCCTCAGGTGAGATCGAGATCAACGGCAAACGCTACGACGCCCGCCTCGCTCTCGGCGACGCCCCACCGGGAACCGCCGTCCGGGTTGTGTCAGTTGGCGAGTTCGATCTGAAAGTCGAGGCGGTTTGATTCTGAAAATCATCCTTTCCAACCCGCACGCTTTCCCGCACGTTCTTTATATGAAAACCGTCTCTGCAACAACTGCCCGCTCTGACATCTACGGACTAATCGACAGCACCCTCTCCAGTCACGAACCCATACAGATTACCGGGAAACGCGGCAACGCCATCCTTGTTGGCGAGAGCGATTGGCGCGCGATTCAAGAAACCCTCTACCTTACCTCCATTCCAGGAATGCGTGATTCCCTTCTGGAGGGCAGGGCGGAACCCATCGAAAGCTGCAGCCGGGAGATCGACCTGTGAGCTACGGGCTTATCTACAGCAGCCAGGCAAAGAAGGATGCCGGAAAACTCAAAGCCACTCCGCTTGTCGAAAAAGCCAAGCAACTCCTGGAATTGATCGCTGAAGATCCATTTACCAACCCCCCACCCTTCGAAGCCCTAACCGGCGATCTCAAAGGCTTCTACTCCCGGCGCATCAACATCCAGCACCGCCTCGTCTATGAAGTCTACGAAGCAGAGGAAACCATCAAAGTCATCAGACTCTGGTCGCACTACGAATAGCCCGCACAATCCCACTCTTGCCTGAATTTTTATGTCCCTCATCATCATCCTGTTCACCATCGGCATCCTGCTGCTCGCGGCGGAGGTGATGATCCCTGGCGGCATCCTGGGCATCGCCGGCGGAGTGCTGCTTTTCGCGGGCTGCAT
Organism: uncultured Verrucomicrobiae bacterium; assembly: GCA_963758175.1. GTDB lineage: Bacteria > Verrucomicrobiota > Verrucomicrobiia > Verrucomicrobiales > Akkermansiaceae > Luteolibacter. The sequence goes on from CAVWUI010000001.1 coordinate 94,222, forward strand.
CGTATCCTTCGTCCGGCTTGGCCCAACCGAAGGCATCATCGCCATCGGCGTCACCGTGGCCATGGCCGTCCTGGTTTTCTACATCCAGTTCAAGATCCTGCCGAAGACACGTTTCGGGAAACGGTTCTTCCTGGAAAGGTCGATAACAGGCGTATCCACGGCAATCGGCGAGGAAGCGCGGGATTTGGTTGGCAAAACCGCGCAATCCGTCACCGTCCTCTCGCCCAGCGGATATGTGACCGTCGCCGGGAAACGCTACGAGGCCATTTCCCAATCCGGCCAGATCCCGAAAGACACCGAACTCGTCGTCACCGCCGCAAACTCCTTCCAGCTCACCGTCAGAACAAAAAGCTAAACCACCATGGATCTCCCAACCATCCTCCTCATCATCCTCGGAATCGTCGGCCTCGTCGTCGCCTTCATCATCCTCTCCTTTTTCAGCGTCTGGCTGCGCGCCTGGCTTGCCGGCGCATACGTCGGATTCTCGGATCTCATCGCCATGCGCCTCCGCCAGGTGCCATACGGCCCCATCGTTGACAGCCGCATCACCGCGAAAAAAGCGGGCATCGATATCGATATCGAGGAAATCGAAGCCCATTTCCTGGCTGGCGGAAACGTTCTGCCGACCATCCAGGCACTCATCGCCGCGCGGAAAGCCGGCATCGAGCTCGACTGGGATCGCGCCTGCGCCATTGATCTTGCCACCAAGGGCTCCGAGAAGTCCGTCGTCGAGGCCGTTCGCACTTCCGTTGACCCGAAAGTCATCGATTGCCCGTCCAACACCTCCGGCCGCTCCACCATCGACGGCGTCTCCAAGGACGGCATCCAGGTGAAAGTCCGCGCTCGCGTCACCGTCCGCACCAACCTCGACCGCTTCGTCGGCGGCGCGAAAGAGGAGACCATCATCGCCCGTGTCGGCGAGGGCATCGTCACCACCATCGGCTCCGCGGACACCTACAAGGTTGTCCTGGAAAGCCCCGACTCCATTTCAAAAGTCGTCCTGGCCCGCGGCCTCGATGTCGGCACCGCCTTCGAGATCCTCTCCATCGACATCGCGGATGTGGATGTGGGCGAGAACGTCGGCGCCCAGCTCCAGGTCGCCCAGGCGGAAGCGAACAAGAACATGGCCCAGGCCGAGGCGGAGATCCGCCGTGCCGCCGCCGTCGCCCTCGAGCAGGAAATGTCAGCCCGCGTCGCGGAAATGAAGGCCAAGGTCGTGGAGGCGGAGGCGCAAGTGCCCCTCGCCCTCGCCGAAGCCTTCCGCTCCGGCAACCTTGGCGTCATGGACTACTACCGCATGGAGAACATCAAGTCCGACACCACGATGCGGGACTCGATTTCCAAATCCGACAACTGACTTCAGCGCCTTTTCGGCATCAGAAGGGTGGACAGGAATACCGCTCCGAAGGCGATCAGGGCGGATACCCCCACCAGCATCATCGCCCGCGGATCATCACCGTTCTGCACGCTGCGGTAGATGGAGAGCGAAAGCGTTTCCGTGAGGCCGGGGATGAAACCGGCCACCATGATCGTCGCTCCGAACTCGCCGAGCGCGCGGGCGAAGGAGAGCACGATCCCCGCGATCATCCCGCGGCGTGCGAGCGGAAGGCTGATCTTCCGGAAAACGCTCCAGCTGCTTCCGCCGAGACTCTTCCCGGCGGCTTCCATCTGTTCCGGAACCTCCTCGAAGGCGGTGCGAAGCGAGCGGACGAGCAACGGGAACACCATCACCGCCAGCGCGATGACCACCGCCTTCCATGTGAAGATAATCTCGATGCCGAAATTTTCGAACAGCCAGCCACCGATTGCTCCACGCTTCCCGAAAAGCTTCAGCAGGATCAGCCCTGTGGCTACGGGAGGCATCACCAGCGGCATCATCGCCACGGTTTCAACCAATGCCTTCCCCGGCCATTTCCTCCGCGCCAGCATCCATGCCAGCCATGTCGAAAAGGGAAGCGCGAGCATTATGGCCGAGGCGGCAAGTCCGAAAGTCAGGCCCAGCATTTGCCAATCCGCAGCGGTCACAGGTGGTTTCTATCCGCTGGCGGCATGGGACGCAAACCCGCAAACGGTCTCACCTTGGCAGCGCCACACGAGGCATGGGAACCACGAAACTTCCCAGAAAAATCCCTCCGATGAAGCCCCCGAGATGAGCCCCGTAGGCGATCCCTTCCAGTCCGCTCATGTAGTTCGAGAAATCTAAACAAAGTCCCAGGATTCCAAGAATAGCCAGTCGCGAAGGAGGAACCGGGTTGGAGATGGGCCATACGTGCGGATGGGGCAGGTGCCAGCGGACGGCCATCGCGAGATACAGCCCCTCGAACCCGGTCACCGCACCCGAGGCACCAAGCGAAGGAATGTATTGCTCGTGGTTCAGCGCGGTGTGGCAGACACTCCCGCAGATCCCGGTGAAAATGAAGACGAACAGCATCCACCGTGACCCGAGCAACTCCGCCGCGATGGCTGCGAAGATCCAGAGCGGCAGCATGTTTCCCATTAGGTGCCCGGAGTCCCCGTGAAGCAAAGTGGCACTCACCAGGGAAAACATCCGGGTCATGTTTTCTTCTGAGAAATCCCCGCCGCGCATCGCGTTCCAGGCATCCGCAATGGCTCCGGGGACAGCCATGTATTGGAAATACCAGCCCGCGCCAAGCAAGGTCTGAAGGAAATAGACGAGACAGATGAAGAGAATCAGCGAAAGCAACGGCCACTGCTGCCTGAAAACTGAAGCGGGGCGAAGGAAGCGTGGCACGTGGACAGGCTGCGCTTAACGCGGTGTTTGCTCAAGGAACTTTGACGCGGGTGTGATCGTTCAGGGTTCCCCGAATCCGTGCTTCAGAAAAATCGCGCCCGCCTTGGCGGAGGCGAGATGTTTCATGTAGCGACCGGCCTCCAGGCGCCGGGCGGTGTCCTCAACCACCGCCGCAGGATAACTGACAGAACCGGTTTTCTCGATGGGAACTGTGAACGCGATCCGGACTTTCCCGCTTGAAAGGGCGTCGCTTCGATAAACGATGCCCGCATCCGAATTCCCGGTCTCCACCGCGAGAAGGGCGGCTCGAACGTTCTGAAGGGGGATGGTCTTCGGCGAGACCGTTGTCCAGATGGCTTCACCCACCAGCCACTTCTTCGCGTAAATACCCGCCGGAACTGATTGCGGATCGGCGATGGCGATCTTTTGGAAGATTTCCAGATCCGTGGCTTGTTTGACAGCGGTTCTGTTACCCGCCGGCACGACAACGACCAACCGGTTGGTGGCGACTGTCCGGACGGTTTCCTTTTCAATAAGTTGCTTCGAGACGAGAGCATCCATCGTCGCGGAGTCCGCGGAGATGAAAATGTCGATGGGCGCGCCCGCTTCGATCTGTCGGGCGATCACGTTCGTGCCCGAAAACGTGTGCCGGATCTTTGTTCCCGTCTGTTCCGTGTAGGTGGCGGAAATTTCCTCTATCGCATCCGACATGGAAATGGCGGAGCCGATGACCAGATCGGCACTCGCAACCGAAGCCAGAGACCACGCACAGGAAGCCAGAACCGAAACCCATCGGAAAGACCTGGCATCGCTTTGAATCCCGTCACGCGTAGCTCCTGATGGAGACTTTGACGCTTTCATACTCAAGTGGCTCCTTGTGGAGAGTGGGGGTCTGGCCGGGGCCGTGATATTCCCAGGCGGAGACATAGGAGTAGTTCTCGTCATGGCGCTTGGCCTCTCCGGCCTGCGTTTTGCCTTGCTGGACTTCCTGGTCGTCTTCCGTGAACTGGTGCTCGCCGCGGAAATGCCCGCCGCAGGATTCCTCGCGCTGGAGGGCGTCGTGGCACATGAGCTCGCCGAACTCCAGGAAATCGGCGACCCGGCCTGCTTTTTCCAGCTCCATGTTGGGCGTATCGGCGGTGCCGGGGATGCGGACGTTGTTCCAGAATTCCTCCCGGATGCGCGGGATTTCCTCGAGAGCGCGCTGGAGTCCCCCGGCGGTCCTGTCCATGCCACATTTGTCCCACATGACCTTCCCCAGATCCCGGTGGAAGGAATCGACCGAGCGCTGGCCCTTGATGGAAATGAGCTTGGAGATGCGTTCGCGAACCTCGCCCTCGACCTGGGAGAAAGCCGGATCCCCGGTGGTGACAGTGCCGGGACTCTGGGTGGCGAGATAGTTCGCGATGGTCGTGGGGATGACGAAATATCCGTCGGCGAGACCCTGCATCAGAGCCGAAGCACCGAGACGGTTCGCGCCGTGGTCGGAGAAATTCGCCTCACCCAGCACGTGGAGACCGGGGACGTTGGACATCAGATTGTAGTCCACCCACAGGCCGCCCATGGTGTAGTGGACGGCGGGGTAGATCATCATCGGGCGCTGGTAAGGATTTTCACCGGTGATCTTCTCATACATCTGGAAAAGGTTCCCGTAGCGGGCACGGATCGTGTCCTCGCCGAGGCGCTTGATCGCATCGCGGAAATCGAGATAGACTCCTAGTCCGGTGGGGCGACACCGCGGCCGTCGTCACACGCCTCCTTGGCGGCACGGGAGGCGATGTCACGCGGGGCGAGGTTTCCGAAAGAAGGGTATTTCCTCTCCAGATAGTAGTCGCGGTCGTCTTCGGAGACGTCGTTGGGGTTCACCTCGCCCTTGCGGATCTTTTCGGCGGTTTCCTTGGATCTCGGTGCCCAGACGCGGCCGTCGTTGCGGAGCGACTCGGACATGAGAGTGAGCTTGGACTGGTATTCGCCGGAGACGGGGATGCAGGTAGGGTGGATCTGTGTGTAGCAGGGATTCGCCATAAGGGCGCCACGTCTCGCGGAGCGCCATGCGGCCATGACGTTGCAGCCCATCGCGTTGGTGGAGAGGAAAAACACGTTTCCGTAGCCGCCTGTGGCGAGAATGACCGCGTCCGCCGCATGGGTGGAAATCTCCCCGGTGTTCAGATCGCGGACCACAATGCCTTTCGCATGGCCATCGACCTTCACCAGGTCGAGCATTTCCGTGCGCGGATACATCTTCACGCCACCCTTGTGGATTTCCTTTTCCAGAGCCTGGTAGCAACCGATAAGGAGCTGCTGCCCGGTCTGGCCACGCGCGTAGAACGTGCGGGAGACCTGCGCTCCGCCGAAGGAGCGGTTGTCGAGAAGGCCGCCGTATTCGCGCGCGAAGGGCACGCCCTGGGCCACGCACTGGTCGATGATATGGTTTGAAACCTCGGCCAGCCTGTAGACGTTGGCCTCACGGGAGCGGAAATCCCCGCCCTTGATGGTGTCGTAAAAGAGGCGGTAAACCGAGTCGCCGTCGTTGCGGTAGTTTTTGGCGGCATTGATGCCACCCTGCGCGGCGATGGAATGGGCGCGGCGCGGGGAATCCTGGTAGCAGAAGCATTTCACCTGGTAGCCAAGCTCCGCGAGGGTCGCCGCCGCCGCACCGCCGGCCAGACCGGAACCGACGACAATGATGTTGAATTTCCGCTTGTTCGCCGGATTGATGAGCTTGGAGTTCATCTTGTGACCGGACCATTTCTGCTCCAACGGGCCTGCGGGAATCTTGCTATCGAGTGTCATGGTGGTGGACGGGAATTAGTTCACAAAGCCAAGGAAGATGGCGATGGGGATGGAGATGAAGCCGACCCAGATAATGACGGCGTAGCCGACGGAGACCTTGTGGATGAGGCCGGCGGCTTTCCTGGAGCGGAGCCCGAGGGTTTGGAAGATGGAACCGACCCCGTGGCTGAGGTGGGAGCAGAGCGAAGTCATCGCGGCGATATAGAACAGGACGACGAAGAAATTCAGGAACCCGGCCTCGAATCCCCGTATCACCATCCCGTAGGCATCGAAGCGCTCGGGATCGAGGGGGTCGACAAAATCGGCGTCGTTGTAGGTCAGGCGGACGGTGAAATGCAGCAGGTGGAAGATGATGAAAAGTCCGATGGTCGCTCCGGACCAGATCATGAGGCGGGAAGATTTGGATGCCTGAATAGTGGCCTGGTACTCATATTCCCTCTTCCTGGCGGCCTTGTTTTCACGGGTGAGTAGGATGGTGCCCCAGACATGCAGGACGACGACGACCAGGAGACCGATGCGCGCGACCCAGATCAACGCGCCGTGACCCGCGTCGTGGAGAAATTTCGCGTATTCGTTGAACGCCTCCCGACCTGCGAAAACCAGCAGGTTTCCGGAAAGATGGCCTGCGAGGAAAAGCACCATCGCCAGACCGGTGAGAGCCACGACAAGTTTCTTTCCAATGGATGACTGCCAGTATGCGGCTGCGCTGCGGGTTAGGGCGTTCATGAATGCTGAAAGGAGACGCTCACTGGGTAGCCGACCGGGCGGAAAAACTCAAATTTTTAAACACGGTGCCCTTAGAAAAACACCGCCACCGCGTGGAAAACGGCGGCAAAGAGCACGAGCTGCAGGGCACCCAGTGCCAGCAGACGGTTCATCCGGGCATCCGCCGGGAGGATCAGGACGCCCCAAATGACACGCATTCCGATGGCGAAAACCGGCAGACTTGCCAGACCCAGCAGCGGATATCCTCTGGCCAGCCACACGATACCCAGCAGGAACGCGAGCTTGATCTCCAGCCAGATCACCGCCGCCGCGACCTTGGGGCCGAACCTGACCGCAAGCGTGCGTTTTCCCACGAGCGCGTCTTCCTCGCGGTCGCGGAAATTGTTCACGGAGATGAGCACGGCGGAGAGCAGGCCCACCTGCCCTCCCAGCAGGATTGCCTCGACCGGCCATGAGCCAGTCTGGACAAAGACCGTCCCCATTACGGCGACAAAGCCGAAGAACAGGATCACGAAGACCTCTCCCATTCCACGGTATGCCAATGGAAACGGCCCACCGGTGTATCCGTATGCGAGAAAAAGGGAGGGGAAGCCGATCGCCAGCATGGGCCATCCTCTGGCGAGAAACAGGAATATCCCGAAGAAAGCCGCCATGATCAGGAACACGGCACCTATTCCCATGACCTGACGGAACGTCATCGCCCCGGTGCCGGTGAGGCGGGTGGGGCCGGTGCGGCGCTCCCCGTCGGCTCCTTTCTTCCCGTCCACCGCGTCGTTGAAGAAATTCGTGGCGATCTGGACACACAGGGCTCCGAGCAGCGTGCAGATCCATAGCCAAAGGTCGAATGTCCCGGCCAGTTTCCAAGCCAGCACCCCACCCGCCCAGACAGGCACCACACCCGCCGCGAGAGTCTTAGGCCTGGCTCCTGAGACCACGGCCTTCAGCAATTTTCCGGCAGTCATTCAGAAGTCCAGGTAGATCTCGGTGCGGCGGTTCGCCCGGCGGCCTTCCGGGTCGTCCTCGCCCGTTTCGGTGACATTGGGACGGCGGGGCTGGCTTGCACCCTTGGCAACGGTGACGATCTGCTCCGGGGAGACACCTGCGGCGACGAGAAAATCCCGAACCGTTTCCGCGCGATTGGCCGAGAGAGAGTCGTTGTAATCTTCCGTGCCGAGCGCGTCCGTATGGCCGCTGAGGGTGATTTTTTTGGCTGAATCGCTCATCAGCATGAGTGCGACGATCTCAAGCTGGCGACGGGTGCGCCCGCTCATCGAATCCTCGTCAAAGTCGAAATAGAGGGCGAGCGTCTCTCCGCCGGCCGGATTTTTCACAAGAGGAGAGTAATACACGTCCCCCCCGGCCACACGTTTCGCGTAGTCCGCGAGAAGGTTGTCGAGGTTGATTTCCGAAACGATCCAGTTTGAGGGAGCGGAAGGCTGGCGCAGGTTGAGGGCGAACTGGGCACTCTGTTCGCCGTCCTGCGTCTCGACATTGGCGAGGTATCCCACCATGTCCTCGCGCTTGAACATGGCGCGGAGGGGTTTGGATGAGCGCATGCGGTATTGCCCCTCTTCGAAAAGTATGCAGAGAGTGGCTATTTTCGCCTCGGACACCTCCTTGGGATCGACAAAATCGCGGGCGAACTCGAAATCCTGTTTCAGAACCGCCTGAAGAAACGCGTCGGCCACTCCGAGGGAATCGGCAAGAACCGCCCTGGGGATGGCTTCCCCGGGAGCCGGGGGGAGCGTCATTTTCTCAATCAGCCATTTCCCTCCATCCTTGCGAAGATCGAAGACGATGCGATCGCGGCCGGCCTCACGCTGATCCAGCTCGATGGCCCAGCGGGCGAGCCGGTTCAGCTCCAACTCGCCGATCTCGCGGACGCCTCCGGGGCGGCGGAGAAGGAGAGGCTGGTTTTTCGAAAGAGCTTCCAGTTTCGCGAGGCTGGAGGCATCAAGGGCGTCCTTGCCTATGAGTTTTGACACCGCCGCCAGGTCTCCTTTTTCAAGAGCCTCCCCGATACGGGCGAGAAGATCCGCGGGATCTGCCGACGAAAATCCGACTCCGAGGTTTTCAAGGATCTTCTCTGGCGTTTCCGGAGCCATTTTCTCATCCAGTCCCGCAATCGGATCCGGGCTTTCAGCTGTCTCCCGGGACCTCTTTTCCGGAGGCGGTGCGACCGTGCGTCTTTTCGAGCCTGGCTTCAGGATCAGCAGGGCAAGCGCGGCGGCGGCCAGGACGGCGGCCAGACCGAGAAAGAAATAGGCGACTTTGTTACTCATAAGCTATGGTTTGAGATCCCGGGACGGTTACGCGGCCTCAGGGACGTTTCGATCAGTTTCCCTCACTTGCCCGCGGGAGCGGGAAGGCTGACCTGAAGCCGACGCCCCTGCCGGACGATGAATAGGCTCGTGGACTGGACGGCGGCGGAGGCCGCGAGATGGAGATAGAACTCGCTGGGGTTGGAGATGGGAGAATTGTTCAGGGCGACGATGAGATCGCCGGGTTCGAGAGTCCCGGAGGCCTTTCCATCATCAAGAACACGTGTGACCACCACACCCCGGGTGTTTCCGGCCGTTTCAACGGAGGCGAGCTGGCGGACTTCCACGCCCACACCCCGGAGGATCTCCATGTTGTCCTTGGAAGGGTTTTTCGGAGGAATTTCCCTGAATATGGGAGAGGACATGGCCTCGGTGATCGTTGCGGTGAACTCCATCTGCTTCCCTTTCCGCCAGGCACCTATGGTCACTTCATCACCTATGCCCGATCGCTGGACGAGGGCGATAAGCTGGCGGGTGTCCAATACGCGGACTCCGTTGTAGGACTGGATCACATCGTCCTTCCGGAGACCCGCGGATTGTGCGGGCGAGTCGGGGGTGATGCCGAGAACCGCGGATCCTGTCGTCGGCCCGTAACCGAGCTCAGCCCGGACGACAGCATCGAGATCGCGCATGTTCACACCGAGATAGCCGCGTATGGGTCTGCCGAGCTTGACGATCTGTTCGAGCGACTCGCGGACTTCGTTCGAAGGGATGGAGAATCCGATCCCCTGAAAGCCGGGGTTCTCCTGGTTCATGCTGATGATCCCGACATTGATCCCGATGACTTCTCCGGTCAGGTTCACGAGCGAGCCGCCGGAGTTGCCGGGGTTGATCGCGGCATCGGTCTGGAAAAGATCGCGCTGGTTGTCGGAACGGGCACGGTCTTTCCCCGAGATGATCCCCTGGGTGACGGTCTCCTCGTAGCCGAAAGGATTTCCGACTGCGAAAACAAGCTGTCCCACCTCCACCTTGGAAGAATCGCCAAGCTTCAGCGGGGTGAAGGTCTCGTTCGAATCTATCCTGAGCACGGCGATGTCCAGCAGGGTGTCCTCGCCGATGATCGTGGCGTCGTAGGTCTTGCCTCCATGGAGGGTGATACGGATTTTCTCCTGCCCGGCGATCACGTGATGGTTGGTGATGATATGCCCTTCCCTGCTGACAATCACGCCGGAACCCTGGCCCTGGACCGGGTAGCTACGGATTTTCGTCCTACCCCAGAGATCCATCAGGCGCTCGGTGCGCTTCCCGGTGGTATCGATGCTGACGACGGAGGGCACCACCGCTCTCGTGAGCCGGGCGTATTCCTCGTTGAGACGGGAGAGCATTTCCATGTCATCAATGTCGAGCGCGGCCGTGTCAGACGGGGTGAAGGAACCGGCGCGGTGTGTTTTCTCCTTTTTTAGAAAATCCGGGAGAATGGATTCCAGATCGCCACCGGATCTCCAGGTCCGGAAGGCTGTCACCAGCAGGAAAAATACGACGAATACGGAGAGCAGCGCGAGAAAGCGTTTGATGGCCGGGAGCATGGGGTGGGTGGGGGCTTGCGGAAAGATGGCATGATCACGGCGGTTTCCAAGCAAGGAAGAACCGGTCAGTTCGCAAGACGTGAGCGGGTGGTTCCAGAAGCCCGCGGAAGAGGGTATTGGCAGCGATATTCGCGTCTTCTTATGATTATGTGATTTTTTGACCCTATAAGATCATCATCATCATCGTGTGGATAAGATTGGAAAAGTGATGTTCCCCGTTGTGGCTCCGGTGGTTCCACGGGAATGACAACCTGTCAGACAATGGAAGCGGAGGAGTAGCGAGAGTCGATGCTAAAGGAAACCGAAGTGGTTCCTCCCGGTTTATCACGGCTTATTGGTGCTTTATTCACAGCTTGTGGACGGTGAGGATGGCGGCCTTGAAACGTGCGGTCATCACCGGGGGAACAGGGGGACTGGGAAGTGCCGTGGCGCGGAAATTCCGGGAAGAGGGATGGAAGGTGGACTGTCTCGGGCGGGATGACCTGGATCTCTCGGAAACGGGTGTGGTGACCCGGTATTTCAATGAGAACGAGTATGATCTGCTGATATGCGCTGCGGGGATCATTCGCGACAAGCCTGTCGCAAGGATGGAGGAAAGCGAGTGGGATGACGTGTTTCAGGTGAATTTCTTCTCGGCTGCCAGGTGCGCGATGGCTGCGGCTCCGAGGATGGCGGAGCGCGGCTGCGGGCATGTGGTCTTCATCTCAAGCTATGCGGCCATGCGCCCCGCGGTCGGTCAGTCGGCTTATGCCACCGCGAAGGCGGCCTTGTTGGGTCTGACAAAAGATCTCGCGGCGGAATATGGCGGACACGGGGTGCGGGTGAATGTCGTCCTGCCAGGCTTTCTTGAGACGCCTATGACCGCGGACGTTTCCGCCAGGCGCAAAGAGGCTGTCCGCGACCTTCACATGCTCGGAACACTGAACACGGCCGAAGTCGCGGCGGATTTCCTTTGGTTCCTGCAGGAGCGGATGCCACACACTTCAGGGCAGGTCTTCTCACTCGACAGCCGCCCCTGAGGTTCTAAAAAACTTTTTTTCCGCTGTTCTTGACAGGGCGTGTTCAAATATGTTTCTTTTCCCGCCCGCAGCTTGCGAAAACGCACTCGTAGCTCAGCTGGATAGAGCACCTGACTACGAATCAGGGGGTCAGGGGTTCGAATCCCTTCGAGTGTACCATTTTTCAAAACCCCGTGATCTGAAATGATCATGGGGTTTTTGTTGTTCCGGGGCTGAGGGTAACAGTTGAGATGAATCCGAGTTCTCCTGACATGATCAGGAGGCCTGGCTATTGCGCGCCTCGCTGATCCAAGTGTAGAGGATCACCCACATCGCAAGAGCCAGGGCGAAGAGCGGAATTTGCAGAAGTGAGGGCAGAGAGTAGAGAATCGCGACAACCGGGATCCACACGCCCCAGGTAGCGAAGAGGATGGGGACGATAACCTCACGGTAGTATTTCCAGGTGAGAAATCGGGAGAGATTTTTGAAACTGTAGCCGGAATTCTTCCAATCATAACACCACGCTCCACTCGGGCCGGCCCATATTGGATTGAACAGAAACTGGTCTACCAGGACTTTAGTAGCGACGACCGAAAATGTGATTTCCGTGCCGAACCATTGCGCCTGGCTGCGGTAGAAGAGATCGACTATCATTCCTGTAGCTCCCCAGAACGGGATGGTGAAAAGGAGGTTGGAGAAATTCCCGCGTAGCAGTCTCCGTTTCTGGAAAACAAGGATGCGCATGATCTCCGGGATGAACGCCCCTGCGATGACAGAGGCCGCCGCCGAATAGCCGTATCCCCATGCCTCTTTCAGTTCCGCGAGATGGTTCAGCCAGCGTGCCGTCGGCGGGTAGAAATAGTAGGCCAATACCAGCGACAGCATGATGCCCTGGACCAGGAGCGCCGGAACAAGGTTCGCCCGCGCGGCGCGTATGCCAGCCGTCCAGGGAGCTTCGCGGCGTGGTGCGGCCGGATCGAGGTTCACGCGCGCAACGTGGCCGGGGAAAGGGGGCGAGGCAATCCCGAACAAGCCGGCCGTACTTACGAATCCTGTTGCCCTGCCGGGCTTGTTGCGGATAGATGGAGTCGGTTTGAACGATTCTGAAAACACCATTCTTATGGAGAGGATCATGGCCTTCGAGCTGGATGTGCGGGAAGCTCAGTTCTCTTTCACCGCAAGGCTCGCACGGGAGCAGGACTGGACTCATGTTTTTGCGGGAAGGGTGGTCACGGAATACAAGCGATTCGTAGCTCTCGCGATGCTCGCCGGTCATCCGGTTACCCCTTCGGAAGAAGTGAGACCAGGCGTGGCATTTGCACCTGGTTTATACGCGGAGCTACTGGCACGGGCTGTGCCGCGATGTGCTCGGCCGGGAACTCCACCACGGGCCGACTTCCGGCGGAGCGGAGGAGGACGGCAAGTTCGCGGACTGGTATGGAAAGACCCTTTCAAGCTACCGGAAGCTTTTCGGCAGCGTGCCGCCGCCCGACATCTGGCCTGATCCGGAGAAACGCTTCACCAATGCGGGCACCGGACGATGGGTGGACAGTCACGCCTTCTGGCTGATTCCAAAACCCACCCTCGTCCGAAAGCTCCTCGGAAAATGACCATTCCCGAGTCCATCAACATTTTCGACTGGAAAGGCTCCGAATTCCTCTGGTTCTACGGGGTGGCATTTCTCGTCGCAGCCGCATGGTCGGTTTCCCGAAGATTCCGGGCGAACGAGAAGTTCGCCCTGCCCGGTGCGCAAGACGTCTGCCTGACCGATCCATATGAGATGGCATTTCTTGCCGGTGGCGCCCCCGTCCGATGTCTGATAAGGGCAGTCCCTCGGTCTTATTTCGATTCAAACGAGTTAAGGTCGATTGATTGTTCTTAAACTGTTTTGATCCGGAAAAAATTGGATTGCTGTATTTTGCGCTTGTTATGTTACATGAAGCACATACAAACGCACATGGCACGAAGTGAATCTGGACGAGTTGTAATCGAAATTGATCCGCAGACGAAGAAGCGGCTCTATGCGAATCTGGCACTCTCGGGAAGCACGCTCAAGGAGTGGTTCGCCAGCGTTGCCGAGGGTTACTGCGAGTATGGCGGCCAGAACTCTCTCTTCCAACGAAACACATTGATCCCGCCTCCTACTCCTGCGGTGATGCCGACCTACCTCAAGCAAAAACGGTATTCGGTGGTTTCCATGTTCTCGGGATGCGGGGGGATGGATCTGGGATTCTCCGGAGGTTTTGAGATTTTCGACAAAAGATACCCGAGACTTCCTTTTGATATCATCTGGGCGAACGATCTGAATGAAGCGGCCTGCCGCACTTACGAGAGAAACCTCAAGGGATCGATCCATTGTGGCGATGCTTGGGAAATGCTTTCGAAACTCCCAAAAAAGGCGGATGTCCTTATCGGTGGATTTCCGTGCCAAGACATTTCAATCAACGGCAAAGGTCGTGGCGTGAGTGGGGAGAGGAGCGGGCTTTACCGGGCGATGGTGGAGGCAACCCGGCGACTGAAACCCAAGGTGTTTGTTGCGGAAAATGTCAGGGCTTTGCTGATGAAGAGCCGCAGCGATTCACTCAAACAGGTTGTCAACGATTTCAGCGAACTGGGATACCATCTTTCGGTTGAACTCTACAAAGCCGTGGACTACGGGGTTCCGCAGATTCGTGAAAGGGTCTTCATTGTTGGTGTGAGAAAGGGACGACCCACGTTCGCCCCTCCGCTGCCAGAACGCAACCGAGATACTTGGATGACTTCCGACGAGGCAATCGGCGATCTGAGGGATCTGGATGAAGACCCGGAAATCAACCATGTCTGGAGTCGTGCGAAGGTCAGCCCCGAGCAGGGAAACAGAAGGATTTCAGCGGAAAAACCGGCTCACACGATCCGTGCGGAGTGTCATGGAAACATCCAGTTTCATTACGAGCTTCCGCGAAGGCTATCCATGCGGGAGGCGGCGAGGATTCAGACCTTTCCGGACAATTTTATCTTTGTATCGGGACTGCGGGAGACAGAACGTCAGGTTGGAAACGCGGTGCCCCCCGTTCTAGCATGGCATATGGCGAACGCCGTTCACCGGAACCTGCATTCCGATAAGCCGCAACCCGTCTCAAGGTCACGGAAGAAACAAAAGCTCTGAGGGTTTCCAATCCTTCGCGTATAGGTCGGCTCTGTCCAGCCACCACTTGATCCTCTTTTCCTTCGAAACGCTTTCGCCCCAGTAGTCATCGAAGAGGGTGTCGGGGAGATATTCGGCGGCTTTTCTCATCTCCTCGTCGATGTCCGCCAGGGATCGCTGAATGTAGGTTCCCCCTCTTGTGGGATCGACTCGAAGGGCGACACTCCCGGCGCTGAAAAGATCGCGGACTTGTGGCGCCAACACGCCATGATAAGTGAGAAGGTAAAGGGAGACGTCATCATATTTTCTCTTGCTTCTGCTAGGCATAACGATTTGAGGGCAAAGAAGTGCGGCCTCGGCCCGCAATGTACGTTTTTCCCAGTTGTCTAGGCTGGTATAGAGTCGCGCTTGGATGGGAAGGGTGTGCTCGGAGTCCTCACTGTTCTCCAGCCACCAGAGTCGCTCACCAGCCTTCAGCCGGGATCTCGCATACTTACGGATGTGTTCCATCTTCTCGTGTTCGGGGAGGTAGGAGAATTTTTCGTAGTCCAGCCCCAGGGTTTCGAAAAGCGAGCGGGAAGAATTGATTTCAACCTCGAATCGCGGCACGTGCGAGGTTCTTACATGCACGACGGATTCGCCATAGTGGCTCCATTGTAAATCCGGCTCGCCGCCCATTTTCCCGAAAAGCAGATAGACATGCTCTACGCCCAGAGCACGAGTAGATTCGAAGACACTGTTGGCGACGCTTCTCCAGGTGTCCTTCAAAGTGAATTTTACCTCTATGCCGAAGGGCGGGAGGACTATGTCAGGAAATACATGAGGATGCGGGCTGAAATTGACGTTCAGCTTCGTGTCTGCGAGGAGTTCTTCAAGTTGATTGCGGACGCTTTCCTCGAATTTCGGAGAGGACGGAAAGGTTCCGTTGCTTTTAATGGTTGTGCGCAAGGTCTCGCATAGACGATCTAGAATGGTTTCAAATTCTACTGGAGTCATAATCTTTACCCCTAAGTAATGAAATCACGCGTGATACTCCTGAATGCTCTTCACGGTGAACTCGATTTCCTTGAGGGAGCGCATGGCTTTCACGGTGGCTTCGGCGGCGGCCATGTTGGTGGCGTAGGAGATCTTCTGGGCGATGGCGGTGGAGCGGATGAGGATCTCGTCGGCGCGGGACTCGTGTGAGGAAGGGGTGTTGATGAGATAGTTGATCTCATTGTTTTTCATCATGTCGATCACGTTGGGGCGGGCTTGCTCGAGGACTTTGTAAACGCGCTCTGCGGGGATGCCGGCCGCGGCGAGTTTGGCAAGAGTGCCGCCGGTGGAGCAGATCGTAAAGCCGAGCTCGTGGAGATCGCGGGCGATGGCGACAGCTCTCTCCTTGTCCATGTCAGCGACGGAGAGGAAGACCCTGCCCTCGGTGGGAAGGGGGTTGAAAGCGGCCATCTGGGATTTCGCGTAGGCCATGCCCCAATCCGCATCGATGCCCATGACCTCGCCAGTGGATTTCATCTCGGGGCCGAGCACGATGTCGATGCCCGGGAAGCGGTTCCAGGGGAACACGGCTTCCTTTACGGAGAAATGCTTTGGGACGATGGTTTCGGTGTAGCCCATGTCGGTGAGCTTTTCACCGACCATGATTTTCGCGGCGAGCTTGGCCAGTGAAACGCCTGTGGCTTTGCTGACGAAGGGCACGGTTCGCGAGGCGCGGGGATTGACCTCGATGACGTAGAGTTCCTCGTCTTTCACGGCGAACTGGATGTTCATCAGACCGCGGACCTCGAGTTCGCGGGCAAGGTCTTTGGCGGCTTTGTCGATCTGCGATTTGATCGAATCCGAGATGGAGAAAGCGGGAATGCAGCAGGCGGAGTCTCCGGAGTGTACGCCGGCCTGCTCGATGTGCTGCATGATCGCGCCCACGACGGAAGTCTCACCATCGCTGATGCAATCGACGTCGATCTCGGTGGCGTTGTCGAGGAAACGGTCAACAAGGACGGGACGCTCGGGTGAGGCGGTGACGGCCTCCCGCATGTAGGTGGAGAGCTCGGAATCGCTGTAAACGATCATCATCGCGCGGCCGCCGAGCACGAAGGACGGGCGGACGAGAACCGGGTAGCCGATACGGTTCGCGACTTCGATGGCCTCGGCTTCGTTGGTGGCGGTTCCGGCTTCGGCTTGCTTGAGGCCGAGCTTGTCGAGCAGGGCGGAGAAAAATTTCCTGTCCTCGGCGAGTTCGATGTTTTTCGGCGAGGTGCCGATGATGGGGACGCCGTGGCGCTCGAGATCCGCGGCAAGGTTGAGCGGAGTCTGGCCACCGAACTGCACGATGACTCCGAACGGTTGCTCCTGGTCGCAGATGTTGAGCACGTCCTCGAGGGTGAGCGGCTCGAAGAAGAGCTTGTCCGAGGTGTCGTAGTCGGTGGAGACGGTCTCGGGGTTCGAGTTTACCATGATGGTCTCGTAGCCGAGCTCTTTCAGGGCGAAGGCGGCGTGCACGCAGCAGTAGTCGAACTCGATGCCCTGGCCGATGCGGTTCGGGCCACCTCCGAGAATGATGATCTTCTTCTTGTCGGAAGAGCGGGCTTCGTTTTCGTCGCCGTAGGTGGAATAGAAATATGGTGTGTATGCCTCGAACTCGGCGGCGCAGGTATCGACCAGACGGTAGGTCGGGATGATGCCTTTGGCTTTGCGCTCGGCGCGGATGGTGTCCTCGGTGGGAACGCTTGCAACGGCGCCTCCGGGTTCGGCACGGGGTGGCGCTCCCGCGGGCTGGTCTTTTTCGCCATGGATGGAGGCATCGTGAATGGCGGGTGCGGCGGCGCGGGCTTTGGCGATCTGGCGATCAGAGAAGCCGAGCTTCTTCGCGGTGCGGAGATCGAGAGTGGCGAGGTTTCTGCCTTCCTCGGCGATCTGCTCAAGATGCCGGAGGAACCATGGATCGATGTTCGTGGCCTCGAAAATCTCCCCAAGCGTCCAGCCGTGGACGAAGGCGGTCTGGAGCCAGAAAATGCGCTCGGCGTTGGGGATCTGGAGTTTTCTGGTGATCTCGTCCTTGGTCGGGGAATGTGGATCGCCCCTGTCGAAGCCGAAGCCCCAGCGGCCTGTCTCCAGGGAACGCAGGCATTTCTGCATGGATTCCTTGAAGGTGCGGCCGATGGACATGGCCTCGCCGACCGACTTCATGGAAGTGGTAAGTACTGCGTTCGCAGTAGGAAATTTCTCAAAAGTGAAGCGGGGGATCTTGGTTACTACGTAATCTATAGTAGGTTCGAAGGACGCCGGAGTGACGCGGGTTATGTCGTTCGGCAGCTCGTCGAGGGTGTAGCCGACGGCGAGTTTCGCGGCGATCTTGGCGATGGGGAAACCGGTGGCCTTCGAAGCGAGCGCGGAGGAACGGGAGACGCGCGGGTTCATCTCGATGACGATCATGCGCCCGGATTTCGGGTCGGTGGCGAACTGAATGTTCGAGCCGCCTGTTTCCACGCCGATCTCGCGGATGACGGCGAAGGAGGCGTCGCGCATGATCTGGTATTCCCGATCGGTCAGGGTCTGGATGGGTGCGACGGTGATGGAATCCCCGGTGTGGACGCCCATGGGATCGATGTTCTCGATGGAGCAGATGACGACACAGTTGTCGGCGCGGTCACGCATGACCTCCATTTCGAACTCCTTCCAGCCGAGCAGGGACTCGTCGATGAGGACTTCGGAAACGGGGGACAGATCGAGGCCGCGATGGACGATTTCCTCGAACTCGTCCTTGTTGTAAGCGATGCCGCCGCCCTGGCCGCCGAGGGTGAAGGCGGGGCGGACGATGAGTGGGAAAGTGCCGATCTCAGAGGCGACTTCGCGGGCTTCCTCTTTCGTCCGTGCGATGCCGGACCGCGGCATGTCGAGGCCGATTTTTTCCATGGCTTCCTTGAAAAGGTGCCTGTCCTCGCCTTTGTCGATGGCGTCGGCGTTGGCTCCGATCATTTTCACACCGTGCTTCTCGAGCGTGCCGGACTTGAAAAGATCCATCGAGGTGTTCAGCGCGGTCTGGCCGCCGAGGGTGGGGAGGAGCGCGTCGGGCTGTTCGCGGATGATGATTTTTTCGACAACCTCCGGGGTGATGGGCTCGATGTAGGTGCGGTGCGCGAACTCCGGATCGGTCATGATCGTGGCGGGGTTCGAATTCACGAGGATCACTTCGTAGCCTTCCTCTTTGAGAGCCTTGCAGGCCTGGACGCCTGAGTAGTCGAACTCGCAGCCTTGGCCGATAACGATTGGGCCGGAGCCGATGACTAGAATTTTGCGGATCGAGGTGTCTTTTGGCATGAGTGCGCGAGTGTTGCTTAAACTTCCAGCGGTTTGACAGGGGAAGGCCGGATTGTAAAGGAGGAGATGGGTGCCTCGCGGACGAAAGTCAGCGCTCCGCTAGGAAAGGTCGGCGAGCTTGTGATTCCACTGGATGGAGTGCCGGAGAGCGCGCATCACATCCACCATGCCGTGGTGCTGCCTCGCGGCCTTGGTGCATTCGGCGTCAATTCCCGCATGGCGGCTGACGTGGCGGCCTATCTCGGAATAAAGCTGGCGCATCTGTGTGTTGAGGAGGCCCAGCTCGGCACGTAGCGTGGACATCTCCTGGTTCGCATCTCCGATTTGCTGAAAGGCCTCGGACGCCTTGTCCCGACGCTCTTTTTTTCGAGCGAGGATCTCGGCGTCGATCTTGTCCAATCTGGCGTCACCCCTGGTGATCTCGTCCGCTACCGACTGTCGTTCGGCCTTGAGTGCTGCGAACTCCTTTTTCAATTGCGAGAGGCGGGCGGTCGTTTTCTCAAGAACATCAGGGGAATTGCTTCCTTCCTTCTCGAGGACTTCCTGCTTGGTCTTGATCCCGTCGTAGCTGCGGCGGATTTCCCTGGCTCTTGCCACGACTGTGTCACGTTTACGGGCAAGTTGCTCCATTTCATCGAGAATCAACTTCCGCTTCTTCACGAGATCCTCGAATGGTTCGTTGGAAACGCCTAACAGGTCCGCGCGTTCCTTGTGCGCGTTCTCAAGCTCCTTCCTGCAGGATTCCAGCTCCCTTGCCACACGGTCGCGCTCTTTGATGAGTTTCCGAAGGTTCCAGTATTCGACGGAGAGATCGTCGATGTTCTCCACATCTTCCCATACGGCCTCGCCAAGGTGTGCTTCGGCTTCCTTGAGAAGGTGCATCTCTCCGGCGGCATCACCCATTCGGATGTTCTTACGGGCATAACCGAAGACCAGGGCGACGCGGCATAAAAGATAACGGGTGGAGGTCATTTCGGGAAAACTACTTTTTCAGGAGCGATTTCAGATGATCGATCACGCCCATGTCCTCGAGGGTGGTGACGCTGCCGGAAATGGTGCCGGTGGTCACCAGTTCTTTCAAGAGGCGCCGAATGATTTTCCCGGATCGGGTTTTTGGCAAGCCGGGAGTGAAGTGGATGTCGTCCGGCTTGGCGATGGCTCCGATGACGGTGCCGACATGGTTGCGGAGTTCGGTTTCCAGGTCCGGGGAGGGTTCGTGGCCTTGTTTGAGGGTCACGAAAACGGCGACGGCCTGACCTTTGAGATCATGGGGGCGGCCGACGGCCGCGGCCTCGGCGACGGCATGGTGGGAGACGAGAGCGGACTCGATTTCCGCGGTGCCGAGGCGATGGCCGGAAACGTTCAGGACGTCATCAAGACGGCCGATGATCCAGAAATTGCCTTTCTTATCGCGTTTCGCACCATCGCCGGCCGTGTAGAGGCCGGGATAGTCGGCGAAATATGTTTTCTTGAACCGGGCTTTGTCTCCGTAAATGGTGCGGGTCATGGAAGGCCATGGTTTACGGATTACCAGGCGGCCGGGGGTTTCCGGCGGGCATTCTTTTCCCTCGTCATCGAGGATAGCGGCATCGATCCCGAAGAAGGGACGGGTGGCGGTGCCGGGGACGCACGGGGTCGCGCCGGGAATGGGCGAAATGAGGATGGCTCCGGTTTCCGTCTGCCACCAGGTATCGACGATAGGACATTTCCCTCCGCCTATCTTGTGATAGTACCAGTTCCAGGCCTCCGGATTGATAGGCTCGCCGACGGAACCCAGGAGTCTCAGCGAGGAGAGATCGTGATTTTCGGGAAATTCATCGCCCGCCTTTATAAACGCGCGGATCGCGGTGGGAGCGGTGTAGAGGATGGAGACGCGGTGCTCCTCGATGATTTTCCAGAACCGACCCCAGTCCGGCTCGTTGGGCGCCCCTTCATACATGACCTGGGTGACACCGTTGGCGAGCGGTCCATAGACAATGTAGGAGTGGCCGGTGATCCAGCCGATGTCGGCGGTGCACCAGTAGACATCCTCGTCGCGCATGTCGAAGATGTACTTGCAGGTGGCGTAGGTGCCGGTGAGATAGCCGCCGGAGGTGTGGAGAATGCCTTTGGGTTTCCCGGTGGAGCCGGAGGTGTAGAGAATGAAAAGGGGGTGCTCGGAATCGAAACCTTTCGGTTCGTGTCTCGCGGAGGCGGTTTCCATCTCGTCCTGCCACCAGTGGTCGCGGCCGGACTTCATGATGACATCGTTCTCCGTGCGTCTGACGACGAAAACGTTTTCTATCTTGTCGTATTTCTTCAGAGCCTCATCGACGACCGGCTTGAGCGGGATGACTTTTCCACGTCTCCATCCGCCATCCGCGGTGATGATGGCGGTGGCACCGGAGTCTTCCAGCCGGTCGAGAATGGCCTCCGACGCGAAGCCACCGAAAACGACGTTGTGAACCGCGCCGATCCGCGCGCAGGCAAGCATTGCGACGGCCGCCTCCGGAATCATCGGCATATAGATGAGGACGCGGTCTTTGGATTTCACGCCGCGCGTGAGAAGGACGTTCGCGAACTTGCATACCTCGCGGTGGAGCTGCGCGAAAGTGATGGTGCGTCTGTCGCCGGGCTCGCCCTCCCAGATGATTGCGGCCTTGTTGGCACGCGCGCCGGTGGCGTGGCGGTCGACACAGTTTTCGGCGACGTTGATCTTCCCGCCGATGAACCACTTCGCGTCCGGTGCCTTCCATTTCAGGACTTTTGAAAACGGTTTCCGCCAGGTGAGTTCCTTCGCCTCCGCCGACCAGAATTTTTCCGGCTTCTCGATGGAGTGCTTGTAGAGCTTTTCGTAAGCCGCCATGGAAGGAATGCGGGCTTTTCTCGAGAAACTCCTTCGAGGGCTTGTGGACGGCGACCAGTTCGGCAGCGTGGTCGGAGGATTCCCTGGACAGCTTTTTGGACTTTTTCGAACTCATGGCTTGGTTTTCCGGAAAGCTAGAGAGCGGCACTGTCCGGGGCAATGGTGAAAACGGTCCAAGCTCCTTTGGAGTTGAATCGCGACTGATTTATTGATATTCAGGTAATCGAAATGACCTATAGCCCGTCTCGTTGGTTTGTAATTTGCATGATTCCGCTGTTACTCGCAGGGGTGGCGGGTGGATTGGTTTGGAAAAAGATCACACTCGGTTCCAGAGAGAGAGCGCTATCCGAATCAAATCTTCGGGAGCTTTTAACATACGAAGCCAAGCCGACCTTTGATTTGCCAACGCCCGCCCGAATCGCCCGAACCCGGCACATGACGGCGGAAATTATGGACGCGCTCGTGCTCGAGTTTCCAAACCTTGCCGTCGAGAGTCGTCCGGTTCCTCACGCTAGGAACGGGTTTTTCCAACTGCACCTGCTGGGGAAATCCGGTCACAACGGATCGTTGGTTCCCCCGGCTTATCATGAAAATGCCCCGTGGAAGGAGCCATGGAACCCGGTGGCCGCACACGGTTTTCTCGATGAGCATTCGGAGTTCGCGAGCAAAATTGAACAGATCGCTCTGATGAAAAACCGTTCGCTCCAGCAACATGCCGGAGGATTTCGATGGATTCGTGAAGGCGACGGGAGCGGCGCGTGGCACCGAAATTCTTTTGCTGAAAGCACGACTGGCGGCGGAGGATGGAGACGAAACGGAGGCGTTGCGTCTGGTTCAGGCAACCGGCAACCTCGCATCGCATTTTCATGCCATTGATCATTCCAGTCTTTTGTGCGAAACGATAGCCATCATGATCGATCTTTCGGTTCGCAAGGAAGTCTTCGAGCATATGCTCCCGGTCCTCGGAAAAACCGCGGATCTGAAGCGCTGGAAAGAGGCTCTCGAACCCCGGGAGTATTCGCCCGCCTCATTCGCCAGGGTCATGCGAGGTGAGTGGCATACCGGGTGCCGATACCTGCTTTACCCGATGATCCTTGATCCCGCCAACTCGGATGCGCCCAAGGATGCCCGGGCGCTTGCCAGGGCTCACGCATATTGGTTCAGCTCCCAGATCGCCTTGATGGAAGCCATGGAGTTGCCCGATCTACTTCACCTCACCCTTGGCGAATATAACCAGGGGAAGCCCTACAACGAGCTCTCCTCGGAGAGTCGCGCGATTGCAGACATGTTTCTCATTGGCGCCCGTGCGTGGTCGAAGGGATACGTTCGCTCGACCGTCAAAGTGGCACAATTCGAGGCGGCGATGGATTTGCTCATTCTGGAAAAGGAGAACGGAACGCATTGATGCGGATGATATGAAACGAGTTGTTCCGAATCCGCTTACCGGCAAGTCGTTCGAATACGACGACAAGACTCGCACGCTTTCAATCCCCTCAGTATCGGAAAAAGGCGAAGTTGAGACTCTGGTTCTCCCATACACATCGTGATGAGAATCGCACCGGGCGGGGGTATGCGCCCCTGTCCGCGGGATTATTTTCCTAACAGCATCGCGACTTCCTTCGCGTTCAGGATTGCGTATTTGGCTGGTTCGAGATCGCCGAGCCAGAGGTTTCCGATGCGCACCCGCAGGAGCTTGGTGACCTGGTAGCCGAGGGCTTCGAACATGACCCGGATCTGGCGTTTCGCGCCGTGGTCGAGGACGACCTTGATGCGGCGGGCGGAAATGCGCTCGATGTCTTTCGCCTTGAGCTTGCCTTCCTCGGTGAAGACGCCGGCGAGAAACTGGTCGAGGTGCTGGTTCTCGAAAGCCTGGTTGGAGGTCACCAGGTATTCCTTTTCCACGGATTTCGACGGGTGCATGAGCTGCTGGGAAAGATCGCCGTCATTGGTGAGAATGAGCATTCCCTCAGAATCCGTATCGAGACGTCCGACGTGGTGGAGGGCGTGCAAGGCGGGTGGAAGAAGATCATAGATGGTCTTGCGCCCGAGTTCGTCGCTTCGGGTGCAGACATACCCGCGCGGTTTGTGGAACAGGACGACGATCTCCTCCTTCGGTATCACCCGTTTTCCATCGACGCGGACGCTGTCGGATGGCGTCACGCGGGTGGCGAGTTTGACGCAAGGCGCACCATTGACCTCAACCCGACCGGACTCGATGAGTTCCTCGCAGCCACGGCGCGAGCCGATGGCACAGGATGCCAGATATTTGTTGAGACGGATTCCCTCGGGCATAAAATTCTGGGGAATCCGCGTGTGGGACGTGGGAAAGGAGCCTGATCAACCCTCGTGCTTGGTCTTGGGCAGACCGACAGGAGAGGAGCCTTTCTTCCAGTCGCCACGCTCTTTCATGAGCTTGACGCGCTCGAAGCGCTTGAGGACGGAACGTTTGCCGCCTACAGTGGCTGCGGACTTGAGAGAGTTGTGCTTGGACATCTTGAAGGCAAGGTTGGACGGTTGGGGCGCGGAAGCTAATCGGCCCTATAGCAGTGTGGCAATGCGAAAATACGGGTTTTTAAAAATTGTGGTTTTTTGCTCCAGGGAAACCCAGACAGTTTTTATGATCAGGTAGACCAAATCGGGTGGGGACGGAAAAAGGAATTTCGGCCATGGCTGAGATCAGGAGGGCGTAACTTCGGCATTCAGCTTCCTGTGGCTTCGCAGGTGGAGTTTCACATCCAGCGCGATTTTCCCGACGATCAGGAGGATGAGGAGAAAAACGGGACTGCCAAGGGCGGTGATGACGAAGGCTCCGAAGAGAATGGCGATGTGGAGGACGACGATTCGTCCGTAGGGAGCGGCCATCAGAGCGGGAGCCGAGATCCGGCGGAACTCGCCCTTGCCAAGATAATTGTAAAAGAACGAGAAAAGATGGCTGGCGATGATTGCGAGGGCGAACCAAACCCCGCTGGAGTCGATTCCCCCAGAAACCATTTTCCTGAGAATCGTCAGAGGCCCGCCATCCGCCATGCCCCCGCCTTCTCCGCCAAGGAGGACGAAAACGAAGACCCCATGGACAAGGCAGAACATCCCGTAGTGGAAAGTGAAAAACGGTATGAGGAAAAATTTCACCCCGTGGTTGATTGCTTTCCCGCCTTGTGGATCGCGCAGGTATTCCGGCATCCCGGGGTGTTCCCTGGCGAAGTCCGGCTTCGCATCCGTGGCGTCGCCCGCCGCCATGAGCATTTTCAAGACGTTCACCGCGCCGATGACGACGTTTTCAAACCAGTACAGCACGACGATTTCGAAAACATCCCACCCCCAGAAAACCACACCGGCGATTGGAAGGAGATTGACCGCGATCAGGATCAGAAGTGGCACGTTGCCGGAAAAGGGAGAGGATTTTTCCACAGCGGTTTCTAAGGAACGTAGGAAGGTTTTGCAATCGCCAAGCCGCCCCGGAACAGCGAACCGAGCCTGATCCGCGGACAATCGTCATCCAGTCCGGAATTCCCGACATGTTTTCCGCATTTCCACTATCGGAAACTTCCATTTCTAACGGCGCTGGAGTTCGGTGGAGGCATCGAAGAGGGAAGCGAATCCCAGGAAGAGACCTACGAGGAGACGGTAGGCGATCCAGAGAACCGCGGCGCACATACCGATGGCCACGACCAATACCAGCGCGATGATGCCGAGCGCGACCCACAGCGGCCACCAGCGCGAGTCCAGCTTGAGAACATGCGCCTGGAGGTTACGCCAGTTTTTCCAATCCTTCCCAGAGCGATGCCCGGGCGTCGCACGTGGACGCACCTCGATACCGTCGATCTCGACAACTTCCGCTTCGATGGTCTGCTCGTTCCCTGGCATGCGTGGCGGAATATAACGTGCGTGTGGAAAATGCAAACAAGGGTCGTTGGCAAAAAAAGTGGCGACCCGACCGATCAATCCCAGGGAAAACCCAATAACCCGAGGCGTCCCGGTCGGATCGCCAAAACAGATAGAGCACTGTCTGTGCCAAGATTTTCGGAAGTACCGTCAGGCGCGTGAGATCCGCCGGGCTTGCGCATAGGTTGAGAAAATGGTCAGAATCGTCCGATGTCCGAAGCGGCGATAGAAACGGTGGGAGCGGTTATTGAAAGGAAGGGAGAGATCCTCTACAGGGTGGAGCTGATGAACGGGAAGACAGTGCTCGCCCACCTCTCGAAAAGCCTGACTGATGCCAAGGCAGAGTTCGTGGACGGGGCTTCCGTCCTGCTGGAGATGACTCCCTATGATTTCGACCAGGGGCGGATTGTCGGGGAATATCCCTAGTGCTGCGTAAAATCTGAAATGATGAACAGGGATCTCCTGTGACGATCCGTTCCCAACACCAACGGTGTTACGGATTCAAGCCCAGGGTTGCCGGAGTGAAACGGAGGCTACCCTGGGATCACAGGCGCGGGATCTTCCAACCCCAACGGGGTTGTGTCCAAGCCATTCCCTCGCGCGCGGACGCAACACCTGTGGCGTTGTGATTCCCGGGCGGGATATCCCGGGATAGGCTTCGCGTTGCTCCGCCAACCCCGGGCTAAAATCCGCAAGCCCGTTGGGCTAGTGTCATGGGAATCCCGTGCTTGGAACATGCCCTTCCGGGCAGGAGCCTTTCTTCGGGCGATTTCTCCGTTTTCCATCCATCAGTTTTGATTTTTCGCAGCACTAGAATGGTTTGCGTAATCCGAGATAGGCGGCGGCGACGGCGGCGGCGAGGGTGAGGGAAAAAACGACCATGGGGGGCAGGACTTTCTTTTTGGAAAGCGCGGGAGCGAGGCCGATGAAGAGCCAGATGCCTATCTTCGCCATCCACCAGTACTGATCCATGGGTGGTTTCTTGAGCATCGCGAAGCCGACGATGAGGATGAAAAGCAGGGAAACGCCGTGGAGTATGGACGCGGTTTTCCTCGAACCGCCGGCCAGCATGGTGGCGCCAAGGGATGCGAAGAGCGCGAAGACGCCGAGGAGGTGGAGGGTTTTCAATACGATGAGATCTGGCATGGCTGGCGCGAAGATTCCGGCAGCCGCGGCAGGGAATCAAGAAAACTCGGAAAGTTGCGCCACCCGATATCCGTAGGAGACTGGAACCATGAAACGAAAACTCGCCTGGATAGCGGCCATCCTCTCAGGACTTTACCTGCTGACGATAGGCCCGCTGCCGTTCCCGGCGATGGATCCGCTGCCGTTCATCGACGAAGCCGTGGCTCTGGCGGTTTTCCTGAAATGCACCTCGTTCCTGGGATTCGACCTGCGGAAATGGTTGCCCTTTTTCGGAAAAAACGACAAATCCGTGCCCCGCGGGGAGCCGGAAGGGCAGAAGGGAGTGACGATCGATGTCTGAAAGTTTCCCGGAAAACCTGTATCCACCCGACCCACAATGAGCAACGTAATCGATCTCGACGCACGACCTGAGAAGAAAAGCAGACCCTGGTTCCTTAGCCTTGCCGGCGTTCTCACAATCCTGGCTCTCATCCTGATGCCGTTTCTCGCGGGTGAGCCGGATGGTGACAAGATGCCCGACATCGTCCGCTTCCTGGGGCACTTCCATCCGGTGATCCTCCATGTGCCCATCGGAGTTTTCGCGCTGGTTCTTTTCCAGGAGATGCTCGCGATGTTCACCCGGCAGAAGCCCTACGGAACCATTCTTCCCATGTTCATGGGCGCGGCGAGCGCTGTGGTCGCCGTGATCTTCGGATTTCTCCTGTATCACGGCGGCGGATTCGAGGGCAGCGAGCTTGCCGAAGACCATCTTTGGGGCGGTATCGCCTTCGCATGCGTTGCGATACTCACCTTCATAGTCCGCGCCTGGACTCTTTCGCCAGCCTCCACACAGGTGCCGTTCCGCGTCTTTCTTTTCGCCAGCGTGGGTGTGATGTCCTACGCCAGCCATGACGGAGCCTCCATCACCCACGGGAAGGATTACCTCACCCAGTACGCTCCCGATCCGATCAGGAAACTACTCGGCCTGGAACCAAAGGAAAAGAAGGAGGAGAAAAAGGAGGCCAAGCCCCTCGAGGAGCAGATCGTTTACGCGGACATCGTCCAGCCCATCCTGAACATGCGCTGCGTTGAGTGCCACAAGGAGGAGAAATCCAAAGGCAAGTTCCGCATGGATACGTACGAGCTGCTTGTGAAGGGCGGCAGCGAGGGCGACGGCCTCGAACCGGGCAACTCGCTGGACAGCAACATCGTCTTCCGGGCGGAGCTACCCGACGATGACGACGAGCATATGCCGCCGGAGGGCAAGAAGGACATCGAGGACAACGAGCTTCTTATCGTGAAATGGTGGATAGACCAGGGCGCGGATCCGGTGAAAAAGGTCGGTGAGCTGGAGCTGACCGATGAAGTCCGCGATGCCATCGGGAACCTGCAGCTCACCATCGCCTTCGAGGATTCCCATGAGCACGGCGTCGAAGAAGAGGTCAAAACGGACAAGCCGGACGAGAACCTGAGCAAGACAGTTTCCGAACTCGGCGCGGATTTCCCCGGAGGACTGACTTTCGAGTCCCAGGAATCTTCCAACCTTACCTTCACCGGCGTGTCCTTGCGGAAGAATCTCACGGATGAGAATTTCGCGAAGCTGGGGCCGGTGATCCACAAGCTGGTCTCGGTGGATCTCTCCGCGACAGGGATCACCGACCGTTCGGTCGCGCTTCTCGCCCCCGCTGAGAATCTCCGGATGATCCGCCTGAACGAGACGGGAATCACGGACGCCTCGATGGACACGTTGGTGAAGCTGCAGAGCCTGGAATCCGTGAACCTTTTCGGCACCGCGGTAACCGATGCGGGTGTGAAAAAGCTTTCCGCTCTTCCGAATCTCAAGAGCCTGTATCTCTGGCAGACGGAGGTTTCCGAGGGAGTGATCGCGGAGCTGAAGAAGGCGCTGCCGGATCTGGAAGTCGTGACAGGAATCTGAAAATGACATGCCGCCTTGAAATGGCGGCTATCTTCGAAAGCTACTTCTTCAGCTCGGAAAGCTTCTCTGCGTTTTTGATTTCCAGAGTAGTCCAGGGCTGCTCCGGCGCCAGATCAGCGAACTCGAGGGGCGCGGGGGAAATTCCGTCCGCCTCCGCATTGTGAAGTGCTGCTACAACCGCCGCCGGATCGAGACGGTTCAAGGGGAGGGAGGTGTATCCGGAGCCGATGTCGATACCATCGCTGGCTCGCACTTCGAAGTGGAGGTGGGCCGGGTAGTGGCCGTTGGCGGTGCCGACCAGGCCGATCTCCTTTCCTCGCGGAACCAGGGTTCCGATTTTCACCTTAATCTCCAGGAGGTGGGCATACATTGTATGGAGAGCCTGTCCCTCCGGATCGCGATGCGCGAGGATGACGATATTCCCCCAGCCGGGAGAGGGATTTCCTGTGAAAACCACCAGCCCGTCCCCGGCGGCGTAAACCGGGTCACCGAGATCCGTGTTCATGCCGCCTATGCCGTTGAGGTCGTCGCCACTATGGTGTCCGCCCCGCTTCTCGTTCATTTCCTGGAATTTCTGGGCATTGTAAACCAAGGCGCCGTTTTCCGATCCCATGGGCGTGTCCATTCTTGCGACGGTCGGGATCTGGTTCGCCTGCCACGCGGAAAGAAATTGGAAGCGCATATCCGGATTCCCGTCTTTCGGCATTTCCAGCGGCACATCCGCGCTCTGGAACCCGACGATTTTCACCTCCTCCACTCCGGTGCGGGAGCTACGCCAGACCGCGTAGCCGATCAGGACGGCGCCGAGTGCGAGGGTGATCAGGAGCCGGGCGTTCTTCATGACGCCTGGTTTCGTTTCGCGAGTATCGAATCCGCGCTTACCGGCAGGGCGTCAGGCAAGCATTCCTGCAGAGCGTCCGCTGTGTGTCCGATCAATCGCATATGAACATCCCTCCAGCTTCTCTGGAAAAACGGATCCATACCTGGAAATGGGTTTTCCTCGGCTGCCATGGAGGGAACGGTAGACCGGCGGAAGGATTTCCGCCATCTTATTTCAACCGCTGGTCACATCCTGAAATCCTCGCCCAGGTAGTATTTCCTGGCGACAGGGTCATTGACGAGCTCCTCGGAAGCCCCTTCGAGGATGACCTTGCCATCGTGGATGAGGAAGGCGCGGTCGGTGATGGAGAGAGTCTCGCGGACGGAATGGTCGGTGATAAGGATGGCGAGGCCGTCCTTCTCGCGGAGGTTCCGGACAATGCGCTGGATGTCCTCCACGGCGATGGGGTCGATGCCGGCGAAGGGTTCGTCGAGCATGAGGACTTTCGGATCCGAGCAGAGGGAGCGGGCGATGGCGAGGCGGCGCTTCTCACCGCCGGAGAGGGT
Source organism: uncultured Verrucomicrobiae bacterium (assembly GCA_963758175.1). Taxonomy (GTDB): domain Bacteria; phylum Verrucomicrobiota; class Verrucomicrobiia; order Verrucomicrobiales; family Akkermansiaceae; genus Luteolibacter. The sequence continues at coordinate 123,950 of CAVWUI010000001.1, forward strand.
GATGGCCTGGTTTTTGGAGAGCCTGGTGATGCTGAAGCGTTCGAGTAGCTCGTCCGCGCGGTCTCGCTGTCCGGCGCGGGAGAGCCCGGGGCGGGTCTCAAGAATGGCTAGCAGGTTCTCACGGACGGTGAGTTTCCTGAAAATGGATTCCTCCTGCGGGAGGTAGCCGAGACCCAGCCGGGCGCGGCGGTGCATGGGCAGTCGGGAAATGTTGTCTCCGTTGAGATGTATGGTGCCGTCTTCCGCGGGAATCAGGCCGGCTATCATATAGAAAGACGTGGTTTTCCCCGCCCCGTTGGGACCGAGGAGTCCGACGATCTCACGGGGCTGGACGGTTATGCAGACACCATCGACGACGGCGCGACCGCCGTAGGTTTTGCGGAGTCCTTGCGCGGAGAGGACGGCGCTTTCGATATTGGTGCAAGTGGAGCCTGGGTCGTGGGTCATGAAAGGTTGAACTCTGAAATTCCTGATGCGGGGACAAGGGTGGCTACCGCCCCTTCAGATCCAGCGGAGCGCCCATTTCCCATGCTCCGCGGGTATTGAACTCGCCGGTATTGAGCAGCCGGAGGGAGAGGTTCGCTTCCTTCGCGCGGGCATAGAAGGTTCCTTGTTTCACCCACGGAAAGCGCTCGCTGATGATCATCTCTCCGCTTTTTATATCGTAGATGAGGAGACCGCCGCTGGCTTCGACGGGCTTCTTTCCATCGACGCTTTTCTGGATCATCCGGACGGCGCCTGTGGCGATGAGTTTCCTGACGTCGCCAATATTCGACGCGAGACCCGGGGCTTCCTCCGGGTCGTCCTCCTTCCCGGCGGGTTTCTTATCAAAGAAGATCTTTAGTTCGTCCGCACCGCTGAGATTGAAGCGCGGGTCGATGACCGTGACGTTTTTCATATAGACGAGCACGCCCTCGTCGTTATCGAAATACATTCCGCCTTCGCAGTTGATCACGGTGTCGTTCGGTCCGGGACTCACCTCCAGGGGAGCGGCTTCCCGGGAGTCATCGGAAGCGATGGTGTTGATCTCGTTTTTCCGCATGAACGAGGTGGCCGCCGCCGAGGCGGTCGTTGCGGCTTCGCGACCGGCGGAAAGACTGGCGGATGTGGATTTCTCCGCGGTTTCGTATGCAGGGCGAGCTTTCGCGGCCTGGGTTTTCATTTCCGCGATCTCCTCCGGTGTGACGAATGCCGGAGGAGCGGCTGGCGCGGTGGTCGGCGCGAATGCGAGGAGGGCGGCGGCCGGGATGGCGAACGGGTTCGTATTCATGGAGGTGGATGGGGGCGGAGGGCTGAGGCGGGTTGAAACGGGGCCGAGGAGGAAACCCTCGCCGGATTCGAAGGAATACACAAGCCCGCCGCCTTTCGCATCAAGTCGGTCGCGGGTCATCACCACATCCTGTTTCGCGTACAGGCAGGATTTCTCCTGGTCGAACAGTGCGCGGGTCAGCTCCACCCGACCGCCGGGAGTGCGGTCGGCATTGTAGAAGCGGATGAGGACGGTCTCGCCCTGTATGCGGTCACCGTCTATGAGGGTCATCGTCTCGGCCTTCAGATCGCCTACGAGGCGTCGGTTCTCATCATAACGGGGAAGGAGGACTCCCTGGAGGACGCTGCCATTCGGCAACAGGGCGATAGGGGATTTTTTCACGACAGCCTCCGGCTCCTGCGCTGATAGCAGGGGAGCGGCTAGGAGAAGGATGGGCAGACGCGTTTTCAAAGCGGTTCGGAAAATCTGATACTGGTGATAGGTTAGGCAAAGCTGGCGGTCGCACAACCAGCAATGTGGGACAGAATGTGGGTCGGCTCGGGAAGACTTTTTTAAAAAACCGGGTGTTTGGGTGAGATTTAGATTGACCAAATTGTAAGGATTCCCTAAAGGCCTCCCGCCGCGCCGCGGATTTTTGATCCGCCGCGTTACCTCACCCCCTTACCCCCACCCCCGTGCACAAAGCATTCTTCAATGTCAGTATCCTCGCGTCTTTGCTTGTCTCCGCCGTTCCGGTCGTGGGTCAGACTCTGACAAAGGGCATTTACAACAGTCCCGGACAGGCAAGCGCCTACGGGGATCCGAACAGTCCGGACGCAATGTTCGTCGCTGACGGCGGCAGCACGAAGGAAAGCTTCGGCGTGGAGGGGAACGTGAATCTGAGCGCCCAGGAGTTGCGGGTGAACGCTCTGGCCGGGGGCGGAGGCGGAAACTTTACCTTCGGAGTCGCCAAGAACACGACGTTCGAATGGGTGGCGGGACGTAGCTACGGATTTTCCCAGCAATACTCCGGAGACGCCACCAAGCAAATTGTCTTCACTCTAAATGACACCTTCACCGGCGCGTCCTATTCCGTCAGCCACAAGGCGGATTTCGGAAACGTCGGTCTGCTGATGATTCGTGAAAGGACGCCGAAGGGCACGGAAACCCAGAGCAGCTCCATACTTTTCGAGAACATGACACTCAACGGCATGGCGGTGGCGGGTTCCCTGGGCCTCTCCAGCGGGACGGACGACGACCGTGCGAACTACGCGACTATCACAGGCATCGACTTCAGGGAGGCATGGACTTTCGCCGGAACCGTGACGATGGACTGGAGCGGCTTCGAACCGAAGGCCAACAAGCTGAACTTCCAGATCAAGGCCATGCAGACCGATTTCAAGGTGATCCCGGAGCCGACCTCGCTGGCTCTCGCCGCCGGAGCCACGCTGGCCGCCCTTCTCCGCAGAAGGCGCTGCGTCGGTGCTTGATTACTTCCCCTCCTCCACGGATACTCCGGCGATGAAGCCGAAAGTAGGAGAAATGGCGCCGGATTTCACCGCGGCGTTGGTGGACGGCGATACCGAGACGGAGATCATTTTGGCGGAAACAAGGGGAACCAGGGTGGTCCTGGTGTTCTATCCGAAGGACAACACGCCTGGTTGCACCATACAGGCATGCTCGCTACGCGACCATTGGGGCGACATCGGGAACAAGGCGCGGATCTTCGGAGTAAGCCCTGACAGCGTGGAGAGCCACCGGAAATTCATTTCCAAGAAAAACCTCCCCTACCCTCTTATCGCCGATCCGGACAAGGCCATCGCGGAGGCCTACGGAGTGTGGGTGGAGAAGTCGATGCTAGGAAAAAAGTTCATGGGTGTGGAAAGGAGCACCTTCGTGATAGGCATGGACGGGCGAATCGAGGCTGTGCTGGAGAAGGTCTCGCCGATGACCCATACCGAAAAGCTTCTTGAGCTGCTGGGATGAAAAAGAGAGCGAAGGCCGGGGACGTTCCGCATACCGGACTGGCGGTTTTCGCCACGGGGGTGATGGCGCTTGGTCTCGCGGTGGGACTGGAGTTTCTGAAAATACTCGGGCACGTGAACGGATTCCTGGCGGCGGCCTTCCGACCGGAGGGGATGGCGCCCCCCACCCGCCCGGTCGATCCGGTATTTCTCTGGGGTGCGGCGGTGCTGATTGCTTTCGGCTTACCCGCGGTGATGCTGAACGTTGCCGGGATGTGGCGGCGCGCGGTATTATGGGGCGGGACGTTCATGCTGACTCTTTCATGGGCACCGGTGTTGCTACTCGCATCGTTTCTTCCTGAAACCGCGGTGGCGCTCGTAGCCGTCCTGTGGTCGGGTTTCTGCGCGATGACCTACGCCGCCAATCACGTCCTCCCGGCAGACAGGCTGACCGGAAAAACCAACCCCGTATCCGATGGCTCGCGCTGATTTCCCCCTTCCGGTCAGGAATCTCGTCGCGGAACTGAAAAGGCTCCCCGGTGTGGGGCCGCGCAGTGCTGAACGCATGGCGGTATGGTTGCTCCAGCATAAGAAATCCGATCCGCTCGCGCTCGCGGAAAGTCTTGTCGAGGCGAGGGAAAAGATCATTGCCTGCCCGATTTGCGGATTTTTCGCGACAGAGGAAACCTGCGAGGTCTGTTCCGACCCGAAGCGTGATGACACCGTCCTCTGCGTCGTCGAGCAGGCGACCGATGTCCTTCCCCTCGAGCGTTCCGGCGCTTTCAAAGGCCGCTATCACTGCCTCGGTGGAAAGCTCTCCCCTCTGGATCGCGTTTCACCGGAGGATCTGAATATCCCGGAGCTCATGCGCCGTGTGGAGACAGGCGGTGGAGATGGAAGTCATCCTCGCCCTGGGGGCGGACGTGGAAGGCGAGGCGACGTCGAATTATCTCGCCGACATGTTGCGTGGAAAAGCCGCGAAGGTGACCCGTATCGCGCAGGGGCTGCCGGCGGGAGGCGGTCTGGAGCACGCCGACGAGCTCACTCTCGTCAGGGCATTGCAGGGTAGGCGGGATTTCTGATCGTGAGCCTTAGAGCCTCCGCCTTGCAAATTGCGCCGCCTTTAGCCGACGCTTGTTTCAAATTGCAGGATCGGTTCTCGCATTAGCGGCCTTCCGATTCTCCGTTTATTAACGAACGCCTGACTGCCATGGTTCAGATCCGGGTCGTGGCGATTGGCACGCTTCCAGCGATAAGGGTCAGGTAACCTAGAGTTAAAAATTATGACAACGACTATGACAGCACCAAAAAACCTGCGCCACCTGCTTGAAGAACAAGCCCGCGACCTCTACAACGCGGAGACCAACTACTCGGAATTCCTCACCCGTATGAGGCTTTCATCCACGGATAAGGATCTCGCATCCAAGTTCGAACACGTGAAGAAAGGAACCGCCTCGAACATCGAGACGCTACGTTCAATCTGCGGAGAGCTTAGTGTTCCTCCGACCGGTGTGAAATGCGAAGCCATGGCCGGACTACTCCGCGAGGCTCAGGAAACTGACGCCGACTACGCGCACGGATCTTTGAAGGACGCCGCTCTTATCGCCAACGCGCAACGGATCGCTCATTACGAGATCGCCGGATTCGGGACAGCCCATGCCTTCGCAAAGCGCCTGGATCTCGACAGCATCGCTGACAAGTTCGAGGAGATGGCCAGCCAGTCCGGCGACATCGACAAAAAACTTACGAAGATCGCCACGGGTTCGTGGCTCTCAACAGGCATCAACGAAGATGCTGTCTGATCTCGTGGGCAAACTTACAAAACCTAACTGACTTCACCGGCATCCTTCCGAGGATGCCGGTTCCTTGTGGACATACCGCCAGTCGCCGGGCTCCCCTCAAACAATTAAGGCATGAAAAAAGCAGTGATCGATCCGACTCAATTTCCCCTTGGTTCAAACCTCGTCAAAGAAGGAACGGCCTTCCGTGTGTGGGCGCCGAACGCGACCAAGGTATCCGTGATCGGATCCTTCAATGATTGGGATCCGCAAAGGCATCCGCTGAAGTGTGGCGACGGAGGAGTGTGGAGCGGCTTCGTGGAGAGCGCGAAAGATGGCGACGAGTACAAATACGCCATCCGCAACGGCGAACAGAAGATGGACAGGATCGATCCCCGCGCCATCGAGGTGACCAACTCCACGGGAAACGCCCTGATCCGCGGACGGGACTTCGAGTGGGAGGAGAGTGATTTCAAAATCTCCGGGCACAACCAGCTCGTCATCTACGAGCTGCATCCGAAGACATTTCCCGAAGACCATGAGACACCATGCCTGGACGCGATCATACCGAAGCTCCCCTACCTCGCGGATCTTGGGATAAACGCCATTGAGATCATGCCGCTCGCGGAGTTTCCCGGTGAGTTCTCATGGGGATACAATCCATCCCATCCCTACGCGGTTGAGAGCAGCTACGGCGGCCCGCTCGCTCTAAAGCGCCTCGTCCAGGCGGCCCACCGGCACGGCATCGCGGTGATACTGGATGTCGTTTACAATCACTTCGGCCCTGGTGACTTGGATCTTTGGAAATTCGACGGTTGGTCGGAAAACGACGGAGGTGGCATTTATTTTTACAACGACTGGAGGGCGGAGACACCCTGGGGAGCGACCCGTCCCGACTACGGCCGAGACGAGGTGCGCAGCTATATCCATGACAACGCCATGATGTGGCTGGACGAATACCGCATCGACGGACTCCGCTATGACGCCACCCTCCTCATCCGCAATACCAACGAGGACGAAAGCCCGGCCAACGAGATCCCCGAGGGCTGGTCTCTTGTCCAGTGGATCAACGAGGATATCCGCGCCCGTTTTCCCGACCGCGTGATTATCGCGGAAGATCTGAAGAGCAACTCGGCGCTCACCAAGCTGCGGGAGGATGGCGGAGCAGGCTTTCACAGCCAGTGGGACGCGAATTTCGTTTTCCCGATCCGCGACCAGCTTTCCAAAGCGGAGGACTCGTGGCGCTCAGTGGAAACGGTGAAAGAGACTTTGCTGTTCAATTACAATGGCAACGTTTTCGAACGCGTGGTCTATACAGAGTCACACGACGAGGTGGCGGAGGGAAAAGCGAAGCGCGTGCCGCAGGATGTCCAGGACGATGAGGACGCGGACGGCTATTTCGCGCAGAAACTCTCTTGTCTGGGAGCGGGTCTGCTCTTCACATGCCCCGGCATCCCGATGATTTTCCAGGGTCAGGAATTCCTCCAGGGCGGGAGCTTCAGCGACAAGTTCAATCTGGAGTGGGATCATGCGGGGAAATTCGCCGGCATTGTGAAGATGTACCGCGATCTGATCTTTCTCAGGCAGAACCGTGAGGGCGTGTCCGGTGGTCTCAGCGGGCAGGGTATCATCGTCCACCATGCGAATGACGAACAGAACCTGATCGCCTTCCAGCGCTTCGCCGACCATGGCCCGGGCGACGATGTGATCGTTGTCTGCAATTTCAGCGCCGACGAACGCGATGGCTACCGCATAGGCATGCCGAGCGGTGGGGATTGGAAACTGCGCTTCAGCTCTGATGCGAAAATCTACAGCGCGCTTTTCGGGGACACTCCAAGTCACGATCTTCAGGCGGATGGAGAAGGTCAGGACGGAATGCCACACTCCGCACTGATCCGTATCGGCCCCTACTCCACGTTGATCTATTCGCAGGACAAAGGATGATCCCGCCACTGGCCATCTTTCCGGGCTAAGAACTTGCCCGAATGTGGCGGTAGGATAGGGTTTGGGAAATGTTTTTCAGAATTCTCGTCCCACTCGTTTTCTTTGCCGCCGCGTTCCCATCCGATGCTTGGGCGGAGCCAATCCCGTGTCCGCTCGATCCATTGCTCGCCATCCCGACGAACTGGGAGATGACTCCGGATCAGTTCGAAGGTCATTTTAAAGATGGCGAGAACAAACTCTACGTCTGGCTCACCGACGACCGCAGCCGCGCCAAGATCGGACGCAGGCTTTACGCTGACGCCACGATCGACATCACCGTCTTCAAAGAATCCGTACCAGTCGAGGAGGCAATCGTGGATTTTTCCGAGGGGAAACTGAACCTCGTGACACTCTCCATCTTCAACCGTGGCGATGCCGGCGACATCCCGGCGGAAGAATTCGAAAAGCATTTCCTGACCACCGGAAAAGAGGTGGGCTCCGCGCTGGGAGTGAAGCCGAGACGCAAGGACGCGGATCCGAACAGCGGGTTGCTCACCGCCGGTTTCTCCTGGTATTCCCGGGAGAACGGAAGCGCGGTGCTCGAGCACAACGAGAAGGCTCTCGAAGGCGGTGACAGGGAGTTTCTCCGCCTCCGCATCGCCCGCGCCGATGCCAGCGGTTCGCTTGCAGCTTCCATGCTCCACAGCCGTGGTGGCTCTGCCGCCAGACTTCGCGATCTTCCGGAAAATTTGGAAAAAACCGATAACGGCGATGTTTTCATTTCCAATCTCCCTATGGTTGACCAGGGCGACAAAGGGTATTGCGTCGCCGCGACCACCCAGCGCGCCTTCGAATACTACGGCATCGGGGCGGACATGCACCAGATCGCCCAGATCGCCGAGACAGATGCGGACAGGGGCACGAACCCCATCGTCATGGCCAAGCAGCTCGATAGCATCGATTACAGATTCAAGACACGGTTGGAAATCATAGGCATGGGAGGCTCCGGCGGATTCACCGACGTGAAGGAGAAGAAGGGTGAATACTACGTGGGGAATCCCGTCGATGAGAGGAAATTTCTCAAGGAAGTCCGCAGCTACATCGACAGCGGCCTCCCGCTTCTATGGGCGTTGCAGCTTGGCCGCTATCCCGAGAAACCGCAGCTCAATCCACAAACCGCCGGCGGACACATGCGCATGATCATCGGCTACAACGACACCACCGAAGAGATCATCTTTTCCGATTCCTGGGGAGCCGGCCACGAGTTCAAACGCATGAGAATGACAGATGCTTACAAGGCGAGCCTCGGATTATTCGTCCTGAAGCCCACGGTTCACTGAAACCCCTCGACCGTGGAAATTTTCGTGAATTGTAAGTCAATCGTGCGATTTGCGAATTATTTTAAAAATAATCTTGCCTGATATTTAAATTTTCTTTATCGTTTCGGCAACATTTCCGCCGTCACCCATATAGCAGACAACAAGATTTCCATCAGATTGATCGGGGCTTTCGCTTGCCTGGTGATGGTCTCCTCGGCTCAGAACACAACTATTGAGCTCACATATTCCACCAGTAACAATTCGACTCTGATCCTTACCAGCCCGAACCTGACGGCTTCCCGTAGTGAAGCTGTCGCCTACGCTTACAGCAAGGATGGCGGGGGTGTGATCTCGGGCGCGGCCGCGAGCCTTTATTCGGACGGATCAATCACAGGGAACAATGACAGCATTTCCGGGCTTAGCCGCATTCCCGGTGGTTCCCCCTACCATCTCTCCACTTCCACCAACTCGGTATGGGGGACGCTAACTTTCGAGCCTGACGACATCGTCCTTTACGATCCGGTGTTCGACACGGCCTCCACCTTCTGGGAAGGGGACGACCACTCATCCACCGGCGGATTCAACATCGACGGTCTGCATGTGTATTCAGACGGAACATTCCTGCTATCCACCACCGGAACGGAAACCATATATGGCCTTAGTTTCCGGAACGGGGACATCGCGCTTATCGATCCTGCCACATCCACCGCCTCGGTGTTCTTCAACCGGGATCTGCTCTCAGGATCTGGAAACATCGACGCGCTGACCATCGAGGCTAGCTCCGGAAACCTTGTTTTCTCCACCTCCACATCGGATGCGCTCGCAGGTGTCTCCTTTGATGACGGAGATCTGGTGATGTGGGACGGGACTACAGCTTCGGTCGTTTTCCGGGAGGACGAGCACTTCGGCCTCAGCGAGGACATCGACGCCCTTGGCTCGTTCTCCATATCTGTTCCGGAACCCTCGTCCGCCATTCTGTCCCTGATCTCGGTATCTTGTGCCGTATGGCGTCGAAAACGCTGAAGCGGGCGGAACAGATCACTTGGAAAAACCGGCCGATTTGGAAAAGGGGGGATAGGTGCGCACGGAAGAGAGTGGTTCGGGGAAGCCCAGGCGGACATCTGCGAGGTAACCAAGACAACGGTTCGCCGATGGGATGCCGCGGATCGCATACGCGCAGGGCAGGACAAGGGCGGAGGATGCGGACTTTATCCGATAAGGCAGCTTGCTGATAATGGTGAGACACGGGTCTTTCGTCCGGAAGCCGACGGTTCACTAGTCATGCTTGTGCTAGTGAAGATCTGGAATTCAGCTTGCCTGAAAATGGTAACCATGTAGAGGGTTCACATGATCAGCGATCAGGAGTTGTTTCACGTTTCCCAAGTCGCGGATATTTGCGGCGTGTCCAAGGAGACCGTCAGGCGCTGGGACGCTTCAGGCCGACTCAGCTCCGTGAGAGGGAAGGAAAATAACTACCGGGTTTTCGACAAGGACCAGCTGCTCCAGTTTGACGAAGCGAAGCTGTTTTTCGAAGGTGCGGGGAGCAAAAGAACGGAGAAACCGAAGCGTAAGTTCACCCTCGTGGAGTTGTTCGCCGGAGCTGGTGGTCTTGCGCTAGGTCTTGAGAGATGCGGATTTAAAACCCTTCTGCTTAACGAAATTGACAAAAACGCATGTGCGACGTTGCGGTTGAACCGTCCGAAATGGAATGTGGCTGAAGGTTCGGTGACCGATCTCTCCTTTAAGCAGTATGAGAACAAGGTCGACCTGCTTACAGGCGGATTCCCTTGCCAGGCGTTCAGTTTCGCAGGTAAGAAGCTGGGGTTCGAAGACGTTCGTGGAACGATGTTCTTCGAGTTCGCGAGGTGCATCAGGGAGTGTCGTCCGAAGGCATTCATGGCGGAAAATGTCAGAGGACTCCTGAACCACGATGGAGGAAGGACGCTCCGGACAATGCTCACGATCCTTGATGAGTTGGGCTATCATGTCGTGGAGCCGAGGGTCGTTAAGTCGATTCATCACCGCGTCCCGCAAAAAAGGGAACGGCTCATTATTGTCGGCGTCAGGAAAGAGCTACGAGGAAAGGCCGCCTTCGAATGGCCGAAGCCCACCGGTAGGATTTATACGGTTCGTGACGCCCTGTTGCCGGGAGAGTTATTCGACGAGCCTGTCCCGAAATCGGACGGTCAGAATTATCCACCGGCAAAGCGCGCCGTGATGGATCTGGTACCACCAGGCGGTTATTGGCGGGATCTTCCTAAAGACGTGCAGATGGCGTACATGATGAAAAGTTACTACCTTGGTGGTGGAAAAACAGGCATGGCCCGGCGTATGAGTTGGGATGAGCCAAGCCTGACGTTGACGACGGCACCCGCCCAGAAACAGACCGAGCGCTGTCACCCGGAGGAGACACGACCGTTCACCACCAGGGAATACGCAAGGATCCAGACCTTTCCGGACAACTGGAAATTCGCAGGTTCACAGGGTTCTGTTTACAAACAGATCGGGAATGCGGTTCCGGTGAATTTGGGAGAAGCATTGGGTCACTCTCTGGTGAAATTCCTCAACCGGATTCACTGAGCTTCGATCCTAACTCATATCGATAGGTTCTGCGCCAGCTTGCTGATTACAGTATCCATAGTGTCCGATAAACTCGCTCCGCTTCGACTCCTCAGGGCTGAACATTCCAGTCGGACAATTAAGAAACGTATCCTCAACATGGCGGAGATACAGGGAGGGAGCCTGATTCGCTTGCCGAAATCTCCATCCGGAGGAGGTTCTGAACGAGATGAGTTTCACCCCCACACGACAGGCCGCGCTTGGGCAACTTGCGGAGTTCGTCCCGAAGGCTCCGGATTACTCGGATACCAGGAACTTTGACACGGGTCTGGAAGGACATCCGGGGGTCTCCCGACTCTCGCCTTACATCCGCACACGCCTCTTGACCGAAGAGGAGATCACGGGTGCCGTGCTCGAAAAAAATTCGGCGCAGGCCTCCGGAAAATTTCTCCAGGAGGTCGCTTGGCGGACATATTGGAAGGGGTGGCTGGAGATGCGCCCCGGTGTCTGGGATCGATATTGTGAATCACTCGGACTGATCGAAAAGGATGATCGATATGAAACCGCCGTTTCTGGAACAACCGGCATAGCCTGCTTCGATCACTGGACGAGTGAACTCGTGGAAACAGGCTATCTCCACAACCACGCGCGCATGTGGTTCGCTTCGATCTGGATCTTCACCCTCGGCCTGCCGTGGCAGCTTGGCGCGGAATTTTTCCTGAAACACCTTCTGGATGCGGATCCCGCTTCGAACACTCTTTCCTGGCGTTGGGTCGCGGGCTTGCACACGAAGGGGAAGCATTATCTCGCTCGCGCCTCCAACATCGAAAGATTCACCCGCGGGCGTTTCAATCCTGCCGGACAACTGAACGAATCCGCGCCACCCATTTCCTGGAACGGGGACTTCGAAGCCGAAAGGCTGGATCTGCCGGAAAATCCCGTCGCGGGTGACCGTACCGGCCATCTCATGTTTCCTGAAGACCTGGCTCCGCTCCCGGAGAGCGTCGGAGTCGCGCGATCTGTCGCCGCCTTCATACCGCCTGTTCTTGAAACGACTCCGCTTGTGGCCCGTTTTCTCAATGGCGCGGTCAACGACTCGCTCAACCGCATGTCCGGCACGCGGCTCGCGGTGGACTTCGCCTCGGCTCTGAACGACTGGGTCAGCGCGAAAAAACTGGATACGGTTTTGGTCTCCCTCCCGACCGTCGGCCCGACCCGTGATTTCCTCGCCGGGCTGGAACTTCCGGTTCCACTGAAGCCTTTCGTCAGGGAATGGGATCGCACGCTCTGGCCCAAAGCCACAGCCGGTTTCTTCAAATTCAGAAAAGGGTTGCCGGAAATTCACGCGGCGATGGCCGCCGGTTGCGGCAAACTGTGACAGCAGCCCCTTACCTGACTCCCAGCCAGTCAACTTCCAAAGCGAACGGCCCCTCCTTCCCATCTGCCAGCACGATCCCTATCTCCTCCACCTTGGAAAGATCGAGCGGAGGGCCGTTCAGTTCTTCTCCTCTCCAGCCTGGCTCAAAGGATGTGAAAGGCACTTTTACCTCGATGTACTTTCCCTCCTCAGTGGAGAAATCGACCTGGTACCCGATCTCGGAACCATTGTGACGCGCGTCCGTCTCTATCCTCATCTTGTAAGTCCTGCCGTCACCCTTCACGCGCAGGACGAAGCCGCTCTTTCCGCTGAAATCATATTTGCCGGCTGTCCTGATAGATGAAAACCCCCCGTCGTTTTTCAGCGAGAGGTCGCCCGAGAACATCATCGTGCCGCCCTTCACCTCCGTCTTTCCCTTCGAGATCCCGCCCATCACACTGTCATCCACCGAGAACCATTCCGGCTCGCCGTTTCCGCCGTTAAAATCCGAGATCGTTTTCATAGCCGTACCGTCCGCACTCCTCGCCATCATCGCCAGCCCGAGGAGAAGAACCAAGGCGCCGAAGATCGGGAAAAGTTTCATCTCACAAACAACTACCATTTTCGAGAAAGGCAACTAAGTGTTCCTGCAATCTGATGGCTGACAGGATTTTCAAGAACGCCTCACTCGGCTCTCTCGTCGCGGATGCCGCGGCGATGCCCGTCCACTGGTATTACGACCGTGCCGCCCTGCGTGAGGAATACGGGGAGATCACCGGCTACCTCGCTCCCAGGAATCCGCATACCGGCTCCATCCTCTGGCGCTCCGAATACACCGCGCTGAACGAAAGAGGCGAGATCCTCCACGACCAGGCGCGCTACTGGGGACAGCGTGGGATCCACTACCACCAGTTCCTGGAAGCCGGGGAAAACACACTGAACTTCCGACTTGCCAGCGAATTACTACGTTTGTCGGAGGAGAACGGCGGCTACGATCCGCACGAGTGGCTGGAGCGCTATATCGGCTTCATGCTCACACCCGGCAACCACCGTGACACTTACCTGGAAGAATACCATCGCGGCTTTTTCACGAAATACTCGCAGGGAAAACCGCCGGGCAAGTGCGCAATCCAGGACGAGCACATAGGCGGGCTCGCCCAGGTGCCCACCCTCTGCCTTGTCTTGGAAAAAAGCGATCTCCCGGAACTCCGCGCCGCGGTGAAGCGACATGTCGGCCTCACCCACGCGCACGCCAATGTCCAGCGCGCCGCCGATACCCTCGCGAGGCTGCTGTTCCGCATTCGCGAGGGCGTCCCGCTTCGTGAAGCCATTCAAAAGGAAGCTGGCGACTGGATCTCCGGAACGAAGGCGGAGAAATGGACTTCCCAGCCGGATACACATGTCATCGGCCAGCGCTTCAGCCCCGCATGCTACATCGCCGAGGCCATGCCCGCGTCCCTCTATCTCGCCTGGAAATACCATGATGATTTCAGCGCGGGCATCACTGCGAACGCGATGGCTGGCGGCGACAACTGTCACCGGGGAGCCGTCGTCGGATCAATGCTTGGAGCCGCGAACGGCGTTCCGGAAAAGTGGTTGGCAGGACTCAAATCTCCGCCAGAGCAAGCTTCGCCCTCCGGGAAGCTTCTTGATCCGTATCTCCTCCCTGCTCGCCTCGGCGCGGGAGGCTGTCCGCTTTTTGAAAACAACTTCCAGCGGAAGCCTGCCCCGGAGGTATTTCGCCCCCTTCTGCCCCTGCGACCTGTGCTCGGAAAGGCGTCTGTCCACATCAGTCGCGATGCCGGTGTAGAGCGAACCGTCGCCGCAGCGTAGCATGTAGATCCACCAGACCGTATCCGCCATGCGGGAGATTAGCGCAAGGCGTGGCAAGTGGGCAAATCAGATCGATTTGTAGCGAACCCTTCTGCCCTTGGAATCAAGCGGCCTGTCATCGACCGGACGCTGTTTCGGAACTTTCATCGACACCCATTTCGGACGTTCGGAAGGATGGGAGCGGCGCTCCTCCGCCTCGTTGGCCCGCAGTTCGCGGCCGTCGATCTTGGTATTGTTCAGCACTTCCATTGCCTTTTCCCCGCCTTCCTGTGTCTCCAGGGTGACGAATGCGAAGCCACGCGGCTTGCCCGTCTCGCGGTCGCTCGGCCGGTGGTAATTCACGATGTTGTCCACCTCGCCAATGGCGTCGCGAACCTGGTCTTCTGTCGTGTCGTAGGAAATGTTGCTAACAAATAGTTTCATCATGGTGTCTTCGTATTTTGGATTGATCGCCCGTGTTCCGCGGAAACACGACACCAAACCGAATACGACCAAAACCATTTCCAACCGCGCGGCAAACCGCCGTGCCCGTAATTCGAGCGACGGATTCAGGATAGCACGCGTTTCACCCCTGACCAAGCGGAACCCTGAATCTTTTTAAACACCTTGCATCCTACCAGTGCTTTTGGATACTCGCAGCCCACATTTATGAGAAAAATCCTGATCTCCGCCCTTGCCCTCTGTCTCTCATTGTTCGCTTCCGCCGCGAAGCCGAATTTCATCATCATCTTCACCGACGACCAGGGCTACCAGGATCTCGGCTGCTTCGGTTCGCCGAACATCAAGACCCCGAACATCGACCGGATGGCTGCGGAAGGGCGGAAATTTACCAGCTTCATGGTTGCCAGCCCGGTTTGCTCACCGTCCCGCGCCGCACTACTCACCGGCTCGTATCCCAAGCGGGTCGGCTTGCACAAGCACGTTTTATTCCCGACTTCCGACTACGGCCTGAACCCCTCGGAATACACGATCGCGGATCATTTCAAATCCCTCGGTTATGCGACTGCCGCCATCGGGAAATGGCACCTCGGCCACCATCCTGAGGCCCTGCCGCGCGCCAATGGCTTCGATTCCTACTACGGCATCCCGTATTCGAACGACATGAACCACCCCGACAACAAGGGCAAGGTGAAGCCAGGCATCGACGAGAGCTGGCTGAACCAGGACGAGTATGTGAAAAAGTGGAATACACCGCTCATCGAGAACGAGGAGATCATCGAACTTCCGGTGAACCAGCGCACCATCACCCGCCGCTACACCGACAAGGCCATCGAATTCATCACCGCGAACAAGGACACGCCATTCTTCCTCTACCTCCCGCACAGCATGCCGCACATCCCGCTCTTCGTGCCGGAGGACGCCTATGATCCCGATCCGGGGAACGCCTACAAGGCGGTCATCGAGCACATCGACGCGGAAACCGGACGACTTGTGAAAACCGTCGAGGATCTCGGCCTTGCGGAAAACACCTACGTCATTTTCACGAGCGACAACGGCCCTGGCTGAAATTCAAGAACCACGGAGGCAGCGCCCTTCCCCTTCGTGACGGCAAAGGCACCACCTTCGAGGGCGGCCAGCGCGTCCCCTGCGTCATGTGGGCGCCCGGTCGCATTCCCGCCGGCACCAGCAGCGATGCCCTTGTGACCACCATGGATCTGCTCCCGTCCCTGGCATCCCTTGCTGAAAGCGAACTCCCGGGCGACCGGAAAATCGATGGTCTCGATCTTTCCGCGACAATCACCGGGGAAATGGAAGCGAAGCGGAAGGAGTTCATTTACTACTCCTCCAACGGTCAGCTGGACGGCATCCGCCAGGGCGATTGGAAGCTGCTCCGCCGCGAGAAGAAACCGATGCTCTTCAACCTCGCCGAGGATGTCAGCGAATCGAAAAACCTCGCGGATGAAAACCCGAAAATAGTCGCCGCGTTGACCACCCGGATGAAGGAGCTCGACGCGGAGATCACCGAAAACGCCCGCCCGGTATGGAAGAAAGGGTGATAGCGACCCACTTGGCGAGGAATTTGGCTCGAACACCGGGGGACTTATCAGGGCTCTGGGTTCTGATCTTCCTGACTTCACCGGAACTGGAACCCTCGCCGGAGTCGCCGGAGTCCGCGTCTCTCTCCCTCGGCTTCCTCCGCCGCCGCCGCCGGTAAAAGCTCACAATACACATGGCTCCGGTAGCCCGCCCGACCCGACCGACCTGTCCGGCTAAGCCAGAAGCCGGCTTCCAGGTGCGGTATTCGTTCTCATAAGATCGACATTGCCAGCCTGGATTTCGTGTTCCATTTTCCGTGTTATCAACGGCAGTGCTTCGCGGAGCTTCATTCCGGAAAAATCGCGGGCATCGATGGGGGCGTGGATTTTCACCATGGCTTTGCGCGGGCCGGTGCGGGGCATTGCTTTCGAGTAGAAATCCTCTGCAATGCGTTCGACCGTCTCATCGTAGCGGTCGATGGTAGGGTGCTCCGTCAGATAGGGCGTGAGATGGCCATGGATGCGCAGGGCGAGGATTGCGCGGTCGGCGAGGCCGTCGATTTCCGGCGGGGCGGTGGCGGAGTTGTCCGTGCGGAGCCGGTGAATCGTCGAGCGTGCTGTCGCGATCCTCGCTTCGAGGGAATCAGCCGTTTTCGGCGCGATCCCCAGCCCGCCTTCCACCCCGGCCACCAGCTCCCCGGCGAAACCTTCCAGCTCCGAGTAGAGCGATCCGCCCCCGGACTCGAAACCGTGCTTCCCGAGATAGCCGCCGAGTATGTGTCGTCCCAGGCCGAGCACGGCTCCCACAGGATCATCCGTGGAGCCATCGGGAAACGCGTATCCGCTGTCCACGGCCAGCTTCCGCATGCGGGCGGTTACCGTTTCGCGCGGCGCGGAGAGATGCGTGAACTTCAGGCTCATCGGAACCACCAGAACGGGCACATCCCCGAGCGCCGCCTGTGCTTTGAGCGCGATGAACGCGGCACCATCCAGGAACGGGGTGAGTCTGTCGTTGGTGAGATACACGTTGCCCTCGGGAAAAATATTAAGAGACCTCTTCCCCTCTTTAAGCACGCCGATCGCGGCGGCCATCGCCTTCCTGTCGCTGCCCTCGCGGTCGATTGAGAAATTTCCGAGCCGCTGCATGCTCCATGCGCAGAACCTGTTGCGCAGGAAGACATCGTAGGCGGCCATGAAACAAGAGTCCACGCCCAGCCGCCTGTGGACTTCGGAGACGACCTGCGGATCGCTATGGCTCGGATGGTTCATTACGAACATCAGCCGCGTGCCGTTTCCCACAGCCTCGCTAAGGACATCCGTCTCTCCGGAAATCTCGATCTCCCTGATCCTGTGGTTCCTCCCGGGCAGGATCACGCGCCGGTTCAGCTCACGCCCGAGACGGATCAGAGGTGCGGAAGGCTTCGCCTCGAAGAAACGGTAGGGCGCGTCTGAGAACTCCAGCATCCGGGACATTCTCCGCGCGGGATCAGCGGTGTAAAGCACCGAGGCCGGGTGAAGCCGGCTCCTTCGGGAATCTTTCCGGGACAAGCCGGTCGGCCTGGAGTATGAAGGGGAAATTTCCGAAAACCCTTATGAAGAAACTCTGGATCGCTCTCGCCGCCCTCGTGATCGTGATCCCGCTGGGCATCGGGTGGTTTTCCCCGGAGCAGGTGCTGATGCGGCGTGCGAAGCACCTCATGGAAGTGATCTCCCTGAGCGAGGGGACTGGCGGCCCCTTGCGCCAGGCCAAGGTGTTTTCCATGAACGCGATGCTCGCCCCGGAGGTGGAACTGGTGATCCCCGCCGTAGGGGAAGCCAACGGAACCTTCGACAAGCAGGAGCTGGAATCCGCTTTTTCCTGGATCTGCCGGAATGCGAAAAGCTCGGATTTCCATGTCACCGAGTACCGGAAAATCGAGATCAACGGGGACACCGCGGTCACCGTCATCCGCGTGAATGGTTACATGGAGCTGCCGACGGGGCGGCCTGCCGACGGGTTCTTCGATGTCGGGATTGATTGGAAAAAGGGCGGCGACGGCTGGCGTTTCGACAGGATTGTCTGGAAAAACCTCTAGTCGCCCAGGAAGACGAATTCCTCCGCGACGCGGTTGAGCGATCTCCGCGCGTCAGGCATGGCCTCGGCGAGACTTCCGAAGAAACGCCGCGGAATCTTTCCACTGCGGCAGCTGCTGTCCGCGGCGCCTTGGAAGGAACGCCGGGCGAAGGATTCGTAGAAGGCGAGATCCGGCGCTCCGCAGCGCTCGTTGCGGCGCCTGATGAAGGCCGGAAACAGCCCGGTGACGAACCATGAACTGGTTGCCCGCTGCAACCTGCAGGTGGAATTTCATCCGCCCTTGTGCGGGGGAAATGACAGCGAGAAAATCCGAGGCGTGTGTGTAGCCGTTGGCGATGTCGTGCAGGGGATCGTCCTTCTGGACACTCAGCCTCCGCGCGATGACGTGCGAGACGTAGTCCGCCATCTCGGGATCGGTGATGCCGGACTGCTTGAAGGCATGGCGGATCAGCACGTAGAAATAGAAAGCCGGCGAGACGCGGAGAGCGGCGGTGGAATCGAGAACGCCCCGGAGGACACGCTTCAGATCGAGCATCTCGCGCAGCGCGTCCGGGTCTTCCCAAAGCTTCGCCATGCAGACGCGCTTCTCTCCACCGGCGAGCACCTCGTTGAGGAAATCGAAGTCCGCGCATGTGAAACGGTCGCGGCTCGCCGCTGTCCACTCTTCCAACATGGAGACCCATTTAGCAAAATCCAGGCCACCTTCCCAGTGAATAGTTAAGATTCGCGTAATTTATTTCCCCAGCCGTATCCCGCCGTTCCGTAGCGGCTCCCACCTTTCCGCTTGTCGCGCGCGGGACGGGTGTCCAGTCTGGCGGGAATGAGTGACAAACCCCCGGGCACTGTTTCCCGTAGAAACTTTTTCGGCACCTCCGCCAGGTTCGCCGCCATCACCGCAGCCACCGCCTCCCTCGGCGCGCGCATCTCCGCAGCCGAGGAATCCGCCGCAGCGACAGGCGCCGACGGGGCGATCAACCACTCCGTCTGCAAATGGTGCTACGGCCAGATCCCGCTCGAGGACTTCTGCGTGGCGGCGAAGGAGATAGGCCTGGAGTCGGTGGAACTACTACAGACATCGGACTTCGCGGTTCTTGAGAAACACGGCCTCACCTGCGCCCTGGTCACCTCCGCCACCGGGACGACGAAGGACGGCGTGAAGGTCGGCGGGATCGAGAAATCCTTCAACCGCCCGGAATACCACGATGCCCTCCAGGAAGCCAACGAGACCACCCTGAGGGAATGCGCCAAGGTAGGGGCGAAACAGCTCATCGTTTTCTCGGGGAACCGCGATGGCATGGACGACGAGCTGGGGATGGAGAACTGCGCCAACGGACTGAAGCGCATCATGCCCCTGGCGGAAAAGCTCGGCATCACCGTGACCATGGAGCTGCTCAACTCCCGCGTGAACCACGCCGACTACATGTGCGATCTCAGCAAATGGGGCACCGCGCTCGTCGACAAGGTCGGCAGCGAAAGGTTCAAGCTCCTCTACGACATCTATCACATGCAGATCATGGAGGGCGACATCATCGCCACCATCAAGGCGAAGAACGGGTATTTCTCCCACTACCACACCGGCGGCGTCCCCGGCCGCAACGAGATCGATGGCAGCCAGGAGCTCCACTATCCGGCCATCATGAGAGCCATTGTGGATACCGGTTTCAAAGGCTATGTCGCCCAGGAATTCATCCCCGCTCGCGAGGACAAGCTCGCCAGCCTGAGGCAGGGTGTGGAGATCTGCACCGTCTGAGGAAACGGCCCGGAGCGGAGCTACCGTCGCGGAAAAGGGCAGCCCGTCATCCCACCAGCTCCCGCACCAGCGCGGGGCCCTGGTATACGAAGGCCGTGTAGATCTGGATGAGATCCGCGCCGGCTCTTAGCTTTTCCTCCGCGTCCTCCTTCGAGGAGATGCCGCCCACTCCGATGATCGGGATTTTCCCCGAAAAGGCGGTGGCGAACGCGGACAGCACCTCGTTGGATTTCGCGAACACGGGCCTCCCGGAGAGCCCGCCCGCCTCGTTCGCCCTCGGATGGCCTTTCACCGCGTCCCGATCCAGAGTCGTGTTCGTCGCGATGAGCCCGTCCAGCCCCCCGTCGAGAAACGCCCTCGAAAGATCCGCCACCTGCTCCCCCGTCAGATCCGGCGCCACCTTGAAAAGGATGGGAACACGCTTCCCGTGCCGGGCGGCCAGCTTCTCCTGCTCCGCTTTCAACAGCCCCAACAGCCGCGCCGAGGAGTCCGCCGCCTGCAGATCGCGCAGCCCCGGCGTGTTAGGCGAGGAAAGGTTCACCGCGATGTAATCCGCCACAGGATAGGCCTTTTCCAGACAGGCGAGATAATCGTCCGCCGCGTCCTCGTTGGGCGTGTCCTTGTTCTTCCCGATGTTGAACCCTACCGGCCCCGTGAAGTTTCCCCTCGCCCGCACGTTCTCCACCCCCGCGGCGATCCCGGGGTTGTTGAACCCCATCCGGTTGATGATCGCCTCGTGGGGAACCAGCCGGAACAGGCGCGGCTTCGCATTCCCCGCCTGCGGACGCGGCGTGATCGTGCCGATCTCGATGAAGCCGAACCCCAGCCGCCCCAGCGCGTCTATCGTGTTCCCCTCCTTGTCCAGCCCCGCCGCCAGACCCACACGGTTCGGGAAACGCAACCCCATCAGCTCCACCGGCTCCTTCTCGGGGAAACGTCCGAACAAAAGCGCCAGCAGCCCCGTCCTCTCCGCAAGACGCAGCCCCGCCATGCTCACATGGTGCGCCACCTCCGCATCCAGGGAGAAAAGAAACCTGCGGGCGATGGGATAGGCGGCGTCGATCACGCCGCGATTCTGAAACGCACACGGGAAACTTTCAATCCAAACGGCCGGGAGCCCGGGGTGGCCGCAGGGCGGATCAGGCAGACAAGTCGGAGATGGCGACGCCGAGGAAGCCGTCTGATTAATTTGGAAGTTTACACCGGCGCGCCATTATTTAAACGTTCTCCAAATAAATGAAGACTATAACAGTTCCATTGATCGTTACCGCTTTCATTTTGTTTCTTGGCGTAGCGAAAGGCCATCAAGATACAAAGCTCGGATTCAAGGAAGGCCGTATTTCGGGGCTGCCTGCAGATTATTCCCCAGCGTCCTTTGATCTCAATGAGCTCGAACTTAGGATCGGAGATAAGAAGTTAAAGATGCCCAAAGAGATCCGTCGTATAATGATGGAGGATGTTAGCGCCGACCCTTTTGATGGTTCACGCACATTCAAAGTGATTCCATATGAGCTACACTTTACCGCCTCTTGGTATCACGGTGACCTTGGCGGCGATCTTCCCCCGTATATTGTGGTCAATATCACTCCTAAAGACACGAGCTGCCGCTTCGAGATTCTCGTCGATATGGATGCTCTTGAGGTGATCAAAGCAGACATTTCAATCGCAGACATTGGAACGATCCCAGTCCAGCTCGAAATCGAATACACCCCAAAGATACAAAAGAAGCAGAACGAGTCGGAGGTGGCGACGCCGAGGAAGCCGTCTGATTGAATTGGAAGTTTACACCGGTGCGCCATTCCTTTAACGTTCTGCAAGAAATCAAGACATGAAAAAACACCCCTTGGCGTTGATCAATCGTTTCGCGAAGGCCTTCAGCCCTGTGCAGACGATCACTTGCGGTTATGGCATATACATCTTTGTCATTTTCCTTCTTCTCTGCCTTCCGTTCACCTGGAAATTTGAAAGTATCAGTTGGATCGATCACCTCTTCATGGCAGCTTCCGCAGTCAGCACTACTGGTCTTGCGACGGTCAACACACCTGATGCTTACAATTTCTGGGGGCAGCTTGCGATTCTTCTTGGAATCCAACTTGGAGGACTTGGCTACATGACCTTTGGATCGTTCGCTATCCTTGCTTCCAGAGGGAGGGTTTCCGACAGCCGAATACAGATCGGAAGATCCGTATTTTCGATGCCTGATGAATTCGAGCCTGTGGCATTCATAAGGCGGGTGGTCATTTTCTCCCTTGGCATTGAGTTGCTCGGTGCCGTAGGACTGTATTTTGCATTTTCCCGCGCCGGAGTGGAATCCCCCTTGTGGCCTGCCGTGTTTCATTCCATTTCAGCGTTTTGCACTGCGGGTTTCAGTGTGTTTCCGAACAGCCTTGAGTCATATCGTGCAGATGGCTGGATTAATCTGATCGTTTCCGTTTTAAGTATCCTTGGCGCCACTGGGTTTATCGTGATGAGCGATCTCTGGCTTTCACTCCGGCGAAGGAAGCATTCTCTAACCTTGACATCGAAGATCATCCTAATAGCCACCGGCGGCGGGATCGTGGTCGGCACTTTACTTCTATTTTTCGACGCGACCTTCACTGTCCTTCCGTTCGGGGAGCGACTTATGGCATCCTTTTTCCAGTCCATGTCGGCGTTGACCACCGTAGGCTTCAATACCCATCCAATAGGTGTTGTATCTCACGCTTCGGTGATGGCATTGCTAGTTCTTATGATCCTTGGAGCCTCGCCAAGCGGCACGGGAGGTGGATTGAAGAGCACGACCTGGTCGGCTGGAATTGCTTCCGCGTGGAGCGTGATGCATGGAAAGAAGGAAGTTACTTTTCTGGGGAGAGTGGTTCCCGCGCATCGCATACAGGCAGCATTTGCAGCCTTTACTCTGTATCTACTGATTTTCGCTTTCGGTTGCTTCGTCCTGTTGTTGGCAGACAGGCATACTTTTGAGGACGTGGTGTTTGAGGTCGGTTCGGCTTTAGGGACTGTCGGACTCAGTCGGGGCATTACTGGCACATTGACCGACGCTGGTAAACTCGTAGTAATTATGCTGATGTTTTTCGGTCGTGTCGGAGTGATCTCTTTAGGGCTAGCAGTTCTAGCCCGGAGGGGAGGTTTGGATACCTCAAGCGAAGAAGCAGACATTGTCATATGAAGGACAAACAAATAAGCATGACAAGGCGGAGATAGCGACGCCGAGGAAGCCGTCTGATTATATGCGTAAACAGCTTCAAACTCATTCACCCATGACCAGCTCACACGGCAATGCGAATGATGGGGCGAGCCATTCCGCCAGGTCATCGCATCTTGAGGTTGGGCCGCTTCCGAAAGGCCATGCAATCTTACTTTCAACCGTTTCATTTTATTATCTGGTCAGCACGATATCGCTGCCATTTATCAACGTCGCGTGGATCAGTGACATCCCGATCCTTGGGATCGTGCAACTGCCGAAGATGTTTCTGAAGTCGATCCTCCAGGGTGGTTTGATGAGTGCTATGAATTATTCCGGGTTGTCGCGTGGATCCTATTCACCAGATTACCTCGACGTGCATGGATGGGCAATGGGCATGATGATGACGGCACCAGCATTTCTAGTTTCGTTCTTCTTACTACTGCGAGGACAATTCTCAATCAGGCAGAAGCAGATCGTCGTACTTCTGGTCATGACGATATCCGATGCGGTGGTGACGATTTGTATCGATCAGTTCTCAAGCCTCTCTGTCTACAACGACTCATTCTTCTAGCGATCGGATCGTAATGACCATCCCGGTAACACCCGTCCGCCACGCAGCCTGATCCATCGGTGGGCTGATAATGATTTCCCGGAGTAGGTGGATCCGGCGATGCCACCGGAATCGAGATCCTATTTCCGTGTTCCTGCCGGGGAGTGAACCCGAACTCCGCCGCCACTCCCGTTTCAGAAAGCGCCGTTGAGTTTCCTGCCGATCCAGAAGAGGCCGAGGAGGAGGACGAGGGTGGCGACGGTGGCCCAGTGCGACCAGAGGGGGATGCTGTTGCCGAGGGGGCGCGGGGCGGGGAGGGCGTCGATTTCCCTGATGAGATCGGGGAGCTGGCCGGGGAGGATGGCGCGGCCGCGGGAGACGGTGGACATCTCCTCCAGGACGCCGGGACGGGAGGGCTGGCCGGTTTTCTCGATGTCCACGCCCTGGGCGATGATGGTGGTCTCGGTGGGGAGATCGGCGGCTCCGGTGGCGGTGGCGCGGAGATTCCAGGAGCCGGGGAGGTCGATCTTGAACCGGCCGGTGTAGGCTCCCCATTCGGAGTCGTTCTTCTGGAGTTCGGTGCGTTGGGTCTTGCCGTCGGGGGAGGTGATGTCAACGGCTACCCCGCCTTCGCGGAGGGGTGCGCCGTTGGCATCGAAGGCGTTCGCGCTGAGGGTGACGGTGGCTCCGGGCTGCGGGCGCTCGGGGGCGTAGAAGAGGCGGACGCGCTGGCCGGCGGCCATGTTGCGCTGGTAGCTCATCCATCGGGCGACCTGTCCCCAGAAGCGGTAGTGGTAGAGCTCCTCGACGCCTTTCCGCCAGCGCCAGGCGGAGTCTATGCCCATGAAGAGGACTTTCCCGCTGCCGGCGGTCTTCGTGACGAGCAGGGGGATGGGGCCGTAGGGTCCGCGTCTGTTGGCATGGACGGCGAGGACTTCGGTGCCGCCCTTGGCGCGGACGACAGGGGCGTGCCAGAAGAAGCCGGGGAGGCGGCGCCAGATGGCAGGGTTCTCCTCCTCGGAATCGCCAAGCATGGTGAGAAGGGAGGCGCGGCCTTCCGTGGTGAGATTGAGCGGAGTGGCGAGAGTCTCGGGGAAACCGGTCTTGTTCTTCTCATCCAGGGTGACGGGGATGAGATCGGAGAGGTCGCTTTCGAGGAGGGTGGACTGGTTGCCGAGGGGCCGGGAAGGAAGACCACGCCGGACGCCTGGTTTTCCACAAGTCCGCGGACGCGCGCGCATTGCGCGGCGGTGAGCTGGTCGGGGGCGATGCCGACATCGCCTAGGAAAACGACGTCGAATTTCGAGAGTTCCTCAAGCGTTTCGGGAAATTTCTGGATGTAGTCCGTGCCTTCGGCGGGGCCGAGGCCGGGGCGCAGGAGAAGGCAGGAGAGGGCGACCCCGGGATCGCGCTGGAGGGCGTTTCTGAGGAAGCGGAATTCCCAGCGGGGGAGGGTTTCCACGATGAGGACGTTGATTTTCTCCGGTCGGCCGGAGATGGTGAATTTCCGGGAGTTGTTCGCGGAGACGACCTCGCCGTCCTCGACGGGAACGGAGAGTGTGAGGGTGGAGGAGCCTTCCTTTTCCAGACGCCAGAGGATGGAGTCGTAGGTTTCGGCATTGGGAGGGAGGATGATGTTTTTCGCGCGCTCGCGGCCTGATTCGTCCCTCAGCCGGACGACGGTGCGCACCTGTCTGTCCAGGGAAGACCGTATGGTGAAGGGAATCTGGACGTTTTCCCCGACGATGCCGTAGGTGGGGGCGGTAACGGTGAGCAGATCCAGATCGGGGAGGCGTGTCTCGCTGCCGACGGGGATGGTGAAAATGGGAACTCCACGCAGCCGGTATTTTTGCGCGGCCCCGACCGGGGGCGGCCCCATATTGAAATCGCCATCGCCGAGGAGGACGACGGCACGGAGGTTGTTTTCCTTTTCCAGAAGATCGGAGAGGGGCGTGTCGAGATCGGTGCCGGAAAGTCCCTCTGCGGAAGGTGTGGCGAAGGGACGGGTGATCAGATCGTTTTTCCCGCCATCGCGGAGGGGAGTCCACAGACCGGAGGCCAGGGCTTTCTCCACCCAGTCCGCACGGGAGACGATTTCACCGGACTGATCGGAAAGCTCGGGAGGGAGGGTCGCGTCGAGGGTTTTCATGGAACCGGAATCGTCCCAGAGGATGGCGATCTTCGGCTTCGTGGTGGGGTTGATGACGGTGCGCCACTCCGGTTGCCAGAGAAGGAGGACAACGATCAGCGCGATGAAGAACCTGAGGATTTCCAGCGCGGCGGTGCGGCCGGGGTGGGGGCTGCGTTTCCACGAGACGAAGCACAGGACCGCGATGCCCGCCAGAGCGATGATGCCGAGCCAGAGCGTGAAGGTGGTGGGATTGAGATGGAGCAAGGGGGTGACGCGGGCGGCTGTTCCGTATGATCTAGACCATCACGGCGTGGAGGGCAAGAGGCGATGGCAAGGCCGCCGGACCCTCATTTCTTCCGGAGGCGTATCGGGCCCTTCGCGGTGGACGGATCAACGACGGCTCCTTTCCGCAGGATCTCGATCTTTCCTTTCTCCACGAGTCTCCGTGCCGCGCGCCGGGTGTTTTCCATCTGGTCGCGCCATTCTTCACCGCCGTAGAGAGACCTCGCGGCCTCGCTGGGGCAGATCGTGGCACCGTTCGCGCGTTGTCCCAGGAGGGAGAGGATGGCGGCCTCCAGATCCTCGTCCGACGAGGAGACCTTCATCTTCCGGCATGCCGCCGAGCAGAACCGCACCTCATCCCAGCAGTGTTCCCATTTCTTCCGCCAGGTGATGATCCTGCCGCAGCTCACGCATGTTTTCGTCCTATCCGTCATCCCGTAGTTGGAAAAACAGCGGGAAGCGGCGGAAATCAAACTCATTTCACCGCCGGCGTCCCCCGGGCTCACGTCATCCTTGGAGTTTGGGGTTTAGCCGCTAGGGTTTCGGCCCAGTGATCGCCCGTGTGCTCATCGACGGCCCCTCGGAGCTCGTTTTCGACTACGCCATCCCCGCCGACCTCTCAGTCCGGGCAGGTTGCCGCGTGCGCGTGCCCATCCGCCAGAAGACCACCTCCGGCACCGTCCTTTCCGTCATCCCGCCGCCAGAGGAGAGCGAGTTCGCCATGCGCGAGGTGAGATCCCTGATCGATCCCGAGCCGCTCATCACCCCCGTTCTCCTGAAAGTCGCCCGCTGGATTTCCGACTACTACGGATCCAGTATCGAAAGCGTCATCCGGTCCATACTGCCCGAGGCAGTCCGCAACGAGGACAACTCCGCCAAGACCCGCCGTATCGCGACCGCCGTGGAGAACATAGGATCCGAGGATCTCGAAAAGCTGGAGAAACGCGCCCCCAGGCAGCATGTGATACTCACCCTCCTCCTCGCCGCGGAAAACCGTACCCTCCCGACCACCGATCTGGGCGATAACTCCGCCCCATCACTGAAAAGCCTCGAAACAAAAGGTTTCCTGAGAATTTCCGAAGAGGAGATCCGCCGCGATCCGGAGGCCGCCGAGGAAATCATCGCGAGCGAACCCCTCACCCTCAACGAGCAGCAGCAGGAGGCATTCGAACACATCGAGAAGGCGCTGACCACCGGTCACCCGGCGCATGCCTCTCCCCCGCAACCATTCCTTTTGCTGGGGGTAACGGGTAGTGGAAAAACCGAAGTCTATCTCCAGTCCGCCCAGTCCGCCCTCGACCTTGGGAAGACCGTGCTTGTCCTCGTCCCGGAAATCGCGCTCACGCCCCAGACAGTCCGCCGTTTCAAGGCCCGCTTCTCCCACCTCACGGACCAGGTCGCCGTCCTTCACTCGAACCTCTCCCAGGGCGAGCGCTTCGACGAATGGCACCGCATCCGCAAAGGTACGGCACGGATAGTAATTGGCGCCCGCTCCGCCGTTTTCGCACCGCTTCCGAACCTCGGCCTCATCATCATCGATGAGGAGCACGAATCCACCTACAAGCAGGAAAACGTCCCACGCTACCAGGCCCGTGATGTCGCCGTCCTACGCGCCGCCTTCGAGCCATGCGTCATCGTCCTGGGTTCAGCCACCCCGTCCCTTGAAAGCTGGCAGAACACCCTTTCCGGAAAATACCGACTCCTCCGTCTCGACAAGCGCGCTGACGCCCACTCCATGCCGCTCGTCCGGGTCATCGACATGCGGTTGGAGAAACAAAAGCAGAAAGGCCAGGTGGCCATCCTCTCCGACAGGCTCCGCACCGCCCTCGAGCAACGTCTGGAAAAAGGCGAGCAATCCATTCTTTTCCTCAACCGCCGCGGCTTCGCCCGTTCCCTCCAGTGCCACGGCTGCGGCCACACCTGCGAGTGCCCGCACTGCGCCGTCGCCCTCACCTATCACCGCGCCGACGAGCGGCTCGTCTGCCATGTCTGCGGCCACCAGTCCATCGTCCCCAGGAAATGCCCGGAGTGCAAAAACCCCGGCATCGCCCTCCAGGGATACGGCACCCAGAAGGTCGAGGAAGTCCTCCAGAAAGTCCTGCCCGCAGCCCGCTTCGCCCGCATCGACGCGGATGCCATGCGCCGTAAGAACACCCTCCGAGAAATCCTGCGGAAATTCAAATCCCAGAAAATCGATATCCTCATAGGCACCCAGATGATCGCCAAGGGACTGCATTTTCCCAACGTCACTCTCGTGGGAATCCTCAACGCCGACCTCGGCCTTCATATCCCCGATTTTCGCGCAGGCGAGCGCACCTTCCAGCTCATCACCCAGGTCGCCGGCCGCGCGGGACGCGGCGAGCTCGAAGGCGAGGTCATCGTCCAGACCTACACCCCCCACAGCCCCAGCATCCAGTTCGCCCGCCGCCATGATTTCGACGGCTACGCCGAGCAGGAGATGGAAATGCGCCGCCAGTTCTCGTTCCCACCATACGCGCATTGTGGAGTCCTCACCGCCCGCTCCACCCACGAGCGCCGCGCCGAGTTCACCCTTCAGACCCTCCACCTGAGGCTGAAAGAGTCCCTCCCCCAAGGCCTAACCCTGGGGGAAGTCCTTCCGTCCCCCCTCATCCGCTCCCACGACCAGTTCCGCTTCCAGATCACCCTCCGCTCCCACAAAGCCCGCCCCCTGACCAACCACGTCCAGGCCATCCTCCAAAAGACCACCCTACCCGAGGACGTCACCGTCGTCTTCGACATGGACGCGTATAATTTCTCGTAGGAGCCGGCAGATTCCTGTCCCGGACTTTCACTGTGGCCGGGAAGGACGGAGAAACTCCGCCGCCCTCGTCTCCGACCAGTATTCCGCCCCACTGCCGAAGCCTACGTGGCCACCTTGGGAAGGGGTCTCCAGGAAAAGGCTGTCACTGGATGCGGCTTCTTCATACGGGTAGCAGGCGGTGCCGAGGATGGGATCGTTCGCCGCGTTCACGAGGAGGGTGGGGATGGTGATGTCTCCGAGGAACTGGCGAGAACTACTACGTTTCCAGTAATCATCCGCACCTTTGAAGCCGTGAAGCGGGGCGGTGAAGCGGTCGTCGAAATCGGCAAAGCTGCGCATGGCGTCGAGGCCGTCGGTGTTCAGGATGCCGGGGAAGCGACTGTCCTTTTCCCTGACCTTCGCGCGGAGGGTTTTGAGAAACCGGGCCATGTAGATACGGTTCTGCCGTTCGGAGAGTTTCGCCGAGCAGGAGGCGAGATCGCAGGGGGCGGAGAAGGCGACGGCTCGATGGATGGCAGGATGGATCCCGTTTCCCCGCTCGCCGACGTATTTCAGCGTGAGATTCCCGCCGAGGCTGAATCCGATGAGGTCGATCTCTTTCGCCGGATGGACGGAAAGGGCATGGCGGATAACGAGATCCAGGTCTTCGGTTTTCCCGCTGTGGTAGAATGTGGTCAGGCGGTTCGGCTGATCGCCACAGCCCCGGTAGTTCCAGGCGAGGACATCCCACCCGCGTCTCAGGAGGGCACCGGCCATGCCCTGCACGTATTTCGCGCGGGAGCAGCCCTCCAGCCCGTGGGAGATGATGGCGAGCCTTTCCCCGTCCTTCCCCGCCCATTCCAGATCGAGGAAGTCGCCGTCGTCCAGTTCCAGACGTTCCTTGCGCCCGGTGACGAGTGGGACTTTCCGGAAAAGGACGGGATGGATGGTTTGCAGGTGGCCGCCCGCGAGCCAGACCGGGGCTTCGTAGGTGGATTTTTTCACGAGTGGCACGCAAGGAATAGAAACCAGAATCGAGGCTTCCGGACAATCGCGATTCTCTCCATGGTTATGGAAATGAAAGCCCTGATCCCCTGCCTGCTGTTGTTTCAGTTTCTCCACGCGAAGGAAACCCCTGACGCTGCCGTGACAAAATCAGGCATCTTCTATTACGACGAGGTGGCGCTCGAAGACGCGGATGACTATCAGAGAGCGCAGTGCAAGCTGGACATCCGGTATCCGTCCGGTGAGTCCGGTTTCCCGACGCTGGTTTGGTTCCACGGGGGAGGACTGACAGCCGGAGAGCGGTATTTTCTCGATCTGGAGGACAATGGCATCGCGGTAGTCGCGGCCAGCTACCGTCTGTCACCAAAGGGGAGGTTGCCGGATTTCATCGAAGACGCGGCGGCGGCGACCGCTTGGACGGTGAAGCATATCGCGGAATACGGGGGCGATCCCGGCAAGGTTTACGTAAGCGGTCACTCGGCGGGCGGGTATCTGGCCCTGATGGTCGGGATGGATGCGAAATGGCTGGAGCCGCACGGGATTTCCAACATGGCTCTGGCGGGGCTGATTCCGGTGAGCGCGCAGGTCACCACCCATTTCCATGTGAAGGAGCTGCTCGGAAACAAGAACGACGGGTTGGTTCCGACTATCGACAGATACGCGCCGCTGCATTTCGTCTCGAAAAATCTTCCGCCAATCCAGGTAATCACCGGTGATAGAAAAATCGAGTATCCATCGCGGGTGGAGGAGAACGAGTTCTTCGCGGTGACGTTGAAAAACCTGAAGCATCCCTCTGTCGAGTTCCATGAGATGCCAGGGGTCGATCATGGCTCCGCGGGGAAGAAATCGGCGGCGCTGATCCGGGAATATGTTCGCAAGCTTTCGGAGAAGGCCAACGGTGGTTAGGTTTGCGGAACATGTCCGTCCGGGACTTCCTTTTGAAACCCGCCCACTCCCACCGCGATCTACACGGTCAGCCCGGACGGGAAACGGGCGCTGTCGCTTGATTTCGGGAGACTCCAGAGGCCGCGCCCCGGCTACGGATATGTCGGAATTGGCGACAAGACAGGGGAAACGGAGATCTTCTGCAAAAAGGAGATGAAGGTGAACGGCGACAACACGTTCCTACCGGTCGGCACCGGGAAATCCGTGACCATCGATTCACCCCACGGCGGCGACGGGCGGCAGATGTATCTGCTGGATGTATCCGGGATCGTTGGCTGATCGCCGTGCCCGAAGGCCGACGCGTCACAGCAGTTTGGCCAGCTCCGAATCGATGATTTTCTCGCACTCGATAATCTGCAGGAGGCGGCGGGATTTCGCCTCGTCGGCAAGCTGCTCGAGGGCATCGATGTCGTAAAGATAGACCTCCTCGATCTCGCCGCAGTCATGGGCGATGTCGCGGGGGACGGCGATGTCGATCAGGAAAAGCGGGCGGAATTTCCGGGCGCGGCGGACGGACTCGATCTCCTCCCGGTGGATGATCGTGTGGGGCGCGCCGGTGGATGAGATGACGACATCGACGTTTTTCAGAACCCCGAGCCAGTCATCGAATCGCACGGCGCGGCCTTTCATCTCGTTCGCGAGCTCGATGGCGCGGTCGTGGGTGCGGTTCGCTACAATGACGGATTTCGCCCCGCGCGAAACAAGAGCCTGGGCGGTGAGGCGGCTCATCTCGCCGGCTCCGAGAACCATGACCTCGCTGTTTTTCAGATGGCCGAAAATTTTCTCCGCCAGCTCCACCGCGACGTTCCCGATGGATGTGGATCCCTCCTGGATGGATGTCTGGGTGCGGACCTTCTTGCCCACGCTGAAGGCTTTTTGAAAGAGCCTGTTGAGGATGGAGCCGGTCGCTCCCGCCTCGTGCGCCGCCTTATACGCCTGCTTCACCTGGCCGAAAATTTCCGTCTCGCCTACTAGCATGGAGTCCAGCCCGCTCACCACCTTGCAGAGATGCCTGGCGGCCTCCGCTTTCTCGTAGCGGTAGAACGGCTCCTCGTGGCCGTGGACTTTATCCGCGAGGCAGTTCTCCAGGTTTTCCATGGCCGCCGGGGAACTCTCCGCGGCGAGGTAGAACTCCGTCCGGTTGCAGGTCGAGACCACGACGCCCTCCGGGGCGCGAGCCATCTCGAGCAGGTTCCGTGACGCTTCGCCCAGCCTCGTGGCTCCCACGGCGAATCTTTCCCGCACCTCTACTGGCGCGGTCTTGTGATTCAATCCCAGGCAGACGATTTCCATCAGACGAAAGCGAAGACTCCAAGCGAAAGGACGAACAGGATCACGGCTCCCGACGCGAACTTGCGCCCCGTGACACCCCGGACACGTTTGATAGACATCAGCGCCACGTATCCGCTCCAGGCACCGGTGGCGGCAAGAACATGCTTCCAGGCGCCAGGCGTCTCGTGCGGCATCAGGATGCCCGCTATGATCCCAAGGGACAGCAGGATCATCCCCAGCCAGAGCAGCCTTTCGAGCGATACCAGAAGCTCGCGCACGGGTGGCAGGTTTCTGAAAAGACCGCTTTTCAGGTGGTGCTCCTTCAACTGCCGGTCAAGGACAAGGAACATGACTCCGGCTACCGCTGCCAGTGCCAGTGCGCCGTATGCGAGCACGGACATCGCGGAATGGGTCTCGCCCCAGATCGTCGTCTCAGCTACCCGGCCGGGAAAAGGATCCAGCCCGCCCGGCAGAAGAGCGAGACCTTGGAAAATCACAACCACAGGAGCGGTGAAAACACCAAGCAGGGAAATCCGGTAAACCGGCCCTATAAGCAGAAAGAAAACCGTCAGTGACCAGGCGAGGAAAACGGAAATTTCCGCGATGCTCCTGAGCGGGCAGGCACCGCGCATCTCTCCCCGCACCGCCAGATAGCCGATCTGGCCGGCTAGCACGCCTATCATCCACCAGACAGTCCAGGGGCTCTTCTGGCCGTGCCTCAATACCAGCAGCCCCCGCGTCCCGGCCACGGCGGCAAGCAGTGTCGATGCGATCAGAAACCAGCCGGTCCACGCCCATTCAATCGCCGCTGCGGAGTCAGGATGCAAGCCATACTGGCAACGGAGGTCACTCGGCTGCTGTCGCTGTGGAATCTTCCTCCACAGGTTTCCCGTTCGGATAGCGCCACCACACCCAGCCTTTTCCGAGAACCGCACGGATTTCCTCCGCGGCAAGGTATGCGCACGGTATGAGGAAAAGGGTGATCGCGGTTGCGAAAAGAATGCCGAATGCCAGGGAGACCGCCATGGGGATGAGGAACTGCGCCTGCAGCGACCGGTCGAAAAGTAGCGGCATCAGTCCCGCGAAGGTTGTCGCGGATGTGAGGAAGATGGGGCGGAAGCGGCGGGTGCCGGAGGCGATGACTGCTTCGAACAGATCCTCCCCGGCTCGCTTCTTCTGGTTGATGAAATCCACCATCACCAGCGAATCGTTCACGACGACTCCGGCCAGTGCGAGTATCCCGAAGATGGAAAGGTAGGACGGGGTGATGTCCATGATGATGTGGCCGAAAAGCGCCCCTATCGCCCCGAAGGGAACGGCGAGCATCACGAAGACCGGCTGGTAGAGGGAGCGGAACGGAATGGCGAGGAGGGCGTAGAGCACGAAGAAAAGCGCGAGGCCGCCGTATATGGAGCGTTTCTTCGTATCCTCGTGATCGGCGACGTATCCGGTGTAGCGCCATGAGAGGTCGCGGTGGTTGTTGAGGATGCGGTTCAGCTCCGGGGCCAGGGTCTTGGATATGGCGACGACATCGATGCTCTCATCCACAGGCTTCGCGGAAATTTCCGTGACCTGGGAGCCATCGACCCGTTCGATCTTCGACCGCGCTTTGACGTAGGTCGCGGAGGCGACGGAGCTGAAGGGCGCCTGGCCGCCGGAGGGTGTGCGGATGCGCAGGCTGTCCAGGGTGGCAAGCGACTCGCGCTGGGCGAGGGGCAGCCGGACCATCACGCGTATGTCGTCACGCTCCCTCTGGACCCGCTGCGCCTGCTCTCCGAAAAACGCGCCGCGAACCTGGCGGGAAAGTGCCTGCTGGGTGAGACCCAGAGCCTCGCCCTCCGGGCGGATGGTGATGAGCAGTTCGTCGCTGGTGCCCGCGGAGCTGCTCCACGCGCTTTCGATGCCGTCGTAGGATTCCAGCATGTCCTCGATCTCGCGCACCACCCCGTCCTTGTCCTCCGTGTCGCGGCCGCGGATCTCCACGGAGAGGGACTCCAGATCGTCATCCCCGCCCATGCCGCGCCCGCGGTCTCCGGAAATCCAGAAATCCTGCACGTCCGGCATCTCCCCTATGAGTTCCGTCCAGCGGGCGGCGATCTCGGAATTCTTCGGCCCGGCTCGGAGCGTTTCCCCGGATCCGTCACACCAATGACGACGAAGCCCGTGCGCGGATCCACGCCATCGCCCCCCGACCAGCCGCCCGCGGTGGTGAGGGTGTCGGTGATGAGGGATTCGCCTGTGGCCGGATCGGTGAATTCCTTTTTCACCTGCTCCAGCGCGCGCTCCACCTGCCTGGTCCGGATATCGGTGATCTCCACTTTCGTATCCGAGGGCAGGCGTATCATCGCGACAATGCGGTTCCTGTCTATGGACGGCATGTTCACGAAACCCATTTTCCCGGAGGAGAAATAACCCACCGAAGCCATGCCAAACGCGAGGAATAGCGAGAGGGTGATGTAGCGGTGGCGGGCTGCGAGCCGGAGGACGGGATCGTAGATTTTTTCGACAAACCGTTCCAGGCTGTCGGCGATGCGTTTCTGGAAACGCTCCGCCACGTTGAGCTTCCGCCGATGCACCTTCACATGCTTCAGGTGGCAGGGCAGGGCGAGCTTCGATTCGATCAGCGAGAAAACGAGAACAGCCGCGACGACAGGCGGGATCTGTTTTGTGAACGCTCCGTAGAAACCTTCGAAGAACATCAGCGGCACGAATGCGACGATGGTGGTGATGACCCCGAAGGTAACGGGTGTCGCGACTTCCACGGTGCCCTCGGTCGCGGCCTCAAGCGGATCCATGCCTTCCTTGAGCTTGATATAGACGTTTTCCGCCGTGACGATGGCATCATCCACCACCAGTCCGATGACGATGATGAAACCGAAAATCGACATCACGTTCGCGGTGAGGCCGACATAAGGCATGACGATCAGGCCGCCGGCGAAGGCGACGGGTATGCCGAGCGTTACCCAGAACGCGAGCATGGGTCTGAGAAACAGTCCGAGCACCACCAGCACCAGGATACCCCCCTGGAGCATGGATGTGAGGAGGGTGCCCAGCCGCCCTTCCAGCTCTTCGGATGAATCGTCCCAGACGGAGAGCGACACGCCCTGCGGGAAACGCTGATCCGCGGAGGCGACATAGTCTTTCACCTTCGCGGCGATCTCCAGGGCGTTCTCGTTCCCGAGGCGCAGCACCTCAACAAGGAGGCAGGGCTCGCCGTTGAAACGCATGATCTTCTTACTCTCCTCGGAGCCGTCGGTGACCGTCGCGACGGTAGAGAGCCTCACCTCCGATCCCTTGCTGTTGCTGATGACGATTTTCTCGAAATCCGCACGGGTGTAGGCCTGGCCCTTCGAGCGAATCGTTAGTCTGCCCTCATCCGTCTGGATGCGCCCGGCGGGGAGATCGTTGGAGGACTTGCGGATCGCGTCGCCGAGATCGGAGAAGGTGAGATCGTAGGCGCGCAACAGCAGGGGATCCGCCTCCACGGAAATCTCAAGAGGTGACGCGCCCAGCACGGATGCCTGGGAGATCCCGTTCATGGCGATGAGATCATCGCGCACCGACCGCGCGGCGTGGAGAAGATCCGCCTCGTCCATATCGCCGACCACCGCGATCTTGATGACGTCGAACCACTGGCTGCTGTCGGGGATGGAAACGCGCGGAGGATCGACCTCGTCGGGAAAGCTGTTGATTCGGTTCACCCGGGTCTTCACCTCCTCGAGGAGACCTTTGAGCCTTTGCTTCGATTCCGAATACACGACCACCCGCGCCTCCCCGTCGTCCGCCCTGGATTCGATGGTCTTCACTCCTGAAAGCCCTTCCAGCGCCGCCTCTATGGGCAGCACGACAGCTTTCTCCACATCCTCCGGACTGGCGCCCCGGTATTCCACCTGGATGAAAATCTGCTCCGGCTGGAACGCGGGCTGCACCTCCAGCGCCACCTTCTCCGTAGCGGACCAGATGCCCCACGCGAGAATCCCGAACAGCAGGAAATTCGCGGCGATGTCGTTTTTTGCGAACCAGCGTATCATCTGATGTCGGTTTCCATGGAACGGTCTACGCGTTGCGGAGCGGGATCTATCAGGCGGCGGGCATCACCTCAGCTCCCGCGCGATCTCCGCCGCGAGCTGATCGACCAGGCGGCTCTGAGCCTCGGCGAGTTTCTCGAAACCGTCCTCGGTGAGCGGTTCGCGCAAGGTGGACGTCCTGCTGGCGATGAGGCGGCTGCTGGGAAGGGCGTAGGCGCGCCAGGATGCTTCGAGGACGGCGTCGCCATCCGCGGTCCCGTGGAAGCGGTTCACATCCACGGTGATCTGGTAGCGGAGTTCGGCCTCTTTTGGAAAGGGGTATTGGCGGATGTTTCCCGTGCCCATTCGTATCCCCAGATCGGTGCCGAGGGTGCGGCTGAAATTTCCGCCGAGATCGCCGGCCCAGCGGTGCTTGTCGGAAACTTCCATTTTCGTCGGAGTGCTCTGGAAAACGAGATACGGCCTTTCCTGGAGGTAGTCCGCCATGTTGACGGGGCCAATACCGATGCCGGGGCCGCCGCGCGAGGGCGCGCTTCCGGAGGGAGCGAGGACGTAGTAGTTGCCCCCGCCACCGCATGAGGCGATGAGCAGGCCGGCGAGGATTGTGGTGAGAAATCTCATGGGATGGTGGGTAGGGGCTTCAGCGGCGGGCGCGGGGGATCTTGTTGGTGTTCGGGTCCTTGCCGAAGAGGAGGGAGTTCGGTTTGTCGGCCAGCTCGGTGACCAGCCTGTCGATGGACCGGACGGTGCCGCGCAGCTCGTCGAGTGTCCTACGGAGATCCCCGTAGATGGCTCCGTCGTTGGAAAGCGGCTCGAGGGTGGAGTTGAGATTGGCGAGGGTGAGGCGCAGATCGGCGGGAATGGCCTGGGTCTCTTCGCTCGCGAGGATGGTTCTCAACGCGGAGACGGTTTCGTTCATTTCCTTGAGGGTGGCCTGGGCGTCGGCGACCACGCCCTCGTCGGCCGTAAGGGTGTTGTCGATACTGGCGAGGGTCTTCGTCGTCTGTTCCGAGGTTTCGGAAAAATTCGCGATGAGTGTTTCCAGACCCAGGCCGTTGATCTTGTCGAGCAGTGCGGCCACCTTGTCCTCCAGGCGGCCGAGGCCGGACTCGACCGTCGGCAGCACGGTGTATCCGCCGCGGGTTTGTGCGGCGACCTCACCCATAGCGGGGTAGTAGTCGAGATCCACGAAAAGCTGGCCCGTGATCAGACTGCTTGAGCGAAGCGAGGCGCGGAGGCGGCGGGAGATCGCGTCCGAAAAACCGGCGGCGTCTTCGTCGATGAGGTTCGAGGGAAAGTTTTTCTCAAGCAGCCGGGTATCGAGCTGGATGAGGACGGGCATTTCCTCGATCGCCGCGTCCTCGATGAGCGAGTAGGAGATCTCCGCGACGCGGCCGATCTTGATTCCGCGGAACTCGACGGGCGCGCCTTTCCTCAGACCGCGCAGTGACTGGTCCACCAGCAGGAGAAACTCGGTGCCGCCCTTGAAGCGGCTCACCTCCGCCTGCTCGGCGTTGTCATGGAGAATGGTCGTCGCGCCGTCGTCAAGCGGGGTGCCCTCCAGCCCTTCCTCCGGGTAATCGATGGAGACACGCCCGGAGACCAGCGAGTCCAGCGAGGGCAGCTCAAGGTTGAATCCCTCCGTGCCGACATCGAGTTTGATGCCGCTGGTTTTCCAGAAAAGCGTCTCGTCCGTCACCAGTTCGGCGAATTTCTCCTCGATGAACGCCCCGAAGCGCACGGTCTTCTCATCGGGAAAAAACTCGCGGCTCTCGATGCGCCCGACCACCGTATCGCGGAAATAGATGCCGCTGCCGACATCCACCGAGCCGGGCTTTTTCGCCTCCAGCACGAGGCGCAGGCCGGGCACGCTGCCGGGTGTAAGGGGTGGATTCTCCAAGCCGACGAACTCGCGTTTTTTCCCGGGATCCTTATCCATGGGGCCGGGATCCAGCTCTATGTACGCGCCGCTGATGAGCGTGGAGAGGCCGGAGACCGAGCTGCCCTGGACGCGGGCGCGGACGACCCAGAACTGCGATCCCTCATGGACGAGGTGCATGTGGTCCGGCTTGATGCGCAGTGTGGTATCGACGTCCAGGTTGTCGTTGAGAAGGATGTCCTCGAGCTTGCCGATGGTGACGTTGCGGCATTTCACCTCTGTCTTGCCGACGGCCAGGTCGGCCGCGTTTTCGAAACGGACGGAGATGGTCTCGCCCTTCTCATCGTGGCTGCGTTTCACCAGCCAGAGGCCGAGCAGTAGCGCGACGATGGGGACGATCCAGACGGGATTGAATCGTTTCCCGGTTTTCACCTGCGGATGGCTTTCTTCTGCGGAAGGGTCTGTCATGATGGTTCGGAGTTGCGGATGCGGTCCCAGATGAGACGGGGATCGAATGAGTGGGCCGAAAGCATTGTGAGTATGACCATCAGGCCGAAGGCGATGGCCGCGCCGCCGGGACGAATGGTCATGAGGTTGCCCATCTGGATGAGACCGACGAGGATGGCGACCACGAAAACATCCACCATGGACCAGCGTCCGACAAGCTCGGTGAGCCAGTAGATCTTGTTCGCGCGCGCCGGGTCGATCTTCAGGTGTCCGGTGGCGGCGGCGGTGAGCACGCCTATGGCGATGAATTTCAGACCCGGGATCATGACGCTCGCGATGAAAATGATGACCGCCACCGGATACGCATGCATCTGCCAGAAAGTCGCGACCCCGCCGATGATCGTGGAGTTCTCGTCACTGCCGAGTTGGGTCACCACCATGATGGGCAGGAGGTTTGCCGGGATGAATGCCAGGATGCCGGCGATCCCGTAGGCGATGGTGTGCTCGATGCTTTTCTCCTTCCGCGCGTGCAGGGGGGAGCCGCAGCGGTCGCAGACATGCGCCGAGGCCTCGCTCACCTTCAGGCAGGTGTGGCAGCTGGCCATCCCGGATTCGAGAGCGCTTTTCAGACGGTGGCTCAAGCTTTCCCCCTTCCTGATTTCGCCAGCTCGATGCGATCCCACAGCTCCACCCTGTCGATGCCGCCGACCGCCCCGGCCAGGCAGATCATCAGACCGGCGACCGACCAGAAGCCTATGCCCAGATCCACCTCGGCGAGCTTCACGAGCTTCAGCAGACTGATGATCGCACCCAGGAAAAACACCTCCACCATCACCCATGGCTGGAACATCTGGAACCAGCGCATCACCCCCGTGGCGAACGGGGCGGCCTTTCCCGCCAGTAGCGGGACGCTAAGGTAAAGCAGGGACAGGATGAGAAGCAGCGGCAGGGTGATCACGAAAACAAGGATGGCGATGGCGATGATCTCCCCGCCTGTCTGCCAAAGGCTCACCACCGCGCCGGAGACCGAGACGGAGCTCTTGTTCCCGAGCGCGTTCATGGAGATGAAAGGGAAAAGGAGAGCCATCCCCAGAAGGCAGAGTGCGGTGAATCCGAACGACGCGGCCTTGGGCAGGCTGGACTTCCTGTTCCGGTAGAGCACCTGCCCGCACTCCTGGCAGTGCGCCGCCTGCCCCTCGTCGATCAGATCGACCACATGGCAGGTATCGCAGAAATGACAGGCGATCCTGTGGACGCGGCCGTCCACCCTTGGCCAGGCGTGCGAGTGGTGGTTGTTCATAAATACGGCAAAACCGGGTGGAGAGGGGGAGGCTGCGCCGCATCCTGACCCCGGTC
The DNA here is from genome assembly GCA_963758175.1 of uncultured Verrucomicrobiae bacterium. Taxonomy (GTDB): domain Bacteria; phylum Verrucomicrobiota; class Verrucomicrobiia; order Verrucomicrobiales; family Akkermansiaceae; genus Luteolibacter. The sequence goes on from CAVWUI010000001.1 coordinate 163,572, forward strand.
GGCGCCAACTACCGCCAAGAGTCCGTTCAAGTCAAAGGGATATGCGGCACGCCACGACCGGCGATATCATTGAACAAATCTCTTGACGCTACCGCGATTGCCCTCTTCATTCCGCCCGCCCGCGAAATTTTCGTGTGTGCCCATCTAATGGGTGAATTGTCTCCTGACATCCCGCCCGCCAGCCGCCAAGCTCCTCATGCCATCCACATCTTCCGCCAAAAAGTCCGCCGCGAAAAAAACGGCCAAGCCCGCCAAGAAAGCCGCACCGGCCAAGGCGACGAAGACTGCCGTGAAAAAGCCCGCCGCGAAGAAAGAGGCGAAGGCCGCGGCACCCGCGAAAGCCGCTCCGAAATCCAAAGCCGTCGCACCGGCGAAGATCGCAAGAAAAAGGCTCCCGCCGAAGTCGCCGAGAAGCCGAAAAAAGCGGCCAAGCGCCGCATCGATACCCCGGAGATCCAGGAGAAGATCCGCGAGCTCATCAAGCTCGCCAAGGAGCAGGAATACCTCACCTACGACGACATCAACGAGATCCTCCCCAACGATCTCGTCGATCCCGATGACGTGGAGGCCATCATGGAGCGACTCCGTAACATGGAGTTCGACATCATCGACGCCTCCGAGGTGGACCGTTTCAAGGACAAGAAACGCGACGAGGGCGATGACGGGGACGAGGAGGTCAAGGCGGACCAGAAGCTCGACATCCTGGACGATCCCGTCCGCATGTATCTCAAGCAGATGGGCCAGGTGCCGCTCCTCACCCGCGAGCAGGAGGTGGAGATTTCCAAACGCATCGAGGACGCCGAGATCGAGGTTTCGAAAAACCTCCACCAGTTCGGCTTCATCACCGACTGCTACCTCGAACTCGCCGACAAGCTCATCAAAGGGAAGGAGCGCTTCGACCGCGTGATCCTCGACAAGAAGATCGAGTCCCGCGAGCGCTACATGAAAGGTCTCCCGAAACTCTGCGACCAGCTCCGGGCGCTCCACGAGGAGAACGACAACATCTTCCGCCAGCTCTCCGGAAAAAGCCCGCGCGGCAAGAAGAAGATGGAGGAGACCTTCGAGAAAAACCTCGGCACCATGCACCGCATCTACGTCCGCTTCTACTACAAGCAGAAGGTGGTCGAGGATTTCTGCGAGGGCGTGGACGAATACATCGAGCGCTTCTGGAGATACTCCCGCCGGCTTTCCACCCACCCCGATGACAGCGAGTTCGTCAGCAAGATGCGCGAAGTCCAGCAACGCGCCTGGCTGAACGACGAGACCTTCGAGCCTCTCTACCAGGAGCTCCGCAAGTATATGAAGGACGCTCTCAAGGCCAAGACCGAGATGGTCGAGGCCAACCTGCGTCTCGTCATTTCCATAGCCAAGAAATATACCAACCGCGGCCTGTCCTTCCTCGATCTTATCCAGGAAGGCAACATGGGTCTTATGAAAGCGGTGGAGAAATTCGAATACCGCCGCGGCTACAAGTTCTCCACCTACGCGACATGGTGGATCCGCCAGGCCATCACCCGCTCCATCGCGGACCAGGCGCGCACCATCCGCATCCCTGTCCACATGATCGAGACGATCAACAAGCTGATGCGCGTGCAGAAACAGCTCGTCCAGGAATACGGCCGCGAACCTTCCCCGGAAGAGATCGCCGAGGAAATCCACCTTCCCGTCGAGCGTGTCCGCGCCGTTCTGAAAATGGCGCAGCAGCCGATATCCCTCCAGGCGCCCGTCGGCGATTCCGATGATACCAGCTTCGGCGACTTCATCGAGGACAAGGCCGCCGACAACCCGATGGAAGAAGCCGGTTTCTCCATGCTCAAGGACAAGATCAAGGACGTGCTCGACACCCTCACCGAGCGCGAGCGCGAGGTGCTCGAACAACGCTTCGGCCTCAAGGACGGCTACAGCCGCACCCTCGAGGAAGTCGGCCGCCAGTTCCAGGTCACCCGCGAGCGCATCCGTCAGATCGAAGCCAAAGCCCTCCGCAAAATGCGCCACCCCACCCGCATCCGGAAGCTGGAAGGCTTCATCGAGCTGCCGGGAGCGTGATCGCAAAGCTTGCGGGCCCAGCACTGAAACCATAGGGCGCGGACATGAGCGAGATCATTTTCGAAGTCGCTGAAGATCCTGCCGGCGGTCGATGACCCTGCGGAACGACTGCGTGCGGTGAGGACGGTAAGCGGGAGCGATGCGTAGGCGTGGCCTTGACACGGCGCGGCATGACTTCCAGTTTCCCGCCGCCATGCCAGCTCCCGAGGATTTCACGAAAATCGAATCCATCTTCGTCCGCCACCGGAACTGTCTGATGGTGCGGGGGCAGTTCACGGATATTTACACGGACTATTATCTCCACCTGGCGGATCACGCGATCCGCTACACGGCGGAACTCGACCAGATGCTCAAGGACGCGCTGGCGGTGCTTGCACTCCACCTCACAGCCCGTCCGTGGAACGAGACGATCGCATGGACGGCGAATCTGCGCGCGCCGCGTATCAACGTTTTCGTGACCGGATCATCCGGCGATGCCAATGTGACGGGCCGGGTTTTCACCAAGGACATCAGGGAGCCGGACAGGAATTTCTTCTACTCCCAGACCACCGTCGTCAACGATCCCGAGCCGCGCACTTCCACGCTGGAGGTTGAGGGGCGGGATCCGGTGGCGTGGATCGCGCAATTCTACGACCAGTCCGAGCAACGCCCGGCGCGCGCCTTCCGGTTGGACGATGAGAATTTCGTCCTGATCGCCGCCCAGCCTGACGCGGACATCGGGTGGCTGGAAGGTCTCACCGTGGAAGACGTCGCGAAGATCACGGAGACCGAGGAAACCAATCTGCTGGAGACGCGTCCGTTCCGCTTCCACTGCGGGTGCACGGTGGAGAGGATCGTCCCTATCCTCGGCGGTTGGCGGGACAGACCCGACGAACTTTTCCAGGGTGAGAATGAGATTTCCGTCCAGTGCCCGAGATGCGCGGCCAGCTACAGGATCACCAGGGACATGATCTGAGCCGCGATGTCCGGAGGCATCCGGTTTGTTCAGAAAAACTTGAACAAAGTGCCGCTTGCGGATAATCAGGGGAGTTGGAACTGCCCGCGCATACTCCGGAAGCCGGAAACGGCAAACTGACATCGCTCCAGCAGCAGGTGGTCGATTTCTTCGTGGACGGAGTGCGGGTGCTTGGGCTCCCGCGGTCACTGGGGGAGATCTACGGTCTTCTTTTCATTGTGGCAGAGCCACTTTCATTGGACGACCTCGTCCGGCTTCTGGGTATTTCCAAAGGCTCTGCGAGTCAGGGTCTGCGCACACTTCGTGCGCTTGGGGCGGTCAGGGAAACTGGAAAATCCGGGGAGCGGCGGACATACTATGAGCCGGCCGTGGAATTGAAACGCCTGGTCGGGGGATTCATCCGGGAACAGGTGCGACCCCATCTGGACAGCGGGAAGGAAAAGATACGGCGCCTTCAGGAAACCGCCGACAGGTCAGTGGATCCGGCAGAGAGGGAATTTTTCACCGACAGGATCGACCGCCTGGAGGCATGGATGAAACGCGGCGGCCAGGTGCTGCCGGTTCTGCAGAGGATTCTGGGCCAATGAGCGAGGCTGAACAGAACGTTCCGAAGTGGTTCTGCGTCCGCACGCAGACCAAGCGCGAACACATCGCCGCGAAGCACCTTCGCGAACTGGAGGGGATCGAGGTCTTCTGCCCGCGGATCAAGTACCGCAAGGCCACAAGGCGTGGTAAGGTCTGGTGGCTGGAGCCGCTTTTCCCAGGATACCTGTTAGCGAAATTCGACCTGCTGGAAATGGAGCGCGCCGTCACTTTCTGCCAGGGCGTGAGGGGGCTGGTGCGCTTTGGTACTGAAATTCCCGATGTGCCGGAGCATTTCGTCATCTCGCTGATCTCGCAGGTTGGCAACCAGGCGAAAGAGGACAAGGAACTGATCACCGTCGCCCCGGCGGTGGGTGTGGGCGACGAGGTGGAGATCGCCCACGGCCCAGTTCCAGGGTATGAAAGGCACCATCCAGAGCGTGGCTCCGGCCGTTGAGCGCGTGAAGGTGCTGCTGGACTTCCTTGGCCAGACACAGCCCGTCGATCTCGATCTTTTCTCGATTCTACTTCCCGGCAAACCGATCCCACGTTTCTGACCACACCGACATGCCCGAAACTTTGTTCATTTTTCATTGAACAAGCAGCCGGACTGCCTCTCCATCAGGTGCGTGACCGGTCAGACCGGGCGCGTCCCAATTCCATTAGTCCAGTCCAAGGTTTTTCTCCCAGTGTTTGGAGAAATCGACCAAGGGCGGCAGCGTGCCAGCCCGTTTCCCGATGCGTTTCCTGATAATTGGTGCCGGTTTCTCAGGAGTCGTCGCCGCCCACGGACTCTCCAATGCCGGGCATTCCTGCACCATCGTCGATCGCCGCCCGCACCTCGCCGGAAACGCTCACGACTCCTTCGACAAGGCCGGCGTCCTCATCCACAATTACGGCCCGCATTATTTCCGGACAAACTCCCGGCGAATTCTCGACTTCCTGTCCCGCTTCACCGAGTGGCACCCGGTCGATTACACGATAAAATCCTTCACCGAGGGGAAGTATTGGCCGTTTCCCGTAAATCTGAACACCTTCGAGACCCTCATCGGCAAGCCGGCGACTACCGCAGATTTTGAAGCCTACATCGCCAGAAACCGCCACGATATCGCCGATCCAAAGAACTCCGAAGAGGTGATCCTGTCCCAGGTAGGATCCCGGCTGTATGAACTTTTCTTCGAGGGCTACACTCTCAAGCAGTGGAAACGCCACCCGCGCGAACTCGATGCATCCGTGTGCGGGCGCATCCCCATACGGACGAACCGCGACGACCGTTACCTCTCCGAATCCTTCCAGGCACTGCCTAAAAACGGATACACCGCCCTGATTGAAAATATCCTCGCGGATTGCCCCGCCACCACCCTCCATCTCAATACCAGCTGGCAGGAGGCTCGCGACCGGTTTCCCCATGATCACCTCGTTTTCTCCGGGGCTATTGACGAATACTTCGACAGGAAATTCGGAGCCCTTCCTTACCGCTCTCTCCGCTTCGAGCATGAGTCCTTCTCAGCCGAGGAACTCGCCCCACGGGAAAAAATTTCCGGGAAAACCGGATTCTGGCAGCCGGCCATGCAGGTGAATTACCCGGGAAAAGACATTCCGTTCACCCGTATCGTCGAGATCAAACACGCGACCGGCCAGAAAACAGACGCCTCCACCATTGTCCGGGAATTTCCCGACGACTGGGATACCTCGAAAGAACCCTATTATCCCGTTCCCGCTCCAGACGCCGCCGCCGCCTACGGAAGGTACGCGCGCCTCGCCGCCGCCGAGACCGGTACCACTTTCATAGGTCGCCTTGCCACCTACCGCTACTACAACATGGATCAGGTTACCGCCATGGCTCTCACCGCCTCAGAAAAACTCATCAAACGCTTTTCCTGACGGTAGCGGGGGCGACCTTCGCTCACCCCTTCCCCCTCCCTTGAAAAATGGAACTGCACAGCGTGCATCGAGTAGCCCGCCTGCTCCAGGACGCGGACATTCGCTACCTTGTCGTCGGCGGCCTCGCCGTGAACGCCCACGGATACCAACGCTTCACCAACGACCTTGATCTCGTGATCAGTCTGGAACCGAGCAACATCCGCCACGCACTCGAAACCCTTGCCACCCTCGGCTACCTCCCCCGCGTCCCCGTCACCCCCGCAGAGTTCGCCGTCGCGGAAAACCGCCGGCGCTGGCACGAGGAGAAGGACATGCTCGTCCTCAACCTTTTCAGTGACCAACACCGCCGCACCCCCATCGACGTCTTCATTTCCGAACCTTTCGATTTCGATACCGAAATGGAAAACGCGACCATCATGCCCATCGACGATCTGACCTCCATCCCCGTCATCAGCCTCCCCACCCTACTGAAAATGAAGAGGGATGCCGGACGGGAGAAAGACCTACTGGACATCTCGTACCTCAACAAACTCGCCCCCTACCGCAGTGACAATGCCTGAGTTCACCAAAGGGATAGACCCATGGTACTGGTGTACCGCCGAAGGTTCCGACATGTTCAACGTCCTCCTCGGCTTCGAATCCACCTTTCCCGAGAAACTCCAATGGCTCGAAGAAGCCGAAAACCTGACCCTCCTCCTCGACAAAAACCGCCAACAAAGGAGCCGGGACATTCCTGTCCACGAAAACACCACTTTTCTTCCCGCTGATCACTGATCATCCGGCACCCGGCATTTTCCATCATGAACAAAATTTTCATCTCAGGCCATCGCGGCATGGTTGGCAGTGCGCTCGTCCGCAAAGCGGAAGCGTTAGGAGTCGAGACCCTCAAGGCAACCCGCTCCGAGCTCGACCTAACCTCCCAGCCCGACGTTTTCGATTTCCTGAAAAGAAACGCTCCGGACACTGTCATCATCGCTGCCGCGAAGGTCGGAGGCATACACGCGAACTCCACGTATCCCGCGGATTTCATTTACGAGAACCTCGCCATCGCCGCGAACCTCATCGAAGGCTCGCGACGCGCTTCGATACCCCGCGTCCTTTTTCTCGGCTCTTCCTGCATCTATCCGAAAATGGCTCCCCAGCCCATGCCGGAAGACTGCCTGCTCACATCTCCGTTGGAGGTCACCAACGAGGCCTATGCCATCGCGAAGATCGCCGGCCTGAAGATGTGCCAGCACTATCGCGCCCAGCACGGCCTGCTCTACCATTCGGCCATGCCTACCAACCTCTACGGCCCGGGTGATAACTACCACGCGGAGAACTCACACGTGATACCCGCACTCATTCGCCGTTTCCACGAGGCGAAGGAAGCCGGCGCCCCCTCCGTCACCATCTGGGGCACTGGCACGCCATGCCGCGAATTCCTTCACACGGATGATCTCGCCGAAGCATGCTTCCATCTTCTGTCCCTGGAGAACCCGCCCGACTGGGTCAACGTCGGCACCGGTTCCGACCTCACCATTTTGGATCTCGCCAAGACCGTCGCCCGCACCGTTGGCTATGATGGAGAAATTCTGACCGACCCCTCCAAGCCGGACGGCACCCCTAAGAAGCTTCTCGATATTTCACTCATACAATCCACCGGCTGGACTCCGGAAATCCCTTTCGAAACCGGATTGGCCGACGCATACCAGGACTTCCTCGGCTCCATCGAGACCGGGGACGCACGCCTGTAAAAGAACACACCGACTTATGAAAAAAGCACTAATCACCGGCATAACAGGCCAGGACGGCTCCTACCTCGCTGAATTCCTTCTGGAAAAAGGCTATGAAGTCCATGGCATCAAGCGCCGCGCCTCCCTTTTCAACACCCAGCGCATCGACCACATCTACGAGGATCCGCAGGTAGAGCACGCACGCTTCAAGCTCCACTACGGCGACCTGACGGACTCATCGAACCTCACCCGCATCATTTCCGAGGTGCAGCCCGATGAGGTCTACAACCTCGGCGCCCAGTCCCATGTGGCGGTCTCTTTCGAAGCCCCTGAATACACGGCGGATGTCGACGCGATGGGCACGCTCCGGCTCCTTGAGGCAATCCGCTTTCTCGGCCTCGAAAAGAAAACCCGTTTCTACCAGGCATCCACCTCGGAGCTCTACGGCCTGGTTCAGGAAATCCCGCAGAAGGAGACGACTCCGTTCTACCCCCGCTCACCGTATGCGGTCGCGAAAATGTATGCCTACTGGATCACCGTCAATTACCGCGAGTCCTACGGCATGTATGCCTGCAACGGGATCCTGTTCAATCACGAGTCGCCTCGCCGCGGCGAGACCTTCGTCACCCGCAAGATCACCCGCGCCATCGCGAACATCGCGCAAGGTGTCGAGGACTGCCTTTTTCTCGGGAATATGGACGCCCTGCGCGACTGGGGTCATGCGAAGGATTATGTGCGCATGCAATGGATGATGCTCCAGCAGGAGACGCCCGATGATTTCGTGATCGCAACCGGCAAGCAGATCTCTGTCCGCGAATTCGTCCGCATGTCCGCGAAGGAAGCCGGCATCGAGTTGGAATTCTCCGGCCAAGGCGTCGATGAGATCGCCACTGTGAGCTCCGCGGACTCCGACCTTTCACCGGCCGTAAAGGTCGGCGACATCATCGTCCGGGTCGATCCCCGCTATTTTCGCCCCGCTGAGGTCGAGACACTTCTCGGGGATCCCACCAAGGCGAAAGAAAAACTCGGCTGGGTTCCTGAGATCACTGTCGAGGAAATGTGCGCCGAGATGGTCGCCTCTGATCTGGATGCCGCGAAACGCCACGCCCTCCTGAGTGCCCACGGCCACAAGGTCAGCGTCTCAAAGGAATAACGGAGAGCCGTCTCTCTGGTCGGCTTCAAACAGTCCTGGCATTTGAGAACTGAAAGCGTCATCGGTCTCAAGGTGGCCGCCACCGACTACGCCGGAGCAGTCGCCTGGATCCTCGAGAAAGCCGGAAAAACCGACCGTGCCTATGCCGTCGAAGCCGCCAACACTCATGTCGCCGCCCTTGCCCGCCACAATCCGGATTTCGGTGCGGCCATGGAGAAATTCGATCTGATCACTCCGGATGGAATGCCCCTTCTCTGGTCTGTCAATGCGCGGCTTCCGATCAACGAAAAACTCACTGACCGCGTCTATGGCCCGACCTTGATGTTGAGAACCATCGCCGCCACCGAGGCCACTTCCCATACCCACTTCCTCCTTGGCGGACAGGAATCCACCCTGGAGAAACTCACCGAAAAATTCTCCACCGATTTCCCGAAGGCCACCATTGCGGGAATCTACTCGCCACCATTCGGAAACTGGTCGGAAGCCGAAACTGAGAAAATCAGCGATCTCATCCGCGAGTCCGGAGCCGCCCTCGTCTGGGTCGGCCTGGGCTGCCCGAAACAGGAATACTGGATCGCCCGCAACAAACACCGCCTGCCACCCGCCGTATATTTCGGCATCGGAGCAGCTTTTGCCTTCCACGCCGGCGAGGTAAAACAGGCTCCCGGCATTTTCCAGAAATCCGGACTTGAGTGGGCATACCGACTAGCCATGGAACCCCGTCGCCTTTTCAGACGCTATCTCACTTACAATTCCCTTTTCCTTTATCACACCGTCCGCGATCACATGCGTGGCTAGATGAATTCCCCGGATTTTAAGTCGGGAACCTGAACCTATGAAAATTACCAACATCTGCTGCCTCGGCGCCGGCTATGTCGGCGGGCCGACCATGGCAATGATCGCCGCGAAGTGCCCTGACATCCAGGTCACCGTCTGCGATTTCAACCAAGCCCGTATCGACGCCTGGAACTCCGACACTCTACCCGTTTACGAGCCCGGCCTCAAGGAAGTGGTCGAGTCCGCACGCGGAAAGAACCTCCACTTCAGCATTGAGATCAAACCCGCCATCGCCGCGGCCGACCTCATCTTTGTCTGCGTTGGAACTCCCACGAAATCCTACGGCATAGGAGCCGGTCGCGCCGCTGACCTCCGCTACATCGAGTCCGCCGCCCGCCTCATCGCGGAGGTCTCGGATTCGGACAAGATCATCGTCGAGAAATCCACCATCCCGGTGAAAACCGCCACTGCCATCCAGAGCATTCTCGGCGCGAACAACACCTCCGGAGCCACATTCCAAGTCCTTTCGAACCCGGAGTTCCTCGCCGAAGGCACCGCCGTCCAGGACATGGAGAATCCCGACCGCATCCTTATCGGCGGAGAGGAAACCCCCGAAGGCCAGGCCGCCCTCCAGGCTCTGGTCGATGTGTATGCCAACTGGGTGCCTCGCGAGCGCATCATCACGACCAACCTCTGGTTCCTCCGAACTCTCCAAACTCGTTGCCAACGCCTTCCTCGCCCAGCGCATTTCTTCCATCAACTCCATTTCCGCACTTTGCGAAGCCACAGGAGCGGATGTCGATGAAGTCTCGCGAGCCATCGGCTTCGATTCGCGCATAGGCTCCAAATTCCTCAAATCCTCCGTCGGCTTCGGGGGTTCCTGTTTCCAGAAAGACATTCTCAACCTTGTCTACCTCTGCGAATCCTTCGGCCTCCCCGAGGCCGCCGCTTACTGGCGCTCGGTCGTCACGATGAACGATTGGCAGAAGTCACGCTTTGTTGAGAAAATCGTCCGCACCCTCTTCAACACCGTCTCCGGCAAGCGCATCGCCATCCTCGGATTCGCTTTTAAAAAGGACACCAACGACACCCGGGAATCCGCCGCCATCAACATCTGCCGCGACCTCGTTGCCGAAAACGCCCACGTCATCATCTACGACCCGCGCGTTCCCAAGGAAACGATCCACCGCGATCTCCTTGAGGTCGGCGTCCCCCAGGACATCATCAACTTCAACGTCGAAGTCGTCTCCGACCCCTACGAAGCCGCAAAAGGTGCCCACGCCCTCGCCACCCTCACCGAGTGGGACGAGTTCCGCGATCTCGATCTCCCGCGCATCCACGACCTCATGCTCAAACCCGCCTTCGTCTTCGACGGACGCGCGATTCTCCCGGTCGCCGCCCTCGCCGAACACGGCTTCGAAGCGTTCATCATCGGCAAAGGCTGAGAACCTCACTCCCATCACAACGTGCAGAAAAACATCCACCCGGAGCACAACCGCTTCCTCAACCGCCACGACAAAGAGACCCTCCTCGGACAGCGTGGCCTTGCCATCTGGATGTGCGGTTTGTCCGGTTCCGGAAAATCCACCATCGCGAACGCGGCTGAGCGCGTCCTCCACCAGCAGGGCCGTTTCACCGTCATCCTGGATGGCGACAACATGCGCACCGGCCTCAACACCAACCTCGGTTTCTCGGACGACGACCGCCTCGAAAACATCCGCCGCATCGCGGAAGTCACAAAAGTCCTCGTGGAGAACGGCGTCATCGTCTTCGTTTCCGCCATCACTCCCCGCGGCGAACTCCGCGATCTGGCACGCGGAATCGTTGGCGAGAAAAACCTGTTCGAAGTCTTTGTGAAGGCCTCCTACGAAGCCTGCGAGACACGGGACGTGAAGGGACTTTACGCGAAAGCCGCACGTGGAGAGATCGAGCATTTCACCGGAAAAGACGGCTCCTTCGAGCCACCGCAATCGCCGGATCTCATCCTGGATACCGAATCACTTTCCATTGAGGATGCCGCAATCGAACTGCTGGAGGCTGTCAGGGAGAAAGTCTGAAAGCCAGTTTGCTGGGGACACAAATCATTCATTAGTAATTTACTCCAATTACTACTTATTCGCTTGACCACTCGCGCAACCGCCCGCATCCCTGTGCCCGCGCTCCGAGCAAAGGTCTTCCACAGATCACTCGGCACAGATCACTGATCACTTCTCCAGATGCCCAATTACAACCTCTCCCACCTCGACCAGCTCGAAGCCGAGGCAATTTTCATTCTCCGGGAAACCGCCGCCCAGTTTGAGAATCCCGCCCTCCTTTTCTCAGGCGGCAAGGACTCCATTGTCATGGCATGGCTTGCCAAAAAAGCCTTCTGGCCAGCGCGCCCCCCGTTCCCTCTCGTTCATGTCGATACCGGTCACAACTTCGACGAAACCATGCACTACCGCGATGAGTTCGTGAGACTCCTCCGTGCCCAGCTCGTCGTCGGCTCCGTTCAGGAATCCATTGATTCCGGCCGTGTCACCGAGGAAACCGGCCCCAACGCCTCCCGCAACAAACTCCAAACCGTCACCCTCCTCGACACTCTCGAGAAACACCAGTATGACGCCGCCCTCGGCGGTGGCCGCCGCGATGAGGAAAAAGCCCGCGCCAAGGAACGTTTTTTCTCCCACCGGGACGACTTCGGCCAATGGGATCCCAAAAATCAACGCCCGGAACTCTGGAACCTCTTCAACGGACGCAAGAACGAAGGCGAGCACTTCCGCGTGTTTCCCCTCTCCAATTTCACCGAAATGGACATCTGGATGTATATCCAGCGCGAGGAAATCCCCCTCCCATCCATCTATTTCGCCCATGAACGGGAGATTTTCGAGCGCAACGGCACTCTCCTTGCCGTCACCGATTTCCTAAAACCACAGGATCACGAAACAGTCACCAAAGAAGTCGTCCGCTTCCGCACCATCGGCGACGCCACCTGCACCGGTGCCGTCCGCTCGGAGGCCGCCACCCTGGATGACATCATCGCGGAAGTCGCGGCCGCCCGCCAAACTGAAAGAGGCACCCGCTCCGACGACAAACGCTCCGAAACCGCCATGGAAGACCGCAAAAAGGAAGGCTACTTCTAAATATGCAAAGAGGGATTTGAAGCCCCTTTTCAGAGTCCTAGCTCTCCAATGGAATTTAAAATTTAAAGTCTGAAGCCTATGTCCTCTCCAGTCCCCCGACAGACCACGATTTGGAAAGGCATGTCCCTGACGGAAAAATACAACCTCCTCGCTGCCACCGTCCGGCAAGCCCGCGAGTTCAAGCGCATGGGACTCAGAATGAAATTCCCACGCGCCTCACCCGAGGAAATCGAAACCAAACTCGCCCAAGTCTGGCTCCATGCAAGATCCTGACTTCATAAACCTCTTTGTAACCCCGTTGGAAAAGTCAGGCATCCGCTATATGATCGCAGGCTCCGTCGCGAGTTCAATTTACGGAGAACCTCGCAACACCCTGGACATAGACATGGTCGTCCTGCCCGACCCAAGCCAGATTGACCGGTTTCCCTCCCTTTTTCCTGAGGAAGATTACTACCTCCCGCCCACCGAGGTGATCGCCATCGAGTCCCGCCGCGAAGCCAACGGCCATTTCAACATCATCCACCACCACACCGGCCTGAAAGCCGATATCTACCTCTCACGCAACCATCCTGCCCTCCCATGGGCCCTCGAACACATCCGTCGAGTTCCCACACCCGCTTGCGAAATCAGCCTCGCCCCCCCCGAATATGTCATCATCCACAAGCTCGGGTTCTACAAGGAATCCCGCCACCAGCGCCACCTGCGCGACATCGCCGGAATAATCGAACAACAGGATCTCGACCAGACCTTCCTCAACCACCACCTCGAAAAACTCCACCTCACCGAAGAATACCAGGCCGCCCTGGCGCTAACCCGACACGGGCATTAGTCCGCACCTTTCCTCCCTGATGGTTGAATTTTGAAAATTGAAATGTAATGGATCTCCTCCGCTTCACCACCGCCGGCTCAGTAGATGACGGCAAATCCACCCTCATCGGGCGTCTCCTCTACGATTCCAAATCCATCTTCGAGGACCAGCTCGAAGCCATGGAGGTCTCCTCGAAAAAACGCGGCGACGAGAACGTGAACCTGGCTCTCCTCACCGACGGCCTGAAAGCCGAACGCGAGCAGGGAATTACAATCGACGTTGCCTACCGCTACTTCGCCACTCCGAAACGCAAGTTCATCATCGCGGACACCCCCGGACATATCCAGTACACGCGGAACATGGTCACAGGCGCATCCACCGCCAATGTCGCCATCATCCTTATCGATGCCCGAAAAGGTGTTATCGAGCAGACCAAACGCCACTCCTTCATCGCCAACCTCCTCCGAATCCAGCATCTCGTGGTCGCGGTCAACAAGATGGATCTCGTGGATTACTCGGAGGAAACTTTCAACGCCATCGTTAAGGACTACCAGGACTTCGCTTCCCGTCTCGACAATGTCGTCAACATCACCGCCATCCCCATCTCCGCCCTCAACGGCGACAACGTGGTCGATAAATCCGAACACATGGATTGGTATGACGGCCCACCTTTCTCTACCATCTTGAGAACGTATATGTCGGCGGCGAGGAAAACCACGTCGATGCCCGCTTTCCAGTCCAATGGGTAGTCCGACCCATGTCCGATGAGTTTCACGACTTCCGGGGTTACGCCGGGCGTGTCGCGGGAGGCGTGTTCAAACCCGGCGACGAGGTCACCGTCCTCCCCTCCGGCTTCAAAACAAAAGTAAAGGCCATCGCCACCGAGGCCGGCGATCTGGCCGAGGCCTTCGCCCCGCAGTCGATCTGCATGACCCTTACCGACGAGATCGATATCTCACGCGGCGATACCCTCGTGAAGTGCAACAACCCGCCGAAAGTCGGGCAGGACATCGAGGCCATGGTCTGCTGGTTCTCGAACAAAGCCATGCCGCCGAAGGCGAAGCTCGTCATTCGCCACACCACCCAGGAAACGAAGGCCATCATCCGAGAGGTCAAATACCAGGTGGACGTGAACACCTTGCACAAGATCGAGGACAAGGACACCCTGGCCATGAACGACATCGGGCGCATCACCCTGCGCACCGCCGTCCCCCTTATCCACGACAGCTACCGCCGGAACCGCAACACGGGTTCATTCATCCTCATCGACCCCGGCACCAACGAAACCGTCGCCGCCGGCATGATCGTGTGATCGAGAACTTTCACCGCTTCCGAACACTGTTAGGAAATCCGAATGCCTGTCACTGCCGGTCAGATTTATCAGTTGGTTTTCAAATACTGGCGTGCACGGAGATTCAGGCTCTTCGTTGATCTGCTCAAGCCCAAACTGGATGAATCCCTGATTGATATCGGGGGAGAGATCTGTTCGTGGACATCACATGATCCGGTGGTTGGGAAAATCGACAGCATTAATACAAAAAAAATCCAATTCGACCCGGCGACGTTTCCGTTGCACAATATCAGCATTCATGTGGGGGACGGTTGCGAGCTGCCTTTTGCCGAAAACAGCTACGATATTTCCTACTCAAACAGTGTCATTGAACATGTTGGCGACTGGGCGCGGCAGAAGCTTTGCGCAGCGGAATCCCGCCGCGTAGGCAAGCGGTTATGGTGCCAGACACCCGCCCGCGAATGTCCTATCGAGCCACATTACATGGCTCCCTTCATTCACTGGCTGCCCCGCTCACTTCAGCGCAAGTTGATGCGCCGCTTTACTCCATGGGGCTGGCTGTCCAAGCCAACTCAAAAGCAAATCGATTATATGGTGGATACCACGCGCCTGATATCCCACCGCGAAATGAAGGAACTCTTTCCCGACTGCAAAATCATCGTCGAGCGAATATTGCTGGTTTTCCCTAAATCATATATCGCAGTCCGCAACGGAAAAACCTGATATCCCTGGCTCGCCCCCCTCTTTATTGTCCTTCCCAGACAGACCCCTCCCACCGTCGCTGAATCGACCAGCGTGCCGCGCTCTTGGTCACGAGACCGAGGATACCATTCGAATAAAGGTTCCTATCAATTTCAGCTTTCAACAATAGATTAACCACGCTTTACCACCGCCGGTTCCGTCTATGC
This sequence comes from uncultured Verrucomicrobiae bacterium, assembly GCA_963758175.1. Lineage (GTDB taxonomy): Bacteria > Verrucomicrobiota > Verrucomicrobiia > Verrucomicrobiales > Akkermansiaceae > Luteolibacter. Next base: position 178,813 of record CAVWUI010000001.1, read on the forward strand.
CCACTTCCCCTTTCAGTAAGATCATCCGCCACGACCACCGAGAAAACCACCCTCCACATGATCGAGAACATGGACACCCTCACCATGAACGACATCGGCCGCATCACCCTGCGCACCGCCGTCCCTCTCGTCCACGACAGCTACCGCCGCAACCGCAACACCGGCTCCTTTATCCTCATCGATCCCGGCACCAACGAAACCGTAGCCGCCGGCATGATCATCTAAAACGTAGCTTCTGCGTCCCGCAGCAGGCCGTGCAAATCCCGTCCCGGGGTGAGCCAATCTTTCAAATTGCTGACCAATCTCAATCCACAACTCATCGCATCCTCCGAAAACATCCCAGCCCAGCATCTCCCCCCACCACCCAATGGAAATCCAAAGCGTCACCCTCATTGTGAAAGTCCTGAACGACGCGGGTGTCAGATACCTTGTCGTAGGCGAACTGGCGGTGAACGCCCACGGTTTCCAGCGATTCACCAACGATCTCGACCTCGTCGTCGCACTCGCCCCTGCCAACATAATCACCGCCCTCAATTCATTGTCGGAAATCGGATACCATCCGATGATCCCCGTCACCCCGGATCAATTCGCCTCCGCCGAGAATCGCGAGACATGGAATCGTGAAAAAGGAATGCTCGTCCTCCGCCTTTGGAGCGACGTCCACCGCCGCACCCCTATCGATATATTCATCCGGGAACCCTTCGACTTTGACGAAGAATACTCCCAGGCGCTCTCGTTCAGTGTCGCGGAAAACCTGGATATGCCCGTCCTCCCCTACGAAAGCCTCTTGAAAATGAAACTGGAGGCCGGCCGGGAAAAAGATCTCCAAGACATCAGCGCACTCAGAAAACTGGAACCCCACCGGAAATAATGGACGCCGCCCTGGAAAATCATCCCGGCTGGCAATGGTGTACTCTCCGAAGGCGCGGAGATCCACTCTCTCCTCATCGGCCAGGAAATGACCTTCCGTGAAAAGATCCAGTGGCTAGAGGACGCCGAGACCCTCTCCCTCATCATGGCCGGAAAAATCCCGCCGCCAAAGCTGTAGGACATCCCTCCTTGCCTTCCAGCCCCGCCGTCACCACCACCCCGTAAAACCGCAGGCCAATGAACCAGATCCGCGGAAAAAGCAATTTCATCTCGAAATACCGTCTGATCTTGGCACTCGGAGCCCTGATGTTGGTTCTCGCCGCCATCCTGTTTATGTTGTTCGGTCGCGAGGGACTCCAGTCACTGATGGCCGCGAAAGACCGGATTTGCGACTGGTGCGAGATGCATCCGTCCTACCTTTTCCTGGCATTGGTGATCCTTCCCGCGCTGGGCTTCCCCGCCAGTCCGCTCATGATACTCGCGGGTATTGTCTGGGGCAGCAATTTGCGAACATGCTCGTCGTGATCGCGGCAATGGCGCTGAACATGACATGGACATACCTTATCGCCGCCGGCCCGCTAGGCACCTCATCACCCGCTTGCTCGGAGAGCGTTGGGAGAGATGGAAAAACGTGAAGCCTGAAAACCTCATAAAGTTCATAATCCTGCTCAGGATCACACCAGGAATCCCGATCTTTCTCCAGAATTACGTCCTTGGTCTGCTATCGGTCCCCTACCTCACATACATGGCAATATCCATACCCATCACCAGCATTTTTATAGTTGGGTTCGTCCTTACCGGCGGTGCCGTTTTTGAAGGAAACATCGGGGTCGCCTTCCTCGGTTTCACAGTGCTGGTCGCCGCCACCATCCTTTTGAATCTTCTCAGATCGAAAATCAGACCCGGGGAAAAAGTCCGGGCATGACTTTGCTCGAAAAAATTCTTCCAAACCACCTCAATCCACCACCATGCAACCGGTAAACATTCCAGCAGGCTGTCTCGGCGTCGTCATCCCGGTCTACAACGAGGAAAAAACCCTGCATGTGATCGTCAGGAAAGTTCTTTCCCGCCCCGAAGTCGGTGAGCTTGTAATGGTCAACGATTGCTCCAGCGACGGAACCTGGGCGCGGATGCAGGAACTCGCCTCAACCGATGATAGAATCAGGATTTTCACCCATGAGGTGAACCAAGGCAAAGGCGCGGCTCTCAGGACGGGTCTCCAATCGGCCCAGTCCGGCATTGTCATCATTCAGGACGCGGATCTGGAATACGATCCGGATGATACCCGAAGCTCCTGCTGCCCATACTCTCCGGAAAGGCTGATGTGGTGTTCGGCTCCCGCTTTCTAGGCTCAGGGATGCACCGCGTCCTTTACTACTGGCACTGCCTGGGAAACCTGTTTCTCACCCACCTCTCCAATATGTTCACCAACCTGAACCTGACCGATATGGAGACGTGTTACAAAATGTTCAGGAGGGAAGTCCTTGAGAAAATCGAAATCGAGGAAAACAGGTTCGGCTTCGAGCCGGAAATCACCGCCAAGATCGCAAAACTCAGGGTGCCTCTCTACGAGGTTTCCATTTCCTACTACGGACGCACCTATGAGGAGGGAAAGAAAATCGGCTGGCGCGACGGCGTGAGAGCCGTCGTCTGCATTCTCAAATACAATCTTTTCAAATGAAATGAGCCAGCCGAACGCCATCGCCGCAACCGAAGATTTCGAATTCGCCGCCCTTTCCGAGGCCAAGAATTACAGAAGATCCATAGTCACGGAGTTCGGCCGTATCTCACGGGTCGGATTCTGAGGTCGGGGCGGGAGTCGGTCAGACAAGTGAGGCCATCCTCTCCCTCCCCCAGACCACCGAACTGGTGGCGATAGAACCCGAGGAAAAATTCCAGAAAGGCTTTGTTGATCGCCTGCCCCACATCCGGCTCATCCCAGGCACGACGGAAGACCTGGAGCCGGACGACGAGTTCGATGCCGCCGTCCTTGTCAACGTTCTCGAACACATTGAAAACGATCGGGAGGAGCTCGCCAGGCTGAGGGAAATCCTTCTCCCGCGCAACGGCTACGTGTGCCTGCTGGTGCCCGCCAGACAGGAAATCTACTCGAAGCTCGACACCCACTTCGGGCACTTCCGGCGATATGGGAAGCCGGAGTTGAAGAAAAAACTTCTCGAAGCCGGCTTCAGTATAGAGCGGATCTCCTATTTCAACTTAGTCGGGTATTTCGCGTGGGCCGCGCGCTTCAGGATCATGGGCAGCATGAGTTTCGACATCGACCAGGTGCGCCTCTTCGACCGCAAAATTTTTCCCGCCGCACATTGGCTGGAATCCAGGATCTGCCGCCCCCCTATCGGACAGAGCGTCATCGCCATTGCCAAGGCGGTTTGAGACCCGGTTGGCCGTTTTCCTCCCCATGAACCGACTCCGCTCCATCGGCGTATTTCTCGCCGTCAGCTTTCTGCTTTCGGCAGCCGTTTACAAGGATGCCATGTGGGGCGGGAGTATGCTCGCACCACTGGATCTGGGGCCGGATCTCCTCAGCCAATACAGTTTCATGGATCCCGCCGCTGATGGCATCCCGGACAATCACTACATCATCGACCAGTTCACCTACGACCTACCCCTCCAATACAGGGTCTATGAATCCTATCATGCCGGGGAGATACCTTGGTGGGATCCCTACACCTACGGGGGAAGGCCTCTTCTGGCAGACGCACATGTCAACGGGACTGACCCCATCAGGCTCCTTTGCTATGCCGCCCTGCCATTCGAGCTGGCATACAATTGGAACTACATCCTGCGCGGGATTGTCACAGGACTGGGGATGTTTCTCCTCCTGCGCCACTTCGGAGTCGGAGTCCTACTTGCGGTGATTTTCGCGATCACCTACCAGTTCGCTGGCTGGTTCACACTCTACTTCGGACACCCTTGGATACAGGGTTCATTCGTCTATTTTCCGTTCATCTGGATCGCATGGCTGAGGGCAGCATCGGGTGATTTCAGTAAAAACGCGGCCGTCGCAGCCGTTTTTTGCGGTCTGGTTTTCTACTCGGGGAATTTGCAGTCTCACACTTATCTGCCGATTTTCGCCTGCACCTTCATGGCCGCCTGTTTCTTCGCCGCACGCCAGTCGTTTCTCAAGGCGTTGTCCGTTTGTGCCATCTCCGGCCTGATCGGCGCACTTCTCGCATGGCCGGTATTGTTCAACCAAATTGAGTTCTATCTCCTCAGCATCCGCGCACCCGGCGAGGAAATGTCATGGCTCGGGCAGTTGTTGAAAGGCGCCGCTTTGACCGGGGTCTATCCCTGGGCCTTCGGGACTTTCAGGACAATGGGTGTGGGCCGGCTCTTCGGTGGAGGGAATCTTTCCTTCAACCTGTTCTTCGGCTCGGTGGCCTGGTTTCTAGCCTTCTACGCGGCATGGAGCCACCGCAGGGACGGGGGGAAAGCCGGATGGATTGTCCTGCAGTCCTTATTTCTGATCCTGGTCTACCTCGTGATCGTGGCCACTCCGCTCAGCCAAATTTTTTATCCCAGAAGCGCCTGTCTGGCCGGGATGGGGTTGATTCTGCTAGCAGGCATAGCTGCGGAAGACTTCATCTCAGCAAGGAAAATCCCCTCCCGGAAAGCGGTTGGAATCTTCGCCTCCGCGACAATTTCCGCCGCCGTCGGCTCGAAGCCTGCTGGCATGGATCGCCTTCCCCATGTTCCGGGAACGGATTATGAAAAGAGTTCTGGGAGCAGATCCTTCCGAGTCCTCCTTCGCCGGAGCCGAAACGATGGAAAAATTCCGCATGTTCCAGATCGATAATTTTCCAAGTGAAGTCTCGCTCCAGAACCCCGAAGCCTTGATCAGCGTCCTTTCGGTCGGACTTTTCGCCTTTGCTGTTTTTACGAAACGCCTTTCCTTCACACGTCCGGTTTTCATCGCCGCCCTCTGTCTGGGAACCTTGCCAGTGTTGATGTTTCACGCGCGATTCACCCCCGATCAACCCATCGCCCTCTGGGAAAGGCTTCTGGAAGGCGGTGCCGCCCAGAACACCGCGATCAATGAAACGAAGGGCGTCCTCAGAATCGACGAGAGCGGAACGGCGTTTTCGGAAATGATTTTCCCCAATGCCATGTCGGCCATGTTCAAGATCCACGCCGTCCACGGATATTCCGCGTTGCAACCTCCCAGCCTGTTCAGCTATCCCGCCGGCTCACCTCCCCTTGATCCGGCATGGAAAGCGGATTTCGCGGCCGCGCCAGACTTTTCTCCTGGGATACTGTCGGATGCACCTGGAGAAAATCCTTCCCGTTTCCGTTTTGCTACAACCAAGGGCGCGGCGCCGGTTACCGTGGAGAACGAGTCGATGAACATCCTGGCTCTTGATGTCTCCTTTGTTCCGGCAGGCGCGGCTGTTGTCCGCACCGACACATGGTATCCCGGATGGAGTGAGAACGGCTCGGTTCCCATTTCAAAGCTCGAGCCCTGCTTCAGCAAATTCATTGTTTCGGCGGACAACGGTGGCCCGGCTGTCACTTTTTCCTATTCTCCTACGGGTCTCAAGACCGCTCCCTTCGCAATGGGAACTGCATTACTGCTGACTGGAACATTGTTCCTTCCCCGGATCAACCGGATTGGGCATAAGCCCGATTGAACGCAAGGATTAAACCCCCGGAAATAGGGTTCCCCGCATGGATGTAATCTCGGTTTCCACACGATATCTGGAAACCCGGCGGCGCTTCTGATCCGTATCAATTCTCCGCACAGCAATCTTTCCTTCGCTTAATTTCCGCTCCGAAAGGCGCATTCCTTCCATGTCCAACACAAATTCTGTTCGAAACGGTCTGGTCATCCTTATCGCCTTCGCCTTGGCGATATGGCTGGGCGTAAGTATCGTCACCAACCAAACGGAAACCGTCCTGCAAATCGCGGGCTGTGGACTCCTGCTGATCTGCGTCTTCCTCGGCCGTAAGATCTGGCTTCTCTTCATTTTTTTCGCCGCCCTTGATATTCCCCTGATCCGCGGCTTCAATACGACGGAGCTGGGGCAGGCGTTGTTCGTGGCTTTCACCATAGCGATCGTTCTCATGCGCCGCCAGCCCTTCCGGCTCAGCTTCGGGGAGAAGGAAATATGGGTGATCCTCCTGTCGATCTGTGTCATCCAGGTTTACATGAGAAACCCGGTCGGACTCAATATGTTCGGAGCTGGGGCGATAGGAGCGCGCCCCTATTTCATGGTTCTGATGGCTCTTCTTTCAGGTGTGTTTCTCGGAAACATCGTCGTGAAGCCCGATGAGATCGAACTGGCTTTGAAGCTCATGATCGCGGGTGCCATACTCGGAGTCCTTGGAGGCGCGTTGCGAATGAGGCGCGGCGGCGGCGGGGAATTGGGAGAATTTGAGGGCGGGAGCAGAGTGGACGACCAGAGGGGAGCGGGACGGAACGGCACACTGGGGAATCTGGGACGTGTCATTTCCACAACAGTCGTTTCGTTCGTCTCGCCTCTCAGAGTCCTGATCCATCCTTTTTGGGGAGGGCTGATACTTTTCAGTATAGCGGCCGTCGCGGCCAGCGGCTTCCGGAACAACGTGGCATACGCGGGATTGATTTACCTTGCAGGTATCGGCTACCGCGGCGGCGCTATCCAGGTTGTCATATCATGTGTTTCAGGTGCGTTGATCCTGAGCATTCTAGCCGTTGTGAACCTTGTGAGTCCCCTGCCACCGGCAATGCAGCGGGCACTTTCCCCGTTTCCCGGGACATGGGAGGAACGTTACGTGGAGGCTGGCGAGCAATCCACCGAGTGGCGGGTCGAGATGTGGAAGGAGGCGATACTTACCGATTACTGGATCAATGACAAGCTACTTGGAGACGGTCTCGGGATGACCCGCCGGGAGCTTGAGCAAATGCAAGAGCTGGGTGGGCGAGGGGGCGGCGGCAGTAATGACATCCGTACTTCCGGCCTGGGCCAGTCAGCAGGAAACGATGATGGTGAACGGTTCGTATCACAGCGGGCACCGTTCAGACCGTCCGGACGGTTGGCTACGTGGGTTTGGTCGTTCTGGTGCTGGGAATGTTTCGTATGGGTGCGCACGCCCACCGTCAGATAAAGCGGTGTCGCAACACCGAATGGTATCCCATTTCCCTCTTCATCGGTATCCCCATAGTGATCGCTCCGGTGTTCTTTCTCCTCATCGTTGGCGACTTTGGTAGTGCCGGGGCTTCGTTTTTCCTCGCATACGGAATGATCAGTTTGCTGGAAAAAAACCTGCCTATCCCGTCATACCAGAAAAGGCGCCACATTCCGTATGTACTGGATGTCAGGAAGTCCCAAAACATTCCAGCCGGAGCGAACGCGCAGAACGCCCTCCGGATGTGACCCACTTGCCCAAAAAATAGGCATGCTCGATTTTAGACTTGCCCGCAGTTCGACGGCTTCGAACGCAAATCAAACCGGGGTATCCCGAACTTAAACACAATCTGTCGATACTGCTTTGGCGAACGGCTGAATGAACAAAAGAAAGCTACTCACTCGCGGCGTATTGTTCGGGTACGGAGCGATCGGGGCGCAAATGGTTTATTCGTTTGCTTCGATCCCGCTGGCTCTATCATATCTCACAACACCTGAATTCGGAATGTGGAGCCTTATCGGCACCATTACCGGATACATCATGATAGCCGAGATGGGTATTGTGAATTCGGTGATGCGGCATCTCTTGGAATGTAAAGGCACGGATGAGCCTGAGAAATACGGCCGTATATTCACCGCAAGTGCGTTAGCCCTCACGGGGATTTCCCTGATCGTCCTCGCGCTAGGAGTGCTCGCCGCCTTCTTTTGCGGACGTTTCTTCCCGATTCCCCCTGATCTCAGTGAGACGTTCTTCTGGGTCATGCTTCTGCGGGGAGCCTTCACAGCACTGACGCTGGCCACCCGGATAACCGGTGTCCCTCTTTATGTCCACCACAGGCAGGATCTCAGCCAGATTAACCAGATCGGTCTTTTCGTGGTGTATTTCGTGGTTCTCTACCTCGCGTTCCGGGCCGGGTGGGGAATCTACTCCCTGGTGGCAAACCAGGTCGCGGGGTTGATATGGTCAGTGGGGATGAACATGTGGGCCTGCATAAGACTCGGCTATTACCCCCAAAAAGGATCGCTCAAACTTTCCACAAAAGAAGAATTCCTGTCCGTCTGGCACCATGCTCAGGGGGTCTTCGCGGTGCAAATCGGCATACTGCTTCTCACCAGCACCCCGCAAATTTTTATAGCGCGTTTCCTCGGTCTTGAAACCTCGGCGGCCTGGGCTGTTTACACCCGCCCTTTCTCCATACTCAAGCAAATGGCGAACCGCCCAGTGGATATCGCGCTCCCAATGATATATGAAACGTATGACCAGGGGAACATGAAGGGGGTTACAAAACGCTGGATCGAAATTTCCCAGGTAACCCTGGCAGTTTCCGGAGTCGTGCTCGCTGTTGCCGCAGCGAACAACACTACGTTCGTGAACATATGGACAAATGGAAGGATCCATTGGTCGGAATCGGCACAGTGGTTAATCGCAATTTATTTCTACATTTTCCTCGCCGCCGGGATCGCTGGAACCTCTCTTGGAATGAACAAAAAGTTTGGCATTTCAAGATACTCGACCCTGATTCAGGGCGTGGCTACGGTTCTGATCGCAATCCCGGCGACAATCTATTTTTCCTTCACGGGTCTGATCCTCACCGTATCCCTCCTTTACATACCGGGAATGATGACCGTGGGTGTTAAATACCTCGCGAAACTAACCGGTTCCTCGGCGGTTACGTTGGGCTGGGATGGTCTGGGGCGTCCGACTGCAATTCTACCCGCCATTGGTTTCCTGGCCTGGGCAGCTTCTCTAATTATTCCACTTTTCCCCGGATACCTCGGGCTCATCATCTCCTCCCTCGTTGGCACGGTTACGTCATTCGCAGTGATGCTCCAGTTCGGGGTTTCGAAAAACGTTCGGACTATCATTATTTCTACATTCTCTAGGATGATACGTCGTTTTCTACCGAATCCTCCTTTGAATATCTGAACGGGTAATAGAAACTCACCGTCAATCCGCCTATCGACGGCATACGTGTCCGGATGGTTTCTACTATCCCAACACCGAATCCATACTTGTCCTACGCGTGCAATTTCATGATGACGATTGCCCATATCCTTGCAAACCCTGTATCCGCCCACGGAGGTCTCACGCTACTTGCTAGGGAGATCGCGATAGGTCTTGACGAGGGAAACAATTCACTGGTGCTGTGCCCGAGTTGCAAAAATCCGGATGTCGCGATGATGCAAAGATTGAACGGCATCCGGCTGATCGAGTGGAAAACTAAAGAACGACACGAAGAAATCGAAAATCTCATAGTCCGGACTCTCGATAGTTATGACGTCCGGATCGTCATCATACATGGTGGCGATTTTTCATGGGGTCCGCTAAGGGGAAAGCGGTCGGTCGTCAACAGCATCTCAAGGAATGACAGATTAATTATTCTCGTCAACCACCAGTCAAACGCGGTGTTTGGCAGGGTTCCCACCGGGGAAGTCCGCACCAAGCTGGCACGTGTGAGAGCCTTTTTCCGCTTCACTTCCGCCTGGGTTCTCAAAAATATCCAGCTTTACAAAACCGATGTGGAGGTCGCGGTATCGGATTTCGAATACCGGCAGGCATTGCGGCGCTACTTCCTGTTTAGGAATAAGTTCCGGCTCATCTACCACAGCAGACTGCCCGCCGCACCTTTGGGGGACGAAATTTTATCACGGAAAGAAAAATCCATACTATGCGTCGGACATTTTGCCTACAGGAAGGGGCAGCACGTTCTCCTGAAGGCCTTCGGAATTATTTCCTCAAAGCATCCGGAATGGACGCTTCAGCTTGTGGGTGCCAACGAAGCGGGCGAGTACCGCTCGCTTGTGGAGAAAACAATCGATGATTACGGAATCCGAGAAAGAGTAGAGATCGTGACAGAAACCCACGATCCTGACAAATATTTCGCGAACGCTTCGATATATGTTCAGCCATCCCTTATGGAGGCCTACGGCCTCGCGCTACAAGAGGCAAAGTATTTTGGCTGTGCCTGTGTGGGTGCCAGTACCGGAGGAATTACGGACAGTATAAACGACAGAAATTATTTATTTCCTGCAGGTGATCATCAAATATTGGCCTCGATTTTGCAGCGCCTGATGAACGATGAAGAAGTTTTGAACGAACAAATGAAGTTCAGCCTGAATGAATCAGCTAAAATGGGGCGGCATCAAAATTCTATGATATCAGAATATCGTGATCTGATATTTAATTTAACTAATGATAATTCTAATAGCTAATATTACGTAATATTTAAAATAAGTAATATTAAAATAAAAATTATATAATGTCTATAAAAGTAACAAGGCTACTTCATGCGAAGATCGTAACAGAACTTAGAAAGCGATCTACAGTCTGTGCGGGTTGTTTAGACGGGTTGAAAATGTATAGGCATACAAAACGCCACCACCGCGCCCTGCAGGACGTCTTCTTGAAACGCTTTTTCGACTCCGGGCGACCGGAAGTGGTAGGTGGTCCATTTGTTGGGCTAGTATACGAGAACCTTACATATTTCGGAGCCAGTCACACCCAGATGGCTAGGTTCCTATGAAAAGGAGCTATGGGAGGTGGTAGATAGGATCGTGTCGTTCGCTCCTGCTGGAATCGTAGATATCGGATCCGCGGAAGGCTATTACAGTCTCGGTCTGGCTAGGTTGTTGCCCACGACTCCCGTCTATTCATATGAGACCAATCCTTTGTCCATCTGGCAGCAAAACCGGTTGAAAAGACTCAACTCGACGGACAACCTGCACATTCGCAGATATTGCACGGGAGATCAGCTAGTTACCCACGGAAAAATGAAATCCGCGATTATATCTGATATCGAGGGGTCGGAGCTGGAGCTGTTCTCACCCGGGGTGATTGCAAGCCTTGGCAAGTGTCTTGTTCTCATTGAGGTTCACGACCATAAGCAAACCGCTTTGGAGAAGGTGTGTGCAATCCTTACGGACCGGTTTTCTCCCACCCATGATGTCCGGAGTATCTCAGCCACAAGAAGGCTTGTTGAGGATTGGGAGTTCCAGGACAGTGGCGGGTTCAGCGCTGAAGAGAAGATCGAGCTGATGAACGAATACCGTAGCCAGCAACAGGTCTGGCTGGTCTGTGAGCCGCACTAGATCCTGTCCTGTTCATTGCCGGGAAAGCATGAATTCCGTAAGAAACTACACTCAACGAAAGGCTGGTAGTTAAATGAAAAAATTAATCAAGAGAATCTGGTTCGAAGAAAGGAAGCGGGGTCTGCGCAAACGGATTTTCCAGGAGGTACGGGAAATCCAGTAAAGGGGATGTCCGGGAAGTTCTTGCTTTCCTGGAAAGAAATCCCGGACGCTCCCTACCGCTGGGGATGCGCCCTCCATACGGGTGGGTGGACGACTACCGGGTGGAAGATATCGAGGTTCGCAAAGACGAGGCGACAGGGATGCTTTTCGTGACACAGGAAGGACATAAGGTGTTCTTCCCAAGGAAATTCGACGAAACCGTGATTCGCGAGTCCGTAAACATAGGGTTGATGGAGCAGGACGCCAGATCCCCCCACCGTTATATAGGAAAGGACACCATGCCGGACGAGGGCGACGTGGGGGTTTTCATCGGTGCGTCCGACGGCATGTTTTGCCTAAGCCTGATCGACCGCCTCTCGAAAGTTTACCTTTTCGAACCCGGCCAACATTGGCACGAGCCGATGGAGGCGACGTTCGCGCCTTGGGGCGACAAGGTCGAAATTGTGAGGAAAGGAGCCGGGTCGGAAGACACGGATGACGTGATCCGGCTGGATAGTTTTTTCGTCGGCAAGACGTCTCCCAATTTCATCCAAATGGATGTTGACGGTGTGGAAAAAGAGGTTTTTTCCGGGGCGAACGGGGTTTTGAAGAAGGCTGAAAAGCTCCGCCTTTCGATCTGTACATATCACAAAAGACTGGATTTCTCGGATTTCGAGCGTCTTTTGGGAGGGATGGGATATTCCATAGGCCACTCCCCCGGCTTCTTTTTGTTAGGGGTTCGCATGCCTTATTTCAGGAGAGGGGTCATGTATGCCTGTAGGATCAAAGAGGTTTCGACTAAACTGGATTAGCTGAAGTTAGAAATGTATATTCAATGCACTTCGTCATTTAATCTAGGTCTGCTAGTGATGGCTTCAAACGACTGTTCGTGGCTATAAAGAATTCCGAATGAAAATAGGAATTTGTAGTCCGTTTATGCCGCGTGATCTTGGTGATTTGCTTGAGCTGGATTCTAGGGAGAAGCTTGGACTTGTCAGTGGAGTTACCGCTACTCCGGTCACTCCACTCGCCCGCGAATGGCACAGAATTGGGCACGAGGTTTCTGTGTTTTGTCTTGATCCCTCCGTTTCGATCCCCGTCCAACTTCGTGGTGAACGACTTTCGATTTATGTGCTGCCGAAACGCCGATTTCGGAAGTCCTTGAAAGACTTTTACGGTGAAGAGCGAAGACTGATTTGCGAAGCTGTCGAAGCAGAGAAACCGCAAGTTCTGAGCGCACAATGGAGCTACGAGCACGCCCTCGGTGCCCTTGATACGGGTGTGCCCACGGTGGTCACCTGCCACGACACACCGCTGCGTTACGCATGGATATCGAAGTCGTTTTTCATGACCTTTCACGTCCTGGTGGCCGCTTCCGTTTTCCGGCGAGCCCAGAACCTGGTGGCGGTTTCCCCTTACACCGCAGGACATATCAGTAAATTATTCTCACCAAGGGCGGTTCCCGTTGTGATCCCCAACGGGCTTTCCACGGAAATTTTTGAGAGAGGAAGAAAGAGATTCCGCAGTCTCCAGCAGGAGAAAGTAACGTTCAACATCTGCTCGGTCGGCGGCTGGGGGACAATCAAGAATATCAGTTCCCTGATTGAGGCTTTTCAATTGATTCGCAAGTCCAAGAAGTCCGCGAAACTTTTCCTCTTCGGAAGCGGTCTTGGCGAAGGCCAGGAAGCTCAGGCCTGGGCGAAAACAAGAGGCCTGGATAAGGGGATAGTTTTCATGGGGAGAACTTCAAGAGATGAGATCCTGGATTTTCTCACCACGGAAATCGACCTCATGATCCACCCATCACTGATCGAATGCCATCCCATGGTGCTCATAGAGTCAGTCGCCTGCGGCGTTCCGGTTCTAGCCGGAGCGAACAGCGGGGGAGTGGCGTGGACGCTCGGCGAAGGGAGCCATGGCAACCTCTGTGATGTGCGCGATGCCTCTGAAATCGCAAGCGCCGCACTTTCCATGATGAACGACAGACCTAAGCTTCGTGTTTCTGCGGAAAAATCCTGGCATGAGATCCGCGAGAAATTCGGGATCGACACGGTTGCCGCGCTCGTCTTCCGCGTGCTTGAGAGGATTGCGAAATGATCATCTGCCTATCTTCCAACTCATCCGATGGATCTCACTTTAGTTTCGCCCTACACCCATCTCAACGGGCACTATTGGCCTTACACTCTTGATCTGACGAATGCGCTGGAATCGAAACTTCCAAGGCTAACGGTGCTTGCATCGCGGCCACCCCGCTACCCCCATTTGGTTTCCAGGAGTAAAACCTCATGGCACGCCTGTTTCCCATGGATACGTTTCATCCTTACTGATGCCTACCGCGCACGGAGTTGGGGTGGGCGACCGGACTCGCTGGCAAGGAATCTGGAGTTCCACGCCTGCTTGAAAAAGGCCGTTCGGGGAAGCCGCCCCGGTGCTCATATCCATTGTGTCGAGTCCCGGCACCGTATCCTTCTGGGTCAAGTCCACCGCTCCCCGGAGCTGGCTTTTTCCTCGCTCTGCGTCGGCGATCCTCCCGGCGGCCTCTCCGGACAACGCCTCGACGACTACCGCCGCGCCTTTGATACCGGTCGGCTCACCTTTGTCGTGGAAACGGAGTCGGTCAGGAAAAACTGGGAAGCTGTTGCCGGCGAAAAAGTCGTCCACATCCCGGCCGCGCTCCCGTGGACAACCCACCGGGCTGTCCCTCAAAAAGATGCAAGGGCCGCCCTAGGACTCCCGGCGGAAGCGACGATCTGCCTTTTTTTCGGAACACACAGGGAGGGCAAGGACTACGAGACCGCAATCAAGGCGGCCGCTGTTTCTTCTTCGAAACCGTTCCTGCTCTTCGTCGGCCCGCTGATTTCCGGGAACGACCCCGCCGTCATCGCGAAGTCCGCGGGATATGCCAACTGGGAATCGTGGGGCGGATATTTTCCCGACGATGAGGTTCCGGCAGTCTTCGACGCGGCGGATGCGGTCGTGCTCCCCTACTGTGAGGACTACACCAAGGGCTCGGCCGTGCTGCTCCAGGCCTGCCATTTCAAAAAACCCGTGATAGCCACCCGCACCGGACATCTGGAGGAGTTCGTGGAAATGAACTGCAGCGGTCTCCTTTTCGGCAGCCGCTCGGAATCGGAGCTGGCTGTATGCTATGATGAAATCGATGCCGTGAAGCGATCCACCCCGTCCTCCCGTCCCTGGTCGTTTGAAACCGCTTCCCTGAACTTTTCCTGGAAAAGTCTCCTGCCCCGCTACCTGGAAATCTTCCAAGGCAGGCAAAACTCCGAGGTGTCGATTTGAAACCGCTCTTGCTAAAAGGTCTCAACGGTCTCCACCGTGCCGCCGCGTTTCTGCCTTCGATGGGGAATTTCCGCCCGCTCAGGGGCTCGTTTTCCGCCTACGAATATCTCGAGAAGGGAAAACTAGACGGGAAAATACTTCTTGAAAGCCAGTCCATCGGCACCTGCCCGCCTGGCTCCATGTCAGAGCTTTGCGGATTCCGCCAGCACGATCATCAGCCGTGGCCGGTTTTCTGGACTCGCGCGGATGACGCGCGGCTTGTCGGTAGGCTGGGATTCTGGCGAGATCCCGCCGATAGGATTTGTGCGGAGGCGATCTACTCGCACCCAGACCGCATCCGCCTTGGCGAGGACAAATGGCACGCCCAGCTTCTGGTTCCCCCCGCGCGGCGTCTGGAAGGCGCGTGGATCAGCCTGTGCTCAAGGTGGAATCTCGGGGGCAATTTCTACCATTGGCTGCACGACGGTCTCACCCGCCTCCTCGTCCGCGAACAACTTCCCGAGGACACCGGAATCCTCCTTCCCGCAAACACGCCCCGTTTTGTCACGGAGACCATCGGACTCCTGGGATTGTCGGGAAAAGCGGCGGTCATGGAATCGGACTGCGTCCGGCCTGAGCGCTACTATTTCTGCTCACCCACGGCCATGACCGGCGTGCGCAATCCTCTCGGGTTCGCATGGCTCAGGGAAAAGTTCTCCCCTTATTTCGAAAAGCCGGGATCCGGAAATTCCGTGTTCCTTACCCGCCGCGGTGGCGCCCGAGTGCCTGAAAACATCGCGGAGATCGAAAACCTCCTGGTTTCCCGCGGCTTCGACATCGTCGATTGCGGCGCGCTGACCGTTTCCGAACAGATCGGGAAACTCAGCTCCGCGACGGCCATCATAGGCCTCCACGGAGCTGCCATGACGAACCTGCTCTGGGCGCGCCCCGGAACACCTGTTCTGGAGATTTTCGAGGAGGGCTACCTCAACGGTTGCTACGAGCAAATGGCTTTCGAGGGCGGCCTTCCCCACTCCTATTTTTTCCGCGACCCTTCGGCAGACCTGAAACGTATCGAAGGCTGGTTGGCGCGGAACCGATAATTTCCCGGAAAGGGCAATCCTACCGGGAAAAGTTCCGCAAGGGCATGCCCGGCCGAAAACCTATGAATATTCTAGTATTGTGCGGCGCCGGTATAGGCGGAACCGAGAAGGCGGCGTTCTTGTTCGCGGAGGAGCTGATCCTTCGGGGCCACAAGGTTGTGGCCGTCTCTGATCCGGATCATCCGAGAACCGCCGCTTTCCAGCAGGTCGGCGGATTGGTCATCCCCGGTGAGTGTGATCGCGGCCTACTTTCGGAAATTATTCGGGAACACTCCATCCAGGTAATCCACCAGCACGTAAGCGGATACAGCGATCAAAGGGAGGTTTATGAGGCTCTTGACAGCTTTGGTTCCGAATGCCCCAGACTGATCGAAACCAATGTCTTCGGGCAGCTACTTGATCCGCATGACCAGGGCCGGGTGGATTTCCGCATGTTCATCACATTCACCAGCGGGATGCAGGCGTTCCAAAGGACGCGGATGGTCGGGTCGCGCATTGATCCATTGAAATGCGGGGTGGTCTTCTATCCAGTGCAGGAAGGCGAGTTCAGCCCCGACGAATCACGAAGGTCTGCCGTGCGCGAGTCTTTGGGAGTCAAAGAAAACGAATTTCTTGTCATCCGGATCGGTCGTCCCGGACACAAATGGACGACCTGGGAGTGCGAGGCGTTCGTAAAAGCACGCGAGAAAAACCAAGCCCTCCGCATGCTTCTGATGGAGCCCAACCCCTCCATCGTCGCAGGAGTGAATGCCGGAAAATACGGCGGGGGAATCATCGTGAAGGAAGCAACTTCCGACACGGCCTACCTTTCGGATATTTACAGGGCGGCAGACCTCATGCTCCACGCGAGCAACCACGGGGAAAGCTACGGATATACCGTTGCGGAGGCGATGCAGGCCGGTCTGCCCGTCATCACCCGCGCCACACCGTGGGGGGACAACGCTCAGACCGAACTCGTGACACACGGAAAAACCGGGTATGTCTGCGGAAGCGTGCGCGGACTAGCCAATTCCCTTGTTGAGCTCTCTCTGGACAGGGAGCTATCCGCTGCGTTTGGCAGGCAGGGCGCCGCCAGCATTTCTCGGACGAGTTCCCTGAAGCACGAGACCGATCTTCTCGAGGATGTCATCGAAGGTCTCTTCGAGGGAAAACCCTGGGAATCAACCCGACAAAGGTTTCAAGCATGGATCGCCTTTATAAAGGCGAGAAACGGCAGCGGAACTCCCTGCTACGAACGTGACCGCAAAGATCTCCTGGGAGTCGCGAAGACAGAGGCATACCGGATTTTCCGTGAGCTCAAGACCTTGAAAAAATTCTACAAGCAACGCTTCGTGAGACACCGGCAGGTTCTCTTCCCTCGCCGCAAAGCCATCGTCCCCGCCTCTTCGGGAGAAGCCGGACCCTAACTTCCCGCGGGAACGCCCACCAACTTCCCCGTTCAGTTTCACCAAATGAAAAAGCAAATCATCCGCACGTCCAAGCGCGTTTTGCCGGCACCCTTTTCAGGAACCGCCAGGCGTTTGTGGAAGTCCTACCGGCGGCGCAAGTTCCTTAAGCAAAGCCGTTCCTCCGTCCGGCTGGCGTGTGTCGATCTGGACATTCCCGGGGATCACTCACTTCCCGAAGTATCGTAAAAAAGCGAAGAAAAACTCATCTATCTTACGAATCATTTACTCTGGAGAAAAATCGGTAAATTAATCTTGAACGAAAATAAATTAAAATTAAACATTAGCGTGAATTTTAAAAATATAGCAAAATCATTATTATGGAAGATTACCCGTAATAAAAACACCGTCACGCGGCAGTTAAACAGGGCAGCCAAATCTTACACAAGAGCTTACACCGAGTTCACATACGATCCCGAGAAAAACGGTGAGGAGGAGCTGATGGCGGCTCTCGGTAACGTGGGATTCCGCAGGATATTCGATGTTGGCGCGAACATCGGAGACTGGACAAAAAGAGCCATGGCTAAATTTCCTGAAGCCGAATTTCATTGCTTCGAGCTTTCCGCACAGACCTTTCGAACGCTGGAGGAAAACTTGAGATCGAATCGATGCCATCTGAATAATTTCGGGCTCGCTGAAAAAAACGGTGAAGTCAGTTATCTCGATTACGGAAACGACTCGGAACTGAACACCTTATTGCCAGACATGACATATCACGGCAAAGACAAGCCCGCGACCCCATCCATGGCACTTATTAGGACTGGAGAAGACTATTGTAAGGAACTGGAAATAACTTCTATAGATTTCTTGAAAATCGATGTCGAGGGCGCGGAAAGACTTGTCCTAGAGGGGTTCACGAAACTATTGGGGAGCAAAGCAATAAGATGCGTTCAATTCGAATATGGTTTCACCTCAGGAGATGTCCATTTTCTGATGAAAGACTTCTTTAAATTGTTTGAAAGTCACGGTTACCTCGTTGGTAAGATCTGGAAATCTGGCGTTGATTTCCGTCCTTTCACCTATGAGCTCAACCAATTTCGCTCCGGCCCAAATTTCTTCGCCGCACTCAAGACGGATATCGCACTCATCGATGCGGTACGGAAGCAATGATCCTATAAGTGCACATGTAATCAAAGAAACTGTGTAGAATATCGTGACACACGGAAAAACCGGGTATGTCTGCGGAAGTATACGGGGTCTCGCGAACGCTCTTCTGGAACTCTCCAGCAACCGGTCGCAGTCCGAAGAATTTGGTATTGAAGGAGCTAAAAGCATTCGGGCAAAAAGCTCTCTAGAGGACGAAACCGACCTGCTTGAAGAGGTGATCTCCGGTCTTTTTAAGGAAAAACAAGGCAGCCTGACCAATCGTCGCTTTCAGGACTGGGTTCAATTCATCGACTCGGTAAACAACGGAAAACCAGCCTGTTTTGAGCGCGAAACGGGTGATCTGCCCGGGATCGTGCAAACCTAAGCCTATCGGATATTCCGAGAAGTAAAAACGCTGAAGAAATACTTCAAACAACGTCTTGTAAGAAAGCGAGACGTAGCCTTCCCCACCAAACAAATCAAAATTTCCTCGGTTCTGAATAAACCGTAAAATCAATCAACTCAAGTTGTCATATTTTATCAAAATATTTCGACTTCATAAAATAAATACCTCTCCCATATTTACTGTTCAAAAATGAAAAAAATAATTTCGAGACTATTTCAACCTTTGAAAAAAATGGCTAGTTTGGCGGTAAGCCAGAACTACATTTCTGATAAAATTCTCAGAGACTTCATTCGGAAGAATTGCGGAAGTGGCGAAATAGCAACCATCTTTGATATCGGGGCAAATCATGGTGGATGGGCATCTGAAATCAGAGCGATGGCACCGAAAGCACGATTAATTCTCTTTGAAGCGAATCCGATTCACCGTGAAACACTGGAGGCGAGCGGCTTTGAAAACTTTATCGGTATTCTCTCCAAACCGGGCGTGTATGAATGTGAATTTTTCACCCCGGAGTCCTCAACAGCAAAATCGACCGGAGCCTCCTACTACAAAGAAGTCACTCCCGCATTCAATGAAGTAAAAAGCACAAAATTGAAGGCGACCCCTTTGGATGAACTAGTCGAACAAAACAACCTTCCACAACCAGACCTGATCAAAATCGACACCCAAGGCTCCGAATTGGATATCATCGAAGGCGGACAAACGGTTTTTAAAAATACAAAATGGGTGGTTATGGAACTTCCGGTTGTTGAATACAACAGCGGGGCACCTAACATTCAAGAGTATCTATCGAAAATGAATGAACTTGGGTTTCTTCCCATCGGGCTGAGTGAAATTCACAAATTTGGTTCGATTGTAATTCAGCTTGATTTCCTTTTCGCAAACAAAGCGCTAATACGTGAAGAAGACAAAAAAGGTCTGCGGATTCTTGATTAAAGCATTCAGTAAATAACTCTTTGCACTCTCTTTATCGGATCGGAAAATGCTCTTCAATTCCTGGGAATTCCTCGTCTTGTGCATCGTCACCCTGGCGTTGTATTACATTCCGATCAGAGCGGCGGGAAAGGTATGGCAGGTCACAGTCCTGCTGGTGGCGAGCGCGTTTTTTTATGCCTGGGGAACTCCCTCCCTGCTGATACTTCTCGGCTGCTCATGCATTTTCAATGCGGTAGCTGTCGAACGAATCCTTTTCTGGAAAAAAGCGGATTCGGAGAGAACGGCGCGCGTCTGGCTTTTCGCGACCGTCGCACTCAATCTGGGTTTTCTTGCGTTTTTCAAATACGCCGGCTTTCTCATCGGACAACTTCCGCAGGGACTCCTCCCTGAAGGCCTTGCCGGGTGGATTTCAGGCATTCCGCTGCCAGTCGGTATTTCCTTCTACACTTTCCAGGGCATCAGCCTCGTTGTTGATATCTGGAGGGACGATATCAGCCCGCATACCCGCGACTGCCTGGCGCAGCGGGGAAAGAGCCGGATCGGTTCTCTGCGCGACACCAGCTTCTACATCTCCTTTTTTCCCCAGCTCGTCGCCGGCCCCATCGTCAAAGCGCATGAATTCGTCGATCAGATCGGGGCGAAACTGTTTTCCGAGATCGACTGGCTGACAGTCCGCCGCAGCCTGGTAACGGGATATTTCTTGAAAATCTTCGTCGCGGACAACCTCTCGGAGCAAACCGCAACACTGACCCTGGGAGCCGAGCATCTCGCAAGCTCCGCCCCGTTCAACCTGCTTCCGCTGCTTTACGGCTATTCCTTCCAGATCTTCGCGGACTTCGCGGGTTATTCGCTTATCGCGATCGGCCTGGGCGCACTTTTCGGATACAAACTCCCGCCCAATTTCAACTTCCCTTATCTCTCCACCAGCATCACGGAATTCTGGCGGCGCTGGCACCTTTCGCTTTCCTCCTGGCTCCGTGACTATCTTTACATTCCCCTCGGCGGAAACCGGAAGGGCAGTGGCCGGACATACTTCAACCTTTTCCTCGTTATGTTCCTCGGCGGTCTCTGGCACGGGGCGGCGTGGAAATTCGCACTGTGGGGCAGCCTCCACGGAATTTTCCTCGCCGTCGAGCGACTTGCGGCACGCCGCCGGACTCCAGACTCCAGACACCAGATTACAGACGAAATATCTACCTCTGGACTCTGGTCTCTGGCCTCTGGAGTCTCAGCCATAAGATGTCTTGTCACCTTCCATCTCGTCACCCTCCTCTGGCTTACTTTTATGATGCCAGACATGGCGAGCATTGCCGCTTTCTTCAAAGGAATGTCAAGCGGACGAACCGGCTTCTCCGGCCCGCCCGGATTTTCCCTCGTTTTTTACGGCAGCGCGGTCGTGCTGTATCATGCCTGGGGCTGGTTCGTTGAGAATCACCACCAAATGTCCCTGAAGCTCGCGCGAGCAGTTGGAGCCGCTGATCCATGGTGCGATGGTTTTCCTGGTGCTGACCAATCCGGGTGCGCCGAGAGGATTCATCTACTTCCAGTTCTGAAATCATTTTCCGGAAAAACCGAGATGCGTTACCTTTTCCCGTTCCTTTTCTGCCTTGGCTCCTGTTTCGGCTTGCAAGCGTTCGCACTCCGCGCGGTGGGAGGCCGCACAGTCAAGAGCGAGTCGAATTTCTTCTCTTCCCTGGGCAGGATCCAGGCTGGGACAGAGGGTCGCCCTGAGATGATGCTCCTCGGATCCTCCATCACCGGCCGCCTCCCGGATCGGGCGCAGGGCTTCGAAAGGTTCGCGAACATGGGTTGCGACGGAGGCAGCGCGGTGGACGCACTGCGTGCGATGCATCGCGGGATTTTACCAACCGCACCCCTCCTCGTGATCGAGGCAAACACCCTTGTCCGCGCCCTTAATCCGCGCCCCTCGGAGATCGGCCTCGCGATGACCCGGCCATGGTTCCGGGTCGGCACCCACCTCCCGCTGCTCAGCGCATACGCCCGGCCTTCCGCCTTTTTATACAGCAAGCTCCTGGCCGGAAAGATCGGAGACTTCGGAGATCCAGCCGGTGGTAACGACCTGCGCGTGACAAGCGCCCCGGTGTCCCCAGATCACAGGAATATCATGATCGAAAAAGACGAGCGTCGCCTCGTCGATGAACTCGTCCCGGTTATCAGGAAAATGGAAGCCAAGGGAACTCGAGTCGTCGTTGTCTGGCTCCCTCCCGCGCGCCCTGAAAATTTTCCCGTGCCGCCATGGATCACCGCCCTGATCGCCGAAAGCGGAGCGGAATGGTGGGATCTCGGAAATGCGGCGGATGCCAGCCTCGTCTCCCTGACAGACGGCACCCACATGAGCGCCGATAGCGCCGCCCGTACTGTCGTTTCCATCCGCAAAGGTCTTGC
Source organism: uncultured Verrucomicrobiae bacterium (assembly GCA_963758175.1). Lineage (GTDB taxonomy): Bacteria > Verrucomicrobiota > Verrucomicrobiia > Verrucomicrobiales > Akkermansiaceae > Luteolibacter. The sequence continues at coordinate 200,696 of CAVWUI010000001.1, forward strand.
CAACGGCGTGGAAAACGCTCCCAAGTAGCCGCCCCCGATGTCCCTGCCAGAACACTGCTTCATTCTCTCGTTGCCGCGCAGCGGTAGCACATTGCTTTCGGCCATACTCGACCAGCGGCTCGGAATCATCAGCCCGCCGGAGTCGTCTTTTCCGCAGATACTCGGGAAAATATCCGCCCAGGAACGTTCCGATACGCTGCGCCTGGCGGCACTCTACATAGCCAGCACATTTTCCGGCACGCCCCTTTCCCTGGAGGAATCCCGCGAGTGCATGGAAGGCGGCGATGGCGAGATCCTCACCAAGCTCGGCCTCGCCCTTGCCGGAAAACTCGGGCGCGACCCCGGCCAGGTGAAACTCGTGATCTGGAAAACCACCCGCACCGTCTCCTTCACCGAAGTTCCCATGGCCACGGGTGGGAAATTCATCGTTCTCCGCAGGCATCCGCTCAATGTGTTCGAGTCCCAGTTCCGCGTTCATTTCGGGAAAAACAACCGCAAGCCCTTCCGTTTCGCCTCGTTCCGGGAAAGTTATGAAGCCGCCTTCGCCTCCTTGCCGAAAAACCGGGCAGCTTCGGGCTGAATTACGATGAGATTCCCACGCAGCTTCCCCTCCTCCTGGAGTTTCTCGGCATACCGGAAGATCTACCCTGGGAAGGAGGAATCTCCAGCCTCCGGCATGTTGCCGAGAATCGCCCGTGGCTCTCGCAGATTCTCTCCGATTTCGACAACACCGATCCTGAAAAGCGCGCCCGGTTGGATCCCGCACAAGCCGCCGGACTGGAATCCGCGATGAAAATCACCCGGCTCCTGCGTCCCGTCTTCCCCATAATGCGGAGGCACTACGACACCAGCAGCCTCGGGGACATCCGCAGAAGCGCCGAAAAAATCCTCTCAGCCCACTCACAAAGCAAATGAAAATACTAGTCACCGGAGGAGCCGGATTCGTCGGCTCCCATGTCGCCAGACACCTTCTTGAGGACGGCCACAGCGTCACCATCATCGACGATTTCAACGATTTCTACGATCCCGCCATCAAACGCGCAAATGTGGCAAAATCCGGAGCCGAAGTCATCGAGGGCGATATCCGCGACAAATCCGCGGTCGCCCGCGCCTTTTCCGGGGGCATCGACGCGGTGGTACACCTCGCGGCAAGAGCCGGCGTCCGCCCCTCCATCGCTGCTCCCGAGCTCTATATTTCCACCAACATCCAAGGCACCCTCAATCTTTTGGAAGAAGCCCACCGCACCGGGGTCGGAAATTTCGTTTTCGCCTCAAGCTCATCTGTCTATGGCGTCAACGAGAAAGTGCCTTTCGCGGAGAGCGACCTGATTCAAAGCACCATCTCCCCGTACGCCATGACGAAGCTGGCCGGCGAGCAGATCTGCTCGAATTTTTCCCACCTCTACGGGATGCGAACCGTTTGTCTCAGGCTCTTCACCGTCTATGGCCCCGGCCAGCGCCCCGATCTCGCGATCCACAAGTTCACCAAAAAAATCCTCCTGGGAGGAGCTCTGGAGATGTATGGCGACGGCTCCTCGGAAAGGGACTACACCTACGTCAATGACATCGTGCAGGGTGTCTCCGCCGCTCTCCGCTACCAGGGGCCGATGTTCGATATATTCAATCTTGGTGAATCGGAGACCACCTCCCCTGAAAAACCTGATCGAGAAGATCGCCACCGCCACCGGCAAAGTGCCTGTCATAAACCGCCTCCCGGACCAAGCCGGGGATGTTCCCAAAACCTATGCGGATATTTCGAAAGCCCGCGATCTCCTCGGCTACGCCCCGAAGGTGAAAATCGCAGAGGGGATCCCGAAATTCGTGGACTGGTTCCTGGAATACAGCTCACGCGCCACGCAATACTGAGACACAGCATGACCCCCACCGAAGAAGCGAACGTCACCGTAATACTTCCCGTTTACAATGCGATGCCCCATCTGAGGCACGCGGTAGAGAGCCTCCGGAGCCAGACCTTGGAGAATTTTAAAATTCTCGTGGTTGACGATGGCTCCACCGACAGCTCGCCGGAATATCTCGCAAACATAAAGGACGGGCGCTTTGAAATCATCACCCAGCAGAAACGCCGGCCTCGCCGTCACCCTGAACCGTATGCTCCGCTTGGTGAAAACGGATTACGTCGCCCGGCTGGACTCGGATGATATCTGCCTTCCCCGGCGCCTGGAGCAGCAGATGGATTTCCTCGACAAGCATCCGGACGTTTCCGTCGTAGGGACGCGTGGCGGCTATATCTTCGGTGCGAAATCAAGAGCCACGTTCGGAGTCGGGAAACTCAAAAAGTCCCTCTCCTACGCGCCGCCGATGGCAAACCCGCCTTACTGGGATCCCGTGGATGACGGGAAAATCCTGATCCACTCCACCGTAATGATGCGCACCGCGGAAATCCTGGAGGTTGGCGGCTATCCGGAAATCGTCCCCGGCCAGGATCTCGCCCTCTGGCATGTTCTGAAAAGAGCCGGGAAACGCCTCGCCAACATCGACGAGACATTGCTCCTTTCCAGGGTTTGCCGCAGCGGCATCAGCAGCAGCAACCTCTCCCGCCAATACCAGACCTGGCGCTACATCAGTTACGAAACCGATTGCCTCGCGAAAGGAATTTCACCCCAGCCCATGGGGGAATACATGGCGGAGCATACCCTCACCGATGAAGCTCTCAAAGGCCTCGCTGAAAGGGCGAAACTCCGCAACTCCCTCGCCGACATCCTCAACGGAAAGCCGGTGAAAGGTTCCGCCCAGCTAATCGCCCAACTCGTCTCGAACCCCAGTATCGTGATCGAGCGCATCCGCAGCAGAATCTAGTGCTTCACAGAATTGAAATCTCAGAAACGAACCCGCGCAATCCAAGCACCCGATGAACCCCAAGCTCAAAATAGGAATCAACTTCCTTGGAAACTACCTCGCGAACAGCGGCAGGGAACTTCCCACCTGCATCATCATCGGAACTCAGAAAGGAGGGACTTCCTCGCTTTTCGAATATCTGCTGCAACACCCCCGGGTGGAGGGCAGTTTCATCAAGGAAGTCCAGTATTTCACCCAGCGCCACTGGATCGGCGAGAGGGGATACCGGTCGTTTTTTCCCAGGAAAAAACCCGGCACCTTGCATGTCGTCGAGTCCACCCCGCTGTATCTTTTCTCCCCGGATGCCCCCGGCAGAATCCATGACCTCATTCCCGGCGCGAAGCTCGTCGCGCTCCTCCGCGAGCCGGTGGAACGCGCCTATTCCAACTACATGCACAACCGCCGCCGGGGGCGCGAGACGAGAACCTTCGAGGAATGCGTCGCCGCGGATATTGAGTCCGCCCGTATCGCCGGCGGGCCAGGGCGCTTACCCTGACGAGGAGGCTCTCGCCTTCCGCCACGGATCCTATGTGCGCAGAGGTCTTTATGCGGCGCAGTTGAAACGTTGGTTCGAGATGTTTCCCAGTGAGAACATCAAGGTCTTCAAGGCCGAGGACTTCTTCTCCGATCCCGCCACCGTCACATCCCGGACACTGGATTTCCTCGGACTTCCAGAGCACCGGATCGACACCGGAAAGGCTCACAACCAGTTTTCCTACGATCGCAAACGGCTCGACCAGTTTCCGGATCTCGCGGACTACTACCGCGCCCCGAATGAGGAACTCAAGGCGCTAACGGGCATCGAGTGGAGCGCTCCTGAAACCGAAAACGCATGAACGAACGAATCATCTGGCAATACTGGGAGGCCCGCGGACCACCCCCGCCCACATCTCCCGGCTTCATGAAATGGTTCGCAAGAACTCCGGGGTGAAGGTGGTTCTCGTTTCTCCGGAAAATGTCGCGGAATATATCGATGACGTTCCCGAAGCGATTTTCGAGATCCGGGAACTGGCACACAAGGCAGACATGCTCCGCACCATGCTGGTCGCGAAACACGGCGGCATGTGGCTGGATTCCGATGCCCTCGTCCTGCATGATCTCAATCCCCTCTTCGATTTGCTCAACGATCACGAGTTCATCGGGTTCAACAACCGGGGATCGCTAGCCCCGCCTCCTCCGTTTGTGCGCGTGAATTGCTTCCTGAGCCGCCCCGGCGGGAAGATCGTCAGCGAATGGGTGGAAAAACAGCACCTCAAGCTTCCCAGAACAAGCTTTTCCTGGCGCGAGGTCGGTAGCGAAATCCTTCACCCACTCTGTCAGGCCAGCCCCGGGCGCTCGTTGATCCTTGATTTCGCCACCATCTCGCCTGTAGCGTGGAACGAGTGGCAGTTCTTTTTCCGGAAAGACCTCAATGCCGCCCGCATCATTCGGGAGTGCAAGCTGGTGATGATAAATCTCCCGAAAGGCGTGAGATACGAAGACGCGACAAGAAATTCCCTGCTGGCCAACCTCATCGCCTTCGCCGAAAACCCCAGCCGTGAACCCCCGTCCGGAAGCTGGCCCTTCAACACGGAATCCGGCTTCAAGTCACTTCGCTGGGCAGCCAAAGCCCGCAGATTATTGACGAGGGCTGTAAAACGCCATGCGGGCGGTGTTTGAGAAGGTCACGACCCGTTCGATGAAACAATCGTCATGGAGGATAAAAAACAGAGAACCCTCGGCATCGATGCCTTCCGGCTCGCAGCGGCTCTCAGCGTTGTTTTCGTCCATGTCGGTTATTTTGAGGGGTTCCCGCCTTTTGTCGGAGTGGAAATCCGGCTGCTGGGGAGGTGGGCTGTGCCTTTCTTTTTCATCGTTTCCGGGTATTTCATCGCAGCCTATCTCCGGAAAGATCCGTCCAAGGTAGCGTTCCAGGCTGCGAAATCCGCCGCCTTGCTGGCGATCGCAAGCATCCTGATGATCCCGCTACTTTTCCTCCGCTTCGGGGGCGCAGTGGCTTTGGACGAGTTGCTATCCCTGGAAATCCTGACCAGCGGAACGTATTTCCATCTTTGGTTCCTGAGTTCGATGGCCTTCGGACTGTTCGTCTTCTATGGCTTGGCGGCAGTCGGTTTGGGAAGATTTGCCTTCCTGGTAGTTATAGCCAGCCTGGGGTTGATGGTTTTTAACACGTATCATCCGGGCGGGAACCCGTTCGTAAAACTTGCACGCTACCTCATGTGCTTCCCGTTCCTTTACTGCGGTATGATAATCAGATGGAAAGACTGGAAGCCGGGAATCTTGAAAGCGATCGCCCTAGTGCTCATCGGAATTCTTTTGGAAAATGTCGAAGCGGCAGCGCTATGGAAGCTATTCGGAAAATCGCCCTCCGGTCATAATTTTCTGATCGGGACTATTCCATTTTCCCTGGGGATGTTTTTCCTTTCAATGCGCGTTCCGGTCGGGGAAAAATTCGCATTCATTTCCAAATGGGGGGCGATTTTTTCCCTGGGGATATACATCTTCCATCCGTACTTCATATATCTGCTCTCATCCAACTGGATCTGGGGCGAGGCATCCTACAGCGCGCTGGTGATCCCGCTCGCATTCGGACTCACCTTCATTTCACTGGCGTTCCTATTCCGCATGTTTCCTTGGTTTGAAAAATTCCTGGCGGGAAATCCCGAAATGCTCCGCAAGGCGGATAGCCTCATACCCCTTCCGTTCGCGATACCGCCGGAATCGCAAACCAGAATCCCGGCGACAGAATCACCATAGTCACACCATGAAGACACGTAACAAAATCGCAGCAATCGTCAGAGGTCTTCCCAAACCGCTGAATGGACATTTGTGCAAAATTCTCGCCGGAGCCGGACTCATGTCCGGATGGAACCGGACTTACGCGCGGATGGGCTGCCCCACCAGGATTTTGGCGGGAATTTTCGCCGGAATGGGCTACGGCCGGTCGCCCATGGGAGCCAGCTTCTCCCCAAGCTGCTGGGGACTTACGAGGAGGAACTCAATCCGTTTCTTGAGGATCTCATCGCCGCGGCTCCCGATCTGGTGGTGGATGTCGGCTCTGCGGAGGGTTACTACGCCGTCGGAATGGCGCTGGCTCTTCCGGCCGCGCGGGTGATCGCATACGACATCAATCCGGACGCGAACTCCCAACTCATGTCGAACGCCGCTCGCAACAAGGTAGCTCACCGGATCGAAACTCCCGGGCCATGCACGCCCGCCATCCTCGAGGCAGTGCTTTCGGGAGCGAAATCTCCTGCCGTCATTTCGGATTGCGAAGGCTATGAATTCGACCTCCTCGATCCGGCGCTGGTGCCGTCCTTGAAGAATTGCCGTATGATCGTGGAAATCCACCCGGATGAAAGCACCCGGATCCTTGAGAGCTTCCTCTCGAAATTTCGCGCTACCCACACGATTCAAAAAGTCTCCTCCCGCACTAGAAACCTGTCCGACTGGCCGACCGCGCTCGGTCACTACCGGCTGTCCGATGCGGAGCGGGAGGTCGCACTCCGAGAACGGTCTTTCGCACAGGACTGGATCGTGCTGGAACCGATGGCGTGACTGCGGAGACTGAAATCATTGAAAACGTATACCAAATATGAACGATCAAGCAAACCACCCGACAAGCCCCAATTCACCGGAGGAACGCTGGGAGAAGGCTCTGGCACACCTCGGAGGTAGCCAATACCACCGCGAAAAGCACGAACTCCTGAAATTCCCCAGGCTTTTGAAAAACACTGGCACGTTCGTCGATATCGGGGCAAGCCTCGGCCCATACACATGGATGGCGCACTACTCCCTGGCGAATGCGACTCTAGTTTCCGTCGAGGCAAACCCGCATCTTTGCGAACATACCGGGAAGGAGTGGGACAAGGTGGTTTCAGCCGGTGAAACCAAGGGAAACACCCTGAAGATCGTCAATGCCGCGATCCATGACACGGAGGGTTCCATCTCCTTCGAGATTGACTCCAACAACTTCCTCAACAGCCGCATTAGCTCGGAAGATAGTAATCCATCGACCTCGGGAGACAGCGAGGTGACTGAGGTGAAGTGCGTTCGCCTTGACGGGCTTTTCCCCGACAACGATCCGGACTTGATCAAACTGGACGTGGAAGGTGCGGAGTGGCGGGCGCTAAGTGGCGGCAGGAAACTGCTGGCTCGCGCGAAATGCCGGTTTCTCGTGGAAATCCACCCTTGGGGAGACAGCACCATAGGCAAGCGCCCCTCGGATATTTTCGCAATCTTCCGGGAATACGGTTACAACGTCACCCGCTATAACCAGCATTGGCTGTTCGAGCCGACCGGCGTTTCCTTCAAGAACAGGATGACATCCATGGGATACGGCTTCGTGCTGAACAATCCTTGGGCGAAGCGGCTCGCAAAGAAATTTCTCGCCTCGCGGAAAAAATGACTTCCTGTGAGCCGGCATATCCGGTCGTTTGTGAATGAAATTTCAAACCGAAAAACCAGCTGAGCATACCCGCATCGGCCTGGGGACTGGGGTGCTGGGAACCCTGGGGTCAAGCGCGACTCCCGCGGAAGTTGACCGGATTCTCGGGAAAATGCTGGAGGCGGACATCCGCGTGATCGATACCGCGGACAGCTACGGCTCCGGTGAGGCCGAGCGTTTGCTGGGCAAGGCTCTGCGCGGCAGGCGCGGGGAGTTTTTCCTGATGACGAAAGCCGGCTACCGCTACGGGGATTTGCCGCGCCCCTTCACGCTCGCTAACCCTTTTATCAAAAAGGCCTACCACCGCCTTGGCAAAAAAAAAGCATTTCGATCCTGCTTATCTTGACGATTGCATCAACAGAAGTCTGCGACGGCTGGGAACCGAAAGGATCGATGTGTTTTTTCTCCATGATCCGTCTCCGGACGATCTTGCCACGCTAGCCAGAACGGAGACATTCAGACGGTTCCTGGACAGCGGGCGGATCGGAAAAATAGGTATTTCCAGCAATGATCCGGCGGTGATCGAAAGCGCGTTGGCGGGTGGTATCACGGAAATGATTCAATGTCCGGCCAATCTCAAGGTTGCCGGACATTTTCTCGAAACCTGGGAGCGTTGCCGGGAGGCGGGCGTGACCATCGTCGCGAACCACGTTCTGGGGCGGGTGACTTCGGCATCCCAGAGCTGACCCCCCAGGTGCGCATGAAAGCCGTCGCCGCGCTGCTTCCGCCCGGCTCAATCGTGCTTTGCGGAACAAGGAATCCCGAGCACCTTGTCACTTCCGACAGGTGGCTGCGCGAACCGATGTCCCGAGACGCGGCCCTGGAGCTGGTGAACCGAGTTTCCCTCCAGGGATGAAGTTTTCCCGACCGCAAATTTTCCGACAGCCGAACCATGATCGAAGACGCGAGGCCGATTCCGCCCGGAACAATGATCGAGGCAGACTTGTGCATTGTTGGCGGCGGTGCGGCGGCCATCTCGCTCGCGCTTGGCTATATCGATTCGGGAAAATCCGTGGTGATACTGCCGGGTGGAGGGGCGGGGCAAACCTCGTTCGGGATCGACCTTTACCGGGGAAAAGTGAGTCCCGGAAACAGTCATGAGCCGCTGGAAGAAAACCGCATCCGCATGTGGGGCGGAACTACGACAGTCTGGGGCGGCAGGTGTGTTCCGTTCGATCCGATCGACTTCCAGGAGCGTTCCTGGGTACCGGACAGCGGCTGGCCGATCAATCCCGCTGAACTCGATCCCGTATCTCGCGAAAGCGACCGCCCTGTCGGAGGCGGGAGAGTGTGACTACGACGCACGGTTCGTCTTCCCGAACAGTCAGGAGGAAATTCTCCGTGGCTTTGACGGCGAAGAGCTGGTCACATGGCCATTGGAGACGGTGGAGCATTCCAACCGATTACAGCAAGCGCTACCGCGGTGAGCTTGAGAACGCGAAAAACGTCCGTGTCCTCCTTCACGCGAACGCGATCCATCTCCAGATGAATGCCGTTGGGAAAAAAATCGAGCATGTCACCGCCGCCTGCGTCCCGAACCACAAATTTTTGGTAAAGGCACGCGACACGGTGATCGCTTGTGGCGCCCTTGAAAACGCAAGGCTGCTACTCGCGGCGAGAGACGTGGTTCCCTGCGGCATCGGCAACCGGCACGATCTTGTGGGCCGCTACTACCAGTCCCACCGTTTCGGCGTCTGCGGTCATGCGGAACTAAAGGATCCGTCCGGGACTTCATCTATGATTTCGAGAAAGACGCGGAGGGTGCTTATTGCCGGAGACGGTTCTGGCTCACTCTCCGGTGCGCAGAAAAAACACCGGATAGGCAATGTCGTGGGCTTCTTTTTCAGGACTGTTTCGGGCGCGTCCGAACACAGGAATGCGATGGTATCCATGATCATGCTTGCGAAAACCTTTCTCGGGGGCGCGAAAAGGCCCAAGCGGTTTTTCCAAATCCTTGGAGACCAGCGACGGGAGCTTTCAGACCATCTTTGGATAGTCATCAAGGACGGCCCGTCGGTTTTCGGCCAACTGACGGCGGTCGCCTACACCCGCTTCTTCCAGAAACGGCGTCTCCCCATGATCCTGCCGTCCAGAAAATCGAACAGGTTTCCCCTTTTCTTCCAGACGGAGCATGCTCCCCTCCGGGACAGCCGGGTGTTGCTGGACGAATCGTCCGTGGACGACTTCGGCATGCCGCGGCTTGAAGCCAGGATACGGTTTTCGGAAATCGATTTCAGAACCGTGAGCACATTCGTCCTCGTGTTCAAAACAGCTGGAGGAATCCGGACTCGGAACTTTCCACCTCTCCACAGCGGACCAGGAGTTCCTCGAAAATCCAGGCCGGGCGAACTTCAACAGCAACTCGCACAATATCGGAACCACTCGAATGGCCGTTGCTCCTGAAGACGGTGTGGTCGATACCGACTGCAAAGTCCATGGGGTGGACAATCTTCATGTCGCGGGTTCCTCGGTGTTTCCCACCAGCGGCCATGCGAATCCGACACTCATGATCATCGCGCTCGCACTGAGGCTCGCGGATCACTTGAAATCGAACAAATGAAGATCCGATTCCACACGTTTCTATGAAAATCCTCGTCTGCGGCTACGCCTGCAACCCTTACGGTGGCTCGGAACCAGGTGTCGGCTGGACGGCGGTCACACGGATCGCGATGCACCACGATGTCTGTGTGATCACGGACATCCATAACAAGGCGGGTTGGGAACGCGGCTTCCAGGAAAACGCGATTCCCGGAACGTCCGGGTCCGGTTCCTTCGCGATCGCAGCGCGTGCAGCGAGAACCGCCTGGTCGCGCACATCCAGAGCTGGCTGAACCTCGCATCCTTCAACCGACAGGTGCTTGACGCCGCCAGAAAATGGCACGCGGAGGAAAACTTCGATCTCTGCCATCAGGTCACGATCGCGGGCTGGCGGATGCCCTCGCCGCTCTGGAAATTGCCTATCCCTTTCGTCTGGGGGCCGATAGGCGGCGCCGGTTACATTCCGCCAACGTTCCGGGGGATGCTGAGTCCCGCCTCCCGCTGCTTCGAGCGAGCGCGGGATCTGAATTCCTGGCTCGTTTCCCGCTCGAAGGCCTTCCGGGACTGCATTTCAAAAACCACATGGGTGTTCGCCGCGAACGAGGAGACCGAGGAGTTTCTCAAACCTTTCAGGAAGGGGCGACCCCTGGTGCGCCTGCCGATCGCATCCATTTCCCCGGAGAAGGTCGAGAAGTTCAAACGACCGGAGGAATCCACCACCCCGCCTGGCTGTCTGAGGCTTTTCGCGGGTGGCAACATGGAAGGGAGAAAGGGCGTCAGCCTCGCCATCCGTGCACTGGCTCTGGTCGCCGAAGGGGCGTGGACTTCCACTACACGGTCGCCGGTGGAGGGCAGGAAATCCCGGCTCTGGAAAAACTGGCCAGCGGCTGGGAATCGCGACCAAGATCGATTTTCAGCCTGGCTACCATGGAGACGAATACATGGACGCACTTCACCGCAGCCACGTCTATTTTCTTCCCAGCTTCCGGGAAAGCACCCCGGTGACCCTGCTTGAGTCATATCTGGCGGGATGCTATCCTATCGTGGCGGACACCAGCGCGCAAGGCGAGATCGTCCGGAGGGCTGGAGGGCGGGCGGTTCCCGTGGAAAGTCCGGCACAGGTCGTGCGGGATCTGGCCGACGCGGTCATCCTGTCAGACACACGGAAAGGCGAGCTTTTCGGATTGATGGATGGCGCTCGGAAGGAGATCGGATCATATTTCGACTCGCGCAACTATGACCGCGAAATCGCCAGAGCCTATGCTTCGGGTGGGACTGGTGGAAACCTCTGACCGAACGGACGGATGAGATTTTCGATCATTACCCCGAGTTTCAAACAGCTAGACCACCTGAAAAGGTGCGCGGCAAGTATCTCGGACCAGGCCGGAGACTTCGGTATCGAGCATCTTGTCCATGACGGCGGCAGCGGCCCGGAAATGGAGGAATGGGCTCTGGAACCGGGCGCACCCAGCGTCGTCATCGAAGAGGACGAAGGCATGTACGATGCGATCAACCGCGGCTTCCTGCGGTGCAAGGGTGAGATCGTCGCATGGTTGAATTGCGATGAGCAGTATCTCGCCGGCACTCTGGCGAAGGTTTCCGAATGGTTCGACGCCAATCCGCGTAAGGACATGCTTTTCGGGGATGTCGTGATCGTCTCCAAGGACTTTCTTCCTATCTCATACAGGACAGCGGTTCCGCCGGTTCCCGGGCACATCAGGCACTGCTTCCTTCCCACCTATTCCGCGGCGACGTTCTTCCGGCGCAGGATCATCGATGAGGGCAACCTTCTGGAATCCGGGAAAATTGCGATAGCTGACGCCCTCTGGATCCACGGCCTCCTTAAGAAAGGCTGCCGCCGAGGAACGCTCAACGAGCCGCTTTCCGCTTTTATGCAGACCGGCAAGAATCTGGGGCAGTCCCCCGCTGGAATCGAGGAATCCGAGAGATGGCGGGGCAAAAGCCCGATGCGGAGGTGCTTCTGGGAGTGGACACACCGCTTTCGGAAAGTATTCCACGGATGTTACCGGAGAAAGGAGGTGACCATCCACCTGTATGCCGGGAACCTGACGGGCAGACAGCCGAGAAGCGCCGTGGTAGGAGGGATCTGGAAGGCATCGTGACACGGTGGGCGGGTGTGGCGGAACTAAGGAACCCATTGGAATGAAAATCAAAATCCAGAAGTGACCATACTCCAGATATTCAACAAATACCAGTACGCCGGCGGTGAGGAGGCGTCCGTTCTTCGCGTGGCGGATACGCTTGGGAAGCACCACCGGGTGGTGCGGTGCTATTTCAGTAGCCGGGAATGGGTGGATGACACGAGATTCCTCGCGCCAGTCCGCCAGGCGGTCGAGATGCTCTATAACCCGTCCGCCATCCGAAGGGTGATGAAGCATATCCGGGAAGACCGGCCTGATATCATCCTCCTTCACAACATCTTTCCCGTCTGCTCGCTGGGACTGCTCTGGAAGCTGGTGAGACTTCCGGTGCCCGTAGTCCAGTATATCCACAACTTCCGCCCCTTTTCGGTGAACGGCTACTGCTGGGGGGGGGGCAGGATCCTTCCGCAGGGCTTCGACCTGAATTTCCTTCCCGAAGTCCTCTGCGGCTCGTGGCAATCCTCGCGTCTTAAAACGCTTTGGTATTCTGTCGTGATCCTCGGTTTGCATTGGTCGGGATGCTACAGGCGCGTCAGCGGTTGGCTGGCGATCTCCCGTTTCATGAAAGACCGCTTCGTGGGCGCCGGGCTTGATCCCGGGCTGATCACCGTCCTCCACCATTCCTGGAACGCCATTTCCGAGGAGGAGCTGGCCGGTTTCCGCAAAAGCTCCAGATCCCGCGCAGACGGAAAAGACACCGCAGTTTCTCTTTCTCGGCCGTCTGAGCGAGGAGAAAGGATTGAAGATCCTCGTCAGCGCATGGAAGAAACTGAGCCGATCCAACCCTGGAGCGGAGCTTCTGATCTGTGGGGAGGGGCCGTTAGCGGAATGGATAGGGAAACAGGCCGGGGAGGTCTCCGGCCTTCGCTATCTGGGGACGGTTGGCGGTGCGGAAAAGCAGCGTCTGCTGGCGGAATCGCTGGCGGTCGTGGTTCCTTCCGTCTGGTGGGAACCTCTCGGAATCGTGGTCTATGAGGCGTATGATCACGCCAGACCCGTGATCGCGGCAGCCTCGGGAGGACTCAAGGAAACAGTGATCCACGGCAGGACGGGTCTGCTCCACGAAGCGGGCGATGCCGATGAACTCGCCAGGTGCATGACCCGGCTTCTGGAGGATCCCGAAACGGCGGAGGAAATGGGTCGGAGCGGAAGAGAGTTCCTCCTGCGGCACGCGAGTCCGGAGGCATGGGAGGACTCGATCAACAGGGCGTTCACGGAGATCGTCGGGCGGAATACTGGCGGGACGGGCGCGTCGGCAAGGGGAGACCGAGTCCGTGTCTGCTGTTATCTCGCGGATCAGAATCCGGGTTTCGACCGCAGCTTCGGTATTTCCAGAATGTCCCAGATCGTCCTTGAGTCCCTGGAGGAAACTGGCGCGGTGGAGATCTCGGCCGTGGTTTCGAAAACATCCCGGCGCGGGCCGGAGAACGCCTTCGCCACCCGTCTCCTCCCTTGGGGAACCCGCCGGAAGTCCGTCAGATTTCTTACGGATCATCTCCATCCGCTGATCTGGGCCGCCGGCAGACGGCAGGACGTGTATTATTTCCCCAAGGGTTACCTGCCGTTGATGAGCATGCTATGCCAGCCCTCGGTGGTGACAATACACGACACCATCATACAGCACTACGAAGACCATTATCCAGCCTGGAGGGACAAGTCGGAATACTCCTACTGGGCAATGCTGCTGAAGCACACGCTCAGACAGGCGAACCATATCCTCACCGTTTCCGAGTTCTCCAAAACGCGGATTCTGGAGTTCATGGCCCGGCACGGGATACCCGAGAAGGAAGTCATCGTGACATACGAACCCTGCCTTTACGAAAAACTTCCGCAACCCGTGAAACCCTTGAAACGGGACGCGGTGATGCACCTCGCCTCGGTGGAGCCGCACAAGCGACCGCCGATGTCGTCGCATGGTGGGTGAAAGCCGAAGCCGAAGGACGGCGGCTGCCCCGTCTGGAGCTCATCGGCAATGTTTCACGGGAAGTGTCCGCGGCCGTGGCCGCAACCTCCACGATCACGTTGCGCCCCTTCCTTGACGATTCCCTCCTCCAGGAAACCTACCGTTCCTCCCGGGCTCTGATCCTGAGTTCCGAGATCGAGGGATTCGGTCTGCCAGCGCTCGAAGCCTATTATCTGGGGTCCCCGGTCTGTTTTGTGAACGGAACGTCGGTTTCGGAAATCCTCGGATCCGCCGCTTCAAAGGGCGGGTTCGATCTCGGAGCGGATGATTCGTTTTTCCACGCACTGGACGAGGTTCTGGAAATGGAGCCGGAAGAGGTGCGGAAACGCGGACTCGCGCTCCGCGAAACATTCACCTCGCGAAGCGTCGCGGAATCAATCCTTTCGGTATTCGAGAGGATCAGACGAACGGAACCGCGGGACTGAAAAGCCATGATTTGGATCGCATTGCGGGGAAGAACCTGCAACAACATGTTCCAGTACCGCGCTCGGGCGCTCGCTGGCGGAGAGGCACGGGGTGCCCCTTGTTCTGGACGCATCGTGGTTCAATCCGGAAACCTGGAAGGAAGTGTCCCGGTTTCTGAACCTGCCTCTGAAAGCAAAGGTAGTCCGCCGGTTTCCCATCGCGTCCCGCGCGCTGCGGAAGTTCACCGGCAGACACTGGAAGGAGTTCACATCGACGCCCGCCTTCACCGAGCCTCTTGACGACCAGTCCTTCGACCCCGCCATTGCCGAAGCGCCACCCGACTGCTTCCTGTCCGGATTTTTCCAGTCCCCGCTGTATTTCAGGGATACCGGGGATACCATCCGCGAGGAACTCAACGGCCTGTTTGACAGGAAAGCCGAGGCCGGGGATACCTTGGGGGAAAGGCTCCTCAAGAGGGGAACCGTCGCGGTGCATGTCAGGCGAGGGGATTATCTCTGGCATCCGCAGCTGCACGTCTGTGACAGAGGTTACTACGACCGTGCCATGGAAAGAATGCGGGAGCTCGTGCCCGACGCGCGTTTTCTGGTTTTTTCCGACGATCCCGCATGGTGCCGGGATGAGTTCCGAAGCGATGACATCGAGGTTGTCGAAACCCGGGAATACTCCGCGGATCCCCTTCGCGATCTGCGTTTGATGAGTCTCGCGGGTAGCCACATCATCGCCAACAGCAGTTATTCATGGTGGGCCGCCTGGCTTGGGAAAAAACCCGGTCAGAACGTGATCATGCCATCAAGGTGGTTCGCGGGCGGGATCGTCGCCCCTATCGAAGAGAAAAAGTGCGAGGACTGGATCGTGCTTGAATCCTGAAACCGTTCGGCGACCCCCGCTCCCCGTACTCCGCCACATCCGTCATGCCGTTCACCTATCCGGACAACTGGGCAGCCGTCATCCCGCTGGCCAACGAAGAGAATTCGCTCCCGGATCTGAGAGCGGCGCTTGTCTCAGTGATGGACGCGTTGGAAGGCGGGACGGTGTATCTCATAGTTGACCGCGTTTCCAAGGACAGGACCCGCGAATTGTGCGAGACCTTGGAGAAAACCGACCCCAGGTTCAAAGCCAGGTGGATTCCGGAGAACCGCAACATCGTTGACGCCTATGTGAACGGGTTTCGAGAGGCGCTCAGGGACGGGCATGAGATCGTCATCGAGATGGATGGCGGTCTCTCCCACGATCCCAGGGCAATCCCTGCGTTTCTAAGGGCGCTCAACGAGGGGAACGACTGTGCATTCGGCAGCAGGTACATCAACGGAGGATCAATGGTGGATTCGCCATTAAGCCGCCGTTTACTGAGCAAGGGCGGAAGCGTCCTCGCGCGTATCCTACTGGGGGCCCAGTTGCGCGACATGACATCCGGCTATCAGGCCTTCCGGCGTTCGGTGCTTCTGCAGATCGTCGACCATCCCTTGCTTTCCAAGGCGCACTTCTATCAGACCGAGCTGCGCCACCTTCTCCGCGCCCAGAAACTCATCGAGGTTCCCATCCATTACCGGGCGCCTTCGCCTAGCGTTTCCCCGGGTGCGATTCGGAACTCGATTTCCGTTTTGCGGCATTATCTACTCCTGCGTCTTCGCGGCAGATCGCCGCACATCTAACCCCGCGCCATCCGATGCCAACCGCCCTAGTAGTCACAACAATCAATCCGCCCGGAGAGGCGATGCGCGAACTCGCGGCCGGATGCGTGAGGCACGGCTGGGATTTCATCGTCGCTGGCGACGGGAAGACCCCTGCGGATTTCTCGCTCGAGGGCTGCCGTTTCCTTTCCCTGGAAACCCAGCGCGGGAGCGAGCTTCGCGTTGGGAGAAAAGTGCGCGGCGGGATCGTACACCAGGAAGAATGTCGGTTACCTTTCGGCGATCGCGGCTGGTGCCACAGTGATCGTGGAAACGGACGACGACAACCATCCGGAAGAGGAATTCTGGGCGGCACGCGAGATTGAATCCGACTGCCGCCCCGTCCGTTTCGACGGCTGGGTGAACGTCTATTCGTATTTCAGCAAAAATTTCATCTATCCGCGCGGAATGCCCCTTCCCCACGCCCGTGACGAACCTCCCGCTCCGGGAGCGTCCGGAACCCACCGCTGCCTGGTGCAGCAGGGTCTGGCGGATGCCGACCCGGATGTGGACGCCACCTACCGCATGCTATACCCGCTTCCGTTCGATTTCGACCCGGGCATGGATCCGGTGGTTCTGGAGAACGGGGCCTGGTGTCCTTTCAACAGCCAGAACACAACGTTTTTCGCCGAGGCATTCCCACTGCTCTACCTGCCGACCGAATGCAGCTTCCGGATGACCGATATCTGGCGCGGTTTTGTCGCGCAGCGTATCCTTCATGCGAAGGGTGCGGGCGTCCAGTTCCACGGGCCGACCGTCAGACAGGAGCGGAACGACCACGACCTGCACAACGATTTCCTGCTGGAGCTTCCCGGCTACGAGCACAACAGGGAGATGCGGGAGGCTCTCGTCAGCCTTTCCCTCGATCCCTCCGATTCTTTCGGGAAATCCATGGAGCTTTGCTATGAAACGCTGATCGGCCGGGGATGGGTTGGAAAAGGCGAGGAAGCCCTGCTGGCCGCCTGGTTGACTGATTTGGATGAAATCACATGAGAGCTTCAGCGGACACAGCGGAGCCGAAGCGTTTCACCGCCCTAAAATCGTGGAAGAGACTGGCTGTTCTCACGCTGCTGGTGGCATTCCCATCCTTCGGCTTTATCCAGAAGCACACTGGGCTTGCCGGCGTCGCGGCCTACACCTTCGCTCTGCTGGGCGTGCTTTTTTTCACCATCGGCTGTGTAGGGAGATTTTCGGCGTTTGCAGGCAGACACTTCCGTTGGCTGCTGGCTTTTACCGTGGTTGCGCTCGGGGTCGGCTATGTCGTTCTCCACCCCCTCGAAGACGGGAAAGGACGATACAAGAGCAGTGACCGAGACGAAGGTCTCGACCTGGCGGCGACACGCCTTGCCCATGGTGAGACCCCTTACTATCCGACCAACCCTGTCGCCGGCCCCTTTCCGTGCTACCCGGATCCATTGCGCTTGCCGCTCCCTTTGTCGCTCTCGGAGACAGCGGGCTTCAAAACATCTTCTGGCTGGGGGCGTTTCTAGTCGTCGCAAGATATTTTTTCAAAGACGCGGCTCTTGCGCTGTATCTGCTTGCGGTCTCCCTGGCACTCTCCCCCGCCGCGCTGTACGAATTCATCTCGGGCGGCGACATCATCGCGAACGGCACCTTCATCCCTGCCTTTTTCCTGATATCACTGACTCTATGGAACAGCCCTTCCGCATCAATGGGCCAGCGCCTGTTCACGAGTGCGCTCGTAGGTGTGGGTCTCGCATCGCGGGCGAATTTCATCCTGCTGCTCCCCCTCCTCGGAGCGGTGGTGTGGAAGACGGCGGGGTTGCGAAACGCCCTCCTCTGCTGCCTGACGGCAGGTCTCACCTTTCTGGCAACCGTCGTCCCCTTCTACCTTCACGATCCCTCCGGCTTCACCCCCCTCGGCTCCAGAAACAAGATTTCCGCCCTGGATCTGAGTGTTCCGGGTGCCAGCGCCACGATCATAGTGGCAACGGCGATCGCTTCGCTTACCGCCTCCTTGCTTTTGCTGAGGCGGTCGCATGCCGATGTGGCAGCCTCGTTTTTCAAATCCTGCGCCCTTGTGACCCTGGCTCCGCTTCTTGGCGCGATCCTTTTCTCATCCTGGATTCATCGCGAGCCGAACTTTGACATCCTGCGCGACCGGTTCGGCCTGATGTTCGTGTTTTTCGCCATTCTGGGCTGGGGAAAACGCTTCCGGAGCGATCCATCCGGAGAACCTGTTTCCGGCATGTTTTCATCCCTTTTCACTCCGCCCGCGACCTGGGACGATTCCACCCGGAAAGCCCCGGAACCATGAAACGAAAGATCATAGACAGGGTTCTTGATCGCATCTGGAGGGAGATCGGATCGCGCACCGCCCTGGATCCCGCGCACTTGAAACCTGGCGGAGGCAACGGGGCGGACTCGAGCATTTCAAGCGGAATGCCTTGGAAAAATGTCTGCGGAATGCTCGCCGACGGCTCCCTTCCGAGCAGGAATTTCCGCAAGCTCAGGGCAGTCAGGAACGTTGTGGAAACCGTCGGGCTGTCCGACAGCCGCTTCTACGCCGCTCTCATCAGGCGATGGGAACCGGAATGGCTTGAACATCCGAAGGTGGCCGACGTCGATGACTGGGGGATCCGCTCCGTTCCCCCCGTTTCCTTCTCGGCACATCCCGGCCCTTCAGCCCGACGACACTGAGATACCTCGCCACGGCCATCTGGTTGCTGCGGTCCGGGAAACTTCCCAACGGTTCGAAAATTGTCGAGATCGGGGTCGGTTTCGGGGGTCTTGCCGCAATGAACGGGCTGGTTTCCGGAGCCTCGACCATACTCGTCGATCTGCCGGAGGTCGAGGACGTGGCAACCAGGATGCTTGGGGAGACGGGACTGGCGCATCACGTGGAACCGGACGCGGACGGCTTGCCGGAATCGATCCCTCTGGTGGTTTCCAACTACGCGTTCACCGAGCTGAGCAAGGACGTTCAGGACCAGTATCTACGTAAATATCTCGTTCCCGCCCGGCACGGCATGATCATCAGCAACGCCGGGGTGTTCGCGAAAACCATAGGAGGCCGCTCCGACGAAGATCTTCTGGCCTGGCTGAACGCCGCCGGTGTTCCCGCCGTCCTCGACCGGGACAGCGAGTTGCTCAGTTCCATCGATTCGCTCGGTGGCGTGGGTCTGATCCACTGGTAGGGAGTGGTCGCGAAACACCGACTCCTTCCCATTCCCGGTGATCGATACGGATTCACCCGGAGTCTTTCCATACTCACCTCCATCAACCGAACCATTCGAGCTTTCCATGTCAGAAACCAGCAGCAATCACCGATTTCAGGCAATCCGCAGACGGAGCCGGCTTGTCGCCAGCTTTCCTTGGCTGAGCAGACTTGGAGAATTCTCGCAGCTATTCCGGGCAGCCGCGCGATGGAGAAAAGAGGGATGGTTCGTTCCGGTTCCTCATTTTGTCAGGCGGGCGGGGCTGCTGACTCAGGCACGCTCGATCAATGCGGAGATTTTTGTCGAAACCGGGACATACAAAGGCGGTACCACCTGGTGCCTGCTTAAAGAGTTCCGGAGAATCGACACGATGGAAGTCGTTCCGGAACTTGCCGCACTGGCTCGGGAGAGATTCACGAACTGCCCGAAGGTTACCGTGATTGAAGGTGACTCGGCGAACCTGCTTCCTGAAGTTTGCAAAAGCCTCGACGCACCGACCTTGTTTTACCTGGACGGGCACTACTCCGGAGGAGTCACTGGCAAGGGAACCGAGGAATGTCCTGTCATCAACGAGCTGCAGGCCATTTTCACGAACATCCGGGTACCCTTCGCGATCGTGATCGACGACGCCCGGGAGTTCGGCACCGATCCCGCCTATCCGACCATTGACACCGTGGCGGAGTATGTCAGGCAGCACCGCCCGTCCTTGCGGACTCGGGTCGAGAACGATGCCATAGTCATCCACGCGTAGGGAAGTTATTTGTTCGACCCGTTGTTTCACGATGCAGTTCACGATCATCACCCCCAGCCTCAATTACGGCAGATTCCTGGGCGACTGTCTTGAGAGCGTGGCCAGCCAGGATGGCGTGACCTTGGAGCATCTTGTGATTGATGGCGGATCTGCGGATCAAAGTGCGGAAGTCGCCTCGAAATTTCCGCACGCGGTCTGGAGCCAGGAACCGGACGGCGGGATGTCCGAGGCGATCAACAGGGGCTTCGACAGGGCTAGGGGCGACTGGGTCATGTGGCTCAACGCGGACGACATGCTCAAACCGGGTGCCCTCGCCTCCATCCTCCCGATTCTCGAAGCCTCCACCTCGGACGTCGTGTATGGCGACTGGGACAACATGGATACCGGCGGGAGTTTCACCAGGCGTATGAAAGCGCTCCGGTGGTCGCGGTTTATCCACGTCCAGCACCACTGCTTCATTGGCTCCACCGCGGCGTTCTACCGGCGTTCCACCGTGGTCGGTACGGGCTTCAGACTGCGTGAGGATTTCCGCTACGTGATGGATGGAGAGTTCTACGCCAGGCTGGATTCCGAAGGGAAAACCTTCCAACATGTCCCGCTGAATCTTGCGGACTTCCGCATGCACGGTGAGAACCTCTCGCAACGTCACAGGGGCGGGAACCCTGGGATGGAAGAGATTCTGGAAGCGGAAAAGCAATACGCGGAATCCCGCGCCATCCGCCGGAAGTACGGGATCACGCTCTTTCGCGATCCCTACCTGAACGGAATCACCGACGGCATTCTCTGGATCGTTGCCAAGGGCTTCAAAGGGATTTTGCGTCTCACCGGAAGTTAATCGTCTATGAAAAAAATCCTCACATACGGCACCTACGACCTGCTCCACCGCGGCCATGTGAACCTGCTGAGACGGGCCAGGGAAATGGGAGACCACCTGACCGTCGGCCTCTCAAGCGATGGGTTCAACGCCCTCAAGAAAAAAAAGGCTTTCTATTCCTACGAGGAGAGGAAGCTCGTCCTGGAGGCCGTCCGTTACGTGGATCTGGTGATTCCGGAGCACACCTGGGATCAGAAGGAGGCCGACATCGCCGCGCACGGCATCGATCTTTTCGTGATGGGGGACGACTGGGAGGGAAAGTTCGACCACCTGAAAAAACACTGCGAGGTCGTCTATCTGACCCGCACGGGAGGAGTGAGCACCACCCAGATCAAGGCGCAACTCAGGGTGACCGGTTGCTCAAACATCGAATTCTCGGAGTGACCGGATTTTTACGGAAACTGGCGGAGCTGGCTTACCGGCTTGCGCCGAAGCGGAATCACGTGGTGGTCTGGGGCTGGCCGGATTATGAGGACAGCGTTATCGCCATCGAGCGGGGGCTGACCGCTTCTTCTGTCCGGAAAGTCGTCCTGCTGATGACCGATCCCCGTACGCCCCCTTCCTGGGAGTTGGGATCGAAGACCATCCGGGTGCGCAAAAACTCCGTTCGCGGGGTCTTCTGGTTCTGCCTTGCCAGATACGTGTTTTTTACTCACCCCTGCTTCACCCGGAATTTCCCGAGAAATGTGGTCTCCGTGAACATCTGGCACGGTATGCCGATCAAGAAAATCGGCTGGCTGATCAAGGACGATCCCGGAACCTCCTGCCGCCATACCCTTGCCACATCTCCGTTCTGGGGGGAGATCATGGGGCGGGCGATGCGCACGTCTGGCGACGTACTATCCATCGGACTCCCACGCAACGACCGCCTATTCTTGGCGCGCGGAGCCGTTCTCGAAAAACTCGGGTATGCCCATGAGACGAATTTGCTCGCCTGGCTGCCAACCTACAGAAAAAGCGTGCGTGGTCATTCCAGAACCGACGGCATTCCGGCGGGAAACGTTTTCGAGATGCCCGGCCTCAACCCCGGAGCGCTGAACGATTTCCTGAAATCCCGGGGGGCGGTTCTTATGGTGAAGCCTCACCCCATGGCAATGGCGGGAACTTTGGAGCCGTTCAGCAACCTGCTGGTCGTGGACGACACCTGGTTCAGAAATCGCTCGCTCTCCCTCTACGAGTTGCTCGGCGCGACGTCCTTACTGATAAGCGACATCTCTAGTGTCGTGATCGACTACCTTCTCCTCGACCGTCCCGTGATCCACGCGTTTTCCGACTTCGAGGAGTACTCTCGGGGAAGGGGGTTCACTGTGGAACCGATTTCCTCATATCTGGCGGGTCCTGTTGTAAAAAACCAGCAGGAACTCGAGGATGCGGTCTCCACAGTTCTTTCCGGAGGCGATCCTGAAGCGGTGAAACGCAAGAACCTGGCACGCCTTTCCCATTCGCACGGGGACGACGGGGCAACCCGGCGGTTACTGGAGAGGACGGGACTCAGTTCTTGACCATGTCCCAGTCGATTTGCTCGGCGGAGAATGTCGCGAGAAACATTTGAATTTTGGAATCAGCTTCCTCAAGCGTTACTTTCTCAGCGATCCACGGGATTTTTCCATACCACATCGAGACGGAGACATAAGCCCAGTGCTGATCCATTCCGTAAACGAGCCTGTCCTTCATGTCCGCCAGGGTTCGCTCCAGATGATCATCCGTAATCATGTCATGCCCGACGAAAAAGTAATAGGTCACGCAGTCATATGACGCATAATCGGTCTTTTCCTCGTTCTGAGGAATCGACTGAACTGATAGCAGGCGGCGGGTTTCAAGCAGCCTCCCATTCGGTGTTCTGATACCAACGCTTGATGAGTTTGAGATCACATGCCCTTGCGAGGGCATGCAGCGCTCCGGCCTGTGGATCGAGTTGTTCAGATCGTGTCCCGATAGAACGATCGAGAGATCCAGGCGATCTGGGACAGGAAGGCCTGATGCCACGTCGATCTCGCCTTCCCTGGCTCGGAAGCAGATCGCTTTGGAAAAACGCGTGTCTTCAGCCAGAATATCAAGTTCGACCTGGCTCGGCGGGATCGTTCGTGTTTCCCAGGAGCCGAGCCTTGGCGGCAAATCCATTTTTATCGCGGATTGCGCCATCGAGCCAGCGGCGGGAAGAAGATGGATCAGGGAAAGGCCTGCCCCGAGCAAAGCCGGTAGAATGAGGTATCTGGGCTTCATGGTCGTTGAAATTCCCCCTCTTGTTGCATGGCGTCAACCCTGGTGCGCTGGAGTCTGCGTTTTCGGGTGGACTTCCACGGAAGTCCGCCTTCCAGAGCGGAATGGATCACCAGGAGGAGGGCGAGGGAGAAGGGATAGAACAGGAGCAGCCCGGACCAATCGTGCCAGGTGGTCGATGCCCACTCGGCATCCCCGTATTCCGCGATGACGAAGATGGATATTACCCGGAGAGCGTTTCCGATGATCGCAAGCGGGAACGCGCTCAGGAAAAGAAGGGCTTTCTTCCACAGTGAGATCCTGGCCATGTACGCCCATGCGGATGATATCATGAGCAGAGCCATCAGCGAACGGATTCCGCTGCATCCATGGGCTATGCTCAACGGTTTCCAATCCCCGTGAACCGGCAGAACCATGGTTCCCTGGGTATAAGTCTCCACACCGAGAAGGCCTGATCCGTGGTGAGCCATCGCCGTGGCGAGAAGCTGGAGGTGGGTGGTAGCCTGCTGGAAGGCCGGGAGAGGGATGGAAATCCAGAGGAAGAACAGCGGAAACGCTAGCAGTCTCGCCGTCCTCCAGCCCCACAGGAAATGAGCCGAGCCATATAGGATGAACGGAAGCCCCCCGACCGCTATCCGAGGCTGGAGCGTCCGGTAGGCGGCGATGAAGAGCAGGCAGCCAAGAAGAACCGATACCAGCCCGAGCATGCTTCCCCTGCCCACCGTCGATTTGATTTCTTTGAACCGGAACACAACCATTCCGATCATTACGAACGGCACCAGCAGCCCGTGTTCGTAATCGGTCGCGGCGTTCCAGGATCCCTTCAGCCACCCCAGGGCACTGTAGCCGTGCCCGGAACCGTAGCGCTGCTCGAAACAGAAGAACCAGACAAGGATGGCTGCGGAAAATACCAGGGTGGCAGTTTTCAAAGCCATGGAAGAACCGTAACCTTTGGATGTGCTTTCGGTTTCCGGATTCTGCGATTGTGGCGGGCTTTCCATCGGGAGGGTTTCAGCGGCGGTTTCGACTCAGGACACTATGTGGCCTTGACCGTTTGTCAACCAGTGAAGATGATCGTTACGTCCTCCCACTCCATTCACCCGCCCAGATGTCAGTCAGTCGCAAGGACTCCTTCACAATCCAGTCTCTCCAGATCGGGGACGCTTTCCTGGTATGGTTCGCGTTCTGGATGGCGAGTCTGATGAGAGAAGTCCTCCGGGATTTCACTTCGCTACCCGTCAGCAGTGACGAGGGGCTTTTCGCAATGGCCTGGGCCCTCTACATAGCCGTGCCGTTCACACCCCTCGTCCTGGAGCGTTTCGGATTCTACAACAGGATGGGATCGAAATCCTCCGGGAAGGCGGCCTGGCAGCTGATCCAGGCCATTTTCATCATCGGTCTCGCGATCTCGCTGTATGCGCTCTTTGGACAGATCACCGGGACAAGAAGGCTGATACTCGGGATCGGCGCGATATTCATCTTTCTTATCCTTTTCGCCAGAGACCGCGTGACCACCTCGGTTCTCGCCCGGCGGAGACGCAGCGGAAACGGCGGCGAACGGGTGGTTTTCGCAGGCTCGGACTTCGAGATCGACGAGTTTCTCAGCGACCTCGAACCCGAGGTGACGGAACAGTGGGACATCGTCGAGAATTTTGATCTGGCCAACAGGGACTCCGGGGAGCTTTTCCAGCTTCTCAAGCGCGAATCGATCGGGCGGGTGATTTTCGCCACCAAGAACACTCCGTTCGACAAGGTCGCCCAGGGCGTGGAGATCTGCGAGCTGCAGGGAGTGGAGGCGTGGATAGCGGCCTCGTTCATCCGCGCCCAGATCGCGCGCCCGGTGTTCGATTCCGTCGGCTCCAAGCCCATGCTGGTTCTTCGATCCACACCGGAGCTTTCCTGGGAACTGATGGCCAAGGAGATCATCGACAGGAGCTTCTCCGCGATCGCGATCCTTCTGACACTGCCGTTCTGGATTTTCGCCGCGATCGGGATCAGGATCGCCAGCCCGGGCGCTCCAGTGATTTTTTCGCAGATGCGTGCCGGCCGCTACGGAAAGCCCTTCCGCATGTGGAAATTCCGAACCATGGTCTCCAACGCGGAGGAACTTCTCGACGAGATCAAGAAGCAGCACGGAAACCAGATGGACGGCCCGGTCTTCAAGCTCGACAGCGATCCCCGGATATTCGCATTCGGCGCACTGCTGCGAAAACTTAGCATCGATGAACTGCCCCAGTTGCTCAACGTGCTGGCCGGTGACATGAGCCTGGTCGGCCCGAGACCGCTTCCTCTCTACGAAGTGGAGGCTTTCGGCGAAATCTCCCACCGCCGCCGACTCAGCGTCAAACCCGGAATCACCTGCCTGTGGCAGGCCGGAGGGCGGAACCAGATCACTTGCTTCGAGGACTGGGTGGCGATGGATCTCCGCTACATCGACAACTGGTCGCTTTGGCTGGATTTCCAGATCCTGCTCAGAACACTGCCTGCCGGTACTTTTCGCGAAAGGCGCCAGGTGACCCTCTGGAAAATCCGCTTTGATCCGACCTATGCCCGTTGCCTCATCCGTCTTCCTCACGTTGGGATTCATCCTATCTGTGGTTGTCGCCCCGCAGCTCCGGATCTGGGCCTGGGGCCGACCATGGTCTGCCTCTCTCTAGCCTCCCTGCTGGCTCTCCCGACCATCTGGAGAGAGCGCAGGAGTTCCGGTGACCTGATGATCGCCTTCTGCGGTTCGGCTCTCGTCGCCTGGATCATGGTGAGAGCGTTTTTGTCTCCCGTCGCCGAAATGGCGCAGTCCGATATGCTTCTGGCAGCCATGGCTGTCGCGACCTTCCTGTCCCTGCGCGCGATCCGCCAGGATGCCGCCGCGCAAAAGGTTTTCGTGTCAGGCATCGTCCTCATAGTCGGAGCAAGCATCTATGTGACCTGTAGGCAGATAGCGGAGCCTGGATTCTCAGTCATATTTCCATCCAAGCTCAAGGGATGGCCTTCTGGCTTCTATGGGCACTATAGTTATGGCGCGTCATTTCTTCTGGGCACGTCCTTCCTTCTGGCCGGGCTGGCGTTCGCATATGCACGCAATCCCCTCGCTCGCATCCTTCTCGGCCTATTGTCCGCCGCGGCATTGTGCGCGATATACTACACCAGATCGCGCGGAGCCTTCATAGGAGGCCTGGGCGGATTTCTCACGTTCATCGGTCTCATACTGATGGTCGCGAAGCGGGATGACAGAAAATGGTTCGGGCCCGCGGTTATCGGCTTCCCGGTTCTGATCGGTATCGCGGTGTTCGCTTTCCTTCCGCTGGCGGCCGATCTTTTCTCGCAGCGCTCCCGTGGCGGCCCGATTTTCGACAATACAATACGGCTTCACCTACTGGGAATCGCCTTTTCCTGCATCCAGCTCCATCCTCTGGTCGGAGGCGGTTCCCGCAGCTTCAGCTGGGAATGCTTTCAGTTCTGGGATGTGGAACAGATGGGTAGGGGCACCCACAAACCCGAACATGTCCACAACGAGCTTGTCCAGACAGCTAGCGATTATGGAATCATCGGTGCCACCCTTCTCCTGATTGTCCTTGGAACGGCGTTGATGAGCGCGCTTATCCGGAGTGCCCGCTCCCCCGGAAAATCTCCTGATCCCTTTTCCGACGCGATGCGCATCGGAGGAGCAGCCGGCTTTATCGCGCTTTTCCTTCAATCCAGTTTTGAGGGCATCTTGCGTATTCCCCCGGGGGCGATTTTGCTCGCGATATGCTTGTCCGGCATCTGTCTCAACAAGCCAACGAACGCGGGAAAACCCATTATACCGCAGTTCAAAGCCCTGCTTCTCATTTTCTTCTGTGTCGCATCATCCGCGATGCTGGCTTTTTTTGGAATCAAGGGAAGCAGATCCACCCTGATCCTCTGGAGCGGATTCTTCGGCAAGGACATCGACGCCGTGGAGACCAAGATTGACGCCGCGGGAAGAGCAATCAGGATCTGGCCATCCCACACCCTCGTCCTGCATCGGGCGATCCTTTATCAGAAGATGGCTGGACTGCCGGAATATTACCAGGAATCCGAGCGATTGTTAGAGCTGTCCCTGGCGGACTTCAGGGAGGCCGGAGACTTCATCCGTTCGATCCGACCGCCGTGATCGGAACCGCTGCCATCCTCAGTCGGTTCCAGAGGGATGCCGAGGCGGAGGAGGCTTTCAGAAGGGCGATCAGACTGGAAGGCGGTATCGAAGCTGGCTTCCGGGCACGCTACTTTTATGCCAGACATCTTTGGGGGAAGGGAGACCGGGAGCTTTCCAATGGCGATCCCAGGAAAGCACTGGACATCCTGTCCCTGGCGACCAGAACCCTTGAAGAAGCTTTTGAGACTTATGGTCTTGGGCGGAAGCCCGAGACATACGGTTTCCTCATCCAATTATATCTGAGCGAGGGGAGGGCAATGGAAGAACTGGGCGAATACAAGGGTGCGATGGAGCACTACGAGAAAGCCGCCCGTCTACCGTCAGGAAACCGCGCCCATTACTATGTCGCCACACTCTACGGTAAGATCGCCGTTGAAAACTGGGAGCAGCGGCGCGGTTCCGAGGCATTGTTCCTGTTCATGAACGCGACCCACCGTATGAGCCTGGTGACGGAGTTGCCCGTGGGAGTGAAACCGGTTGAGAAAGACAATTGGGTTCGCTACCTGGAACGTTCGATTCGGTATCTCGAGGCGGCCAAAATCAAACGTGCGGAGAAAGTCGATTTCTGATCCTCACGGCTTCACCTGGCCCCAGTCGATCTGGCTGGCTGAAAGCGTACTCACGAAATCCGTCAGCTTCCTGTCCGCTTCTTCCTCGGGGATCGGATTTTCAAACCATCGCATGTCCCCGTACCACATGGAGACCGATACATAGGCCCGGCGCTGATCCATACCTCTCATCAGCCTGTCCTTCATGTCTATGAAAGTCCTTCCAAGGTGGTCGTTCGACGGCCTTGCCGCAGAGTCTCATCACATGGAAACGGTCGAACGAAATGCTTGCACCGGGAAAATTCCCGCCTTCCGCGGCAATGAACGAAGGGGACATGTCCATGGCGATTCCTTCGATCTGATCCTTGGGGGCGCCCCGCCGTTCAAGCTCGGCGGTGGGATGCGATGTTTTCACTCAAAACTGTAAATGGTCTAAATTGCAGTCGGGGCGTGCAAAGTATTGCCGAGACAACGCAGCCTGTCAACAATCCCCCGCTCATGAAGATCATCAGTGGAACCGCCCATCGCGAACTGGCCGAGAAAATCGCCGAAACCCTCGGCCAGCCCCTCGCCAACGTGCAGGTGGACGCCTTTCCAGACGGTGAGACCGCTGTGAAAATCAACGAGAACGTCCGCGGTGAGGATGTTTTCATCATCCAGCCATCCTGCCCGCCCACCAACCACAACATCATGGAGCTCCTGATCCTGGTGGATGCCGCCCGCCGTGCCAGCGCCGAACGCATCACCGCGGTCATGCCGTTCTTCGGCTACGCCCGCCAGGACAGGAAAGACCAGCCACGCGTCCCCATCACCGCGAAGCTCGTCGCGAACCTTCTCACCTCCGCCGGCGTTAACCGCGTCCTGACCATGGATCTGCACGCGCCGCAGATCCAGGGCTTCTTCGATATCCCCGTCGATCACCTCTACGCGAAGCCAGCCCTCATCGGATACCTCCGCCAGCGCCATCCCGACACGTCCAACCTCACCGTCGTCTCCCCGGACGTCGGCGGTGTCAAAATGGCCCGCGCTTACGCGGACGCCCTGGGTGCCGAACTCGCGATCGTAGCGAAACACCGTATCTCCGCCACGCGCGTCGAGGCCATGAACGTTATCGGCGAGGTCGAGGGGCGTGACGTCCTCCTTGTCGATGACATGACGGAGACCGCCGGCACACTCACTTCTGCCGCCGAAATTCTTCACAAACACGGCGCCCAGCGTGTCTTCGCCGGGGTTTCCCACGCCATCATCGGGAAAATGGCCACCGACCGCCTCGCCACCTCCAAAATCGAGGAACTCATCACCACCGATTCCGTCCCCCAGGCGTTCGGCCGAAGATCCACGCCGTCTCCATCGCCCCACTCATGGGCGAGGCCATCCGTCGCATCAACGGCGGCCAGTCCGTCACCTCACTTTTCAGCGTCTGAGCCGGGAAACCCTGCCGGATCCAGGTGTGCTTTGCTCTTTTTCCCGACACGCGTGAGGTTTCTGATCCGGTTCCTCACCGGGATCTCGAACCGTGACCACATTACCCAGGAAAACAGCAGGGAAACCGCGGAGGTTACGATGATGAAACCCAGTCTTGCAACGACCGCCGTTTCCTCCAGTTCGATACCCGCCGATCTTTCGAGGAACACCTTCGCGTACCTCTGGACAGGATCGTGGAGCAAATAGAGCGCGTAGCTTATTTCCCCTCCAAGAACCATCCACCGGTTTCCGAAAAATGGAGAGGATCCTCCGCGCTTGTCGTTCCGGCCAAGGAACATGATCGAGGATCCGCAGACGCATGCGATGAAAACGGGCTCCAGAAAGCCGATGCCGCCCATACCCACCCACGGGGCTACGAAAGGACAGGCTACGAATAGAGCCAGAGCGATCCATTCTTTGTAAGACGCACGACTTCCGCCTACCACGCCGGAAAGTGACATGCCGAACATGAATTCCCACAGATGCACGACAGGCACATGACCCGCCAGAAGTCCGTATTCCCTTACAAAGCCGGTCGTGAGAACCATCGCGACACAAAGGCCGATGAAGCGGCTGCTACTTCTTTTAAGAATTCCGAAAAGCAGGGGGAACGCCGCGTAGAAGAGAGCCTCGACACTAAGGGTTCACCCCGGGCAGTTGAAACGTATGGCCGAAAACTCGAAGTAGCTTTGCAGTAGAAATACCGCGAGAACCAGCGCCTCGTGCTTGCCGGCTGCCGGCATGTTTGGCGTCAACCAGTCCAAAGGCAGTGCGAAGAGCAGCGCGGCCAGATACAGCGGATAGATTCTTGCAAACCGGTTGATCGCGAACTCCCGGACAGACCAAGTCCTGTCTTTATAAACATGCACCAGGATGTAGCCACTCAGGATGAAGAAACCGGATACTCCCACATCTCCCATCCGGCTTACACCGGTTGAAACCCAGTCTCCTGCCGAGAGAAATCCGCACCGTTTCGCGTAATGGGAGGTCACGACCAGTGCGACAAGCAACAGCCGCAAGCCGGTTAACGATCTCAGGTGCGAAACACCCCGTCCTGCGGCCAAGGGGTCGCCCACAGGTCTGATCGAAATCCCGTCAGACGCCTCGGCATCCGGTTCGGCACCTTTTGAAACCGGACACGTTCTGTCCAAAAGGCCTTCAAGCCCCGTAACCCGACCCATGGGCGGACACTGGCGTCCGGTGATCCCGTTTCCCAGAAAAAACTTGATCGGGGTGGTTCACGGATCGGGCGACCGGAAGGAAAAGCGCGGCAACCTCCCCGGGAGTTCCGCGCTTTATCTTTCCCTGCCACCCGGCCTGTATCATGCTTTCCCCGCACTGGCCTCCTTCAAGAGATCCGAAATCTATGACCTCCACCCGCGAACAACTCCGTATCGAAGGCTTCGGCCTCATCGACGAACGCCTCTCCTACCTCCTCGGCTGTCTTGAGGACGCCCTCGAAAGCGCCGGCGAGAAGGAACTTCTCCCCCACATGCCCTGGTCCGGAGAAGCTCCCGCCGCAAACGCCACCCCGCCCGAGGGGCTCCCGAAGCTCTACTCCATCGGCTTCCAGCTCCTCAACATGATCGAGGAAAGGGTTGCCGCGGAAATCCGCCGCGAGCGGGAGAAATCCCTGGGTGCCGATTCGATCCGCGGCCTCTGGCCACAAGCCCTCCGCGACCTCCAATCCATCGGCCTGGATCCTGAACAAATCCTCTCCGTCCTCCAGGACGTTCACGTGGAGCCGGTTCTTACGGCTCATCCCACCGAGGCGAAACGCGAATCCGTTCGCACCCGCCAGCGAGGCCTCTACGAGGAAATGGTACGAAACGAATACCCGAAGTATACCGATCGCGAGAAGCGCCGAATCCGCGAGAGAGTCGTCGCCACCTTGGAAACCCTCTGGCTTACCGCGGAAATCCACCTCGTCCGCCCGGACATCAACTCTGAGCTTCGCAACGCGATCCACTACCTACGCGATCTTTTCCCCACCGCGATCAACCGCCTCGACCTTCATTTCACAGAGGCATGGCGCGACGCGGGACTTCCCCTCGATCTCCTCCGTTCCGCCGGAAACGTCCCGAAGCTCTCCTTCGGATCATGGATAGGCGGCGACCGTGACGGACACCCCCTCGTTACCCCGGAAGTCACCGAAAACTCCCTCGCAAAACTCCGCGCCGCCGCCCTTCAGCTTCTTGAACGGGAAATGGAAACCCTCTCCGGCCAGCTTACAATATCCCGCCACATCGCCCCCGTCCCCGAGGATCTCCAGGAGCGCATCGACGAACTGGCCTTCACCATGGCCTCGGAGAAAGACGTGAAGGAAATCCTGGATCGCCAGTCTGAAGAACCATGGCGCCAGCTCGCCAGCCTCATGTCCATCGTCCTCCGCGAGCAAGCCACCGGGAAACCCGGCTACCCGGGTCCCGCCCAGCTTACCGCGGATCTCGATCTCATTTCGCGCACCCTCGCGGCCGCCGGCTGCCATCTCCTCGAAGAGCAGGCCATTCGCCCTGTCCGCCACAAGATCGAGATGTTCGGCTTCCACCTCGCCACCCTCGACGTCCGCCAGAACTCCGAATTCCATGACAACGCCATCTCCGAGATCCTCATCGCCGCGGACATCCAGGACGGAGAGAGCTTCCCGCAATGGCCAGAGGAAAAACGTCTGAAGTTTCTCAACACGGAACTGAGATCCCAGCGTCCCTTCCTCCACGACGGTGCCCGTATCGGCCAATACGCGGACGACGTCCTCGACACATACCGGGTTCTGGTCCGCCATTGGAAAGCTTCCGGAAAATCCGG
Source organism: uncultured Verrucomicrobiae bacterium (assembly GCA_963758175.1). Taxonomy (GTDB): domain Bacteria; phylum Verrucomicrobiota; class Verrucomicrobiia; order Verrucomicrobiales; family Akkermansiaceae; genus Luteolibacter. The sequence goes on from CAVWUI010000001.1 coordinate 232,773, forward strand.
TCTCGGCTCCCTCATCGTCTCCATGACGCGTCAGCTTTCCGACCTCCTGGCCGTCTATCTCCTGGCTCGCGAGGCCGGCCTAATGGAAAATTCGCCCCAGGGAATGTCCTGCCCCCTCCCCGTTGTCCCGCTTTTCGAGACAATGGACGATCTCCACAACTCCCCCGGCATCCTGGCCGAATTCCTGGATCACCCCCTTACCGCCCGTTCGCTCTCGACCTCCGGAAAACCTGAGCAACAGATCATGCTCGGCTACTCGGACTCGAACAAGGACTGCGGGATACTCGCCGCCCAGGTCGCCCTCCTCCGTGCCCAGACCGCCCTTACCAGGACAGGTCAGGAAAAAAACGTGAAACTCTGCTTCTTCCACGGCCGTGGCGGCACCATCTCGCGCGGAGCCGGCCCTACCCACTGGTTCATGGCCGCACTCCCTCACGGAGCGATGTCCGGCGCTTTCCGCATGACGGAGCAGGGAGAAACCATCGCCCAGAAATACGCCAACCTCGCCAGCGCCACCTACAACCTCGAACTCCTCCTGGCCGGTGCCGCCGTCAACACCGCCCGCCACCAGCACCTGCCCGAGACCGCCGACCCCGCCGAGCGCTTCCTGGACACCCTTTCCGCCTCCAGCCAGAAAGCTTACCAGAGTCTGCTGAAGTCCGAAGGCTTCATCACCTTCTACCGCCAGGCCACTCCCATAGACGCCCTGGAAAACGCACGGATCGGTTCCCGCCCGGCACGTCGCACCGGAAGAAATCCCACTCCATCTCGGATCTCCGCGCCATCCCATGGGTCTTCTCGTGGGCCCAGGCGCGCTATTATCTTCCCGGCTGGTTCGGAGTCGGCACCGCCCTGTCCGATCTCAAAAAATCCTCCACCGAAGAATTTTCCGCACTCAAGGACGCCCTGGGGAAATCCACCTTCCTCGCCTATGTCCTCACCAACGTCGAGACCAACCTGGCATCCGCCAACCTGGATCTCATGCAAGCTTACGCAGGCCTCGTCACGGACAAGGAAACACGCGAGACCTTCACCAGAACCATCACCCGGGAATTCGAGCTGACCCGCGATCTCCTGACCGAACTTTTTGACGGCTCCATGGCGGACCGCCGCCCCCGCATGGCGAAAACCCTCGCGATCCGCGAGGCGCCTCTACAAGTCCTCCATCACCAGCAGATCGCCCTTTTGAAAGAGTGGCGCACCCACCTGGAGAAAGAAAACCAGACCGCCGCCGACGCCCTCCTACCAAAACTCCTTCTCTCCATCAACGCGATCGCCAGCGGCCTCCGTACCACTGGATGACGGGGAACCGTCCGAGCCGCGCTTCGGCGAGGATACCGCAAACAGCATTCGGCGGCACGCGCGATCCCCCCGGATGCGACCACAACTTCCAAAACGACCCGGGCAGCCGTTCGGAATCTTTCTCGGGCTAAACCTCGCCGCGCTCCCTGCCTAGCGCCTGTTGAAGCGTGCCATCTCACGCTGCGCTTCGCGCATCTCGACCTTTTTCTTAAGATCCTGGCGCTGGTCGGAGTGGGTCTTGCCTTTGCCGACGCCTATCTCCACTTTCACCCGCCTGTCTTTCCAATACATCCGCAGCAGGGGAAGGGTGCAGCCTTTGATCGCGGTCTCGGCGGAGAGCTTCAGGATCTCCTTCTTGTGAAGGAGCAGTCGCCGGGGTCGCTTGGACATGTGGTTGAACCACTCTCCAGCTGTCTGCCATGGCTGGATGTCGCAGCCGTAAAGAAACACCTGGTGGCCTTCCACCCGGGCGAAGGCGTCCGAGACATTGATCTTCCCGGCACGGATCGATTTGACCTCGGTGCCCTTCAGCTCGAGTCCCGCCTCGTATTTGTCGAGGATGTGGAAATCCCGGCCGGCCTTGCGGTTGGTGGCGATCTCGGCACTCATCTTATCAGACCGGCGGTCCGGGTGATTCCGATCCGGATCAGATCGTCATCGGTTTCTCGACGAGCTTGATCTTGCCCTCGATGATCTCCTGGAGAGCGATGTCCGCGGCACCCATGGACGGGCGGGTCGGGATCAGCGGGGAGCGGCCGCTGTTGAGCTGGCGCACCCTTTGGGAAACGAGGTTAATGAGGACGAGAGGGTCGGAGACGATTTCAGAAGCCTGTTCAACAAGATCACTTTTCATGGTAGAGCCGGGAAGGAGCGGGTTCGGCCTCGCCCGCTCGAAGGAGACGATATTCTCCGGGGGCTGGGACTGGGCTTTTTCGCTCAAAACAAATTGGATGGAAGGACGCGGGCTGGGTGTGAAACCAGAGATCGCGGTCTCTTGCAAGGCCAAACTCTCTTGTTGGTGGTTTTTTCTAAGGATTTTTTGAAAAACCTCTCACTTCGGCATCAGGTCGATCCCGAATTTCCGCAGAACGACAACAGTGACCCAGAACAGGAAGGTGGTCATCGCGCAGTTCGCGCCGAGGGCGGGCCAGAACGTCCAGCCGTTTCTCAGCATCCATGGGAAGACAAGAAACATGGGCAGGGTAGGGAGGACGAACCAGAATGTGCCCTCCGCGTGCCCGGCAATTCTCTCCGGGGGCTGCTTCGCGTTATACATCCATATCATCGCCAGCAGGGACGTGAGCGGGAGGGCGATCAGGAGGGCGGAGAGCTTGTCGCTGAAGACCTGCACCTTGTTGACGATCAGGATGATGACGGCGGTCAGAAGCACTTTCGCGATCTCCTGCGGGGTGAAGGTGAGGATCTTGCTCCATGGTATCGCGGACATGGGGGCAATTTCCCGGCTCACGCCCCGCCATTCAATATAAAATGCGGGAAAGTTGACCCTTCCCCGGTTTCCGCTAACGTCTCCCCTATGAACGCAGCCGAACTAGCCGGAAAAATCCTCGATTCCATGCTCGGGCATCTGGGTCTGGCGGCGGAGATCGAGATCCAGGAGACCGGCGACGGCCCAGCCTTGCAGATTTTTTCCGCGGAAAAAGAGGCGATCATCGGCGACAACGGCGACCGCCTCGATGACATCCAGTATCTCGTCAACCGCATCCTCCGCCGCCAGATGCCGGATGCCGGACGTGTGAAGGTCGATTGCGAGCATTTCCGCTCCATGCAGGAAGACCAGCTTGGCGAGGAGGTGAGAGACCTTGCGGAGCTGGTGAAATCCCAGGGAAAAACCTACCGCATGCGCCCTCTCAACGCCTATTATCGCCGCCTGGCCTACAACGAGCTGGCCAAGGACGACGCGGTCTCCGCCACCTCGCCCTCGGGCGACGACAGGCTCAAGCGCATCAGCATCTCCCCGAAATAGACCGATCACCTCCCTATGAAAAATTTCCTCTTCCATTGCGGCACCCGCGATACGACCGCCTCCATCGGCATCCTGTTCCTGCGCGTCGCCACCGGTCTGATGATGATGATCGGGCACGGGATTCCGAAGATCCAGAAATTCGAGGCGATGAAGGAAGGCTTCAAGGTTCCGGATTTCTTCCCGCTGAACCTGATGTCCCCGTTTTTCAGCCTGATGGCCACGATAGGCGCGGAGGTCGGTTGCTCCGCACTGATCATCCTCGGCCTGGCCACACGTCCCGCCGCGTTCATCCTGGCATTCACGATGATTGTCGCCGCGTTCAATATCCACGGTGCCGGCCCATGGTTCCTGGGTCAGGGGGACGGCCCGAAGGAGCCCGCCCTCCTCTACATGATCCCGGCAGTGGCCATCCTGCTCGCCGGAGCTGGCAGCTTCTCATTGGACGCAGGCATTCACAGGGAAGGCCGCCGCAGGAAATGGTAGCAGTTCGTCCCGTTTCACCGGACTCCGAAACTTTTGAATTTCACCCATCGTCTCGTCCTACCCGGCGACCTGAACCACTACGGCTCCCTCTTCGGGGGGCGGCTCCTGGCATGGGTTGACGAGGCGTGCTGGATCGCCGCTTCGCTGGAATTCCCCCACTGCCAGTTTGTCACCATGGCCATGGAGAAGGTCGAGTTCCGCCACGGGGTGCGGGACGGCACCATCCTCGGCATAAGATGCGCGCGATCCAAAAAAGGAAAAACCTCAGTCACCTATCGGGTCGAGGTTACCGACGAGAAAAGCGCTGGCTCTCCGCCGATTTTCACAACCCACGTCACCTTCGTCTCGGTGAATGACATGGGGGAGAAGAGGGCGATCTGAAGATTCCATCGACCCTGGGAAAGGAACCTTCCCGCGCCGTGCCGAATGTTCAGGATACGGACGGTGGTTTGGACAGCCTCCGGATTTACGGATGCGATTGACGATGTGAAGCCAGAGAGGCAGGTTCCGCGGATGCTCCACACCCTAGACATCGTTCTACCGCTCGGCGTTTCCGAGGATACGGAGGCGCGGGAGAAAGCTGTGGCGGAAATGCTTGGGGTGGAGCCGGAGCGGATTCGCGGGCTGCGGCTTCGGAAGCACTCGATCGACGCGCGGCAACGGGAGGTAAAGGTGCGGCTCCGGCTGGAGGTGGGGCTGGACGAGGATTTGCCGGAGGAGGTGAGGCCGGTGTGGTCTGCTCCGGCGCTTCCGGAAAACGCGAGGCGGGTGCTGATCATAGGAGCCGGGCCGGCGGGGTTGTTCGCCGCTTTGCGATGTCTGGAACTGGGGGCGAAACCCATTGTGCTGGAAAGGGGAAAGGATGCCTCGGCAAGGCGTTTCGATCTCGCGCCCATACTCCGGGAGGGACGGGTGGTGGAGGACTCGAACTATTGCTTCGGCGAGGGAGGGGCGGGGACTTTCTCCGACGGGAAACTCTATACGCGGGCGACGAAGCGTGGTCCGGTGGCGGAGATTTACCGGATTCTCGTCGCCCACGGGGCGCCGGAAAAAATCCTGACAGACGCGCATCCGCACATCGGCTCCAACCTCCTGCCGAACGTGGTGAAGGCTCTCCGAAGGTCTATCGTCGATCATGGCGGAGAAGTGATATTCCAGGCGAAGGTGGATGGTTTCCTGATCTCGCGCGGAAAAATCACGGGTGTGACAACCACGGGCGGGCGGGAGTTTCCGGGCGACTCCACCATCCTCGCCACCGGCCACTCGGCCAGGGACATCTACCGCTTGCTCGCGGAACAAAACATTCTGATGGAGCACAAGCCTTTCGCCATCGGATTCCGCATCGAGCACACCCAGCCTTTCATCGACCGGAACCAGTACAATATCCCGGAGAACCGCCCGCGCCCCGAGTTGCTGCCCGCCGCCCGCTACCGGCTGGCGACGAAGATAGCCGACAGGGGCGTGCATTCCTTCTGCATGTGCCCTGGCGGATGGATCGTCCCGGCGGCGACATCCGACGCGCAGGTTGTGGTGAACGGGATGTCCCTCTCCCGTCGCGATTCGCCATTCGCGAATTCCGGACTGGTGACGACCATTGAGCCTGGTGACATCGCGAACCTCATGCCGGAGCATGGGATCATGGCGGGGATCGCTTTCCAGGAAGGGATCGAGCGCTCCGCGAAGACCGCCGGTGGAAACGCGACTCTCGGCCAGATCGCTCCGGCACAGCGGGCGGCGGACTACCTTTCCGGGAAAATCTCGTCCGATCTACCGGAAACATCGTACTTCCCCGGGCTGAACAGCGCGCCACTGCACGAGCTTCTGCCAAGGGCGGTGACATCCCGTATCCGTAAAGGTCTGAATCTCTTCAACCGTCAGATCAAGGGCTACGCCTCGGCGGAAGCCCTCCTTCTCGGCTTCGAGACCCGGACGTCGTCTCCTCTCCGCATTCCGCGTGACCCCGCGAGTCTGCAACACCCGGAGGTCTCCGGCCTTTTCCCCTGCGGCGAAGGCGCGGGCTACGCCGGTGGGATCGTCTCCGCCGCCATGGACGGCCTCAGGTGCGCGGATGCGGCCTCCGTCATCTGAAAGATACGGAAACGCCCCCTTCCGCGCTCCGGCGGAATATGCTCGCAACTGACGGCTTTCTTGAAGTTCCTTCCGCAATCACCATTCAGAACCGATGACAGACCAAGCCGAACCGAACCCGCCCAGGAAAAAGAAATTCGCCAGGATCAGGGTGTTCTACCGGCTCCACCGGAAACGCCTGATCGCCGGCGGTGTGGTTCTTTCCCACATCGCGGGGGGGCTTACCTCGATCGAGGCTCTCATGGAGGGACGCACACCCCAGGGGGCGACGGCATGGATCGTCAGTCTAAACATATTTCCCTATGCGGCCGTGCCGGCGTATTGGGCGTTCGGTCACACCGACTTCGCTTCCTACCGTATCGCAAGGGATCTGAACGAGGAGAAGTTCGATCCCATCAGGGAGGAGATCGAATCAACTCTCGAATCATCCGGAATGTCCGCGGAGCCGGACGGATCATTCCAGAGCACTCTTGTCGCGATGGCCGACCACGGCTTTACACGGGGAAACGGGGTCAAGCTGCTTGTCGACGGCGCGGAGACCTACGGGGCGATGCTTGAGGCGATCGAAGCGGCGGAGAAATACATCCTCATGGAGACCTACATCATGCGGGATGACGAGACGGGCCAGAAGTTCAAACAGGCGCTTTTGAAGAAAGCGGCGGAAGGGGTGAAAGTGCGCGTGATCTATGACGAGATCGGATCGCTGACGCTGGACGAACGATTTCCGGAAAGAGCTTCTGGCGGGTGGCGTGGAGACCGTCGTGTTCTCCACCAATCTCAGCGACGGGAGGAAATACCAGCTCAATTTCCGCAACCACCGCAAGATCCTCGTGGTGGACGGCAAGGTCGGCTTCGCCGGTGGCCTGAACATCGGCGGAGAATACCTGGGGAAGGACGATGTCCTCACTCCCTGGCGGGACACCCATCTGCGCGTGACAGGTCCGGCCGCCGTCATGCTGCAGGCTCCCTTCGCGGAGGACTGGCACTGGGCGGCGGGAGAAGTGCCCGATGACATCGACTGGACAATCCGCGAGAGCGACTCCGCCGGGGACGCCTCCGTCCTGTGCCTGCCCACCGGCCCCGCCGACGAAAGGGAGACATGCGGACTGTTTTTCCTGTCCGCCATCAACAGCGCCGAGAAGCGCCTCTGGATCACGACACCCTACTTCGTTCCCGACATGCAGACACTGTCAGCCCTGAAGCTGGCCGCCTTGCGGGGCGTGGACGTGCGGGTCATGGTTCCGGATCTGAACGACAGCACCCTGGTGAAATATTCCTCGTTTTCCTACCTGGACGAGATTGGCAGGAACGGGATCAGCGCCTACCGTTTCCAGAAAGGATTCCTTCACCAGAAGGTCATGCTGATCGACGACGACCTGTCCGTCATCGGCAGCGCGAACCTGGACAACCGGTCCTTCCGGCTGAATTTCGAAGTGATCCTTGCCGTCAAGGACACCAGACTCGCCAGTGATGTGGAGAAGATGCTCGAAAACGATTTCGAAAACTCGCGGAAAATTCCCTCCGGAACCCTGGCCTCGAAGTCTTTCGCAGTCCGGCTCGCCTCCAGTTTCGCGAGACTCCTCGCACCCATCCAGTGAAGATCCTGCCCAACCTATCTGGAACCGACCGACCCGACGATGCGCAAGACAAGGATTACTCCCGGATTTTTCACCGGCGATCCCGTGGATTGCGCCCGTGAGCTGATCGGGTGTGAGCTCACCTGGAAGGGGTGCTCCGGAAAAATCGTGGAGACCGAGGCCTACCGGACGGTTGGTGACGAGGCATGCCATACCTTTTTCCGCCCTTCCGTCCGGAAATTCGTGGCCGGTTGCTCGCCCGGCGATGCTTACGTCTATCTGAACTATGGCGTCCACTGGCTGTTCAACATCGTGGTGAAAGGCGGCGGGCACGAAGGCTTCGTCCTGATCCGCGCGCTGGAGCCAACCGAAGGGATAGAGGAAATGCGCGCCCGCCGTGGTGCGATGAAAGATACGAATCTCACCTCCGGCCCCGGCAAGCTTACCAAGGCTCTCGGCATCGGCGGGCGAGACCATGGAAAGGCGTTTCTCGGAAAAACGGACAGGGGGATCTTCCGTGGAGAGAATGCAGGAACCCTCACCGGCCCGCGCATTGGCATTTCCAAAGCGGCGGATCTGCCGTGGAGATTCGGGGAAAGAGGATCCCGTTTCTTGAGCCGTCCGTTTCCATGATAAGGGCACGAAAAAGGCCGGAGGATGATCCCCCGGCCTTAGAGAAATTCTATCTTTACCTGCGGCGGCGGAGCAGGGCCAGCGCACCGAGTGCTCCGAGGAGAGCGGTGGATGGCTCGGGGATTGCAAAAACTTCCAGATCTGCAGAAACCCGGACATTGTCCAGCAGGATTGTCTGCCCATTGTCAACCTGATAAAACCATGCGCGTGTTGGGTTCGCATTGTCGATGGCGGCAAGGCTTGTTTGAACAGCTTCGTAAGTGCCGGTCGATGGGGTATAGGTAAACAAAGCGATGCTCTGGTCGGAAAGGTTCTCACTCATGGAGGTGACCGGATTGGTGTAAGTCTGGGTCGATCCAGTGCGATTGAAGAGGACGGAAAGCTGGATTGTCGTGCCGATTGACGGTTGGAACGGTATGCTGCCGCCAGCCCAGCGTTGGGAAGTGAAGGGACTAGTATCTCCGAAGCCGAAAATGATAGGATCGCCTGACACCCTGTACAAATCGAAGGCGTAACTCCCCATCGTGGTATCGGCAACAGTGACTCCATTGTATCCCGCCCCGCCGGAACCGCCTGTATCCAAAAGGCGTGCGACGATGTTTCCGTTCGACCCGAGAGTGGTGCCGTCAACCTCGCTGGCGAGGGTATTGGATGCGTTGTTTTCAGCAAATGAGCCGATGGAATCACCATCCGCGAAACTTTCGAAGTCTTCGACAAGAGTGAAAGCGCCCTGTGAGGCAGCAGTGGTGAGGACGGCAAAGCCGCAGGTGACGAGGGTTCTGTGTGCTTTATTCATAAGAAGGAATTATGGGTTCCAGTAGGAAATAGCCCTTTTCAAAATCGGTTACGGTTTTTCTGAAACTTTTTCGCGATTGCTGGAACCTGTGATGGATTCGTCCGCAGAATCCATCTCCCACCATTCACCATCAGCGAATGGACTAGGGAGAGAAGTCTTTGAGTCTCGGGAACCGAGGTATCCCTCCGGACGTTCCGGAGCTGGAGGGATCGGCCACCTTATCTGCGGCGGCGAAGGAGTGCGAGAGCTCCGAATGCTCCCAGGAGGGCGGTGGAAGGCTCGGGAACCACAAAAACTTCCACGGATGAGGACTGTTGAAGGTTGTCAACGATCGTTGACGAGGTGCCGGAGCCAAGCTTTGTGAACCAGAGACCCTGGAGTGCCACAGTTCCGTTGCGGGTTAGGATGGAGCTATTGGTGAACGAGGACGAACCCCTCAACTGGGCGTAGGCGATCGCGGTGCCGTCGGCGAGTGTTCCATCCGAAGACCCGGCGATGGTAGGATCGTCGTATGTGATGCTTGCACCGGAGATGTTGTACAGAAAAGAGATCTGGTAGGCGCTGTTCACCTGGAGAGCCAGATTTGTGAAAAGATCCGTGGATGATAGCGAAAATGCGCGGTTTGCGCTGAAGGCGGAACTCCCGATGCTCACAGTGCTCCAGTCGGTATTGAGAGGAGAATACTCAAAGGCTAAGCTTCCAGAGGTTCCCAGACTGTCGAATCCCGCGTTGGTGGAGGACTCGTAACCGAAACCACCGGTGCTGTTATCACTGAGATCGACATAATTCGATCCGGAGCCAAATGCCGCGGTCGTGACAGGATTGGTGATGTTGCTGGTTTGCGAGCTGTCAACTTGCCATGAGCCTATTCCGGAATCGAAATCATTCACAAGAGTGAATGCCCCCTGGCTGGTACCAGTGGTTAAAAGAATTAGAAGAAGGTGGGAATGGTGTGGTTTCATTGTGGGTTGTGGTTTGAGTGTCCTTAGGTAATAGCCCGCCATTAATTCGGTTACAAATTATTCGATGATTTGCGGAACGGGGTGTTTTTCTGTAACGGATCGGGGTCGTGGCTATAACCCAGCAGCGAATGAAAGAAGAGGACGAGAGGGAATACGTGGCCTTGCTGGCGGATCATCAGTCGATGTTGCGCGGGTTTGTCATTTCCCTGATGCCGGGGGTTCCCGGTGCGGACGATGTGATCCAGGAGACCAATCAGGTGCTGTGGACGAAACGCTCGGACTTCGAACTCGGTACGAATTTCAAGGCGTGGGCGCTGAGGATCGCGCGCTTCCAGGTGATGGCTCACCTGAAAACCGCCCGTCGTCAGCGCTGGTTGACCTTGGACGACATCACCGCCGAGCTGATGGCTACCGAGTTGGAAACCCGTATCGAGCCGGAGCGGGAGGAGCGTCGGCTTCTCGCGCTGAAAACCTGTCTTGGAAAACTGGGGGAGGCGGAACGCGACATGCTTCTGCGCAGGTATTGGAAGAACCAGCGGCTACAGGATTTCTGCGCGATCACCGGTCATTCGTTATCGAACGTCAAGATCACGCTGTTCCGGCTACGGGCGGGATTGAAACGTTGCATCCAGGCGGAGATGAAACGCCAGCCATCATGAGTGATTTCCCACAAATTCCAAATCCCAAGGAACTGGAAATACTTTTCCAGGCTTTGGAGGACGGGGTCGCAAGCCGCGAGGAACTTGACCGACTTGCGCGGCTTCTGAGGACTTCCCCGGAGGTTCGGGAGGCATATTGCGAGCACATGCTTTTTGCCGCAGCCCTCCACACGGAGGCTGTGGATCGCCAGAGACTGATGGAAGAGGATGTCTGGCCGATCCAGCGCAGATCCAAGGCTTGGCGGATCGGCGTGCCCGTCCTTGCCGCAGCGGCTCTTTTGGTTTTGGCCGGGGTGGTGCTCTCCCTTTTCGCGGTAAAACCTCCCCCGCGCGCGCTGGTCCGCGGGTCTGAGAAAGCGCAGTGGAGCTTCGAAGCCGGCGGGATTGATGAAACACGGGATTTCACCAAGGACTCCCGGATGGTCGTGGAGCGTGGAACGGTGCGTTTGGATTTCTCCTCCGGCACCTCGGTCTGGCTGGATGCCCCGGCCACCCTCGTGATCCGTACCCGGATGGAGGTGGAGCTTGAGGAAGGCCAGGGATGGTTCGATGTGGCGAAGTCCGACAAAGGCTTTTCCGTGTTGACCAAGACCTTGCGAGCGGTAGATCTGGGAACTTCTTTCGGGATTGCTACCGCACGCATTGGAGCCGAGGTGCACGTTACATCGGGCGAGGTGCGTGTGGAGTCGCGACTGCCGAACCAGGAAGCCCACGTGCTGGGCGAGGGGATGGCAATGGCATCGGACGCCGTGGGCTATCTGAAACCTGCGGAGTTCGACTCGGGGAAATTTAGCAAGAACCTCTCCACACGGAAGCGGATCGCCCACTGGTCCTTCGATGGGAACGAACCATTGCAAGCGAAGACGAGCTCCGGCGAGCATGCCTTCATCACCGTGGAGGCGTTGAAAGGCAGTGCGGATGCCGAATTTACCGCAGGGGCGAAAGGGATGGCGCTGGATCTCGGTGCGAAAGGAACTTTCGCGGCATCGAGCTACCGGTGCCCGCTTGGAAGTTCGCCGCGAACGGTCGCGTTCTGGTTTCAGAAAAAGGATATGCGGGAGATTCCTTGGGACGAGACAGGACACCGGAACCCACCCGTTCTGAGCTGGGGGAACGATCAACTGGAGTCGGGAAAATGGCAGCTGAATACCACCGGGCGCGGCTCCCACTTCGCCACGAACTGGGGCGGCTCCTGGAATGTGTCCCACATGGAGGAAGGGACAAGTCTCGTCGATGGTCGTTGGCATCATCTGGCGGCCGTCTTCACCGGCGAGGAAATCGACGGTGCGCCGGAAATTATCCACTACCTGAACGGCATCAGGATGCCCGAATCCGCACTGCACATCAAAGGCTCCGTCCGCACCCGCCCCCATCCGGAAAACTGGAGGCAGCTTGTCATCGGATACTTCGAAGTGGATGGCAGCGCTCCGGGAACCATTCCCATGCAAATCGACGAGCTCGTCATCGCGGATTTCGCGCTGCCGGAGGAAATGATTCTCAAGTTGGCACAAGGAGATGATTTCGAGTTTGGGGAATGACGCCCGACAACAGCTACCGACTGTCCGTAAGAATCGCAGCACCCCGTCCCAAGATGCCCTTGTCCGTGATCTTCGTCGCGTTCTCGCCCTCGCCGGTAAACAGGATGTCTTTGTAGTTCGTCACAGCCTTGCCGTTCCTGCGGTAGTTGATGGCGATGTTTCCCTTCATGTTGGTGAAAGCCGGGATGGTGGGCGCGTTGCTTGCTTCATTTCCGAGTGTGTAGAGCAGTCCGCCGAAGAGTTCGAAATTTCCTCCGAGATTGTTGAGAGCGGGTGTTCCGGTGATGCCTTTATCCGCAACCGCCGGGCTTGATTCCATTTTGAAACCCAATACCCATGTGTCGCCCCGATTGGTGAGAAGTGGGACGTTTCCGAACTCTGCGTTGAGTTGCCGTGCCCAGAGTTTGTGCTTTGCACCGATGTTGTAGTTCCGCCCGATGACATCCACGACATGTGTCTTACCCGATCCGCTTGCAACGTAGGTGAACTTCAGTTTCTCCCTAACGGAATCGGGCGTACCCTCAGGGAGAACGATGCCGGAAAGCCCGCCGAGATCGCAATGGCGGATGACAAGCGTGCGGGACGAGGGATGCATCACCTGGCTGCCGATCACCAGATGCTCCAGGAAAACGGTATCCGGCTCCCCTTCGTCGAAAATGAAGGCGGGCGTGCCGTCGTATGGGCCTTGGATATCACCGTGCATTCCCCGGATGATTTTCACTTTGTTGCGGATGATGACGGTTTTCTTGAGATTCGTGGTGCCGAGAGCAGGGATGAAAATGTGCTCCGCCCCGCTGTCAATGGCTGCCTGAAGGCTCTCATCCGTGCGTCCGCCATTTGTCCAAACGCCACCTTCTGGCTCCGCGAACACAGGGATGTCCTCTATGGGCAGATTGAGTCCTTCTGGGGTTTTTTCATCGCCCGAATAACTCGGCCCCTGGTGGTGTGACGAGACGGAGAGTTTCCCATCCCCGTCTGCCTGGAGGTCGAAATTTTCCTCGGAAGTATCATCCAAAACCGTGGAGAAGCCGGAGACTTCCACCCGACGCATGGTAACGAAACCCGGCGTGCTCAGCGCGGTGGCCGCGCCTTCGCCAGTGAAATTGATGGAGCTGTCGAGCAGGGCGATCATCGAGTAATACTCCTTTTCCGATGTCCGGTAGAACGGCACCGCCCCATCGTAGCGGATCTTCCGCATTGCCAGGACGTTGTTCCAGTTTTCGATGGCGGAGACCCTCGGGTTGAGGATGTGTATGTCTTCAAAGGTCATGCCGAACTGGTAGTGGGAGAGCCGGAAGGCATGGGCGAAGCCCTCAATGGAGACATCGCGGATGATCGCGGGCCGGGCCATTGCCTTGTCATGTTGATCGCGGTGTGGCCGCTGCCATCCATGCCTTTGAGTGTAACTCCCTCCACTGCACCGCGGTTGCTTGCAATGAAGTCGATCGCGATCACCCCGGGATTCCCCGCGCCGACATCGACAGTAAGATTCATAATATACTGGCGAAATGCCCGGTTCCCACCGCCATCCTGATTGTTGCGGCTGTCGTGTTCCGAACCGGTTGCGATAAGCCACTTGGGGTTTCCCGGATCGGTGTAACCGGGTGCCTTATCCTTGAGTTTCAAAACGACCCCGTCACGTGATTCCCCCATCAGGATCAGCATAGGCCGCCAGCCCGCAGCGATGACCTTCCCCTCGTCCCGACCTTCCGCAATGATCCGGCTTTCGATGGTGTCCGAGAGCAGGTAGGTGCCGTCCGGAAAATAGAGGAAGGAATTCGACCGGTATCGGGATTTACCGATGTTGTCGGAAATGATTTTCCGCAGGGCCTCCGTGTCATCCGTGATTCCATCACCTTTCACCCCGTGCTCTTTGACGTTGACCACGCCGGAGCCTTCGGGTGGGACGAAATGGAAGGCTTGGGCAGTGAGTGGGAAAAAAGCGGATGTGAGGAAGAAAGTTAAGAATCGCATGAGGATGGGTTGGGGAATAGTCCTTCGGGCGATTGGTTACGGATTTTTTCCTTTGGGGAATTACGAGCCGATCACCTCATGTCGTGAAAATAAAGTCAAAGTCCTTCGGAAATGGGGAAAATCAGTATGCGCTACTGCCCAGGACATGAGAAAGCCGGAGACCTCGAAAGATCCCCGGCTTCTCCGTATCCGACGCTAAAGTGTCTAGTAGTTGACGGTTGTTGTTTTCTCGGTCGTGGTGCGGTCGCCGAGCACGTATGGATTATCCGTTGTGGTGGTGGTCGTTGTCGAGGCAGCTCCGTCGACCGGGTCGACGTTAACGGTGCAGCTTGCGAGAGCGAGGATGCCACAGGTGGCGGCGAGCAGTTGGATGGTGGTCTTGATCATGGTTCTGTATGGTTTGGAGTTGGAGAGTGGTTTTCAGTCTACTTTGTTGATGGTCGTGGTGGAACCTTCGGGTGTCGTGCCTCTGCCAGCGTTTGCGGCACCCATGATGCCAAGGCCGAGGATTACAGCTCCGATGATTCCCACCCAAAGGGGAGGTATGCCCACGAGTGTGGCCGCGAAGCAAGCCGCTCCGAGAAGAATGAGAGCGCCGATAATGTAGAGTATGATTCGCATGGTTCTGATTGGTTGGTTACCGGCTTCCCGTAGCAAATAGCGAACCCGAATCCGCCGGTTCCGGGAAACCGTTCAGATTCGTTATGGCTGCGGAAATGATGGCGCATTCTACCTTCACAAAATAGAGGAATCGGGATTTATGCATGGCGCAATCTGCAATCTCTTGGGAGATTCCGCACGTCAATCTGCATCAATTCAATACGATGGCACATCTTCAAGCACCGGTGAGGTATTTGGGGTCGGCATTCGAGAATCCCGGCTTGTAAATGCCGACGGTAACTCCAGCGGCTAGGGGTCTTTTCGCATCTGTACAATTTTGGCTACTGGGGCGGTATTGCCTCGAATCGATAAAAGGCCTTCCCGTCAGGCGGCGCGAGATCCGTTACGGATAGGTAGTCCACGCCTATCGAAAAATCCAGTTGCGGATCCGGCGAGGCCGGGATCGTGGAAATGCCATCAAATCGGAAAATTTCCACGAATCCGCCATCCGAAAGATCCGGTGATCGGGTGACACGCCAGACGGTGCCGGGGATGGCTTCGGCCGAACGACCAAAGGTGAGACAAGGTCGCCCGGAAGGATCCTGGCGAAGAACCGGGTTTCGGAGGTTGGAAGAGTCGGCGGCAAAACCGGCGGTGCCCAGGGCCTGTTCGACACCGAGCGGTGATCCGTCGCCATCGGGATCGAGTTTCCAAAAGCGGATTGAATCGGCGTTTCCCTGGAACTCGGCGGCGCCGGTGTCCGCGATCGCGTCAACGGGGAGGCCTCGCTGATCCGTTGCCGTAGCCATACCGCCCGCCCTGCCGATGACAGGTGAGCCGGGAAACGGCGGGACGGTGAGCGTCTTACCGCCGTAGTCGCCCAGCGGGGCGAGCAAAACAGGGGTGGAGGGGTCGATTTCGGTGGCCGCGAAGCCGACCGAAAAGGCGTCGGTGGAGCCGACGAGATTCCCTCCGAGGGAGAAATGGCTGTCCTTGTGTTTGCTGACCGGAATGGTGGTGCTGTAGCCTCCGATCTGGGGGCCTGTGCCGATGTTGTCCCTTACGATGGAGCCGGTGAGGTAGGTTTTGGCGAGTCCGTCCACCGAGGATCCCAGCCCGGGATAAACCGCGGATCTGTTCCCGATGATCGTGCAGTGGACGATGTCAAGGTGTCCCCGGTTGTTGCGCAATCCGCCCGCGCTGGCATTCGCTCCGACATTTCCGGAAATGGTCGACCTGGTGATATGTGCTGCGGCGGTGGAATTCCGGGTATCGACGAAGATGCCGGCGCCATGTGCAGCAGTCCCGGCGGTGCGGTTCCTGGCGACCGTGCATCCGGTCATTGAGAAATTGCCTCCGAAGAGGAAGACGCCCCCTCCATCCCCACTCCGTCCCGAAGTGAAGTTGTCGATGACGTTGCAGCCTGTCATGGTGATACTGCTGGCGATGCCGAGGACGCCTCCGCCTTCCGCCTCGTCGCCCGCCGTGGAGTTTCCGGAAATCTCACAACCGCTGAGATTGACCTCGGCGGAGTTGCACTCCATGCCGCCCCCGTTCGCGAATTCCCCGGTTGTGGAATTCCCTGTGATCCTGCAGCGCGTCAGACTGATCGTGCCTGCCGACACCCAGACACCGCCGCCTCCCGCCAGAGCCCGGTTGTCCCCGATCAGGCAGTCTGTGAGCGTCGTGGGGCTTCGGGTGGCGATCCCGCCACCGGATCCGCGCGGGGCGATGCTTGCGTTGCCCGAGATCTCGCTGGCGTGGATCTCCAGACTTCCTCCCTCGCTGAAAATCCCGCCGCCGAGCACTCCGGTCACCGGGCCGCCGGAGAGCCGGGCGCCGGTGATGCGGCAACTTCGCATGATGAGGTTCTCGCGATTGTGGATGTTCGCGCCCGCACCCGCGACTGCGGTCTGGGTGTCGTAGGCTCCGTTCCGCACCGTCAGGTTCAGGAGGGTCACGGCAAAGTCGATGGTATCGTCTCCGTCGGAAATGATCATGCATCTGGTCTCACCTGGATCGACTGTGAAATCCCCGTTGGAGCCGCCGTCGATGATGATCCCGCCGGAAAGCGCGGAGGCATCGATTACGACGGGTTTGGCAATCATGAGGGCGCCAAGAGTGGTAGCGCCGTTCCTGAGGCTGATGGTTTCTCCGGAAAGGGCGGGAGCGAAGGTGATGAGGGAGCCGGCTGGCGAGTGGTTGAGCGCCTCCCGCAGCGAGACGCCCGCACCGTTCCCGAGGAAGCCATCATCTTCATCCGCCCCAGTGGTTACAATGACGCCGGTCTCATTTCCGCGAAGTGCGGTTATGAGCAGCAGGAAGATGAACGACGCTCTGATGTGACTGGTCACTTTGGTTGCTCCCGCACGGAGCGGCGGGGAGATTTTCCGGGAGGACGGTCGGCTACGCTGGAAGGATTACCGGGATATTCATAATGCGGCATGAGGTCAAGGAAATCCGGGGAAGTGATTCCGACCGTGGGCGCTCTCCACCGATCATCACCTTTCGAAAATGGAGATCTTCATTTCGTCCGAGTTGGCGCGGAGTTCTGGGGCGTACATTGCCTCGGCCTTCGTGGGCAGGGCGCTGAATTTCCCGGGAATCTCGGCTCGGAGGCGGTAGCTGAGGTTGTGGCGGCCGCGCGGGAGGTTCTGGACGAAGAGGGAGACCTTCTCATCGCGCAGCTCCATGTAGGCGCCGAGACTGGGCTTTCTGTAAGGGCAAGAAAGCCAATAGGGAAACCGAACGCTGGACACATGGACTGCCTAGGGGGTTTCCATCGGCCTATCCATCACCCCCCATATCCGCGGAACTTTTCCGCCGGGGACTACGAAGAGGATCTGGCGTGACTCCGGATCGTGCTGCCAGGTGGTGCGGCAGACGGCAAGGGGTGTTTCGGAATTTTCCGGCAGGAAGTCGATGGCAACGGGATAGGAGCCGAACTCCTTGATCGGTGCCTCGATGATGCCCTGCTCTGAGGAAGGGATGCTGACTTTTTGCCCTCCGAAGCTGGCGATGAGCTTCGCATCGGAGAGGTTGAAGACGAGTGTTTTCCCCAGGGGGAAAACGGCTTGGGTGGCGTTGACCGGGATGATTCTGACAGGGAAGGTGTCGTTGGAGGGATCGGGAAAAAACAGCAGGATGCACCGGTTCCAAGATTCGGGAATGCGGACGGTTGGAGTGTCCTTTGGCGGGGCTTCCCCTTCTTTCGGGTGGGATTGCAGCGCGGCCAGGAGCAGGTCGCCTCCGGGCAGATCGAACTCCTGTGAGAGATTGCGCTTTGGGAGGGTGACTTCCAGAGAGCCTTTTTCAGAAACAAGGACGGCTGACTCCGGCGCTCCGGCGGGACTGTCGAGAAAAATGGTGAGTGCGGTGCGCGCTGCGTTTGCAGACAGGCAGGAAAGAGAGAGAACCAGTGGAATGAGTTTCAAGGAGTTTTTCACGATCATGTTTAGACTTCGTCCGGATGGAGCCATTTGAAGGAAACGATTTCAAACCTGCGACCGTAGCGTTTGTTGGCTTCGGATTTCATTTCCGGCGAGTGCGGGTTGATCTCGGCGGGGTCGGTTGGATCCACGTAGGAAGCCGTACGTGAGACGGTTGCTTCGCACCATGCCCTCGCGAGGATGCGGGACGGATTCTTCACGTCGCGTGAATCGCCGTATGCACGAATGGTGAAGGTGTCGTCCCTTGCCGAGATGACCGGGGCAATGGGCGTGATGATGTCAGCCTGTCGGATCCATCCGGGCACTCCGAATGCGGAGGAGCCTAGCGCGGCCTCGGGAAATTTGTAGTCGTGGGTGGTGCCCGGCGGCGGGGAGGTGATTTCCGTGGCATGTGCCTGGAGTTTTGCGAAGGGGTTTTCCGGCGAACTGCCACGGGCGGCGAGGTTGTCGAGTGCCTTCTGGATGGTACCCGCTATGGCGAGGTCCCTGTCGGTGGAAACGCGGCGGGTGACGAATTCCGAGAGGGAAAGGAAGGGCCGCGTTTCCTGATTTCCGAGACGATTTCCTCCGCAAGCGCATCCACCTGGGTTTCCGTAAGGACGCGGTGGCCTGCGTATTCGGCGGCGTCCGGGAAGAGGGGGTTTGAGATCGGTGAGGCGGAGCCCGCCGCCTTGTCACCTGCGACGGAAGTGCGCGGGTAGGGGAAGGACGCGGCCTCTCCCGCTTGGATCGCGCCGTTTGCGGAATAATACGGAACCTCGGAATCCCGGCTCTGGCGGAGCAGGGCTTTCCATGCGTCCACGGAGACGGAATTGATATTGAACATGCCGGATACCTCCAGCTTGGAGGCGACCGTCTCGTAGGGGAACATGCCTGTCGTGGCATCTTTTCCGCTTTTGAAAACGTCAGCCACGGAGTCCGTGACGGATTTGCCAGCGGCATCCGGCGAGGGAATGTAGAAACGGTTGGGCAGTCGTTTTTCCGAGCGCAGGTGGTCTTCATAGACTTTCTCGGCGGATCGTTTCACGGATTTCCCGTAGTCCTGCAAGTTCCGGGGCGATTGAGGAAAAGAACCAGTCATCGAAGAGCATGTGGTTGAGCAGGTAGCCGTCGTCGTTGCACATGCCGTTGTTTTTGGAGGTGGTCACGTAGAGCTGGTCGGGCGAGAAGATGGGATTGGCGGAGCCGTTGCCGATGAGATTGAAATGGAAAGGGGGAATGGGGTTGTTGTTGCGGGCGTCGAAGTGCTGGAGCTCTCCAAGGCTTTGGAGTGGGCGGGTGGGGATTTCCGCGATGATACAACGCGTCAGACCGTCGCCGGCGGTGAGGCCGGAGACGATGTAGCTGCTGTTGGTGCCCGCTTCGAACTGGGGGATGGACAGGGTATCATTCCAGCCGTTCACCTCTTGGAATGCGAAGTCATACGGGGCGTTAACGGGATGATAGACGCCGGTTCCGGCCATGGAGGTGATGGCGGTGGCGCTGTCCCCGAAGCCAACCTCCGCATAAAGGTCAAAGGGTTGGTTTGCAGCATTCCCTTGGAGAAACTGGTGTTTGTGCATCGGATCGTTGGAAGATGGGCTAGCCATACGGTATGCGAAAATGGCACTGGCAAAAGGACGGTTCCGTATGCCCTCGACAGCGGAAACCGAGGTCGAAACCGCATTGGTAAGTGGCGGGTACAGAGCGGACATGACCGCCGGACCTCCCATTTCCACAGCATCATACGCCATTCGGTGCGCCGCTTTGCTGGAACCGTTGATTGCGATGTCAAACAGGATGCCGAAGCCTTCGCGAAAGACTTCGCGCCCGCCTTCGCGCGTGGTCGCGTCATAGGTTATTTTCTCGACTGAGAAGGTGTCGCCCGCGTCCGCGTAGATTTTGGAACCCTTGTCGAGACCGTAGAAAAGGAAGCCGCCGTTGGGTTGGTAACCGGGTGTTAGGACGATGTTATCCGCTTTTGAATTGTCCTGGGGATGGTTGTTGTTGAGTCCGAAAATGCGGCTGGCACCCGGGGGGAGGGTGATAGCCTGGTTGATTTTGAGGTTGAATCTGAAATAGGTGTCGTTGGCGTTGGTGACCTCCGTGAGGGAGCTTGGGCGGTATGTTTTCGGGCCAACCTTGAAGGTGAATTGTATGGGGGAGGTTTCCTGAAAGCGGATCTGGAGGTTGTTGACCGTCAGCTCGATGTTGTAGGGGTTCCAGAGGGTGACGACAGGGGTGACCATGAGGGCGGGACGGTATTTGCCCCACTTGTCCGGGTTGGCAGGATCGTTGGCCTGATCGGACTTGGTGGAGCACAGGGAGTAGATCCAATGGATGCGGGCAAGTTGCGGGGACCGGCGGACTTGCTCTTGGAACAGGAACCGGTCGCCGGATGATCCGAAATTAGAAACCTGTGCCGGCATCGTGGTTCGGGCGGCACCGGAGGAAGTGAGGTTTTTCCACTGGGTTGCGAAATCGACCAGGGCCGTCCAGGAGCAAATGGGAGGTGTCTGCGCCCAAGCCATGTCCGAGGGATCACTGCGGTAGTTCGCCCATGGATAGAGGAGGGCCTTGGCGGGTGCGAGGAAGACTTGGCTTTCGCGTAACGCAGGACTTCGCCGGGTTTCGCGGTAAACAGGGGCAGGCCATCGGCGGGGAGGGACGGGAATGTTTCGGAAAGAAGGGAGAGGTCTTTTCTCCATCCACCCGTCGCGGTGTTGGTCAGGAGTCCCGTGGCATGGCCGGTGAGGTCGTGGAATTTTCCTTGGGCTGCGGCGGAATCCACTAATTCAAGGGTCTCGGTATTGGGTATGACAGGTGCGGAAGAGACATTTCCCAATCCGAAAGTTTCCGGATCAGGCCGCCCGTTTGATCGATTCCGGCTGATCCACTCAACCGGAGTGGCGGGCTTTTCCCCGGGATCTTTGTTGACCATCGCCTTGGAGTTTTCTCCGCTGGCGAACCATGCGATCGCCCCGTCCGCATCCGGCAGCCTGGTAGGAATCAAATGGATTTCTTTAGCTGGATCCGAGACACCGCCGCTGGCGAGAAGCGGAACCGAATCGGAAGTGGCAGTGGACGAGGCACCGGTAAAATTTGTGGTATCGGGCGGGGTGGATCCATCGGTCGAGGCCAACCAACCGAGAAATCTTCCAGACGGATCCGGCTGGGGCGGGGCGGAAGGGTCGGCGGCCTGGGTTTTCATTGCGTAGTCCGGTGCCTTTGGCTTTCCGGAAGCGTCCCGGTCGATGCCTTCCCAGCTACGCCACACGCCCGTGAGGGGGACGTTGTTTTTGGAGAGGAGAGAGGCGTTGGCAGTGACGCGGGTGTCTTGGCCTGCTAGTGACTGGAGTTTTCCGAGTGGCGAGCGTCAGGGAGAGCCTGGCGTTCTGGCGGGCTTCCGACATTGCGTTGCCGGAGGCGGATGACCTGAGTGTGACGGCAGACAGGGAAAGCAGTCCCAGGGCAAGGATGGTCAGCAGAACCATCAGGGTGAGAGTGACCACGAGTGCGAAGCCGCGGGGCAGGCAGGTCGTGAGCGCGAGTTCACGTCTGTTTAAGGTTGGGTCTTTCATCTGCGTGAGATTACATGGGATATACCGGATTACTCCGCACGGTTACGGATTAAGTGGTGACCGGGAAAAGACTCTGTAACCACTACGCCGAATCCGGTATTAGCTTGCGAGTAACAACACACGACACGTGAACCAAACGGATTTCGCCCAACAGATCACTGAGAACCAGCAGGGGCTGTTTGCGTACGTTTACTCCCTGGTCGGGAACAATGCCTCGTCTTGGGATGTGCTGCAGGAGACGAACATCGTGCTTTGGAAAAAGCGCGAGGATTTCAAGGCGGGAACGAATTTCAAGGCATGGGCGTTCACGGTCGCGAGATTCCAGGTGCTGGCATTCATCCGGGATAGGAAGCGCGAACCGATTGACGTGCTGACCCCGGAGCTGATGGAGGTTTTCGCGGAGGATTCCGAGGAAATCGCCATGGAGTATGAGCCAAGGCTACGAGCCTTGAGGGAATGCAGAGGGAAGCTTCCCGCCAAGAGCCGTAAGCTGCTGGATCTCCATTACCGTGAGGGATTGAGTCTGGAAAAGGCGGCGGAAACCCTTGCAATCAGCCCGAACGCGGTGAAGCAGGCCTTGTTCCGGGTGAGGCGCGTGTTGCAGGCCTGCATTGAACAACAAACCCCGAATTACCTGTGAGCGCAACGGCACTTGGCTCCGAGGAGAGCGGATTTATGGAAAGGGTCATGCTGGATATCCGGGAGGGTTGTGCCACGGCAGCCGATGTGGCGGAGTTACGTGAACTGCTTGGCAGGAGCAGGGAGGCGCGGCGCATGTATTTGCTCGACCTTCAATTGGATTGCCTTCTCCAGACGGGTGGAATGGAGGAATCCCGCTCTGAAACAACGCTTCGTCCGCTTTCATTTTGGAAAAGGCCGGCTGTCATTGCCTTTGCCGCCGGGCTGGGGCTGGCGGCTCTTTTCGTTTTCCTCGCCGTATTTGCGATTCCGGATTCCGGGGGGAAGGCTCCGGTGGCGGATGTGAAACAGGAACCCGGCGTTGCCGTTCTGGTTTCTCAGGTCGGTTCCGGGTTGCAAGGTGAAGCCGGAGCCGCCGGTGATTCACTTGGGAACGGGAAATACCGGTTGGCAGAGGGAATTGCGCGGATTGATTTCAGCAACGGGGCGCAACTGGTTCTCGAGGCTCCGATGGAATTCGAGATCATCGACGAGGCCTCCGTCACGGTCACGCGCGGAAAGGTCTGGGCGTTCTGTCCTCTCGAAGCGCACGGCTTCAAAATATCAACCCCGGGTGGAAGGGAGATCGTCGATGTGGGTACTGAGTTCGGAGTCGAGGTCAATGCCGCCGGTGAGACGGATGTCCATGTCTTGCAGGGATCCGTCGAGCTTTCCGGCACGGGGGTGGAGGTTGTTGCGCTGACAGCCGGGAAAGGCGCATCCTGGAGTCCTGCCGCCCCTGAACTGAACATTGGCGATGCGGACTACTCGAAATTCAAGGAACCGAGCGATCTCGACCGGTTGAGGATCGAGGCTGCGAAAATGAAAATGAAGAGCCGGGATGACCTTTTGATTTACTACGGGTTCTCCGATCTTTCCGATGGTCTGCTTCGGAATGGGATCAAAGGTGCGCCCGCTTCCTCAAACGGGGTAATCGAAGGCGCACAAGCGGTTTCAGGGAGGTTTGGGGGATCCGGAGCGCTTCGGTTTGAGAAACCCGGCGATTCGGTCGCACTTACGGTTCCGCGCTACGATGCGCTCAAGAGCTTTACCATCGCCATGTGGATACGGGTGGACTACCTTGATACCGCGCTTTCCGCGCTTTTCAATTCCGACGGCTGGGAGGAGGGCGACACCCACTTCCAGATCACCCGCAACGGGGCGTTGAAGGCCGGTAGCGAGCGGGGATGGGGCTACGAAAGTGAGAACGGGGTTGTCGTCCCCGGACAGTGGCAGCTTGTTGCGGTGGTTTGGGAGGGCATTTCGAAGGCTCCTGCGGTATTTTGTGACGGGCAAAGGCTCAATCTAACGTGGACCCTAACGATATTTCTTCCAGTTCATCACAGCTTGCACCGTCCTCCTTGCCCGGCGAGAGCAGGATCGGCTCCTGGGCAAAGCCTGTTTTCCGGGACAACCGGGATTTCAAGGGAACCATCGACGAGGTGATGGTGTTCGACCGTGCGCTTGGCGATTCCGAAATCCGGGAAATCTACGGGAACGGGAAACTCTGAAATATCGGGTTTCTGAAAAATTTCTGTAACCGGAGCGGGATTTTCGGTATCAACCAGCGACCCATCACGTTTTCCCTGTAAGAAACCCTACGAACCAATACCAAATCATGAAAAAACTGACAGCCACCGCAACCGCTCTTGCAATCATTACAGCATCCGCCATGGCCAACGCCGCCGTGATCACATGGGGAACGGCAACCGCAATCACTACCGGGACGGGTAACTCGTCCGATGTCCTGACGACGGGAACCCTCCATTATGCGGTGAATGGGGACGCTTCAAGCACCGCTTCACTAGGTGACCAAACTGTCAACGGGGTTTTATTTGACTCCGTGCAAGGCACCAACTTCGCAGATGACCTGTGGACGACGACCGGAGATGCAGCCTATGATGCCTTGTTAAGCCGTGCGAATAACAATTTGGGCGGTCCCTCGGTCACACTGGCTCTTGGCTCCGGAACTGGGCCGCTTGGTGTCATCCCCGCTCTTACAAACGGCCAGCAGTATTTGATCCAAGTCTGGTTTGCCGATAATCGCAGTGGATTTGATTCCCGTGTAATGACTTTCGGCGACGGAAACGGAAACAACGTCAACCTGAACGACCAGTTCGTTGTGGGAACTTTTACGGCGAGCGGAACCACGCACAACCTCCTCGCCACCGCAAACAGCTTCGGCCAGGCGCACATCAACGCCCTTCAGATCCGGGCGATTCCTGAAGTCTCTTCCGCGATGCTAGGCGCACTTGGTTGCCTCGCATTGCTCCGCAGGCGCAGATAAACACCAGGCAACTCCTCATCTGGCAACCGGATCTCTAGTAATGGGGAACCGGTTGTTTCCTGTCCGGCCATGATGAAATCATACGAACAAATAGGATGAAGATAGGGATGTTTCCATTTTTCGCGGTCTCTTCACAACTGGCCATGCCGGCAATCGCTGCTCCACCTCCGAACTTCCTTTTCATCATCGCCGATGACCTGGATACGTATTCGGTCAATGCCTACCGCCAATCCGAGCCGGTGGAACAGGGTAAGGACGGGAACACCTATCGAGTGGAGACACCGAACATCGACCGCCTCGCGCGGGAGGGGATGCTTTTCCACCAGGTGCGCATCATGGGCTCCGATGTCGGGGCGGTTTGCACGGCTTCCCGGACATGCATCATGACCGGAAAAGGAAGCTGGCGGAGGGCGGAAGGGGTGACGCCTGCCGAAACCATGCCTGGAATTTTCAACAGGGGGATGAGGAACGGGAAGGCGTCATTGCCGTATGCGACCTACCGGACATGCAAGGAGGGCAACAGCTTTCCCATGGCCAACAAGGAATTCCAAGTGGTCCGGGACGCGACGAAGCGCGGCAACAAGGACGGGAGTGGCAGCGAATGGCATGGCGACCGCGCGCTTGAATTCATCGACGACTGGCAGGCGAAGAACCGTAATGAAGGAAAGCAGTTTCTCATGTATCTGGGATTTTCCCATCCCCATGACGAGCGCTCCGCCCGTCCCGAGCTGCTGGACCGGTATGGTTGTGTGAACCCGCAACGGCCTGATGGGATCGTTTTGAACCCGGCTGCGCCCCCCCTGCCGGCAAGTTTCCTTCCATGCACTCCTGATACTTTCCCCGCGCATCCCTTCGACAACACCCATCTGGATGTCCGGGACGAGATGCAGGTTCCGGGGGTCATGAAGTTCCGGACGGAGGCGGTCGTCCGGAATGAAATCGGTAGGAACATCGCGTGCACTGGTTGGATCGATATCCAGGTCGGGCGAGTCCTTGCAAGGCTGGAGGATCCGGATGGCGACGGCGACTCCTCGGATAGCCTCTTGGAAAACACCTATGTGATTTTCACCTCCGATCACGGTATCGCGGTAGGAAGGCACGGCCTGATGGGGAAACAGAACCTTTACGAGCACTCGTGGAAAGTCCCCTACATTGTGCGTGGGCCCGGGATCTCGGCAGGGTCGCAAAGCGACGCGTTGGTTTACCTGCACGATACCTTCCCCACTCTATGTGATCTGGCGGGGATCGAAGTACCCGCCACGATTTCCGCGAGCGATGGGAAGAGTTTCCGCGCTTTGCTGGAGGGAAAATCCAAGACGCACCGGGATGTTTTATATGGCCTCTATGCCGGGGGGAAAAAACCCGGTATCCGTGCGGTGACCGACGGGCGCTTCAAGCTCATCACCTATGATACCGGTGGCGAAACTCCGAAACTCACCCAGATGTTCGATCTCAAGGAAAACCCCTTCGAACTCCTGCCCCAGCACGGCGTGGCGAACCTGGCGGACCTGCCCGACCACGCGCAGGAAAGGAAGCGGTTGGAAAAACTCCTCGCGGAGGAGGCGAAGCTGAACGGAGATCCTTTTTTGAAATAGGGAGGGATAGCCAGTTCGCATCAATGGGAGTCAACGGTCTTCGACTTTCTCCTGCATCCTACTCTCCGATCCTGATCTTCATCTCGTCACTGTTGGCTTTGAGTTCCGGGGCATACATGGCTTCCGCCCTTGTCGGGAGAGCGCTGAATTTTCCTGGGATTTCCGCGCGGAGGCGGTAGCTGAGATTGTGGCGGCCACGGGGGAGGTTCTGGACGAAAAGGGAGACCTTCTCATCGCGCAGCTCCATGTAGGCGCCGAGGCCGTTCGGGGTTGTAGCCGGAGCGGACTTCGACCGCCTCCATGCCGGCTGCCTTCCAGTCTTCGAAGACGAGGTATTCGTAGTCGTTTTTGGACTCGATCCCGAGCTCGACCTCGATGAGGTCGCCGGATTTCACTTCGTCGCCGGACTTGAGGGGGACGCGTTTGTATTTCCCGCGTTTCTGATCGATGGCCTGGCCTTTGGAATCGACGGCGTCGATGACTTTGGTTTCCGGGACGAGCTTGTAATAGGTGCGATCCACTTTCACTTCCAGCCCGGCTTTGGTGATGAAGTCCTCCAGGGTGAAATACTCGACGTATGCGTTCGCAGTAGAGCGGGCCGTCTCCTTTTTTACGAAGCTCGACGGTGTGTTTCCCGCTGGTGAGGATGTCGCCCGCGACGATGGCGGTGCTGTCGAAGGTGAAGAGGTTGTCTTTCGTGATCTCCACTTCCTTCAGGACTTTTCCGTCGTAGAGGACTTCGACGGTGAGGTTGGGTTCGCCTTCTTTCGTGGCTTTCAGGTAGTCGCCGATGGCTTCGAGGCAGTATGTGGTGTCGCGGGTGGAGTTCCAGTAGGTGCCGTGGCTGCGGTTGTTGATGAGGTATTTTACCAGGCCTCTTGTATCCGCGCTCTCGGGTTCGGCGGCGGCGAGGAGTTTCAGGAACCATGCCTGGGCTTCGTATTCGCTGCCATACCAATACCACCAGTAGCCGCCGTTTCCGAGATCGAGGTAGGCGGTCTGGTTCTCTTCATCGGTTTTCAGGAACTGGCGGATGTTGCGGATGATCTCGTCGCGTTTTCCGTTGTCTTTCGTGCGGTGGAATTCCAGGCCGGTGAGAGCTTTCGCATAGACGGGGAGGTCGTTCTTGTCGCGGAAAAGGAAGCCCAGCATCTGTGCGTGGTTCTTTCCACCTTCGCCGAGAACGCGGCGGACGAGGGCGTCCGTGGAATCGGCTTTCGGCTTGGTGTTCTCCTTCCGTTTCTCCCAGTGGGCAATCTTATCGGCTTCTTTCTCCTCGTGTTTTGCAAGCCATGCGAGGCCACGGTCTATCATGTCGTCCGGGATTTTCGCACCACTGTCCCGCGCAAGGAGGAGGCCGTGCATTACTACGGATGTAGTATGTGCGTAGGAGGTGTGGCCGAAGGCGGAGAACCATCCCCAGCCACCATCCGGATTCTGCTGGTCTCGGAGTTTGGCGATTCCGGCGCGTTCCATTTTCGCGACCTCGGCCTCGTCCCAAACGGGGTTCCAATTCGGTGCGCCGGGCTTCCATTGGGCGGCGCGTTCCTTCGGATCACCGAGCTGCTGGGGGTTGAGGTTGATTTTCCTGTCCTTGATCGCGGCCAGGTCGTGGCCGAGATCTTTGAGGATGTGGTGGACGACGGTGGTGGGAACGAAGCGGTTGAGGGTCTGTTCGGTGCAACCGTATGGGTAGCTGGAAAGGTAGGGCAGCGCATCAATCATCGCGCTGGCTACACTGGGGGAATAGTTGATTGTGAGTTTGCTCTCGGCGGGGCGGCGCTCTTCCGGGATAGTGAATTCGATTTTCGCGGAGTCGCCTTCCGGGGCGATGGCGCGGCTGTAGGATTCGGTTTTCAACATGCCGTGGACGTAAACAGGGAACTTCATTTCCATGGCGTCGGAGTCATCGGCGGCGATGGCTTTCATGCGTATCGTGACCTCGCCTTCGGAGACGGCTTTCGCGATCCAGTCGATACGGGTTTCACCTTTCGATTCGATGGCGACGCGGCGTGTGAGGTCGCCGGTGGATTCGAGGTTCCTGCCATCGAGTTCCAGTGAAACAGTGACGTCCTTGTCTTCCTCGTGGTAGTTGTGGACGACGGCGCTGAGGGTGACTTCGTCTTTCTCGACGAAGAAACGCGGAGCCTGCAGGCGGATGATGAGATCCTTGCTGGTGACGATTTCCGCGGAGCCTTCGCCGACGCGCGTGCCGTGTCCCATCGCCCAGGTTTTGATTTTCCAGGTGGTGAGGTTGTCCGGCATTTCGAGATCGATGGTGGCCTCGCCTTTTTCATCGGTCTCCACGGAGCCGACCCATTTCAGGAGATCGGCGAACTCGGATCGGACGAGTAGTTCGGGAGCCTCGGCCTGCGGGGAGTTGTCATTTTTCTTTTTTCCGTTCACGTCGCCGGTGTCAGCGAAAGCGTCCATTTCTCTTGCGGCCATGGGAGCTGCCATATCGAGGCCGTCGGCAGCTATCCCGGCCATCCCCTTGCTTCGGCTAATAGGTTCATCCGCGCGGTTGCGGACGATGTTTCCGAAAATCCCCAGCTGCTGCATGTATTCGGTTGCCGGCATCTGCAGGTGGCTGCCGCCGAGGTTCTGCGAATGCTCTATGCCACGGTTATAGAAATGACGTTTCCAGTCCCAGAAGAACGGCACGATCTCGCCGACGTTGGAGCCGCCGGAGATGTATTCGAGCGACTTGTCGTAGATGCTGACCGCAGCGGAGCCCTGGTAAGGGTTACCTTCGGAATCAGTGATTTTCACGGTGAACGAAGTTGTCTCGCGGGGCTTTAGCTTGTTCTTCGCGGGTGTGATCTCGACCCCGAGCTTGCGTTTCTCCGGAGGCAGGACGATCTCGCGGGTGACGCTGTGGACCTCGCCGTTGGCGACGGTGACACCCTCGACAAAAAAGTTCGGCATGTCGCCGAGAGTGAGCGGGATTTCCACAAGCTGGGATTTCCCTTCAATGCGGATGATTTTTGTTTCGCGGAGTTTCCCCTGGCTGGGACGGAGGAAGAGCCAGACGCGGGAGTCCGGCTGGTTGACGTTCACCAGGAGCTTCACAGTATCGCCGGGGCGGTATTCCTTTCTGTCGGGGACGAGTTCGAGGTGGTTGTAGCGGAAATCGCCTTCCTTGCCCGCACCGCGCACGGTGAAAACGCTCGCGCCTTCCTGATTGCGATTTTTCTTATCGGTGAATTCGACAGCCACGCGGTACTGCCCGGCTTCGGATGCGGTGAAAGTCCAGCTCTTGCCTTCCGGCGTCCAACGTTCGATTTCCTTTTCCGCTATCGCACCCGCCTTGTTCACGAGGGTGCGGTAGAGGATGGCGGTGGCCTCGCCCTCGACTTCCTTGCCGTCGAGCGTGCGTGCGGAGAATGTTCCGGTGACCTTGTCGCCGACATTCGCGTAGCCACTGTCCAGCCAGACGGTGACGCCGAAAGGCTCGCGGGCGGCGAGCACGGAGCCGGAGCCGACGATCGTGCGGCGAGAAGCATCCACTACTTCCGCAGTAATGGAGTAGCGGTGATCCTGGTCGCCGTGCACGAGCTTGGCGATGGAGCTGTCGATTTTCACCTTCACCGTGCCATCGGGGCCGATGGGGCCGGATTGTTCGAGAACAAGCTCGGGCGGGCCCATGCGGTTGTGCTGCCACCACGGCGGGGCGGGGCGGATGCAGCCCCATCTGCCCCAACCGGGATACCAGGGGTATTCGGGATGGAACCACCAGTAGCCGGGGCCGTAGAGCCAGTCCCACTCACCAGCGGGGAACCAGCGGTCGCTGAAAAAATTCCGCTCCACTTTGATTTTCACGGTCGCCTCGGTGACGGGAGCGCCATGGAAATAGTTTGCGGAAACCGTGGCCTCGAAGGTTTCGCCGAGCGCGACGGGTTCGTCGGGAGCCTCGACTTTTACTTCGTATTCAGGCTTCTTGTATTCCTCCACTCGGAAGGAGAAATTCGAGTTTGGCACCTGGCCATGGACCCGGACATTGTAATTTCCAAGCGCGGCTTCCTCGCCGAGTTCGAAATCAAATTCGATTCCCCCGAAGTCATCGGCGATCAGATCGCTTTTTTCAAAAACCACCTCGTCACGTCCGTCACGGACTTCGATGCCCGCTGTTTTCCCGGCGTATGCGGAAACCTCCTCAAGATCGTAGCGAGCCTCGCCAGCCCAGAGTTTCACATGCACGGTCTGGCCGGGGCGGTAGACGGGACGGTCGGTGATTCCAATGGTCTTCTGAGCGAGGTAATCCGTCCGGTCTCCGCCGTCGCGCCAGTTGAAATTGCTGTCGCTCAGATATGCGCGGCGCTCCCCAGCGCGGGCAATCACATGCCAGCGCGCCCGATCCCATTTGTCCTCCTCTTTCAGGATTACCTGCCCGGTTTCGTCCGTCTTTCTACGGAAATGGTGCGTGACCACGTTGAAACGACGCTTGCCTTTGGATTTCTCAAGATAGTCCGTGCGGAAGCCGAAAAATTCCAGCTCGCCAGCCACCGGGCTGCCGTCCTTGGCATCGACGAGGTAGAAAACCTCGCCTTCGTTATCCGCCCGTTTCAGCAGAAGGAGATCGCGCACCCAGACGACGATCCAGGAAGTGTTGCCGCCTTCCATCACGGATTTGAGCACATAGCAACCCGGCGCGAGCTTTCCCAGGTCGAGGTTGGTCTCGGTATTGACGTGACCCTCGGCGGGTTTCAACTCTTGCGTCCAGGCTTTCAGTTCGTCGCCGAAGTAACGCTGGCGGTTCTTGTCCAGCAGTCGGTTGCCGATGGCGGAAAAACTGGTGCGCGAGTAGTCCATTTCCACCGGGTTTTTTTCCAGATAGGCGATGATGTCCTGCATCACCAGCTCCTCTTTCACTTCCGTGAGAGAAAGTTTTACGTCGGTCGCATTGCGGAATGTGAAAGGCACGGACACCGGCTCGGCGGCGAGGTATGTCGGAGTGATTTCAAAACGGCTCCAGTTTCCGCGGATCTGTCTGAGCAGGTCGGGGCGCTGATTGTCGCCGCCTTTTCCGTGGAGCCTGATGACCTCCTCCAGTGTTTCGGCCGCGGCGACATATTGGCTGCGGTTCATCAGGACGCGGACGAGACGGTCTCCCGCCTGCCATGCGGGGGCGCTTTTGTCTCTCCCCATCAGTTCGCGGTAGCCGGGAACATACTGGTAGTCTTTGCGCAGGGTGAAACGTTTCACGCCATTCGCGAGACGGGCGATGGTTTCCTCCTCTTCCAAAGTAGATGTCTGGAGTATGCCTTCGCGTTCCTTCACATCCGGATTCCGCCACCAGCCGTAGGATGAGAGGGTGGCGACGCCGTAGTGGTTCTCACAGAAGGCGAGCCACTCGAAATCCTGTTGAGCCGCCTTCTCCGGATCGAGGCGTGAAATTTCCGCGAGGATCCACCGCCACCTCTCGCCATCGGATTTCGCGGCCTCCCAGCTCTCCGGGACATCGAGGTATTCCGGTTCACCGTCCGCGCCGACGGGCGCTCCTTCGCTGGTGATGGGATCGACCTGTTCGGTGTAGTCGGGCACTTCCGCTAGGTCGGTGAGGAGATAAAGCTTCCAAAGGTTTCCGCTGCCTGTGCGTGATTGAACGAGGGCGTTCCCAACGGATTTAAGGATCTCCGCTTCGGCGGTTCCGCCTTTTTCCACGACTTCCCAGGCCATGATGAAGCATTGGAGCGCGCGCAGCCTGTCCTGCTCGTACACCTGCCGCCACTCACCGCCGCCGTTCTGGCCTCGCTGGAATTCGTTGTCCAGTATGCGCCCATAGTGTTGAGCATCCAGAAACGCCTGTCCGGCGGCGATCATGAAGCTGGGGTTCTCCTTCTTCTTTTCCGTGAAATCCGCGAGCAGCGGGTCGAACTTCTCCAACCCGCCAAGTTGCCTCTGGGATTCCAGCGCTAGCTCAAGGTCTTTTCCGGAAAGGTCGTCATCCACTTCGCCGAGGATTCTCACGCGGAGGTCATAGGCTTCCTCCCAGTTGCCGTCCTTTTCCAGTTTCGCCGCCTGATTCCGCATTTCCTCGGGTTCGGCAGCGGTAAGCGGGATCATCAGAGCTATTAAAAGGGACAGGGCTTTCATATTTCTATACACTATAGACACACGGGAAGGAGGAAACTTAGAAATTTCGCCGACAACCCGACATCATCGCAGACCGGGCCTCTACCCGCTTGCTGGAAAAGAACCATTCCGCTATTCTCCACTACGAAGCACCATGACAGCCACCATTCCCGAAACCTGCCCCGAGCTCGGCATTGAAGTCCCCGTCTCCCAGATCGACCGAGAGCTGCGCAAGCTCTGGGAACAGGACGACGCCCAGACGAATGCCTCGCTGATGAACCTCGTCGTCTATTCCGAGCGACCGGGCGGACTTCTGGAAAATTCCCGCATCATCAACGACCTCACCCGGGAGAATGCCTGCCGAGCCATTCTCGTGGAGATCGAGCGCGATGAGGAGCCCAGTCTCCGCGCCTGGATCACCGCCCACTGCCACCTTTCCCATGGGAAGAAATCCGTATGCTGCGAGCAGATTTCCTTCCGCCTCACCGGGCGTGTCACCGGGCGTTTTCGCAATACCGTCTTTTCCCACCTGAACTCCGACCTGCCCCTCGTGTTCTGGTGGCAGGGCGAGCTTTCAGACGTTTTCACCGAGCGTCTTGCCAGCGTGATGGACAGGCTGATCGTGGACAGCGCCACCTGGAAGGATGTCCCGGACAATTTCTCGCGCATCCACGAGGCCGTGGAGGGAAATACCGCACTTGTAGGACAAGACCTTGCCTGGACCCGCTGCTGGCAGTTCAGGGTGGGCATCGCCGGGCTTTTCGATGACGCCGTCGCCCAGACGATCCTCGGGAAGATCGAAACCGTCCGCATCACTCACAGCCCGGGGAACAGGAATACCGCGCTTCAGATCCTCGCGTGGCTGGTGGTTCAGGCGGGATGGAAGGCGACGGGCAAATCCACATTCCTTACGAAAAACGGAACTGCTGTCAGCGCGTCGGTCGAGTCCTCCGGAGAATCCGCGCCCATCGGGTTGGTCGAGTTTGTCTGTGGCGAGACAACAGTCCGGGTGAGCCGTGAAAACGGCTCCGCCCATCTGCTGCGGGAAATTGTCTCGGGTTCCTACCACGTCAGCTCACTGTCCCCCGCCGATCCCGAGGATTCGGCCGATCTGGTCGCCCAGCAGCTTTCACGCGGCGGGAAGAACTCCCTGTTTTTGAAAATCCTCCCGGTCTTCCTGGAGCTTCTCTGAGATGGAAGCCACCCTTTTGGTGGCGGAGGGGAAAGTGGATTTTCCACAAGGCAAATGAACGATTCCCACGCGTCGTACAGGAGTTTCTGTGACGGTGAACTTCACAGAGCCGGGGATACGCCACGAATCACCGGCTTTTCGCGTTCAACGGGAAGGGGAGGATGCCCGTCTCAGCCTGTCCATAATCGCGACTCCAAGCCCGGTCTCGCTCACAGGCTCGGCGATGATCTCATCCAGGCCCATCTCGTCCATCTCCCGCATCGCGTAGAAAAGACGTATCGCGGCCTCGGCGAGTTTCCCGCTGCCAGGGCTGAGCGCGACGACGCTGTCCCAGGCATGCATGCGGACGAATTCGCCGCCTTCCTCGCCCTTGTAGCTTAACAATCCGTAGGTTTTACCAGGCTCCGGCGTGAAATCCCCGGGTTTATCGATCAGCCGGAACGGAGTCAGCGGAGCGTAATGGCTTTCGAGCTGACCCGGTGCCAGAAGCTTGTCCCCCGGTTTCACTTTCTCCACCCTGCCGAATTTCTGAAGCTGTTCTTTTGTGACAGGCCCAGCCCGGTGCAGGAAAAACAGCGGCTTTTTACCCTCTCGCGGCTCGATGCGGATGATGGTGCTTTCCAGCCCCTCGTTGCACGCGCCCGCGTCGACGATCAGCGGTATTCGCCCCCCAAGTTCTTTCATCACCGCGGAGGCAGAGGTTGGCGAAATTCGACCGAACCTGTTCGCACTGGGCGCCGCGATGGGATTTCCAAGAGCCTTGTTGATCCCCCGGAAAATCGGATGGCCACTCACCCGTACGCCGACAGTTGGCAATCCGCCCGTCACAATGTCGGGGACTTTCGCCGACTTCGGAAGAAGGATCGTGAGCCTTGGCCAGAATTCGGAGGCGAGTTTTTTTACCGTGGACTCGATTTCCAGCGGGACATCCGCCACTTCCTCCAGATCCCGGACGGACGCGATATGGACGATCAAAGGATCGAAGTAGGGTCGCTCCTTTGCCTCGAATATTTTCGCCACCGCCTCCGGATTAAAGGCGTCCGCGCCAAGTCCGTAAACGGTCTCCGTTGGCAGTGCGACCGTCTCTCCGCGCTGGAGCATGGCCACCGCTTCGTTCTGCGCTTCCTTCATGCCATCGTCCGTGGCCTCGATGATTCTGGTTTCGAACACGTCTTCCTGTTGTTAGTTTCAATCCTGGCGAAGCAGGTTCCACCCGGTCACAAGCGCCTTGAGGCCGGCCATTTCGATAGAGCAATCCACTCCGATCCCCCAGAGCAACCTTCCATCGTCATGCTGAAGCTGGACGTAGGCCGCGGCGCTGGCGTCGGAGCCGCCCTGGACGGCATGGGAGCGGTAGTCGGTCACTTTGAAATCCTTCATGCCGACCGTATCCAACGCGTGGACGAATGAGTTGATAGGGCCGTTTCCGCCGCCGTAGATCTGGTGCAGGTTGCCGGACACCGAGATCACTGCCTTGCAGGTGACCTGGCCGGGCTCGCTGGTGTGGGTAAGATCATATTCCAAGACTGCCAGAGGAGTATCCACATTCACGAAATGCTCGAAAAAGGCCTCGCGGATCTCGTCGGCGTCCAGCTCGCGACCCTGCTGGTCGGCCAGGTCGTAGATGTATTTGCCGACAATGGGATGCATGGATTTGGGGAGATCGAATCCATGCTCGCGATCCAGCACATAGGCGACCCCGCCCTTCCCTGACTGGGAATTGATACGGATCAGCGCCTCGTAGGAGCGCCCTATGTCCTGCGGATCTATGGTGAGGTAGGGCACTCCCCAAGGGGTCTCCCAATCCGGCGCATCCGCCAGTCGGCGGCGATCCAGGCCTTTCTTGATCGCATCCTGGTGGCTTCCGGAAAATGCCGTGAATACCAGCTCGCCGGCGTAGGGCTGGCGTTCCGGCACCATGAGACGGGTGAATTTCTCATACTTCCGGCGAATGTCCGTCAGCCCGGAGAAGTCCAGCCCGGTTGCGATCCCATGACTGTTCATATTCAGAGCGACCGTCACGATATCCAGATTTCCCGTCCGTTCCCCGTTTCCAAAAAGGGTGCCTTCCACCCTGTCAGCACCCGCCATCAGGCCCAGCTCCGTCGCCGCGATTCCCGTGCCTCTGTCATTATGGGTGTGCAGGGAAACGGTGAGGGAATCCCGTTTTTCCAGATTCCGTCCCATCCACTCGATCATGTCCGCGTGCACGTTCGGCGTGGCCCACTGGACGGTGTCCGGCAGGTTGATGATCATTTTTCGCTCCGGCGTGGGTTCCCAGACGGCTATGACCGCGTTGCATACCTCCAGTGAGAACTCCGGCTCGGTATCGGAAAAGGACTCGGGCGAGTACTGGAGGACCACATCCGTCTCCGGGACTGTGGGCACAAGCTCCTTCACCAGCTTCGCGCCATCGACGGCGATCTGTTTGATCGACTCGCAGCTCGCGCCGTTGAAAGTGATCTCACGCTGCAGCGGTGAGGTGGAGTTGTAGATATGCACGATCGCCCTTCGCGCTCCTCTGATCGCTTCAAAACTTCGGCGTATCAACTGCTCGCGCGTTTGCACCAGGATCTGGATCGTCACGTCCTCCGGGATGCGGTTTTCCTCGATAAGGCGGCGGCAGAATCTGAACTCGGTATCCGCGGCTGAAGGGAAACCGATCTCGATCTCCTTGAAGCCGATCCGCACCAGGAGATCGAAAAACTCCAGTTTCTCCTCGATCGACATGGGCTGCGGCAACGCCTGGTTCCCGTCCCGCAGATCCACCGAGCACCAGACCGGGGCGCGGGTGATCGTCTTGTCCGGCCATGTGCGGTCGGGCAGGGAAATCGCCGGGAAAGGGCGGTATTTCGAGAGGGATTTCGGATTCATGACGTGGAGGCGGGAACCTGCTGAGGGGCAGGACGCTAGCCCATCCAACGGGCGGGAAGCAAGAGCCGGTTAACACTGCGATTCGCCCTTTCCCGCCCCATGTGATTCTGGTTCTCTAATCCATGCCTTGCGCCGATCTCTTTTGAGGAAGCCATCAGGCAACGTGCCGAACGTCTTGCTGCCAAGGCAGCCACCATCTGGTGCGCGCCAACACTTCCGGAGGATATTCTCGCGGAATATGAGCCAGAATCAAAGGAGGAAGCTTCCGGCTATACGCTTTCCGACCATGGAAACCTTGGCGGAGGAATCACGCGCGGGCTGTTCGATGCTTTTCGCATTGAAGTCCTCGCTCTCGACGAGTGTGTCCACGAGCAAATTCTGAAGCTCTACATCGCTTACAAAGCCGAAACCAACTTCGTGGATGTTGTTCCCCAATCAAAACGGCTTCGTGTCACTTTGAACCTGCCATTCCCGGAACTTGATGACCCCCGCGGACTCGGAAAGGATGTGGCAAAACTCGGGCGATGGGGAAATGGAGATGTAGAAGTGATCCTTCAAGACTTGGCAGATATCCCATATATTGTCGGTCTTGCCAGGCAGGCGCTTGAGCGGCAAATGGGCGAATTCTGCGGAGATGAATGACGGAATGGGGAAAGTTCGACGACTTCTTCACGATGAAATTAAACAACTTTACTCTGTTTCAGGAAACCGCCATTGAGCACGGCGGTGCGGAAGGAATGAAACTCCTCGCCCAACCGTGATGAACCACGAGAAGGAATACTGGATTTTTGCGGATGAATCCGTGCAGGACGGGGAATTTTTCTCGAAGTTCTTCGGCGGTTGTATCGTTCCGGCTTCACGACATGCGGAAATCGAGGCGCGCCTGGCCCGGAGGAAGAAAATGAACTGGGTTTCGGCAAGGAACTCAAATGGCAAAGGGTTACGGATCAACGGCTGGCCGATTACGTTTCGATGATCACCTCCTACTCGAACGAGCTGCGGGACGGCCATGTGAGGATGCGGGTCATGTTTCAGGACAATCAGGATATCCGCCACCAGGCGGCCGGAGAAATGCGCCATGAACCCTATTACAAGCTCTACTACCAGTTTCTCAAAGATACTTTCGGATTCGCCCACATGCCGGTGCATCCCGAGGGCACCCGTTTGAGGCTGTTTCTGGACAAGCTCCCGCATACGGAGGAGCACACCTTGCAGTTCAAGGGATTCATTGCCGCATTGCCAGGCTACTCCCGCCTCCGTCCCGTGCGGCTTTTATGATCGATCCATCCCACGTCGCGGAGGTCGATTCCAAGGAACACGTGCTCCTCCAATGCGTGGATATCGTGCTGGGAGCCATGGCTTTTCGACACAACCAGAAGCATCTGGAGAAAGCGGATGGCTCCCGAACGCGGGGTAAACGAACCATCGCCAAGGACAAACTCTACCGGCACATCCTCTCGGAAATCCGGACGCTCAAGCCCCATTCCCATCCCAAGATTTCCACCGCTTGCCATCCCTATCCGGAAGGCAGATGGTCGATGCCCTACCGCCACTGGCTGTTCAAACCCAAGGAGCGGAAATGAAAAGGCACTCCTCTGAGCCTA
Organism: uncultured Verrucomicrobiae bacterium; assembly: GCA_963758175.1. Taxonomy (GTDB): domain Bacteria; phylum Verrucomicrobiota; class Verrucomicrobiia; order Verrucomicrobiales; family Akkermansiaceae; genus Luteolibacter. The sequence goes on from CAVWUI010000001.1 coordinate 270,683, forward strand.
CATGAATACCCGACGCAGGGCGTTGGGGTTCGGCTCATCAGAGTGCGGAATTAAAATAGTCCCCCACAAATTCAAGTCAACCTCACATTTCCGATGACCATCGACATCCTCACGCTCTTTCCGGGAAATCGCCCTCTCGCCCCTCGGTGATTCCATCATCCAGCGTGCACGCGATGCGGGAGTGGTGGAAATACATGGCCACAACCTCCGCAACTGGTCGCAGGACAAGCACAAGCGCGTCGATGATACCCCGTGCGGAGGAGGCCCCGGGATGGTGCTTCGAGCCGGGCCGTTTCATGCGGCGATCACGGAATTGAAAAAAGAGAACACCCGAGTGATCCTGATGACCCCGCAGGGCTCCCCGTTGAAACAGTCGCGGGTCCGCGGAGCTTTCATCGGAGAGCATCTTCTTATCGTCTGCGGACATTATGAGGGTGTGGATCACCGCATCGTCGAGTCACTGGTCGATGACGAAATTTCCATCGGAGACTACGTGCTCACCAACGGAGCCATCGCCGCAGCCGTCCTTTGTGATGCGGTGGTCCGCATGCTGCCGGGTGCGCTCGGCGGTTCCCGATCCGCCATCGAGGAATCCTTTTCAGATCCGAATCTCCTGGAAGCTCCATGTTACACCCGCCCGGTGGATTTCATCGGAGATAAGGTTCCGGAAGTCCTCCTCAGCGGAAATCATTCGAAAATCGCCGCCTGGAGGCTCGGGCAAGCCCGGCTCCGCACGTCCGGAACCGCCCGGATCTGGATGTCCATACGCCTTGATAATGCGGTTCCGCGGCTTAGTTTGGCCGGACATGATCCGGCGCCACCGCAAAATCCCAATTGAATAAGGCATGAAACTTGCCGTTCCATGCCTTGCGGTCGCGCTCGTCGCCGGTTGCCTGCCCCCTTCATCCCTCTCCTCGGATGCTCCACTTGTCTCCGGCGGCATCCGTTACCAGGAAACCTCCGCCCGTTTCCAAGGCAGCACCACCTGGTGGAAAACCTTCCCCGATCCCACCCTCCACCGCGAGATCGACTCCGCCCTCGGCGGAAACCTCGGCCAGCAGCAGCTCGCCACCCGCATCCGCCAGGCCTCCGCATCCCTCCGCGGCGAGCGCTCCGCCCTTTTTCCGCAGATCGATCTCAACGCCCGCACCGCCACCGATCTCGATAGCGCCGGGGAAAACCAAGACACCGCCTCCTTCGGCGGACTCCTCTCATGGGAGCTCGACGTCTTCGGACGCACCCGCTCCGGCATCCGCGCCCAGCGCAGCGAGGTCGATGCCACCATCCAGGATTGGCTCGGCGGGCGGCTCCTGCTCTCCGCCGCCGTCGCGGAAACACGTTTCCTCTCCCTCGAGCAACGCGCCCGCCTCGCCATCCTCCGCGCCCAGATCGAGACCAACGAGACCTTGCTCGAACTCGTCCAGCTCCGCGTCGGCCAAGGCGTTTCCTCACGCGTCGATCTCCTCCAGCAGGAGCGCCAGCTCGATGCCACCCGCGCCCTCATCCCCTTCGCCGAGGCCGAGCTCGCCGCCTCCGAATACGCCCTCGACGTCCTCACCGGCCGCTCGCCAGGCAGCCGCCCCCGCGATTCCCGCCAGACACTTCCCGCCCTCCCCGGCAGACCCGGAGCCGGTGTCCCTTCGGATCTTTTGAAAAACCGGCCCGACCCCCTCGCCCAATGGAACCGCGTCCTCGCCCTCGATGCCCGCGCCGGCCAAGCCCTCGCCGACCGCCTCCCGCGCTTCACCATCGGCGCCTCCATCGACGCCGGAGCCATCAGAACATCAGTTCCGTCGTCTCCACCATCCTCGCGGAAGCCACCGCCCCCCTCACCGATGGCGGAGCACGCCGCGCCGAAATCACCCGCACCCGCGCTGCCCTCGAAGACGCCCTCCTCGGCTACTCGAACACCTACCTCGAAGCCATCCGCGACGTCGAAACCGCCCTCGTCCGCGAGCGCAAACAAGCCGAACGCATCCGTCTCACCGAACGCCAGCTCGCCACCGCCCGCGAGACCCTCGATGAAACACGCATCCGTTACAGCCAGGGCCTTACCGACTACCTTCCCGTCATCGACGCCCTCACCGCCGTCCAGACGCTCGAACTCTCCACCCTAGCCCTCCGCCGCGAGGCACTCACCCTTCGCGTCGGCCTCCACCGCGCTCTCGGCGGCCCCATGCCCAGATCCAGCCATGAAACGGAAACCTCTCGGCCTCGTCATCGCCGCCATCATCCTCATCGTCGCCGCAGGCATTTCCTGGTGGCTCCTACGCACCGCCCCCGTCCAGGAAACGGAGGAAAAACCCCGCGCCGCGAAAATCGTCCAAACCATCTCCGTGAGTCGAAATCCCACCCCATTTCCGTCTCCGCATACGGCAGCGTCATTCCCGCCCGCAGCGTCGCCATCCGTCCGGAAATTACCGGCCGCATCGTCTCCCAGCACCCCTCCCTCGTCCCCGGCGGCCGCATTTCCGAGGGCGAAACGCTCTTCAACATCGACGACTCCGACTACGCCATCGACCTCCGCGGAGCCAAAACCTCCCTCGAAGAAGCCCGCTCGGGAAATCGACCCGAAGCCGGCCGCCAGACCATCGCCAAACGCGAACTCGAACAGCTCCGCAAAGACCTCCCCGAAGCCGCCATCAACGAAGCCCTTGTCCTCCGCGCCCCGTTCAAGGCCAGCACCGAAGCCCGCCTCGAACGCGCCGCCACCTCCGTCGAGATGGCAGAGCCAACCTCACCCGCACCGTCGTCACCGCCCCCTTCAACGCCGTCGTCATCGAGGAATCCGTCGAGACCGGCGAACTCTCCGATCCCTCTTCCGCCCTCGTCACCCTCGCCGGCACCGATGCCTTCTGGATCCAGGCCAGCATCCCCCTTTCCGAGCTGAAATGGATCAAACTCCCCTCCGGAGAAAAACCCGGAGCCGACGCCACCGTCCGCCTTTCCGATGCCGACCTCTCCTGGCAGGGAAAAGTCGTCCGCCTCCTCAGCGATCTCGAAGCCGAAGGCCGCCAGGCACGCATCCTCGTCGAAGTCCCCGCGCCCCTCGATTCCAACGAAGCCCAGCCCCTCCTCCTCGGCACCTACGTCCGCGTCGATATCGATTCCGGCACCCTCGAAGACGCCGTCGAAATCCCCCGCACCGCCCTCCGCGAAGGCAACCGCATCTGGCTCGTCGGCGAGGAAAAGGAACTCATCATCCGCGATGCGGAAATCCTCTGGACGCGTGAAAACTCCGTCCTCATCTCCAACATCATCGAGTCCGGCGAAGCCCTAATCATCTCCGATCTCAACGCCCCCCTCCCCGGCATGGCGCTCTCCCCGGAACCCGTAAAAACCCCGGCGGAATG
>CAVWUI010000002.1:0-1089989 GCA_963758175.1 uncultured Verrucomicrobiae bacterium
TATCACCCAACTGACTTATTCTTTGATGATACCTTCTTCGCACTCATTGTAGATTTATCCCTTGGTCGCTGATTTTCTTGATTTCCCCGGTTTGGGCGCCAACGCTTCCTTTGCCGTAGGATTCTTGTGATGCTGGATTTCCGGCAAGTGTAGTCCGGTGGGATTCCTTCGCGCATAAGCGGGCTTAGCTGGCTCATGGAATGAAAGCTCGTTCTCCAGGTCTAATACAGCGAATCCGAGTGCTTGAACCAAGGTGAAGAGTTCCCTATCCTTGGTTCCATGGGTGTATTCCCGCAAAGATTCTTTGCAGCCTACCAACCACTTCATCCGTTCGTGAAGATCACCAAGCTGCTTGTGATTGGCTTGGACATATTTCTTTCGGCTCTCCAAATCCTTTTCGGCCAAGGGAATAGGTTTTCTTCCAGGCGTCTTTTTCGTGCTCATGGCTGGCTATTTTCAGATGACATTATTGGCCTCGGAATCGGCATCCTTGGCGGGGCGGTTTTCCACATGAGATCGATTTCCTCGGGGGTTAGGCCGTAGGCTTGGTTGACGAGATCGCTGAGTTCGTTTTCGAGTTCCAGGGCTTCGGCGGAGAGGGCGCGGGCGGGTTTGATGGTGCGGGTGTATTCCTCGCGGAGGGCGTGAAGGCCGGCGGCGGTTAGCGGGTGTTTCTTGCCCCTGATCTTCTTCACTTCCGCAACGAAGCTGTCGGAGTCGAGCGCGGTCAGATCGCGGAGTTTGTTGGTCGGCTTCTCGATGGCGTATTCGACGCGGAGCCAGTCAAGCACTGTGCGATGGGTTTGCTGATGGCCAGCTTGGATTTCAATTAGGCGACGAACGATTGGCTCCGCAACTGCGCGTTGCATTTCGCTTGGTTCGGGAATCGGAAAGCTATTCACCACTGGCTTGAAGAAGCGCAGCGCCTCATCTTTTCCGTGCGTGGCCCGCCGCCACATGAACCACCACGCGACCGGCGAATTCGTGACTGCAAGCAACCAAAGATCGCTACTCGGAATGAAGAACGCTGTATTGTTGCAAAGCGTCTCTGCGGTATCGAGGCACCACTCAAGTCGCCAGCTAATGTCTGGATACATGATCTTCGGGCGTGCAAAGGCATCCCAATACGCACATGACCTCAACTCCCACCAGAACCTTCCTTGATCTCCTCGCTTTACAAGCTCCGTCCTAAACTTACTCAGGTGGCGAGAAACTGCGGGATAGGTGTCGGCAAAAACCGTTTCCGCTTCCTCGCCATGTTCCGACCAAGGCCATTCACAATTCTCACTTGAACCGATGGTGATCATCGACCAACCCGCTGTATCAGCATTCCAACGGCTGAAGTCCTGGCCCCGTAAGTAGGGCTTTATAATTTCCGCTGATCGAGAGTCATCTTTGACCATGTTGTCTCGCGTTTCTTGATCGATCAAAAATGCACCGTTGAAACCCGTTTTGATACCACTGAGAGGTTCTGCTCCGACGAACTCACACAGATGCAATCCGTTTCCCGCGATCTTATCGAGAAGTGCGAAGACTTCTTTTGGCTCCAGCTGCCAGTCTCCCACTCCTAGCTGGTTGATGTCGATCTCCGCCCCTTCCTCATCAATCTGCACTGTCAGGTCGCTTACGCGGAGTTGCTCGCGGGGGATTGTGCAAAGACGTGCAGTTTTGGGTTTCTCGGTGCTGGTTGGTTTTTCGGCAACGATGATGCAGGGAAACACGTCGGCTTCCTCGAAGATCTGTTTGGCGTGGCCGAAATCGACGACGGACTTGATCCATGATTTTTCGCTAAAGAAGCGGCGGAGAGGTTCGCCGTATCCCGCCTTCATCCACTTGTTGGTGACGATGTAGGACATCAAGCCGCCCGGTTTCAGGACACGGACGCCGAGTTCGTAGAAATAGACGTAGAGGTCGGCCATGCCGTGATAGCTTTCGTAATTCGCCTCCATCCACGGCTTGTAGGGTGTGAGAAGTTCCTGCCGGACATACGGCGGATTCCCCACGACGACATCGAAGCCGCCTTGCTCGAAGACTTCGGGGAATGCGGCTTGCCAGTCGAAGGCTTTTGGGTGGACGGTGGGGTCGCTGACGACGCTGTTGCCCTCGCGGATGCTGTGGTCGAGGCTGGTGAGGGCTTTGCCGTAGGCGGCCGTCTTGATCCAGAGGCTGAGCTGGCAGATCTGGATGGCCTCGGCGTTGAGATCCACGCCGTAGAGATTGTGCTGGAGGATCTGGCGGTCGGGATCGAAGAGGGTGCGCTCACCGCGCAGCTCTTCGAGGCGGGCGTTTGAGACTTCGTAGAATGCGTGGAGCTGGTCGAAGGTCTCGATGAGGAAAGCGCCCGAGCCGCAGGCGGGATCGAGGATGCGGAGGCTTTTCAGTTCTTCCTGCCAGGCTTCCCAGAATTTGATGAGGGCCTTGCGCTGGGGTTCGTTGAGTTCGGCGAGGTCGTAGGCGTTGGGATCCGCGAGGGGCTTGCGGGCGGTGGCGGTGGCTGCTGCTTCCTCGGATTTCCGCAGGGTCTCAAAGCGATCCGCGATGACGGAACCCAGGGTCTGCTCGACGATGTAGCGGGTGATGAAGGCGGGGGTGTAGAAGGCACCTTCCTTTTTCCGCCGGGTCTTGGCGTCCTTCTCGGCGGCGGGCAGCTCGCCGCTCTCGATGTCCTGGCGGATGCGTTCCAGATCGGTGATGGATTGCTCGAAGATGTGGCCGAGGATGTCCACATCGATGACGGAGCGGATTTCCCTCGTCTCATCGGCCTCGGCGACCTCGCGGGCGGGGCGGAAGTCGTGTGCGGCGAGGTCGCGGAAGAGGGCGCAGACGTCGTCCGGGACCAGCAGGGCATCGAGCCCTTCGTCGTGGGCGAAGAGGCCGCCGTTGTAGGCGGGGATTTTCAGGCCGCTGTTGCCCTTGTCCACGGAGCGGAAGAGGCCGCGGAAGTTGTCCCAGATGGGCTTGGGATCGTAGGGATTGCTGTGCTCGAAGGCACCGCGCACGGTTTCCGCAGGGAGCAGGCCGCGATCCTCGCAGAAGGAGCAGAAGAGGATGCGGTCCAGGAGCTTCTGCGAGCAGCGTAGAATTTCCTGCGGGGGGACTGCGGGATTCCCTGCGCGGAGGCGGGCGAAGACGGTCTGCCGCAAGTCCGCATAGAAGGCGTAGAACTTGTTGGTGATCTCGCGGCCGAAGGTTTCGGATTTGGCGAAGAGTTCCCCGAAATGGCAGTCGCCTTTTTCCGGCACCACGCGGGCAGCGCCGAGGAGGAAGACGAAGCGCTTGAGCAAGGCGGGATCGCCGGCCAGCCGCACGGTCTCGAAGCGCTCGTAGGTCTGTTGGTTCGAGCCCTTGTGGTAGAGGCGCGTCTCCCGCATGGAGGTAACGAGTATCCAATCGCAGGGGAGATTGATCGCGTATCGGTAGCACTGGTCCACGGCGGACATTTTCCGGCCACCGAAGGGGATTTCGAGCGGGTCGCGGGTGCTTTTGCCCTCAAGGGCGACGATGTATTCCTTTTTATCTGCGCCGAAGCGACCGAGCACGGCATCCGCGAATTGGCCGTCAACTTCGACGAGTTTCTCGCGGGACAGGGTATAGGTAGCTCCGGCACCGACCGGCCCGGCGTAGCCCAGCAGGCTGCCGAAGACATCGGTAAGGAAATCCGGGAGCAGCTCGGTTTCCTTCAGCTTGTCCGCCTGGCCGGAGGAGATGAGATCCGCCCAATGTTTCAGCTTTGGCAGCGCCATCTCCACGGAATCCGGAACCACGAAGGAGCGCAGGTACTGGCGGATGACTTCCGGGTGAAAGAGTGGTTTGGATTCAACTGCCATGGAATGAAACTGATGTTAAACATCGGCAAATGAATTCCAAGCCAGTTATTGGATCCACAATCACGACCTGTGGATGGTTCATTTACTCCTCCCTGTTCATTCTCCCGCACCCTCGCTGACCTCGCCGGAAAGCAAAACATCACCGGCAACGAAGTGCTGGAGGCGACGGTTTTTGTGCCTTTGAACAGAGGCACTTTCAAGAAAAGGCAATTGTCCGTTGCGCGCAAGTGGCTCGTGGTTTCGGGCTATCGCTTTAGAATCTATTGCGCTTTCTGATTGCTGACATGAAGAATGGGACTGTCACCAGGAGCAAGATCACCGCGAAGATCCAATCCGCGTGGACGAATCCAATACGCGAAGTGAGGAGACCCGCGAGCGGGTAAGTCAGCCCCCAGCCCGCGTGGCTCAGTGCGAAATGAGCCGCGTAGATGTGGGGACGTTCTTGCTTATCGCTGTTCGCTGCCAGCAATTCACTTCCCCTCACTCCGAGCATGCTCTGGACTGCTCCGATCAGCGCCCAGGAGAGTAAGAGAAATGGGAAGGAAGGGAATACGCCCACGATGGCGAGGGCGAGAATCATCACCGGCCCGCCTGCTAGGATCATGGCGGGTCGGAATTTTTCCTTTGAATGCGAATATCCAAGGGCACCGCAAACAGACCCCAGACCATAAACTGCCATCGCCCAGGCATACCATCGGTCCGCCAGAGCCAGCTCGTTTTTCACAAAGTCCACGGTTGCGACCAGAACAAATGCTCCAGCGACACTCACCTGAAGCGCCAGCAGGAGAGCCTCCCGAAGCGCCGGACGACCGAACATCGCCCCGATGCCGTGCCATGGTGCGGTCCTTGTGGTATTCTTCACTTCTATCGCGATTCTCGGGACGAGTATTACGAGAACGGCACTGGCAAGGAATGTTCCCGCATCGAAGAGGAAACTTCCCCGGAACCCAATGGTCGCGATCAACAGTCCGGCGAGCGCGGGACCGAGGATTCCGGCGGTGTCGTAGGCAACGGAGCCCAACGCGAGAGCTTTTGGATATTCTTTCTCGGAAACAACGCCGGGAATGACGGCTTTGTAAACCGGGGTAAAAATGGCTGACCCAAGATTCAGGAAAAACGCCAGCACATAGATCTGCCAAACCGAATCGACAAAGAAGAATGCTCCGACGATTGCGATCCTGAATATATCGCTCCAAAACATCAGGGCACGTGCGCCGAACCTCTCGGCGATCTGCCCCGCCCACGGGGAGAAAAGAACGATCACGGCAATGCGGATCGTCAGGGTGTAACCGAGAACCTCGGACGCGGAGGCTCCGACCAGCTCATGGGCGAGCAGGCCGAGCGCAATTGAGCTGATCCCGCTTCCGAGCAGGCTGATGACATGTGCCCAATAGAGCTTCTGGAAAATCCAGTTGCCCCGAAGTCCCGTTGATTTTGATTGTGAGTTCATTCTTTTATAAATTCAGGATCATTTCTCCGCCCGCTACGGAAAATCCGGTAGAGTCCCGGCAGCACGAACAAGGTCAGGACTGTGGACGAAATGATCCCGCCGATCACCACGGTGGCGAGCGGGCGCTGGACTTCCGCACCGGTGCCGGTGGCGAGTGCCATGGGCACAAAGCCGAGAGAGGCGACGAGTGCGGTCATGAGCACGGGGCGCAGTCGGGTGACAGCTCCCTCGATTACCGCTTCATCGAGACCCATGCCATCGCGGCGGAGGTCATTGATGAAGGAGATCATTACGAGGCCGTTAAGCACGGCGACACCTGATAGTGCGATGAAGCCGACTCCCGCCGAGATGGAAAGCGGGATGTCGCGCAACCATAGGGATACGATGCCGCCGGTGAGCGCAAGAGGAACTCCGGTGAAGACCAGCAAGGAATCGCGGACGTTTCCGAAGGTCATGAAGAGCAGCCCGAAAATAAGGATCAGTGCGACGGGGACGACGAGCTTGAGCCGCTGTGAGGCGGAGATGAGTTGCTCGAAGGTGCCTCCCCAAGTGATCCAGCTTCCTTCCGGCAGCTCGATGCCCTGCGCTTTTTCCTGCGCCTCCATGACGAAAGAACCGAGGTCGCGGCCACGCACGTTTGCTGTGACGACAACGCGGCGTTTTCCGTTTTCACGGCTGATCTGGTTCGGGCCGGGACCGAGCTCGAATTCGGCGAGTTCACCCAGCGGGACGAACATCGGCATTCCGGATTCGATGGTGGAAACGGTTGTGGGCATTTCCTGTCCGGGGATGCGAACCGGGATGTCCTTCCACGCGTCCATATCTCCGCGCAGTTCCTCGGGGAAACGGAGGATGAGAGGGAAACGTTTGTCGCCCTCGAAGATCTGTCCGGCCTGTTTCCCGCCAATGGCGATGGCGATGACTTCCTGCACGTCGGACACATTCAGCCCGTAGCGGGAAAGCGCCTCGTCCTTCATGGTGATACTCAAAAGCGGCAATCCGGTGATCTGCTCCACGCTGACGTCCTGTGCGCCGGGAATCCCTTCCAGAAGGCTTCCGATCTCTTTCCCTGTCGCCAGAAGTTCGTCGAGGTCATCCCCGAAAATCTTCACCGCTACGTCGCTGCGGACTCCGGCAATCAGTTCGTTGAAGCGCATCTGGATGGGCTGGAGGAACTCGTATTTCGTTCCCGGAACATCTTCGAGCGACTCCGACATTTTCCGGATCAGCTCCTGTTTTGTCATGCTCGGATCCGGCCATTCGGATCGCGGCTTGAGCATCACGAAACCGTCCGCGACGCTTGGCGGCATCGGGTCGGTGGCAACTTCCGCCGTGCCGATTTTCGAGAATGTCTCGGCGACTTCAGGAAATTTCTTGAAAGCGGTTTCGACATTGTTCTGAAGCTCCACGGCTTCCGTCAGGCTGGTGCCTGGGATGCGGAGGCTGTGAACGGCGAGGTCTCCCTCATCGAGATTCGGGATGAATTCGCTGCCCATGCGACTGGCGAGCAACAGGCTCAGAGCGACTATGACAGCGGCTCCCGAAGCGACGACGTAGCGGTTCGCAACGGCCACACGCAGCAGCGGCAGATAGAGCGCTTTCGCCCCACGCACGAGGAAGTTTTCCTTCTCCGCGATTTTGCCACGCATGAAAATGGCGATGGAGGCAGGGATGAATGTCACCGAAAGAATCATCGCGCCGCCGAGGGCAAGCAGGACGGTGTAAGCCATCGGGTGGAACATTTTTCCTTCGACTCCCGTGAGAGTGAGGATGGGAAGATAGACGACCATGATGATCAGCTCGCCGAACATGGTGGCCTTGCGGACTTCCTTGGTGGCGCTGAACGTGGTTTTCATACGCTCATCCAGCGTCAGGATGCGCCCGAGCCTGTGCTGGGCTTCGGCAAGGCGTCGTATGCAGTTTTCCACGATGATGACGGAGCCATCGACAATGATGCCGAAATCCAACGCGCCGAGGCTCATGAGGTTTCCGGAAATCTTCGTGTTCACCATGCCGGTGATGGTGAAAAGCATGGAGAGCGGGATGACCATCGCGGTGATGATCGCGGCGCGGATGTTTCCGAGAAGCACGAGCAGAACCACGATGACGAGCACTGCTCCTTCGAAGAGGTTTTTCTTCACCGTCTCGATGGTCGCGTCCACAAGCGTCGTGCGGTCATAGACGGCATCGGCGATGATTCCCTCGGGGAGGGTGCGGTTGATTTCCTCAAGCCGATCCGCGACGCGTTTGGAAACGACGCGGCTGTTTTCACCGGCGAGCATCAGCACGGTTGCAAGCACGACTTCCTGCCCATCGGCAGTGGCCGCGCCGGTGCGGAGTTCCTTGCCGAGGCTGACTTCCGCAATCTGTGCGAGGGTGATAGGCAGGTTGCCACGGGTGGCGACGGTGATTCTCCTGATCGCTTCCAGATCCTTGAGCTGGCCGGGTGCGCGGATGAGGTATTGCTCGCCGTTCCGCTCGATGAAACCTGCTCCGACGTTGGAGTTGTTTTTCTCAAGCGCCTCCATGATCTCCACGAGACCGATGTCGAACGAGAGCATCTTTTCAGGATCCGGCGTGACGTGGAATTCCTTTTGGAAACCGCCGATGGTGTTCACCTCTACGACGCCGGGGACGTTGCGGAGCTGGGGCTTGATGACCCAGTCCTGGATGGTGCGCAGATCTGTCGGTGTGACGGGCGAGCCATCCGGATTCTTCGCTCCGGGTTCCGGCTTCACGGTGAACATGAATATTTCGCCGAGACCGGTCGCGATGGGACCCATCTCCGGGCTGATGTCCGGCGGCAGCTTGTCTTTCACCTGCTGAAGCCGCTCGGCGACGAGTTGGCGGGCGAAGTAAATGTCCGTGCCGTCCTTGAAAACCACCGTGACTTGCGAGAGGCCGTAGCGGGAAACCGAACGCGTGTAGTCGAGCGATGGCAGGCCGCCGAGTGCCGTCTCCACCGGATAGGTGATGCGTTGCTCCGTCTCCAGCGGAGAGAAGCCGGGTGCCTCGGTATTGATCTGAACCTGGACGTTGGTGATGTCTGGGACGGCATCGATGGGCAGGCTCTTGTAGTTGTAAACACCCAACGCGGCGACCGCGAGAGAGGCCATCAGGATGAACCAGCGGTGCCTGATGGAAAATTGCAGAACTTTTTCTAACATATTATAGGAAGGTTGAAATTGGGATCAGTGGTCGTGGCTTGCACCGTCCTTGAGGACATCGGCTTTCACCACGAAGGCGTTTTCGGTGACGTAGGTGGTGCCGGGTTCGAGACCGGAAATGACTTCGATCCAATCCCCGTCGCGCTCGCCGAGTTCGAGAAGAGCGATTTCATAGGTCTCGCCATCTTTCATGAAGACGACATCCCAATCGCGGAAGCTCTGGAGTGCCTCGGTTTTGACAGCGACGGGGACTTCACGCTCCTGGGTGACGAGTGACGCGTCGATGAAAAGGCCGGTGCGCCATTTCCCTTCGGGATTCGGCAAGGTGGCGATGGCACGGAGTGTCTGGGTCGCCTGGCTGCCGAAGGGTGAGATGAAGGTGATCTTAGCGGTTCCGGTCATGCCGCTTGCGCGGTCGGTGATGGTGATTTCCTTGCCGACATCCACGGCGGACAGATCTTCTGGACGGACTTTCAGCTCGATCCAGAGACTGCTCAGATCGGCGATGGTGTAGATGGACGCATCCGAGGAAACCGCGCCACCGACGGCGATGTCACGGTCGATGACGAGTCCGGAAATCGGTGCCTCGATTTCGTAATTCGTGAGGCTCTGGTTGCTTTCCACGATGGAAAGCAGTTCGCCCTTGGTAACCGTTTCACCGAGGTTCTTCGTGGACTCCATGACGATACCGGGGAAGCGAGGGGTTACCTTTGCGATCAGGTTTTCATCCGGGATGATGCGCCCGCTCATGGACACGACACTGCGGATCTTGCGTGGGCCGGCTTCTTCGAATCCCAAGCCGACGCTTGCCGCACCTGCTTCGGAAATGTTCACGCGTCCCTCGTAGGACTCGTAGGTCCACTGGGCTTTCTTGCCCTTATACTCCGCCATGACGGTGACATCGAAGGAGTGCGGTTCTTCCACCACACGGTTTCCGAGAAGGTAGTCGTCCTGCTTTTCATAGGTGAACTCGTCCACCCTTTCGCCGAAACGATCCAGCTCCATGCGCAGCTTCACGGTATCGGGATCGATGGGTTTGTTTTTGAAAAACGGATAGACGCGGGAAAGCGGCGGGATGTCGGGCTCGTATATGGTGACTTCGACGGCGAAGTCCCCGTCGCGCAGCATTCGTCCGCCATGCGGGCCGCGTTCGTAGTCGGCGGCGGGTGCTTCGCCGTGTTCGGAATTTTCCGCCGTGGAGACGGGCTTGTTGAGTATGCGTTTGGCTACCCAAAACCCAACGGCAAGGATAGCCACTACGGCGAGAATTTTAAGTGATATGGAAATGATTTTCATGATGTGTGATATTTTAAATTTATGTTTGAGTGTTAGCGGACGGATGCGCCCATGGCTTCTTCAAGACGACCGCCCATGGCTGCCTCCAGCTCCGCACGCGCCTCGAAGGCGGCGACGGTAAGCTCGAAGGCGCGAAGCCTTGTTTCGGTGAGTCGGGTGATGACAGGTTGGATGGCAACGGCACCGGCCTGACCTTTGTTGATCGCTTCTTTTGTCTGCGTGAGAGCGGTTTCAAAAAGCGGAACCACTTCCCTGTTGAAGCTCGCCGCGCTGCGTTCCGCTGCCTGGGCGCTGCGGTGACGGAGTTTGACCACTGCCGCCACGCGGTCGGGTTCCTGGAGGCGCAAATCGTTTCTCGCAGCGTCAACCGAAGCCTCGGCTCCCGCGATGGCCGCTTCGTTTTTATTCCAGAAAGGCAGATCCATGTTGAAGCCGATGCCCAGCAGGACGCCTCCACCGTTCGTGTCATGCTCAGCGATGACGCCTGCTTCCATGCCTGAATACCGATCCGCCCGGACGATGGACAGCCTCGCAAGCGCAGCCTCCTCACGTTTTAAGAGCGCGAGCCGAAGTGGCGTCCTCCTGATCGCGAAATCCTCAAGGGCGATACTATTTACAGGCAGAGCCAAACCTGAAGGTCTTTCCACCGAGATAATCCCGCCTGATTTCCTGCCGATGCGGTAAGCAAGAGCCGCACTCCTTGCCAGCAGCCTGCCCCTCCAATGCCACAGCCTCGGCTTTCTGGTTGGCGATTTCCGCATCCAGAAGTGCGAGATCGACAGCGCTGCCCTGCCCGGCGTCCACCCGGCGTTGGAAGTCATCCCGCAAGTGAAAGGAAGTCCAAGCGGTTTTGCTCGCGGATATTCCTGAGCTCCTGGACGGTCCACAGCTCGACATAACGGCTGAAGACATCGTTCAAGACTCCGGCGACCTGGGCACGAACATCGGCACGCGCTGATGCACGTTCGATGTGGGCGTAGTTGTTCCGCAAGCCGAAGTAGCTGCGCTTGATAGGCTGCATGAGTTTCAGCTCGACGACGGGCTCGTCATTCAACTCCCGGAACTCCGCCTCAAGACGCGGATTCGGGATCTCGGTGACGGCGAGAGTTTCAGCAAGACGAACCCTAAGATCGGAGTCCGCCGAGATGATGCTCGGATGGTTTTTCAACCCGGCGTTCAAGGCGGCGTCGAGTGAAAGGAAGTTGCCTGGGGTTTCCCCGAAGGCCATGCCCGCAGGGAGCATGAGGAATATGGATAGGATGAATTTTCGGTACATTTTGTGTGTGAAATAAAAGATTTAAAGTGGGTTGTCACCGCACAGTCGGCGGGGACGAGATCGTTCTGCGATACGTGCGTCAGGGCAGACGGCTACGTTGCGAAACGGATGGAATGCGGCCTCGTCAGGAAAGACGACGGGCTGGCATTTCTTGCATCAAGGGCACAAGGGTGCCCGACGCGGATCAAGCCACCTGTGGCGGCTTGACGATCTCACTAAACGGAGATGGCGGACAAATTTCGTCCGGGATCGAAACTGAAAGAGCAGAGACTGAGCGAAAGACGTTCTTTTCTCCAAACGTCTCGACCGCGATGATCAGGCTCGGTGAGATCTCCACGTGATGGTGATGGTGGGAATGTTCCGTGTCATCGTGATCATCCACCGGCAAGTGATCGTCGTGATGCCCATCATCATGATGCTCAGAAACTTGGAAAGAGCCAGTTGTCGCATGGTCGTTATGGCCGTCGTGCGTCTGAATAACCAGTTTCGGCTGATTTCCCAAAGTGGCAAACAGCGCGAGAACGACGAGGAGAAAGAGCCCGATCACCTTTAGCGCAGTATACCTACTATCAGCACGCTCACGCCGAGAAATTTCGGGGAGAGCTGTGTTTATGGTGTGGAAATTAAGTTTCACAGAAGGCAGCGGGAACCTGTGGCAATTTGGTTTGGCGTGCAAGAATTTTCTGGAACCTCCAACCGGGGGGTCACGACCTCGACTTCAGCGATGATTTCAAGATCTGTCGTGCGCGGTAGATCCGGGTTTCAACCGCTTTGGCGCTGCACCGGGTGAGTTTCGCGATGTCCGAGTAACCCATCCCTTCGTAAACAAAAAGTGTCATCGCTTCGCGCAGATCATGCGGCAAGGCGAGCAAGGCCTGATGCACTTCCGAGTAACGCTCGGAAACATCCGCCGCCTGATCCGGAGTGTTGGAAGGGTCTGTCGGCTCGTAGGCTGGAAAAAGAATCGTCCGCGGGGCCCGCATCCAGAGATACGGTGGGATGTCGTTTTTTCCATCGTGCGTGGTTCCGGGCAAGATTCGCGGCAATCGTGAACAGATAGGAACTGAACGTTCCGGAAGACCGATAGCGCCTTCGTGCCTTGTAGAGTTTCACGAACGTTTCCTGGGCAAGATCGACCGCAACTTCCCGTTGACCTACCATTTTGAAAAGGAAGGAATTGACCCGAGCCCCCCACCTTTCCATCAGGGCATTGAGCGCCAGGTCGTCCCCATCGGCCAGCCGTGTCATAAGCTCCGAATCCGATATTTCGATAACGCTTCCATGGCTTTGGGCATCACTTGACATGGACATCGTCTGGCTCGCTGTGGCTGAAGTCCAATGCGTAGGGAAGCATCACCTCAAGGTATCGCTTTTTTTGATGAGGATTTAAAATCCGTGCAGTCTCATAAAGATGGGCAAGCATTTTCTCCTGACACTCCGCATGGATACCCGCGTGGTCTTCGATGGCCGCTTTCAACTCCGGCGTGACTTCATCCTTCCCTCTGGATGCCTCATCGAGCCGTTCGTGTGCCTCCGCGATTCTCTCGCACATTTTCGCACACTCGGGCAGGTAGGCTGCATGGAGTTTTCCGACCCGCGTAAACTGTTCATCAGTAAGATCGAGTTCCTTCTTGAGCCACTCCAACTCCGGCATTGTTTCCATCAGCGTGGTACCGTGATGATCGGAAATCCGGTGCGAACGCATCAGGGCGAATGCACAAACCCCAGCCACTATCGCGAACGCAACCACTGCAAAAAGCTTCTTCATTACTCGTGGGATGACATGAAGGGACTTACCGACTGGACATAGGCTGTTTTGAGATTTTCCGGATGTGAAGCGGAGCCTGCTCCGAGTCCTAATCCCAGAGCCGTCATTGCGATTACGGCGGTCGTCGCAACAAGCGGTTTCGTGAGTTGATAGGAAACACGTTCCAACCAGCCCCTGAATCCGAAACTCTCAGAGGCAGAGCTTTCGATGCGTTGCCACACGGTACGCTTGAAAGAAACCGGTAACGGTAGTTCGTTTCCAGCGGAGCGGAGAAGTTTATCTAGCTCGGAGTCGTTCATAATCTTGATTTCGTAAGGATATTGCGTCGTTTTCCCACACGGAACATTACTCCGGCGGCGTCAGTTTCTACCATGATATACCCCCTAAGACGCCCTTCCCCTTGAATTTTCTTCAAAATATTTCCCCAAGGACGGGATTGTCCGCTGCAAATCAAGCGAGGCTCTGGCTCGGAATGCCCTACAGCATCCAGAATGTACAACTCGGTATCCGTGCCAGCTCAGTGCGTATGTAGGTGGCGGACATCGTCGCGCCCCCAGACAAGGGGAACTCATCCATTTGTCCAGAGCACGTCACAATGCGCCTTATCAGACTTTACCGACTCGCAGAACCTCTCGATATTGGTGCGGTCGGGGGGCGTATTGGCCTAAAAACGAGAAGGCTTGCTACCCTTATTTGCTACCCGCCCAGGAAAATTAGCTTACAACAAGGTAAATTCAATCCTGTCTTACTGATTACAAATCAGTTGCTCTACCAACTGAGCTAAGCCGGCGTTCGTCGAGGGGACGGACGGACAGGGATGTATCCGTCAGACCTAAGGATGGCAACGGGAATCTCCCGATTATTTTCCGCCGGTTCCCGGGAGGAACCGGTAGTAGACCTCCAGCATGAGAATGTTCAGGCAGTTGCGGTAATGTTCCTCATACCCCTTTCCACCGTTCGGCTTCCAGCTGCCGTTCTCGTTCTGCTTGCCGATGAGCTGGTCGCGGAACATGGCGTTGTAGGTTTCCCATTCCCTCCCTCCGCGTATCATCATCGCCTGAGCCTCGTAGTAATGGGAGTAAAGATTGGAGTCCTCGCTGTTGTAATCGAATTTGGAGTTCTCCAGAATATATTTCGCCCCTTTGCGAACCGCGGATGAGTTCTCTTTCCCCCACATCTGGAGACCCAGAACTCCGCCGCCCGTCATGGTGAAATAGGTGCCGCCGCCGGCCGGGCTCTTGGGACTGCTATATCCGAACCCGCCACTCTTGTTCTGCATTTTCTCCATGTAGTCCAACGCCGCGTTCTTGGCGCGACTCATTCCCTTAAACTCAAGACCGGTATGATGGGCGGCTTTCATCGCCTGTATGTGCCATGCAGCGATGGAGGTGTCCCCGCCCCTGCTCCCGGAGGTGTCGTAAGAGTAGTCCCAGCCACCGGAGCGGTCATGCTGGTTCACGAGGATCACTTCGGTGGATTTCTGCGCCACATCGGAGAGGTTGGGCACGTTGATACCTAGCTGGTTGCAGAATGTGGTGGCCTCGCAAATGGCATAGGTAGCAATGGAGTGCTCGTAGGGCCAGTGTTTGTCAGCAAGGTCGGTCGATAGCTTGCCTTCGGTTTTCATTCCGAGATTCACGAGCCAGGTTATGCCCCGCAGACAGGACTCGCCGTATTTTTCGGAAAGAGGTGTTTCGCAACGACCAAGGTAGGCGAGAACCGCGAAGCCCGTCATAGCGGCCTTGTTCTTACCAGTCCAGGAGCCGTCCGGGTTCTGGGTGGCCATCAGCCACTCAAGACCTTTTTCCACAGCCTCCTCGGCGAGAGGGTTTCCGCCCATTTCCTGGAGGCGCAGCATGCGGTCTTCCTTCGAGCAACGTTTGCGCATGGTCGCCGGGATGGCTCCGAAACCTCCACCGGAGCCGCTGTCACCGGCCTCGCCCCAGCCGCCGCCGAAGTCCTCCCCATCCCCGAAATCGGCGTTCGGGGTGACCACATCGATGTCAGGAACGGGAATCGCGGTGGGAGACGAGCTGTTCGCGGCGATCACCTTGGCCATGGAGTTGGTCGGTGCGGATGGCTTGCGCTGTATCTGGTTGTTGACCTTTTTCACGTTCACCTCGGTATCCTCGGTGAGAGAAGCCGAATACGTGACGATGGTGGGGTTTTCCTTGACGATGTTCGGCAGGAGGAAAATCCCCAGCACGAGGAAAATCATCACGACGACGAGGACTGAGATGACGACGGAAGAAATCGTCGAATTGCGCTTCTGCGCGTTGAGTCGCGCCTGTGCTTCTTCACTGAGTTGTGCGTGGATGCTCATGGTAGTCTTGATTGATAGTAGTCCGGGGAGGGAAGGTGGCCAGCGAAAAATAGCCGTTGGGGTGGGAACGTTCCGGGCTTGGATCGTCTTAGAAAAAATTTCGGAAATTCGTCCGGAAGTCCGGAAGCCAGCCTTCATCCCGCGCCCGTGCCCGGCAGGAAGCGGTAGTAAACCTCAAGCATCAGGATATTCAGGCAGTTGCGGTAGTGCTCTTCAAAGGGCTTGCCCCCGCTGGGCTTCCAGCTGCCGTTCTCGTTCTGATTTCCAATGAGCTGGTCGCGGAACATGGCATTGTAGGTCTCCCATTCGCTGCCACCGCGATTCATCATCGCCTGGGACTCGTAGTAGTGGGCGTAGAGATCGGAATCCTTCCCGCTGTAATCAAAACGGCTGTTCGCGAGTATGTATCTCGCGCCTTTGCGGACGGCGGGACGATTTTCCCTTGCCCCACATCTGGAGACCGAGGACGCCGCCGCCGGTCATCGAGAAATAGGAGCCACCGCCGGCAGGGCGGCTTTTCGCGCTGTAGCCGAAGCCTCCGGTTTCGTTCTGGAGGGATTTCGCGTAATCGAGAGCCGCGTCTCTCGCCACGGACATGCCTTTGAAGTCGAGGCCGGTATGGTTCGCGGCTTTCAGCGCCTGAATGTGCCAGGCGGCAATCGAGAGATCCCCTCCCCTTTTCCCGGAAGTATCGTAGGCGTAATCCCATCCGCCGGAGCTTGCATGCTGATTGCCGAGAATGATCTCCGTGGCTTTCCGGGCGGTATCATCAAGGCCTGGAACGGGGATGCCAAGCTGCTTGCAGAATGTGGTCGCCTCGCAAATGGCGTAGGTGGCGATGGCGTGCTCGTAAGGCCAGTGCTTGTTGGCGAGGTCGGTGGAGAGTTTCCCCTCCGTCCCCAATCCGAGGTCGATCAACCAAGTGATCCCCCGGAGGCAGGATTCGCCGTATTTTTCCGACAGTGGCGTCTCGCACCGTCCGAGATAGGCGAGGACGGCGAATCCCGTCATGGCCGCCCTGTTCTTTCCGGTCCAGGAGCCGTCCTGGTTCTGGGTCGCCATGAGCCACTCCAGACCTTTCTCGACAGCATTCTCAGCGAGAGGGTTCCCTCCGGTTTCCTCCAGGCGGGAGATGCGATCCTGTTTCGAGCAGCGTTTGCGGAGGTCTGCCGGGATGGACTCGAAAATGCTGCCGCTGTCCAACCCTACCGTTCCGAAATCATCACCGAAGCCTCCGGCGTTTCCAAAATCCGCAGTCGGCGCGTTGAAAGGAACATCGACCGTCGGGATGGAAAGTGAGGATGTTCTAGCGACAACCACGGGAGTCCGCACGTTGCTTGGAGGAATGGGTCTGGGGCGAAGCGATGGCGTTACTGTAGGAGGGGTGACATCGGGCGGTGTGACAGTCACCGGCGGATAGGCGATAAGTCCATCCTCGTCCGGAATCATCACTGGCAGCAGATAAAGA
The DNA here is from genome assembly GCA_963758175.1 of uncultured Verrucomicrobiae bacterium. GTDB lineage: Bacteria > Verrucomicrobiota > Verrucomicrobiia > Verrucomicrobiales > Akkermansiaceae > Luteolibacter. The sequence continues at coordinate 16,576 of CAVWUI010000002.1, forward strand.
CCCAGTCCGAGGAAGATCGCGACCACGGCTAGGGCTGAAATGAGGACGGAGGATATGGTGGAATTCCGTCTCTGTCTGCCGAGGCGGATTCTCGCCTCTTCACTGGATTGCGCATGGATGCTCATGGTAGGTTTTTGGGTTTCGCGTCATACACCGCGCGGTATCGTGGCGTTCGATCTCAGAAACTCCCCCTGCCCTGTTTTCCTTTGGAAAATTTCTACCTCTTCCCCGAAAGCGCTTCCAGAAGAGCCGCGCACCCATCCTCCAGCAGGTCGATGACATGGGCGAACCCGCTGTCGCCCCCGTAGTAGGGATCGGGAATTTCCGAAGCTTCGTTTTCACGAAGAAAATCAACGAATGGTTTCACCTTTCCGCGAGATATGGTCTCGCCACACTGGCGTAAGGTATCGGAGAAATTCTCGTCATCCATGGTGAGCAGGAGGTCGAAATCCTTGAGATCGGCCTTGCGCAGAGGTCTTGAGAGACCCTCCACCCGGTAGCCGCGCTTTTCCAGATGGGCGGCCATGCGGGGATCGGGCGGATTACCCTCATGGTATCCGACGGTGCCGGCGGAATCGATTGCAAACTCAGTTGACAGCCCGGCGTCATCCACCATTTTCCGGAAAACGATCTCCGCGGCCGGCGAGCGACAGATGTTTCCCATGCAGATGAAAAGGACGCGTGTCATTCGCCTATGCTAGAAGGTCGCCCCAATGGCGAAATGCCATGTTCCGGTCGGCTCGTTCTCATCCTTGGTGAGGTTGTGGCCGTACTCCAGCCGCACCGGGCCGATGGGAAGATCAATCCTCACGCCAAGACCGGCCGCAAGTTCCACTCCGCCCTGGCGGCTTCCAATGTATGTTCCGGTGACCGCTCCCGCATCGACGAAGGCGACGGCCTGAACGGAGCCGGTGATGTTGCGGCTGACCTCGGTATTGACCGCCCAGCTGAAATCCCCGCCATAGGGATCACCCCCGAAGAGAGGGCCGAGCTCCCTTTCCGGGAAACTGCGGACACTTCGCGCCCCACCGTTGAAAACGCGCAAGTCGACGGGTAGCTCCTGGATGTCTCCGGAGGGAAGAACGAGATTGGCGAATCCGCCGATGCCGAGGTGGTAGGTATCGGTGATCGGATAGTAGAAGCCTCCGTCCAGACCAAGCCTGGTGTAAGTATTCGTATCATCGCCGATAGCCGCGCCGATCTGAACGGGGAGACTGACGTGCCAGCCGGATTTCGGAAGGATCTTGCTGTCGCGGTAGTCCAGGGTCTGGGTGAAGGCCAGCCTCACGTGTCCGTAACTTGTTTCCCCGAGAAGACCGACCGGAAGCTCCTCTTCAGAGACGGAAACATAAGAATAACCGGCAAGGAGCCTCATGGAATAATGGTCGGTGAGAGAATATTCCCAACTGGTCTCGAAGCCCGTCTCGTAGCTCGTATAACCGTCGTAGGCCTTGATGAGCGAGTAGAGGCGATGCGTGCGCAGGATGTCCGTCCCGCGCCACCATGGATCGGTCAGTTTCAACTCTCCGAGCAGTCCGCGCGCGCTAACCTCCGTGCCTACGGAAAACCCACGGAGCATGCCCCGGAAATTCCTGTCGATGTAGGCGGCGCGCAGCAGGGGGCCGTTGAATGATCCGAATCCTCCGGAGAAACTGATCTCCTTTGCTTTCGCCTCTTCGAAATGGAGGGTCGCGTCGATACGTTTCCTGGCGACGTCATTGGTCTCCACGCGGACAGACTGAAACGCGCCCGTACCCAGCAGGGACTTGACCTTCTCGTTCATGGCCGCCTCGTCATACCAGTCGCCCTCCAGAGGCTTCATGATCTGTTTCACCCGGTCCGGATTCGTGCGCTGGAGCCCTTCGAACATTCACATTCAGCAGCCTGACACGCGTCCCCAGTTCGATGATGAAATCAGGAGTGTAGGTGTCATAACCCAGTCTGCGGGTCATGGTGATCTTCGCATCCGGATAACCACGGCTGACGAAAGCCTCCTCCATCGCGGCACGGAGGCCGTTTACATTTTCCGTGGTGGCGAAAAGCCCGACAAAAGGTTCCCAGGTGGTTGCAGCACGCTTCACCCCGCGCCCGTCCGGGCTGTCGACCGTCGGGCGACCGATCTTGAATCGGGGCCCCGATCGACATTCACCGTCATGTCCACATCTCCCGTCTCCTTGTCGATGTTCTGCTTGCGCAAGGTCACCTCCACGTTCCAATAGCCTTCCGCCTGAAGCTGTCTAGTGACGAAATCCAGAGCCGTGGGCACGTCATCTGCCCGGAAGGGAGGAGAGCCGGCTCCGAAGGGAGTGGAGGATCCGAAAGGAGAGGAAAACGTTTCCGCAAGGGATTCCGCATCGCCATCGCCTGTCATCGTCACGGTTCCCAGCGATAGCCTTTTCCCCTCGTTGACTATCAGTGCGATTCGATCCGGGGATTCCACCCTGCCTTTCACCGTGGCTTCGTAAAAGCCGTCGTTGCGAAGGATACTTTCCACCATATAGGCGGCGTCGTTCGCCCTCCAGGTGCTTGCCTGTTTTCCTTCAATGTAAACGAGGCGCCCGCCAATCAGCTGCAGCATGTCTCCCTCGCTTTTGCTTTGCAGCCCCCTGATATCCACCTCCGTTTCCGCGAAAAGCGGCGACAGCGTCAGAAGCAGAGAAAGCGGTGCGAAACCTCCAAGATATTTCCTTACGCAGAATCTCATTTGAATCTCAACCTCCATATTGCGAGCACCCGCTGGTCGCCCTCAGCCCCGATTCCAGCGGACACATACCACTTCTCACTCAGTTTCAATGTGGCGGAATTATAAGTGCCGGAGTCGTAGGGATCGGATTCCGCCAGGCTGAAATCCACGTTATCCAGCAGTCCGAGCACCGGGCGAAGCTGTTTCCCGAAGAGGAAACGCCCCCGGCGCAGCTCTTCGATGAGGAGCTGCATCGCCCGCGATGATGCCGCCTGCGAGTCTTCCAGACCTGCGGAAGTCGTCCCGGTCGCGAGCAGGGTCATGATCTCGTTCTCGGGAAGCGGCGGCTGGGAGGTCAGGACGAGTTGTGGATCAGAGGCGTTCCCGTAAGCATAGACACTGCACCCGGTAAGGTCTCGGCTCAGCCGTTCCCCGAATTTCCAAAACAGGATCAAACCCGGTCTGCGGCGTGAATCTCACGAACCCTTCCTTGATCTCCAGTGTGCTGAACGGCAGTCGCGCCACGGCATCCCTCAGACGAACCGTTCCGTCGGGTTTCGGATCTCCCAGGGTTCCACCGATCCGCAGGGCGACATCGACCTGTCCTTTCCCGAGATTTCCCCGGACAAGAATGGGATCGATGGTTTTCACCACCACATCCGCGGTCCAGTCGCTGAATGGGGCGGGAACCGCCGCACCGGGATTGCTCGAAGTATCGACAGACGGTAGCGCTGCCGCCGAAGGCTCGAGGAACGGCTTTCCGATCGGGATGAGATCCATGTCCTTGTAGAAAACGCTGTCGATGATGCCAACCTCACCGCTGACACGTGACTGGCTCATCGTCCCTCTTACACTGAGATCCGCGTTCGCCCGGACGATGAGGAACTCATTCCTTACGACAGGCATGCCCCTCGCGCGCAAACTCACATCCAGTTCGCCTAGTCCCTCCCCGGTCGCGCTTTTCAGGCCTAGGGTTCCGTCCAGCGTCACATCGCCGCCCTCCACGTTCTGCACGCCTCCTTTGATCGTCACATTCTCCAAGTCCGTTCCGATGTCGAGGTTGATCCCGTCAAGCCCGGGCACGCTTCTGTTATCCATGCGGAATTTTCCGCCGGAAAGTTTGAGATCGGCGTCCAGATCCGGATCGCCCACCGTCCCGCCCACCGTCACCTGCCCCTCGGCGATGCCGCCAAGCTCCGCCGCCCCGGGAACAAGTGATTGAAATCGGGAGAGGTCTATCCTTGGAAGATCCAGTCTTCCGGTGATTTTCTCGGCCTTCACAGACTCGGGATCCTCCGCCCATTTCTTGGGAAGAAAAGCCATCTCGGCCTCCAGGATCGCCGGAGCGTAGTCAGCCGCCAGCGCCTCTGCGGAAACTTTCGCGACGCCGTCCTTTGCATTGATATTGATCGTCACATCCGTCTTCGGCACCTGCTCCTGGGTAGGCGAGCTGATCTCGCGCAGCTCCACACGGGCATCCACCTCGAGGAACCGCCAGACTCCCCGCCTATGGCGATTTCAACCTTTCCAGTGGCATCTCCGTCTATCTGTTCCAATGCCGGAACCCATGGCCTCAACTTCGACAAAGGCAGGGTTTTCGTCTCGATTTTCAAATCAATCGGTTCTGTGTTCTCACCGAGAAATTCTTTGAATTTCGAGAAATCCTCAGGCACCGGCAGTTTCCCGTAACCTTCCGCAAGCTCCGTCTCCCCCTCCAGCCAGGAAAATTTCTCCAGATCCAGAAGCTGTTCGGCGAGCTTCGCTTCCAGCTTCACCACCTGTCCCTGGGTTTCCACGACCAGCCCGTCGAGATCCACCGTTCCCGGCCAGTCGTAGGTGATCGCATCGGCCGTTGCGGACACAGGCGGCCTCGTCGTCCCATCCTCGCCCTCCTTCCATTGCCAGACGATATCCAGACCCTCAAGCGTCCCCCTGTTCCTGTTCTCTCCATAATTTCCGCTGGCCTCCCAGTCCATCGAGACCACAGCGCTACCCGGAGCCGTTTGTCCTATCCCTTCCAACCACGGAACCAGCCTTGAGCTGTCGAATCCGTCCAGAACCTGCTTCGCCTCGTAGGTCTTCGCCGCGAGATCGAATTTCCCGGAAAACACCATACCGTCAGCCTCAAAATCGGAAACAGTCACCACATTGTCCTCATACCTGGCCTTCACCCGTATCGGAGTCGCATCCGCCTCCCCGGCCGTCAAAGTGATGTCACCCTCCGCCCCTCCGAAACCCTCTTCCCCCAGATCCACAGCCCAATCTCCCGCGATCCCGCTTTCCGGAAATTCAGCGAAATCCACCGGCATGTCGAATTTTCCGTCCAGAGCGACAAGCACCTCTTCCACGTTCTCGATTTCCAGGTTCCCCGCGATCCGATCCAGATCGAATTTTCCCTCGATGATCTCCGATCGCTCGAAGTCACCTCCGGCAGTGACCGTTACCCCCGATCCAAGCGCCCGCCCCACCAGCTTCGCTCCGAAATTGCCTTCCTCCAGGGTGATTCCCAGCGACGCCTCCGGCACATCCCAGCCGTCATAGGAGAAATTCTCCACGAAAAGCTCCGCCGTCCCCACCGCCGTCTGCCACTCCGGGAAAACCTGTTTCATTTCCACAGCCAGCGACGTGAGATTTCCCTCGATGGGAAGACCCAGGCCGAAGCCGCCCAGGACTTTTCCGAAATCCAGCCCGCCCTCCACCATGTCCAGCCGCACGTCCTTGATCCCCTCCCCCACGGTCACACGCAGCAACGCGTCGGACAGACGGACGTCCACGTTCGCCGCGATATCGCCGTCCTCAGGCAAGGAGACCGCGAGATCGCGAATCCCGACGATGGGGAGCAAGTCCAGCCTGTCGAGCGTCAGCCGCCCCTCCTCCCACACGAGTTTCGCCTCCTGCGGCTGGGTGAAACGCCCCGCGGCGTCGATGATCCTTCCCAGATCCAGGGCGATCAGATCCTCCCCGGTCTCATGGGAGAAATCACTGTCCTCCAGCGCAACCACGCGCGCGCCGTCCTTCTTCACGGAAAGACTCACATCCTCCAAATCCAGCTCCAACGGGAGGATCCTGTCACGGACTCCGTTCAAAGTCTTTCCGAGAGCCTGGAAATCCATTGGCGGTTTCTCTTCCTTTTCCGTCTCCACAAGCCGGATGTCCACGTGGATTCCTTCCCCGGAAATCCCCCGCACCTTCCCCTTGATCAGCTCCATGAAACGGTAGTCCGTCTCCAGCCTGTCCACCACCGCCCTCTCCAGCGCACCCTCTTCCCCGGAGATTTCAAGATCGTAGATATTCACCCCGCCAAGCAAAGTCCCACCGAGCCGGAACCCTCCCTTCATGCCAGCTTTCTCGATAAAATGAGCAGCCACCTTCGGCCCAGCCACCTCATCCCCGCCCGTTCAACCACACCAGCAACCCCGCCAGAACCAACACTCCCACCAGCGCCACCCGCCAGAACCACCCTAGACAACCCCTGCCCTTCTTTGACCTCTTTCTCGTCCGTCTCGTCCGTCACTTTCGCAGACTAGCCCAACTCCCGGAAAACGCCAAAGGAACTTACGGAACTCAACGTCCCGTGAAATCAGCCCGCCCCCCGACATCTTGTGTGTGCCCGGCATGGGCACGATGCAAATGGGGTGCAAACCCGCGGTGCCCGGTCACCCTGTAGGAAAACCATAACATGAAAGAGACTACGATCTAACGCCAAGCGGGGAAGGGCGACCGGTCGCGTGAAGGAAGGCTGGGAGAATGAGAGCATCCTGACCGCGTGCCAGACGTCCCAGCCGAAAACGCCGGACTGCGAGGCATGGACGAGAGATGGATCGATGGGAGGCATGTGGGTGCTCGGGACAGGTCTCGGCCTGTTCCCAATACGGGGTTCGCCCCGTGTCTGATCGGAACCGCCATGTTCCACGCTTACGCACGGTGGTGTGAGACTCGGGAAGCTAATCACTCCCGGGATCCGATTCTGTCTCTTTATCTGGTTGGATTTGCAACTGATTCTGGATCTGCGATCATCAGTGTGCCACCTGGAATGAGGCGTAAAATACGCTCCAATCCCAGTGCCAACGATGCCTAGAAATGACTCACCGCGATCGGCGCAGAGAGTGGTGCCACCGATATTGCTCGCTATCTCTGCAAAGATTCGAATGGCCAGAAAAGTCATCTCCGAAGAGCGCATCTGACAAGGGGAGCCTATCTTGTCAATAGCAAATGGAGACGGCTGATCGGGTGCGGAGAAATTAGGCTCGGTCATTCTGCCATTACTGGCTTAGTCTTTCAAATCTTTAGCCGAACGTCGCAGGCCTGCCACTCGCTACTGGGGGCGCACCTTCGATTCGGGTTTGGGTTTCTTGTCGCGCTCTCAGCTTCGACTCGGGAGCGGTAGCGGGTTGGTCAGCGCCGCCTTGTTCGCCTTCTTGTTCTTTCTCTAGGTGCGGAGGAGACGCAGTGTGACCGAATTGCCAATCGCCGGCGGAAGGCGAAACGTCATCCCGGCCAGATGTGACTTGAACTTCCGAACCGAAGTGGGGAAACGTGAAGTAAGGAGAAACAGATCGTTTTACCTTAGACCGGAATCAGCGACTTTGCTTCATATGCCCGGACTCAGTCCAAGGAGGACAAATCGTTTCAGCAAGCAGACCATCGCCTTCGATCTATGAGCTGGGTGGCTAGCAAGGTCGATCGCTCTTCCTCGGACTTCGAATGGAGTCCATCAGTTCATCGACTTGGAGGTGCTTTAAATTCAGCGACTTCAGAATCGATGACATCCTGATTGTTTGTGCAGTTTCGATACTGTAGTCGTTCCCAGCTGCCGATCGGGACATGACCAAGGCGATTCGAAACCGCGGCGAGTAGAGTCTTCATTAGCGAACAGTGTCATTCGTATCACCGATCGCCGATATGCGGTGGGGTAATTTCAGTGGGGAGGATGGGGAAACGGGCGGGGCTTGTCAATTGGGGTCTTGGATCGCGGGCGGGTCGCCAGGTATGGTTGATGATTGGCCGGGGCGGGTGTTTCGGTTTTACGGAGGAGCTGATATGCGGGGTGAACATGCTCCGGCATATCGCTTTTTCAGGATCTCCTGATGATCCGGTGTGGTGAATGGGAGGGCAGGGTGTGGTTGCAAGTAAGTGGCGGTATCAAAACCGGGATCGCCGCCCCACACATGACGAATGCCAGTGACAAAACTTTCACCGCCTCCCGACACATGGCAAATGCCACTAAGAAAACCTGAACCGCACCTTTCCATCCGGCAGGGGTGGGTGAGGGTTTTATCATACATTGTTACCATGTTTTTCCATATTTGCAGGAAGGCTGCTAACGGGTTGGGCACCATGATCGCCATCGAACGCTTCTTTGAAAACCACCTCTCCAACCGCCAGATCAGCGCCGAGGAGTTGCGGCAGTTCGCGGAGGATCACGGGTGCGCGACAAATTCGCCAAAGGCAGCGGTTCCCACACCGGGTTTTTCCCGCAGGGCCTCCAGAAATACAACCGCGCCCGCCTCATCACCGCCGCCACTAATACCAGGCGGAGCTCGGCTCCGAGCTGCTCGCGGAATTCACCGCCGTCGAGCCATGACAAGGAGCGGCTGCCTATCGGCTGCCTGATAAGCACTGAGGGAACGGCCTGTTTTGCCGGGCAGCCATAGGCGGCCCGTCCCTGCCTACTCCGCCGCTTTCGGCTCCTTCATGGCGATACCGGAGGAACGTCCGATGCTACCCTTCGGCTTTCACCGGCATGAACTCATCGATGGCGCGGAATTCAATCCATTTCGTGACGGGGTTCTCGTAGAAAATCAGGTAGGATCGCTGGGTGTTGTTCTCGGGCCATCGGGTGGTGGAAAGGGGGCGGATTTCCTCTTCCTCGACCGCGCCGATGAGGACGTCGTAGAGGCCTCGGTCGGCACCGGCGGGTTTGACGACCTCCCCGGAGCCGGGGGCGATGGAGAATTTCCGCGAGCCGACTTTCCCGACGATGCGGCGGGAGGTGATGTTCCTCATATACACGTCGCCACGCCCGAAGGAGGGGGTGTTACCGGGAAGAACGACGGGAACCAGGCCGTCCTTCGGATCGACAATGAGGATGACGATGTAGGAGCTGCCCGCGCCGGGGAGGACGATGGGAACTTCGGCAGATTCAAGGCTCGTGGACTGCAGGATGAAATTTCTGGCAGGTGCCTCAACCGGTTCCGAGAGATTGTAGACGGGGATCTCGAAAGGATCGGATGCACCGTCGCCCCCGACGATACGCACCTCTGCCATGGACTCGGGCAATGCCTGGGCGACAAAACGGACTTCCGGGGCTTTTTCCTGGGCGGAAAGTCCGGTGGCCGCGAGCAGCAGGATGAGGAGATTTTTCATTCGGAAAATGATCATCAGATTTCATCGGAATTGAGCCAGCGGAAACTTTTCACGGCGAACCGGCGGCCCATCTCCTTGTTTGACGGATCGGTGAGGGCGGCAGGGGCGGTTTCGGGTTTCTCGGAGGGATTCACGAAGTCCGCGCCCCGCTCCACGGTGGCCTCGCACCATGCGCGGGCGGTGACGTTGCCTTTGCTATCCCGTGCCTCGCCATAGCCGCGGATGACGAACGTGTCTGATCGGGCGGAGAGAAACGGCGCGATGGGCGTGAGGATGTCGCCTTGTTTCACGATACCGGGAATGCCCTGGCTGAGGGGGCCTGACTCCGCTTCGGGAAACTCCAGGCCGTTCTTTCCCTTTCCGTTCACGATGCGGCTGCGGTATGCGTCGTTGACGGAGACATCAGCCGAGTCCAACGCACTCTGAACAGCTCCGGAAAGGGCGGGATCCTTGTCGCTGCCGACCCTGCGGTTGACAAAATCCGAGAGCGAAAGGAACGGGCCGCGTTTCCGAACTTCCCGGACAATTGCCTCCGCGAGTTCACCGACTTCCTTGTCGCTAAGTTCCCGGCGCCCGATCCATTGGTTCGCGGAGCGCACGTCGGAGGAATCCGTCGCACCGGCCACGGCATCCACCGGGGTGAGCAGCCCGGCGACCGGGACGTTGCCGGTATTGGTTACACTCTCCGCGCCGGTTCTTTCCTGGGCGGGAATCTTATTTCCGCGGAGGGAGGATAAAACGGATTTCCATGCCTCTATGGAAGTGGAGTTCACATTGAACATGCCTTCGACACGGAGGAGGGAGGCGACGAGGGCGTGGGCTTCCTGACGTGGCTTGCCGGATGCAAAGAGCTTGTTGGCGATATCGCCCGGGGATTGCCCTCCCGCATCCGCCTTGTAGCGCGGGTTCCTCAGGTCGCTATTCCCCGAAAAGAAATCCAACGCCACCTCCTGTTGTGATTTCCTGTCCGCGGCATTGAAGGAACCGGAGGTCTGCGGAGCAATGGAGGAAAAGAACCAATCATCCCACAGCCTGCGGTTCGCCAGATACGAGTGGTCCGCCAAGGCCTGGCCGCCAGCCATTTCTGATTTCACCGGATCCGGGAGAGATCATTGACGGGGCCGTTGAATTCCCAATGGCGTGGGAAATCTGGGGAAGCATCGGCATGCGGAACCGTGAATCCGAGCCGAACCTGTCATATCCGTTCGCCATCGAATGCTGGAGCGCCCCCAACGAGATGAGCGGCTCGCGCGGGATGGAGTGGGTGATGACGGTCGTCACGCCCCCCTGCGGGGAGTAGCTGCCGCCGATGTAGGCGTTGCCGTCGGGAGTTGCTTCAAGCTCGTTGTTGAGCCAACTGTCGATGCGCTGGATCTTGTATTCATAGGGCAGGACATTTCTCGTCCGGTCGGAGAGGTCGTAGAAATCCATGTAGACAGACTGGGGGTTGAGGCGCTGGAGACCTTTGCTTCCCATATCGCTGGCGACTTCGGGCTTCAGGCGGAAGGAGAATTTCATTAGCGGTTGCTTTCCCGCCTGGAGCTGGCCGACCTGGATGGTGCGCCCGGCAATGGTTGGGAAGACGTCGGAGTAGCTCGGGTTGTTTGCGTAGTAGCGGTCGCTGCCGCGCTTGGTGTCGCCGTTGTTTCCCGAGTAGCCTCCGCCAACGAGAGACCTGCCCGCACCGGTGCGTCCGTCCAGATAAGCCCCGCCGAAGTGCTGGCTGTAGTTCGCCCGGACTTTGCTATCACCCCTGTCCTCGCCGAGGGTCTGGGTGATCATCGTGAGGCCGTGGTGGTTGGAATGTACGCTGTATCCCTGGAGTACATTGCCTGTGCCATCCTTTTTCCCGCAGGTGTATTGGTTCGGTTTGACCGTGTAGGTGATCGATGGCTTTCCAGTGACGTCCACATATTCAAAGCCTTTGTTCTTAGCACGGCTTTTCACGCATCGGGTAGGAAACGCCTCCCCCGTGGTTGAAGCCCACGGTTCCAGGTATCTGGAAGCGGTCGTCACCGAAACGGTTGTACTGGGTGCTGCGGATCTGTGAGGCTTTCACGACCTCGCCGGGCTTGAGGACGAGTGGCGGCCCGTCATCCCCTACCTGCATGGAAAGGAAATTCCCGTCCTCGTTGGTGATGCATCCCACAAGGGGGCAGGAGTAGGTTTCGCTGCCCACATTCACTTCGATCGTCACCGGCTGCTGCCAGTATTTAAAAGAGAAATACGCGGATGGAGGGATGGATACGGGGACATCGAGCGGGTTCCAGAAGGTCACGATGGGATCGGCGACGACGTGGAGGCACTGGATCTGTTTGGTTTCCTTCTTCTCGGTGGTGCTCACTGCCGGTGGTGAAGGTAGTGCTCCTTGGCTTCACCTCGAATGAAAGCAGCAGTTCGTAGGACACGACGAGAGGGTTCTTGAACCAATGGAACTCATCCGCGACACAATCGTCGGGCGTGCCCTCGAAGCGGAGGACTTTCGTCCCCGCTCCAACCGGGGTGCCGCCGACCGCGTATTTGTCCCCGCCGCCAGCTTCCAGTTGGGTGGGCAGCTGGTAGTATTGGTAAATTTCCTTCAGGTTGATCCCGGTGTCCCTCCCAAACCGGTAGAGGAAAAAATCGTCGCCCCACAGGGATTCGGTCGGTTCGTTTTCGAGAGCCATGGACAGGTCTTTCCGGAAACCACCCTTGCGCACATCGGTCAGCAAGCCGCTGCCGACCGCGACGATATCGTGGAAAAGTTCACGACGTTTGGCAGGGAGACCCGTCGATACGTGGGATAGCTGGTCCCAACTGCTAAGGCTAGCGACCCGTGCCTGCTGTAGTTCGCTTTTTGGAAAGATCCCGCCGTCACCCGCTGACTGGAAATCGTTGGTTGCAGCCGCCTGGATGCCCGCCCTCGCCGCCGCGAGCGAGTCGGCCGGCTCGGTGGGAGGAAGCGCCATCGTGGCTTTCACCCCCTGGTCGCCGGTCCACCATGCGAGCGCGCCCTTGCCGCCTTTCATATCCGGCGCTTCAATCATGGGGACTTTCACATGCAGCTTGGAATCGGATCCGACAGTCCCTTCCCCTACCAGGGGGATATCTCCCGCAGTCGCCGACTTGGCCGTTCCCTCGGAAGTGATTCCAGGGGATTCGGTGACCAGCCAGCCAAGGAATTCCGGAGTCGGGCGGTCAGGCCATGCCGAAGGATCGTTGCCAGTATCCGCGATCCAGGATTTGTAAACGCCAGTCCAATGGCGGCGACCGTCCGCTGCTGCGCTTGTTGATCCGTCCACGGAACCTTTCAACTGATCCGCCGCCACGGTGATGCGCCGGTCATCCCCGGCTTTCATCTGAAGCTGCCCGAGCGCCATCACCACCGCCATCCGCGCATTTGCACGGGCACGGGCGGATTCATCCGACTGCCCCGATTGGCGCATCGTCACAACGGAAAGCGATAGCATCCCGATCGCAAGGATGGAGAGCAGCACCATCAGGGTCAGGGTGACCACGAGGGAGAAGCCGCGGGAGTTACGCGAACGAGTTGGGTTTTTCATCATTTTAAAATAGCAGATTTACTTTGTGATTACACAAATATTTGCCGGATCTGTCAGAAATTTCGATTTTTCCGATGAACCGACCGGGATTGCCCTCGCCTGTCCTGACTGGAATCCACGTGGCCGCAGACAGAAGTATCATCGGAAAAGGAAATGAAGGGATCAGCTCCCCGATATTACCAGGGAGCTGAAACCAGTGACCGGAAGACTACCGGACTAGCTACGCTTGCGGCGAAGACCAATTGCCGCCACGGCGAGAACCGAGAGAAGCGCGGAGGAAGGCTCGGGCACGGTGGTGAGGGTAGGAAGGTTGGCTCCATTGAACGTGGCTCCAGTTGCCGGGGCATTGGGGTGGAAATTGTCTGCCGCGCTGTTGTTGCTCAACACGTTGTCAAACGCGAAGTAGATCTGCTGGCCTGCGGTGATCCCGGACAGTTGGGAATTGCTTACGCTGAACGATCGCGCCGCACCGGGATTACCCGAGTCAAACGTGAACGTCCCGATCGAAGTGCCACCCGCGGATGAACAAGGAGTTCACCTTTGCGCCGTTCACTCCGGTGGTGCTATCGAAGGTGAGGAATGAAACCGTGGTGGGGAAGGTGTGCCGTTGTTGGCACGTCCGCCTGAGAAAGCCAGATTGGCTCCATTACCCAATGCGATGTCCGCCACGAACGCGGCATCCGCCACGAAAGTCCAGATACCGAGGAATTCGACGTTCGAGGGGTTGTCACCAATCAGGGAGTTGTTCGTATCAAAGCCTGTGTTCGTGAACGATCCGCCTGTGGTGACGACGAAATCCGTTCCTCCGGAGCGTTGAACCCGTCCGCTCTTGGCGGTGTCCAGGCTGATTGTGGCCGCATGGCCGATCCCCGCCATGGCGAGTGCGATTGTCAGTTGCTTGTATTTTGGTTTCATATTTTCTAGTTGGTTTTGTGGTGAGAGATTCGATGTCATTTCGCATCCGCGATGAGCTTCCGGATTTCGCTGGCGGAAAACGCCCTGCGGGCGACATGGAGTTCGTCGATGGAGAAGGCCGGACGATCCGTGGCGGTTTCCCCGGCCACGATGGAACGCCCGATGTAAAGGGAGCCGCCGCGCACGGTATTCACGGCTCCCCCGCCCCTCAGGACGGGTTCGGATTCCACTCCGTCGATATAAATTGTCAGTGCGTCCGCCAGGTCATTGTCTTTTGCGGGATCGAATATGGTGGCTACGTGGTGCCATTTCCCATCATTGAGACCTTCCGATGACACTTTTCCCCTTCCGGCACCGGGACTTGCGCCTATTGCGGAGATACCGGCACCTGGATTGGGGTGGCAGGTTATGTTCCAGTGCCCATCAGGATCTTCGTAGGGCAACCCCCAGGAAACCAGGGGGTATGCTGCACCGGCCGGATTTCCCCCCGAGGACATCCGGAGCCAGAATGCAACGGTCCTGGCCTCGTCACCGCCTATGCCGAACCAGCGGTTCACTTCGATGAAAGTCCCGGAGCGATCGAACTCGAAAGCATTGCCGACTTTCCCCTCCACAACCCGCACGGGCGAGGAACCCTCCGGCTGGACGACCCTGGCCTCCGCTTCCGGAACGGAGGAAACCACCTCGACGAGTCCCCCGGAGGAAACCGAATCGAACGGGATACGCATTTCAGGAAAACCCTTCGGCAAGCTGCCCGCAGAATTCGTGCGGCCTTGCTTCGATCCGTTTGATCTTGTCAGCCCCCTCCGGAAACACACGGGCCGCCTGATCCTTTCTCAAAAGCATTGGGACGTTCCAAGCACTTCCAGACCAGCCGGAAACCTCGACCATCCCTTCCATCACATGCACCTCTGCAGGAGCGCCGTCCATGTGCAGCACACCGAACCGCGTTCCGAGATCCTTCACGCGCAGTCCGCCGGTTTCCACCGTAAACCCGTGCCCTTCCTCCCCCTCCACACGGACATGCATCCGCCCCTCGACGAGGCGCACGAGTTTGCTCTCCTCGACCACCAGCGATGCCTGACCCTCCAGGATGGCATTGACCCCGTTGGAAAAGGAAATTTCGAGTGCACCCCGGGAAAGTTCCACCCTGGATCCTTTTCCGAGCGATATCGCGTGCGGCCGGTTTGCCATCCGCACCATATACTTTCCAATTTGCCTCGCTGTTCGCGACCAGCGAAGCGGAAACACGAGGCTCGGCATTCACGAGATAAGGTGCCAGACCGACACAGAAGAGAATCACCGCAGCAGCAGCCATGCCGATCCAGCGGAATCTCCGGCGGCGATCAACGAGAAGGTCGTCGGTCAGCTCGCGCTTCCGGTGAAGGACTGCGCCAAAGTCCTTTTCGATAAGGAAATGCCATTCAAGGCTGGCGCAGGTTTCGATTTCCTCACAGTAAAGATCCAGGAGATGACCGTCGGATTTCAACATTCCTGGGAGTTTTTCCAGATCTTCCTCGCTGGCGCGCCCTTCGATGACCCGGTGGATTGTTTCGATTCCGGCTTCGCTGTTCATGCCCTGGAATCAAGTTGCCGCGTGATGCAATCACGGAGGGTTTTGCGAAGTTTCACGAAATGGTTCTGCAAAGAGCTCTCGCTCTTCCCGGAGTAGGTGGACAGGTCACGGACACTCTCTTTTTCGCAATACCTCTGCCGGAGAAGGTCACGGTCGCCCTCGGCCAGTTTCGAAAGGCAGGCTTCCAGCGCGAGGAAACGGGAATTGAGCGCATCCACGGAATTTCCCAGCCGGGCGGCGATCTGCTCCGCCAACTCCGTATCGAAGATCAGCCCGCCAAGTTTCCCTTCCCGCCGGACGTGGTCGATCACCTTGCGGTGGGCGATCTTTGTCGCAAAGGAGCTGAAATTGGAATCCGGCTCAAACCCTCCTATCCCTTTCCATAGGGCGAGGTTCGTTTCCTGAAGGATGTCATCCGCCGCGTATCCATCGGAAACCATTGTCCGGATGAAGGCATACAGCATGCGCTGGTGCCGCGTAATCAGCTGCACATATTGCGTTTCCTCTTTGCTTTGGCCGAACATTGTCCTGGGTTTGGATCACTCCTTACCAAAGACAACGGGGCTCGGCGAAAAAGTATCACCGAATTCTGCAGAAAAATCAGGTCGGCTTTTCTTCCGCCTTCTTCTTGTAAGTGCTCTGCACGTAGACCTCGCGCAGCTCTTTCATGCCGATTTCGCAAGGGCTCTGTGCCATGAGGTCGGCTCCCTTGTTGTTTTTCGGGAAGGCGATGACCTCGCGGATGCTGTCTTCCCCGGAAACGAGCATCGCGATGCGATCCAGCCCTAGCGCGAGGCCGCCGTGGGGAGGCGCACCGAAGCGGAAGGCATCGAGAATGTGCTCGAACTTGATCTTCTGCTCCTCGGGAGTGACCCCGAGAACCTCGAACATCTTCGCCTGGAGATCCTTTTCATGGATACGGATCGATCCGCCGCCGAGCTCGTAGCCGTTCAGCACCACATCGTAGGCCTCGGCGCGGACGTTGGCGTAATCCCCTTTTTCCAGCAGCTCCATGTCATCCGCGTGCGGGCGGGTGAAGGGGTGGTGAACGGCGACCCAATCGCCACTTTCCTCATCCTGCGCGAGCAGCGGGAAATCGACGACCCAGAGGAAGTTGAATTTGTCGGAGTTCTTGTTCAACTCCTGCATCACGGCGCACTCGGAGCGCACGCGCCCGAGGATGGTGGAAACGCTTTCGCGCGAACCGGCGGCGAAGAAAACGATGTCGCCTTCCTCCAGGTTCATCGTTTTCGTGACGGCCTCCTTTTCACTCTCGGAGAAGATTTTCCAGAGCGGACTCTTGTATTCGCCGTTCTCCAGTTTGATGAACGCGAGGTTCTTCACCGGGAGCCCGGCCTGCACCGCGATCTCGTTGAGGCGGTTCATCTGGCCGGTGGTGATGGTCGCGAAGCCTTTCGCGTTGATCGCGCGGACAACGCCACCGCCTTCGAGCACCCCTTTGAAAATCTTGAACTCCGTCCCGCCGAAGACTTCGGCGAGATCCGTGATCTTCATTTCGAAACGGGTGTCCGGCTTGTCGGAGCCGTAGGTATCCATGGCTTCCGCGTAGGTCATGCGGGGAAATTCCTTAGCCAGATCGATATCGAGACCAGCCTTGAACATCGCTCCGAGCAGCCCTTGCACCAGGCTGATGATGTCCTCCTGACCTACGAAGCTCGCCTCAAGATCGATCTGGGTGAACTCCGGCTGGCGGTCTGCGCGAAGGTCCTCATCGCGGAAACAACGCGCGATCTGGAAGTATTTCTCGATACCGGCAACCATCAGAAGCTGCTTGTATTGCTGCGGTGCCTGCGGAAGGGCGTAGAATTTCCCGGGATTCAGGCGGGATGGAACGAGGAAATCCCGGGCACCTTCCGGAGTCGGGTTTGAGAGGATGGGTGTCTCGATCTCATAGAATCCGGAGTCGTCCAGGAAACGCCGGGCAGCCGAGGTGATCTTGCTGCGCTGGCGGATATTTTTCGACATGCGCGCGCGGCGGAGATCGAGGTAGCGGTATTTCATCCGCAGATCCTCGTTGGAAAGTTCCTTGTCCAGTTGGAAGGGGAGAACGTCCGCCTTGTTCACGATTCTCAGATCGCTGGCGACAATCTCGATCGCGCCGGTGGCCATCCTCGGGTTCTCCGCGCCATCAAGCCGTTTCGAGACTTTTCCACTGACCTGGACCACATCCTCTTCCCGGAGAGTGTGGGAAAGCTTCGCCGCCTCCGCACTCTCCTCAGGGCGGAAAACGCACTGGGTCAGACCCTCACGGGCCCGCAGATCGATGAAGATGACGCCGCCGTGGTCGCGCGCGGAATTCACCCAGCCGATAAGGGTGACGTTTTCGCCGGTTTGTCTTTCGTGGAGTTCGTTGCAATGGTGGCTTCTCATGAATGGAAATGGGTAAGACTTTTTTAACCGCAGATGGACGGGATGGACGCAGATGGAAGAAGGGATTACTTGGAAAGGGTGACCCTGCGGAACTCGAGTTTGGAAAATTTGAAATTCAGTATCAGACCCACTTGGAGGCGGGTGACGCGGAGGTAGTTGAGCATCTGGCCGATCTCGTGGTCGGTAATGCGCGGAATGGTTTTCGTATCTACGACGACTTTTCCGAAGACGATGAGATCAGGAATGAATTCGCCCACCTTGATCTCTCTATGATGAACAGGAAACCGGGGCTGCTGTAGAAAGTGAATTTCCTGATGCCCGAACTCAACCACCAGAGCATTCTCATAGACTTTCTCATAAAACCCATGCCCAACCGTATTCAGAACGGAGAACGCACAGCCGATCACCCGTTCCGTCTCCAGAACATGAATCTCTTCTCTTCCATCTGCGTTGATCCCGTTCATCTGCGGTTAGTTTTTCTTAGGCATGCAAAGGGCCGTCGGGCTCTGTGAGGCGGTTCATCATCCACTCGACCAGCTCGCTTTCGTCGCACTCCTCCTCGGAGCGGTTCGCGAGGATCTTGATTTTCACGAGAGGAAATTCCTCACCGATGATGATGGCGAACCTCGCCCCGCTTTTCTCCGCCGCCTGGAACTGCTTTGCGACCTTCATGTCCGAGAGCGGCAGATCCACTGAAATGCCCGCCATCCGCAGCCCGGTGACGAGTCTTAGCGCGTCCCCCCGCCTGTATTCCTCCGGAATGACCATGTATGCCTCGCAGCCTGCAGCGTTGCGCTGCAGCCAGACCTCCATCCGCATCGCGGTGTGGGTGGTTTCCTCGATGAGGTTGCGTATGACCCAGTCGCCCATCGCGAAACCAGTCGCCGGCATATCGACGGCACCATCGGAAATGGTTTTCACCAGCGTGTCGTAGCGACCACCACCGGCGACAGCGCGCATGGATCTTTTCGAGTCGAAGACTTCGAAAACCACCCCCGTATAATAGGCGAGTCCCCGGACGATCGAAAGGTCCAGCTCGACGAATCCACCGAAACCACGCGAGTTCAGATCGGCCAGGATTTCGTGAAAGCTCCCCTCGGCGTTTTCCGGGTTCGCGACGAAATCCTTCACTTCCTCCACCGTGGTTCCGAATGCCGCAAGTTTCTCCGCCAGCACCTCCGGCTTCTCGCGTTCGAGCTTGTCCACGAGGTTGAGGAAACCGGGCATCTCAGCCTCCTTGACGCCACGGCTCTCGGCGAATTTCACCCAGGCGTTCCTGTCGGAAACCCGAACCACGAAATCCCCTTCGACAAAGCCGAAGGCCAGCATGGTCTGAACCGCGAGGGCTATCAGCTCCGCGTCCGCCCCCGGTCCCTCCTCGCCGAGAATATCGACATTGAACTGATGGAACTCACGCCCCCTGCCCTTCTGTGGGGTCTCGTAGCGGAAACACTGGCCGATCTCGAACCACTTGAGCGGCTTCGGATACTGGCGCTGCTCCGCCGCGGCGATCCGTGCCAGCGAGGCCGTTACCTCCGGACGAAGCGTGACATCCCGCCCGCCCTGGTCCCTCGAACCGGAAAAGCTGCGAGGAAAGCTCACCACCGGATTTTTTCAGGTAGAGACCGGTATCCTCGAGAATCGGCGTCTCATACTCCACATACCCGCAGCGGCGCGCGACACTGCGCCAAGTCTCGAACAGATAGTTCCGCACCGCGCATTCACGGGGAGTGAAATCACGGAAGCCTGGAAGGGACTGGAAGGGGAGCTTTGCCATTGCGGGGGCGCGACAATGCACGCCCCCGTCCCATTATCAAGCCAAAGTGGGACGCGTTTCCGGCCATCGGAAAAATTTTCACAAAATCCTCAGGAAAAACCTTGCAACAGATCCGGCAGTCCGCTTTCTTGCCCCCCGCACCGCGACCAACGACCCGTTCGTCTATCGGTTAGGACTCCAGGTTTTCATCCTGGCAAGAAGGGTTCGACTCCCTTACGGGTCGCCATTTTTCAAATCATGGCAGACACAGCCTCCGGCAGAGCAGAAGCTCACGGGGGCTTTTTCATTTTCTTAAAAACCAACATCTCGTGACCACCAGGGAAAAAGCCGCTCGCATCGCCCGGAAAAAAGGCCGCGGCTCCATCGCCGCCCTCACCTGCTACGATTACCCGATGGCCCGCTTGCTGGATGAAGCCGGCACCGATGTCCTTCTGGTCGGCGATTCCCTCGGTATGGTCGTACTCGGCTACCCGGATACCACCCATGTCACCCTCCCGCACATCCTGCATCATCTGGAGGCGGTCACCCGGGCGAAACCAGAAGCTCTCGTAATCGCCGATCTTCCCATCAATACATACGGTACTCCGGAACAGGCGCTCGAGACAGCCCGCGCCCTTGCCGCCGCCGGAGCCGATGCGGTAAAACTCGAAGGCGGTGTCCGCCAGGCCGAGAAGGTCCGTGCCATCACAGGTGCGGGGATCGCCGTCTGCGGCCATCTCGGCATGCTACCGCAGCGGGTTTTGGAGGAAGGGGGATACCATAAAAAAGGAAAAACCCCCGAGCAGACCCAATCCATCCTCGAAGGCGCGGAAGCCCTCATCGACGCCGGAGTTTTCGCCATCGTCCTGGAATCCCTCACCCCCACCGCTGCCGCGACCATTACCAGCAGGATTTCCGTCCCAACCATCGGCATAGGCTGCGGCGATGCGACTTGCGATGGTGAAATTGCCGTGATCACCGACCTCCTCGGCTCCTATCCATGGTTCGTCCCCCCCTTCGCAAAACCGGAGGCGAACCTCTCCGCAGCAACTTCCGAGGCGGCGGCGGCATATATTTCACGCGTTCGCGCCCAGAGGGAGCTAGGAATCTAGACTGCCGAATCTTTCCAATTACACGGATTTTGCTCCTCTACGTCCACATCCCGTTCTGTCACCGTATCTGCCCGTATTGCTCGTTTTACAAACACACTCCCGGTAATGCGCCTATCCCCGATTTCATTTCCGCGATAGGAAAAGAGGCAAGATGGAGAACGAGTCCGAGACCCATTTCACACCCGGGCATATCCGGAGCGATTTCAAACCCCTCCTCCATATACATAGGCGGAGGGACGCCTTCGATGCTGTCTTCAAAGCACCTTGCAGTTCTATTTGATTCTCTCCGTGAAGGTTTCGACCTCTCAGGTGTGAGTGAGATCACCCTCGAAGCCAACCCGGCCACCTTCGATCTCAGAAAAGCGGAACTTTTCGTCGAGCTCGGCGTCACCCGCGTCTCCCTGGGAATACAGTCATTCACCCCTCATGTACTCGAAACGCTTGGCCGTGAGCACTCCCCCGAACAGGCTTCCGCCTCGGTCGGCATCGTCCGTGCCGCCGGAATCCCCTCGGTGAACATCGACCTCATGTTCTCCATCCCCGGCCAGTCGCTTGCCGACTGGAGGGGAACTCTCCAACACACCGTCTCCCTGAATCCTGATCACATCTCCGCCTACAACCTGACCTACGAGGAGGACACCGCGTTCTTCGATTCCCTCCAGAACGGCACTTTCCGCGAAAACGAGGATCACGACGCCGACCATTACCACCTCGCCGAGGAAATCCTCACTGCCGCCGGATTCGATCACTACGAGACCTCGAACTACGCCCGCCCGGCCACCATTCGAAACACAATCAAGGCTACTGGCAGGGCGACGACTACATCGGCCTCGGCCCATCCGCCGTCTCCACCATCAGTGGCATACGCGAGAAAAACGTCCCGGACACCGCCTCATACATACGTCAGGCGAATTCCATCGGCAACGCTGTCCACGAAACCGAGACACTCACCAAAGCCCAGCGTCGCATCGAACTGATCGCCCTCGGCCTCCGCACCACCGCCGGAATACCCCTGGATCTCCTGGAGCCGGATTCACTGGAAAGAGCCCGCACACTTGCCTCCGAGAACCTTCTCTCCTTTCGCGAATCACGGCTACGCCTCACCGCTCTCGGCCGCCCCCTGGTAGACCCCATCGCGGCCGAGCTGATCTGATATTAAGCCTATATTACACCAAGGTGTAGAATCTAGGATCGGATTGCATTTTATTCTTTATGCCAATCCCCCTTTCGAAGGAATAATTTTAGCCATCCGACTTTGCCACGCGATTCTCTCTCGAAGTCCTAGCGACGGCGCGCCGGGGTCAACTCCCGATTTAATCAGTAAGACGGCTTCCTCGGCGTCGCCAGCTCCGCCTCATATGATCGATTTCGTCAGCAGGAATGCTACAACGCCCGTTCCATGAATGGAACCCGGAACGGCCGCACACTGCAATCCGGATCTCCATCTCCGCCAAGACCTACAGAGTCTGCGAACAAGATAGGGCAGTGTGCGGCTCCCATGGCCTCAAAGTCCGGGCAGCATCCTGGATCATTACGAATCTGTATTCATGAGACTGCGACTCTTCCGCCGATGGATGTTCAGGGAGCCCTTCGCGGACAACCAACAAACACATGAAACCTACTACAGCCCCCACCATCAAGCCGAGCCTTTTCCTCGGCATCGACGTCGGCAAGACGGATTTGTTCCGCCACATTACCGGATCAAGGCCTACGGAAAACAGAAGCTCCGGCGCAACAAGAGCGACACCGCAGACGCCAGGCTCATCGCGCGCTTTGTCGAATCCGAACACGCCGACCTTCGCACATGGCACCTGCCCAGCCCTCTCCAGCAAAGGGTCACCGGACTCAGCCGCTACGCCGACTCCATCACGCGCGACAACGCATGGCCCAAAACCTGGCTCGAGGCAACCTCTGACAAAACCATCGTCTCCTCGCTCAGCCGGCGCATCAAAGCCCAGGAAAAAGAGATCCATGCAATGAGCCTGCTGATCAGGAAACTGCTCAGGCCCGACCCGGAGATCCAGGCGAAAAGCGAACTCCTCAAGAGCATCCCCGGCCTTGGCGAAACCACCGTCCAGATCGTCCTCGGCGAGCTCCCCGACCTCAACGAGTTCAGCGACGCACTCCAGCTCGCCGCCTGGGTCGGCCTCACCCCCTCGCACTTCAAGAGCGGCACCTCGGGGCGCACCAGCACCCCGATCACCAAGATCGGATCCATCCACCTGAGGCGCTCCCTCTACATGCCCGCGCTTACCGCGCGCACGTGCTCCACCTTCGCCGACCGGCTCATCGTCGGCGGCAAGAAACCCAAGCAGGTCATCATCGCCGTCATGCGCAAACTGCTCCACCAGATCTACGGGATCCTCAAGTCAGGCGAGCCCTACAACCCCGAAAAACGCGGCTATGCAGGGTCTTGAAAACTCCCCCCTTTGAATCAAAAACCGAACCACAATTTAACTCAATTTACCCTTGCTGTTTCACCGCAGCATCTTGTTCGCTTTCTTTCTATTCATTGCGAGGCTTGACGCCAACGGTAATGCTGATAAATCCCTCAGCGTCTTGATACCTGCTTTGGATAGGCACAGCCAAAACACCAATGTTGCGAAGTCCAGCAACAGCCGTATGACCATGATTCAAAACTACTTTAGAATCTTCAACGGTAACGCTTACCCCGACTGTTTTATCGCCCATGACACTAGTGATGGGAGTGCCTTCTGGAAGTTCATAACCTGCTTCGAGAAGCAGAGATGCTATTTGTCTGGCGAATTGCTCAGCTTCATCATCCCCAGCCCTGTAATTCATCATGAACTTTCCTTTCGGCTTGTCACGGGTTGCTGCGATAAAAGCATCTCCGTCTTCCTCGGTAATGACTCTGTAAGAGAGAATATCCCTCAACTCTTGCGTCTCAGCTTTGTTACTTTGAAGCTCAGCTACCGCTT
The DNA here is from genome assembly GCA_963758175.1 of uncultured Verrucomicrobiae bacterium. Taxonomy (GTDB): domain Bacteria; phylum Verrucomicrobiota; class Verrucomicrobiia; order Verrucomicrobiales; family Akkermansiaceae; genus Luteolibacter. The sequence continues at coordinate 39,856 of CAVWUI010000002.1, forward strand.
TTGCGAGTTGATTCTCAGTGGCCGCAATATTGGTTCTGAGAACATCGCTCACCTTCACCGCGATCTCAGCCTTGCTTTGGGCATCTCGAACCCTGGAAAAGTAGTGGTTTATGCCAGCGAGAATGCCGCCACCACTCAGAAGCCAGATAAATCCAGCGATCATAATACTGAGCCAGTAGGAACCAGTCGGAGTTTTGAAGTATTCAAGCATTGGTTGGGTGGAATCGGTCTTGGTGCTCTTTTTGGGTCAAGCTGGGGGATCTACATTGGAATGCGTCTTAAATATTCTCTAGCGAACGTTATAGGAATGGCGCGCCGGTGTAAAGTTCCGATTTCGTCAGGGGGCGCTCTCGGCGTCGCCATCTCCGACTTGTTCTGCACCGGTTCCAGCTCCGAACTCGTCTGGCAGCTCCGAATAAAGGCAATAACGCAACCCAAGCGAACTATCTCCAACTTTCGTTTTCACGATTTTTTCTTTCGCCAGCTCTGGGACTTTCGAAACCTCGTCAGTCCGTCGCCTCGGAAAATTCGCATAGAACCTAGTCTTCTATTAGCAGAACGTTATAGGAATGGCGGCGCCGATGAAAAGCACAAATTTAATCAGACGGCTTCCTCGGCGTCGCCATCTCCGACTTGTTAGTCTCTTTGATTTTCTTTATCGCGTTCTCTGTAGTGTATTCTAAAGGATCTCGACCCTTAGTATTGATCTTATTCGCCCTAAAATGCTCAAGGTTGCGTTCAAGTGCTTCGAGAACTGCGGACTCTTGACCACCAAGCGCATTGAATGCCTTCGCCGCACGATACTGAAATGAATACACTCCACGATTCTCCAGTGGACTGAGACCAAAGCGCTCAAGGAACCTCATGGTAGAAAAGTAAACAACCTCTGGGACGGAATCTCTTGAAGATAACCATTCTATTAAGACTGGTGAGATTTGCGACTGATGCTTCTTCAGAACTTCAACCGCTTCGTCGTGAATCTCCCCAAGGTATTGGCTGAGTGTCCTCTGAATCATCTGTCCATTCGGATAAACTGCGCTCTTCAATCAGGGGATTCTGTGCCGAACTAGTCGTGTTCTTGCCTATGAAAAATAATGCACCATAAAGGACGAGTAGAAATACGAGCCAAATCCAGCCGTTGTTTAATCGTCTGAGTATTAGCTTTGTCTTCATTTCTTGACTAACGTCAAAGGAATGGCGCGCCGGGGTCAAGTTCCGAATTTAATCAGACGGCTTCCTCGGCGTCGCCATCTCCGCCTTGTTATCCTTCTTTTGATTCTCTTGGTAGGTCAAAGGTCTTGGTATGTCAGGTGGTAATGAGAGACTGGAGAAATCCTAAGCAGGCACTCCGAGCTAAAGGATGCGAAGAAAGATGCGGGAGTCAGGATCGAACGTGGAGAGCCTCGCCCCACGGTGAGGACTACATACGAATGGCTCACGGAAGATCAACTTCCCACTCTCCGTCCTTCTTCTCGATATACAACTTAGAATAACCGTAATCCTCATGTTCATCTCTCATCTGTGCATTGTCGGAAGGGTGCTTAGAAAGCGCCCTGAAAAGCTTGTGGTCAGGAACCTCCCAAACGGTGGTTCGTGCGCCATACTCAAACCTCGCGAACATCCGGGCGGGGATCTCGGGGGATTCCGGCAAGTCTCCCCGCTCAAGCTGCAACCCCACGATATAGCCGTAGAAATCACGCTCCGCGCCGATCATCTTTATGGAATCTGTGTGCATGGGTCTGAAATTTCATTGGATAACGTCATAGGAATGGCGCGCCGGAGTAAAGCTCAAATTCAATCAGACGGCTTCCTCGGCGTCGCCATCTCTGCCTTGTTCTCCTTCTTTTTTGGGGTATCCTTCGAGGGATCGGGCGAGGAAATCGACACATTCGGACCGTCAATTCGTGTTTGCGATACCAAATGCCATCAATGCGGCTCATCGATGACCAGCGGCGAAATGCGTCACTAGGAGGTAATAAAAGCGAGTATAGATTGCGGTGCGCAGAGGCGGAACCCTCGTTGTGGTTGGTCTTCTCACAGGAGGAGTCGCCGCACCAGCGGACGCAGTGGAGAGGTGGATGAAAACGCCGATATCTAGGAACCCTTAGGCAAATGCAGGTAAGGAAATCTTCAAATCTTGAGGCAGTTCGTCGGAATAATGCGGCTCCAATAAATGAGTTCGGCTTCGTCGCACCCGATGTTGTTAGGCACTACGTGACCCTTGCCTCGTAAGAGGTCGTAGATGCCGAGGAGCTTGTTCGCTGCCGCTTCGGTGCTCGCGTTCATAGTGTGGTGGCAAATTTCTTTGGCTAACGTTATAGGAATGGCGCGCCGGTGAAAAGCTCAAATTTAATCAGAAGGCGCTCTCGGCGTCGCCATCTCCGACTTGTTCGACCATATTTTAGCCGCTTCTGACCCGAAAAGCTGGAATTCATGCGTGCTTCAACAAATCCGAACAAAGCCCGAGATAACGGAATGCGCCGCGTTCATTACCTTAGCTTGAGTCATCTGGTATTCTTAAATTATTTGCGGTTCGGAAATTGCACCCCGAGAACCTGCCTCGGATATTCTCTTAATTTCTTTGTCGAACGTTATAGGAATGGCGCGCCGGGGTAAAGCTCAAAATTAATCAGACGGCTTCCTCGGCGTCGCCATCTCCAACTTGTTAGCTTTTCTTTGTTGGTTGCATCTGGTATCTGCAATGGCCTGATATCGGGTTGATGTAGAAAATCCACGTGGATCCATCATACTTGTAACAAAAGGGACGATATCCTTTCTTGCCGTATTCGATGAGTTCCTCCATATCGATGTTGCTCTTCATGCATTCTCTGAGTTGAGATTGGAACTTCGTAAAATCCTCCAAATCTATCGTAAATTCCCCGGTTGAAGTATTCAGATCGAGATTATTGGCTGTCACAATCTGTATCGTTGAGGATGGTAGAATGTTCGGCAGCCATCCGCGCTCGAATAATTGATCCTGATTCGCTTCGGTAAGATCGGCATACTCGGTTCGCACCACGTCGCTCAGTGCTGTGTTGTCACAGGAGGCGACAAGGATAGTAGCAACAACAAATGTGAGCAGCTGAATCGATCTCATTTCTTTAGCTAACGTTATAGGAATGGCGGCGCCGGTGTGAAGCTCAAATTTAATCAGACGGCTTCCTCGGCGTCGCCATCTCCGCCTTGTTCTCCTTCTTTTTTCGTCGGGACACTGCCCGTTGTCGTGTTCATTCTTCCTTCGCTCCACTGCCGATGCAGCCATACGATCAGACGCAAAAGTGAAACTGTCCAGAGAGCGATGGCAGTGATGATAGCAATCGGGAAAGCAATCACGCTGGCTCGCATCCCTGCCCCGTCATCTGGGCCAGTGCCGTCATAAGTAATGGCGTGAACAATCAGAAAGATTACGATCAAAACAGCAAACGGAGCAGCGATGATGCCGATTACTGAAAAGGTTGCTCTGAGTTTGGCCATTGTTTGTAGCGCTGAATATCTTATGACTGCTACGTTATTGGTGAGCCCAGTTCGTTTCGGCTAATGCCTGGGCTCTTCATTTCTTTGGAGAACGTCATAGGAATGGCGCGCCGGGGTAAATCTCAAAATTAATCAGACGGCTTCCTCGGCGTCGCCATCTCCGCCTTGTTCTCCTTCTTTTTGTGTTCGATAGCTTCGGCGTGGAATGCCTCTGTGTAAGAGAATAAAGCCTGTGGATCTTGCGGATTAACGCCACTCGTCTTGGTCTCATCATCGATGTCAAAACGGACAAAATAGAGTGAACCCTGCAACCCAGAAATATCGCCATACTTACCGTCTAGAACGCGGTTGTATTCGATCTTATCGCCGATCTTCCTGTCACCACGAATCACATCGACAATCGTAGCCTTGATGAAAAGCTGCTCCCACTCGCCACGCCAAGGCTTCTTATCCACCTGGGTAATGCAGATCAGGTAGAACTCAGCGCCGTCATGAAGCATCGTGTGGAATGCAGCTTCGTGACTATCGATCTCGGCGGGTCGCTCACCCGCCACGACAATCGAGGCGGAATAAATCATCACCAATGCTGCGAGAATGCATATCATTTCTTGGAGAACGTTATAGGAATGGCGCGCCGGTGAAAAGCTCAAATTTAATCAGACGGCTTCCTCGGCGTCGCCATCTCCGACTTGTTCGCCTTCTTTATCGGTTTTCCAGTTGCATCTAGGACGATGACCTTCGCCATTAGTAAAGTCCTATTCTTACCTTCGCCGGTAGAACAAATCATAGTGGGCTTATTGAACGGAACTACCCCGCTAAAAGCAGCCTCTTCACTCTCGAATGCGGTGGACGTAGTCGATGAATCTTGTGGCTGTGGTATCCGGCGCTTGAATTGGCTCGCTCCAGTAATCTTCACTCCGTCTTCGGATGCTGCCGTAGCAAAATTCACAACTACCCCGCATAAGACGTTCTCACCTGACACGTTGGGAACCTCGCCGAGCAACTGAATAGTGGCGGGCTTATCAGGCAACACAACGGCATGGAAGAATGGCATTACGCCATTCTCTATCGTGACTCTCGATCTAGACTCATCGGATAGGTCGGATAACCACTTGGAATTCATCCCCTCGTAGGAAAATTCCACGCGATATTGTATTGGGTCTGCGGCAAAGGCGGTTGCAACGATGCAAAAGAACGTGGCGATAGTTGTGATGGGTTTCATAGCGTTTTTATTTCTTTGGCGAACGTTATAGGAATGGCGCGCCGGTGTAAAGTTCCGATTTCGTCAGGGGGCGCTCTCGGCGTCGCCATCTCCGACTTGTTCTGCACCGGTTCCAGCTCCGAACTCGTCTGGCAGCTCCGAATAAAGGCAATAACGCAACCCAAGCGAACTATCTCCAACTTTCGTTTTCACGATTTTTTCTTTCGCCAGCTCTGGGACTTTCGAAACCTCGTCAGTCCGTCGCCTCGGAAAATTCGCATAGAACCTAGTCTTCTATTAGCAGAACGTTATAGGAATGGCGCGCCGGTGAAAAGCTCAAATTTAATCAGAAGGCGCTCTCGGCGTCGCCATCTCCGACTTGTTCGACCATATTTTAGCCGCTTCTGACCCGAAAAGCTCGAATTCATGCGTGCTTCGACAAATCCGAACAAAGCCCGAGATAACGGAATGCGCCGCGTTCATTACCTTAGCTTGAGTCATCTGGTATTCTTAAATTATTTGCGGTTCGGAAATTGCAACCCGAGAACCTGCCTCGGATATTCTCTTAATTTTTCTGTCGAACGTTATAGGAATGGCGCGCCGGTGAAAAGCTCAAATTTAATCAGAAGGCGCTCTCGGCGTCGCCATCTCCGACTTGTTCGACCATATTTTAGCCGCTTCTGACCCGAAAAGCTCGAATTCATGCGTGCTTCGACAAATCCGAACAAAGCCCGAGATAACGGAATGCGCCGCGTTCATTACCTTAGCTTGAGTCATCTGGTATTCTTAAATTATTTGCGGTTCGGAAATTGCAACCCGAGAACCTGCCTCGGATATTCTCTTAATTTTTCTGTCGAACGTCTAAGGAATGGCGGCGCCGGGGTCAACTTCCAAAATGATCAGACGGCTTCCTCGGCGTCGCCATCTCCGACTTGTTCTCCCTCTTTATTCCGAACAACCCTGAATGCCCTAAACTGACTCTGATCATCTCCTAAACGCATTAAAGGTATAGATCTCCCATGTTCTTCGCCCAAACGAATGGGGCATTCGTCCTCCATGCGTGGATTAAGATAGCCTTTGAGTCATGTGGATAATCGCCGGTCAGCTTGAATTCATTCCTCCAAGTCTGTGACATCTTATTGCTTAGATCGACAGCGAAAAGCATACGGTGCATAACCTGCTGAGCCAGTCTTAGCTGCATCGCCTCAGCCTCAGCATTCTCGGCTACCATTGCCTCGTGTAATGAGAAGGGAAACTGAGGAAGCTTCGTGTCCTCCGAACAAAGGGAGTAGCACAACTCGTCCGCCCACCAGAGGTCGTATGCCCGGAGATTCTCAACCCAATCTGATACGCTGGAGCATTCATCCAATCGCCAAGGTGTGGCACGATCTAATTCCGCCATCAGTGGTTCAAGCCGACGACGAAGTAACGTCCACGGTGAATATTTCCGAGTTGCCATTTATTTCTTTGGAGAACGTCTAAGGAATGGCGGCGCCGGTGTAAACTCCAAATTTAATCAGACGGCTTCCTCGGCGTCGCCATCTCCGCCTTGTTCTGCTTCTTCTTATCTGGGATCTATTCGAACTGGAAATTGACGACTTTACCTCCCGAACCAGATGAATCTACACGAATGAATATGGCTGGTTCATCGCCATCTCGCAGCGGATTAAGTCCCCAAGTGAATACGATGTCTTTATTCGTCTTCTTCGTGTCGCCTGTTGGTCTTAGGTAGTAGCCCTTAAGTAGAATCGGCCGTAACTTCTGCGTTATCTCCAGAAACTCGTCTTCAGTGATGTTCTGAGCCAAGTCTTCGGTGCCGTGCGATAAAAACGATTTGTAGTCTCCAGCTGCGATTGAGCTAAGAATCCCATTCATGTGCATGTGATCCCTGGTATTCGCTTCGGCGAAAAGTGCATTGGTGAGAAATCCAGCTAACAAGGTGATTGCGCATATTGTTTTCATTTTTGACTGTGGGGTGTGTTTTGATTGTTGGTTACTACAGATTTTAGACTTGCTACCGATGGAGATTTCTTTGCAGAACGTCAAAGGAATGGCGCGCCGGTGTCAACTTCCAAAATAATCAGACGGCTTCCTCGGCGTCGCCATCTCCGCCTTGTTCTGCTTCTTTTTGTCTTCTTGAGTGGTAAAGGGTGAAGTGCAGGTCGCTGGGTGCAAGGAACTCATCTGGAATCCATTCGAGATCATATGGCGTGTCCGTCGCTTCCGTCCAGGGCTCTTCTAGTCTCGCTGCTGATGTGAAAAACTCTATCGCCTGCTTCAAATAAATTCGAATTACGAAGAGCGGCGGCATCCCGATTCTCTTCTTGCTCCACCACTCGAAAAGATCCCGATCGGACTTAGATGAGTTGCAGGATCGACAAGCCCACACTGCGTTGTCGCCACCATCTGTCCCGCCTCGATTAAGCGGCACCACATGATCGATCGCCAAATTCTTCGATGCTCCGCAGTAAATGCACTCCATCGGCAACTTCATACGAACCTTCTGATCCTTCATCATCGTGCGAGGTGACATAGTCCCATCGTTCAGACCCTTGTTGAACTTCGCACGGATCATGAAGTGTAACGTGGAATACTCACTACTGCGCTTGTTGACGGCCATCTCCGCCATTCCGAGATTGGCGTATGCCCAGTGAAGACGCTCCCCTACTGTGCTACGCTTCTTCTCCATATTTCTTGCAGAACGTCATAGGAATGGCGCGCCGGTGTAAAGCCCAAATTTAATCAGACGGCTTCCTCGGCGTCGCCATCTCCGACTTGTTATGCTTCTTTGTTTCGGTTTGTTGAGGTGTGGCGGTCGAATACGGCTTGAACCTTTGCGCGCTTACGAGGCGGTGACTGATCTATCGGAAGTTCGCCGCACGTCTCTCGAATCGCAGGATCTGCTCCTGACGCCAACAGCAATTCGATGATCTCAAGATATGCATGGCTCGAGGCTTTGTGTAGTGCGGTCTCGCCGAGAAAGTCCGGAGTGTCTGGATTCGCTCCGGCAGTCAAAAGGATGCGGCACATGTCCTTGTTGCCAAGCTGAGCGGATGTATGCAGCGGAAATTCGTCAGACGCTATACCATTGGGATTCGCGCCACGCTCCAGAAGCCAGGTCACCACGTCGATTCGGTTCTCGACTGCGAAGAAGTGCAGCGCCGACTCTGACTGGCCGTATACAGGTTGACTGATTAATTCGGGGTGCTTCTTCAAGAATGGTTCCGCCTTCGCGAAATCATTCTCCAACCAATGCCTGAATTCATAGGCAACGTCCGTCACGTCAGTCTTCATTTTCTTGCATAACGTTATAGGAATGGCGGCGCCGGGGTGAAGCTCAAATTTAATCAGGCGGCTTCCTCGGCGTCGCCATCTCCGCCTTGTTCTCCTTCTTTTTTCGTCGGGACACTGCCCGTTGTCGTGTTCATTCTTCCTTCGCTCCACTGCCGATGCAGCCATACGATCAGACGCAAAAGTGAAACTGTCCAGAGAGCGATGGCAGTGATGATAGCAATCGGGAAAGCAATCACGCTGGCTAGCATCCCTGCCCCGTCATCTGGGCCAGTGCCGTCATAAGTAATGGCGTGAACAATCAGAAAGATTACGATCAAAACAGCAAACGGAGCAGCGATGATGCCGATTACTGAAAAGGTTGCTCTGAGTTTGGCCATTGCTTGTAGCGCTGAATATCTTATGACTGCTACGTTATTGGTGAGCCCAGTTCGTTTCGGCTAATGCCTGGGCTCTTCATTTCTTTGGAGAACGTCATAGGAATGGCGCGCCGGGGTAAATCTCAAAATTAATCAGACGGCTTCCTCGGCGTCGCCATCTCCGCCTTGTTCTCCTTCTTTTTGTGTTCGATAGCTTCGGCGTGGAATGCCTCTGTGTAAGAGAATAAAGCCTGTGGATCTTGCGGATTAACGCCACTCGTCTTGGTCTCATCATCGATGTCAAAACGGACAAAATAGAGTGAACCCTGCAACCCAGAAATATCGCCATACTTACCGTCTAGAACGCGGTTGTATTCGATCTTATCGCCGATCTTCCTGTCACCACGAATCACATCGACAATCGTAGCCTTGATGAAAAGCTGCTCCCACTCGCCACGCCAAGGCTTCTTATCCACCTGGGTAATGCAGATCAGGTAGAACTCAGCGCCGTCATGAAGCATCGTGTGGAATGCAGCTTCGTGACTATCGATCTCGGCGGGTCGCTCACCCGCCACGACAATCGAGGCGGAATAAATCATCACCAATGCTGCGAGAATGCATATCATTTCTTGGAGAACGTCTTAGGAATGGCGTGCGGCGCAGATGCTGAAAATCAGGAGAAGGCTTTGTCCGCATCGCCATCTCCGCCTTGTTCGGATTCTTTTATTCCAAGGCTGACATTCTCGGTTGCGGACGGCGAATACAATCGTGATGTAGTGGTGGTCGCGCAATCGGAAGGCTTAATGATCGACGACGAAATCTTCATTGAGTGGGGATGGGTTCGGGAGGCAATGGCTCACGGAAGTGCTCATGCGCGAGACGGCCAATATGCCGGAGTGCCTCATCGCGCTTCCGGACTACCTCAGACGCCTTCACGCGAATGAAAACATCCGCCATGATTATGAATGCAGATGTAAATACGAGATACCGAGGATTAGCATCTCTCGACGCTAATGCTACGCCGTCATTGTCCAGTATCGGGGGCACGCTACCGCATATCGCATCCATCCACGACTTGCGCTGGTTGGAATCTAAATTCTCTTGGTGCTTCAATAGGTCGAAATCGAAATGGCTCACGTCATGCACAAGCATGTTACGAACCTCTGAAAGCGACCGGACGAATCTTATCGAGTGGTCTGGCAGTAATCCACAAGCGCGCACGAAGGCAATCTTCCCGGTTCTCTTGTCGCTGGTCTCAAGGCGAGAAAACGTGTCGGAAAGAAGTTCATTGTCAAAGTGGCGGATCAATACGTGGTTGAGAGAAGCTTCGATCATTGCGTGGATCTTGATGATGAAAGTCCAGTCATCATCACTGCTGATAGAAGAGAAAAACGTACTCTTAACGCCCAGCTTCTCGGTGATCCAAGCGATGAATTCTTCGTATTCTCTCTGGTCTGAATCTTGCTTCATGCTATCTTCAATTTTTATTCCGAACGTTATAGGAATGGCGCGCCGGTGTGAAGCCCCAAATTTAATCAGCCGGCTTCCTCGGCGTCGCCATCTCCGCCTTGTTCGGGTTCCGGTGTTTCGAGGAAGAGGAGGCCATCTTCTCCACGGTCGATAAAGGTGGCAACCCAGTCATCCCAGCTCTGCGCCGAAAGGTATCCATTCGATGCATCGAAAACCGCACCATGCCATCGATGCCCGGGCGAGTGAAAGACACCATACGTGGGAGCGTCGATCAGGGAGTCCGCAAACAGAATGAGATTCCTGCCAGACAAGGAAACGCGGGATACGGATGGCTCCAAAGCCCGTAGATCGTTGGTGTCCGGCGTAAAGTCAGCCTCGCCACGATACTCGTGATGGGTCGTGATCTCGGCACACGGCCAGAATCGCCACATCGCGTCATCGGTGTCCTTCGTGCTACCGTTATGACCCCTGAGGAGCCCTAAGAGCCCCTCGGGTAGCGAGAATCCAAGTCTCGCCTCAAGCTCGGCGATCTCATCGGCTGACGCGGGCGTTCCAAGCTCCCCGCCAAGCTCGGCAATCTTGTCGGCTATGGTCTTCACGAAGTCTTCATTTCTTACCCGAACGTCCTAGGAATGGCGCGCCGGGGTCAACTACCAATTTAATCAGAAGGCTTCCTCGGCGTCGCCATCTCCGCCTTGTTCTGCTTCTTCGATTATTTGGAGGTTCGAGGTGATCTCAGGTAATTGGCGACGAATTAAGGATCCCGTTGCTACCAAGATGATGCCCGAAATCAATGGAAGAAGAAGGATTAGGCGATGTCCTGTGGGGAATAAAATATAGAATGTATCATGGAAGTGCAGAGTCCCTGCAGAATCCAATGAACTCTGTGGCGAGCTAGGAGAGATTCCGCTTCCACCAAGGATAAACAGCGCGATTGATGCGATCGATAAGGCGACTCCCAGAACAATTGCGATCATCCCAATATGGCCGTAATTTGTGATCGTCATAGAATGGTCTTCATTACTTGCAGAACGTCATAGGAATGGCGCGCCGGGGTCAACCCCCAATTTGATCAGACGGCTTCCTCGGCGTCGCCATCTCCGACTTGTTAGCCATTGTGCTTGGTATATCGAGAAGATAAAAACGGCCGAAGCCGCAAACCAGATGATGAGCGGATACGGGAGAAATGATCCTGCCGCGAAGTGCTGCATTTGACCTCCAATCGTGTCATCGAATCGAATCGTATGATGCCGAGGCCGAGGCAGGTCTCCCGATCTGCAATCCCCAAGGAATTCGAGGAGCGCGTTGACAAATAATTTGTTCGGAGGTGAATCATCGATCCCAATGACTGATGCCAAGCCGGATGAATCTAGAGGAACTGAATCACCACTGGTTTGAATTACGTTCGCCAGCAGATTGACGTCAGCCTGACCTCCTGTACTACGTAGGGCACCACCGGAATACAGTATCCACTCCATAGTAACCTTTCCGTAATGTGGGGAAACACTACCATCAAATCTAAATCTGGAAGGTGCTGTCCCTTTAATCCTTATGACTCCGACGACAGGCTTCTCTTGGCCGTCATAAACTGATTCTGGTGCAAGTGAGCATTGGAACTTGTAAGAAAACCATCCCATGCCCGCACTTGATCCGGGGGAGCTATGGGATGTGGCGACGGAGATCACCAAAGCACCTCCGAACGAGAGTGCCGTCCACAAAGCGATTCGGACAGCGGTCTTCATTTTCTTTGGCTAACGTCATAGGAATGGCGCGCCGGTGTAAAGCTCAAATTTAATCAGACGGCTTCCTCGGCGTCGCCATCTCCGCCTTGTTCTGCTTTTTATTTGGGATCCAGTCGCCGCGCTGCCACTCTCCAGTCTCATGCTCAACGCGAACGGTGGTCATCTTCCCATCGGCAACCTTGAGCATAATTCGGTGAACTAAAGGATCATTGCTGACGAATGATGGAAGCGGGCTAGCAAAGAGATCATAGACTAGGTGGCCATCCTTGTTCCATCCTGTAACCGTTCCCCGCCCACGCGGACGTAAATGTTCGCTGCTCGGTTGAGGGAAACCAGTCATCTCCTCGTAAGTGGGAAAATCGATACTAGCGTATGTGCCATCCTCCTTCTTCCCGTAAATCTGACTCCACGAGTAAAAACGTTCACGAATAGTGATCGAAAATGCGGTGCAGTCCGAACGCCACTTCACCAACACATGGTCTCTTAGCGGACGCTGATCGTCGGCTGGAGATCCAAAATATTCGATTGACGTGATAACCTCGCCAGACTCTTTGTCTGTTATCTCAACTCTCGGATAACTGCCTTTCTTCCACTCGGGATCAATCTTCGGGTCTCGATCTACGTCCATGACGGCGTAAAACATACCGTCCGGCGAATCTGAATCGGGCACTCCTACCGTCGCTCCAAATGCAGAGCGTACCACAAGGCTAAGTGATAGAATCAGGATCTTCATTTCTTTGCAGAACGTTATAGGAATGGCGGCGCCGGTGTAAACTTCCAATTTAATCAGACGGATTCCTCGGCGTCGCCATCTCCGACTTGTTCTGCCTCTTTGATTTGCTTCGCATAGGCTTCAAACATCGCCTCTGGTTCTTTCGCAACCTTGAGTTCTGAAGGGTCAAACTTCCTCTCCGTCCGAGCCAAGGCCATTAGCTTGATCTTAATTGCGTCACTATCGTTGCGATTGTGTGTTACGTTGATGCTCCCGTCAGGATGATTAGAAATATCAAAGATCGCTCCAGTGGAATCCATCACATCCAGGCGAATTCCGTTCTTCAATTCGCGGATCGTCTTGGTCAACGCCTCATCACTCCACTCTATCCAAACCGACGCATCAGGCCACTCGATTAGGATAGCTGGTGCCTTGGGATTCATTTCTTGCAGAACAGTTTATTAGATTGATGAGAGGAAAATTAATTTAAGTCACTGTGTGGGATAACCGTTTTTCCCCGCTTTTTGTGTCGGCGGATTTTTTGGATTGCCGACGCCTTGAGAATATCAGGATGGGGTGGGATGACAAGTCACAAGAAGGATGAGTTCTCAAGGGATTTTCAGGATCTTCTGGTGAGGGAGAGGGTTCCGGAGAGAGCCAGGCCTTATTATTTGCGGCATCTTGAACGGTGGGGTGCGGCGTTCCGCCAGCGGCCTGCGGGGATCTCGAAGAAGGATTTCCTTGAAGGTTATTTAAATAAATTAAGTCACACGGGAGGGGTGGAGCCGTTCATGGTTTACCAGACGGCGGAGGTGGTGCGGCTGGCGCATGAGGTGCTTCTGGGCGAGGAATGGGCGCGGCTGGTGGATTGGGAGGGGTATCGGGTGGATCGTTTCGAAGTGCCGGGTGAGGTGGTGGTTGAGGCTCTGGACAAGCTGTGGTGCTGAGCAAGGCGGAAGTGCTGCGTTTGCTGGATGCGGCGGAGGAAGAGACGCGGCGGGGTGGGCTGGCGCGGACTTACGCGCTGATGCTGCAAGTGATGTATGCCTCGGGGCTGCGGGTGATGGAGTGCGTGCGGCTCTTCCCGGCAAGCCAGCCATCGACGGACAGTGTTAGCGGTGTGACGCGGAGGCACCATCTGCACGGGTCTGTGCTGAACGCGGCGATCAGGCGGGCGGCGGACGTGGCGGGAATCGGGAAACAGGTAACCAGTCACGCGCTCAGGCACAGTTTCGCGACGCACCTGATGGAGACGGGGACTGACATAAGGACGATACAGACGCTGCTGGGGCACGGGGATGTGAGGACGACGGAGATCTACACGCATGTGGCCAAGGGTGCGAACGGAGCCGGTGTCCGCAGTCCGTTGGATTTTGCGGGTAGCGGCTGATAAAGGGGCGGGGATGCCAGCGTGGGGGGCGGTCCGAGGATGTCTCCGCGGAGATGGGATTCACTTTTCCTGCCGTCTTAGGACGCGTCCGTGACCGTTGAGTTTCGTTACTACCCCTTTTCACTGTTCAGACAGGCGCACCGACAAAGCTGCGGATGGAAGCCTCAGCAGTCCAGAGCCTCCGGCGGTTTCGTTGGAGCATCTCGAAACGCTCTCCGGCTGTAGATCGGATTCGGAGGATACAGGAGAGAGACGCCATTCGCCTGTCGAATACCGTAGTGGTGACGCGAGCTTATTTGCCGAGCATTTCCGGGGGGCAGAGGACGACGCTCCAGACGCAGTGGGTCGGGCCGTTCTCGATGCGGACCAGGACGTCGTTGAAGCCCTGGCGGAAGTGGACTTTTCGGTAGCCCTCGCCGAGCGACCAAGCGGACTGGCCGGTGTCCTGCCAGACGATCTGTCCGTTGAGCCAGACGCTGGAGGCATCGTCCGAGGCGACGGCGATAAGCATGTCGCGGGCTTGTTCGAACCAGACATCGGTGTAGGCATAATAGGTGGAGGCACCATAGACGGCGGGTGGCTGGCAGCGGACCTGATCGGACTGGTAGAACTCCCATTCCAGGACTTCGTAGGGGTGGCCGGGCTTGCCGGCAAATTTGCCGTCATAGTATCTGGCGTCGAAGTCGATACCGAACTCGGGAGGATGCTTGACCGTGTAATCGACCTTCGAGTTGTTTTCCCAGGGGCCGACGACATACCAGGTATCGAGGTAAAGCCATCCTTTGCGCATGCTCGACTCGGTGAAGCGTCGGCCTGGCATGGCGGCCTTGATGATCTTCCCTTCGTCAAGCTGGAGCGCCTTGAGATTGGTGGAATAGGTCATTGCGGCGCCGTCCCCGGACTCGTCCATGCGCATTTCCTTGGAATCGCCGTTTCCGGCGGAGTTTCCGAATCCGGTCATATCCACGACCTGGCCGAACCTATCGGTCATCGCGGCGGCGGAGGACATGGCGGCGCCGGATGCGAAAGATGAGGCGGAGAGACTCTTCCGGGCACTACGTCCGAGGGCGGCATCGGCGCGTGAGTTCATGTCCTGCATCTCGTTCTCGGCACGGTTGAGGTTTTCGCGGAACTCATTGAGTTCCCCGACCGTGCCGGGTGCCCCTCCTCCGAGAGCGGCGGAGAGATCAGGACGGGAGGGGGTGCTTTCGGCGACCTTGTTCCTGGCTTCCTCATAAGAGGTGTTCTGGGAAACGGCCTCCCCGGCGGCGTCGATGTCTGCCTTGGCGGCGGCGATCTGTTTCTCGAGACCCTCGGCCTCCTTATACATCTCAGAGGCTGGGGCGGTGCTGTCATCGGCCTGGGTGGGAGGCTGCGCCTGATCGGCTGTGGCGGCATCCGTGTTGTTCATTTCCTCCATGTCGGTTTTCCCATCGAGGTCGGCCAGTGCGTCCTTGGCTTCCTGGATGTCCTTGTTCGCCTCGGACATCTGGTTGCGGAGGTGGTGGTTGTCCTTTTCCTCCGCCATTTGCTCGGCGATCATTTCGGCGACCTGGTCGAGTTCCTCGATCATCTCGGGGATTTTCGCGACATCAAGTTCTTCGTTCAGGAGCTTGTCCATGGCCTCATCGGTAAAGGCTTTGAGTTCGCTCACGTCGGAGGCGGCGGTGGTGGTGTCCTCGGCGAGTTCGGCTTCCGGGAGTTCCATCTCGACGCCGTCTATGAAGATTCGCACCTTGTCGGCGGCGATATCGGTGGTGACGACGACGCGTGTCCATTTTCCGAAAGAAAAGGTTCCGGGCATCGTGGCGCTGTCGTTCACCTGGGCCTTCTCTCCGGTGGTCCGGAAGATGACCCGGCCTTCGTTTTCGGCGCCGGAAAGGAGGAGGCGAATGGAGCGGTTGTAATTCCCGGAGTGCCCGTTGGTTAGGACGACCTGCTCCTTTTCGCCGCCGCTCTCGGCGTTGACGGAGACAGCAATGGTGAACGCATCCCCGTAGTCCACCGGACCCAGCTTGGCGAGAGACCTGGAGCCGCCGGTATGGAGAACATTGCCACCGCCCTCTTCGCGGGGGATGATCTCGGCGTTCTGGGACAGATCCACAGGCTCTCCCTTCAAGGTTTCCCGCCGGCCGTTCTCAAAGTCCCAGAGGAGATCGGACGGGACGGGCGCGGTGGACTCGTTCGCGATCTCGGCGTCCGTCCAGATACGGTTGGAGATCATCAGGTCGTCGAGATATCCGGAGAAAGAGCCTTTGTTTTCATTGGGGTAGCGGAGGAGGACGGTGTCGGTTCGCTCGGCGGCGCCGTTGGCCTCGTCAATGTGTTTTTTTATCTCACTGGCGATCCTGTCGAACTTGGTCTTCTCGCGAGCGAGGACATCCTTTTCCTGTCTCTGGCGGAAACGCTCGAGCTCCTTCTCGCGACGCTCCATCATCTCCTCCCGTTTCTTGCGGAGTTCCTTGACCTGCTGCCTGATCTCTTCCTTTTTCCGGAGTTCCGCCTCGCGCTTGAGCATTTTCGCGACTTTCTCGTCGAGTTTCTGCTTCTCACGGCGGAGGCGGTCCTTCTCCTTGCGATCGAGTTCCCGCTGCTTCACCTCGGCCGTGCGTTCCGCTTCCTTCTTCTCGTCAAACTCCATGCGTGTCTTGATCACCGGGGCGAGGACGGCGATGAGGATGACGTGGATGACGACGGAAACGAGGATCAGTTTTTTCATGTTCATGGGAGGTATTCCTTACTTGGTATTGTATCTGTCATCGTAGGTTCTGATACCCACATTGGAAAGGCCGCGGAACTGGCAGAGGTCGAGCATTTCGACAACAAGCTCGAAGGGAGCCTCGGCATCGGCATCGAGACGGATACGCTTGTCGGGATCCTCGAGCGCCTGGGAGCGGAGCCGGGCGTGAAGATCGGTGCGGGAGACGGAGACGCCCTGCCAGAACACCTCGCCCTCCGGCGTGATGCCAACGACGACCTGTTTGTCATCGGGGGGGAGTTTCACGGCGGAATCCGACTCGGGGGGAACGATGTTGATGTCACGGTTCTCCTTTTTGAACATCGTGGAGACGAGGAAGAAGATAAGGAGAAGGAACACGCAATCGATCAGCGGCCCCATGGAGACTTCCGGTTCGACCTGTTTTCTGGAGCGAAATCTCATGGGTCTACCGGTTGTTTCTGAGTCGGGAGCTGCTGTTCCCGAGAGCGGCATCCCGAATGCGGAAACGGACCTGCCCGAAGCCGAGGATCTCGAGTCTGTCCTGAACCTTGATGACTTCCTGGAAATGGGTTCCTTTCTCCACGTTCACAGTAACGGGTGCTTCCGCGCCACGCTCGGCGAGAACGGCTCTGAGGAAGCCGTCGGGATCGCTGAGAGGCTTGAACCCCATGACACCGTAGCGATTGGGGCTGTCCGGCCCATACATGACGCCGTCCCTGCTGACACCGATGGGATAGGAATCGTCGCTGGCCTCCACGTTGATGGATGAGGTACCGTCGGAGAGGTTCACGGGGATCTGGCGCTCGAAGCGCTTGATCATGCTGGTGACGAGGAAGAAGATCAGCAGGAGGAAGACGCAATCGATGAGCGGCGAGAGGATTACCTCGCAGTCACCGGATTTGCGTCTTCGCTGGCGTTTTTTCATAAAATGCGGGGAGCGGTCTTATTTCTCCGGCAGTTGTTTTCCGCCAAGGAACCAGATTTTCAGGAGATCCTCGGTTTCCGTTTCAATGGTATTGGAAACCTGGTGGACGCGGCGGCGCGCCCAGTGGTAGCCAAGGATGGCGGGTATGGCGAGAATGAGGCCGACGGCGGTCGTGATGAGCGCCTTGGAAATGGAACCGGCGAGGAGGGAGGCACCGCCTTCGTCACCGAAGACCTCGACGAGTTTGAAGGCCTCAATCATGCCGATCATCGTACCAAGCAGTCCCAGAAGCGGGGCGACTCCGGCAATGACCGTGAGGGGGGCGCATTTCTCCTCCTGATCTATGACCGCGCGAGCGCCGATGTCAGCGGCTCCCGCGGCAACAATGTCGAAATTGGTCGCGCGGAAGTTGACGCAGTGGGCGATGATCTCCGCCATGACGGATTCCCTCTTCGCGCACTCGGCAAGGATCTCATCGTAGCGGCGCTCGGCGAACATGGGGCGAACCTTGGTAAGAAGACCGGGAGGCATGAAATTCTTCCTACGGAGGGTGGTGAACCGCTCGATGAGAAACGCGCCGAGACCCACCGAGAGGAGACCCAGGCAGACCATGGTCAGGCCGCCTTCGAGCATTTCCTCTATCCAGTCTACCTCGACGAGCTTGTTTTCACGTGGATCCAGGATTTCCTCGGAGGCCGCCTCATCGGGCGGGGCGTCTCCGGTGACAGCTTCGGGGTTTTCAGAAGGCGGCGGTGTGCCATCCTCCTGGGCGAAGAGCGGCGCGACGAACATCATGGCGATGACCATGGCGGCGGAT
This sequence comes from uncultured Verrucomicrobiae bacterium, assembly GCA_963758175.1. Taxonomy (GTDB): domain Bacteria; phylum Verrucomicrobiota; class Verrucomicrobiia; order Verrucomicrobiales; family Akkermansiaceae; genus Luteolibacter. Next base: position 57,956 of record CAVWUI010000002.1, read on the forward strand.
ACGGTGATTCCGGTGATACGGATTAGTTTATACATGATTCTTGAGTTGGGAGTTCCTTCTATGTCTCACTTCGAGTCAAGGGAATAAGGTTCGGGTTCCGGGGAATAACGTGGGTGTTCCAGCGGTTCTTTCAAACCGGCCAGATATGCCACCAGATCGCGTGTCTCTTTCAGGGAGAGCATCCCCGTCATGGGAGGCATCGCGGACACCGCGGGGGTGGAGGATCTGACATCCTTTTTTGCGACTCTCCAGGTATCGTCGCCCACGGTAATGTCGAAATGGTCGGCTGCATCCTCCTGAAGAATCCCCCCGAGGGTTTTTCCGTTCGTAAGCGTGAGAGAGACGATTCCGAAACCGGGGGCGATGACCGCGCCAGGGTTCATGATGCTTTCGAGGATGTATTGCCGGTCGTGGGTCGCGCCAATGCCCGCAAGATTGGGTCCGGCCATCGCGCCCGCTTCATCGCTATCGCCGACGCGGTGGCAGCGGACGCATTGGGCAGCCCCATGATTTTTGAAAAGATCGGCTCCCTTCCCCGCATCGCCACCCTCGAGAGCGGGGAGCCACGGGGAAAGGGGATCGGAGGTATCCAGCGCGGCGATATAGTTGCCGAGGGCGGATTTCACGGAAGGCTCGTCGCGTTTTCCGGCAGCCTCGAGAAGCTCGGCAAGGGAGGCGGGATCGGGCTTTCCTGAAAGGGCGGCGGCGATGAGTCCGGCGGCTTCCTCACCGGGCAGATCGCCGGCGATGTCCCAGGCGGCCTGGCGTCTGGCGATGTGTTCGGATTCCAACGCTGCTTCCAGCCCCCCGGCCGCCTTGGCGGGATCGAGTTTCACCAGTCCAGCGAGAGCGGCGGAGGAAACGGAGTCAGAGGGATCGTCCGCGAGGGCGATGAGGAGTGCGTCGGCATTTTCAAGATCACGGAGAAGAAAAATGGAGAGTGCCTCAGAGCGTGCGGCATCCGGATATGTGGAGTCCTTTGCGATTTTCGCGAGATCCTCCGTCGAGACGGAAGCGGGAGACATGTCATAGGTCTCCATGAACCGGAGGGTCAGCTCGGCGAGTCCCCTATCGGATGAAAGTAACAGGGGGATGCCTTTTTCCAGGACGGGGAGAAGCTTTTCCTCCTCCCGTTTCTCACGGGGATCCCATCGGCCCAGGGATTGATCGACCGGATGCGGCTCCGTCCACTGGTGCAGCAGCCGGAGCGCTTCCCTTCGCTCGTTGATTTCGAATCGACCGGAAAGCGCCACTTTGACGAGGCGTTCGGCATTCTCGATACCCCCGGATCTGAAGGTGGAATGGATGAGCCGTCGCGCGACCATAGGGGTGATCGCACGGCTTTTCCCATCGTCGAAGTATCCGTCGAGCAGAGCGGCAAGAGCGGGGCGGGACTCCTCGACCGGTGCCTCGTGGATGGCGCGTATCGCTTCATCGGCGATCTTCGGATCGGGGTCTTCGAGAAAAGTTTCCAGGAGCGGGCTTTTGAGACGTCGCAGGGCGACAACGGCGGCAATGCGGACGGACGGAGAGGTGCTTCCCGAGAGTTTGGAAATCTGAAGAGCATCGGCGGTGCCCAGTAGCCCCATGACCCCGGCGTGCGCAAGGTAGAGATCCTTGCCACCGTTCTCCTCGATCATGGTGACCAGCTCGGGTGCGGCGACCTGATACTTCTGACGCGCCAAAGAGAGAGCCGCGAATGCGCGGACGCGGTTGGAGGCGTCCCGGAGCAACGGCACAAGCACGCCTCCGTCCACACCATCCGTCTCTCCAAGGCACTTGGCGGCCTGGGCACGCACTTCGGAATCGGTGTCTGTAAGCAAGGAGACCAGTATGTCCCGCGCGGCCTTCTCGGAATTTTTCCGGGCGAGTATCCCAAGTCCCCAGACACCGTGGAGGCGCTGCATGCGGTCGGTTCCGTTCGTTGCCGCGAGGAGGGTATTCGTCCCGCCTTTGTTCGCGGTGAGAGCGATGTGCGCCCGAAGACGGACGCGCTGGTCGGGGTGTTTCATCAGGTTCAGGAGATCCGCGTTGGAGCGTTTTCCGAAGCCCTCGCCGATGATGCGCGCGACTTCCGTAGTGCGTCCCGAATCTTTTTCCCCGGTGGCTGACAGGGAATAGATCCGACCGCTGCGCTCGCCACCCCAGCCGGTGATGAAGTCCGTGACGAAGAGACGCCCGTCGTAGCTGTATTCGACGTCAGTGGCCGCTACTCCCTGGTTCAGCACATAGTTGTCCTCCAGCTTCATGCCCGCGCCATCGGGAGACACCTTGAAGGACCAGATCAGGGACTTCGGCTGGTTTCCACGGTAATCGCAGATGAGGAAACGGCCTTTCTGGCTTTTCAGAAAGCCGGTGCCCGGATGATATGTCAGACCGGATGGCCCGTTGGTGATGTTCGCGACCGGCGGGATCATGAATGCCGGCTGGGAGTCATTGCGAACCAGCGACATTTTCTCCGCCATCCACATGTTGATCGGCAGCCCGGGGAGGCCGATCTCCTCGCGGAAACTGTGCATCGCCTGATGTCCCGCGTTCCAGCCGGAGTCAGCTCCGTCCATCACATATACCAGCCGCGCCTTGTCGCCCTGGTCGGAATTGTTGTCCACGGTCATGCCGTTCCCGAGCTCGTCAAAAGCGATCTCCTTGGGATTTCTCAAGCCTGTATGGATGATCTCCAACCCGGAGCCATCGGGTTCGAACCGCATCACTGCGCCACGATTGGGCATATGGATTTTTTCGCCCTCCCTGGTCGTGATACTGAATCCACGGTCACCGATGGTCGCGTAGATACGCCCGTCGTTGCCGAGGGCGAAGCCGTTCATGTCATGGCCGGAAAACCAGATCTTCACCCCGAAGCCATCGGCGATGACCTCGCGTTTGTTGGAAATGCCGTCGCCATCCGTATCTTCCAGGATGTACAGTTTGGGAATACAGGCGAAGTAGACTTTTCCCTCGTGTGCGAATACCCCCGCGCCGGTGCCGTCGAGGATGTCGTCGAAGCCGTCGGCGAAAGTGGTGACGGAATCGGATTTCCCGTCGCCATCCGCATCGGTGAACTTGCGGACGAGTTCCGAATTCCCGCGGAGGGATTCCAATGAAACCTTGTTTTTCCATTTCTCATGAAGAGCCAGCCGGTCGGCAGTGGTCTGCGCCTTGAGATCGTCAAGAAACCAGTATCTATGGTTGCGCGCGTCCAGAACCTGAGTTCCGAAACGAGGAGTCTCAGCGAGAAAGAGCGCCCCCTGCTCATCGAAGCAAAGAGCGGTGGGATTGACGATCCCGCTGTCCTCCTTGGAGGCGAACATGGTCATCGTCGTGCCTTCCGGGATCAGGTTGCCGGGGATCACATCCGTGGGAACGAGGTTGAAAGCGGAAGGCTCTTGGGCCGGTTCCCCGGCGATCTCCGCAGCGTCCCCTTCAGCGACCACAGCGCCCAGCAGATCGAGGGAAAAAGGACTCACTGCATGAGCCATGGGCGCCAGAAGCGGCCAGAAAATCAGGGAGGCAGGGTAGAGGAATCGTATCATGGATTGTCAGGAGTTTCATTGGACACTACGGAAGGCGAATCGTCGCCAACTGATGTCGTCGAATGTCGTTGATTTTGAGGGCGCCGGGTCACTTTTTCTCGCCCGTGACCACCCAGCCGTCGGATACGAGGCTGTCGATCACGACCTGGTTCGGCGCCTGTTCGTTCTCCCGGAAGTGGATCGTGAGTGTGACCGCGACAGTGGCAGTGGGTTCGCCGGGACGGAGCCGCTGGTCGAGGAGGGAGTTTCGCTCCACGTAACCGTAGAGGGTCGTCCCGCCATCCGGGGAAACGAGGCGGTAGGATCTCCATTCGTCCTCGTCGGAGAATCCGAAATTGTAGTAGTCCACCCATTTCACCATCGCCCGCACCAGGACGGACTTGCGCGGCCTGGATTCGACAAGCTTCGGCCACGGGAGATCGGACCAGCCGACCCAGCTTTCCCAGTCGATCTTCAGCCCGTCCTCACCATCGATGAAAGCGAGTTGTTTCTTTTCGTAATCCGGAGTCAGGACGGTGACGGCGGCGAAACTGTCCTTATAGCTGACCTGTCCGGTGGAATTGAATTTGGAAAGACCCATCGGCTCTATCGTGTCCTCGGGATAAAACGTGCGGAGGTTTCGGCGCACGCGCGCGGGATCATGGATCAGAGGAAGGATGTCTTCCGTGCGCTCCGCCTCAAGGAAAGCCTTGGCCAATGGCTCAGCTTCGGCGAGGAAGTCGGCCTCGCTTTTTTTCATCACTTTCGGTAGGGTAACCTCCGCCTCCAACTCGTCCTCGGGAACGATAAGTGGATTCCCCACCAATTCGTCGAACTTGTCCTGCTCCGCGACCACGTCAGGCACGTCGTTCTCGGGTTCCGCCTCACTCAGTTTCACCAGGAAAACGGCTGCAGAGGCGATGGCTGCCATTCCGCCACCCCAGGCCAGGACCGGCATCGCACGCTTCCAGAATGACTTTTTTGTGGATCTCCAGGAGCCAGAGCTCGCGTCCCATCCCGGAGCCTCCGCCTCCTTCTGCTTTTTCTTCCTGACGCTACGGGTGCGTTTCTCGCCACGTTTGTCAGCCTCCTCCGAGAAACCGATCTTCTGGATTGGAGCCATCAGCGGGGCGGTCTCGTCGTCCTCCCTGGGAATGCGTAACATGCGCCGGCAGGAGGAACAGACGATGCCCTCTCCATCGTAGTCACGCGGCACGCGGAAGACGAACCGGCAGTCCGGACAGACATACGCGCTCCAACGTCTTGCTTTCTCCGGGGCGACTTGGGTATCGGACACGGCGGAAAAATGCACTGCTGCTCCATGGAAAAGCAAGCCCCGCCTCAACCTGGTTCGACAAAAAGCCTGCCTTTCTTCCTTCTCAGGCGGGCGCCTCCCGGCAGATTCGCGCTGGCCGCCAGGGTAACGTCCATGATGCCGGCGCATCGTTTCAACAGAGCCGAATCAATCCCCCCGATTCCCGAGCGAACCAGCAGACTTCTGATCGCCTCGGTTCGAAGCAGTGCCGGAAGCTCGCCGAGCACTCCGATATGCAGGCGACCCTGGGGGTCGAAAACCCTGGCCTGGGAAAGCGCCCATCTGACCACCTCGCGCATTTCCCCGTCCGTCTCCGCCGCCCTGGCCAGCATCGGCGAAACATCACGGTTGGCGATCCTGTTCAGCAAAGGGATCGCCTCGTTGCGCAGGAGATTCCGCACCACGTCGTTTACCGCGTTGCTACCGTCCTCCCGCCATTCCAATCCGCGCTCCCCCATCCATTCATACAGTTCCTGTTTCCTAACTCCGAGCAGCGGCCGGAAGACAACCAATCGTGCGCTTGAAACCATGAGATGCCGTTTTTCCACCATCCCCCGGCATCCATGCGAGCCGCGTATCAGATTCCACAGGACTGTTTCCGCCTGGTCGTCCGCATGATGGGCGAGGACAAGGGATTCGCAGCCGTGCCTGCCGGAACATTCCGCGAAGAAGCGGTGCCTCGCCGACCTCCCGGCGGTCTCCATGGATTTGCCTGTCTCCTCAATCAGCGCATGGAGATCCACTTTCCCCCCCTCGAACACATGACCGCATTCCGCCGCCACCCGCTCCACGAAACGCGCGTCCCGATCCGATTCCCCACCGCGCAGTCCGTGATCGAGGTGGCAGACGATCACATCCGAGAATCCCGCTTCACGCATCATGTGCAGCAGCGCCATCGAGTCCACACCGCCGGAGACCCCGACCAGGTATCTTTCGCTCCGTGACATACCCGCGAACATTGGATCATCGGGAGATTTCATTCATCGCAGGGAATTTTCGAACTCCATCCGCTCGCCGGAAACCGGATGAGTGAAGGCAAGTTTCCATGCCTCCAGCTCCATCGGCGCGTCATCCACGGAAATCGTCTGGGTGCCACCCATTTTTCCACCCGGCAGATAGCACGGATCCCCCTTGATGGGAAAGCCAAGCTCCCACAGGTGCACCCGGATCTGGTTCGTCCGGCCGGTGCCCAGCCTCGCTTCCACCCTGGCTGTTCCGTCCACACGTCGCTCCACCACCTTGAACTCCGTCCTCGCCGAAAGCCCGTTTTCGTCCACGAAACGTCCTCCCGGCCCGACACCGCTCCGGCGGAGATTGGAGCCTCGCAGATCTTCCCTTCCCATTCCGGCCAGCCCATGACCGTTGCCCGGTAGATCTTCTCCACTTTCCCCTCGATGAACTGGCGCTGCATAAGCCGGCAGAAATGCCTCGTCCGCGCGAAAAGCACCAGTCCCCGCGTGTTCGCATCCAACCTGTGCACTGGCCGGAGAAACTTCGGTTCGTAGACCTCATTGAGAAGAAACTGCAGGGTATTCCGGTGAAACCTCCCGCTCGCATGCATGGGGAGGGGTGCGGGCTTCTCGATCAGAACCAGAGCCTCGTCGTCATACGCCACGCGTATTCCCTTCGCCACATCCGGCTCCACCGCAGGAGGAAATATCTGCAGTATCCTCTCCCCCGCGCGAACCACGTGATCCATTCTCCGCGCTTTGCCTCCGTAGCTCACAAACCGGTTTTCGGCGCAACGCGATTCCCACTCCTCCCGGGAAACCTGGGGGAACTGATCCACCAGCAGATCCCCCAGAGTCCACCTGTCATACTTTGCCGAAACGTTCACCGGCCTACGGTTTTCCATCGGCACCGAACCCGGCAGCACCTCGCAAACCGCGTCCAGTTTCGCCTGAGGCGCCGCTATCCGATCCGCCATCCTCTCCGGCTCCGGCACGAAACAATGAGGACAGGTCTTTCCCGCCACATACCGCACATCCTCCTGATCCTTCAGTTCCAGCGGCGCCTGACAGGCATAGCAGACCGCGGTGTCCGTCTCCCGCAATGCCGGATCCACACCCACACGCTGATCGAAAACAAAACATTCCCCATCGTAGTGATCACCGCCGCATTCCGCGAAATATTTGAGTATGCCTCCATCGAGCTGATATATATCTTTGAAACCCTCCATCTCCATGAACGGCCCCGCTTTCTCGCAACGGATCCCGCCCGTGCAGAACATCACCACCGTCTCCTCCTTCATCTCCTCCGGCAGTTCGCGCACCGCCTTGGGGAACTCACGGAAAGTCCGTATGTCCGGCACCACCGCTCCAGAGAAGGTTCCAAGCTTCACCTCGTAATCGTTCCGGGTGTCCAGCAGGGTGATCTTCCGACCTTCGTCCAGCCACCGCTTCAGTTCCTTCGCGGAAAGCTTGGGCGAAGTCCGTTTCCCCGGCTCCACACCGTCCACGCCGAAAGAAATGATCTCCTTTTTGATCCGCACCAGCATTCGTCTGAACGGCTGGTTCCCGCTCTCACTGATTTTCCCCTCGAAATCCTCCAACCCCGGGATTTCCCGCAGTCTTGCCATCAGGCTTGAAATCCCGGCGTCCGAACCCGCGACGAACAGATTGATTCCTTCCCTGCTGAGAAGGATTGTGCCCCGCAACCCCGCATCCTTACACAATTCAAGCAACTCCTCCCGGAGCTCTTTCAGCCCGGCAAGTTCCACGAAGCGGTAGGCCGCCAGATTCGTAACCGTTTCTCCTGTCATCACGTGGGGAAAATCTGCCAACCACAGACCCGACTTGCAACAGTGCAATCCCTCTCAGCCTTTCGAAATGGGAACCCTGAGTTTCCCGTCCGTCAGAATCCTCGCCCGCAGCCCTCCACGGCATTTTCCTCTCAAAAAATCCTCCGCGCCGTCCCCCACCGCCTCGTCCATCCATGGACAAGGCCTGCACTCCTCGCTGCCTTCGAAATCAACCCCCTGAACGGAAAATCTTTTCCCGACAAGACTCTCAAGATTTCCTCCGCGCACCAGGACATTCCGCCTTAGAGCCACAAACCCGACTTTCCCGTATCTCTCCTCAAGCTCGGTCAGGACCTCCGCCGAAAAAAACGTCACCTGCCCCTTGTAGTCCTCCTTGAAATCGAAATACCTGTCCCCTTTCAGCCCGCGCCCGGCCACACACGCGACCTCATCCAGACCGATGGCACCGTGCTCCAGCCTACCTATTCCGTGGCGCCCCCGGAAATCGTGGCCAGGTGAGATCACGATTCCCTCCACCTCGAATCCCGCGTCCGGCACTTCCATGCCTCATTACATATCACAGGGATTGCGGGCTTTCGAAGTTTAACATTTGAAAATCAGAATTTCCCGCCATCCTCGCGGCTCGTGAAAGTAATCGCAGTAGCAAACCAGAAAGGTGGTGTGGGAAAAACCACTACCGCCATGAATCTCTCCCACGCGCTAGCCCTCCGCGGCCAGCGCGTCCTGCTCATGGATCTGGACTCACAGGCGAACTGTACCTCCGGTCTCGGAATAGAGGCGGAGCCACTTTCCTCCATCTACCCCGTCCTCCTCGGGGAAAAGGACATCCGCGATCAGTTCATGCAGTCCGGTAGGGAAAACCTCACCTTCGTTCCCTCGGAAATGGATCTCGCCGGCATCGAGATCGAACTCGCCCGCTCCGACGACCACCTCACGCGGCTTCGCGGGATTCTCCAGGGACTCAAGCCCAACGATCTTTTCGACTTCTGCATCCTCGATACCCCGCCTTCCCTCGGGGTTCTCATGACCGCCGCCCTGGCCGCCGCCGACGAGATACTCATACCCCTCCAGTGCGAATGGTTCGGCCTGGAAGGTCTCGCGAAAATCGTCGGCGTCCTCGATGAGATCAGAGGCTCCGGAGCCAACCCCGGCCTCAAACTCGAGGGCATCGTCATGACGATGTATGACGGCCGTACAAACCTCTCCAAACAGGTCGTCGAGGAGGTGACCAACTATTTCCCCGATGAGATCTACCAGAACGTGATCCCCCGTACCATCCGCATCAGCGAAGCTCCCTCCCATGGGAAAACCATCTTCGAGCACGATCCCAATAGCCAGGGAGCCGCAGCCTACGACAGGATGGCCGAGGAATTCCTCGTTCGCCACGCCCGAGTGGCCCGCTGCTGGCCTAGCTGCCGCGTTTCGGGACACGACGTGCGATCAGGATACAGCCGCTGGAAGTTGGCGTTAATATTCCTCCTCTTCACCCCCCGGCACCGGCGGGATCACATCCTCCCTTTCCAGCAGCCTCACCAGATCCAGGTCGTCAACCAGATCCGCGGGTGTCCCCCTGACGATAGCGGCGTAGGGCACGATCCTATCTAATTCCGCGATCGCGCAGTGCACCATGGAGACCACGATGTCCGCGTCGTATTTCTCCCGCTCGAATAGATTCGTCACCCGGAAGACCAGCATCTCCCTGTCCAGATCGTATTCGAAGCTCCCCAGGGTCAGCTGCTTGTTGCCCCGCATCAGCAGTTCCAGCAAGGCAGGCATCTGCGGCTCCGCGATGAACATCGGGCTCTCCCCGACCACGCTCAGCGCGTTCAACTCAGGGAATGCCTGGACTGTCAGGTCAACCCGCGTGTGATGCGCCTCAAACCCCGCCCTCAGCACCTCCCGCCCTTCCACCAACTCCACATGCCACCCGTTTTTCCCGAAAGTCTCTTCCACTGATAGAATCTGTCTCGAATGCGGTCTCATGCCCCGTCTTCGGCCTTCCGTCCCCGCGTGAAAAGACAAAAGTCACCTTCAACCTCTCAAAGTCGTGTTTCCGAAATAACAACTGTGAGCAGCGCATGAGCCTCCACAGCGCGACCTGGGGCCACAATCCGTGCCCTACCTCTTCTCCGCTCTGCCCTGAATCGCCTTTGCCAGAAGCGGGCGCAGATTCTTCCTCACCGGCCTCAGGGAAAGATGCATGCCCGCCGTCCTCTCCTCGTTGAAATGCAGGGTGAGCATGGTTACCTCCCCGTTCAGCTCCGCGGCGGAAATCTCCTGCCACATCACCATCCGCATCCCTTTCGCTGGCCGGAAAAACGGGAAAATCTCCAGTCCCATGGGAGTCAGGATCAGATACGCGTGTCTCGCGAGATGCGTCGCCAGCCAGAAAATTCCCCCGCCCAGCAGGAAAAACGGAGTCGACCAAGCCGCGTGCGGCACCGCCGGATTCAGATACCTGTAGTAGCCGGTGGCCGCAAGAGTAACACCCACCCCTACGAAAACAGCGCCTGCCACGCAATACGTCACCGCCTGTCCGGAGCGGGTGAAACGAATCTCCTTCTGCGGTTCTGCGACACTCACCATCACTCCGGATCGGGTTGGCCGCTGTTCTTGGACGCACCGGTCTCGATCTCGACGAACTCGTCCCCTTCCTTGTGCCTGCGCCAGATATTTAAACCGAGCACCGAAAGAAATCCGATCACGATGAACGACCCCTCCATCAGAAACGGAGTGGACATCACTCCTGCCACCATCCCGAAAGCCTCTCCCACCCAGCCGGGAATCAGCCGCCATCCGACCAGCAGACCGCAGACCAGTATAGCGATCACCCCAAGAATCGCCGCTCCGACGAGTATCTGCCTTCCCCTGTGATCATCTGAATTCTGTCGTGTCATACGGTCTGCTCATCACATTATCCCGGGTCTCCTCGGACATCCATCCAATAAGATTTTTAAAAATATTACGGAAAACTTGATATTTTTGAAAAATTTGGCAACTCTTCCTTATCAAACGGTTTCTGAAGAAAGCGGCTCCCTTGTTCCTGATGACGTTCCTCGCGATTCCGGCCATATCCGCTTGGACATGGATCAGGCAGACGTCGGCCGCACCCTCGGAGGCACCCCCGCCCCGCATCACCCATCGCCTCCCGGTGGAAATCATCCTTTCCGAGGAAAGGCCGAAGTGGGTTCTGCTGCCAATCGACCCTGGCTAGCCCTCATAAATCGCACTTGCCGTGGTTTGTTGAATGATGGCGAATGCGACAGTCGTATCCCTGCCACTTACATGAAATTCTATTCCAGGATACTGGCCTGCTTGTTTTTGATCTCGATTCTGCCCTCCGTGGCAAATGCAGCGGACTTCCATGTGTCCCCTGCGGGTGTCGGCGGTGGCTCCCTGCCGACCGACCCCGCCCCGGCTTCCTCCATCTCCGTCATTTTCGACGAAAAAATGGCTCCGGGAGACAGGCTCCTGCTCGCTCCCGGCGAATACAAGGACATCAAGCTGGCGTTGGGAACCGGGGGTAAAGAGGGAATGCCGAAGATCATAGAGGCACAGGATGGCGCTGTCTTGTTATCATCCTGGACGATTGAAAGGCCGGACAAAGGCGCCACCGCGATTCTACTCGCCCCCGGCCTTTCCCATACCGTTTTCAAGAACCTGTCCATCCGCGACTACTGCTTCGGAGTTGTTGCGAAGGTCTCCCCCGATTCCCCCCGCGTCGGCTTGAAATTTGAGAACATTTCCGTCGAGCGCATGCGCCACGGCTTCTACCTTTCGGATTGCGACGGGCTGGAGTTCACGAATTGCGTTCTCAGGCGTTACAGCAAACACGGCTACCGCTTCGAACAGGGTTGCAACGACGTGGTTCTGAGAAACTGTCTCGCGGATTGCTCAGAGGGGGACGCCGTTTGGGAGACGAAAACCGAACTCCTTCCCTTCGGCTTCAATGTGAACAATGGGGGCACCCCGAACACCGGTTTCCTCTTCGAGGATTGCGTTGCCAAAAACAACATCAAGTCCAACCAGAAGGGAAAATATACCAACGGGGACGGTTTCGTTATCGAGGGGAACACCACTGATGTGGTATTCAAACGCTGCCGCGCCCTCCGCAACCAGGACGCGGGATTCGATCTCAAGGTCGATGCCGTCACGCTCTCCGACTGTGTCTCCACCCGCTGCCGCCGCAGTTTCCGGTTCTGGAAAACCGGCGAGATGGTGAACTGCTTCTCAGACCGCAGCACCATCGGTGTGTGGACAAAGGGAGAGCCGGTCTCCGTTTCCTACTCCACTTTTATCGGCCTGAGGCGCGCCGCTGCCGAGACCGACGGGAAGGACGACAAGGCGACAACCTTGAAAAACTGCGTGTTTATCCCTGCGGAAGACGCCAAAGACTTCGGTGCGAAGATTGGCAACGTTGTTTTCGCGGATTGCGTTTCCGAGGGTGTCGTTTTCAACTCCCCGGTCGAAGACTGGGATGGAACCGGAAGCGCCTACGACAGCACCAGTCATCCGCAGGTCGGCTACTCTTCGAAGAGAATTTCCAGAGACTAGGAGTCACTAACAGTCCGGCACCGTCCGGGCGTCCACTTGAGCCTTGCTGTTGGCCGCAGATCCCTGCGATAATGAAAGGCGTGAGCATCAAGTCGGATGAAGCGGAGATTGATGACAAGGACGGACTGTATGAGGCTCAGACGGAGAACCGGCAGCTCAAGGGTATGATCGTCGCGCTGCGCGACGAACTGGAGCTCGTCCGGGCGGAGCGGGCGGACGCAATACAGGCCGCGGTCGCCACCGGTAGTGACGAGGTTCGCCAACTGAAATCCACCGTCCAGGGGCTGAGGGACAAAATGGAGGAAGTCCTGGCGGGGAAAGCGGAGGCCGTCCAGGCCGCGGTCGCGGAGATCCACGATGAGAAGACACAGCTCCAGCGTACCATCGCCTCTCTCAGGACGGGTCTGGAGGAAAAGCTCTTCCATCATGCCGATGAGCTTGAGAAACAGTCGCGGGCGCACGGCGACGAGGCGCGCCACCTGCGGGAAACCATCTCGGCTTTGCGCGAGGAACTTGAAAAACACCATGCCGACTGAAACTACGAAAACGGGAAAAACCCGCGAAACCATGGCCTCGCTGCGCGCCAGTCTGCGGCGCAGCGAGTTTCTCCTGAACCTCACCCGCCGCGTGGCCACGATCAAGAATCTCGACGAGCTTCTTGAAACGTTGGTCGAGATCATCTCCAGGGAAATGGACGCCGAGCGCGGAACCCTGTTTCTGAATGATCCGGCGACAGGCGAACTTTATTCGAGAGTCGCACAGGGGACTTTCAACCGCGAGATACGCCTGCTGAACGACAACGGTATCGCGGGTTCCGTTTTCCAGTCCGGGAAGGGCGAGATCGTCCATGACACCTACTCGGATCCGCGTTTCAGCCGTGATACGGACGACAATACCGGCTTCAGGACAAAGAGCATCCTGGCCGCACCAGTGGTAACAGCCGGGGGTGACGTGATCGGTGTGGTTGAGGCCCTGAACAAACGATCCGGCGAATTCACGGCCGATGACCTCGAGCTTCTGGAAGCCATCGCCACCCAGGCGTCCGTCGCGTTGCAAAGCTCGCAATACGTGGAGCACATGGTGAAGACGCGGAAGCAGGAAATGGAGTTCCTCGATCTCGTGGCGGACATCACCAGCTCGCTGGATCTCTCCGTCCTGCTGCGCCGCGTGATGGGAGAGGCCGCCCGTATGCTCAAGGCCGACCGTTCGACGCTTTTCCTGAATAACGAGAAGACCGGTGAGCTTATGTCCGAGGTGGGAGAGGGTCTCAACTCGGTGCAGATACGCCTGCCCAACCACGTCGGCATCGCCGGAGCCGTCTTCACCTCGAACGAGACGATCAACATCCCGCACGCCTACGCGGATCTGCGGTTCAATCCGGCGTTCGACAAGAAGACCGGATACTTCACCCGTTCCATCCTGTGCGTGCCTGTGGTGAACAAGAACGGCCGTGTCATCGGCGTGACCCAGGCGCTGAACAAACGCGGCGGCCCGTTCACCGGAGAGGACGAGGCGAGGCTACGCGCTTTCACAGCGCAGGTCTCGATCGCCTTGGAGAACGCGAAGCTTTTCGATGACGTGCAGAACATGCGCAATTACAACGAGTCCGTCCTGGAATCCATGACGAGCGGAGTGATCACACTGAACGAGGAGGGACAGGTTCAGACATGCAACGCGGCCGGCTACCGCATCCTTCGCTCCGAAAGCGGCGAAATCATCGACAGACCGGCGGGCGAGATCTTCACGGGGGAGAACGGATGGGTGAACGAGCGCATCGCCAAAGGCGCGGGTGCCAACGCCTCCGACGTGATCATGGATGGAGAAATCGTCTTCGGCGAGGAGACGCTGAACGTGAATCTCACCATACAGCCGCTGATCAGTCTCAAGGAAAAACGCCTGGGAACCATGCTGATGCTTGAGGACATCTCCTCGGAAAAGCGGATGAAATCCACCATGTCCCGTTACATGGATCCGGGACTGACCGATCAGCTGCTTGCATCCGGCGGCGATCTGCTGGGCGGACGCAGCGTGGAGGCGACAGTGCTTTTCTCGGACATTCGGTCTTTCACGACATTGACCGAGGAGCTTGGCGCGCAGGGCACGGTCGCGCTTCTCAACGAGTATTTCACCCTGATGGTGAACTGCGTCACGCGCGAGGAAGGGATGCTCGACAAGTTCATCGGCGACGCGCTGATGGCCGTTTTCGGAATCCCCGTCGGGCATGGCGACGATCCCGACCGGGCCGTGCGTGCCGCGATCACGATGATCACCGAGCTCGACAGGCTGAACGAGCTCCGCGTCTCACGCGGTCAGAAAGCCATCGATATGGGAATAGGTCTGAACACCGACACCATTGTCTCCGGAAACATAGGTTCGCCGAAGCGCATGGACTACACGGTCATAGGTGATGGGGTGAATCTCGCCGCCCGCCTGGAGAGCGCATGCAAGGAATACTCCGCACGGATTCTCGTTAGCGAGGCCACTGTCAGAAAACTGAAAGGCTCCTATCGCATGCGCGAAATCGATCTCGTGGTTGTGAAGGGAAAGACCGAACCGGTAAGCGTTTACGAGATCCTCGATTTCCATACGGAGGAAACTTTCCCGAATCTCCAGGAAGTGGTCGGCCATTTCAAGGCCGGGCTGAAATTCTACAGGAGCGGCGAATTCGACCGCGCCACGAAGCAGCTCACCGAAGCACTCGCCCTCAATCCTAGCGACGCCCTCTGCGAGACCTACCTGGCGCGATGCGAGGAAATGAAAGCACAGGCTCCGGACGACACCTGGGTCGGAGTTCGCGTTATGAAGACCAAGTAGGGAATCGCGACCCATCCCCTGATGCACATTGCATTTGAGGATCGCCCCTGAATCTTGCAATACGCCTTCTACCTATACCTCGCTTCCTTCCCGAAGCAGGACTATCCGCTTGGCACGTTCAGTGCGAAACCCGACTGGAACCCGGCATCAACCCATCATGAAGTTTATCGCTCTCGGAATCATCCTGGTCGTCCTCGTCCAGTTTTACAGTTCCTGCTCGCCCCAGCAGCAGATTCCGCCAACTGTCGCGAAGCTGTGACCGATCTCGGTATGCCGGTGAATGGCATGAGATCGCAAGACTCCCAAATCCGTTCGAAAAAGACCTGGTCGCAGCGAAAGCCACTTATGGACTGAACCCGGACGGCACGATCAGCGTCCGCAATGACGGTTTGAAAAAAGACGGTGAAACCACCTCCATCACAGGAACCGCGAAAAACGCCGGCGAGGGGGAACCCGGGCAACTGCTCGTCCGCTTTGACCGGTTTCCAGCCAACCTCGTGGCCGGCGACTACTGGGTTCTCGATGTGAATGAGAACTACACACGAGCCTTGGTCGGATCTCCGGACAAGAAATTCCTCTGGCTTCTTTCAAAGAATTCCGGCGATTCCCGTGGAGATTTTTCCCGCCAGATATCTAAAGCGAGGACTCTGGGATATGCCACGGACTCGTTGTATTTCAATCCGCAGCGGGTTCAGAACTGAGATACGATGCTCTACCAGGCAGTCATCAACTGGGAGTCAGGCTCCCGAACGTTCCGGGACATGGAGCAGCAGAACAGGCTGAAACGGCTTTTTTCTGAACACGGCCACCAACTTGAACTTTCAGTGGTTTCTCCTGCCGAACTGAACGGGACTTTGGAAAAAGCCGCGAAAGCCGAATCCCACGCACTTCTCGTCGGTGGCGGTGATGGCACGATCACGTCCGCAGCGAAGCTGCTCAAGAACAGTGGGAAGGCTCTCGGGGTCATACCTCTGGGCACCTTCAATCTCGAAGCGCGCGACCTCCGTATAGCTCTGGATCCCTTCGAAGCGGCGGAGCAACTGATGGACGCTGACATCGTGGAAATAGACTTGATGGAGGTGAACGACCATGTCTGCCTCTGCGCGACGGTCATCGGTTTCTACCCCACGCTTGCGAAATCGCGGGAGGAGTTCCACGGCAAGTCCTGGTGGAAGAAGTCGCTAGGCATCGTCCGGGAAATCGCCACCGTGGCGGTCAATTCGCCCGCGCTTGATCTGGAGATAACCAGCGAGGACGCAATCATAGAGCGTCGCACCCGGCTGGCGGCCTTCGCCCCTGGCCATTACCAGGAAAGCATAGGTATCATCCCCGTGCGTGACAGCCTCTCATCGGGCGAACTGAGCGCCTATGTGTCCGGTCACCTCACGCGTGTCGAGTTGCTCTCCGCCGCCGTGGGATACATCTCGGGGAATATCCTCGATACCGAGCGGATGAGCCGCATCGAGACCAGCGAGCTGACGGTGAAAGTCAAACGCCGCCGCAGCATCCCCGCAATGATAGATGGCGAGATCGTCTCAATGAGTATGCCCTGCCGCATGCGCATCCTGCCGAAATCACTCAAAGTCCTGCGCCCCCGCGTGCCCGCTTCCTGATGTCCTTCCGCCTGCTTCATTATTCCGATCCCCACTTCGGCGCGTATCAGCCGCGCATCGCCCGCGAGGCATCGAGTCTGGCAAAAAGACTCGATCCCGATCTCACCGTGGTGTCGGGGGATTTCTCCATGCGGGGCAGGAGGTTCGAGTTCGCTCTCGCCAAAGAATGGCTCGCGTCCTTGCCGGAGCCGCTCGTCACCTTCCCAGGCAATCACGACGTCCCAGGCCTCAACCACATCATCGACCGCTTCTTTTCCCCCTTTCGCCGCTTCAGGAAACACGTATCCGAGGTGGAGGAACCTTCCGTGAAACTGGGAGACATCGGCTCGCTCGCCACCGCGAATTCCTGCACGCCCTTCGGCTGGCACCTCGACTGGTCGCGCGGTTTTCTTAGCCCCATCCAACTCCACGCGATGGAGAATTTCTTCCAGAACCTCCCGGAAAACCAGCTCCGGGTCTACGGCATCCACCATCCCGTCCTGGGCTCCGGGGATAAAGCCCGGGCGCTGGTCTCCCCCATGCCGCTGGTGCGGCCATCCCTGCAGAGAGCCGGGATCGATCTGATACTCGCCGGTCATTTCCACCAGTCACGGATCGCGCTGTTTCCGGAGACACTTTCGGATGCCCGAAAGCTTGTCGTCTCCCAGGCGCCGTCCATCTGCTCCACCAGACTCAAAGGCGAGCCAAACGGCTTCCACCTGCTCACCCTATCCCGCGATGCCATCGAGATCGAACTCTGGCGCTGGCAGTCGGATCAGTTTCTTCCGGAAAGAAGCCGTGTCTTCACAAAAAGCGGGAACGGATGGGAAGGGGAACAGGCCTAGCCGATCTCGGTGAAAGTAACGCCCAGCTCCTCCTCGAATCTCCTGATCTTCTTTCGCTCGCGCGGATCGATCAGGGCGATGGATGTCCCCTTTTTCCCAGCCCGCGCGGTGCGCCCGCTACGGTGGGTATAGTATTCCGTCTGCTCCGGGAGCTGGTAATGGATCACGAAAGTCAGCCCCTCGACATCAATCCCCCGCGCCGCGACATCCGTGGCGATCAGAATGCGGGTGCGCTCGTTCTTGAAGCCGCGCATCACCTTGTCCCGTTCGCGCTGGGAGAGATCCCCCTGGATCACATCGACCGGGAAGCCGAGCTTCTCCAACTGCCTTCCCAGCGCGACCGCTCCCGCCTTTGTCCTCACGAAGACCAGCCCGCGCTCCTCCTCCCTGTCGGCGAGAAATTCCGCGAGATATTCGTTCTTCTCATCTTTGGTCCGCACCACGTAGCGGTGGTCGATGTCCTTGTTCACGACATGGGCCTTATCCACTGTCAGAACCTCCGGCTGGCCTGGCATCGTGCCTTTGACGAGCGCCTGTATGGAATCGGGGAATGTCGCGGAAAAAAGCCAGGTGCTGCGTCTCTTTCGGGTCAGCGCGCAGATGGTGAGGAGTTGTTTCTTGAAGCCCATCGAAAGCATCTCGTCCGCCTCGTCCAGGACCAGATGTTTCACACCCTCCAGCGTCAGCGCCTTCTTTCCAATGAGATCCAGCAACCTCCCCGGAGTGGCGACCACGATATGGGTGGGCCGTTTCAGATTGGCGATCTGCCTGTCCATCGGCTCTCCGCCGGTAAGAGCCTCGACAAAGATTTTCTCGGAAAATTTCGTGAAGCGGAAAAGCTGTTTCGCTATTTGCTTCGCTAGCTCCCGCGTTGGCGCGATGACCAGTCCCTGGATGTGCGGCTTCTTCCCATCGACTTTTGTCAGCAGCGGCAGCCCGAACGCCGCCGTCTTTCCCGTCCCCGTCTGCGCCTGTGCCACGAAATCACCTCCGTTCTTCATCAGATACGGGATCGCCCGCTCCTGCACCTCGGTCGGCGTGCGGATGCCAAGCTCCTCCAACCCTTTCACCAGATCCGCCGGTATTCCCAATTCCCTGAACTCGTTCAAAATGTTTTCCTTCGTTTCCGGCAATAGACTGGCGGTCGCGGCCCGGTGTTGCGAGAAAGAATCTTCGCAAGACTCCGGAAGGAGAACGAATTTTGATCAGAAGGATTCCCGTAGTGTCCGTTACGGCTTGCCCGTCGCCGGTTTCCCCCTAATCTCACCTACCAATGAAAAGCGTTTTCCCTGCCATCGCGGTCTGCGTCGCCCTCGCCTCCTGCGGCCTTGATCAGGCGGTCGCTCCGGCGAAACCCACGGAGTTCCTGGTATCAACCGGCACCGATACCTCCGAGAAAATCGCCCGGCTGCCCTTCGAGCACTCATGGCGGGATCCGGGGATGGATCTCTCCTCCTACAAGAATATCATCATCCGCCCTGTCACTGTGAAATACCTACGCCTGGAGAACTGGGAGCGTAGCAAATCCGCGGAAATTCCGGATCAGAGAGCTTTCGAAAAACAGGCGCGCGGGCTGGCGGATTATTTCACCAAGCGCCTCAACATCTCCTTTTCGGATCCGATCTGCCTCTTCTACAAAGTCAGCAACCCTTCGAAGCCCGACACTCTGATCCTGGAGGTCGCATTGACAGACGCGCATTTCCCGGATCCAGCCGCCAAACCGCTGGATGTGCCCGTCTGCGCTTTCGAGGGTAAGGTCACTGACGCGCGAACCGGTAGACTCCTGGTGACTGTCGGCGACCGACGCGGGCCGGATCTCCACATTTCCGAAGACGACACCCACCTCACGGACAACCGTGAGATCTGCGCGATCTGGGCGCGCCAGCTCATGGAGGCATCAAACAAGGAGATCTTCAGCACCGTCCGGCGCAAGCTGATCACCGTGGAAGATGAGGACAGTCCCTGAAAAGCGAATCGGCAGACAACCGGGGGGAGGAAGTCTGCCGACGCTTTTGCCGGGGGAGGCGTTGATCGCGATCCTTGGGGGGAAGTCCGATCAATGGGGGGGTTACGGCGGTCGCGGGTGGGGGGAGTCCGGGGGGAGTCGCTCGCGCCGATACTGGAGATTACCCCAAATCGGTCGTCTTCATATACCGCAATCGCGTAGGGTGGGAGATTTTCCTCACAATTCATCGATTCGAACCGCGCCAGATCCTCGCGCAGACGTTTCGTCCTCTCACGAGTGAGAATATTCATCGACCCTGTTCTTTCCAGACCCTCCATGCCGCGCAAGCCCCGAACCTGTCGTCAGTCCACCGTTTCACCAAAACCGCCGCAGCATGCGCTGGCTCCGTGGGAACAGCTCTCGCATAAGGCTTCGTCTGCGAGCCTTCCTATAGAAGGCTTACCGCAGCGGTCGCAGACCTCTGCGGATCTGGATCCGTCCTCTGTTTCCGCAGTCATTCCGCGAAAATGATGTCACCAGTCTCCTTGCCTCCGCCGCGGCCTAGCTTGTCTCCGATGTCCTTGCTGGTCACGTAGAGCATGAGGGATATGAGAGCCAAGGCGCAGGCGGTCTGTATCACCTCGAGAGCCTTCGTCTGTACCGGTCTGCCCGCGAGTTTTTCCAAAATTGCAAGGGTGATATGCCCGCCGTCCAGCACCGGAAAAGGAAGCATGTTGAGGACGGCGAGGTTCACATTGAATAGAACCATGAAGCCGATGATGCGTCTCCAGCCATCGTCTGTCAGGAGAAGCTGGTAGAGCATTTGCCCGATACCCACCGGCTCGCTGAGGTGATCCACGCCTATGCTGGATCCAGGGTCGGCTACGCTGGTGATCGTCACCCACATCATGTGCAGGCTGTCATAGACCTGGCGGAAAGGATTCGGATGGACAATACGCACATCCACGTCACCGGTCTGATCCCAGAGGACTCCTATCTTCGGCTTCACACCCTTGGGACTTACGGGCGCCTCGGGGGTGAGTTCCATCTCGACGGTCTCCCCCCCGGCCTTCCTGACTTCCAACACAACTGTCTTGTAATCCTTTTTCTCCAGATACTGCCCCAACTGGATATCGCTGTAGAGGTTCGTGCCATCCACGGAAACGATCACATCGCCCTTCTCAAGCCCCGCCTTGCTCGCCGGGCTGTTCTTGTAAACCTCATCGATGGTCGCCGGACCCGCCGGAGCAAGCCCCACCTGCCGGAGTCCGCTCCTTTGGAACCACTTGCTGTCAGGCGTGTCAAACCCGCTGGTAAGCTCAAGCGGTTCTTCCACCCCGGGACGCTGGACGGTGAAAACGATCTTGTCCCCACTGCTGAGAACGATGCGTTCCGTGACGCTCCGAAGGGAACCCGCGAAACCGTTCACCTCCTCGCCGTTCACTTCAAGAATTTTGTCTCCGGGCAATATGCCCGCCTTCTCACCGGGACTGCCCTCCAGGACGAAGCCGATAGTCGTATTCGGCACGAAGTCCTTGGGTTTCCCCACTCCCCAGACAACCACCGCTGCGAGCAACGCGAGGAGGAGGGAAAAGACCGGTCCGGCTATCGCGACAATGATCTTGTCGAGAGGTGTGATCTTCGGCAGCGGTTTCCCTGAGGTGTTGCCACCCTCGATGGACTCCATCGGAGCCATCTGCGGTAGTGCCACGAAACCGCCCGCCGGAATCCAGCCGAGGCCGTATTGCACCCCGTTGATTTCCTTTTTCCAGATGGGCTTCCCAAACCAGATCTGAAACCTGTCTATCTGCAGACCCCTCCATTTTCCCGCCAGGAAATGACCCAGCTCGTGGACGAAAATGATGATGTTGAACAGCATCACGACGACGACGATCAGCAGGATGATATTGAGAACTGTATGAAAGGTGGTCATGGGTCAGCGGATGCCGAGGAAACTACCCGACCGCCGGAATCCCGCAAGTCTTTCCACTTTGATGAAATCCCGATACTCCGAATGCCGCGAGACACGGGTATAAGTCGAAATCCACGGATTGGAGTCATACCGCCACCTGACCCTCCACCGGTGTCGTCCACCACAAGGCCACGTCAGTATCCTATTTCAGAAGTAAGGAACGCGCCTGGGTATCCGCCTCGTCCAAACAGCGAGACCAAGGCACCATGTCGGGGGATCGCATCTGACCAATTCGGTTGCTACATGGAAGTCGTCTATTTCACAACCGCCGCGGAAACTCTTCCTTGAGTTTGGCGATTTGAAATTTGAAGTTTCACCCGTGATTTCCGGAAATGACCACATATCTTCGATCCCCACCCTTGCGGGGAAGGAAATCCATTCGCTTGAGGAAGCGAGGTTCACCACGGTAGCGGGTCTCCTCGACCATTTTCCGAAACGCTACGAGGATCGCCGCCAGTTCGACCGATTTCCGAATCAGCCGACCGCGAAACCCGTCTGTCTCACAGGCGGCGTGATCGATGCAGCGAACAAGGGCTTCGGCAAGACGCGATATTACGAGGCGGTGATTTTGGATGGGGCTGGCGGGGTCTTCGGCTCCGGGAAGGTCACCTGCCGCTGGTTCAATATGCCCTTCATGTCGAAAATCGTTGCCACCGGGCACCAGGTAATCGCCTACGGAAAGGTGAAGGAACAGGGCGGGAGGCTCATCATCGACCACCCCGAACTTGAAGTCCTGCCGGAAAATGACGAGGAATCGGAGACCATCCACCTCGACCGTATCGTCCCTATCTATAGGAACATTTCCGGCATCAGCCAACGCAGGCTGCGCGAAATCATCCACGGTGCCCTCCGCGACGCTGAACCGGATACCCTCACCTTCCCCTACCCGGTCTCGGAAAAATCCCGCTATGGGGAACTTCTGGAGACCCATTTCCCCACTACAGCGGAATCGGGGAAAACCGCCCGCCGCCGCTTCGCGCTAGAGGCGTTTTTCACGCTCCAGCTCAATGTGGTCTGGAGGCGTTCCCTTCACTTTTCCCACGAAGGCCGTGTGCTCGGGAGAAAAACAACCCTTCTCAAAGCTTTTTATAATAACCTCCCCTTCGATCTCACCGGCGCACAAAAGCGCGCGATCCGGGAAATCGTCGCGGATATGCGCCAGTCCCGCCCGATGAACCGCCTCCTTCAGGGCGATGTCGGCTCGGGAAAGACCTTCGTCGCCCTCGCCGCCATGCTTCTCGCCATTGATTCCGGGACTGATGCCGCACTCATGGCGCCGACCCAGATCCTGGCCGAGCAACATTTCCTCACGTTCAAAAAATGGCTGGATCCACTGAGCGTGGACGTCGTGCTCCGCACAGGGAATGTGAGAGGCGGGGGAAATCCGCCAACCCGCCCGACCATCGTCATCGGCACACATGCACTGCTCCATGATCCCGAGCTCTTCACCGACCTTGGCTTCGTCGTGATCGACGAACAGCACAAGTTCGGTGTCGCCCAGCGCGCCGCCCTCATCCGGCAGGGCACTCTCCCCGATGTCCTCGTGATGACGGCGACCCCCATCCCCCGCTCCCTGACCATGACCATCTACGGCGATCTGGATGTCTCCCTTCTCGATGAGAAACCCGCCGGTCGCGGAAAGATCATCACCGCCCTCCGCAGCAAACCGAAGCAGAAGGACATCACCGATTTCGTGAAAGCTCAACTCGCCGAAGGCCGTCAGGCATACCTTGTCTACCCGCTCGTTGTGGAGAGCGAGAAAGTGAAGGCCGAGTCCGCGACAGAGGCCTTCCCGAAATGGCGGAAACGGCTCGGGGAAGGGAATGTCGGCCTCATCCACGGCAAGCTTCGCCCGGAGGAGAAGGACGCCGTCATGGAAGAGTTCCGAAGCGGCAAACTCAAGGCTCTGGTTGCCACGACCGTCATCGAGGTGGGCGTAGATGTCCCGAACGCGAACCTCATGATCCTCCATCACGCCGAGCGTTTCGGCCTCGCACAGCTCCATCAGCTAAGGGGCAGGATTGGACGCGGTGAGCACAAGAGCTACTGCATTCTTATCACCGATTCAAAACTTCCCGAAGCGATCGAGAAACTCTCCGTTCTGGAGAAAACCGCCGATGGTTTCGAGATCGCTGAAGCCGACCTACAACTCCGTGGCCCGGGAGACGTCCTGGGAACCGCGCAATCCGGCATCACTGACCTACGATTCGCCGACTTTATCACCGATACGGAATTGATCCGCGAGGCAAGGGCGCTGGCGGACGGGGTTTTAAAAATCGATGCGGATCTCTGCGGAATCCATCGAAATCTCCGCCCCCTGGTTCACGACCACACGGCACCGCAGGGAGCGCACTGAGGACAGCTCACCGCTCAACCGCCGGTGATCCGGTAAACCGAACCCGAAAGATCCACCAGATAGATTTCGCCCTCCGCGTCCTCCCCGAAAGAGGAAATGAGATTGATACGACCGCCCTCCGGCTGGAGTTCGCTCGTATGGTCTTTGAAACCAGTCGCCTTCCCGTCTTTCATCACGAATGACCAGATACGTGGATTCTGATAGTCGGCGAAGATATACCGGCCTTCAAAATCGCTCATTTTTGAGCCACGATACACGTAACCCCCTGTCACGGAGAGTCCTTCCGTCGCGCCACTTCCGTGCGCGTAGACATAGACCGGCTCCACGTTGGCTACCGGCTTGTCCCCGGCGATCTTTTTATCGGGGTTGGGCACATCCGCCTCGCGCAGCCTCCAGCCGAAATTCTTCCCGAGCACACCGCCCTTTTTCACCATATCGATCTCCTCCCACTTGTTCTGCCCCACGTCGCCTATCCAGAAATCGCCGGTCTCCCGGTCGAACGAGCAACGCCATGGATTGCGCAGGCCGTTCGCGACGATCTCGGGTTTGACGCCCTTGGCATCCTTGTAGGGATTGTTTTCCGGGATCCCGTAGCCCTTGCCGCCGGAGACATCCAGGCGAAGGACTTTCCCAAGAAGCGATGACATGTTCTGTGCCAGGTTTTTCGGATCGTTCGCAGAGCCGCCGTCACCTGTCGCTATATAGAGGTAACCGTCCGGGCCGAAGTCAAGCCACCCCCCGTTGTGGTTGCCGTATGGCTGCTTGTATTCCAGGATGATCTCGCCGCTGTCCGGATCTGTCGTCAGACCGTCATCCGACTTGTAGCGCACGATGCGCGTGTCCCCGCCTTTCTCGTTATAATTCACGTAATAAGTGCCGCTTTTCTCGAAGTCCGGGGCGAAAGCGAGGCCGAGAAGCCCCTGCTCGTTACTCTTTCGGGTGACCTGGCTGTTGATTTTCAGGAAAGGCTCCTTCGCTCTCTCCCCGGTCTTCAGATCCACGATCCAGACGGTTCCCGCCTGTTCCATGATCCACAGCTTTCCTTTCACGGAATCAGGCGCACCCGCCCAGACAGGACGATCGAGATTTTTCTGGATCAGTTCGGACTTCAGTTCCGCCTGGAGTTGCGAGCAGAGCAGGATGGGAAGGAAAGAAATGGGTAGGAGTCTTCTCATGCCCGGGAATCTGGAGCGTATGGATGGCCAAAGCAAGGGATCATCCCCGCACCCGGTTGTTTTCCTATCTTGCTTGCGGTTTGGACACCGGAATCCAGAGTTCACCGCATGCCTGACAACACACTAGCGAAAATCGAATCTCTCGGACTCACCCTACCTGAAGTCCCCACGCCCGTCGCCGCCTACGTCAATTGCGTTCGCAGCGGAAACCTGCTCTTTCTCTCAGGCGGCCTGCCTATTGAAGGCGATGTGAAAATCCTCGGGAAAGTCCCCTCCGCCTGCCCGGTGGAGAAGGCCGTGGAGGGTGCCCGCATCATCATCCTGAACCGGCTCGCCGTGATCAGGGAGGCCGTAGGCTCACTGGACAATGTGAAACGGATCGTCTCATTGAACGGATTCGTGAATTCCGACCCCGATTTCTACGGTCACCCCACAGTGATCAACGGAGCCTCGGAGCTATTGGTGGAGATCTTCGGCGAGCGGGGCAAACACTCCCGCACCGCCCTCGGAGCCGCTGCCCTTCCACTGAATGTTTCGGTGGAAATCAACCTCATCGTGGAGGTCGGGTGAAAAATTCGAATTGACTTTGTTCCCCGGAACACTGTTCATGAATCCATGGCACTCAATCTGACATCACGGCAATCCGAAATTCTCGAATATCTGAAAATGTGCAGCCGCACGACGGGAATCATTCCTTCGACCCGGGAGATCCAGCATTATTTCGGATTCGCGAGTCAAACCGCCGCCATGAGCCATCTACGGGCGTTGGAGAAAAAAGGCGTGATCCAGCGGCTTGCTGGGAAAGCCCGCGCCGTGATCTTTCCCGAGGAACTCGATCGCGAGGAAATTCGCGACGTTCCGATTTACGGGCGGATCGCGGCCGGTTTCGCGGAAGGTTCGGAGCAAGAGCAGGAAGGCTGCCTCTCCATCGACATACGCTCGCTGGGCATTTCCCGGAAAAGCGAGACATTCGCACTGAAAGTCCGTGGAGAATCCATGATAGAAGCCCATATCTGCGATGGGGATACCGTCGTGCTGGAAAAGCGCGAACCACGCCACAACGACATCGTGGCCGCGCTTATCGACGGGGAAACCACACTGAAACGTTACATTTCCAGCAAAGGCAGACCGTACCTTCAGGCCGAGAACCCTGACTTCCCTGACCTTATCCCGGCGGAGGAACTATACGTCCAAGGTGTCATGGTCGCTGTGTTGAGAAAGGCCGCGTAGACGGCGTAGCATCATTCGAGATCCGCAAGATACCGTTCGGCCTCAAGCGCCGCCGCGCATCCCTGCCCTGCCGCGGTGATCGCCTGGCGGTAGTAGTGATCCGCGACATCGCCCGCGGCAAAAATCCCCGGAGTTTTCGTCGCCGTGCGTCCCGGCACTTGTATCAGATAACCGTCCTCATCCTTTTCCACCAGATCCCCGACGAACTGGCTGTTCGGGACATGTCCTATGGCGACGAAGACACAGGCCACCTCAAGCTCACTCTCGGTATTGTCAACCAGGTTGGTCAGCCTCACCGCCCTCATCTCTCCTTTTTCATCCGTGATGTACTCGGAGACCGCCGTGTTCCACACCGGTTCTATCTTCGGATTTTCCAACGCCCGATCCGCCATGATCTGCGAGGCGCGAAGTTCGTCACGCCTGTGGATCAGGTAAACCTTGCTAGCGAAGCGGGTCAGAAAACTCGCCTCTTCGCACGCGCTGTCTCCCCCGCCCACCACGGCCACCGGCACATCCCGGTAGAAGGCTCCATCGCAGGTGGCGCAGGAAGTGAGTCCGTGCCCGACGGTTTCCTTCTCGTTCGGGAGCCCCAACCACCTCGCCGCCGCGCCTGTGGCGATGATGACGGTTTTCGCCTGGAGGATTTTTTCCCCGAGCTTCACGGAAAAAGTCCCGTCTTCGTTTCTCTCGATCAGTTCCACGGTCGCGTATTCGATGTGCGTTCCGAATTTCTCCGCCTGCTTTTGCATGTTCATCATCATGTCGGGCCCCATGACGCCGTCGGGGAAGCCCGGGAAATTCTCCACGTCCGTTGTCGTGCTGAGCTGCCCGCCTATCTGCGTTCCTGAAATGAGGAGGGGCTTGAGGTTCGCGCGGGCGGTATAGATGGCGGCGGTGTATCCCGCGCAGCCGGTTCCAATGATGATGACGTCTTCCATGATGATTCGTAAATGCGTTTCGCTGGCGGGAGTATTCCGGCGGCTGACCGGCGGAGTCAACCGCCGGTGCGCGGAATGCACGATTTCGCTGATAGGAGGTGCCCGTGTGTGTCGTAATTGTCAGCCGAGATTGCTCAACCAAACTTAAGCAATACGGTGGCATCACCACTGCTAACCGAAACTCGCAACCACACACACAATGAACACACACAACACGGGGGTATTCCCGGATCTATTCTCGCAGCCGACCGCGCACACGTTCGCGGAAAACTGGGACACCGTCGCCGTAGCCCGCATCATCCGGGAGAAATCCCAGACCGGCCGCTCGCCAGCGTTTCTTTTCCTCGGTCGTGAGGAAACGGAATTGCTCCGCACCCATCTCGGCGAGGCATTCGGCGAAGACTCCGTCACAACCCTCCACGAAACCTACTACATGGGTCTGAAGATCGTGACCGTTGATGCCGACAAATACATCGCCACCGGAGGAAACAAGGTCGCCAGCACGATCCAAGCACCCGCCTTCCGCACTGCTTCCTGATAGGGAGGAGTTCGAAATTCGGAGTGAAGAGATTAAAATCCGTCTTCATTCCGACCTTCGAAACCCGTTCTTAAAGGAATCTTCCAAAACGCCGTGTCTCCGATGGGAGAGACCCGGCGTTTTTCTTTTCCAACGACCGAGAATGGGGTGCGTGGATCCCACAATCCTGGCAAAATTCCATCCGTCCTCAGCAATCTGAGCGAGAATTATGGCTGTGATTTTTAAAATCCCTCCGCCGTTGCCAAACATAGCCTTCCAATATTCAGTCCCCCCGTTCATGGCAAACGACTTCGCATTCGAATCCCTCAACCACGCCCAGCGCGAGGCGGTCGCCAATCTCGATGGCCCTGTCATGATCCTGGCCGGCGCCGGCACCGGGAAGACCCGCACCGTCACCTGCCGCATCGCCCACATGCTGGAGCGGAAAGTCCCGCCTGCGGAAATCCTCGCCGTCACCTTCACCAACAAGGCCGCCTCCGAGATGAAGGAGCGCATCGGCGGCATGGTCTCCAAGCACGCCGCCAAACAGATGACCGTCTGCACCTTCCACTCCCTCTGCGTCCGCCTTCTTCGTGGCGGTATAGACAGGCTGGGCTACAAGAAGAATTTTTCCATCACGGCCTATTCGGATCAGGTCGGAATCATGAAACAGCTCCTCGTCCGCAAAGGCGGCACCGACGAGAAGGTCAAAGCCGAGACCGTCCTCTCCGAGATCTCCAAGGCGAAAAACAAAGGCATCGATGTCGCCGATCTTCAGGATGATTTCTTCGCCCAGCTCGCCGTCGCCTACCAGAACGAACTCCGCGCCCAGAACGCCGTCGACTTCGACGACCTCCTCCTCCTCGCCGAGCAAATCCTCCGCGAGCACGCCGATGTCCGCGACCACTTCCGGAAAGTCTACACCCGCGTCACCGTCGATGAGTTCCAGGACACGAACTCCCTCCAGATGCGCCTCCTCCAGCAGCTCGTCGGCCCGCCCTACCACGTCTGCGTCGTCGGCGATGACGACCAGTCCATCTACGGCTGGCGCGGCGCGGAAGTCGCCAACATCCTGGAGTTCGAGAAATTCTTCCCCGATCCCAAGATCATCCGCCTCGAGGAAAACTACCGCTCCTCCGAGGCCGTCCTCCACACCGCGAACTCCCTCATCAGGCACAACGCCGGCCGCCGCGAAAAAATCCTCCGCTCCACCCGTGGCGTCGGCGAAAACGTCCGCATCGTCGCCATGCCCGGCGATGACGAGGAGGCCGACTTCATCGCCGACGAAATGCTCGGGGAAAAAACCGCCCACGGCCGCGAGTGGGAGGAC
This sequence comes from uncultured Verrucomicrobiae bacterium, assembly GCA_963758175.1. Classification (GTDB taxonomy): domain Bacteria; phylum Verrucomicrobiota; class Verrucomicrobiia; order Verrucomicrobiales; family Akkermansiaceae; genus Luteolibacter. The sequence goes on from CAVWUI010000002.1 coordinate 86,809, forward strand.
TTCGCCATCCTCTTCCGCACCAACGGCCAGTCCCGCAAGCTCGAACTGGCCCTCCGCGACCGCAAAATCCCCTACCGCATGGTCGGCGCGCAGTCCTTCTACGACCGGCGCGAGATCAAGGACGTCCTCGCCTACGTCGCCCTCCTCGTCTCCCCGGACAACGACATCCCCCTCCTCCGCGTCCTCAACGCACCGAACCGCGGCATCGGCCAGGCCACCGCCGTCGCTCGCCACCGACGACTCCCGCGAGAAAGGCCGCTCCGTCTGGCAGTCCCTCTGCGATCCCTTCTTCACCGCCACCCTCGGCGCCAAGGCCCGCGGCGCCATCGAGGACTTCGTCGCCATGATCTCCGGCGCAAAAAACCGCATCGATATCTCCAAGGACAACCCCGCCGACGTCCTGTCCGAACTGCTCGTGGAAATGGAATACCTCCCCTGGCTCGAGCGCGGCTGCAAAAACGACTCCGAACGCCTCCAGCGCGGCGAAGCCATCCACTCCGTCAAGGAATCCCTCCGCGCCCACGTCGAGAAAGGCAAGAAACTCCAATCCTTCCTCGACGACAGCGCCCTCGCCTCCGACCGCGAGGACGACGACCTCGAAAAAAAGAAAGGTGCCACCCTCATCACCCTCCACGCCTCCAAAGGCCTGGAGTTCCCCATCGTCTATCTCGTCGGCCTGGAAGAAGGCTTCCTCCCCCACAGCCGCTCCATCACCGAAGGCACCAAGGACGAGGAACGCCGCCTCCTCTACGTCGGAATCACCCGCGCCCAGGAGTCCCTCACCCTCACCTACTGCACCGTCCGCATGAAGTGGGGACAGAAAACCGGCTGCCAGTCCTCCTCCTTCATCCCCGAGATGGGCGACAAATACATCGACCACACCACCTTCGACGACATCCAGAACACCGAAATGTCCTCCGACGACCTCGACGACTTCTTCGCCTCCATGAACAACATCTTCGCGGATGGCGATTAATCCCCTCCGGGAAATATCTGTTCCGAGCTTCAGGGAACGTCAAAGAGCACGCACCCCTATCAGCGAAGGCGAGCGTCGATTACGGGGTTGATGTTATAACTACGGATAAGCATGTAAACAGGGAGGCTGATAGGGGTTGCAGTATCTGGACCTGATCAGCTTATTCGTTTTTGAAAAGCTGGGGATGCCTCGTGAAGCTCTCGACCGCCCAACCGTCCTTCTTGATCAGAATTACGTGTCCGTAAGGTTCCCGAAATCTTGGCGTTCTCTCTGTGCCGATCGACAAGGACGAACGAACCCTTTGTGTAAGAAAAAATCGTGTCGGTCACTGGCCACTGGCTCGGCTGTGTCTCTCTTGAGAATACAGGACGAAACAGCCCGGATTCAGATTCTGTGAGAATCGTCTTCACTGCCCAATCGCCGCCGTGAGCCTGTATCGAATGGACAAGATCGTAAATAGCCTTTCCGTCACAGTATCCGATGAGCTTCCAAGCTGTCTTGATCGAAGTTGCGGCACTCATCAAATTCTTGGTGTGAGGCGCTTCCTTGAGGAAAACGGTCTCGAAATGTTCTCGTGATTTTGACTTCCCGAATGTGACAACCCGATCATCGCCCTTGCCGTTGCTGGTAGCCAAATAGCCATCACCGATTACTTCCGCGAAAGAAGTGACGAGTAGTAAGAAGGCAAATGTCAGGATGCGGATCATTTCTTGCAGAATAGTGGTATTAGTAGCACCGACCACCGATATGCGTGGGATGTTTTCAGTGGGAAACTTCGGCAGGTGCGCTTTTGAAGTCAATCAGGCATTCGGTTTCCACTGGTTTTGTCAGGAGGGGTTAGAGATTGGGTGGGTGGGAAGATCGGGACTTATAGAAGAGCCAATATGCGTCCGGATTGTTTCGGCATATCGCTTGTTCAGGAAGTCCGGATGATTCCGTGGGACGTACAAGAGAGGATGGGCGGGGGCAGCGGGATCGCAGGGGAGACGGGTTTGGCTGACTTTTCTGGCTGCGCTGAGGGTCAAGGAGGGGCTGAGTCCTACTGCCCGGCAACCCGCGCCCTCTGGCGGAGTCTTCACTTCTCCATTCTTCTCTGGCGGAAGGATTCCACCACTCCTTGGGCAGGGCTGGCTTACTCCGCGCCCGGGCTTGCGCCCTCCCAGCCCTTCCGTGGATCTCCCCAGCCCGGGCTGGAGTGACGCGAGCCCTGCCGGGAGCCATTCCAGCCCATCCATGGGCCGCTCCAGCCCGGGCTGGAGCCACGCCAGCCCTACCATGAAAGGCTCCAGCCCCTCCATCCGCCACGCCAGCCCGGGCGGGAGGGAGCCCAGCCCCGCCGGGAGCCACTCCAGCCCTGCCGAAATTACCCGATTACAAGGTTCCCGGTTTGCCTATGGTTCCGAGTGCCGTCTGATGGGGGCATGCCGCTGAAACACGCCTACCTCTTTTTCCTGGGAGTCCTCGCATTCGGATGCGCGAATGTGATCCCCTCCAATCCTGCGGGATTCAACTCACGGGTGCTCGCCGCAGTGCGGACAATGCCCTCTGGCGAGGCGCAGGAACACGGCCGGAGGGGTGGATTTCCAATACGCCCCTCCTCGCGGCTTGCATGGATTTGCGGGATGGCACATCCTTTGCGGCGTGTCCCAGACCGCCGAAAAATCCTTCGAACTGATTAAATCCGCCTACGAGCGGAAGCGCCTCGCCCACGCGTTCCTTGTCTCCGGGGATTTGGGCTGCGGGAAAGAAGAACTCGCCTCCCGGATCATTTCCCTGGTTAACGGCCTTCCGATGGCGGGGGGATGGATTTGTTCGGCGAGCCTGTGGTGGAGAAGGTTCTGCCGCTGGACGACCAGGAGGGTGGATGGGTGCGTATCATCAGGCCGCGTTCGAAAAGCCGACGCATTTCCGTCAAAGAGATCCGGGATCTCGAGCATACCCTTCACCTCGCCGCACCAAAGGGAGAGACGAAGGTAGGCGTGATCGTCGATGCGGACCGGATGAACGAGCAGGCTGAGAACGCTTTTTTGAAAACGCTTGAAGAACCGCCGGACGGCACGCTTCTTCTACTCCTCTCCACCCGCCCCCAGCGCCTGCTGCCGACGATCCTTTCCCGCTGCGTGCAGGTGAAACTCACGGGTGGCCGCGCACTGTCGGCCGATGGCGGTGACGAACTTGTCGCCTCAATGAACGAAGTGGCTTCACGCGGCTTTGGAAGTCCGGTTGCGGCACTACACATGAAGTCGGTCTTCACCGATTTCCTCGCAGTGAAGAAATCCGAGGCGGAGGCGGCGGCCAAAGCCGCAATGAAAGAGGAAAGCGCCACCTACCGGGACGGGACGGACGGCACCTGGCTGAAGGAAAGGGAGGATTTTCACAAGGCGGGGGCGGAAGCCGATTATCTGGAAGCACGCAACCGCTACCTCGATGTGATCCTCGCATGGCTCGCCGATCTGATACGGATCAAGACTGGATCAGGAGGGCTCGATTTTCCGGACGCCTCCGGTCACCTGGAGAAGATCGCGGAACATGAGACAGTTTTCACGATAGGAAAGCGTCTCGATGCCTTGGAAAAGCTCCGGCAGACCCTGGAGACGAACGCGTCCGAACCGTTGGCACTGGAGGTCGGTTTCCTGAGAGCCTTCGCCTAGAACTCCCCTTCGCCATACCGCCTGGTATCATCGACAACTGTGACTGAATCCAGAAGCTGTGTGAGTCCGTCGAGAACGACCTCCAGACCCAGCTCCCATTTCTCCGACTGGAAGGCGGGACTGGACATCTCCAGGAGGTGACTTAGCGCCTGTTGCGGCAATAGCGACTCCAGCCCGTACCCCGGGACGATCGCGGACTCCTTCCGGAACGGATCGACAAGTATGAGGACCGCGTGATTGTCCTTTCCCCTCTTTGCCTCACCCGCGAACGCACCGGCGTTGAAAAGCCAGAAGGCGTGCATGGAAAACGGGTGTTCGCGGGCGAACTTGTGCATCACCACCTGGATGGCAAGCTGTGGAAAGCGTCGCTGGATTTTTAGTATCCGCCTCCGGATTCTCCGGACCGTGGCTCCACCCATCCTCCCTATCGTGTCCGCCACGACCGTCGTGAGACGCGGCACGGCTCCGACCAGCGCGGTCGTCCGGGGAAACGAAAGCCTGCACGAGGGGCACTCGGGGGCATCCGGCTGGATGGCAGTCTGGCAGTATGGGCAATGCGGCACTAGAGGAAATGAATCACGGTTCGTGATCCCGGTCGAAGAGAAAACACCTCCGGATACAACTACGGGCTTGACCCCCTCCCGCAGCGCGACCTCCCTGCCGCCAGTGAATTTTTTCATCACAGGGACTGATACCGCAGTGGGGAAAACCTATGTGACGGCACTGATCGTGCGGTCACTCCGTGCTGAGGGTGTCGACGCCATCGGATTCAAGCCCATCTCATGCGGAGACCGTGAGGATGCCAGCATTCTGGCGACCGCATCGGGTCTGCGAGTGGAGGATGTCAATCCACTCCATTTCAACGCCGCTCTCGCACCCCATGTCGCCGCCCTTTTGGAAAGCAGAACCATAGACCCGGCGGAGCTGGTCTCGTCCTTCGAAGCCATCTCCGGGAAACACCAGACCGTCCTTGTCGAGGGAGCCGGTGGATGGGAAGTGCCTGTCACGGAACAGTATTTCATCTCGGATCTCGCGAAAGATCTCGGTCTTCCCGTCATCCTGGTAGCCGCGAACCGCCTCGGCGCGCTCAACCACATCCTCCTCACCCTTGCCGCGATCCGCTCGAAAGGACTCACCTGCGCCGGCATCATCCTCAACCAGCTGGAGGACGAGATGGACACCCCGATGATAACCAACAAGGGCATCATCGAGTCCCTCACCGACATCCCTCTCCTAGACCACATCATCCACGGCCAGGATTTTCTTTCCCCCGAGCTGATGGATCTCCTCACCGCCTGACACGGATGCCCGCCAAAAACTTCCACGTCCGCCAGGCCGCCGTCTCCGCACTCCGCGCCTGGGCGAAGGGTCACGATTACGCCGAATCCCTCGTCGAACGCCACGCCCAGCGCCGTATGCTTTCGAAGTCCGACCGCGGCCTGCTGCAAGCCATCCTCTTCGGGGTGCTCCGCAACCGCAGGCTGATCGACCACTGGATCTCAAAACTCCGCCAGGGCAAGCTTGATGCCGAGACCCGCGACGTCCTCCGTGTCGGTCTCTGCCAGATCCTCATTCTTGAAATCCCCGACCACGCCGCCGTCAACGAAACCGTCGAGGCTGGAAAAGCCCCCGTCCGCTCCCTCATCAACGCCGTTCTTCGCAAGGCCATCACCACACGCAAGCAGCTCATGGAGGAACTCGACGACCTCCCGCCTGCGGTCCGCCATTCCCACCCGGACTGGCTCTACAACCGCTGGAGGAAGGCTTTCGGAAAAGACGAGGCACTCGCTATCATGGAGTGGAACAACAGCCCGGCAGAGACATTTTTCCGGCTCAATCCCCTCTCGCCCACCGACGCGGAAATCCCCGGCGAAAAACTCAGCCACGCCCCTGACTATTACGAACTAGACGGAAGCATTCCCTCCGACCTCCTCGCCTCCGGAGCCATCTACATCCAGGATCCCGCCACCCGGCATTGCGTCGAGCTCATGGCACCGAAGCCCGGAGAAAAAGTCCTCGATGCCTGCGCGGCCCCTGGCGGAAAAGCGTTTCTGATCGCCGCGGCCCAAGGTTCCGGGGAAAACCTCACCTGCACCGACTCCAACGAGAAACGCATCCCGCGTCTCGAGCAAAACCTCTCCCGCCTCCACATCCAGCCTGAGGAAATTTCCGTCCACGACTGGCGCACCCCCGCCCCGGAGCGTTTCCATGGTGCCTTCGATGCCATCCTTCTGGACGTTCCCTGCTCCAACACCGGGGTTATCCGCCGCCGCGTCGATGTCCGCTGGCGCCTCCAACCCATCGATCTCAAGAACCTCGCCGAGATCCAGACAAGCATCCTCGAAAACGCCCTCCCCTGCCTCAAACCCGGCGGACGCATCGTTTACTCGACCTGCTCCATCGAAACCTCCGAGAACATCGAGCTAGTCAAAGCCTTTGCCGAAAAACACGGTCTCAAGCTGGTAGGGAAAACCCGTATTTTCCCCACCCTGCATGGCACCGACGGAGCTTTCGCCGCAAGGCTGGAGCGGTAGCTGCCCCTTGGCGCGAAATTCCCTCTCGCCATTATCCCCTCTCCCGCCAAAAGTCCCTCCATGAAATCCTTCCTGCTCCTGCTCATCACACTGGTCTTCCTGATCGCGGTCATCGGCGGTGGCGGCGCGATCTACTATCTCTCGAAGACCTCGGAAATCACACGCGTGGAGAAAACCCCGCCCCCGGCCTCCCCGGCCGTCCCCGCCCGGTAGTCACATCAGGCGGCCGTAAAGCCCCCTTAGAGTTCCCCTCCATTTCTCAAGGAACACCAGATCGCGCATGACCGTGGCACCAAGCGTGTCGTCTCCTGTATCCTCGATTACGGGAAAACGGGAAACACGTCCGGCTATCTCGTCCGAGACCTCCGACAACAGAGCCTCGACCGCCTCCCGCGCCGACATCTTCGAAACCTCGGCAATTCCTCTAGCCAATGCGGACTGAGCCGATTCTCCAGCCTTCACCGCCGCCTCCGCCGCCGATCCGACGCCCGCCACTTTCTGAAAAAGATCCATCATCCCAGCCTCGATACTACCTCTCGGATCAACCTCCCCGCTCCTCACCTCCAACCACTTCCTGACCCGCCTCGCGGGGCTGAGCAATTCTTCCCTAGCCTTCTGCAGTTCTGAAAACTCGCCCTCATCCCCCCCGGAATCCGGATGCGCCTCTCCAGCTTTCTTCCGAAACGCTTCCCGAATCTGCTCCTCGGAAATATCCAGCCTCACCCTCAGCCCGAGTTTCCCAAAAGCATTCATATAATCTCCCGGGAGTGTGGCTTAATCTTTTCTCAGGCCGCGAAGCTCTCCCCGCACGAGCAGGTGACGACAGCGTTCGGATTACTGACCTTGAACCCTCCTTGCTGCAAATCATCGGAAAACTCCAGTTCGCTCCCGCTCACAAAAAGCGCGCTTTTCGGATCGATCACCACATTCACCCCGTTGCTGGGAACCATGATGTCCCTGTCCCGTGGCCCGTCCACCAGATCCATCTTATATTGAAGACCTGAGCAACCGCCGCCGATCACCGCGATCCTCAGAGCCCCGTCCGCCCGTCCCTGCTTCTCCAACAGCCCGCGCAAATGTGAGGAAGCGCTTTCCATCACCTTCACGAGCTTCTCATTCCCTACCTTGTAATTCACTGCGCTCAATACCGCGAAACCTGCAACCCCGCGCCCCGCCAGTCAACACCGCAACCGGCCTCTCCATCCAATCCAAAGTCTTCCTTGAGTTTTGACTTCCGAAATTTGAGGTTTCCCCATGCCCGAGCAGCGTCACCCGGATCTTTTTTCCCAGCAACCAGCGCCCGAAGAGCGACTGGCCGAACTCGCGCGCCTTCTCGACCACCACAATCATCTCTACTATTCGAAAGCCGAACCCGAAATCTCCGACGCGGAATATGACCGGCTCTTTCGAGAGCTGGAAGATCTCGAAAGAGCCCATCCCACTCTCGCCGACCCTAACTCCCCCACCAGGCGCGTCGGAGCGAAGCCCTTGGAAGGATTTTCCCAGATCACCCACCCCGTCCCAATGCTCAGCATCGACGACGTTTTCGAGTTGAAAGACTCGGAATCTCCCGAAGCTGAACTCATCGCATTCTACAAACGCCTCCAGAAAAACCTCGGTCGCGAAAACATCGCCGTCACCATGGAGCCGAAAATCGACGGCGTCGCTATCTCCCTCTACTACGAAAACGGCAGCCTCAAATACGCCGCCACCCGCGGAGACGGCACCACCGGCGACGACGTCACCCAGAACGTCCGCACCATCCGCAACATCCCGCTAACACTGGACAGGACATCCGATACCAGCAAGGAGGCTTTCTCGTTTACCTACTCGGAGCAAGATATTGACTTTGACAGCCTGCTCCCTTACGTAGATATCCATGACGGCATTACTTCAGCAACAGCTCACCGCAGAACGCCTCCGCAAGGCGCGGCGAAAAGCTTGGCTCGAAGGCTCGAAGAAGACCTCAAGCGAGGTGATGGAGACGATCTTCAGAAACGGATCAGACGAGAAGCCAAATCCATTCTTGAATGGGGAAATCAATCTGGTCGAATCATCGAATCTGAAGGAATACATCGCCTCCTACGCGACTGGAAAAAACTAGGCGGACAGTCCGAACACACCGTCTTCCACATTGAAGCGCTCAGCCGGATCGTTAAATTCACCATCCCTCCGAACTTCGGAGCACAGGGAAGCCTCCTTTATCTTGCCAATATCGACGCATCCAACCGCCTCTTCGGGGACGACATCATCTTGCACGGGATTCTACCCAGTGAAGCCGGCCCAGCGTTTCTAATCTCCCAGCCATACGTCGAAGGCACCGAACCGACCCTGACCGAAGTTGCCGAATGGTTCACCGCCCAAGGCTACGAACTGAACGGCCACAACCGGTGGCTACACCCTGAAACCGGCACCGACATAGCAGACGCCCATACCGGCAACCTCATCAAAACCTCCGATGGAGAACTCGTCCCCATCGACCTCCAGGTTCTCAAGGAGGGGCTGAATCCTTCTGCCCGGCAACCCGAGCAAAATCAACCATTCGCCATCCCCTCCACCCTCGAAGTCCGCGGCGAGATTTTCATGCCCAACTCCGCCTTCGCCACCCTCAACGAATCCCGCGAAGAGGCCGGCCTCCCCACCTTCGCCAACCCGCGCAACGCCACCGCCGGAACACTCAAACAGCTCGACTCGAAAATCGTAGCCACCCGCCCCCTCGCCTTCCTCGCCCACGGACTCGGCGCCTACGAAGGCGATCTCCTCGAAAACGAAACCGATTTCCACAACCTGTTAGACAGCGTTTCCATCCCCCGCAACCAACCCGTCCGCATCGCGGAAAACCTCGAAGAACTCCTCGAAGGCATCAGATTCTACAGCGCCCACCGCCACGATCTCGACCACGCCACCGACGGGGTCGTCATCAAGATCCTGGACCGCGCCGAACGCGAAACCCTAGGCGCCACCTCCCGCGCCCCTCGCTGGGCAGCCGCCTACAAATTCCTGCCCGAGCAACAGGAAACCACCTTGGAAGAGATCTCCATCCAGGTAGGCCGCACGGGAGTCCTCACCCCCGTTGCCGAACTGGAACCTGTCCTCATCTCCGGCTCCACCGTATCCCGCGCCACCCTCCACAATCAGGACGAGATCACCAAAAAAGGCGTTTACGAAGGCGCCAGAGTCCTCGTCGAAAAAGCAGGCGAAATTATCCCCGCCATCGTCAAAGTCATCGACCCGGATCCGGGAAAGAAACCCTTCTCCATCTACGATTCCGTCGCAGGAAAATGCCCCTCTTGCCAAGCCCCCATCACCCAAGAAGAAGGCTTCGTCGCCTGGCGTTGCACGAATTTCGAATGCCCCGCCCAAGCCGTTACTTCCATCACCCACTTCGCCGCCCGCAAAGCCCTCGACATCGACTCCATGGGCGAAATCGTCGCCGAAGCCCTCGTCCGCCACGGCCACGCCACCAGCCCCCTCGATCTATTCTCTCTCACCGAGGAAACCCTCGCCAACCTCAACCTTGGCACCGAGGAATCCCCCCGCCGCTTCGGAGAAAAAAACGCCGCCAAGGTCATCGCCTCCCTCGAAGCCGCTCGCTCAAAACCACTCAACAAATGGCTCTTCGCCATGGGTATTCGCCACGCCGGGGAATCCGCCGCCAAGGAGCTCTCCCGCCTCCACCAACACCTCACTGACATCCCCGCCTCGCCCATCCTCGCGGAACTCGTCAAAGACACCCGCGCCACCGCGAAAAAACAGAACGAATTCCTCTCCCAGTACGCCATCACCGGCGACGTCGGCCCCGCCGTTTCCGAATCCATCCTCACCTTCTTCCAATCCGAAGCCGGCCAACACATCCTACAACGCTTCGCCGAACTCGACCTCAACCCCGAGTCGCAAAACTTCGCCCCCATCCCCGCCGAAGCCCCCGGACTCCCCCTCTCCGGAAAAACCTTCGTCATCACCGGCACCCTCTCCGAATCCCGCGACCACTACAAAGCCCTAATCGAGCAAAACGGCGGCAAGGTTTCCGGCTCCGTATCGAAAAAAACCGACTATCTCCTCGCCGGGGAATCCGCCGGATCAAAACTCGAAAAAGCCAACTCCCTCGGCGTTCGAATTCTTGATGAAGAGAATCTTCAGAAACTCATCGCATCATAACGGACCATGGAACCAACAATACTCATTCCACTTTTGTAATGAAACCCGCTTCCCTGAAACTCGAGTTCGACACCCCCCAGTTCCTCCAAGGCCTTATCGCCAATGACAGGCGAAACCTCACCTATCTTGAGGAATCCCTGGAGTTGAAGACCGTCACCCGCGATGGCTGGATCGCATTCACCGGATCCGAACCGGCCACCCTGCTCGCGGAGAAAGTTTTCCAGGATCTCGAATCCACCCAGCGCAACGGCCTCCATATCACTGATCGCGATTTCCGCCTTGCGGTGGACATCGCGAAAAAATCGGGGGATATCCCGCTGAACTCCCTTTCAACAGTGAAACTCGTGGGTTCCCGGAACCGTAAATCCGTTTCCCCCCGCACGCCCAACCAGCTCGATTATGTGAAGTCCATTCAGGAAAATGACGTTACCTTCGGCCTCGGCGCCTGCCGGCACAGGCAAAACCTATCTCGCCATGGCGGTCGGCCTGCATCTGCTCAAACAGCGCGCCGTTCATCGCATCATTCTCACCCGTCCCGCCGTCGAGGCCGGTGAAGCCCTCGGCTTCCTGCCCGGAGACCTGAAGGAAAAAGTCGCCCCCTACCTCCGCCCCCTCTACGACGCCATCAACGACATGCTCGATCCCGAGGAAGCCCAACGGTATCTGGAGGAACAGGTCATCGAGATCGCCCCCCTCGCCTACATGCGTGGTCGCACCCTGTCCCGCTCATTTGTCATTCTCGATGAGGCGCAGAACACTACCCGCGAGCAGATGTTCATGACCCTCACCCGCCTCGGCGAACAATCGAAGATCGTGATCACCGGGGACTCTTCCCAGGTTGATCTCAAACCGGGCGTCCGCTCCGGTCTACATGAGGCCGAGCAAGCTCTCGGCAACATCCACGGCATCGCTTTCACCCGCTTCGCCCCTGGCGACATCGTCCGTCACCCCATAGTCGAGCACATCGTGAACGCATACGAGGCCTACAGAAGCTGATGCCGTGGCTCTCCACCGGGCGTGTGCGGATTCATCAGTATCGCGTAAAATAACGCGAGGTGAACAAGTTGCGATGCCAGGAGCTCCCATTTCTCGAGGACACATGTGCCGAACATGATTCCCCCCATCAGCAGGCATCCGCCGAAAGCACCCCAGCGAATCACCTTCCATCCTATCATGACGCAAAGGCCGACGGCGACCTCGGCGAACGGGATCAGATATGAGAAGGCGAGTGACGGAAACCCGGCGAGAAACGTGCCGTCGAACTGCCCCGACATCCCCTCCGCGAAACCCGGAAGCTTCGGCAAACGGACGGCGCCATGAGTCAGCATGCTTATCCCGAAACCAACCCGTAGACCCCAGTATGCCAGTAGCGAATTTGAAACACCCATCATGAGCGAAAGTCTGCCACCATCGCGAATCGTGCCAGCGAAAAACCCGTTTCTAACAAATTCGCCGTGAAAATTTTATGTTCCAACTTCCGGAGGTTCATGCAGTCTGTCGCCGCTGCACACCCGCTCCACCCCACATGTTCCGTCAGTCCCGTCTCCCCGACCCTGACCAAGACCTCGTTTCCCGCGCCAAGGAAGGCGATACGCGGGCTTTCGATGCCTTGATCCTGAAATATGGAGACAAACTTTTCGGGCTTGTCTATTCCATGACCAGCCACAAGGAGGACACACATGACCTGCTCCAGGAGATCTTCGCCAAGGCATACCAGTCGCTTCCGAAATTCAGGGGCAACTCCTCCTTCTACACATGGATCTACCAGATCGCGACCAATCGAACACTGAACTTCCTCAAGAAACGGAAAAACCGCGCCAGTTCCAGCCTGGACGATATGGAATCCTCCATACAACAGGATCCGGCACTCATCGATACCAATACGAACGCCAATCCGGAAAAGCAGTCCAGTATCAACGAACTCCAAATAAGATTGAACGAAGCGATGATGAAGCTGTCTGAATCCCACAGAATGGTAGTCACGCTGTTCGACATACAGGGCTTGTCTCACAAAGAGATCGCCGCCGTGTTGAACAGTTCGGAGGGCACCATTCGATCCAGACTCCATTACGCGCATCTGCAGCTCCAATCCGCCCTTCAGGACGCTTGGGACGAGAGATTTTAAAAAAATCTTGCAGAGCCCGCAGATATTTTGTAAATCTTAATCATTAACTGCCATGAAACCTTCGGTCGAACAAATCAGCAATCTCCTTTCGCAACGCGACGACCTGCGTCCGGAGGAGGGATACTGGCAGGATTTCCTCCGTGAATTCCATCACAACCAGCGCGTTGAGGCAGCTAACCAGCCGGCCGTCACCGTATTTCTCAAAAATCTGGGTTCATTTTTCTCAGAGGTAAGTCCATCCCGCTGGGCTTATGGTGCGGGCTTCGCCTACGCTGCTGCCGCTGTTATCTTTCTCATCGCGCCGAGAGGTGCTGATACTGAGACGATGCCGAGTTCGCAGATCAATCACCAGATCGTCCCCGCCCCATCATTGGAGCGCATGGATCAGCCGGATGCTACCGTGTCCGAGGAAGTCTCGGAAGAACAGGCTTTCTGATCGGAGTTTTTCCAGCCGGTGTTGTCTACCGGACTTCTTCCGTAGTCTTTTTTGAAGCGAATACACGCCCATCGTGCGAATTTCATGGCTCGGTTCGGAGCTTGGTGCCACGGTTGATCCTCTGGACAGACACCCTGTACAAATAGGCGACCTCGCCGACAACTTGAGGCGAACCGGATGGTGCGTCATCCCTGGCTTCATGACGCCCGCGGTGGCGGCTGATCTATCCTCCGAAAGTTTGAGCGCATGGAATCAAGGTGAATTCCGTCGTGCCGGAGTGGGTAGGGGAAAGGCTCTGGTGATACGCGAGGATATCCGCACCGACCATGTGATGTGGCTGCGGAGCGGAGAGTTGACCCCTGCACAGGATAGCTATCTGGAAAGCTTGGAGGAAATGCGGGTGGCGCTGAACCGGGAACTTTTTCTCGGACTGATGGGCTTCGAGGGACACTTCGCCGTCTATCCCGAGGGCGGCTTCTACAAACCCCATCTCGACCGGCATCGAGAATCGATGGACAGGCTGGTCACGGTGATCCTATACCTGAATCCGGACTGGAGACCTGGTGATGGCGGGGAGTTGAAACTATGGATAACTCCGGGCAGGAAAGACGGAGAGTTCATCACGGTCGAGCCAAGGATGGGAACGATGGTCTGTTTCCTGGCTGGCGATTTCTGGCATGAGGTGCTACCGGCGAAAAAGACGCGGGCGAGCATCACCGGATGGTTCCGGGGCAGACCCGAATAGGCGGTGGGGAAGGCAATACGTTGTCTCGTCTCAGAAACCGATGAACAGCATGTAAGCCTGCCACAGCCTCCAACCGCCGAACATCCAGGCGAGGCATCCCAACGCGAGAAAGGGTCCGAAGGGTAGCTGTCTCCCGAAGCCTATTCTCCCGACAACTGCCGCGGCGATCGCGAAAATCGATGCGGCGAAAAGCGAGAAAAACACCCCGCTCCACCCGAAGAACGCGCCTATCATCCCGAGCAGGTGGACGTCGCCCATTCCCATGGCCTCGCGCGGAATTATGACACCGGTCGCACGCCCGTTCAGGGAGACCATTTCCTCGAGTTGGAAGGTTCGCCCGTCCGCGAGTTCTATCCCCGTCTCGCGGATGACCAGTTTCCCTTCCCCGTATGCCTTCCCATCCACTATGACTTCAGTAGCATCAACGAGCAGCCTGTCCGTTTTCCTAGAGAAGATGTCCCACCAGGGAACTTCCTCCCCGTCGATCACGAAGCACATCGGGTCATCGTCGTTCTCCGGCTCTTTCAGATGCCATTCGACCTCTTTTTCAAATTTCATCTCCTTCCGCCCGAAGGCTTTTTTCCCCATTTCGACAACCGCCCAGAGTCCGAGGAAACCGGCCACCCAGCCGAGCCCCCCGTCGATCAGACCCTCAAGGCGGGTGAAATTGTAGCCTGCCATCGCGGAAAGGTTCGGCCAGATCGCACATGCGACGAGACCGATTGCCGATCCCGCCCAGGTCAGGTTCGTGGGAATGATGAGGTGCTCCGCATCGATGTAGGTAATGGCGACGAGCAGCGCCATCAGTATCCAGAGGGGAACGGCCACCTGCGGCGGGAACATCCACCAGACCAGCGCGAAGAGGACGGCGGTCAGGATTTCCACGGCGATGTAGCGAAAAGGTATTGGCGCTGAGCAGTGGGCGCATTTCCCCCGCAGAAGGAGCCAACTGATCACAGGGATGTTCTGCGAGAGCGTGAGCTGGTTTTTGCAAATCGGACAGAATGAGCGGTTCGGCTTGTTCACCGACATGCCTAGCGGCAGACGGTAGATGACCACGTTGAGAAACGAGCCGATGCACGCCCCGATCATCACCGCAGGGATCAGCCAGATCCAGTGGTCAAGCGGCGGATACATGCGCGGTGCGGTGGGTCATGGAACAAAACCCTAGTGATCTCCGGGAACCAATCAAGCGGGCTTTCAGCGAAAATCCGGGAAGGCCTCTCAATCCACATGCGCCAAGGCCTCCAGCCCTGCCCTCTCCAACCCAATCGCCTGCCCACCGGCTCCCGAGCAAATCTCTAGGCTGGTCAGGTTGGGTGGGGAATTAGGGGAAATGGAAGATCGTTTCATGGGCTCTTTTGAATTGCTCTAAATTCAGTCCCAATGTTGAAGGGGCGAAGGAGTATTGATGAATGAATGCTACGAGGCGAGGCTTGACTCGAATGATGCGACTTTCGCATCCCTATTCTCTCTGAGCGTTTGGCGAATTTCATCTTTGTAAACCCATCGCCAGACCATGACGTAGGCTCCGCTCGCGCCTTGGGAGATGACAGGTTCATCGTCGTGGTCGAATTCGTCGTCGCTGACGCAGACGACGTGCTCGGCATACATTTTGTCGAGGCGACTGCGATTCGCTTTCAGGCGGATATTCTGCGCGAGAGCGCTATAGCCGGATGCGAGCAAGGCGTCGTGGACTGCTTTGGCGTCCTCGGAATTGAGGATGACAGGGGCAAAGTGGTTCGATTGAGAGTTTTCGCGTTCGGTCATAATGAGTTTCGTTCTTTAGTGGTTGCAGGTCTTAGCCTCTGTTTTGGTTAATTCAGACGATCTCAAGGTTCAGACGAATTGCCACAGACGCAAGTTGATGGCCGTCGATCAAGGATATCGGGAGCATGTGCGGACGTTCTGATTCGAATATCGCCGTTCTGGCGTAATTTCCCGTCGTGACCATTGCTCCAAGCGCTCTCGGCTCCAGGCTTCCTCGTAGTTGCGCCACTTCCCTTCGACCCACTGATCTTTGCCAACGCTTGACCTGGAGGTGTATAAGTTGGCTGGCGATGGGCCAGACTGTGAGCGGCATTCTTGCCACGATATCAACACCACCATCCGATGACTTTTTGGTGACACGCACTTCCCGAAAACGGGAAGCGATCAGCGCTGTTTTGACAAAATGCTCGAAAGCGAATGGCTCAAGCAGATTCATCTTATAGACGGCTCTGTCGAGCTCATCGGATAAAATCACGCCCGTATTCTCAAGCAATACCTGGGCGCTAAACATGGGATCCGAATAAGCCTGGGAAATCACCTTCACGATACCGGGTTCCAGTTCTGCACCCGCCTCGTCGAGGTTCAGCCTGACCAACTTGAAAACCCACGCATTCCGATCGGAACCCAAAAGATCCGATTGGTTTTCCCGCGCATGATTCAGGTATTTGTAGATCCCTGAGAAGCGCCAGCGTTTCTCAGGCGATCCGGCGGATTTCCGGTGCTGCAAAAGAGAGAAAACGTAGATCGGAAAATACTCGGAACCTTGCTGAGTGATCCTGAGGTTCTGTCCCGTGAGATTCTGATTTCCGATCTTTCCGGTTCCCGTGTAGGTGAGAATAGCGCCCTCACTTCGATCTTGGTAAGGATTCTCCTGCGGATTCGCCTCCTGCTCGGATGTTGAGAAGAGAACGACGCGGGCGACCTTATTTTTTGTCAGTGACACTCGGATTCCTCCCGAATTTCCAACCTTCAACTGCTTCATGATCTCATCATGAGTGTAGAGGCTATTGAGCGAAAAAGGGGTTAGCTTCATTGATGGGCTAGCTTGAAACTCTCACTTTAGAAAGAGGTGTTGTGCTGAATATCGGCTGGCAAGGCGAGCCGCCCGACACCAGATCGACCCGGCGACATTTCCGGAAATCCACATCCCGCACATCCGCCCGGGAGATCTCGCAACCTTCTAACCATTCGTGCCCCGTCTTCTGGTTGTAGCGCAGAGTTTCCACGGCGGAAGCGTTCCATTCGTAGAGCGCCCGGTGCTGGAAGCCCGCCGCATGAAGCCCAAGCGTCAAACCACCGGCACCGGAGAAGAGTTCGATGAATTCAAGTTGCTTCATGGGTTCTTTTGAACAGTTTTGTGAAATCTTGTCAAGTTAGGCTTTTAGCTCGAAGGAAAGTTTGATCTACCGGTAATTACCCAACCACGCACCATTCAAATCTGACTGTATTAGATCATCGATTCTGAATACTAGTTTCGCAGTATTTACTAGGTAAACTAGTCAGATCTAACTGAAATTCCACCAGTTTTTGACTTACCACACCGGGATCCAAATTTTGAAACTTTTCAGTTTTAAATTCATTAAAGAAGGCCCTAACGTTGTTTTTCAGAGTTCTAAGCTTCTTGACGCGAATGATAGACACTTGCTCGTTAAATCCGGCAGCTGAACCAATTTCCCTCGTTGGAATGATCATGGTGTTAATTGATTCCGCTGCCGGGTAATTCCGCTTAAACCAAGATAAGGCATTGTTCATCTGTCCTGATTCTCCTTTATTGATTTCAGCCCGTCCCTCTAGCACTTCGTTCTTACATTCTACCACCCAGTATTTACCTTTTGAAAGTTCCCACAAATTGTCAGGCCCCTCTTTCCACTCCGTATCAGGCATTTCACAGGCAAAGCCCAAAGCAGTTCCAAGATCATCAAAAGCAGATTCAAATTTCTTCGCTTTAACACCAAAGCATAGATCTTCCAAAATTGAGTTCAACTTGATTGTCAATCGTCCGAAGTCTTCAAAACCTTGAATCCAAGCAATTAAAGATGATACTCTACTCGAAGCCGACTCTAGCCTTTGTACAATCATTCCATTCTGAGGCTTCAAAAGATACCGATTCTTCTTGTGTGCCTCCTTCTGAAAATCATTTGATTTCGTTTTATCGACACTGAAACAATATCGAGCCATCTCTTGCAAGGTACCATCCCTTTTCGTCCTCCTGGCCGATATGAATATCCATGATGGACTGAATGATTTTCATAGCATCAGTCACATTTCCGTCTTGAAACTCCAGCTCCGCATCAAGTTCGAGGGAAAAAATTTCAAGCGTATTAGACTGCTTGTCATCTTGAACAAGGCCATCCATTCGTTGCGTATAAAATTGCTTCCATCCTTCATCACGACGTAGCGACTGATTCAATAGATCCGTAACCGCCTTTATAGCCTTATCCGACTCTCTCAGGTCAGATTTGACCATCTCGGCTATTTCAAGCCCGAGTTCAATCTGCAGCCTAGTTTGAGGGGATAGGTATCCTCTCGTTCTTTTACTGCGAACAAATTCGATCATATCAGCACCGACAATTATTACTGCGCAGTAATCTTTTTGTCCTCGAACCGCCCTACCTAATCCCTGTTCAATAGTTCTTGCAATTCTAAGTGAAACAGAGCGGCTAGAACTTCGTATTTGCGAATGATGACGGTCAATCACATTATCAGAATATGGCTTACCATCCACAATCAAAATTCTACATGTTCGATCTGGCAGATCCACACCATCATAGCGATTAGACAGAACAACAGTCTTCTCAAACTCGCCAGATTTCAATAACTTAATTACATTGCTAATATTATTCTTATCAACATAAATTGATCCTCCTGCAATCCATGGTTTCGCTTTCTCTTTTCCAGAGCATAATGCAACTACGCCGTATTTTTTAGGTGAAGGCCTAGATAGCCATTCTTGAATTGCTCCTGAATCAAGAGATTCGTCAATAAGCTGGGGTAAAATCACCATTTTTTCGCCAGACCAAGTTTCGTTAGCTGCTGTTAGCGGATTTTGAATTGTCTCTTTTTTCAACTTGAGCCCTTTGATCAAAAAAGCGTCATCAGTAACAGTTGCTGACATGAAAAACCTTGAATTAGCTTTCGTAAAAACTCCCAAAAACTTCCAATGGCGCCGCGTAGGGTTCGATTTCTAAACTTTGACCAGAAATGGTACACTGACAGCGGGACAAATCATCTTTCAAAATTGGCCATGCGAACTTGACCCAATCGCTTCCAACTTCCTTCTGCAAAATCGAAGCGACCTCTTCATGTTTCGCTGCCCAATCCCAGTAGGGAACCGGAAGAACCGCGTTGTAGTCTCCCCTCTTTGATGTCTAGGTATGTTCCACTTCCCTGATCCCTCAACGAATCAGAAAACAGATTAAGGATTGCTTGATATGAATTCTTGGAACGTTCTAATTTTATTGAAAATGCATTTCGTATTGAATCGACGCATGCATGGGCATCATCCATAAGTATTGAACCAACTTCGATAGACTCTCCCCTAAGTCTGAACTTCGAAAGTCCATTAAACATTTTTTGGACAGAAGTAACAAGAATCGATTCCGAGTTTAAAAACTCGCTCGGCAATTCGCCTCGCGACTCACATGTCTTAATCCCAAACTGCGCCGCTTGCTCTCTCGTCTGCTCAATCAAAAAATTATCGGGACAGAGATAAACGGCAGGTCCCTGTTTGGAATTCAGCTTAGATTGAAGCATTAGAAGTCCAATCAGCGTCTTTCCTTCGCCTGTGTGCAACTTAACGACTACATCGTGATCATCAAATCGTTTTTCTCTCCACTCTATAAGAATACTTTCCTGTACCCTTGAAGTTCCCCCTTATCACTTGCGCGATCTAAACCATCATAAATTTTGATTGGATCGACTGGCTTCTCGGTAACCTGCCCAGCTAATTTCTTTGAAAAATCGACCATATGAATATTCGAACTGATTAATTCGGTTTAGTCACTGGCAAGCCTCGCACTCTCTCCGGTTCATCATGGCGTCGATGGAGCAGGTGTTTCCTCCTTCGCTGAAGCTACGGCGGACATGTCTCTGGGCTTCGGTGAATTCGGAAGAAGTGCCGAGTGAGCAGTGATCGGTGGGCAGTGGAAGGAACATGGTTGGGAAGTTTGTGAGTGTCAGTTGGAAATTTTTCAGGAAGAGGAGATCAGGCAGCGGCGAAGTCGAGGACTTTGGTGGCACTGACGGCTTTGTGCCGGGAAGGTATTGAAGTTGCGACGGGGTGGCAATGAATTCCATTGACGCGGGATGAGAGGAGGAATGGGATTCCTACCGCCTCTTCCCTCGCTTCTGATGAGGAAAAGGGGGGGCAGGAATGTTGCGTCTCGTTACGGGGTGGGCGGGGTGTCGCCGCCCTGGGTGCCGCCGTCGGGTTGGGAGCGGTCGCGTGGGGGGAATTCGTCGAGGAGGAAGCGGGCGCGTTCGGTGATGTTCCGGGCGTTCCCGGCGGAGTCGGTGCCGGAGGGGTATTGGAGGCGGGCGGCGTTCTGGATGGCGAGGCAATCGGCGTAGAGGGCGTTGGCGGCGATGGTTTTCTCGTTGGTGAGGCCGAGGCGGTCGTCGAAGGCTTCCTCCTGCTCGCCATCGACTCCCGCGAGGGATTCTATGGCGGTGCCGAGGGCGGTGGTATCGGCGGGGATCCAGCCCTTTGCCTGGAGTTCGGTGGCGTATTTGAGGGCGGCGGCGTGGGTGAGGCGGGCGCGGGCGATGGTGGCGGAGAGGGATTTCGAGCCGGCCTCGCCGACCTGGAACTCGGCGCTGAGGACGGTGTCCTGGCCGGGGAGGGCGAGACGGGCGGTGCGGCGCGCTCCGGAGGCGAGGCGTTCCATCTCGCGGAAGTCCTCCTGCTGCTGGGCGGTGAGCTGGGAGAGATCGCCCGTCTGGCTGCTCTGGGCGGCGGCTCCGCCGGTGACAGCGGTGATTTTCCCCGGAAAGGCGGTGACGAAAGGCTCGCCGAGGCGGGCGGTCATCGCGGCCTGGTAATCGGGGTCGGTGAGGGCGTCGCCAAGGAGATCGGCGGAGGTGAGGAGGGTGGCGAGGGAGAAGTTGAATTTGCGGGTAGTGCTCATGTTTTTATATGGTTCGTTATATTACAATGAGGACTCTGTGTGTAGGGCGTTCAGCTTGGCAAGCGGCAAAGTTGGGAGGCCTGATTACAAGTTCGGCCTTATTGGGGGGTGCTTTGGGTCGCATGAGGGAGGAAATGGCCGAAGATCGCTGGAAATGAACGAGATGCGCGGCTCCGGGCAATGGAGCGAGGGCTGCGGACAGTGGCGAGGCGGCAGCGTGTGATGGAGCAAACGTTACGGACAATGGAGCGGCTGGGGCTATGCGGCTGCGGACTATGGAGCGACGGCTGCGGACAATGGAGCGTTGGCTGCGGACAATGGAGCGTTGGCTGCGGACAATGGATTTCCCAGTAACGCGGCATGGATTTTCCGCTACGGGCGACTGATGGAATGCTGCGGAGAACTGCGCGAAGGCTGCTGAAGAAGGTTACGGAACGGATGGGAATGTCGTTTCGCGATACCCCGGGGACAGGGGCTGAACAATTGTCTGGAGAAACACCGAGCGGCACGATGATTCGAACAGCCGAATCCTGATGAACCACCCTCAGAGGGATCCGCGCCAACGTTCGACCTCACGTTTCACGTTTTCAACGGAGGGAGCGCCGGTATTGGTGCGCGCGGCGAGGGCCGTTTCCAGCGAGAAGACGGATTTCATTTCCTCGGTGTAAGCTTCGTCGATTTTCGTGAGGTCGAGTTCATCGAGGGGTGTCCCGCTTCTCACGGATTCGGCGACGGCTTTCCCGACCAGCTCGTGGGCGGAGCGGAAGGGGACTCCGCTTTTCACGAGGGCATCGGCGAGATCTGTGGCGAGGAGCATGGGATCGCTCGCGGCGGCCAGGCACCTGTCCTCGCGGATTTCCATCGCGGCGATCATCTCCGTGTTCACCGCGAGCACCATCAGGATGGTATCGACGGAATCGAAGAGCGGTGGCTTGTCCTCCTGAAGGTCGCGGTTGTAGGTGATGGGCAGCCCTTTCATCGCGACGAGAAGGTTCATGAGATTCCCGACGAGGCGTCCCGTCTTGCCGCGGGTGATCTCGCACACGTCGGGATTTTTCTTCTGCGGCATCAGCGAGGAGCCGGTGGTGTGCGCGTCCGAGAGGCTCACGAATCCGAACTCGCTGCTGCACCAGAGGATCAGGTCTTCGCTGAGCCGCGAAAGGTGAACCCCGCACATCGAGATCACAAAGAGGAGTTCCGCGATGTAGTCGCGATCCGCGATGGCATCCATGGAATTGCGCGTCACCCCGTCGAATCCCAGTTCGTCCGCGATCGCTTCCCTGTCGAGATTGATCGTGGATCCTGCGAGCGCGCCCGATCCGAGGGGCGAAAGGTTCAGCCTTCTCCGGCAATCGTTGAGGCGTCCCTTGTCGCGTTGGAGCATCTCCACATAGGCGAGAAGATGATGGCCGACCGTCACCGGCTGGCCGCGCTGGAGGTGGGTGTATCCGGGCATCACCGAGCCCGCGTATTTCCCGGCCTGCTCTACCAGGACTTTCTGCAGAGAGAAAACGGCGGCATTGATCTCGTCGATCTGCGTGCGGCAGTAGAGACGCGTGTCGGTCGCGACCTGGTCGTTGCGCGAGCGTGCGGTGTGGAGCTTCCCACCCGCCGCTCCGATGCGCTTCGTCAGTTCCGCCTCTATGTTCATGTGGATGTCTTCCAGCGATGTCCTGAACTCGAATTTCCCCTCCTCTATGTCCCTCTCTATCTCCAGGAGACCGGTCTCGATCTGGGAAAACTCCGCTTCCGTGAGAAGACCCGCCTTCATCTGGGCGCGCGCGTGCGCGACCGATCCGGCGATATCATGGGGGAAGAGCCTCCAGTCATACGAAACGGACTCGCCGAACTGTTGAACCAGCGACGAGGTATCCTGTGCGAAACGTCCTTTCCACATACCTTAGAAACTTCCGTTGGTGTAGGTGCCGGCGGGGATGGTCTTACGCTCCGCGTTGCTGTTCTCGAATACGACATCACCCTCTACCACGACCCCTTCCGCGAACGCGATGAGGCCGTTGACTTTGAGTGAATCGCATCCGATCAGGCTGGGAACACCGAGGGGATCGAGCGCATCGACGAGCTTGTAGTCCCCGGAGAGGCTGATATCCGGAGGAATCCCCTCTCTCTCAGCGCGTAATTTCACGGAGCCGTCCTCAAGAACCTCGTAGGCATCGGATCGCAACGCGAGGAGGTCGGCTGTCGTTTTCACCGGCGCGAAACGGCTGCGCGGAACCTCGATCGCCAATGCTCCTTCGAAGCACTCGATGGCGGAGCCCATGGCGATTTCCAACTGGAAGACAGCGGTGGAGTTCGCATCGCGGGGATCGACGGTCTTCTTGTTCTTGATCATCGGCAGCGGCAGGACGCCGGAGTCTGCCGAGAGTTGCGCTTTGAGTTTCTCCAGGTTCAGCCAGAGGCTGTTGGTATTGAAATAGAGGTGCTTTTCGATGTTCTGGAATTCATCGAGATCACCATCCGGGCACTGGGCGACCTCGCGGAGAAGGAGGCGCCCGTCGGAATCGCGTTTCGCCAGATGCCCGCCTTTCTTGTCGGCGGCGGTGCGTCGGGTGACTTCCATCATGAATGGCGCGCCGGATTTCGCGAAGAATCCCAGCAAAGCCGGATCAAGAATCGCGCCGAGGTTATCCGAATTCGAGACGAAAGCGTATCTCACCCCCTCGTTCAGCAGCCGATCCAGCCACCCGCTGCCGACCATGGCGGGATAAAGATCGCCATGTCCGGGCGGGCACCATTCCTGGTCGGGATCCTGGCGCCACTCGACAGGCTTCAGGGTGGCGGCATCAATCTTCGGAATCATGTTCTGCATCATTTCCACCTCGTCCGCCGCGGATAGACCCTTGTCCTCATAGCGGGACAGGTGGGCGAGAGTGTCCCCGCTGGTGCTGAAACTGTTCATCAGCAGGAGCCGCACGTTTTCTCCGCTCCTCTCACGCAGCGAAAGCGTCTGCCTGACCATGAGATCGAGGAAATTCACTCCATCGCGAACGGAGAGAAGACTTTTCGGCCTCTGCAGGCCCATACCGGTCCCGAGTCCGCCGTTCAGCTTCACGACCACCACCTGCCCGAGCAGATCGGCGCCTTCGGCAGGATCCAGGCCTTCCGCCGTCGGCAGATCATCAGCCGGGGAGATCGTGTCCTCCGGGATCATCCCCGTCTCTTCGCGGAGCAGCGCCTCATAGTTTCTTCTGAAAACGGCGACAGGCGCGTCACCCATCCCGGCCGCCCTCATCTTGATCTCAAACGCGTCGAATTCGCTCATGGGCGTAATCCTCCACAAGCCGCCCCGCCAGGTAAAGCCCGGACTCGATCTTTACAGGTCAGCCGACTTTCGGCAATCCCACCGGACGCCCCGCCGCGATTGCGATTCCGACCTTCCGAATTTTCCGGAGATGGGCCAGCACGCCGGGATGCATCCCCCGGTCTCCCCGCAGTTGTCCCCTGCCCGCTCCAACCTGTCGGATCTCGCCTGAATTTTTCCCGAAAAATTCCTTCCAGTCCACCAGAGGCCCTAACCGGTTTTCCCGCGATCCGTATCCGCCCGGTCTCCGGGAGGTGAAGGACTGATCCGGCGGGAACCTCTACCGTCAGCAATCCGTCCGTGAGGAATCTTACGCGGTTCAAAGCGACACCCTGGAATTGACTGGTGTTGACGTAACCGGCGCGATGAACCCCGGTGTGTGCGATAGCTGGCCGTTGCACTATAGCCGCCTCAGCGATTACACAAAAGCTGGCAGCAAGCGCGAGCGAGCGAAAACGCGGGGCACTGTCGATGAATCTGCGGAAAAACATTCGGATGGTTTCGGGAAGAGGTTCTTGGAGCGGAGTGAGAAAGACCGTTGATCGGTCTCCAATCGTCACTTCGACAAGAGTAGCTTCATACGCCTGCGATCTCCATTACGGGATCACGTAGGACTGAATCGCGGAATTCCAAACACCTCAATGAGGCGATCCGTCGGGCATAATATAGCCCAAAGGTGATATCGTAGTTGCCGCGTGTCTTGGAGGGCGAAACCGAGCCAAAAAACATGGCCTCGAGGGGGATCCAGGTTAAACCTGTTGATCTGACAAGATAAAGGATGGTGGGCAGGGCTGGATTCGAACCAGCGTACTCAATGAGAGCAGATTTACAGTCTGCCGCCTTTAACCACTCGGCCACCTACCCGGTGCCGCGTTCGCGGGGCGGGATGTTTGTTTTCCCGCCGGGTGCTGACAAGCAAAAACATGGGGCGGTCGAACATTTCTTTTTCGCTCCGAAAATTCCAGCTTTGCCAACGGGGCGTTTCCAGCTTTGCTCGACCGCGATGCAAACCCTCCTCATCGCTCTCGGCTCACTGGTCGCCTACATCATCGCCTACAATACCTACGGAAGGTGGCTCTCCCGGAAGATTTTCAAACTGGATGCCTCCAACACCGCCCCGTCCATCGCGCTTGAGGACGGGGATGACTACGTGCCGACTTCGAAGAGCGTGGTCTTCGGCCACCACTTCACGTCCATCGCCGGCACAGGCCCAATCGTCGGCCCCGCGCTCGCGGTCATATGGGGCTGGCTCCCGGCACTGCTGTGGGTGCTTTTCGGTTCCATTTTCATCGGCGCCGTGCATGATTTCGGATCCCTGGTGATCTCCATGCGGAACAAGGGGCAGACGGTCGGGGACATATCCGGTCGCATCCTTTCCCCGCGCACCCGCATCCTCTTCCTCGCGATCCTCTTCCTCGCGCTGACCATGGTGCTCGCCATTTTCGGCCTCGTGATCGCCGCGGTCTTCAGGCTGTTCCCCTCCTCCATTTTCCCCTGCCTCATCCAGATCCCGATCGCCGTGGTAATCGGAGTGTGGCTGCATAGGAAAGGCATCAGTCTGATGATTCCTTCGATCATCTCGCTTGGCATCATGTACCTCAGTGTTGCCTACGGGGACTGGGGTTTCCTGCACGCCTTCAATTCCACTCTCGCGGGCTGGCCGACCATCGCGTGGGTCGCATTGCTCCTTCTTTACTCCTATGTGGCTTCCGTTCTTCCCGTCTGGATCCTGCTCCAGCCCCGCGATTACATCAATTCACTCCAGTTGCTTTCCGCCCTCGGGCTTGCTCTCGTCGGACTGTTCGTAGCAGGGATCTTCGGATTCGGTGCCGGCGAGCAGAAACAGGCCTTGGAAATCGTCGCTCCCGCCGTCCGGCTCGGATCGGACGCACCGGCGGACGCGCCATGGATATTTCCCTTCCTTTTCGTCACCATCGCCTGCGGAGCCATCTCCGGTTTCCACTGCCTTGTTTCCTCAGGCACCTCCTCGAAACAGTTGAAAACCGAAACCGACGCGCAGTTCGTTGGCTACGGCTCCATGCTCACGGAGGGATTTCTCGCGGTTCTTGTGATACTCGCGTGTGTCGCTGGAATAGGACTGGGTGTGCCCGAGATGATAGACGGGAAAGCCTCCGGCGAAACGATCATCGGAAACGCCGCGTATGCGGCGAAATATGGCGCCTGGGGTTCCGCCGGAAAGGGTGCGATCTCCGCGTTCGTAGAGGGTTCCGCGAATTTCATCCGCGCCCTCGGCTTCCCGGGGAAATTCGCGGTCGCGCTCATGGGTGTCTTCGTCGCCTCCTTCGCGGCCACGACCATGGATTCCGCCTGCCGCCTGCAGCGCTACGTCACCCAGGAGCTGGGCGCGGCCACCGGTATCAAGCCGCTCACGAACAAACATACGGCGACCATCTTCGCCGTCCTCATCGCGGGCGCCATCGCAGCCATGCCTGCCGCCGGCGAGAGATGGGAGCTGGCCACCCTCGGCAAAGGCGGCCTCATCCTCTGGCCCTTTTCGGCGCGGTCAACCAGCTCCTCGGCGGCATCGCCTTTCTCGTGATCCTTTTCTGGATGTGGAGACGGGATCTCCCGGTCTGGTTCGTCGCCATTCCGGCGATATTCATGCTGATCCTTCCCGCTTTCGCCATGATCTCCCAGCTCTTCATTGGCGACGCGGCCTGGATCACAGGGGAAAATCCGAACTACCTGCTCGCCACCATAGGGATCGTCACGCTCGGGCTGGAGGCATGGATCCTGGCGGAGGCAGCGGCGGTATGGCCAAAAGCGAAAGGCTTGCTCGAGATTCCAGCCTGATTCGAAAAGTTCGCCATCGCACTTGAATCGGATGGAGTCCCGCATAGTCTCACCGCCATGCGCACCCTGCTCCTTTTCCTTTTCTCGCTGACCCTCCCTCTGCTCGCGCAGGAGGCGCACATGGTAGTCGAGGCCTATTCCGGAAAAGTCCTGTCAGCCTCGAATTCCACGGAGAAACGCCCTGTGGCTTCCCTCACGAAAATGGTGACAGCCACCGTGGCGGTCGATTGGGCGACAGCCACAGGCACTGACATTTCCTCACAAATGGTCAGGGTTCCTGGCATCGTCACACAGCTAGGAACGCCCAGCGCTTCCAACCTTTCTCCCGGTGACTCCCTCACGCTTCGCGACGCGCTGTATTGCGCGCTGCTTTCCTCCGACAATATCGCCGCTCTAACGGTGGCTCATCACGTGGGCTCCAGCATCCTCCAGCGCAGGGGCAAAGGCGGCGATCCCGTCCTGGCTTTTGTGGCCGAGATGAACAAATTCACCAAATCCACCCTGGCCGGCAACACCCTCTTCGTGAACGTCCACGGCCTGGAGAACGGACGAAAGCCCGGTTACTCGACGGCCGCCGACATGGCACGTGTCTCCATCCACGCGATGCGGCGGAACGCAGTCAATTTCATCGTCCGCCAGAAGTCCCGTGAGATCATTGTCAACGGCTCTTCGGGACAGAGGAAAGTCACTCTCGTCAATACGAACGAACTGATAGGCGAGGAAGGGATTCTGGGAATCAAGACGGGCACCACGAACGCCGCCGGCCAGTGCCTGGCCACATGCATGGATCGCGATCCCGTGGTCCGGACGAAACGGGATGGCACGAAAGGCGTCACGCCGCGAAGACTCATCGTGGTAGTCCTCAACAGTCCCGATCGTTTCGGGCGCACCCGCAAGCTGCTGCGGGACGGCTGGGCATACTACGATTCCTGGCTGGCGGCGGGCGCTCCCGTCAAGGATCCGAAACGCGAGATCCTTTCCACACCGCCTCCGAAACAATAGGACATTTCCCGGAAAAATGAGAATCGGCATCCTAAATAGCGGCGGCGACTGCCCCGGACTCAACGCGGTCATCCACGGGGTCGTGGGCGCTGCCCACCAGCTTGGGTGGGAGGTCATCGGCTTCAAGGACGGGTTCGAGGGACTGCTGCCTCCCGGCGACTTCAAGATACTGAAACCGTCGGACACCATAGGCATCCTCAAGCTCGGCGGCACGATCCTGGGCAGCACGAACAAAGGCCATTTCGCAGCGAAGGTCGGTTCCGGGGATGTGGCGGAAGTTCCCAAGGAAATCATAGACCGCGCGAAAAAGACCATCGACCAGATGGAGATACGCGCGCTCGTCATCGTCGGCGGGGACGGCTCGCTGACCACCGGTCTGCAGCTTTTCCGGGCGGGCTGGCCCATCGTGGGCGTCCCGAAGACAATCGACAACGATCTCTCCGCGACCGCGATGACCTTCGGATTCGACAGCGCGGTGACAACCGTCGTGGATGGGCTCGACCGCCTCAATACCACCGCCGAATCCCACAAGCGCGTGATGGTTCTCGAGGTGATGGGACGTCACGCGGGTTGGATCGCCCTTTGGGGCGGGATAGCCGGTGGAGCGAACGTGATCCTGCTTCCGGAGATTCCTTTCTCCCTGGAAAAAGTAGCGGATTTCATCAGGCAGCGCGACGCGCAGGGGTATCACTCGACCCTGGTCGTCGTCGCGGAGGGAGCGACCATGCCGGATGGAGGACTTGTGGCGATCGACAAAAACACCACCGGTGAGATCCGCCTTGGTGGCATCGGCGACCAGATTGCCGCCCGCCTTGAAGGTCTCACTGGAAAGGAAACCCGCTCCTGCACCCTGGGACACCTTCAGCGGGGTGGGGCGCCCACATCTTTCGACCGTATCCTGGGCATGCGTTTCGGGGTGAAAGCGGTGAAACTCGCCGAGGAAGGCGAATTCGGACAAATGGTTTCCTACGAGGCATACCATGTCGGCTCCGTGCACATAGCGGAGGCGGTGAACAAACTCCGCCTGGTGGAGCCCGATGGCGAAGTCGTCCAGGCCGCGAAAGCGGTAGGAATCTGCCTGGGAGACTGAGTCGATCAGAAATCCGTTACCCCGTCTTCCAACGCCAGCTCCTTGATCCAGATGTTGCGGTAGCGCACATCATGCCCCTCGCATTGCAGCTTGATTCCGCCGGGCTGGTCGGTGATCCCCTTGCCACCGTCGTTTCCTCCATCGAGGCCGGAGTTCTCTCCGCCCCAGACCTGGTTGATGGTGACATCCTCGTGAACTTTCACGCCGTTGAAATACATCGTCACCTTCGGCTTCTCCGACATTTTCCCGTCAACGAATCGCGCGGCGCGGAAGACGATGTCATACGAGTTCCATTTTCCTATCCCCTTGTAGTGTTCGTAGGGCGATTCGGTCTCGTTGATCACGGCCGCCATGCCATGCTTGGTCTTGTCGCCATCAAGCACCTGTATTTCAAAACGGTTCTGGAGATAGACCCCGCTGTTGCCGCCTTCGTTCGAGATGAGGAATTCCACGTGAAGCCGGAAGTCCTCGAATTTCTTTTTGGTCACCACATCCGCGGTTCCGTATTTCCCGCCGGCCGCAGCGGGATCGTCGGTCATCAGGACTGTTCCCTCATCGACAGGATCCTCGACGATCTTCCATTTGATCGGCATCGCGGATGAAAACCGCGGCCCTTCCCAATACATCCATTTTTCATCGAGCATCTCCCGGGTGCCGTCGAAAAGGATCTCAGCTCCTTCTATCGGCTTGGCTCCGAGTCCGGTCTTCTCTGCGGCGAAGGTATGTCCGGAGGATAAAAGGCAGAAGGCGAGGAGCGTGTATTTCATAGGAAGGATGCTAGACCGGGAAGTTGCGCGGACAATCACGAATTTTGCCGTTGACCCTCATCAATCCTGTTGATACGCATGTATGAAAACCCTGTCGCGTAATGCGGATACGGCCTGTTTCCATCTACAGCCTTTCCATTTGCATCCTGGCAAACCGGTCCCAGACTATGATATCCCCGCATCCTGGGCAGAGTGCCCCGCGTGGTCTGACCATAACCAATCGAAAAAAATGAAAAATCTAATCAAAAATCTGACCCTCATTCTCGCATCAGCGGGATGCATTTCTGTTCTTGGAAGCTGTGCGACGGATGGTTCCGCCCCTGTCTCCGACGGTTCGACCGATCGGGCTGCAGAGGCAGCCGTCCCCTCCTCCCATCTCTCGGATCGGGATATGGAGACAATCAGCCGCTAAGCGACGGTCGGTTCACCTCCCCGCGTTGCCAAAGTAATCCAGGATTGCCGAGACAAGGCCGGGGATGTCGTGCCGCGCCGCTTCTACAGCCGGCTTATGGTCGAGTGATTTCAACGTCGTGGAGGTGATCGGTCCGATGCTTGCCGCGACGCACCGCTCGGGCCAATCAAGGTCGAGGGCGAAGAAATGTTCGGCGGTGGAACTGGAAGTGAATGTGACCATATCGGCTCCTTCCTCCAGGAATTTCGCCTGGGCGCCGGTGTGATCATCCGTTTCCGGGACAGTTCGGTAGGCGATGCATTCATCGACAATCGCGCCCAGTTTCATCAGACCGTCATAGATGACGTCTCGCGACTCGGCGGCTTTGACCCAAAGCATGGTGAGATTCTCGACATTGATTTCCTTGAACGCGTCTATCAGTCCCTCCGCGACAAATTTCTCCGGAAGAAGATCCACACCAATCCTGAATTCGCGAATCTTCGCCGCGGTGCCAGGGCCGATGGCGGCGATCTTCGGATTTCCCAAACTACGGGCATCCTCGTAGGTGGCGAAAAACGCCTCGAAGAATTTCTCCACCCCGTTCGGGCTTGTGAAAACGATCCAGTCGTATTCATGCGCGTGGGTCACACCCTCCGCGAAGCCTTCCCTGTCCTCCGGCAGCTCAATCCGTATCGTCGGAAGCTCGATCACGTCCGCTCCGAGATTTGACAGACGTTTGCTGAGATCCCCGGCCTGCTCCCGGGTTCTGGTGACGACGATCCTTTTCCCGAAGAGGGGACGCTTTTCGAACCAGTTGATCTTCGCCCGTTCCTTCACGACATTTCCGATCACCGCTACGGCGGGGGAGAGAAAATTCTCTTTGTCAGCGATGTCCGCGATGGTTTCCAGCGTGCCCTCGATTGTCTTCTGCGAGTTGGTGGTCGCCCAGCGGACGAGGGCTATAGGTGTGTCGGCCGCCGCTCCGTGCTCGATGAACGAGCTTGTGATCTCCCGGAGCCGGGCCACTCCCATCAGGAAAACCTTCGTGCCTGGAGTTTTCGCGAGCTGGGCGTAGTCGATGGATGAGTAGCCTTTCGTCGGATCCTCGTGGCCTGTGAAAATAGTGAGCTGCGTGTTGTGATCGCGGTGGGTGACGGGAATCCCCGCATAGGCCGGGCCACCAATCGCCGAGGAAATTCCGGGAACGATCTCAAAGGCGACTCCGGCTTCCGCCAGCTCCGCGGCCTCTTCCCCGCCACGGGCGAAAATCATCGGGTCACCACCTTTCAGACGGGTGACGATCCTTCCTTTCTTCGTATGCTCGACAATGATCTCGTTGATCTTGTCCTGGGGAACGGAGTGATCCCTCGCGCGTTTCCCGACATAGATTTTCTCGCATCCGGGCTTTGTCCAGCGAAGCAACTCCGGGCTGCTCAGCGCATCGTAGACGAGAACGTCCGCGGTCTCCACGCACTCCTTGGCGCGCAGGGTCACGAGACCGGGATCGCCGGGGCCGGCGCCGACGAGATAGCAGATTCCTTCGGTTGTCATTTGAGTGATTTGAAAAGTTCGAGAGCGACGGCCAGCGGTTCGGCGCCAGTGGCATGGCCGGTTCTCGGAGTCCCTCCCTCGTCGGGGAAAACGCGGGCGGAGAGAGTGATTTCTTCGCCATCGAGTCGAGAGTAAACACCGACGGGAGTATGACAGCCGCCATCAAGGAGCCGCAGGAACTCGCGCTCCGCGGTGATTTTCCTCCACGTGTCGGCATGATTGACCGCGGTCGCGAAGACCAGAGCCTCCTCGTCGCCGTCGCGGATCTCCAGCCCTATCGCCCCTTGTCCGGCGGAGGGGAAAAATTCGTCCTCCGGCATGCGGCGGACGAAGACGTTTGGAAAATGTTTCACAGTCTCCTCCCCGTCCGCGGCTTTTTCAGGGATGAACCCGAGACGAACCAGGCCAGCCTCGGCCAGAACGATCGCGTCGTAATCCTGATGCTCCGCGAGCTTCATGATCCGCGTCGGGACGTTTCCCCGCAGATCCAGGATTTCCAGATCGGGGCGGAGGAACTCCATCTGCTTCGCCCGGCGCACGCTGCTCGTGCCAACCTTCGCCCCCGTTTCCAGAGCTTCCAGACCACCGGAGGATTTCATAAGCAGCACGTCCCTCACCGGCGCGCGCTCAAGGGTCGCGGCGATACGGAAGCTCTTCTCCAGGACTGTGGGCAGATCCTTGAGGCTATGCACCGCGATGTCGATGGAGCCATCGGCGAGCGCCTCCTCAAGTTCTTTGATAAACACCCCTTTGTCGAAAGTCCCCTCCACTTTCGCGACTTCCGCGAGTGCCACGTCCGTCCGCCTGTCGCCAGTGGTCCGGATGATTTTCCGGCGGAAGGAGACTTCCGGGAAAGCCTTTCCAAGCAGACTCTCGGTCGCGGCCGCCTGCACCAGCGCGAGATCGCTGCCTCTTGTTCCGATGATGATTTCCTTCCTCGCCGCGCTCATGGGTTCCTTTCCGCCCCTTCCATGCCCCCGCCAGCCACTCCGCGCAAGACTAAGAAATCACCGGCACTATCCTTCCGGCTATTCCCGCGCCCCACAAGCGGCGCAAATTCGCTTGCAAATCCTCCCACCCGCCGATACCTCCGCCTCCCCCTCAGTCGGTGCCGAAAAGGAACCGACCCACTCACGCTTATGAAGTTAGCCAACCTGCTCGATGTCGACCGCATCCTTCTGGACATGAAGGCGACCGAGCACTGGCCCGCGATCGAGGAACTTGTGGATTTCCTTTCCGAGCGCGGTGACATCCCTCGGGAATGCAAGAAAGGGATCCTCAAGGCACTGGAGGAGCGGGAGAAGCAGATCAGCACCGGCATAGGCTCCGGAGTCGCCATCCCGCACACCTTCTCGGACACCATGGAGGAGGTCGTGGCGGTTTTCGGCCGATCGAAATCTGGAATAGACTTCGAGGCTCTCGACAACGCCCCCGTCCACTTCATCATCCTTTTCATCGTCCCGCGGAAGGACTACCACCTGCATTTGCGGACTCTCGCCGCCATCGCGAAAATGTTCACCAACTGCGACGTCCGCCGCAGCCTCGCCGTGGCGAACACCCGCGACGAGATACTCGGGATACTCGATCCCAAGCCTCTGCGCGGCGGCCAGGATCCCGAACCTTCCTGAAGGTCTTTTCGCCTATCCGATGTTCGGTATTGAACGTTCCATGTCAGGCGTTCATTTCTCTTTCCAGAAATGACCCTTCTCCAGACCCTCGAGACCCGCCTCCATACCGCCTTGGAAAAAGTCGTGGGCGAGCCGACGACGCCGAACATCACCGCAGCGACCGATCTCCGCTTCGGCGATTACCAGAGCAACTCTGCGATGGTGCTCGCGAAAAAGCTCAAGACCAATCCCCGCGTCCTGGCGCAACAGATCCTGGACGCGCTGGATACCGGGGATCTCGCCACCACCTCCATCGCCGGCCCTGGCTTCATAAATTTCACCATCCTCCCGGAAGCCTATGCGACCCACGTGAAAACTCTCCTCGGTGACAAGCGCCTCGGCGCGCCCTCCATAGGAGAAGGCAAACGGGTCGTCGTCGATTTCTCCGCGCCGAACGTCGCCAAGCCCATGCACGTCGGTCACATCCGGTCGACCATCATCGGAGACTCCCTCTGCCGCATCGCCCGCTTCCTCGGCTACGATGTCATCGCGGACAACCACATCGGCGACTGGGGCACACAGTTCGGGATGATACTCCATGGCTGGAAAACCCTGCTCGACCACGATGCTCTCACGAAAGATCCCATCGCCGAACTGGTCCGCGTTTACCGCCAGGTGAACGAGAACATCAAGTCAGACCCCGCAGTCCTCGAAACCTGCAAGGTGGAACTGGTGAAACTCCAGGCCGGCGATCCGGAAAACCTCGCCATCTGGCAAAAGTGTATTGACGTTTCGAAATCCGGACTCCAGAAAATCTACGACGTCCTGGATGTGAAGTTCGACCATTGGCTTGGCGAGAGTTTTTACAACGACAAGCTCCCAGCCCTCGTCGAAGAATTTCTGGAGAAAGGTCTCGCCCGCGAGTCCGACGGTGCGGTCTGCGTATTTTCCGACGGATCCAGACCTCCGGGGGATGACCCTTTCAAAGTCCACCGGGAGGATGGCTGGACTGACAACCCCGCCATCATTCGCAAGGCCGACGGCGGATTCCTTTACGCCACCACCGATCTCGCCACCATCAGCTACCGCATCGACGAGTGGAACGCCGACCAGATCTGGTATGTCGTCGGCGTCCCGCAGCAGCTCCATTTCAGGCAGATCTTCGAGGCCGCGGAACGCTGGGGGAAACATGGCGACTTCCGCCACATCGCCTTCGGCTCCATACTCGGAGAAGACCGCAAACT
Source organism: uncultured Verrucomicrobiae bacterium (assembly GCA_963758175.1). GTDB lineage: Bacteria > Verrucomicrobiota > Verrucomicrobiia > Verrucomicrobiales > Akkermansiaceae > Luteolibacter. The sequence goes on from CAVWUI010000002.1 coordinate 121,115, forward strand.
CATGAAAACCCGCTCCGGCGACAACGTCGGACTGACCGATGTCCTCGGGGAAGCCGTCGAGCGCGCCGCCAAGGCCATAGCCGAAAAGAACCCGGATCTCGTCGGTGACGAGGCGAAACAGATCGCGGAAATCGTCGGGATAGGCTCCGTGAAGTTCGCCGAGCTCTCCCAGAACCGTCTGACCGACTACGTTTTCTCATGGGACAGGATGCTCTCCCTCCAGGGTGATACCGCCCCCTATCTCCAATACTCGCACGTCCGCATACGTTCCATCTTCAGGAAACTTGAAGGCGACTTCCACGCGGCGGACGCGGAAATCCATTTGAGCGAACCCGGGGAAATCCACCTCGCCCGCCTCCTCTCCCGCTTCGGAGAAGTCCTCCCCTTCGTCCTCGAAGACCATCGCCCCAACCTCCTCGCGAACTACCTCCTCGAGCTGGCCCGCGCCTTTCACTCCTTTTTCGAATCCTGTCCCGTCCTGAAATCCGAAGACTCCGTGAAAGCCAGCCGATTGGCACTCTGCGAGCTAACCTCCGACATACTCGAAACCGGCCTCGGCCTCCTCGGCATCCGCTGTCCGGAGCGCATGTAGCCTCGCCGTGCTAACGCGGTCTGTGAAAGGAGCGTCCCGTCCCACTTCCAGAATTTCGTAATCCAGCCTCGAAAACCCAGCTTCCATCCCCACATGACCTCATCCTTCTACGTCATCGGCCACAAGAATCCGGACACGGATGCCGTCTGCTCCGCCATCGGCCATGCCGCCTTGCTACGCGCGTGCGGCGAGGAACCCGAAGCTGTCGCAGCCCGTTGCGGGGAGGTCTCCCAACGCACCAAATGGGTATTGGAGAAGGCCGGTTTCGAGCCCCCCCTCCTCATCATCGACGCCCGCACCGACGCCGGGATGATCTGCAAGCGCGAGGTGATCAAAGTCCGCCCCAGCGACACTTTCCTGACCGCCTACAACCGCATGCTCGCTGCGTCCATCCGCTGCGTCCCGGTCGTCGAGGAAAGCGGGAAAGTCGTCGGGATGCTGCAGTATATCAATCTTCTGAAGCTGCTTCTCCCGGACAATACCGAGGGCATCAGCGTCCGCACCGTTCACGCCTCGCTGAACAACCTCGCGGCCACCATCGACGCGGAAAGCCATGGGGCGAAGATCTGTGATCAGGACGCGGAGGAAGACCTCATCCTCCTGGTTGGCGCCTCCTCCCAGCAGACTGTCGAGAAACGGCTCAGACAGGCCGCCGACGATGGCAACATCCAGCGGTTCCTCGTCATCTGCGGAGACCGACCCATCGTCCAGCGTCTCGCCATCGAGAAAGGCGCGCGCGCCCTCCTCGTCACCGGGAGCAACCAGATCTCCCAGGACATCAAGGATTTCGCCATCGCCAGAGGCACAGTCCTCCTCCGCTGCCGCCAGGACACCGCCAGCGCGAACACACTCATCCGATGCTCCCGCACCGTCCGCCACGTGATGGAGTCCGATTTCATCACCGTCTCGGAAAACGAACCCGTCTCCAAAGTCCGCAAGCATCTGATCCCCGTCGATCAGGATCTGTTCCCCGTCATGGAGTCAGGCACCGACCAGATGCTCGGCGTCATCGCCAAGTCCGACCTGGTCGATCCTCCCAAGCTGCGTTTCGCCCTGGTCGATCACAACGAGTATGCCCAGGCCGTCTCCGGTATCGAGGAAGCCACCATCACCGAAGTCATCGACCACCACCGCCTCTCCGGCGATCTCGTCTCACGCGAGCCCATACGTTATCTAAACGAACCCGTCGGCTCCACCTGCACCCTCGTCGCCCGGAAATTTTTCCACCGGGATCTCATTCCGGCACCCGGCGTGGCCCTCTGCCTCTGCGGCGGCATCGTCTCCGACACACTCTGCCTCACCTCCCCGACCACTACAAAGCTCGACCAGAAAATGCTCACCTGGCTGAGCGGAATCGCCCGTGTGGATGCCAAGGAGTTCGCGGACGAGTTCTTCGCCGTCGGATCACTCATCGCGACTGGCACCACCGAGGAGATCATCCATACCGACCGGAAGGAATTCAACGAGCAGGGCATGTTCATCAGCATCTCCCAGGTCGAGGAGCGCGATCTCCACGGCTTCAAAGCCCGCCGCGAGGAGCTTGAAACCGCCCTCCGCGCCCTCCAATATGACAAGAGCTACGACATCGCCGTCCTTGTCGTCACCGATGTCGCCCTCCTGAAAAGCATGGTTCTTGCCGTCGGCCCGAGAAAGTCATCAACAGCCTCCCCTTCACCCGCATCGATGACACCCTCTACCTCGCCCCCGGCGTCGTATCGAGGAAACGCCAGATCTTCCCCGCCGTCTGCGACGCAATCGACCTTTCCGTCCGGTCTTGATCGAAGGATGGGAAACGCCCAAGGCCGGTTCCTCTATTCCTCCACCACACAAGGCACCAGCACTCCGTCGCTCATGCCATGGATCTTCTTCTTATCCGCCGGCACCAGAGTCGCCAGACATCCGCCGAAAGAAGTCTCCCCCTCCCCGTTCGTGAAAAAATACGGGCACAGCCGCGCCCGGACATCCTCCATGGCCACGCTCCCGTCCTCCTGATAGACCGGATGCTCGAACCGCCGCCCCTCGTGGAACTCCTGCATCACCCACGGCTGCTCCGCTGATTGCGCCAATGCCTCCGAGATCCTTTCCTTCCACTCCGCCGAGGAAAGATCGTGCCCAACGAAAACCCCCCGCGATCCCCACGCTGACTCGTGGAACCCGCTGATCTTCAGCACCAGCTGCCGCTCTTTCTGGGAAAAATCCGCCACCTCCTCCCACGAGTGGGCGTTGAGTTTCGGCAGGGCCGCGTGCGGCGGCAAAGGCTCCGGATCCACCACCCAGCCCAACGGAATCAATTGCCGCAACCTCCGCAGATGGCTCCCACGCAGGGATTTCTCCCATAGCTTCTTCAGCGCGGGCGACCAGAAGAGCGCCAGCCAGAGCTTGTCCTCCAGGTGCGGCTTGAAGGGCGGCGTCACCTTCAGTTCACCCCTCGCCGCCTTTTCCGCCAGCTTCCGGAAATCAGGCATCGCCTCCCAGTCGAACAGCTCGAAAAACCGGTATATGTCCCTCCCGCACTCCTTGTAGTTCTCCGCCTCCTCCGTTCTCCACCCTTCTCCCAGCCGCCCCGCCAGCCAGTCCATTTCCGCCCGGTAGTCCCCGGATTCCTCGGAGACAAGGATATCGCCCCCGTCCGGCATCAGGGAGCGGAAACCCTCCACCATCCCGTCCGCCCCGCCCAGCACATCGTAGCCCGCCTCCGCATATGTCTCCGAAAGCCACGCCGTGATCCCCATCCCCCCCGGCACGCTGTCCAGCTCCGTCACCGCGAAATGACCTTTCGCCAGCATCAGATCCGGCCGTATCACCCGGGGAAACTGCTCCGCCATTCCCGCCTCCCGCTGCAGGTTCACCAGCCAGTCCGGCTTCCCCTCATCCAGCAGCTCCGCCAGCCAAGGCGCGATCTTCCCTGCCGCGGACCTACGGTAGAGCAAATCGCTCGCCTGCTGGAATTTCGCCAGCGGATGGCCCATTGCCATCATCTCCCTCGCCTCCCCCGCCGTCAGCTCCAGCGGCTCCGGCGACCACTGCCACCCGCCGCCGCCGAACAACCCGCCCTCCGGCAGCGCCCTCTTCAGATCTTCCAGCGCAATCGCCACACCGCTACTTTCCCCGGATCGCCGGGAAACGCAAGCCGGAGAAAGGACATTCCTGTCCCTGCCGCCGACCCAAGTCTTCCTTGAAGTTTAAAACGGAAGACCACACCCTCCCCCCGTGAGCCCCATCCCTGTCGAGCCCTCCTCTCCCCGCCTTCGAAACCTTCGCGGAAAAAGGCAACGTCGTCCCCGTTTTCACCCAGCTTGCCGCCGATTTCGAAACACCCCTCTCCGCGTATCTGAAACTCCGCGATGCCAAACATTCCTTCCTGCTAGAGAGCGCCGAAGCCACCGACAAAGGCGGCCGCTGGTCCATCGTCGGCTCCGGCCCCAAGCGCATCTTCACCGCCCACGGAAAGGAAATCACCATCACCGATGGCAACAAGACCCGCACCCTCACCGCCCCCGACGACGTCCTCGCCGCCCTTGAGCGTGAAATGGCTCCCTTCAAACCCGTCGCCAACCCAGCCCTCCCGCCATTCTCCGGCGGCATGGTCGGCTACCTCTCCTACGATGCCGTCCGCCAGTTCGAGCCCACCCTCGGCGAAGCCCCCGAGGACACCCTCGGCATCCCGGACGCCCTCTTCATGCTCGCGGACACCCTCCTCGTCTTCGACCACCGCTTCCGCCGCCTCCAGATCATCGCAAACGCATTTCTCGACGAGCACGACACCCCCGCCGAAGCCTACGCCGCCGCCCACGGCCGCATCGCTTCCCTCATCGAAATCCTCAACCGCCCCCTCCACGTCCCCGCCCTCAACGGCCTCGCGGAAATCAAGGACGAGCCCGCCACCTCCAACACCACCCAGGCCGAATACGAGCAAATGGTCCGCGACGGCAAGGAATTCATCAAAGCCGGCGACATCTTCCAGTTCGTCCCCAGCCAGCGCTTCACCACGGACTTCGACCAATCGCCTGTCGATCTCTACCGCGCCCTCCGCCACGTCAACCCCTCCCCCTACATGTTCGTCCTGGAAATGGGAGACTTCGCCCTCGTCGGCTCCTCCCCGGAAGTCCACGTCCGCTCCATCCAGGGCCGCATCGACATCCGCCCCATCGCCGGAACCAGATGGAGGGGAAAAACCCCGGAAGAAGACGACGCCCTCGCCGCCGAGCTCCTCGCCGATCCCAAGGAACGCGCCGAGCACCTCATGCTCGTCGATCTCGCCCGCAACGACGTCGGCCGCATCGCCAAACACGGCAAAGTCACCGTCGATGATTTCATGATCGTCGAGCGCTACAGCCACGTCATGCACATCGTCTCCAACGTCCACGGCGAGCTCGATCCCAACCACTCCGCCTACGACGTCCTCCGCGCCACCTTCCCCGCCGGAACCGTCTCCGGCGCACCCAAGATCCGCGCCATGCAGATCATCAACTCCCTCGAGAAAAACAAACGCTGCGCCTACGCCGGTGCCGTCGGCTACTTCGGCTTCGATGGCTCCCACGACTCCTGCATCACCCTCCGCACCTGCCTCCTCAAAGACGGCAAAGCCCACGTCCAAGCCGGAGCCGGAGTCGTCGCCGACAGCGACCCCACCTACGAATACAACGAAACCGTAAACAAATCCAAAGCCCTCCTCCGCGCCATCGCACTGGCGAAGACCATCAAGGACTGATCGGGAGCCCCTCCCCACAAACCAACCCCAAAGGGGTTGCGTATTTAAGCCCGGGGTTGCCGCAGTGCAACGGAGGCTACCCCGGGTAACGCCATCCACATCCCCCAACCCCAATCGGGGTTGCGTCCATGCCCGGCATACCTCCAAACTCCGCCATGCCGCAGTCCTTGTCCCGCGTCCTGATCCACTCGGTCTTCTCAACCAAGAACCGCGCACCCCTCATGCGCGATCCCGCATTCCGCGACCAGCTCCACGCCTACCTCGGAGGCTGCGCCAAAACCCTCGGTTGCCAGCCCATCCGCATCGGCGGCACCGAAGACCACGTCCACCTCCTCACATCCCTTTCCCGGACACTCGCCGTCGCGGATTTCATCAAGGAAACCAAACGCAACAGCACCCTCTGGGCAAAGGAAACGGAAGGCCACAAGGACTTCGCATGGCAGACGGGATACGGTTGCTTCTCCGTATCGGAATCACAGCTCCCCATCGTCTCCAGATACATCGAGACGCAGGAAGAGCATCACCGGAAAACCACCTTCCAGGATGAATACCGCGAACTCCTGCGTCGCCACGGGGAGAAATGGGACGAGCGTTACGTGTGGGATTGAGGCGCGGGCATGGTTCCCCGCATGGACGCAACCCCGGTTGGGGTTGGGAAATACTGGTGCGGGGTTCCCCGGGGTAGCCTGCGTTCCCACTCCGGCAACCCCGGGCTCAGATCCGTAACCCCGTTGGGGTTGGAAGACGGCGGAGCGCTCCCCCCTTCTTCCTCGCCATACCGCGCCCCACACTATAGATATCCGGGAGCCCCTTCCTCGAGTTCCCCATGTCGCGCCCCGTCATCTTCATCTCCGCCGTCAGCCGGGAGCTCCGCACCACCCGGGACCTCGTCGCGAAAACCCTGATTACCCTTGGATACGAACCCAAGTGGCAGGACATTGCCACCACAGAAACAGGCGATATCAAAAGCTACATCCGCAAGGCGATCAATGAGTCAGATGCCGTCATCCAGCTTGTCGGGCACTGCTACGGAGAGAGCCTTGCAAAGAGCGATCCGGAGTTCGGCGCTGTATCCTACACCCAATATGAAGCACTTTACGCAAAAAAGTTAGGCAAGCCCATCTGGTACATAGTTATCGACAATAATCATCCAGTTGACGCTGAAAGATCAGAAACAACACTGCTTCAACGAAAGCAATTTGCCTACCGAGAGAAGATCCACGAGAATGAGAAGAGATCCGTAAAAAGCAGAGACTTAAAAATGACTGAGTCTTTGATTCTCAGCCTAAGACCATATTTGAGAAGCGTCACTCTTAAGCCAAAGGGACTGGAAACAAAATCAAAAGCCGTAGATCTCTTTCCACCTGAGGAATTATCCCGAGGCATCCAGGAACTGACTACATCCGAATTTTTATTGCATTATCGTGACCGTCATCTCAAAGGCGAAAAAACGAAACCCTTTTGCTTCATTCTAGGGGCCGGAGCTTCTGTTCAAAGCGGCATTCCCAGCGCTACGGCGCTTGTTGATGAGTGGTTGAGGGATCTCTATGAGGCTTCCGAGACAAAAAACACATTCAAGGAATGGGCTAACGCCGAAGAATTGCAGATTCCCGACTTTGTGTATGAGAGACGAGCTGAATCTTACAGCATGATCTACGACCTGCGATTCAAGGGGAGGGATGAGGATGGGGCTTTGCATCTCGAAGAGAAGATCGAAGGCAAATCGCCGAGCTACGGATACGCGGTTCTGGCTCAACTAATGGGGGGATTTTCCAAGGTAGTAATAACAACTAATTTTGACAACTTGGCCTCCGATGCGCTTTTCCAGTTTGGAGGGCAATCGCCTTTCATCTGCGGGCACGAAAATATGGCGTCATATATCACCTCTAAAATAGGGCGACCGATGATCATAAAGCTCCATCGAGACATCCTAACAAGTCCGATCAATTCACAACGTGGGATTGCCTCTCTTGCTGAAAGTTTGCAGTCTCCACTTACTGACATCCTTAAACGCCACATTCCAATATTCATTGGATATGGAGGCAACGACGAAAGCCTCATGACGTTCCTGAAAAACCTAGGGGATAAAATTCCTGACCGCGTCTACTGGTGCCAATATAAACATGAAACAATCAACAACAAGGTCGCGGAATACCTGAGAAACAAGAATCGGTGGCTTGTGAAAATCGACGGATTTGATCAGATCATGAAAAGCCTGGAAGATAAGCTTGGATTGCCCGATCTCATGAAAGCCTTGCAAAGAGTCAATGATCAGCGACTCAACCAACTGAGGATAAGCCGCGAATCATTGACTGACACAATAGAGCAAACACTCCGAGAGGATATGCGTGAAGACAGGGGTGACACAATGAATACTCTCCGTATGAGAGCGGATCTCGCAGGTACACTTCATGAACAGGGTCGATATGTGGAAGCTGAGGCTGAACTCCTGGAAATCTGTGAAATATCAAAACGCCTTCTTGGAGATGATAGCCGGGATACACTCGGTTATCGCAACAATCTTGCAAATTCAATCTATCTTCAAAAAAGATATTATGAAGCCGAAAAGATGCACCGAGAAATTCTTTCCCTTCGCGAGCAAACTCTCGGATCTGAGAACCTCGATACCCTTCAAAGCCGCAATAATCTTGCCAACTCTCTAGCTTCACAAGGCAAACACGTTGAAGCTGAGGCGCACTACCGAGAAGTTCTTCTCTTACGTTATCGCCTTTTAGGAGAGGAAAACAAAGACACACTAAACACTCTAAACAACTTAGCGACATCTTTGTCTGCTCTAGAAGAGTATTCTGAAGCTGAAGAAAAACATCGTCTAGTTCTCGCCATCCGGCAGCGCACTCTCAACTCGAATCATCCCGATATTTTTCAATCATATCACAATCTCTCTGTCTGCTTGATGCGACAAGGCCAAACAGAGGAAGCCCACACATACGCAAGGCGTGCTCTCGAAGGTTGGAAAAATGTAATGGGAGAAGATCACCCAAATACAGAACAAACTAAAGAACTCGTCAACGAACTCGAATCCTTCCCGCCGGAGGCCGGGGATGGTGGTGGGGAATAACAACATCCCCCGGACGGTTTTTTGAATCAGCCCCGCTCCCACAGCATCCGCCATACCCCGATGGGGTTATGTATTTCAGCCCCGGGTTGGCGGAGCGCAGCGCAGCCTACCCGGGGTTCCCCGATCCGCACACATGCCCAACGCCAACGGTGTTGTGTCCACGTCCGCACAACCCTCCCGCCCGGACACAACACCTTTGGCGTTGGAATAAACACGGATCCATTCCCCGGGGTAGCCTCCGTTTCCCTCCGGCAACCCCGGGCTGAAATACGCAAGCCCGTTGGGCTGGAAGACCCGGGCGCCATTCCCCCAAGGAGCGGCGGAATTCATCCGCCGGATAGGAATGGAGAAGGGGGCGGGTTGTGCGGACGAAATTCTTCCTCGGTTTTCGCCCATCATCTACGCCGTCACGCGCATGGCGACTGCGTTCGCAGCGGCGTAGTCGCGGGCGTGGGTGAGGCTGATCTGGACTTCGGAGATGCCCTCGGAGACCAGGAACTCGGCGGCGTTTCCGTGGAAAAGCATTTTCGGCGCGCCGGAATCGATGCGCAGGACTTCCATATCCAGCCAACCGGCCTGTCCGCCTATCCCGGTTCCGAAGGCTTTGGAGACAGCTTCCTTCGCCGCGAACCTGGCCGCGTAGTGCATGGCCGGGCGCGCCTGGCGCTCGCAGTATTCCCTTTCGGCACGGGTGAAGAGCCTGGCGAGGAACATTTCCCCCTGCCTCTCGATGGCGGCCTCGATCCGGTCCACCTCCACCACGTCTATCCCTATGCCGTAGATCATCATGGCGCGGAGACGTAGTCTTTCATCCCGGCGAGCATCTCGGAAACAGCGGAACGCATGCCCACCGTCATCGCGCGGGAGACGATGCTGTGGCCGATGTTCAGCTCGGCGAGATACGGCACCCGCAGTAGCTGTGGAAGGTTGATGTAGTTGATACCGTGCCCGGCGTTCACCTGGAGGCCGCGCGCGTGGCCGAGTTCCGCGGCGGCCACGAGTCGCGCGAGCTCCGAAGCGGGATGATCCGTGTTCGCGAAGGCCCCGGTGTGTAGCTCGATCATGTCCGCGCCCATGCGTGAGGCTTCCACGACCTGTTCCGGATCCGGATCGATGAAAAGGCTTACCCTGATCCCCGCGTCCTTGAGACGTTTCACCGCCTCCCGCGCGGTGCCGAAGCGGGCGACCAGGTCCAGGCCGCCCTCGGTGGTCACTTCCTCCCGGGTCTCCGGGACGAGGCAGGCGAAGGCGGGTTTCAGGCGGAGGGCGAGATCCATCATTTCCTCGGTGATGCCCAGCTCGAGGTTCAGCGGGACACCGCACTCCTCCTTTACCCGGAAGACATCGGCATCCTGCATGTGGCGCCTGTCGCCGCGCACATGGACGGTGATGGAGTCGGCGCCTCCCGCTATCGCCTCCAGCGCGGCCTCCACGACGGAAGGCTCGGCGTTAGGTGAATCAGGCAGAAGGGCGTAGCGCGCCTGCCGCAGCGTGGCGACATGGTCGATGTTCACTCCGAGAAGAAGACTCATGCCGCTGAAAGTATGACCGCTTCGTCCCGAGATAAAGTTCAGAGTTTCCAGAACATGTTCCGCAGGATCCACCATGCGACGAGCACCACAAGTATGACGGCAGCTCCCCAGCGCCCGGTGCGGATGCGGAATGGCAGTGGTTTTCCCCTCACCCACCCGGCGACTTCCAGGGAGAGCGCGAGAAACGCCAGTGGCAGGAGAACCATGCCGACGGGATTGAGACGGAAAGCGGCCGGGAGATCCCCGTGGAGAGCGGCATAGGTGGCACGTGTCATCCCGCAGCCGGGACAATCGAATCCGGTGAGTTTCCTGAAAACGCAGCCCGGCATCCATCCGGCCCCTCCTGTTTCCCGCAGCATGAAGGCGGCGAAAGCGAGGATCAGGACCACGAGGGCAACCCAGAGCGCGCGATCCTTGTGCATCATCGGAAATGGTCAGCCCTGGCTGAGACCGGCGGCCACCAGGATGATCAACATGACCACCACCCAGCCGACCACCGCGAGATTCGTCCACATCTTCGCCGCCTTCGACGCGACCCGGGCTCCGACGATGTCGCCCCTCGCCACCATGCCGTCCACCTTGGCGGCATAGACGATGCCGACGATGCCGAAGGGCTGGCAGCAGAAGACGGTGGCGACGATGGATTGCCAGAGATAGTTCGGCACTCGCTCTAGACGGCTGGCTTCCATCGCGGGTGGCTGGGTGATCCGGACGTTTCCACGGCTGATGGGAGGTGGGGTGGAGACCTGGGGAGCCGTCAGTCCCAGTTCGGGAACCTGTCCCGCCTGCTTCCAGTCAGCCATGCCCTCCTTCCAGACAAGATCGGTGGCGGTGACCTCCCCGCCCGCGCATTTCGCAAGAAATTCCCCCGCCTCCACTGGTCCCAACTGGGTGCCGTTTTTCGAGTAATACCAGGACATGACTTCAGTGAGTTTCCACGCGGAGGGCAGGGCGTCAAGGCCACCGGTATCCCATCAGGGCATGGCACCGAACGCCGCGACGAACATGAACCCGAGGACCGTGAGGAGCGGCAGGATGGCCATCACGTAGGCGATCACCATCCATGTCCTCGCGGTCTTCGACGCGGATTGCGCGGCCAGCGTGTTTCCCTGCGACCGCAGCGAATCCACCCTGGTGGCAAAGACGACAGCCACGATCGCGAAGGGCAAACCTATGGGTAGGCAGACTATGAATATGGAAACACAGCTCAGCACCAGCGCGATGATGGAGGGCACCAGATAGGAGGGTATGTCCTGCGCGGCATAGTGACCTCGGAACGCGGGTGGCTGCGGTAGCGGGACGTTCCCACCGGCTCCGGGGATGGCCGGAGGATTCCCGCTTTCGGCGACAGTGGGGTGAATTTCACCGGGAGATACTCCAGGCGTGTGGGGCATCAGTTCAGGTATCTGGGAAAGTGGTTGCCAATCGGCCATGCCGTCCTTCCAGACGAGATTCGCGCCACCTATCTCACCGCGCCGGATCTTCGCCAGCAGCTCGGTCTCGGGAACAGGCCCCTGCTGCAGATCCATTTTCGAATAATACCATTCGGTCATCCTCACGTATTCTTTCGCCAAGTGGCGGGTGAGTCAACGCCGCCCGAATGGAAAAGGTGTCGCATTGGCCCGCCGATGCGGGCGAGGGTGGTCCGTGTCGCTAGCTTCCCGCGTTCTCCACCACCCCGCCGCCGAGCAGGCGACCGCCATCGTAGAACGCCATGACCTGTCCGGCCACCAGCGCGCGCTGCGCTTTCGTGAAACGGAGTGCGATCCGTTTCCCGTCAAGCCTCTCCACCGTCGCCGTCTCGGCTTTGGCGCGGTATCTTGGCTGGGCTTCCACGCGCTTCAGGGAACGGATGTCCTCGTTTATCGAGGTAATGGTGCCCACCACGCATTCCCGTGAGTAAAGCCCGCTGGTGTCCTCCCTGTCCCAACCTATCACCAGCCGGTTCTCTTCCGCGTTCTTCCCGACGACGACATAGGCCATCCCTTCCCTGGGCGAGGCGACCCCATGACCCTTCCTCTGGCCTATCGTGTAAAAATGCAGACCCCGGTGGACTCCCATGACACGTCCCCCGGTGTCCACGATCTCTCCCGGTTTGTCCGGCAGGTAGTGAGCCAGGAAGTCCCCCATCTTGACCTGGCCGAGAAAACAGATGCCCTGTGAGTCCTTCTTTTCAGAAACCGGCAGATCGAATCTCCGGGCCACACCCCGCACCTCAGGCTTGAGCATTTCCCCTGTAGGGAAAAGTGCCCGCTCCACCTGGAAGGCGGTCATCAGGGAAAGGAAATAGCTCTGATCCTTGTTGGGATCGGCTCCGCGCAGGATGACCGCCCGCCCGTCGGACAGCGTCCGCCGCCGCGCGTAGTGTCCGGTGCCGACTGCCTCGAAGCCCTGGCCCATCGCGTAGTCCAGGAAGACTCCGAATTTCATCTCACGGTTGCACCAGACGTCAGGATTCGGCGTCAGCCCCTCCTCGTAGCCGTTCACCAGATACTCGACGATCTTCTCCTTGTAACTGTCGATCAGATCGATCACGCGGAACTCTATCCCCAGCTTCCCCGCCACCGCATGGGCGTCCTCGATGTCCGCCTCCCACGGACAATCCCCTGGAATCCCCTCCTCGTTCATCCAGTTCTTCATGTATCCGCCCACCACCTCGTGCCCCTGCTCCACGAGCAACGCCGCGGCCACCGCGCTATCCACCCCGCCGGACAGACCAACCATTACCTTTGCCATGCGCGAAGTCTCTACCCTCGGAGTCCGGTTCTCAACTTTCAAAAGCACGGTAGTGGAATCCGCCCGTCCCTTTCCTCAGGCACCCAGCACGCGGCTGACCTTCCCCATCTTTTCGGTGTTGTCGCAGATGATTTTGAAAATCACCAGGGCCGGCATGGCGATCAGCGCTCCGGCGATCCCCCAGAATCCCGCCCAGGCGAAGATCCAGACGAAAACCACCAGCGGATTGATACGGAAACGCCCGCCAAGCACGGTCGGTGTGACCAGATTCCCCTCGATCGCCGTGAGGCCGAAATAGACCAGTGGTATGGCGATGACGATCCCCGTCTCATCGAAGTTCAGCCTGGCCGCGATGAAGATCACAAACGTCCCCGTGAACGCCCCGGCATAGGGGATGAAGTTCAAAAGCATCGCCATAACCCCCCACAGCACCGGCCTCGGCATCCCGAGCGACCACATCGCCAGGGCGATGCATATACCCAGGCCCGCGTTGATGATCGTGATCGTGAACATATAGCGCGACACGTCCTTGCCTATCCGCTCCAGGATGGAGGCCGCCAGATCGTTCTCGCTGATCTCGCGCGTGATCCTGTTCCCGTAGGCGAGGATGAAAAGCACGAGCAGCAGGAAGGCCACCAGACCCAGCCCGAAGTCGCTGATTTCCGAGAAAAGCATGGTCACGGGATCTTCATGGATCTCGACCATCACCGGCGCGCCCACGGGCTCGGGCTCCGGCTCTTCCTCGGGGGGATCCATGAAAGGCGCGCCCGCCACCGGCTTGAACTCCGGGGGGGCGGGGGTTTCCGCTTCCCCTTCATCTCCCGCCTGTGAGGGCTCGGCCACTTTGTTCGCCTCCGTAACGGGTCCGGGAGCATCGTTCCTCGCGTTCTGCACCTTCTGCGCGACCTGCTTGATCTCCGCCTGCACCTGGGTGACAGGTCGGAACACCTCGGTCACCTTTCCAAGAAGTTTCTCCTGATCCACCGTCCTCACCCATTCGGACGCTGGAAGAAACGCCTGGTACGCTCCGAAAACGAGCACCGCCATCATCCCGCAGACCGTCGCGGTCGCACTTAGCAAACGCGGGAGACGCAATATCCGGAACGCCACATAGACCGGATGGACGATCAGCGAAGCGAGAATCGCGAGCACCAGCGGCAGAAGAACCGGCTTCATCTCGTGGAGCATGAAGAACAGGACGATGACGAACAGCCCCACCTGCGAGAAGCCGACCAGGCTCATACCGGTGCGCGTGGTCGGCCAGTGCAGCCGGTTCTCACGCTTCGATCTTTGCACGGAGGCGGGGTTCTGCGTATCCATCTCCGCGAATCCTGCAGTGTTCGGTTAGATCCGCCAATTGAGAAAAAGGCCTTTCGGATGAAAAGAAAATCACCCGGTCCAGACCGATTTCAGGTAAGGCTCCTCACGGAAGTCCTCAGGCATCCCCACCCCCACCATCCGCGGCCTGGAAACCAGACCCATGAAATCCTTTTCCGAAATTCCCCGGAAATTCGTGCAGCACAACATCCAGCCATCTTTCGCCAGAACCTTGCCAGCCAGCGCCGCCAGCTCGCCGAAGTCCTTTTCCACGCGGAACACCTTGCCCTTTTCATCACGCGAAAAGGTCGGCGGATCGATGACGATCCCGTCAAATTGCCTCCCCTGTTTCGCGAACCGTCTCAGCCAATGGAACGCGTCGCCTTTGCAGAAATGGTGCGCCGCATCATCCAGCCCGTTGAGGCGAAAATTCCGTTTCGCCCACTCCAGGTACGGAGCCGAAAGATCCAGCGTCGTGGTCTCCGCGCCACCCATCGCCCCCGCTACGGAAAACCCCCCGGTGTAGGAAAACAGGTTCAGCAGCTTTCCGCCCCCATCCATCCGCCGCATGACCTCCGCCCGGTTCAGCCGCTGGTCCAGGAAAATCCCCTGCGAGTATCCGCTTTCAAATGAGACCTCGAACGAGAGTCCGTTCTCCCGTATCGCGAACGCCTGCTCCACCGCCTCCCCGTAGAGATGCGTCGGACTTACCTTCTGGTGCTGGTCCAGCCGTTTCCAGTAAACGCTCCGGCCTGCCGCCTTGAGCCAATCTTTCACATCCCCCTTGATATCGCTCCCCGGCGTCATCGCCATCCAGCTTCCGGCATATTCCTCCAGCGCAAATCCCGGCACCCCGTCCCCCGCGCCATCGATCATCCGCACCGCATCAGTCTCTCCAGTGGCTAGGATTCCCTCCCGCATCTCCATCGCAGCATCCAGCAAATTCCCGATCACTGGAGGATAGATGCTGAAAAAAAGAACTCCGTTCAATGTTCAATGTTGGAAGTTCGATATTCGATGCTCACTCTTTCCCCACATGAAAATCCTCCTCACCACCTGCTCCTACCAGGACACCCCAGGCCCCCATCATGAACTCATGGAATCCCAGGGGTGGGACATCGTGAAAGAGCGCGGCCCGCTGCCGGAATCCCGCATGCTTGAGCTCGCCGGGGAGGGCTTCGATGCCTTTCTCTGCGGTGATGATGCCATAACTCGCGAAGTCCTGGAGAAATGCTCTCCCAAACTCAAAGTCATTTCCAAATACGGCATCGGTCTCGACAGGATCGACCTCCCGGCCACGAAGGAAATGAAGATCCCCGTCCTTTTCACCCCCGGCGTCAACCACGATACAGTCGCCGAGCACACCATGCTGCTCCTTCTCGCCATCACGAAAAACCTCGTCCCTTCCGTCAATGCCACCAAGGCCGGGAAATGGACACGCCTCACCGGCTATGAACTCCTCAACAAGCGCATCGGACTTATCGGCCTGGGCCGCATCGGCCAGGAAGTCGCCAAGCGAGCCGCAGCCTTCGGAATGGAAGTCCACGGCTTCGGGAACTACTGGCCCGAGGACATCGCCGAGGAATACCGCGTCACCCGCCACCACGATCTCAACGGCCTCTTCGAAGCCTCCCAGATCATTTCCCCACACACCAAGCTCACCCCGGACAGCCACCACTGCGTCAACTCCGCCCGACTCGGCCTCATGCCGGACAACTCCTGGCTCATCAACACGGGCCGCGGCGAACTCATCAAACAGGACGATGTCATCGCCGCCCTGGATTCCGGAAAACTCGCCGGCTACGCCACCGACGTTCTCGATGAAGAGCCCCCACCAGCCGACCATCCCCTTCTCCATCACGAGAAAGTCATCGTCACCCCGCACATCGGCTCCCGCACCTACGAGTCCGTCCCGCGTCAGGCCATGAAATCCCTTACCAATCTCATCAACGCCCTCTCCGGCGAAGGCGAATGCAACTGCGCAAACGGGGTGATCTGAGGAACGCTTTACACGTTCGAGTCATATCGCGCCAATAGAGGATGACACTGGAGAGCGCCTGGGCGGAGCCAGGTTTCTCGACGCCGGATTTTAAAGGTTGCCGTCCGTTACGGAACAATTTACAAGAACGAGTCTTTTTTGAGACAAATCATTCCCGATGCAACGCTAGAGCTGCCATTGGGGAGGAAACTTCATTCCTTTTCCCAGGAAACCAACCGCATGAGATCATCCAAACTCCTCAGCCTTCTGGCTCTCTCCGTCCTTCCCTTTCTCGCAAGCTGCGGCAGCAGCGACGTGAACGTCCTTTCCAAAAGCGACATCCGCAAAGGCAAATCCAGTCCGGTTGCGAAAGTCTCCGTGAGTTCGCCCTCATCCGCGCTTCTCCAGGCCGCATCGGGCAAACCCAGGGACAAGCACTCCATGCCCATCTACACCTTCGGGGAGCGCCAGCGTGTCGTTCGCACCACCGCCTACACGTGCTCCGAAGACGATCACATCATCTACGGTAGCAAGAACGCGACCGGCACAGAACTCCGCTATTCGAATAAAGTCCGTAGCGCGGCTGCCGACTGGTCTTTCTATCCCGTGGGAACCGTCTTCCGTATCAAAGGGATGTCCCAACTCTTCGTCGTCGATGACTATGGCTCGGCGCTCACGGGAACGGGCACCATCGACATGTATCAGCCTACCAGATCCATGATGGACCAGTGGGGCAGACGCAACGTTGAGATCAGCGTCGTCCAGTGGGGATCGTTCACTCGCAGCGCGGAAATCCTCAGCCAACGCACACACTTTACCCACTGCAAGCAGATGCTCTCGAACATCACGAGACAGCGTCCCGATCTTGTGTCCGTGGCATCACGCTGAGACTCTTACTGCAGCGGCGCCATCAGACGCGCCGCCCTGCACACGGCCCGGAAGAAAAACGGCTTCTCCGTGAATTCCTCCACCCTGACCTCCTTGCAGCCGGAGAAATCGGTCTCAAGCATTTCAGTGACCTGGCCGATAAAATCCCTGTCGGAAACAAACGCTGTGATCTCGAAGTTCAGCCGGAAGGAACGGTTGTCCAAGTTCGCCGTACCGACAGCGGCCATACGGTCGTCCACCAGCATGACCTTCTGATGCAGGAAGCCCCGCTGGTAGCGGAACAGTTTCACACCGAACGGGATCGCCTGCTCGAAATAGGTGTAGGTCGAGAGCCAGACAAGGATGTGATCAGGCCGGTCCGGTAACATGACGCGCACGTCCACACCTCGAAGCGCGGCCAGTTGCAGCGCCGTGATGACACCCTCGTCCGGGACGAAATACGGACTGGCGATCCAAAGTTTTTTCCTGGCGGAATTCGCCGCCTCCGACACGAGGAGCTTCCACGAATCAAGGGGATCGGCCGGACCCGTGGGAATCACCGCGGCCACCTGATCCGCCGTTTCACATGTAACGTCCCAGGAGAGTTCCGGAACGCGGTCGCACGCCCAGAACCAGTCCTCCATGAAAACCATCTGGATGGCCTGCACCGCCGGCCCCCTGATGTGAAGGTGGGTGTCCCGCCATTCACCGAACACCTTGCTCCTGCCCAGATATTCGTCGCCGACGTTCAGGCCGCCCAGAAACGCCTCGTCCCCATCGATCACAACGATCTTCCTGTGATTGCGGAAATTCAGCTGCAGCCTCGACCACCAGTAGCGGTTCGCCCCGAAGGCGACGCATTCCACACCGGCGTCTCGCATCTCGCCCAGATAGGTGGTGGAAAGCTTGTGGGACCCGATCTCATCGAACAGGAAAAGAACCTTCACCCCCGCTCTCGCGCGCCCGATCAGCGCCTTCTGAAAAACGCCACCGATCTTGTCGTTTTTCACAATGAAGAAGTTCACACAGATGTAGTGCTTCGCTTCCGCGATCGCCTTGAAAAGCCTGTCGAAGGTGGCTTTCCCGTCGATGAGCAGTTCCAGGTCGTTGCCTCTCGTAAACGGCAGCCCGCCGAGTTCCTCCGCCGATCTCTCGAACACGTCCTCCTCCGGCAGCTCGACGGAATACTCCGCGAGGCGCACGTGCATGTCCTCGGCGAGTCTCCTCAGATGCGCGTCATTTCCACGTCTTGCCCGGACATACCCGGAGAATTTGCTCCGTCCGAGAAGCCAGTAGAGCGGGATCGCCACAAAAGGCAGCGAGAGCAGCGACACCACCCACGCGATGGTTCCCTGCGACGTGCGGGTGTGCATCAGCGCGTGGAAAATATGAAGGATGCCGATGATGTAGAAGGCGGCGACAAGGGAGAAACCCACCCAGGTCGTCGTCTCGATTTCCAGTTCGAACATCCCCGGAGCATAGGTATTCAGTCACCATGAACAAGGGCGTTGGAGCCGTCCGGGTATTTTCAGGTTCTATCCGCCTACGAAAAGGGGTAGGCTCGCCCCATGAAACTAAAGGAAGTCACACCGAAGAACATCGTTCTCATCGGCTTCATGGGTAGCGGCAAATCAACCGTGGGGCGGGAGCTCCACCAGCGGCTCGGTTATTCGCTCACGGACATGGATCACCTCATTGAGGAGACGATGGGAAAGAAGATCGCAGAGATTTTTCAAGGAAGAGGGCGAATCGGCCTTCCGGGATTTCGAGACCCTCCAGCTTCTTGAGATCGCCAAGCATACCGAAACCCGTCATATCGTTTCAACAGGCGGTGGAATCGTCATCAGGCAGGGGAACCGCGCGTTGCTTAGACGCCTCGGATACGTGGTGTGGCTGCACGCTCCGCAGGAGGAGATCCGGCGGAGAACCTCGCGTAACAGGGACAGGCCGCTTCTAAACCAGCCGGACGCGAAGCAGCGCATAGCTTCCCTGATGGCGGAGCGTGAGCCGTGGTATCAGGAAACCGCCCATCTGCGTATCGATACCGGCGGGCTGGATTCCCGGGAAATCGCCTCCGGCATCCTGGAGAGCGCCAGATATTATTTCGCCCAGCCCGCATGACAGGACAAATCAGGTCGTGGGCAGCGGAGCTTGGCTTCGACGACTGCCGCATCGCCACCGCGAAACGCGCGACCCATGCGGACGAGTTCGACGAATGGCTCGCGGACGGACGCAACGGCGACATGGGCTGGCTGGAGAGAAACCCCGCACGCCGCGCCGATCCCCGCGAGGTGCTCCCGGGCTGCAGGTTCGTCATCTGTCTCGCCGTGAACTACTACACAGGTAGTAATCCTTTTCCCGAAGGCCATCCTCGCGACTACCGCATCGCGAAATACTCCTGGAACGGTGACTACCACGACCTGGTGGAGAGGAATCTCGCGGAGTTCGACTCAAAACTCGCGGGACTGGGCGGCACCCAGCGCTATTATGTCGATACCGGGCCGTTCTTGAAAGGGATTTCGCCACCGACTCCGGCCTCGGTTGGAACGGGAAATCCACGGTTCAGATCCACCGTCGTCT
The DNA here is from genome assembly GCA_963758175.1 of uncultured Verrucomicrobiae bacterium. GTDB lineage: Bacteria > Verrucomicrobiota > Verrucomicrobiia > Verrucomicrobiales > Akkermansiaceae > Luteolibacter. The sequence continues at coordinate 140,507 of CAVWUI010000002.1, forward strand.
AGGCACCTGGACATTCCTCGCCGAATTGCTCACAACCCTCGACCTGACTCCCGACCCGCCATTCGGAGACCACTGCGGGAAATGCGTCCGCTGCATGGCCGCCTGCCCTACCCAGGCCATCACCGCTCCGCACAAGCTCGACGCGCGACGCTGCATCTCCTACCTCACCATTGAGAACAAGGGCTCCATACCCGTGGAATTTCGCCGAGCCATCGGCAACCGTATCTACGGATGTGACGAGTGCCTGGACGTCTGTCCATGGAACCGTTTCGCGAAGGTTTCCCGCGAGATCTCTTTCCAGGCACGACCCGCGATCTTCTCATACCGACTCGTCGAGTTTCTCGGGATGGATGACGAGACCTTCCGGACTGTTTTCGCAAAATCTCCGATCAAGCGTATCAAGCGCGGGCGTTTCCTCAGGAATGTCTGTGTCGCTCTCGGAAATACCGGGACGGAGGCCGACCTGCCTGCGTTGCATCGCGCGAAAGCCGATCCGGATCCCCTTATCAGTGAACACGCGGAGTGGGCGATCGGTGAAATCAGGCTCAGAACGACTGTTCCGGATTCTTGATTGGCTCGGGAAGCAAACCCTCGGGAATCTCATCCGGCGAAAACGACTTCTGCATGTTGCGTTTGAACCAGCGGACAAGAGTGGGGATGAAAAAAGCGATGATGAGGAGCTTGATGACAACCAGTGGCCCGATGGCGGCATAGAGGAAAACGAGGGTGAGCAGGAGAAAGACACCCACGAACGTGATTATGACCGCCTGTGCCCACCAGTTGAGTTCAGAAGTGCCGGTTTTGAAGACGCAGCATGGATTGAGACTCGCGATACGCGGGATGAGCAACCGGACGAAGACATTGTAGCTCTCGCTTCTGTCCTCGAACGATGCGAAGCCCTTGTAGTGTTCGTTCTGAATCGCGGCGACCTTGATTCCCGACCGGTACAGATAGCAGCGGAAGCGTTTCGTCTGCATCCGGCTTGGCTCGAAGGCCAAGCGGACTTCCTGTATCCCTGCGAGAGGGATGGCGATATCCGGCTGTCCCTCGGTGATCATCCACAGCGTGTCTCCATCGATTTTCCAAACCCGCGCCGGTTCCAGGGCTGAGACGCGGACGCCATGCTCCACCGCGAGCGGGGGAGGGACGGAGGGTGCAGGCAATGCCGGGGGACGGACGGGATTCATCTCTCCGACCGGCGCTGGCCGGAGTCCGCTCATTTACGCTTCCGGGTTTGTTTCGCCTCGAAATCGACCGACGCCGGATCAAAGGCCTCCGGATCATAGCCGGGATGCGCCCACTCGATTTCCCCTGCCAGCGCCTGCATGTATTGGAAAGCTCCGCCGAAATCCTCCGGTGGACATGCCCGGCCGCCTTCGATCATTTCGGGAGGGCACCTTCTCCTTCGACCCGTTTATCGAAAACCACTTCGTGTATCCATTCGTCGGCGAAGTCATAGCGGTAGAGCATTCGTAACGGCAGCCGTTTTCTGCCCATGTAATCCGCGACGGTGACTTCCAACTCATCCTGGAAATCGCCCAGCGTCTGATCCGCCAGGCCGACGGGGCCGATGACGTCCACCAGGCGCTTGCCTTTCCCGTGGCGGAACTCGTGGGGGTGTTTGTTCTCCCAGCCCATCGCGGCCTGGATCGCGTCGCTGAGTTGGAGGAAATTGACCGTTGTGGAGATCGAGAAGGTTCTCCAGATCTTCGGTTGGATGCCGTAGGTGAATACCTTTACGACCACCCGTTCCGCTCCGCTTTTCTTCGACATGACCGGAAATTAGGAGGATACTGGGCAAGGATCAAACCCAAAGGTGAAGACGCGCGCCCGATTTTTAATAAAAAAATCCTGTATTTCCGGCGTGTTCGATCCAGAATTGAATTACATGGATTTGGTGACTACCGCGGAAGAGCTATTGCACGAGGGAGAGCAACCGGTATCGAACGAGCCGAGGGTGGAAATGGCCACACTGGATGATCTCCCCGCTCTGACCGAACTGGTAATGGATCTCTTTGGAATGTCTTCGGGTGACTTCACACCCGACCGCGAAATCCAGGAACGCGGAATCCGGCTCATTCTCGAGCAACCTAGCCGGGGAAGAATCGCCGTCGTGCGGAACAATGACCAGATCTTCGGCATGGTGAACATGCTCTTCACCATCTCCACTGCGAGAGGCGGGTTCGTGATGCTGATGGAGGACGTGGTGATCCATCCCCACCACCGCGGCCAGGGATTCGGCACCATGCTGGTTGACCACGTCCTGGAATTCGCGAAGCAGAAGAAATTTCTCCGCATCACCCTCCTCACGGACAAGATCAGCGCCGAGTCACAGGAGTTCTTCAAAAAGCAGGGCTTCGATTACTCGAACATGATCCCGATGCGGTGTCTGATCGAGTGATAAAGCGCGGTATTCCCTCTGGATCTTCCTATTTCACAAAATGCTTCTTCAAGACCGGAGCGAGCGCGTCCTCTATCTCGGAATCCCTGATCACGTAGAGCAATGATTTCACGGCGACCGGAACATGCTGTTTATACCAATCGTTGCCTTTCTTGTGTAAAATGTTTCCGAACGCACCCAGCGCCTGCATAAGCCGTTGGGCGGCGCATTTGTGAAACAAGGAGGTCTCCGGGCGCTCGTCTGCGATGTCCTCCCAGAGATCCATCAATTGTTCCCTCTCGTCCTCCGAGTGATCCATGTAGGGATCGAAAACCAGCGAGGCCAGATCGTATTCCTGCCGACCGCGGCGAAGTCCCTGGAAATCGATCATATAGATCTTCCCGTCCCTGATCAGGAGGTTCTGCGATTGGAAATCCCGGTGGACAAGGTGCTTGTGGGATGAGCCGAGACGCTCAGCCAATTCCTTGAAGGCGTCTTCGCTCTCCAGAGCCACCGGGCTTTCGTTTAGAAAATCTTCGATGAAATGGTCGAAGAAATATTTCTGCTCCCAACGGTACAGACCCGCGTCGAAAGGTGGCATCAGCTCAAGGTCTTTTGGAGGACGGGCGTAGAAGAGCTTGTCCACCTGCTCCAAAGCGGCGCGGTAGTAGGGAAGGCGTTTCTTGAAAGGCTGGTCTTTCAGAGACAGGAAATCGGTGTCCCCCAGATCCTCGACAAGGGCGACATTGTGATTCGACCGGTCGTAGAGGATCTCCGGGACGTTGAAGCGGGCTTTTTTCAAGAACTCCGCGTTGGGCACGAAATAGGCGTTGTCCTCGCGCTCATCCGTCCAGTGGATTCCGATGAAATCGTCGTGCACCGGAGTTTTCACCCTGACAATGGTTCTGCCGGAAGCGCCACGCTTGATTGGAACCATCGTGACCGGCGTGGTGGGATCGATTTCAAGAAACTGCCGGGTGATGGAGAGGATGGCTTCGGTGGACATGGGGAGCGGATGTTACGACAGGGTTCCGGGAGATTGGAAGTGGAAACGAAGCGTGGAAGACGGGATTGACGCCGGGCGGCGGGGCGGCTTTCATTCGCGCCCCGCGGAGGCGGCCTATCTATGGATTACACTTCGAAAATCGCCCGGCATGTGGCATCGATCCCGCGATCCGGCATCCGGGACTTTTTCGATCTGGTCATAGGCAGGGACGATGTGATCTCGCTGGGGGTGGGCGAGCCGGATTTCGTGACACCCTGGCATATCCGCGAGGCGGCGATCTATTCGCTGGAAAAAGGCCAGACCACCTATACGGCGAATCTCGGTCTGCTGAGTCTCCGCAAATCCATTTCCCGGTATGTGGGCGGGTTTTTCGATGTGGACTATGATCCGGCGAAAGAGGTGCTGGTTACCGTGGGTGTCTCCGAGGCGATCGATATCGCGCTTCGCGCCCTCCTGAATCCCGGCGACGAGGTCATTTATCACGAGCCCTGCTATGTTTCCTACTCGCCCAGCATTGTGATGGCGCACGGCGTCGCCGTTTCCGTGGAGACGACGAAAGAAGACGGGTTTTCGTTGAAACCTGAGGCGCTGGAAAAAGCGATCACACCGAAGAGCCGCATCCTGATGCTGAATTTCCCAACCAACCCGACCGGAGCGGTCGCCTCGAACGAGGATCTGGAAGGCATCGCGAAACTTGCCGTGAAACACGATCTGATCGTGCTCGCGGATGAGATTTATTCGGAGCTGCGGTATGACGGCGTGAGACACGTTTCCATTGCCTCGCTTCCGGGGATGAAGGAGCGCACGATTCTCATGCACGGATTCTCCAAGGCCTTCGCTATGACCGGATTCCGGCTCGGCTACGCGTGCGCACCGCAGGCCATCATCGAGGCGATGATGAAGATCCACCAGTATTCCATGCTTTGCGCTCCCATCATGAGCCAGAACGCCGCCATCGAGGCTTTGGAAAACGGCACTCCCGCGATGGAGAAAATGAAAGAGAGCTACCACCAGAGGCGTGATTTTCTAGTGAAGCGACTGAACGAGATCGGCCTAGGATGTCACACACCGGGTGGCGCTTTCTACGTGTTCCCGGACATCCGCAGCACCCGGCTTACTTCGAAGGATTTCGCAATGGGACTTCTGGAGGCGGAGAGTGTGGCGGCCGTTCCCGGCGGGGCTTTCGGGCCAAGCGGCGAGGGTTTCCTCCGCTGCTGCTACGCTACGGGGATGGACGATCTGCGGACGGCGATGGATCGCATGGAACGTTTCGTCTCCAAACTTTAGGCTACTGGAATTGGACGCTGATCTGGAAAATCCTGACAAGCTCACGAAGGCGCATGTGGTGCCCTTCGGGGTATTCATGGTTTTCCTGATTCTACTCCAGCTCGCGGACAGTCTCTTTGGTTGGGATCATCCGGCGGCTCCCTGGTGGAAAAGGGATGTGGCGCAGTGGATCTACCCGATTCAGACGGTGATGGTGCTTGGGTTGCTTGTCTATTACTGGAAATATTTCACTTTCGACTGGAGTGTGAAATGGGGACTGGTCGGGGCTGTCTTCGGAGCTGTCGGGATCGGTTTCTGGCTTCTCCCAACCACGCTGTACGATGCCTGGGATCTTACCGGCGCTACCGAGGGCTGGATGAAATGGCTTGGTATCGCGGAGCGGAAGGATGGCTTCGATCCGGGAATGTTCGAGAATCCCGCGGCCTACTGGGTCTCCCTTTCCATGCGGTTCCTCAGGGCGGCCGTTGTCGTAGCGCTTGTGGAGGAGATTTTCTGGAGAGGATTCGTCATGCGCTTCTGCATGAATTGGGAAGGGGATTATTGGAAGCAGCCATTCGGTCGCGCCCATTGGAAGAGCTTCCTTATCGTAACAGGCCTATTCATGGCGGCGCACGCGCCCGTGGATTGGGCGGGGGCGTTTGTATACGGATCGCTCACCTATCTGCTTTGCGTGTGGAGCAAGAACCTCGGTGCATGCGTGATCATGCACGGGGTGGCGAATCTGCTCATGGGAATCTATGCGATGGCCTACGGGAAATACGGGCTGTGGTGACAATGGCTGCCACTTTAACCGAGACACTTGTCAAAGTCATTGTGGTTCCCGATCTAGAACCAGACCACGGTGTCTTTCCTTCAGATCGGTTGCGCTCATCAATGAGAAAAAATCAATATCTTCCCACCGATCAAGTTCCAGGAATTCTGACGCCGGATATCTCAGATAACAGTTTGGAAACCAGATTCCACTCTACGCGTGTTTCGCATGCCACTCCTTGTAAACCTTTGGTGAGATCTCCGAGGGCTTGATCTCGGACCGGCCTCCCCAGAAGACGTTTGTATAGGAGACGGGTATGCCCGCGTCCGCCAGGTGTTTGTCGATGGCAGCCTTGTGGGCGAGCACTTTCGGTTTCTCGGTTCCGTGCATCACTCCCATGATGTTCACATCGCCGAAACGCGGCCCGCCTTCCCGCCAATAGGCGTGGGTCATGCAGTAATGTCTTCCGACCTCACCTCCGGCCTCTACCTCGCGGCCTTTGGGGACAGCCCAGTGGAAGAGTCCGTTGAAACGGGTTACGCGTTCACCGGTCTCCGAGGGTTTGACATGCTCCAGGAAAGTCGAGAACCGACCGATGACTTTCTTCTCGTTCAACGCCTCCGCGACTTCACAGAAGCGCTCCAGCGTCACGCCCGCCTGTTTCGCCCTGCCATCCCAGGGATTCCCACAGATCTCTTCCGATGTGAGTTCTTCTTTCAAAACCAGAAGGACATTCCATTCCTCGTCGGTCAGATCGGCAGGGACGGTGGTCATCATAATGGCCGGTTCGTCCGCCTTCTCGCCCGGCTCCATGGTCTTGCGGCGCATGTGACCCACCCCGAGGGCGAAGACACCGTTCGCGGGCATCAAGAGGTATTCGGTCGCTCCGGTGAGTTCGAGAAGCTTGGTGGCATGGAAATCCAGCGACTCCCCGACAGGGACCTTCAGCGTCGTCCACAGCCGGTAGTCAGAGCCGGACACCTCGCTATCGGTCGAGCGGATGACGACGTGACCTGAGAAAGGATCCTCCTGCGCCATGAAATCAAACGCCGCGTTGAGTTTTTCCTCGGGCACTTTCCATGCGACGAGCGCCCCGTGGGCGAGCTTCGTGGCGAGCATGGTCTGACGCACGCGGCGTATGATGCCGGCCTCCTGCATCGCGCGGATTCGGGTGATGACCGTTTCCAGAGGCACGCCGGACTGCTCCGCGATCACATGGAAAGGCTTTCTCTGGAAGCCGGACACAAGGTCTTCGGAGACGGAGAGGATCTTCGCGTTCGTCGCATCGGAGACTGCGGTGGGAATTTCGGATGTCATGGAGGAGGATTGAACATGGAGCATCGAACGTCCAACATTGAACTTCGATTGGCGGATTTTTCGACGATTTCCCTTTCGGGTGATCGAAGGTTCTCGCCATGGTGTCTCAATTCGGGATCATCCCGAGTATGAAATATCTCCCGCTGATACTCCCTGCGCTGGCTTTTCCATTCCTGACGGGCTGTGGAGAAAAAGAGGAGGACGGCTTGGCGCAAACAGCCGGGGTTGACTCCGAATGGGTTTCCGAGGAGCACTGGATGGTCTCGGGGATCGTGGACGATCTCGCGGGAATGGCACGCCTTGCGAAAAGCGCGGCCGCCGTCGGGAAGGTGGCCGCAGGAGAGGAGTCCCACTCCTTTTCCGTGGGCGGGAAATCGCTACCCATGAAGCCCTCCTGCTGGGATACCGCTTCCTATGTCAGCCTGGTGCGGAGTTGGGAGCCGGCCTCCTCCGTAGCTCCGGAACCCGCCCTCGACATTGTGGAAACCCTTCTGACTCCCACCGCGAAGGAGCTGCAGCGCGCCAACGATCTCGTATCCGGAAGACACAAGGCGCATCCCGGCAGCCACACCGCCCACGAGGAGGCCGCCTTCATGCTCGGGGTTCTGGGGATACGGGAAAACGCCCGGGACTTCAGCGACATCCGGCCTCTCATCGGGCGTATGACCGCCCACCTCGCCATGGCGGAAGTGTTGCGCGGCGGCAGGGACATCTCACTTGCGGGAAAATGGGCGGAGGTTTTCCACAGCTTGCACATGGGGAGACCGATTGCCGCCCGGAAGGTAATGGAAGGTATTCCGGGTGAGGGCGATTCAATCAGCTGGAAACGCGCGGTGGAGATGCTGGTCACCGGAGACTGGCGGCGCGCCTCTGATGTGAAAGACCCCGCCCTAGTCGAGCAGATCGCCCATGCGCGCGCCCTCCAGGTTCACCGTAGCAACGCGGATGTCATCGAGTTCTCCATCGCAAACCCTGCGCTGTCGGATACCCCTGAGCCGACCCGGCTTCTCCTGCGCGGCGGAGCCAGCGTGGAGGAGGGCCACATGGCGATGGCAGCTGGCCCCGGCATGGAGTTCGCCGAGATCGCGGAAATTTTCCGTATAGGAGCGGAGCCGGACGAGCGCTCCATAGGCAGGCACCTCGTCGCAGACGCCCCGTCCCGCCTCGTCGCCGGGAAAGGAATACCGCGCGTGATATCGGATGCGGACTGGGCCGCCTATTTCCGGAGACACCTTTACGCCTGCTTCGAGCGTATCGGATATTTCACCATGCGCCAGTGGGCGTCATATGACGACGCGGTGAGTTGGGAACACACCGTGGATCCGTATTGCCGGAACCTGCCTGACTACGAACTGGTCAGACCGCTTTTCCTGACCACGGAAAGCGATTACGAAAAGGCCCTGGAAGACACCAGGGAGTATATCCAGAAGCACCCGGAGCGCGTGCCGGTCGCACTCTGGTTCAACTACCGATTTTCCCGATTCGGTGACGCCTCCTCCGTCGTCATGCCGGATCAGCGGAACTGGATCCGAACGGTCTCGCCTCCGGAAACGGCTCACGATCCGCTGCGGAGAGTCAGGTTCGAAGGCGTCCACGGATCCGAATGGCTCCCGACGGTCAAAGCTCTGCATGCCATGGATCCCTGGAACCATATGCTCTGCTACGAGATCGCCGAGAACACCGGGAACAATTCTGAGAGTGTCAGCCGCGGGTGGGGCGAATTGCTCGAATACAGCGTGCGTCCTCTGAAGCAGACCCTCGAGGATCCGTCTATCTCGCTGGCTGACAGGATAGATACTCTGGAGAAATACTCCGCCATCGATGCGAATCTCGCCTTGGATCTCGCGGAAGCGCTTCTCTTCGACAGCAGACCCGAGGAGGCCATCAAAGCTTATGACCTGGCTTATGAAAAAGCCACCGACAGGGTCGGCTTCGCCAACTCCTCAGCCTGGATGATCCACTATCACAATACCCACGGGGAAAAGGCCAAGGCACGCGAGATCGCCGATCACAACGCCGCGGTCTATTCCGCCGGCGGCCTCCTGTCCGCCATGGCCCTCGCGCTCGATGAAAAGGATTTTTCCACCGCCCTTACCCACGCGGAGAATCTCCACGACCGATACGGCGACCCCTGCGGACTTGCTGCGGTAGCCCTCGTCTCGGGAAAAACCGACCGTGCCTTCAAACACGTTTTTCCGGATGGCTCGCGAAAAGTAACGGCGGGTGATTTCAGCGCGAAAGCCCGTGTCTCCGGGACTCGACTCATCGACAACAGCCTTACGATGACCGCCTCCGGTCTGAAAAGCGGGGATATCATCCTCGCCGTCGATGGCATCCGCACGGAGAGCTACCAGCAATACATCACCGTGCTGAACTCCACCCTGGATCCAGTCACGAAATTCATTTTCAAACGCGCCGGGAATGTCATGGAGTTGGAGTGCGTCCTCCCCGACAGACGGCTCGATACCGGCACCGCGCCCGCGGAAAGATAGTTTTCCTTACACTCCCGCCAGTTGCGCCAGCATCGCTGAGGCGATGGACAGCACCAGCAGGAACCCGCACATATCCGTGCATGTCGTGAGTATGGGGCCGGAAGCCAGCGCTGGATCCACCTTCATCCGTTTCAGGAAAAGGGGAACAAGACCGCCGAGAAGCACGGAGAGTACGGTATTCAGCGAGAGCGCCGTCGCGACTGTGATCCCGAGGTAGATATTGCTCTTCCACAGCGCCGCGATGGATCCGAGCAAGATCCCCAGCACCAGCCCGTTGATCACTCCCACTGCGCCCTCCTTCATGATCACCCGCCAGTAATCACCAGGCCGAAGGATGCCGAGAGTCAGCTCCCGGATGGAAACGGCCACCGCCTGGTTTCCCGAGCATCCAGACATGTCCGAGACGATGGGCAGGAACACAGCGAGCGCGATCACCTCCTGGAGAGTCGCCTCGTTCGCCGCGATAATGGATGCCGCCGCGATGTTCAGCACGATATTCGGACCCAGCCACGAGAGCCGCTTGATGCAACGGTCCTTCAGATCCATCGAGCGCAGCTCCTCGCCGTTCACGATTCCGCTGGAGGCCAGGAACATGTCCGCCTGTTCCTCGGCCCGCTCGTCGCGCACCGCGTCGCGCGGCACCACCCCGAGCAGGTGCCCGTCCCCGTCCACCACCGGGAAACCGAAGAAATTCTTCTTCTGGAAAAGTTCCGCCAGATCATGCAGCGGCATGGAATCGATCACCGTCAGAGGATCCGGTATCATCAGCTCGCTCACCGGGATGTGCCGCGCGGAGAGCACCAGGTCGCGCAGCCGGAGCACGCCCATGAGAACCTTCCTTTCATCAATCACATACAGGTATTGAACGTCGCGGTCGTTGTAATCCTCCGAGTGCTCCCCCAGATCCGCGATCACCTCGCCCACCGTCGCCGTCTGCTGGAATGTCACCGGCCCGCCCCGCATCAGCGATCCCGCGCAGCCGTCCTCATACTCCAGCCGCCGCTGCATCTCCTCGCGATCCTCGTTGTCCGCCAGCTTCGAGATGATCTTCTCCGCGTCCTCCTCGTCCAACTCGCGGAGGAGGTTGGAGCTTTCCTCATACTCCAGATGGGAAAGGATCGCCGCCGCCTCTCCGACAGGGAGTCCCTCGATGATTTCCACGGCTTGCGCCTCCGCGAGATGGGAGAGCAGCTTCGCCCCGTCCTCCGCGCCGAGGATATGGATCAGCGTCTCGCATTTCTCATGCGAGAGCCGGGAAAGGGCGCGCCGCTGGTCTTCCCACTCCAGCCGCTTGATGGCATCCAGCGCCGCCACACCGTCCCGGCTACCTATGGCCGCCGAAAGCGATTCCGTCGCATCATCCACGGACTGCCTGGCTTCGTTCTCGGAAATTGTCATCTGTCGCTACCTTCAGCCACCCGGCCACCCCGTCAAGCACAGCCGTCGATGCTACCGTTGTCCACATCGCGGAAAAGGCTGCCTGGATACCGGCCTTTCTCGTTGCCATCTCTCCGCGAAGTTTTTCACATCAGGGAAAAACTCATCAAAGCATTCCCGGAACTCCCTGAAATGGCGCTTCAGATCATCCTCCGCCCCTAACATGGGAGCCAGCCTTGCGGATCTTGCGGACACCCTCTGTATAGTCAGGGCGATTCCCTCCACACTTGCATAGGAACCCAGCCAGTCCTGGGCAGCCATGCGTGTGGCGATTTCAGGAAATCCATCGATCACATCCGGGATGCGGAACGACGTCACATCGGAATAGAACTGGCTGATAAACTCCCGACTGCCGATGTTCATCAGCCTGTCCCATTCCAGGCTGAGGAAATGGTCGAAGAACACATCCACTATGATCCCCGCGAACCGCCTCCGCTCCGGAGCAAGTAACGATTTCGCCCGCAGGAATGCCGGATGCGCGTCTGTGAACACATCCACCGCCCTGTGCATCAGAATCCCGTCCACCAGGTCATCTCCAAACTTCTCCGGAAAGGATGAAGGCAGTCCTTTCACAAAATCCCCAAGGAAATTTCCAATCCGGGATTCCGTGGAATCGCGTGCCAAAACGATATGTCCTAGAAAATTCAATTCCACCATACTAGACCGCAGCCTACCATCCGTCCAACCTCCAAGTCCGGTCTCTCTTCCTCGGAAGCCCGGTTTGGCAACTCGAATCCTATGAACGAAGTGAGAATCCGCGGCGCGCGCCAGCATCACCTCAAGAACCTCACGGTCACCATCCCGAAGAACTCGATCACGGTGATCACTGGACCGTCCGGTTCGGGGAAATCGTCACTCGCGTTCGACACACTCTACGCTGAGGGGCAGCGCCGCTACGTCGAGTCCCTCTCCGTTTACGCCCGCCAGTTCCTCTCCCAGCTTGGAGAAGCCTGATGTCGATTCCATCGAAGGTCTCAACCCCGCCATCGCCATCGAGCAACGCGTCGGCGGCCTTTCCCCAAGATCCACCGTCGCCTCCGCCACGGAAATCTACGATTACCTCCGCATCCTCTGGGCTGCCGCCGGAGTCCCGCACGATCCCGAAACGGGGGAAGCCATGACCCGCATGGGGCCCTCGGAAATCATAACCGAACTCGCCGCCCGGCCGGAAGGTTCGAAACTCATCATCCTCGCCGCCGTCCCCGAGGAGGAGACCGCCGAACCCGAACGCCTGCTCGGCGATCTCCAGCGCCAGGGTTTCATCCGCGTCCGCATCGACGGGGAGATCAGGGAAATCACCGAGGTAACTTTCGAGGACAACGCTTCCCACAGAATCGAGATCGTCATCGACCGCCTTGTCATCCGCGAAGGCATCGAAGCCCGCCTCGCCGATTCCATCGAGCTAGCCCTCCGCCTCTGCGGAGCCGAGGCCAAAGTCCTTCTCATGGCTCCCGGGGAGAAGGACTACCGCGAGCTGACCTTCCAGACCTCCTACCGAAACCCCCGCACCGGCGAAATCTTCGGTGACCTCTCCCCCCGCCACTTCTCTTTCAACACCCTCGAAGGCGCTTGCCCCGACTGCGAAGGCCTGGGCTGCAAAACCTGCCACCACCTCCGCCTGAAAAAAGAGATACAGAATGTGAAAGCCGAGGGTCCCGGCCGAGGACTGGCTAGGCATCATGGAATTCTGTCAGCTCGGCATCGAGGAAGCACGCGGCTGGATTATGTTTCTAAAACAAAGACCCGCCCCACTCGGCGAGCTCGCCGCGGAGGTCGAAAAGCGCCTCACCTTCCTCGAAGACGTCGGCCTCGACTATCTCACCCTCGACCGCTCCTCCGGCACCCTCTCCGGCGGAGAAGTCCAGCGAATCAAGCTCGCCACCCAGCTCGGCGCCGGCCTCTCCGGAGTCATTTACGTCCTCGACGAGCCGTCCATCGGACTGCACTCAAGCGATACCGCACGCCTCATTACCGCCATCACCCGCCTTCGCGATCTGGGAAATACCATCGTCGTAGTAGAACACGACGAAGACATCATCCGCGCCGCCGACCACCTCATCGACATGGGCCCGGCGCTGGCCTGAAGGTGGGGAGATATTGGCCGAAGGCGATCCGCTCGCCATAGAGTCCCCCACCGGAAAATGGCTACGCGGAGAAATCCCCCGTTTCACCCCGCGGAAATCCAAACCCTCCACGGAAAGCATCACCATCCACGGAGCCCGCGAGCACAACCTGCAAGACCTCACCGTGGAAATCCCCCTCCACCAGGTCACCGTCGTCACCGGCCCCTCCGGCTCCGGTAAATCCACCCTCATTAACGGCATACTCGCCAAAGCCCTTGGCCAGCACTTCCACAAATCCAAAGACGCTCCCGGCGAACACGACTCCATCTCCGGCATCGAGCGTTTGGAAAAATTCGTCCTCGCCGACCAATCCTCCATCGGCCGCTCCCCCCGCTCGAACCCCGCCACCTTCATCGGCGCCTTCGATCTCATCCGCGACCTCTTTTCCAAACTCCCCCTCGCCAAACAACGCGGCTACACCAAAGCCCGCTTCTCCTTCAACGCCAAAGGCGGACGCTGCGAGCGCTGCCAGGGCAACGGCAAACTCAAGATCGAAATGCACTTCCTCCCCGACGCCTGGACCGAGTGCCCCGCCTGCCTCGGGAAACGTTTCAACCGCGAAACCCTCGAAATCACCTACAAGGGGAAATCCATCGCAGACATCCTCGAAATGTCCGTCTCCGATGCGAAAACCCACTTCCGCCCCATCCCCAAGCTCTACCGCTTTCTAAACACCATGGAAGAGCTCGGACTCGGCTACCTCGCCCTCGGCCAAGCCGGAAACACCCTCTCGGGCGGTGAATCCCAACGCCTCAAGCTCGCCCTCGAAATTTCCAAACCCACCTCCCCCCACACCCTCTACCTCTTCGACGAGCCCACCACCGGCCTCCACTTCGGCGACGTCGAAAAGCTTCTCAAAGCGATCTTCAAACTCCGCGACGCCGGCCACACCGTCCTCATCATCGAGCACCACCCGGACGTCATCGCCGTAGCCGACCACCTCATCCAACTCGGCCCCGGCGGCGGGAGAAACGGGGGGAGACTGGTGGTGTGAACGAGCCCCGCACCTATCGTCGTCTCGTAAAGGATTGATGATCACGCCGAATAGCCTTTTACCTCCCTTCCTCCTTCCCCTCCAGAGTCCCTTCGCCTATTCCTCATAGACAACGTGCTATACGACAACTCCACTAAAGAAACCTCCGTCGCCTCTTGGATACTTGAGCAGACCAGACCGGAAAACCCGATGTCACCAGCGGCTACTTCACCGTCGGCATTCTATCTTTCGATAGCCGGGAGCTGAAACCAGAAAATCGATAACTTCCGCTTCGTCCTCGGTGACATTGTTGCGAACGATCAGGACAAGGAAAACCCGATCAAACGCTCAAAGTTACAGCGACTGGAGGTAGGGAAAGCAGCTTGTGTGGGTAGCCGGGACATTCCTTTGACCGAATCCTTACCTACTGGCAGACTACCTACCGATGAGCACCCACCAGCAAATCACCGATGACCACCATTTCCGCAGGGAAGACCGCACCCTCCGGTGGAAAAGAATCGCAGCCCACCTCTCTGAAAATCCGGCGGACTTCAGTATTGCCCTCGAGAATCTCGACCGCTGGGAACGGGGCGGACGACTCCACACCGCACCAATTATCGAGTGGCGTAAACGCATTCTCGCAGCACAGGCCCACCCTTCCGCCATGGCAGAACTCCTGCATTTCATGGAGACCCCGAACCATGACTGCGAGCCGATCAAGTCCTGCTCCCCGTTTGTGGGAGTGGTTAAAGAAATCCCCTGGGAATGAATCTTCCCGCACTACAACATATCATTCGATCCGCTCAATCGCTGGCTGAGGATACAACGCTCATCGTCCTGGGATCCGCCTCCCTTCTAGCCTCGTTTGCCGAGCTTGGAGACTCGGACGGCCCTCTGGCCACGACTTATGACGCCGATCTCCTCCCCGATCCATTTGACGAACTAACCGCCGTCATGCTCCACGAAGCGCTGGGGGAAAATCGCGCCTATTTTCGCATCCACGGGTATCATGCCGATATTTTGCGCGATTCAATTGAAGGGACGTTACCTGAAGGTTGGCGAGAGAGGCTTGTCCCTATACACGGGATGCGTTCCGCTTTCGCATTGGACCCGCACGACCTTGCTGCTGTGAAACTACTCGTTGAACGCCCGAAGGATATTTCCCTAGTGAAACTTCTTCTCACCCGAAACCTCCTGGATACTGCGGTAATCGAAGAGCGAATCCATCAGCTACCAGTTCCTGTCGAGGCGCTGCCAAGAATTCTTTCCGCACTCCGGATGATCACCCAATCTTGAGGCCGTTTTCCCGGAAACTCGAAAATTTAGTGTTCCATCCTACGCAGGACGTACATACCCTCCCGCCCCGTGCCAACCACCGCCATTCTTGCCCTTGAAGACGGACGCTGCTTTACCGGAATTTCCTACGGAGCCAGCGGAACCACCACTGGAGAAATCTGCTTCAACACCTCCATGACAGGCTACCAGGAGGTCATCACCGACCCCTCCTACCGCGGCCAGATTGTCGCCATGACCTACCCGATGATAGGAAACTACGGGGTCAACCCCGCCGACAACGAATCCGCCGGACCGCACATCCGCGCATTTGTCATCGGGGAACTCTGCGAGATCCCTTCCAACTACCGCTCCACGGAAAGCCTCTCCGCCTACCTGGAAAGGCACGACATCCTCGGCATCGAGGGCATCGACACCCGCGCCCTCACCATCCACCTCCGCTCCCTCGGGGCCATGCGTGCCTGCGTCACCACGGAGCTTTCCGAAGAAGAGGCCGTCGCCGCGGCGAAAAACTCCGATCCCATGGAAGGTGCGGATTTCGTCAAAGAAGTCACCACCAAGGAAGCCTATATCTGGGACCGAGGAATCCCGGAAGTGGACGCTCCCCAACGTTTCCCTGGGCGAAAGCGAATCCTACCGGGAACTCCCGGAGCCGAAATACAAGGTCGTCGCCCTCGATCTCGGCCTGAAATACAACCAGCTCCGCATGCTTCGCCAGGCAGGCTTCGAGGTCGAGGTCGTCCCCGCCACACACCTCCGCCGCGGATATCCTCGCGAGAAAACCCGACGGGCTCTTCCTCACCAACGGCCCTGGCGATCCGTCCGCTCTCGATTACATCCACGCGGAAATCAAGGAACTCATCACCAGGCTACCTACCTTCGGTATCTGCCTCGGAAACCAGCTTCTCGCACACGCCTACGGAGGAAAAACCTTCAAGCTCAAGTTCGGCCACCGCGGCGGCAACCAGCCCGTCAAAGACCTCCGCACCGGGAAAATTTCCATCACCTCCCAGAACCACGGTTTCGCGGTCGATCCCGACTCCCTCCCCGACGACATCGAGGTCACCCACATCAATCTCAACGACAACACCGTCGAAGGCATGCGCCACAAGAAGTATCCCGTCTTCTCCGTGCAATACCACCCCGAGGCCGCCCCGGGCCCAACGATGCGGAATATTTCTTCACGGAATTCGCGGAGCTGATTGAGGAGAATAAGAAAAACCGCGAATGAACGCGAATGAACGCGAATTGATTCTCAAGGATGAGGTCTATGCCGTTGTTTCCTGCGCGATGGAGATCTCGAACGGTCTTGGGCATGGCCTGATAGAGAAAAATTATGAGAACGCGTTAGCTGTAGAATTCTCATTTCGGGAAATTCCTTTTCTTCAGCAGGTTCGCTATCCGGTAAAGTGGAGAAATGTAAAAGTCGGAGAATTCATTCCGGATCTGATCGCCTACGACCAAATCATCATCGAAACCAAAACCATAGATCAAATTTCCGATCTCGAAAGAGGCCAAGTTCTTAATTACCTCCGAATCACAGGTCTCCAATTAGGTCTTATCCTGAATTTCAAAAAGCCCCGGTTGGAATGGGAAAGAATCGCGCTTACCCGGCGCCCTCAAACGCCAGATCTTCATTAGCGTCCATTCGCGTTCATTCGCGGTTAAATTCTTTAAATCTCATGAACACAGTTATTATCGGCCTCCAGTGGGGCGACGAAGGAAAAGGCAAGATCGTCGACTACCTCACCGAGACGGCGGACGTCGTCATCCGCGGCCAGGGCGGCAACAACGCCGGGCACACGGTTATCGCAAAGGGCACGAAATACGTCCTCCACCTCCTTCCCTCCGGAATTCTTTGGGATGATAAGATCAACGTCATCGGAAACGGAGTCGTCGTCGATCCAATCGGCTTATGTGTCGAAATCGAACGCATTGAAGGCCAGGGCGTTACCATAGCCCCCGAAAAACTGCTCATCTCCGACCGCGCCCACGTCGTCCTTCCTTTCCACAAGGAACTGGACGCGGCCCGTGAAATCTCCCTCGGTGACCAGAAGATCGGCACCACCAAACGCGGCATCGGCCCCGCCTACGCCGACAAGGTGAACCGCTGCGGCCTCCGTATGGCCGATCTGCTCGACCGACCCTTCGCAGAGAGCCCAGATCACCCGCCGCGTTTCCGAAGTGAACGAGATCCTGGAAAAATACGATCTTCCCACATTCACCGCAGAGGCCGTCATCGAGGAAACCTACACCGCCTTCGAACGGCTTCGCCCTCACATCACCAATACCATTCCCGTGCTCCACAAGGCGTGGAAGGAGAAGAAGAATCTCCTTTTCGAAGGCGCGCAGGGAACCCTGCTCGACATCGATTTCGGAACCTATCCCTTCGTCACCTCCTCGAACACCACCGCAGGTGGCTCCACCACCGGCACCGGCCTGCCGCCGACAGCCATCGAATCCGTGATCGGCGTTTGCAAGGCCTACACGACCCGCGTCGGCTCCGGCCCTTTCCCACCGGCGACGAAGGCCTTTCCAAATACCTGCACGATCTCGGCCGCGAATTCGGCGCCACTACCGGTCGCGCGCGCGGGTGCGGCTGGCTCGATACCGTCCTGCTCCGCTTCGCCTGCATGGTCAACGGCGTCACCGGCCTCGCCGTAACCAACGTCGATGGCCTTGACGAATACGATGAGCTGAAAATCTGCACCGCCTACGATGTGGATGGCACTCGTCCACGAACTTCCACCCGCCGATCGCTCTTTCTGGGATAGGGCGAAGCCGGTTTACGAAACCCTCCCCGGCTGGAAACAGGACACCACCGCCTGCACGGCATACGACCAACTCCCGGAAAACGCCAAGGCCTACCTTACCCGCCTTTCCGAACTTTGCGACGCACCCATCGCTTTTGTCGGCGTCGGCCCTGACGCGCTCGCAGATAAAAGACCGAACGTAGACCTTTGATTTCCTGATTCATTGGAAAATTTCCGCTCCGCAGTAAAACCATCATGAAACACATCGCGATCATCATGGACGGCAACGGCCGCTGGGCCAAGGAACGGGGACTGCCCCGCGCCGAGGGTCACCGCGCCGGTGCGGAATCGGTTCGCGAGGTGATGGATGCCTGCAAGGAACTGGATATCAAATACCTCACGCTCTACGCTTTCTCCTCCGAGAACTGGAACCGCCCCGAGGCGGAGATCGAGGCGCTGATGGCTCTGCTCGACCGTTTTCTCGATGAGAAGGCCGAGGAACTCGACAAGCAGAACGTCCGCCTCCAGGCCATCGGCCAGATCGACCGTCTCCCGCAATCCACCCAGGACAGACTCATCCGCATCCAGGAGCACACGAAGAGCAACGACTCGATGACCCTGGTGCTCGCCCTCTCCTACGGTGCCCGCGAGGAAATCACCGCCGCCGCCCGCTCCATCGCCGAGGCTGCCGTTTCAGGGAAAATCTCATCCCGGGACATCACTCCCGAGCTGTTTTCCAAGCACCTCTACACCGCGGCATATCCGGATCCCGACCTCCTCATCCGCACCTCCGGCGAGATGCGGATCTCAAATTTTCTCCTCTGGCAGATCTCCTACTCGGAAATCATCATTGTGAAAAAAATGTGGCCGGATTTCCGCCAGGGCGACCTCTTCGCCGCCGTGGAGGAGTTCCGACGCCGCCACCGCAGGTTCGGGGCTTTGTAGCGGCACGCTTGTCCGTCCGGTATCCCGGAACTGATAGAAATCGCGCCCGAACCGGGTATCTTTCGCCGGAAATGCGCACATTTCTGACTATCATCTCCCTGTCATCCCTGGCGATGGCAGGTGAACAGCGCACTGCTCTCGAGCCGTTTCTCGAAACCCATTGCTACGAGTGCCATGACGACATCGAGGCCGAGGCGGATCTGAACCTGCTCGACTTGGATTTCGATCCCTCCGATCCCGCGAATTTCTCCATCTGGGAAAGGGTTTTCCGCAAAGTTCACGAGGGGGAAATGCCTCCTAAGGAAAACAAGCGCCCGGTCGAAAAGGATCTGGAGGCTTTTCTATCGTCCATCGCGAATCCGCTACACGAAACCGACCGCGCCCTGATAGAGACGGAAGGCCGGGTCCAGGCACGTCGCCTCACCCGAGAGGAATACGAATACAGTCTGCACGATCTGCTGGGCGTCGGGGTGAAGCTCCAGGAAGCGCTCACGGCGGACGCGGAGGAGGGCTTCACCAATACCGCGGCACACCAGCAGCTCAGCCATTTCCATCTGGAGAATTACATCAGCGCCTCCGACCTCGCGCTCGAAGAGGCGTTCTCCCGCATCCTGGGGAAGGAGATCGAATTCAACCGGCGGTATGGACAAAAGGAGATCACCGCCCGTTATGAGGAAGGAAACTACCGCGCGCCGGAAAAGGTCGGGGAAGACGTCGTCGCATGGGCGATGGGAGTGCAGTTCTACGGTCGGCTCCGTGAGATCAGGGTTCCGGCGGACGGCTGGTATGACATCACCGTGCACTCCGCGAGCGGCGTCAACCGGGGTGACGACGGAGCCGTGTGGGCGGTGCTCAACTCCGGCTCCGGCGACTCGAACGAACCCATCCAGTTTCCCATCGGTCTCGTGGAGGGCTCGGAGAAGCCGACCGACCAGACCTTCCGCGCGTGGATACGGAAACGCCATTGCCTGATTCTGAAACCAGCCGAAGGAGGGAAAAAACAGGCGCGCTCCAACATCGAGGGGAAGGATGGCGGGACAGTGACCTTCAAAGGTAGGAACCTCGAGAAAGAGGGCTACGAAGGCCTCCGCTATTCCGCAATCACGATAAAGCGCGTGCATCCGAACGGAAGCCGGAAGGAAGTGATGGACAGGCTTTTTCCCGGTCTCAGCGAAACCGAAATCCGCAAAGGCCCGGCGAACCCCGTGGCTCAGGCGGAGCGCCTGCTGGAGCATTTCGTGAAACGCGCCTTCCGCAGACCGGTGGAGGCCGAGACCATTCAGCCCTATCTGAAGCTCGTCTCCTCCTCTCTATCCTCCGGTGAGACCTTCGCTAGCGCGATACGCCAGGGATACCATGCGATCCTTTGCTCTCCGAATTTCCTGACATTCCACGAGAAACCCGGCTCGCTCGACAGCCACGCCGTCGCCTCCCGCCTCAGCTACATGCTTTGGAAATCCGTCCCCGACTCCACCTTGCTCGAACTCGCCGACCAAGGCTCTCTGACCGACCCGAAAACAATCTCCGCCCAAATCGAACGCCTCCTCGCCGATCCGAAATCCTCGCGTTTCATCGAGTCTTTCGCAGACCAGTGGCTGGAGCTGCGTGACATCGACGCTACCCAACCTGATCCCCGGCGCTTCAGAAAATTCGATCCCATCCTCCAGCAATCCATGATCGCGGAAACACGCGCCTTCCTCGAAGAGCTGATCAGGGAGGATCTTTCCGTTTCCAATTTCCTGAAATCCGATTTCGCCTTCCTGAACACCCGCCTCCGGACGCATTACGGCTTTTCGAAAGCGAAGGTCACGCCGGGGAAAGGTCTTCAGAAGGTAGTAATCCCTGAGGAACCCCGCTCCGGCCTGCTCACCCAGGGAAGTATTATGAAAGTCACAGCGGATGGCTCGGTCACGTCCCCGGTCGTGCGCGGGGTGTTTGTCAACGAGCGCATCCTTGGCCGACACATCGACCCGCCGCCGCCGAATATCCCTGCCATCGAGCCGGACACGCGCGGAGCTGTTTCCATCCGCGATCAGCTCGAAAAACACCGCGATTCCTCATCCTGCGCTTCCTGCCACGCGAAGATCGATCCGGCCGGTTTCGCGTTGGAAGAGTTCGACCCGGTGGGCGACATCCGCGTATTTTACGGAAAACCAAAGAAATCAGCCAGGATCGATCCCAGCGGCACCACTCCCGAAGGAGATGATTTCAAAAACTACCGGGAGTGGCGGAAGATCCAGCTTTCCCATCCGGAAAAGCTGGCCGAAGCCTTCGTCGGTCAACTCCTGAGATACGGGACTGGAGGTGAGATCCGGTTCAGCGACAGGAATGTATTGAAAAAAATCACTGAAGGTGCGCGTAAGAACGGGTATGGTCTGAAGAGCCTTATCAAGGCGACCATCACCAGTCCGCTATTCCTGGAAAAGTAATTTCACCCCCTCAAGGCATGTATATCTCCACCGGAAAATCCCTCTCCCGCCGCACCGTCCTGAAGCAGGCCGGCATAGCGATCTGCCTGCCGATGCTTGATGCCATGGTTCCGGCATTCGCTGCCGTAACGCCGCCGCTGAATCCGCGTCGTTTCGTCGGAGTCTCGCTCGCGCTCGGTCTGCACAATCCCCTCCTCATCCCGAAGGGAAAAGGGGCTACCTACGAGCCCTCTCCCTATCTGAAAGACCTACAGGACATACGGAACGATTTCACCGTTATTTCCGGCACCTCGCACCCAGGCGTGAAAGGCGGTCACTCCGCCGAGGCCTCCATTTTCTCCGCCTGTCCGATGGAGCGGAACACCGCCAAGACCAACACCGTCTCGCTCGACCAACTCATGGCCAAGCACCTCGGCCACCAGACCCGCTTCCCCTCCCTGGTGCTGAACACCCGCGGACATCGCTCTCCCTCCTACACGGAAAACGGCGCGATGATTCCTGCGACGGACGATGCCCGCAAACTATTCGCCCAGCTTTTCACCGAGGACACCCCAACTGCCAAGAAACGTCAGGCCGAGATCAACGGTCGCGGCCAGTCCATCCTCGACATCGTCCGCGATGAGACGAAATCCCTCGGTCGGGAGCTTGGAGCGGGGGATCGCGAGAAAATGGACGAGTGGCTCACCTCCGTCCGCGAGTTGGAGTCGCGCCTCAAGGCGAACGAGGAATGGCTGAACCGGCCCAAGCCGGACGTCGGCGCGCCCCCTGCCCGCGCCGATAACAACAACGCCCCCGACCAGATGCGCGCCATGCTTGATGTCGTCGCGCTTGGGCTGCGCACCGATTCCACCCGCTTCGTCACCCTTCACTGCACCGGCAACAACGTCCGAAGCCTCGACGGAGTTGAGGAAGCATACCACTCACTATCCCACCACGGACAGGATGAGAAAAAACTGGAGCAGCTCGCCATCGTCGAGAAAACCACCGTCGACAACTGGGGCAACTTTCTCCGCGAACTGAAAAAACACGGCATCCTCGATGACACGATGGTTCTCCTCACCTCCAACCTCGGCAACGCCTCTTCACACGACAACCGCAACATGCCCGTCCTTTTCGGCGGCGGCGGATTCAAGCACGGCCACCACCTCGCCTTTTCCCAGACCGACAACTACCCGCTGCCGAACCTTTACCTGAGCATGATGCGGAACCTCGGCATGGAAAGCGACAGCTTCGCCACCTCCACAGGCACGATGAGCGGGTTGGAAAAGGCGTAGATTCGATTGTCAGTTGAAATGGTCGGAACCGCATCTAGCCTCCTACCACGATGAGCAACAAAACCGTTCCAACCATTTCCTCCGGAACCCCCGGCCCACTCGGAGTCCTCCACCTTCCCCGCCTGTGGCAGAAGATGTCCCTCGCCGCCGTTGGAAAGCTCGCCGACGGCTACAAGAACTGCGGCCCGGGCTACGACATGATGGTGCTGGACGCTCTTGGAATCGACCGCGAGACCCTGGTGGAATTCGTATCGTCCGAGAAGCCCAGCTACGTCGATTTCGAGAAATTCGTCGCAGGAAACGCGACGAAACTCAACCAGACGGCTGTTTCCCAGCTCAATGCCGCCATCATCGGTTATCAGCACACTGACGAAACACGTCAGTCCATCCTTTCCGAATCCGGTCTCCCCGACGGAAGACCCACTGACGCCGTAAACCTGAACAACCTCGACGACTGGCGGGAATTCCACGCCGCGGAACTTGCGTAGCGCAGACGTTCAGCCGTCCCATCTCACAACGCGTCCACCAGGTCGGTAAAAGTCACCGAGGCGATCTTTTCCCCGCCCAGAGCATTTAGCACATCGACAACTCGCTGCTGCGATGCAGCGCCGTCCACGTGGATCTGGACAATCGGTTCATCACCGGCACTGCGGGTGGCGGCAGAATAAAGATTCAACTGGCTGGCAAGCAAAGGTAGCTCCCGCATTGCTGACCCATCGTCCAATGCCCGTTCGCCAGTGCCGGTTCCAGAGAAAACATCTCCGTTTTCCGCCACACGGATGAACATCGGCGGTATGACCGAGCCTGGCGGCCTTTCCCCCGGCATGGGAAGCCCCATTCTCAGATCCCTTTCCCTTGGCTGTATCGTGGTGGTCACCAGGAAATAAATCAGCAGGAGAAAGCAGACGTCAATGAGCGAGGAAATTTCGAGCTGCGGTTCAGCTTCAGAACCGAGTTGGTATTTCTTATGTCGAGCCATGGTAGAGGGGAAACGCCCGACCATGAAATTTCCTTAGCAGGATCACTCCCCTGGGAGTGGACTGGTCACCATCCTGAATCTCTCCACCCCCAGCCGTATCCCCGCGGCCTTTTGCAAGGTTTCCCTGTATTCCTCCTCCGGGAGCGAATCGGCAACAATTCCCGCACCCACCTGATATCTCAGATCCTTTCCGTCCCGGACAAGAGTTCGGATCGCGATACTGAATTCACTTTCCCCGTTGAAACCCAGCCAGCCTATCGCCCCGCAATAAATCCCCCTCGGCCTTCGCTCTATTTCGGAAATGATCTCCATCGCCCTCTTCTTCGGCGCACCTGTGATACTTCCGCCTGGAAAACACGCTGCCAGCGCGCCCACGGCATCCACATTCTCCTGCAACGTCCCCTCCACCGTGGAAACCAGGTGATGCACCTGCGCCAGACTCTCCAGTTGTAACATCCCGGTCACCCTCACACTCCCGTAATCACAGACCCGTCCCAGATCGTTCCGCAGAAGATCCGTGATCATCACAAGTTCCGCCACCTCTTTAGGCGATGTCTGGAGCTCCACCGCCGACCGCCTGTCCTCGTCAGGCTCCGGGAAGCGCGGTCGCGTCCCTTTGATCGGACGCGTTTCCACCCCTCTCCCCGAGATTTTCAAAAATGATTCCGGCGAAGTGCTCAGAATCTCCCTTCCATCCAACCCCAGCCATGCGGCCATTGGCGCGGGACTCGCCTCCCGCAGCATCTCATACAGCCCGAAAAGCGATCCCTCCCCTGAGACCTCGGCGTGGAATCCCTGGGTCAGGTTCACCTGATAGATATCCCCTGCCGCGATCAACTCCTTAACCCTGCCGACCGCATCGACAAACCTTTCCTCACCCATTTCCTCTTGGAAATCACCTACAAGGACCTGACCCGACTCCGTATCCGTCATCCTCTTGGAAAGCCCGCCCCGCTCCCACCACTCCCCGCTTTCCTCGTCCCTCACCAGCATTTCCTGATATTCGCCGAAGACGAAAGCACCCTCGTAGTCGATCCACCCGCACAGCCCGCCCTCAGGAAACCCGTGATCGCCACCACACGCGCGATTTCTCGAAAGCGCCTCTCTCAGGCTGTCCAGATCAGCCTCTGAAAAAACATTTCCCCTATATATAACCGACGGTTCCGCCGCGATGACCGAGATCGCCCTCGACGCAGCCCGTGGCACGTTTCCCGCCGTATCGAAAAACACCATCCCATCCAGCCATTTAAGACGACGTGCGGCATCCACGGCGTCCAACCCGTCCATGCTTTCCACCCGCATCATCCCCGTGCCTTGTGCATTCACAACCGCACTGTGTCAGTCCCCCCGGCGATTTCAACGCAGACCGGTGGCATTCGCGCTATTTGCCGAATACCGTCGCATCACGGAACAGGTTCCCGCCTCGCAGGAAGAACCGTTTCCATCGGCTCTCAGGAATTCTGGCGATCTACCCCCTGCCTATCGAAGGGGCGGCGGTTTCTCCTCACAGCGAGAAGTGTGACGGAGAGTAAACCAAGGAGCGAGACACCTGGCTCCGGAACCGTCGTGAAACCGAGCTGGAGCGCGGAAAGCCGGGATGAGTCCCCGCCGTTGGCCGCCAGGTCGGTCACCAAGTGCTGTGCGGTCCAGCTGAAAGTGGAGGTGTTGCTGTATAAAGCGTTGATCCGGTAATTCGCTCCGGTGCCGATTCCAGGCTGGTTGGTGGTTGTTGTGGCGGTGAACTGGTTCCCATCCTGGGTTTCACCAGAGCCAACCTGTAGGAAAGTGGGACTTCCCCCGTAGATGACTCGTTCGCGCACTGTCGATGTATTCCCGTTCACACCACCGTCGTTGTCCAGAGTCGTCGCGTAGAGATCAACTGACGCCCCGTTGGTGGTTCCGGTATCAAAAACGGAGAATTGGAAGGTGAGCGACGCGGTGAAGGTTCCTGTCGATGTCCCGTCGTTCAGGTTCCAGGACGGGGTGAAGTATGGTGCGGCGTCTGGAAAGCTGCCCCCAGCGGTAAAGCCGGTGAAAGAATCACCCTGAGGATTGGAAAAAATCGCTGAAGTGGCGAACCCGTTCTGGACGGTCACAACGACGTCATAAAGTCCCGAGGGATCCGCCCCGATATAAGTGAATGTGGTTCCGATGCCGGACTGGGTCGGATTTACAACCGCGTTGTCCAGGTTGAAATACGAAGTCTGTGCGGAGGCGAGGCCGGTAGCGGCCACAATCAGGGTGATGGCGAGTATCGAGGGTGTCATTTGGCTGGTCGGGGAGTTTGGGAGAAACTTGTGAGAACTGGGGAAAGGCTCTCACCTGGCGTTCGGCTGCCGAAGCTGACGCGGAGGCATGATGATGAGTTTATTGTGAAATTCAATAAAAATTAACCATAAGTCTCATAAAATTTTAAAAAATTGCCAAAATTTAGGTTTCTATCTTGTTTCAGGCGGATCTCATCACCCACCTCGCAAGCCTTCGATCCGCTCATCGCCGCCATTCTGGAAGGGTGTTCTCACTTACGACCATCCCGAGCTGCCGGGGGAGAAACGGCTCATCCCCATTTCGCGCACTCTACTATTGCAAAACCCCCGGGGTGGTCTAATAACCCCGCCCCGCCGGGAGCCCCCGGCTCCACAAACCATTACACATCACAGGCATGAAGGATCTCACCAAATACCGCAACATCGGCATTTTCGCCCACGTTGACGCCGGTAAAACGACCACCACCGAGCGCATTCTCAAACTTTCCGGAAAAATTCACAAGATCGGCGAAGTGCACGACGGCGCGTCCACCATGGACTTCATGGATCAGGAGGCCGAACGCGGAATCACCATCCAGTCAGCCGCCACCACCTGCTTTTGGAACGGACACCAGTTCAACGTCATCGATACTCCCGGCCACGTGGATTTCACCATCGAGGTCTACCGCTCCCTGAAAGTGCTCGACGGTGGCGTCGGAGTTTTCTGCGGCTCCGGCGGAGTCGAGCCACAGTCCGAGACCAACTGGCGTTATGCCAACGACTCCGGCGTTTCCCGTATCATCTACGTCAACAAGCTCGACCGCATCGGAGCCGACTTCTACCGCGTCGTCGCGCAGGTGAAGAAAGTCCTCGGAGCGACCCCTCTCGTCATGGTTCTTCCCATAGGCACGGAGTCGGATTTCGTCGGATGCGTCGACCTTCTCACCATGAAGGCCCACATCTGGGACGAATCCGGACAGCCCGAGAATTTCACGATTGAGGAAATTCCCGCCGATATGCTGGACAAAGCCAAGGAATACCGCGCGCTCATGGTCGAGACCGCCGTCGAACAGGACGACGATGTCATGGAGAAATACCTCGAAGGCGAGGAACCCGATCTCCAGACCCTCAAGACCTGCATCCGCAAAGGCACGATCGACCTCGCCTTCTTCCCCACCTACTGCGGCTCCTCCTTCAAGAACAAAGGCCTGCAACTCGTCCTGGACGCGGTTGTGGATTTCCTGCCTCACCCCCTCGATGTCAAGCCGCTCCCGGAAGTCGATGCGGAAGGCAACGAGACCGGAAAGTTCGCGGTTATCGATCCAACCGCGCCCCTCCGTGCGCTCGCTTTCAAGATCATGGACGACAAGTTCGGCGCACTGACCTTCACGCGCATCTATTCGGGAACCATCAAGAAGGGCGATACCGTGCTCAACTCCTTCACCGGAAAAACCGAGCGGGTCGGCCGCATGGTGGAAATGCACGCGGATGACCGTAACGAGGTCGATGTGGCCCAGGCTGGGGACATCATCGCCATCGTCGGCCTCAAGAACGTCCAGACCGGCCACACCCTCTGCGACGAGAAGAATCCGGCGACTCTTGAGCCAATGGTCTTCCCCGATCCGGTCATCTCCATCGCCGTCGCCCCCAAGGACAAGGCCAACGCCGAGAAACTCGCCAACGCGATCGGGAAAATGATCCAGGAGGATCCGTCCTTCCGCGTCGAGACCGACGAGGAGACAAACGAGATGATCCTCAAGGGCATGGGCGAGCTCCACCTCGACATCAAGATCGACATTCTCAAGCGCACCCACAAGGTCGAGGTCGAGGTCGGCGCCCCGCAGGTCGCCTACCGCGAGACGATCACCCGTGCCGTTTCCGACAGCTATACCCACAAGAAGCAGTCCGGCGGTTCCGGCCAGTTCGCGAAGATCGATTACACCATCGAACCGGGCGAGGCGGGATCGGGATTCATTTTCGAATCCAGCGTTGTCGGCGGAAACGTCCCCAAGGAATACATCCCCGCTGTGGACAAAGGGTTCAAGAACTCCGTGGACAAGGGCCGCTCGCCGGTTATCCCTGCCTTGATTTCAAGGTCACGCTCACTGACGGTGGCTTCCACGCGGTTGACTCATCCGCCATCGCCTTCGAAATCGCCTCCAAGGCAGCCTACCGCCAGACCATGCCGAAGTGCGGCCCGCAGATCCTCGAACCGATGATGAAGCTCGACGTCTTCTCCCCAGAGGAGAAAATCGGCGACGTCATCGGCGATCTCAACCGCCGCCGTGGAATGATCCAAGGCCAGGAACCGACCCCCGGTGGCGTCCGCGTCAAAGCCGAGGCTCCGCTTTCCGCGATGTTCGGATACATCGGCGACCTTCGCACCATGACTTCCGGACGTGGCCAGTTCTCGATGGAGTTCAGCCACTACGCCGCCTGCCCGAAAAACATCGCCGAAGAGGTGATCGCTAAGGCTAAGGAACGCGAGGAAGCTCTGCGCAAATAAAAGGCCTGGACTTTCAGTCTTTCCACTGATTTCCCTGAGCCCGCCCCGGATTTTCCGGTGCGGGTTTTTCGTTTCAGTCAGCCGGAGGAATTTTTGCGCTATTCTGCTGCGGGAAACCGCTATTCGTGTATGGTTTTTCCAAACCCATCCCGATGACTGCTTCCCTGCACATTCTTTCGCTTCTGATCGCCATTCTTTTCACTGTTTCCTGCGATACACACCGCGGGGAGAGCCGCGATGAGCAATTGGAGCAGACAGCCGAGGAACTTGAAGCGAAAGCGGAAAAAGTCCGGTATGATTTGGAGCAATCCGCGGACGAGAAAATCGCTGAGGCCAAGGAGGTAATGAAGAAGACCGGCGACAAGGATACCGTGAAAGTTCTTGAAAAGGATGCGTCCGTTACACGCAAAGCCGGAGAAATGCGAGCGGAGCAACTTGAGAAACAGGCCGAGAAAGTCCGTGAGCAAAAACAGTGATCTGATATCTGATATTGCAAATTATCGCCTAAGATGCAAATTGCATCGCTAATTTGCACCATTCGGAAAATTTTTGTCCATAAACGGCGTTTTTCCGGCGTTTCTAGAGTGGCATTCGGTCTGCGATAAGGATCTTGCTCCGCAAAGCCGAGGGCAAACAAATACAACCACACAACCAATCATGAAGATCTACAACATTCCCACCGCACTCTGCGCCTCCGCGCTGTCCTTTTTCTTCGTTTCCTGCGATTCGCCGCAAGAAGAGGCTCGGGAGGACTCCATCGAAGCCGAAGCCGATACCATGGAGGACAAGGCTGACATGGTTCGCGAGAACGCCGAGAAGGCTGCGGACAAACAGGAGGATGCCGCCGATGCGATCCGCGATGAGTCCGGCAATGAGGATGCTGCCGACGCAGTAGAGGACAGCGCCGACAGACTCCGCGACGCAGCCGAAGAAAAGGCTGACAACATGGAAGAGGAAGCCGACGCGATTCGCGAGACCGAATAAGTCGCTGCAACCCTAGGAAAATTTATCAGCCGCCATCCTATCATTAGGATGGCGGCCTTTTTGTCGGAATGTCTCCTCCTTGACTCCTACCGCACCGAATCCACACTGTCCGCATGTCTTATAAACTCACGCTTAGACCTGATATCGCCCTGGGTGTCGTCCCCACCCATATAAAATTCGTGGGTGGCCTTGTCCCTGACGACACCGGGAGTTTCCCCCGTACCGAAGACGGTCGTCTTGCCGTCGTTGCTGAAATGGACAGTATCTGTCAGAACTCCCCTTTCAAGCCCACCTGCACGCAGATTCCTTTTTTCGCCGGAGCCAACGAAGCCGATATAGAGGAAATGATTTCCGGACTGAAGAATCTCGGTCTCGAAGTCCATTTCATCATGATGGTCGGCGGAGCGAACCCGATGGATCCTGCCGATGAGGATGCCGTCGTCGGCCAGTTGGTGGGATCTCTCAAAGCCGCGCAGCAGCACGGCATCGCCTCCGTGTCTTCTACTTCGATTGAGGAGTGGATGAACGGCCCCGAGAACATGGATCTGGAAAAGGCAGTTGCCCAGAACGTGAAAGTCCACTCCCGCGCCGCCCGCGAGTCCGGCCTTCTGGACTCCGGCATTTCCGCGTGGCACATCGAGTTCCTTCGTCCCGGCGAATTCAAAACCTTCACCAATCTGGAACGCGCGTGGGCCTTTGTAAAAGCAGTCAACAAGGAGATTGGCCGGGATTTCTTCAAGCTCCTCGTCGATGCGGCCCACATGGGTGACTCCGGGCTATCCATCGCGGAAAACCAGAAGCTTATCGCTGAAATCGCGGCCGCCGGGCACATGGGAATTTATCACGCTTCCTGCCCCACCACCCGCGGCTGCCTCAGCACGGACGACGGCTGGATTGGCGCCACACTCCGCGCCGCCGCTGAAACTGGAAAACTCGAAACCGTTTTCGTCGAACTCTTCCACCACGAGGATCCGGCTCTGGAAGCCCTCCGTGATCTCGATTCCGGCCACGGTATCGACACCCGCGACGGCCGCTCCTACACCCAGGCCACGATAGATGCCTTGGTGGAAACAGCCCACCGCCTCAACAACCTCAAAGCGCGCGGGATTCTCTAGAAATGGAATCCAGCAAGGTGTCTCTCTTTCCAGATTGGAGCGCAAACCTGATCATAAAACTTCTATGAAAGTCCTCCCGTTATTTCTCCTTTCTATCACTTTCTCCCTCCATGCCCAGGAGGCTGAAGAGAAATCAGGGGAACCCAAGGCTCCTGAAATTGAGAAACTCGACGACGAGCGTTACCGCATCGGAGAAATAACCATCGATAAATCAACCCGCGAGATCCGGTTCCCGGCGTTCGTCAATCTCAGGGAAGGTCTGCTGGAATACCTTATCGTCCATCAGAACGGTAAGATCCACGAGTCCCTCTTCCGCACCGAGACCTCGCCGACGAACATAAACGTCGCCTTCGCTCTCCTGCGCTACAAGCCATCCCGGGAACTCTACCGCCTCTGGAAAGAACCCGGCATCATCTCCGACCAGTTTCATAAGGAAGACGAGGAAACTCGAAAGGCGGCAAGAATAGTCATCGATGTGGAAGTCGAAAAAGGAGGCGAAACCAAACGCTATCCGGTCAGCGACTGGATACGCCACGAAACCACCGCTAAAGCCATGCCACCCACCTCCTGGGTCTACGGTGGATCGGAATTTTACGACGGGAAATTCGTTCCGGAATCAAGTGGCGACATCGCCGCGATTTTCGTCACGAACGGCTCCCTGATCAACTACCCTGGCGAGGACAATTTCAATGACGAGGTCTGGAGCAGCTTTACTGACCGGATTCCCGAATTGGACACAAAAGTGACCCTCATCATCGCTCCCTTTAAAGATAAACCCTAAGACTACCCGGCTTTCGGGCGTTCCCAGACATACCACATGAAACCTCTAGTTCTCCTATTCGCCCTCTCCGCCACCGTTTTCGCGGCCGAGAAACCCTATCTTTCCATCCAGAACGAGATCAAACAGTCCATCGCCCGCGGCAACGCCTGGCTCGTCGGTCAGCAGAAGGAGGATGGAAACTGGGACGACGGAGGCCTCCCCGCCTTCACCGCACTCGCGCTTACCTCCCTGGCGCGCGATCCGAATGTCGATCTTTCGGAAATGCCCGACCACATGGCCAAAGGGTATGACTGGCTTCTGAAGCAGCAGAAGGAGGACGGTGGTATCTACAACCGCGGTCTCTCCGTCTACAACACCGCCACCTCCCTTACCGCTCTCGTCGCACCAGGAAAAGGCGAATACGAACCCGCCATCGTGAAAGCCCGCCGCCACCTCATCAACAACCAGTGGGACATCGGCGAAAAAGGCAAGACAGACAACCAGAACGATGGCGGAATCGGATACGGCTCCAACGACGATCATACCGACATGTCGAATACCTATCTCGCCATCGAAGCGCTCGCCCTCTCCGAGAAAGTCGTGGACGACGGAAAATTCGGCGAGCAGCCGAATCTCGACTGGGACGCCGCACTCACCTTCCTCTCCCGCAGCCAGAACCTTACCGCCACCAACGACCAGGAATGGGCTTCCGATGATGAGAAAAACAAGGGCGGCTTCATCTACACCCCCGGTGATTCCAAGGCCGGAACTGACACCACAGCCGATGGCAAAGTCGCCCTCCGCTCCTACGGCTCCATTTCCTACGCAGGCCTCCTCTCTCTGGTTTACGCGAAGCTCGAGCCTGGCGATCCCCGCGTGGTCGCAGTGAAAGAATGGCTGGGGAAAAACTACACCATGGACGAAAATCCGAACATGGGCGCAGAGGGTCTCTACTACTATTATCAGGCGATGGCGAAAGCTTTGAACGCCGCTGGCATCGACAAACTGGAGCTCGCCGATGGCTCCGTGGCCGATTGGAGAAAAGACCTCGCAGGAAAACTCCTCTCCACCCAGCGCGAGGATGGCTCATGGGTCAACGACAACGGTCGCTGGATGGAATCCAACCCCGTCCTCGTCACCGCCTACACCGTCCAGGCGCTGGAGGAAATCTACCGCTCCATCCCTGAGTGAGGCCGCGTCAATGAACCGACGCCGGACACTCCTGCTCCTCACATCCACTTGCCTTCTGCCTTCGGCCTCAAGCGGGTCTCAATTCACCGTGGAGCGCCCTCTCATGGGCACTCTATTCAAGATCAAAACCTATTCCGAAGATAGAGCCGGGGCGGAAAAGGCCACAGCGGAAGCATTCGCTGTGGCGGAGAAAATCAATTCCGTCGCCTCGGACTACATTGCGGATTCCGAGCTCCTCTCCTTCTCCAGGCTGCCGCCGGAAAAACCCTATCCGGTCTCCGAAACACTTTTTCCTCTCCTACTACAGGCACAGTATTTCGCTAGAAAGACAAAGGACGGTTTTGATCCCACATCGGCCCCATGACCAGGCTCTGGCGGGAATCCACGTCGACGGAAAACCCTTCCCACCCCCGGAAGAACTTACCGAAGCCCTCGCCGCATCCGGCTACGAAAAACTCGTTCCTCAACGAAGCCGACCGTAACCCTCACCTTCACCGTTCCCGGCATGCGGCTGGATCTCGGAGGCATCGCCAAAGGCCAGGCGGCGGACGCCATGCTCACCGTCTTTCAAAAACACGGCCTCCCCCGCACCTCCGTCACCTGCGGCGGCGATGTCCGCGTCGGCGATCCACCACCCGGCAAAGACTTCTGGACAATCGCCGTCAGAACCACGGGCGAGCCCACACCTCCTCTCAGAGCTCGTCAACGCCGCCGTCTCCACGTCCGGCGATCTCCACCAGTTCATCAAGATCGCAGGCAACCCGCTACTCCCACATTATCGATCCGAACAACCGGCCTGGGCCTGACCGCCCCCCGCACTGCGACAATCGTCGCCAGAACATCCGCGGAAGCCGACGCCATGGCCACCGCCGCTTGCGTTGCACCCTAGCCACGGTGGCGAGGAGGACGTGGGGCATTCATAGAGACGGCTCTAGCCCCCACAAATCATGGAGACGCAGAAGTATCCCTCGATCCTTCGCAAATCTTCAAACCACTTTCGATTCGCCAGGGATAGGGGCGGGATACAAACCGTCAGGGCCGGGCTTCGGCCCGGATCGGCATCCCAGGCGAGGACTTTAGGCATGGTGTCGAGATCGGAGTTTAGGGCCTGCTCCCAAGTGATCTCCTGGCCGGAATAGGTGGCCATGCGTCCCATGATCGCGGTAAGTGTGGAGTCCGCAGTGAAATAAGCGTCGTTGATCGCCTTGTCTTCGCGGATGTGCCGGATGAGGACTTCGTGCTCAGTCTGGTAGGGGTTGTTGTTCTGACCACGGAAACGCCAGATGACTTTGCCGGCGCGATCTTTGATCATCCCCGGCGTCGCGGTTCCTTTTGTGCCGACGATCGTCTCCGAGACTTTCGACCATGTGCCGTTCCAGTGTTTGCACTGGCTGTTCATGATTGTTCCATCCGGATAAGTGTATTCGACGTAGTGGTGGTCGTAGATCTCACCCCACTCCTTGCCGACACGCTTGGTGCGACCACCCATGCCAACGGCTTTCACCGGATGCGCGTCCATGAACCAGTTGCTGACGTCGAGGTTGTGGATGTGTTGCTCGGTAATGTGGTCTCCGCAGATCCAGTTGAAATAATACCAGTTCCTCATCTGGTATTCCATTTCGGTCATCCCTTCCTTGCGCTCACGCGTCCAGACGCCACCGCCAGACCAATAGACCTGGGTATTCGCGATCTCGCCAATCAGACCTTCCTTGATTTTCTCAAGCGTCTCCAGGTAGCTGTTCTGGTAATGGCGCTGAAGGCCGCAGACGACTTTGAGTTTCTTCTTGTCCGCTTCCTTGGCTGCTTCGATAACCTTGCGGATACCCGGGCCGTCAACAGCCACGGGCTTCTCCATGAACACATGCTTCCCTTGCGCCACCGCGTATTCGAAATGTGCCGGACGGAAGCCCGGGGGCGTGCAGAGCAGAACGAGATCGGCGGCATCAACCGCTTTCTTGAAAGCATCAAAGCCATGGAAACGCCGTTCGGGTGGCACGTCGACCTTTTCACCCATCTGCTTTTTGAGAATCTCGTAGGATCCGTTCACATTGTCCTCGAAGGCGTCCGCCATCGCGACCAGTTTCGTCCCTGGCACTGTCAGGGACTGGGTGGCGGCGCCGGTTCCGCGTCCGCCGCAGCCGACAAGAGCAACCTTGAGTTCCGTCCCTGCCCCCTGGGCTGAGGCGGTTCCGGGGAGGAGAGTGGACGCCGTGGCCAGGGATCCTATCTTCAGAAAGGTACGGCGGTCGGGGATTAGGGATTTTTCCATTTCTCCGAATACGGGACGCCCACGTCCTGTCTATCAGGATAAGCGCAACTGAAACCTGCCCATTCTAGCTAGCGAGCGCTCGAGACACTTCAGCCTCCGATTTGCCAACCGGTGTCCCTCGCCATTTTGTCCATCATTTCCCGCAGCTCGGCGACTTTCTCCGGCATGGATTCCGCGCGGTTGAGCCGCTCGGAAGGATCGGTCACCAGATTGAACAACTCGGGTTTCCCAGTGGCCGTCCTGAGTTTCCAGTCGCCCGAACGAACCGCCTCCACTTCACCTTTCAGAAAATAGAAATATTCCTTCCGCGGTGATTTTTCATCCGTGCCCTCGAGAAACCCGGTGAGATCATAGCCATCGATTTTCAGGTCGGGAAGATCCACTCCGGTGATTTGAAAGATGGTCCGATAGATATCTGGCATCCCGACGAGACCCGGGCTCACCCTCCCCGCCTGCACCCTTCCAGGCCAGCGGATGATCGCGGGAACACGCGGGCCGCCCTCGTAGGTCACGCGTTTCCAACCACGCAGCAATCCGGAGGATCCGGCGTGCCATCTCTCTATACCCGCATGCAACATGCGGGGAGGCATGTCGATCCACGGTCCATTGTCCGAAAGGAAAACAACAATGGTGTTTTCCGCGACGCCCTTTTCCTCCAGCGCCCGCATGACTTCACCCACGCTCCAGTCGAGTTCCTCGATCACATCCCCGTAAAGCCCTCCAGCGGATTTCCCGCGCCTTTTTTCCGAAACCGCGAGAGGCAGGTGCGGCATGGCATACGAAAGGTAGAGAAAAAACGGCTCCTTTTGCATTTTTCCGATGAGGGAAACCGCTTCTTCCGTATATCGGGTCGTAAGCGCGTCCTGATCCAGGGTTTTCTCGATCTGTTCATCACCGCGATATAGGCCTAGCGGCTCATCGGTCTGCACCCATGGTTTGATGTAGTCGTTGGAGTAGGGAAGGCCGAACCAGGTATCGAAGCCCTGGTTGACGGGTAGGAAGCGCTTTTCCTTATATCCGAGATGCCATTTTCCCACCATGTGGGTCGCGTAGCCGGATTGTTTGAGTCCTTCGGCAAGAGTGAGTTCGGAATCGGGGAGCCCACCTCTCCCATCGGAACCGGTTCCACCTTTGAAATCCACACGCGGCATATAACGGCCGGTCATCAGTTGTGTCCGGGAGGGAACGCACCAGGATCCGGTGACGAAGGAAGTAAGCCGCATTCCATCGGACGCGAGCTTGTCGATGTTCGGGGTCTTGTTGAGAGGGTGGCCGTAACAACCAGCATCTCCGTAGCCCATGTCATCGGCGAGGAGAATGACAATATTGGGGCGCTCATCCGCAGAGGCCAAGGAACATAAAAGAGCCAGGAGAACTA
Source organism: uncultured Verrucomicrobiae bacterium (assembly GCA_963758175.1). GTDB lineage: Bacteria > Verrucomicrobiota > Verrucomicrobiia > Verrucomicrobiales > Akkermansiaceae > Luteolibacter. The sequence goes on from CAVWUI010000002.1 coordinate 176,395, forward strand.
AAGACTGAAGGAATCTCATCGAAAAATCCTACGGTTCCGACAGCACCTGAACAGTCGGAAATTCTATTGGTGCGATTCACGATGGCAGCTCGTGAGGCAGCACATTGAGTTTTGCAGCCAGCGCGGCGCCTTTGCCGGCCGATTCACCCATGGCCACCGCATTTCCTGTGACCCGGTAGCTGGCATGCGCGACAAAATCACCACTTATGCAACGCCCTGCCATCATCAGTCCGTCAACGTCTTTGGCGATCAAAGCGCCCATGGGTATGTCGTAGGGGCGGGACTTATTACCTTCTCCCGAATAGCCCTTTGTTTTCCCCTCATCCTCGGTCATCGCGTGGATATCCACGGGGAAAGTCACCTGGGCGGCAGGGTTCCTGTGTTTTTTCCCCGCCGCGACATCAGCCGCAGTGATCTGTGCCAATCCCCGTATCCTGCGACCTTCGCGGATGCCGATCTGTTCAGCCGTCGCGACGAGACCGACGTTCTCCCATCCGCCTCCGGAACTTTTCAGAGCGTTCACGATGCGGTTAATTTCAGCCCTCGCCTCAATCGTCGCTTTGGTGACTTGCCCGGGATCGAAGGCTGACACGCCGTATTCGTGGTTCGCCATCAGCGCATACAGATCGCCGTTCAGATGCAGCAGCGTGGGCTTCACGTAGGATGGGTGGACGCCTTGCGATTTGAGGCGGTTGAAAAGAAGTTCTTTCGGGCTGTTGCCGGGTCCGACACCGAGGATCTCTTTCGAAACCGCCGATGGGTCGGCTCCGGTGATCAGCGCCATTAGCGACATGGGTTGGCATCCGCAGGACGCATCCCTACCAAGATCGAACGAGCATCCTGCCTGAGCGGCCAGATCCCCGTCTCCCGTGCAATCAATAAAGGTCTTCGCCGTCCACGCCTGACGTCCCGCTTTCGATTCGGTCATTACCGCTTCGAGCATCCTGCCGTTTACCGACGCGGCAACCACTCTGGTGAAATATTGGATCCTCACCCCGGCGTTCACGCACAGCTCCTCAAGAACGAGTTTCATGATCTCCGGATTGTAGGTAAGACGGCTGCTGACCGTATCCCTGCCGCCCCTTTCCTTCATGACTCCGAGGAGTTCGCTCATGATCCCGCCTTTGTTCTTCGAATCGAGAATCAAGCCGAGCAGACCCGCAGTCCAGACACCACCGAGGCATCCGTGGATTTCGAAAAGGGTCGTCTTTGCACCGGCACGAGCCGAGGCGATGGCGGCGGCGATGCCCGCAGGCCCTCCGCCACACACGATCACATCACTTTCCGAATCGACCGGGATTTCACGGGCTGATTCAAAAAACCTGGAGCCATCGACTCTCCCCCCGCTCCGGTTTACCCGCCCCTTGATATCGGGAAGCGGAATGAATTCCCGCGCGGGGCTTTCAGCCGCAGATGCAAGCGAGGTGCTTGCGCCCAGCAACGCGGACATTCCCAGAAAACGGCGCCGTGTATGATTCTTCATCCCACAAAGTCAAGATCGAGACGGTATTCCTCCGCTGCCTACCTGCGGCGGCGAATCAGAAAACCCGCAAGACCTAGGATTCCGAAAAGAGCGGTGCTTGGTTCCGGAACGACATCGCCGGTGACGGTGATGCTGTTGGTCTTGATGAACACATTGTTCGCATCCGTCTGCGCGGTGCCGTCGTTATACATGGACAGACGGAATATCGCGGAAGTCACGCCGGTTTGCGTCAGGGTGACGCTCGCGGAAGGGAGCGTTCCCGGCACGGCGTTCGTGTTTGTGGAGTAAGTCGCATCGGGATTTGCTCCAACGTCAGCAAAGCCTCCTCCATTGATATTTGCTCGGACATCCCACCGCGCGTTGTGCGTGCCGGTTCCTGCTACTCCGCTCCCGTCGTAGTAGTATTCGAAGTTGAACCCAGTGAGGTTCAGCGTGTTGCCGACAGTAGTCGGCGTGAGGGTGAATTCGATGTAGTTGACGTTGGTTACCGTGCCCGCATTTGACCAACGGACGAAAATCGTGTCCGAGTTGGTCGAAGGGACTACGTTTGCGTTACTGACCGAAAGATTCGTCGCGGTCACCCCCGGGAGGAAGCTTTCCGCTGCGAGAATATTGGAGTTCGTGCCACCACCCGGAGTGGCATCGTCATCAATGTCGTAGAATGCAAGTGTGGCAGCGGATGCGGCTTGTGCAGTGATCAGGCTGCAGATCACGAGGGGAATTCGAGTGTGTTTTTTCATTTTCGAGGTGTTTTTCAGTTAGAGGAATCTTTCAAATTTGAGAAGCGGAGACGCGTTCTCTCACCTCACCATTGCTTGGCAGAAAGTTTCCTGACAAAAAACTTTCGGAAATGTCACTTCCCGCCCACCGGAAGCACCCGGAGATTGTCGAAATACGCTCTGGACGGCTCGCCTTCACCACGCGCTGTGAACTTCAATCTGATCGCAAAAGGATCCTTATCGTCATCGGATCCGTGTTCGCCTTTCTTCAGGAGGAACCGCACCTCCCGTTCCCCTGCCTTCGTCGGATCAAGGGTTCCCTCTGATATCTTTCCCAGTTCCCGACCACCGGCGATGAGTCCGACTCCATAGTCAATTTTCACCCCCTCCTCCGTATCGTCGGGACGAAGCGCGACGAGCAATTCGTAGGCCTGGCCTCCCTCGAGTCTGCCGACGGGAACCGAGTCAAGGACAACGGAATCACCCGGTTTAATATTCACAAATCCGACCTGCTCCCCATGAAACGGTGCGGCAAACTGGGTGCGACCCGGTGGCAACCATGTTTCCCCCGCTCGCACTCCAAACACCTCACCTCCGGTTCCTTCCGATTTCACCTTCCAGAAATCAAACCGTCTGAAGACAACCTTTTCCTCGTGGGTGGGCGTCTCAAAGGAAAAGGGCTTTATTTCGCCACCGCCGCTTCCGACGATCTGAGCGGAAATGTCGTCCAAGTAAAATTCCGTCCCGGATCGGTTTTCTATGGTCAGTGCCAGCGATCTGCCCTCCAGAGCGATGGGTTCATTCGGAGCGTCCGGAGGGGAAGCCCGGGAATATGCCATTCTCAGGTCTCGCTCGGTGATCCAAAGGTCAGCGGTAACCTGCCGCCACCCACCGGTATCGATCCTGGCGAAATCCTGGGCTGGTTCGAACTGCCTCATCCGCGGAAACGTGCTGTCAACCACGCGCAGCGCAAAACGCATTTCCGCAAACGGCACCCCCTCGGCGAGGTGCACCCACGACTTCACCCGGATGCGGAGTCCCCGCTCCACACGGATGGGGGAACCGTCAGACATTCGCAGCCGTTGCATCAGACCGCCACCCGTCAACCTAACCGCATTATCCCCGGAGCGGGCGACAATACGCCCTTTGGTGAGCCTTTCCAGGTTGCAGGTGCCGACCGTATCGGTGTGAAAAAAGTCCTCCCAATCCAAGACCGAGCTATTGAATGGTTCGAGACTGTCGGAAAGATCAGCTTGCTCGAATCCGGCATTATGAAGAACCAGTACCGGCCTCGACTCCTTCCACAAATACACGCCGAGGAGCACCGCAAGGCATAGGAAGATCATAGGAAACACCCAGTGGATCTTGAGGCGACTGTTCCCGATCCGGATCGCCGCCTTTCCCGGTATGCGTTTCCACATACGACCCTCTTCCCTTACCAGCTCATGATTCCCTCCCCGGCTCCGCACGATTACTCGCCGCGCTTCCACCATTTCGATTTCAAAATTTTCGAAAGCCGCACCGATCTCGGAGTCCAGACGCATCCGGTCGGCGCAGTATCCCAACGCCTCCGTATCGTGCCGCAAACGTGTCTTCAAGACGCTCCAGTTCGTCATCCCCGATCCGTTCGTCGATCAGCCGGTCAACCAGCTCCGCGAGTTCCGCATCAGGGGAATGCCCGTTTGGTTCCCCCGTCATATCCCTTCGATCCTACCGTTCACACAGTCACGTAACGCCGTGCGGATCCGTTCCAACCGCTTATAGAGGGAGGACTCCGATTGCCCTCTAGAATCCGCAAGATGTTTCAACTTCCCTGCTCCGTAATAGCGGGTTTCGACAATCTCACGATGCCCCTCGGGAAGTTTTTTCAAACAGGCAGCCAACGCAGAAAGACGCTCCTCCGCCTCAGCGGAAGGCGCAGACTCATCGGCGATTCGTGAAGCAATTTCCTCAGCGAGATCAGCCCCGAGCAAAGGAGTCCGACCCTGCTTCCGTAAAAGCAATGCCGCTTGGTTTCTTGCGACGCGGAACGCATAGCGTCTGAAATCTTCCGATTGCCAGGTTGACTCCTTCTTTTGCCAAAGAACCAGGGAAACCTCCTGGAAACAATCGTCCACATCCGCACTTCGGTTCAAAAACGAACCAAGATAGGCACGAAGATCCACTCTGAGAGCCTCCAGGTTTCGACTGAAGAAACTGATGCTTTCCGGTTTGGGCGATATGCCATTCTCAGGCTTTCCGGATACCTTCAAGTAATCCTCGGATTTGGCATCAGGGACATGATAACCGTCGAGATGATCCGCCATATCCATCTGTCCGTGATATCTTCATCCGCCGTTTTGTCACGGAATTTATTGATGCGAGGATCCCGCATTCCGATCAAAATCGCGGCAATACGGACACTAAGAGTAACCTGCTTCCGCCCCCGGCTCCCAAGCAATTTCCGGCTAATCGCCTGCCGTGCCTCGAAGCAAAAGATTGGCCGCCATATCCGGAAAAGCACGTCCGCTCTGGAGCGCGCATTTCGTGCTCAATGACTGCAGTAATGAACGACTCGATCTTAGCGGCGGACTATTCACCAGATCCCCTGCTCGCGGAGTTGCTTTTCCGCAGCTTCCGCCCAGCCCCGGTTCGCCGCGGGAGAAGCAGGCGATGGATGGAGGATCTTCCCAACGATCCCGTCCGCTCCGAGGTCCTCCTTCGCAAGAGCCATTTTCTTCTCAGCATACGCACCCACACCGATCAAATACCGCGGTTCCAGAAGTTCGATTAACTTTTGCAGATGCTTATGGCAGGCCGCGTCCACGGGTGCCATCTCCGCCGCCTTGATCTTCTCCGGTGTGAGGTTGGCAGCGGTATCTTTCATCCAGATGAGCGGGCAAAAATTGATGACGAGATGGTCTTTGAAAAAGTCGTCCGCCTTGGGAAATTTTTCAGAGAAATACCCCCATAGCCTTTTCCCGCTGACTTCGGACTTGGGGCAGTCCATCCCGGTGATCTTCCGCTTCGGATGCTCGTTATCCGGTTTGCCTATCTCCGGGTTTAGACCCATCCAGTCACGCACCAGAGCAATTTCCCCAAACGGAACTCCCGTTTGCGCCATGCCGTATGGCCCCGGGTTCATTCCCAGCATGAGAACACGCTTTCTCGAGTTTCCGAACTTCTCCAGATAGCCCTCATATCCCGCGGCCGCGTATTCCGTGGTCAGGTAGGTGTGGGTGACCGGCGCGGAAAATTTCAGCGGACGCAGTTCCTCCACAAGGTCTCTCCCTGCCCTGATGAGTCTCGCGGCTATCGTTTCCATGCGATCAGAAGGACGCTGAGAGCCACGGGAAGATAGATGAGCGTTGAGAAGAAAAGCTGTCTGCATGATTTCCGCCCACCGTCTTTGATAAAACGGAAGGACAGCGCCATGATCGCCAGCCCGAACATCGGCCCGCCGATCAGCCAGAAGACGTTCGCGAACCCCCATACCGCGGGGAGTAGTGAAAACACCGCCAGCATCATCGAGAACATGGCGCAAAGGATGCCGCTGCGCCGTCCGCTCACATCGCCGTTTGACCACATCCTGTAGCCCGCGTCCTCATACTCCTGACGGCACAGCCAGTTGATCGCCACGAAATGCGGAAGCTGCCAGAAAAACAGAATCCCGAAAAGAAACCATGCCTCGGGATCGGCGACAGTCCCTCCGCCACCCACCCAGCCAATCATCGGAGGGATCGCGCCGGGGATGGCTCCGACCAGTGTGTTCATCGAAGTCATGCGCTTCATCGGCGTGTAGATGAACACGTAGATCGCGACTGTCGCTGCCGTCAGATACGCCGCCGCGGGTCCGACCATCACCGCTAGATGGATGATGCCAAGCGCGGAGAGTATCCACCCGACCCCGAAGGCTGTCACCGGATTCATCCTGCGCGAGGGCAGAGGCCGATCGGCAGTGCGATTCATCAACAGATCCAGATCGATCTCCATCAGCTGGTTGAAGGCCGCGGAGCCGAATGCCGCCGCTGCCGTCCCGACAAGCGTGTGGAAAAGCAGCGACCATTCCATGGACATCCCCTTCCGCGCCAGTAGGTAGCCGAAAAACGTCGTGACCAGGACGAAAAAATTCAGCCGCACCTTCATCAGGACGGTCAGATCCTGTCGCAGATTGGGTGGTTTGGTGGCGATTTCCTCGGTCTCCGGCACGGCGGCAGCATGGGGAGCCGGGACACCCCTGTCCCGACAAAAAAACCGCTACGTCCTCCTTACCTCACGACCCGTGCTCCGCCGCCGGAGATCTGTTTCTCCACTTCCTTGCGGGTCGCCATCGAGGTGTCACCCGGGGTGGTCGCCGCAATGGCGCCGTGCGCGGCACCATACTCGATGGCCTTCTTCGCGTCGTTGAATTCCATGAAACCGAACTGGAGACCCGACGCGAACGAATCACCGCCGCCGACGCGGTCGAGTATCTCAAGATCGTCGTATTTCCGGCTCTCCTGGAATTCCCCGTCGTGCCAGAGGATGGCGGACCAGTCGTTCACGGTGGCGGTTTTCACACCTCGCAATGTAGTCGCCGCGACCTTGAAATTCGGAAATTCCTTCACGGCAGTCTCTATCATCGCTTTGAACGCATCCAATTCGATGGAGGAGATATTGTGATCAACACCCTCGACCTCGAAGCCGAGGGAGGCGGTGAAGTCCTCTTCGTTGCCAATCATCACATCCACGTACTTCGCGATCTCGCGGTTCACCTCGCGCGCCTTGTCCAGACCTCCGATGGTCTTCCATAGAGAAGGGCGGTAATTGAGATCGTAGGAAACGATGGTGCCGTATTTGTTAGCGGATTTGACTGCCTCGATGGTGGTCTCAGCGGCACACCCGGAGAGAGCCGCGTAGATTCCGCCTGTGTGGAACCAGCGGACGCCGAGTTTTCCGAAAATATGATCCCAGTCGACATCGCCCGGCTTGAGCTGCGATGCGGCGGTATTCCCCCGGTCGGGATTTCCCACCGCCCCGCGGATACCGAAACCGCGCTCCGTGAAGTTCAGCCCGTTGCGGACGGAACGCCCGATGCCGTCGTCCTCGCGCCACTGGATGAAATCCGTCGCGACCCCGCCCTGCATGATGAAATCCTCGATCAGGTGGCCGACCTCGTTGTCCACGAATGCCGTCACGACGGCGGTCTTGTAGCCGAAGCATTTCCGGAGGCCGCGCGAAGTATTGTATTCGCCGCCACCCTCCCATGCCTGGAAGCTGCGGGCGGTGCGGATACGGCCCTCGCCGGGATCAAGGCGAAGCATTACTTCCCCGAGGGAAAGCTGGTCAAAGGCACATTCGGATTTTGGTTTGATAGTCAGTGGCATGGCAGCGGAAATTCAATATTTCCAGGCCTTACCTGTAAAGCCGTTTGCGGAAATACCCGCCGCCAACGGGGGGATTTCACTTCCACCAGTCGGGGAAATCGGCGCATATGGAGGGATGAACCCATCCCGCAGCCATTCCATCCTGCTCCGCAGTTCCGTCACCGCCGCTCTCGGCGGATTGCTCTTCGGCTTTGACACTGTGGTCATTTCGGGCGCGGAAAAGTCCATCCAATCAATCTGGGGACTCAGCGACTTCATCCACGGCCTCGCAATCAGCATGGCGCTATGGGGCACGGTGCTCGGCTCGCTCATAGGCTCCATACCCACGGAAAAATTCGGCAGGAAAAACACCCTGGTCGGCATCGGCATCTTATATCTCGTCTCGGCACTTTGGTCGGGGCTTGCGGCGGGGCCAGTGGGATTTCATGATCGCACGTTTTCTCGGCGGGATGGGCATAGGAATCTCCACCGTCGTGTCTCCTCTCTACATTTCCGAGATCGCTCCCGCCGGGCGACGCGGCCGCCTCACCGGCCTTTACCAGTTCAATATCGTCGCCGGCATCCTCATCGCATTCCTCTCGAATTATCTGGTCGGGAAATTCATAGGTGGCGGCACCGCCTGGCGCTGGATGCTCGGCATTGAGGCGCTACCCGCCCTGTTCTACACCCTTGCTTCCATCACCCTCCCGGAAAGTCCACGCTGGCTTCTCTCCCGCGGAAAACGCCCGCAGGCCACCGGCATTCTCCGCCGACTCGACCCCTCACTCACCCCCGAGACCGCGGATCTGCGCATCAACGAAATCTCAGCTGCCTCCGTGGAAAGCAAAACCGGAACCGGAATCCCGTTTCTAAGCAAAGCCCTTCTCACGCCCATTTCGCTCGCATTCTTCATCGCGTTTTTCAACCAGCTCTCCGGCATCAACGCCATCCTCTACTTCGCCCCTCGTATCTTCGAACTCACCGGCCTCGGGTCAAAGGCAGCCCTCCTCCAATCGATCGGCATCGGCTTCACCAATCTCGTTTTCACCTTCGCCGGTCTCTGGCTAATCGATCGCATCGGGCGCAAGAAACTGCTCATCATCGGCTCCTTCGGCTACATCGCCTCACTCGGGATATGCGCGTGGGCTTTCGGGACGGAAAACTACGTCATCGTTCCCCTCACCATTTTCGCCTTCATAGCCTCCCACGCCATCGGCCAGGGCGCTGTCATCTGGGTCTTCATCTCCGAGATCTTCCCCGACCGCCACCGCGCCGCCGGCCAGTCCCTCGGCACCTCCACCCACTGGATCTTCGCCGCCCTCATCACCCTCACCTTCCCCATCGCCGTCGGCGCCTTCGCCCCTGTCTACATCTTCTCATTCTTCGCCTTCATGATGGTTCTGCAACTCCTCTGGGTCGTCACCCTTGTTCCCGAAACCAAAGGCATCCCCTTGGAAAAAGTTTTCAAGAACCTGACCGGGCACTGACCCGGCAGCCGGAGCGCTGCCGTGATTCCGATACCCCGGCCTCACTAGGAAAAGCAGTCAGGAAATCCTCCTCAGTGGCGAAACCGGATTTGACGTAACGATTTAACTCGTTACGATATTCTCCGTCACATGAATTCCGCAGCATCCTTTTTCCGCGCCCTGGCCGATGACACCCGTTGGCGCATCGTCCGTCTGGTGATGGATCGCGCGCTCTGCGTCTGCGAGCTCGCCGACATCCTGGCAATGCCTCAATCCTCCGTTTCCAGCCACGTGCAGATCATCCGCAAGGCCGGCCTTCTTGAAAGCGAACGCTGTGGCAAATGGACCTACTTCCGAATCCATCCGAAACACTTTCCCCTGCTCAACCAAATCATCGAAACATTCCCGGAAGGCACCGATCAAAAATCCGATCTGAAAAAGGCGGAAGCGCGCCTCGCTGATCGCGAAAACAGCTGCTGCCCCCGACCCGTCAAACTCGCAAAACTATCACCATGAAACTTCACGAACTAAAATCACTACTCTCGGAATTTTCCGACCGCCATTTCCGCATCAAGCTTCCGGGCGGCGATACGATCCCGCGATCCTTCCATGTCACCGAGATCGGCCACATCCACAAGACCTTCATCGACTGCGGTGGCACTCTACGCGAAAACCGCACCTGCCAACTCCAGATCTGGGTTGGCGAGGACTTCGATCACCGGATCGAGACCGGGAAAATGGCTGCCATCCTTGAGAAAACCGCCAAACTCCTTCCGGATGAATCCGTGCCCGTGGAGATCGAATACGAAGACCGGGTCATTTCCCAATACACCATCTCAGGGCACGACATTACCGCGGACGCCGTCATCCTGAATCTCGAAAACAAGCATACCGAATGTCTCGCCCCGGAGCTTTGCGGACTCCCCGCGATCAGCCGCCTCCCCGATATTTCCGGGAAATTCTCATGCTCGGGTCCGAACTGCTGCTAGGCGCCCCTCCCCGTCTCCCATGTCAAACATCCTAACGTTAAAAAGCCATCCATGAATCCAACCATTCTCATCCTCTGCACAGGAAACAGTTGCCGCTCCCACATCGCTGAAGGCATTTTACAAAAAGCCCTGGGGGAAAAATTCGATGTCCGCAGCGCGGGTTCGAAACCGGCCGGATACGTTCACCCACTGGCGATAGAGGCCGTGGCGGAAATCGGAATCGACATCAGCGGAAACACTTCCAAGCACATGGACGAATTCCTGAACGCGGATGTGGAAACCGTCATTACCGTTTGCGGAAACGCCGACCAGGCGTGCCCCGTGTTCCCCGGCCAGATGAACCGCCACCACTGGCCCTTTGACGATCCCGCCCATGCGACCGGCACCGAGGAGGAGCAGCTGGCCGTATTCCGCCGCGTGCGCGATGAGATCCTGCGGGTCTTCACAGCTTATGCCGATGGGCGGCTGGATGCTATAAAGACAGACAAAGGTTCAGACCTTTGACTTCATAGCCGCTTTGATCTCATCCAGCTTGCCGCGCTCCGGTGCCGCGCCACGCGCCTGATCCGGCTTGCCGCCGCCTTTTCCGCCGCCGATGGCCGCGAGCTCCCGCAGGATGTCCCCGGCTTTGAGGCCTTTCGCGAGGGCGTCCGCTCCGCAGTGGACGGCGAGGTGGATTTTCTCCCCGTCATCGACGATGAGGAGGGCGGGGCCGGCGAAGTTCTTTTTCTTCAGCCCGTTCTGAAGTTCCTGGAGGAGCGAGGCATCGGACTCGAAGCTGACGATGATGGGATCGCCCTTCGCGATGAGGTCGGTGAGCGCTTCGTCGGCGAGGCTCGCGGCCTGGGCGGACTGGATTTTTCTGATGCGTTTCTCCGCCTCGATGGCCGCGGCCTGGGTTTCCTCAAGCACGTGCTGCGCGTTGGCGAAGGTGGCGTTGATCTCGGAAATATCAGCCCGCTCGGCGAGCATGGCGGACATGATGTGGGGAAAGTCATTTACTTTTTCCGGAGATTCTCCGAGCTTCCGCGAGCCTTTCGTTGGCGGCTTTGAGTTTTTCCCGGGCGACCTTGATGTCGGAAGTCCACTTGTCCACGGACTCGTTCAGATAGTCCCACGCGGCTTCTCCGCAGACGGCCTCGATACGGCGGACTCCGGAAGCGATGGCTCCTTCGGATTTGATTTTGAAGAGGCCAACTTCGCCGGTGTTGCTGACATGGGTGCCGCCGCAGAGCTCCATCGAATAGCCATCGAGGGCGTTGCGCTTGCCACCTATTTCAACGACCCGGACGGTATCACCGTATTTGTCACCGAAGAACTGCATGATGTCGGTGCGGTCTTTGATGGAGGCGTGGAGAACCTCTGTCCAGGAAACGGCCATGTCCTGCTTGATCGCACCGTTGACCATTTCCTCCATCTTGGTGATTTGATCCGGGGTGAGGGCTGCGCTGTTGAAATCGAAGCGGAGGCGGTGTTCGTCCACGGAAGAGCCTTGCTGAGAGGCGTCCTTGGAAACTGCTTCGTGAAGCGCCCAGTGGAGAAGATGGGTGGCGGTGTGGTGGGCTTCGATTGGACGGCGGCGGGTGGTGTCAATTTTCAGGGAAACCTTGTCACCGGGCTTGATTGACGATTGATGATTGTCGCTTTCGGATTTTTGAACGATGTGGGCGCGGGCTTGGGCTATCTGTTGGGTGCCGGATACGCGAATCTCGTTTCCGTCAATTACTAGAAATCCCGTATCTCCGCTCTGGCCACCCATTTCCGCGTAGAAGACGGTCTTGTCTGTGATGATGAAAAGGGTGTCTTCCTGTGGATGGATCTCAAGGATGGTGGCTTCGGTTTCATCCGACTCGAAGCCCATGAACTCGGTGACGGCTTCGGAAGAAATGTCGAGGGCGCGGAGGATGGTGGATTTCTGGGCGGCACGAGCGCGTTCACGCTGTTCTTCCATCAACTTTTCAAACTCACTGTATCGAGTTTAAGGCGACGCTCTGCGCAAAGGAGTTCAGTAAGATCAATTGGAAACCCGAAGGTGTCGTATAGTTCAAATGCGATGTGTCCCGGGAAGATATCACCGACGATGGCTTTCGCGGTAGCGTTTGTCTTTTCGGGATCGGTAGGCGAAACGGCTTCTTCGAAACGCTTGAGTCCGCGATCCAATGTCTGGTTGAAGCTGGACTCCTCGTTTTCCAAGGTCGCCCGGACGGATTCCGCACGGGTTTTCAGTTCAGGGAAAACCCCTCCCATTTGCTCGACAAGCGCTTCCACCAGATTCCCGAAGAATGGCTTTTCACCGGAGAAGCCGAGCTGGCGACCGTAGCGGACGGCGCGGCGGAGGATGCGGCGGAGGACGTAGTTGCGGCCGTTGTTGCCGGGCATGATGCCATCGGCGATGGAAAAGCTGAGGGTGCGGAGGTGGTCGGCGATGACCCGGAAGGCGACCGCCGTTTTCATTTCCTCAGAGAAAGCCGAGCGATCCGCGCCGGGTTCCGGGTAGATGTCCGAGTAGGTTTTTCCGCTAAGCTCTTCGAGTTTCCGGAAGATGGGCTGGAAGACGTCGGTCGCGTAGTTGGTGGGCTTATTAGAGAAATCGGTGAAACCCTTGGTGTTCTGGATGAGCGAGCAGGCGCGCTCGAAGCCCATGCCGGTATCGACATGCTGGGAGGGGAGATCGCGGAATGTGCCGTCGGCCTCGGCGTTGTATTGGATGAAGACGAGGTTCCAGATCTCGATGCAGAGATCGGAGTCCATGTTCACCAGCTTGCCGCCGGAATCGCCGTTGGGCGTGAGATCGACGTGGAGCTCGGAGCATGGGCCGCAGGGGCCGGTCTCGCCCATCATCCAGAAGTTGTCTTTGACGTTGCCGTTGACGATGTGGACGGCGGGATTGAGGCCTTTGCCTTTGAAAAGCTCCGCCCAGAGATCGTAGGCCTCCTGGTCGAAGGTGGAGGGATCGCCCTCGCCGGGATTGTAAACGGTGGCGTAGAGCCTTTCCGCAGGGACGCCCCAGCGCTCGACGATGAGCTCCCAGCCCCAGGCGATGGCTTCCTTTTTGAAATAATCACCGAAGGACCAGTTCCCCAGCATTTCGAAGAAGGTGTGGTGGTAGGTATCGTAGCCGACATCCTCCAGGTCGTTGTGCTTGCCGCCGGCGCGGATGCATTTCTGGGTATCCGCGGCGCGGGGCGGATTGTAGGGGGCTTTTTCCGTGCCGAGGAAAAACGGGACGAACTGGTTCATGCCCGCGTTGGTGAACAGCAGACCCGGCGACTGCGGCATGAGGGAGGCGGAGGGGACGGGGGTGTGCTGTTTCTCTGCGAAGAAATCTAGGAAGGATTGGCGGATCTCGGAGGCGGTCATGGTAGGGCGCGGGAAACTGAACCCCGGCGGCGGATTTTTAAACTCTAAACTTGAAGAAGTGCCGGGTGGCCAGAGGGTTGTGACCGATGAAAAGGCGGCTTCTTTCTGGCACGCTTCACGCTTCGTAACACGGTATTCCCGTGGTTAGCGGATGGGCTGCGGCGGATTCAAGACCTCCTCCGGGAGAGCTGGATTCGCCGCAGCGATCCGAGGTGGGCGCGTCCGAATTGATGTTGCCGAAGGAAAGAGCCTGTGTTCTCATCCGCCCCCCGGAGACGGGAATAATTTTATGGCGAACAAGGATGTCACAGACCCGGTGCGGATGGAGAAGATCGTCTCCCTTTGCAAAAGCAGAGGCTTTATTTTCCAAGCGGGCGAACTCTACGGAGGACTTAACGGCTGCTGGGACTTCGGCCCCCTCGGCGCGGAACTCAAACGCAATCTCAAGGACTATTGGTGGCGCAAGACCGTGCAGGAACGCGACGATGTGCTCGGCATGGACGGCTCCATCCTCACCATGGAAGCCGTTCTCAAATCCTCGGGACACATCGGCGGCTTCAGCGATCCGATGTCCACCTGCCACCAGTGCAAAAAACACGTCCGCTTCGACCAACTCCGCACAATGGTCGCCGAATCTGAATGGGCACAATCCCTAGCCTCCGTCATGACGGTTACAACGCCAGGTGATCCTGCCGGTGTGACAGTCGATGGCGAAACGCTGAAACGCTGGGGACGCAAGGAAGGCAAAAAGCTCGCGCCAGGCTTGGCTCTGGTTCGAACACCAGAAGTCACACTGAGCTTTTTCCTCGAGGAAGCCGCCCGTCACCAGCCAATGGATCCATGGTATTTCACTCAGTTGATGGCGACCGAGCAATTCGCACAGACCGGAGCGGTCAACCCATGCCCGCACTGTGGCGGTGTACTCACCGAGCCAAAGCAATTCAACCTGATGTTCCAAACCAACTTCGGAGCGACCGGTGGTGACACGGCATACCTCCGCCCGGAGACAGCCCAGTCCATTTTCTGCCAGTATAAAAACATCCTGGACTCCAGCCGCGTGAAACTGCCGTTCGGCATCGCCCAGGTCGGCAAATCATTCCGCAACGAAGTGAATCCGCGAAACTACATCTTCCGCTCCCGCGAATTCGAGCAAATGGAGATCGAATACTTCTGCCATCCGGATGACGGCATGCGTCTCACCGACGAGTGGCTGGAGACAAGACTCAACTTTTACGCGGATATCGGCATCCCCCGCGAGAAGCTCCATATCCTTGATGTCCCGGACGAAGACCGCGCCTTCTACTCGAAGAAAACCTACGACATTGAATATGAATTTCCCTTCGGGGTGCAGGAACTGGAAGGCGTGGCCTACCGCACGGACTATGACCTCGGCGTGCACGCAGAAGGCTCGGGCAGATCGCTGGAATACTTCGACCAGGACACGAAAGAGCGTTTCCTCCCCCACGTCGTCGAGCCATCCGCGGGCTGCGACCGCACGGTGCTCGCCCTCATTTGCGAAGCTTTCGACGAAGAGGAACTCGGGAAAGACGGCAAGAGCGATATCCGCACGGTCATGCGCTTCATGCCCTCGATGGCTCCGATCAAGGTCGCCATTTTCCCGCTTCTCAAGAAAAACGAGGAACAGGTGCGGATCGCCAGGGAGATCCAGAAGGAGCTTCCAGCCGTGGATGAACGTTTTCTACGACGATGGTGGTGCCGTGGGTCGCCGTTACCGCCGTCAGGACGAGGTGGGAACGCCCTTCTGCGTAACCATAGATTTCGAGACCCTCGGCGAGGAAGATCCGGATCTGAAAGGAACCGTGACGATCCGCCACCGCGATTCGATGGAGCAGGAACGTCTCCGGATCGAGGAGCTTCTCCCGTGGCTGCTGGCGCGGGTGAGGTAATTTGAAGTTGCAACCCGGCCTCTTCCGATGCATCGAAGGGGCGGAAACACACCGGAACCATGGCAGACAAGGAAGACAAGAACGAGGAGAACGTGGGCGGCAAGTTCTACGTGGACAGCCAGTGCATCGACTGCGATCTCTGCCGTGAGACCGCTCCGAGCAACTTCACCCGCGCGGATGACGAGGGTTACTCTTTTGTTTTCAAGCAACCTGAGAACGACGAGGAGAGGGAGCAGTGCGTCGAAGCCATGGAGGGCTGCCCCGTCGAGGCAATCGGTGAGGACGGTGACGACTGATTCCCATGCCCGCGTCACGGAAAAGAAAGCCGACGCGCCAGCAAGGGATCCACGACGAGCTTGTCAGCGAGTGGCTGGGCTGCGACAAGCCGCTGAATCTCGGAAAAAACATCTCCGAGGCAAGTGACTGGATCGATGCCATCCTGAAGAAACAGTTTTTCGCGGATGGACTCAACGAGGAGGAGGTCAAGGCCGCTTGGAAGGAGATCGCAGGTGATTTCATCGCCTCCAACACGGAACCCGTTTCCGTGAAAGAAGGCCATCTCGTCCTCCGCGTCACGCAACCGGCGATGCGATTCCACCTCGAGCAACTGAAACCGGAGCTTTTGAAAAACATCCGGTCGCGGTTCGGGAAAGGGAAGGTCAAGTCCATACGCTTCAATCTGGGGTGAGGATCTCATCCGCGAAACCATGTTCAGGAATCTCATATTCGATTGGTCGGGACTCTGGTGGACGACATGGGCCGGTGATCGAGGCCACGAACGCGGTGCTCGGGAAATACGGGATCGCGCCCTACGACAGGGAAGGATTCCGGCGAAGCTTCCGGCTGCCCTACCGCGAGTTTTACGAAGAGATACTGCCCGGGATCTCGCTGGAGGAACTGGAGGCGCATTTCCGACCGGCGTTCGATGGGGCGACGAGCCTGGTGACCGTCCTGCCTCATGCCAGGGAGAAACTGGAATGGGCGAAGGCGCGGGGGCTGCGGATGTTCGTCCTGACCTCGATGGATGCGGATGCCTTCGGGAGGCAGGTGGAGCAGTTCGGAATGAAGGAGTTCTTCGAGGCCACTTACGCGGGTGTCCTGGACAAGCGGGAGCTGATCGCCCACATCCTGGAATCGCACGGGCTGGAGAAGGACGAGACGGCATTCGTCGGTGACATGACGCACGACGTGGAGACTGCCAGGCATGGCGGGATTTCCTCGATCGCGGTGCTGACAGGCTACCATCATGCGGAGGTTCTCGCGGGTGTGAGACCCGACATCACCGTTCCGGATCTCGGCGTTCTGGTGCGGATGCTGGACAAGCGGAGGGCGGAGCGGCCTGTCGCCACGGTCGGCGCGCTGATTCATGACGGTGCGGGAAAGGTCCTGATGATACGCACCCGCAAGTGGAGCGACAAATGGGGCATCCCCGGTGGAAAGATCGAGCGGGGCGAGACCAGCGAGGATGCGTTGGGCAGGGAGATCATGGAAGAAACCGCTCTGGAAATTTCCGACATCCGCTTCGTGATGGTGCAGGACTGCATCGATTCGCCGGAGTTTTTCCGCAACGAGCATTTCCTGCTGCTGAACTACATCGCCAGGGCCAGCTCCCATGATGTGACTCTTAACGAGGAAGCGGAGGAATTCGAGTGGGTGACCATGGACCAGGCATTCCTTCTGGATCTGAATACCGCGACGAAAATTCTTTTGGAACGGGTGATCGAAGGGAAACTCCTGCCGTGAATACCGACGAAATCGAAATCCGCCGTCTGGAGGTGCAGGCCCACATCGGAGTCCCTGACGAGGAAAGAAGGAACGCTCAGAAGCTGTGGATCAGTGTCTGGATGAGGCCTTCGCAAGGGCTTGCGCACCTGAGGGACATGGTGGAGAACACGGTGGATTACCACTCGGTTTCCCTCGCTCTGGCGGATCTTGCCCTGGCCAGGCCACGGAAACTGATCGAAACCCTCGCCACCGATGTCGCGGACTTTCTCCTCTCGAACTTTCCTCTGGAATCCGTGGACGTGAAGGTGGAGAAAAAGATCCTCCCGAACGCGGATTTCGTGGCGGTGAAGATCAGGAGGGCGATCATTTGACCTCTCAGACCCATCCTCAGAAGAGTCCGAACCGTTGGCGGTAAGCATAAAAACACAGTCCGCAGCCGGTCAGCCCTCATCCGCGAGCCTTGAACCGTCTTCCGCAGAGGCAGAACGATCGTCCGCAAGGAGGAAACCGGCGCCAGCAAAGCATGAACCGCCATCCGCAAGGGAAAAACCACCCTCCGCAGCCGGATCGGACTCCGCAGAGTCCGGACTGCGCCTCACAATCGCTCGGGGAGTCGGTGGGCCGGGTTCTCTGGGGGGGAAATCGTCCAAAAGGAAGCGGGCGCGGGCGGTCAGGTTCCGCGTGTTGCCAACGGCATCCATACCGCCGGAGAATTGCAGGTTCGCCGCGTTCGGATCGCCTGGCAGGCCGCAAAGAGCGTGTTCGCGGCGACGGCTTTCTCATACGTCAGCCCCAGGCGCTCTTCACAGGCCTCGTCCTGATCCCCGGCGATCCACTCCAGCCCCCTGATCGCAACATCCAGTGCCTCGCTGTCCGCCGGGAGCCAGCCTTTTCCCCGCATGTCCCCCGCATATTTCACAGCGGCTTCATGCGTGAGGCGTGAGCGGGAAAAGGAAAACGGTTGCGATCCAACACCTAACCCAAAAGGAAGCACGGGGCCATACCGATTGCAGCCGTGGGGTGTCTCAACGCTTGCGGCGGAGAAAGACAAGGGTTCCGATCGCGCCGAGAAAAGCGGAGGATGGCTCCGGGACCCGTGGTTTCGGTTAGGGAGAAATTGCTAAACCTGCCGGAGGCACCGGTAGCGGCATTCGCTCCGAATCCGATCTGGGTGATGGTAGGGTTGTTCATGTAGGTGTAGAGGGGTTTGACAGTACTGCCGTTGATGGATACTTGGTATGTCCATGCTGCTGCGGTGGTGTCCAGGACGAGTGTGATGACATCGATGTCCGGCAGGGTCTTGTTGTAGGTGCCTGTAGCGAAGTCAGATCCGAACGGGTTGTTATATGAGATACGGACCTGGCCCGAGCCGTTCTGCCTGATGAAGGCGTGGGCGCTGACGTTCGAGCCGCTCTGCCCTGTGATGGAGGTGGTGGTGGTGAAGTTGTTGCTGAAGCCGAACTGGAGGGAGCCGGTGTTCGAGCCGACAGCAGAGAAATTTACGCCAACAGTGGCAGTGTAGATCTTTCCGGAAACGGGGGTGAAGGGAAGGAATGCGCTGCGATTCGAAGTGGCGGTAGCGGTGGAGCCGTCTGCCTTGATGTCCGTGTTTGCAGTCCAGACACCTGCGCCCACGTCTGTCATGGTGGCGTTCAGGTTGTTGGCGGAGGTGCCACTGAAATCGTCGCTGTAAAGTGTGATGGTGGTGGCAGCGGAAGCAGGCAGTGTGAAGAGGACTGCCAGCAGGAGTGGGTTGGTTTTTTTCATTTTATAATGATTGCAGACTGAAATGTTGTCTTCAGGTAACGTTTGTCAAGGCGATTCACTCGAGTTTGGCATCCATATCTGAATCGCCACCGGTGACAGGCGCACCGTGGAAGCCCTGCGGATGGGGCGCGGGCGCGGGGTGGACACGCGGTGCGAGTTAGGCTATTCCGCGTCGGCGGGCTTCGGGTTCCTTGCCGCTTCAAGGGCGGCGTTGACGAGGGCGGCGTTCTCCCCGGTGAAGCCCATGGTGGAGATTCTGCGGGAGAGGATTTCGAGGTCGGCGGGGTTGAGCGTGTCGTGGCTGCCTTTGTCGCCGACCAATTTGTCGATTGTTCCGGCGATGAGGTGGGCTTGCTCGGCAGGATTCCGGATTGCCGAGGCTATGGAGGTCAATCCCCCGATACTGCTGTAAACGGATTCCATCGCGATGGACTCGAAATCCTTAGCAGTGAATTCAAGTCCATCCGGAAGGAGGGCGGCATAGTAAGGGATGTCGGTGGGCCTGAGGTATACCATGCCTCCGATGTAGTTTCCCAGTGTCTCAATCTCTTTGCCCGGAGAGGAAGTGAAGATTCCGCGAACCCATTCGGCTGCGGCTTCCTTTTCGCCGCTCTGGATCAGGGAAAAGGCGGCGGAACGGCGGAGGGTTTCCTTCCCGTCGCCTTCGGGGAGCTTGGCGAACCATTCGCTGGCACCGGCCTGGTCGAGCCTAAGATAAGTGTTAAACAACGGGGCCAGGGTGATGTTGCCCGTTCTACCATCGGCATTTCTCTTCAGGATTTCCGTGAGTAGCAATATGCGCTCGCTTGCGGGAAGTGACTGGAATGCATTTTCTGCGATGTCGGTTTGCCGGTTCTCGGGGAGTTTGTCGATGAAGTCGAGGAGCGGGGTGGCACCGAGTTTGGCCATTGCACTTCCAATTCCGTTGCTGGCGATCCATAGCCGGCTGGAAGTGAGGGTGCCATCCAGGAGGTATTTTTCGAAGAGGTTCGCCGCCTTGTAAGGATCCTCCCGGGCGATTGAACTGATAACGGCGGGGTAATACTCGGAGGAGTTTTCGTGGGTGGAGAGCCAATGGAGGGCAAGCCCCGGGTCTTTCCCGGCCAGGAAGGTGAGGAGGTTCGGAAGGCCTCCCTGTCTCCTGAGGGCGGGATCGGAGGAGATGGCATCCGCGAGTTCCGCCAAGGCCCCGGCGGGGAGCTTTGTGAGAAGAAGCTGGAGCTGGTAGTACCGCCTTGATTGGGCGAGACGATCCAGGCCGGGATCGTGTCTTGAGAGGCTGCCGATGAGGGCGGCGAGATCGGCGGGGGGGATTTCGGAGATGTTGCGGCCGCCTAGGATGGAGTCGAGGAGGGTGTTGTCTTCGGTGGGGCGGGTGCGGGTTTTGGTGGCGTAGGGACGGTCCGGGCGCGGGAGGGCAGCGGTGGTGGGGGGGCTCCTCTCCCGATGTGTTTCCCCCTCCCCTGATGAGGTAGCCGGTGGCGAGGGAGAGGGCGCAGGATGCGGCGAGAAGGATCTTCCCATTCATTTGCCGGACGCTGGACCTTTGCGGGCCGCAGAGCAAGCCGAAGATGGTGGGCAAAGGGTTCGGTGGCGCGGGAGGCGGGGGATGTTTCTTGGTTCTTGCCAAGTGGGACGGAGGCCGACATGGTTTCGACATGGAAAAACAAATCCATTTTCCTAGGGCTCTTCCTTGCCAGCGTCTCTCCCGTGTTTTCCGCCGTGTTGCTGGATTCCATAGGCTCGACTGCCGGGCCTGCAAGCCCGATCAAGAACAACGGTAAGGGTGTGAACTTCGTTATCGCATCGGGCACGGACTACACACTGGACAACATTGTCCTGGATTTCGCATCGGCTGCAAGGGGACGAAGGTGTGACGGTGAGCATCTGGTCCGATGACGGGACAAGCACCCCGATCGGCAGCCTTCTGACGGCCATGTCGCCGACGGGCACGGTAACCAACGGGCTGAACACGTTTACCCCGGACAGCGCGCTGACGCTCGCGGCCAGTACCGACTGTATTGGGTGGTGGTGAGCAACACGGTCGAGGCCAATGGCTACGACTGGAAGAGCTACACGGAGGCGGCGACGGGAACGGGCGCGACCAATACGGCCGCGACCTTCGGAGACGCCGCCAGTCCCGGCGGATGGAATGGCTCCTCGGGCGTGCTAAACGCGTTGAGGATCAATGCGACGGCGGTTCCGGAGCCGTCCTGCCTTTCCCTGGTGACGCTGGCAGGCCTGGGTCTGCTGCGCCGCAGACGATAACCGGCGGGTGCGGACTAGCCTTTGATGATCTCGTCGAGGCGGGTGACCATTTCCTGGAGTTTCTCCGGCTTCTCGGATGAGAGGTCGTTGGTTTTGAGCTGTATTTTAACGTTTATTTCGGACCATCGAGGGAAGTAGGCCAATTTCCGGCATGCCCAGAGCCTAGCGCCACCAGTATCCCGGAGCGGTCTATCACGTCATGGCACGGGGAGATGGCAGGGAAGCAATTTTTGAGAGCGACGAGAACAGGAAGGCTTTCCTGTTCCGCCTTAGACAGGTGTGTGGTAGCCACGGCTCGCGGGTGCATGCTTGAGTGTTGATGGGCAACCATTTCCACCTGCTCCTCGAAACCCCCGAGCCGAACCTGGTGACAGGAATGAAATTTCTCTTGGGGACCTTCAGCCAGGGATCGAATGCCCGGCGATCCCAAAGGGGGCATGTTTTCCAAAAACGTTACAAATCAGTCCCGGTGAGGGCGGCGGTGGAGAGTCCGTATTATTTCCGCATCGTTGCGGATTACATCCATCTCAATCCAGCTCCCGCTGGAATCGTGGGAAAAGGGCGCGCGAAGCTTGTTTCCTACAAATGGAGCAGCGTCGGGGACTACGCGAGGGGAAAGGGCCGGATTGGCTGGTGCTAGAGGGGGTTCTCAGAGCTTTCGAACTGGCCAAGGACGGACGCGCGCGGAGAGCCTACCTTGCATGGCTAGAGGCGAGAGCAGCGAATGAAGGCGGTGAGATTGACGAGGCGGCAAACAAGGCGCTCCGTCGCGGCTGGTATCTGGGCGAGCCGACATTCGCCGACAAGCTTATTTCACTTGTCAGGAATGGGGGCAAAGAGAAGGCAGCCGGGCCGGATGGAGCTGCACGGGTTCACGATGAGGCGGAAGGGGGATTTCTCGCCGCCAAGGCATTGGAGATCCTGGAACTGTCGAGCGACAGGGAATCGTTGGCGGGTCTTCGGAAGGGTGATTGGCGCAAGGTTCTGGTTGCCGTCCTTCTTCGTCAAAGGACTTCGGTAGGGAACAGCTGGCTTTCAGATCGTCTCGCGATGGGTCATTCTGCAAGTGTGAGCCGTTTGGTCGCAGATTTTAAGAGGGACGAAGATAAGGTGATGAGACTTGAAAAAATCCGAAGAAATGTTAAAATGCAACCCCTGACCCGAATGGGATTGATATCCAGGGGATTCTGATAAAAAAGTTGTCTTAGAGAGTGACAGACCACGGGCGCGGTGATATTCAGCCACATGCTCAAGTGTGTCTATTGCGTCCGAAAGCTTCCGTCCATGTCAGTTGAGGAATTTAACGACTATTGGCTCAACAAGCACGGCCCTTCTCGTCAAAAGCCAAGCGAAGATTCTCGGGATGAAACGCTATGTTCAGAGCCACACTCTGCGTGAGCCGATGCTGAATGGTGCCGCGCAGCAGCCGCGTGGAATCACCGACATGTATGACGGAATCACCGAGGTTTGGTGGGATAGCGTAGAGGCGCTCGCCGCTCCGCTACAGACACCCGAAGGACAGGAGGCAAACCGCCTTCTCTCCGAAGATGAGGCGCGCTTCGTGGATTGCGCGAACTCAGCGATTTTCTTTTCCATCGAACACACGATTTTCGAATTTTGAAAAAATACACCGCTGCGCTATTCGTAATTCTAGGTAGTCCCTTGCTTGGCAACGGATTCTACATTCCGGTGCAGGCACCTGAGGCGACCGGTCGAGGAAATGCTTGGTTGGCGACTGCCGATACTGCCGCCGCCGTATATTACAACGCGGCGGGTTTGACCCAACTTGTGGATCCAGAGGTCTCTCTCGGCGTGTATTCTGTGAGATTGGGGATCGAGGCGGAGACTCCCGCTGGAACATTCAAAAACGATTCTTCTTGGGCACTCATTCCCCAGCTCTACGCATCGCTGCCGGTGAGCGAAAAGACTGTACTCGGTTTCGGATTGAACACGCCATTCGGGCTTTCGACGGACTGGGATGATCAGACGGTTTTTCGGCAACTCGCGATTGAGACGGAACTCAACTATCTAACTGGATGGTTTGTGGCAGCCCGGGAAATCACGGACACATTTTCCATCGGTGGAGGCTTCGGAATTTCCTACGCGGACGCGCGACTTACTCAAGGGATTGGTTTCCCGCCTTCCACGGGAAGATTTGAATTTGAAGGCGACGATGTTGGGATCAACTGGACTGTTTCCGCTCGTTGGCAACCCTCTGATCGACACGCATTCGGAGCGGTTTACCGGAGTAAAACCGAACTCGACCTAGAAGGAAAAGCCAAGACGATCCCATTTATTGCTGGTAGCGAGGATGCGTCATTGGATTTTCTCACTCCGGCGACAGCTGCGATCGGCTATGCCTTCCGCCCCTCGGACCAATGGATCCTTGAGGCAAACATCGAATGGGTGAACTGGGACGAACTCAATGATCTCAATCTATCCAAAGGCAGTGGCCCGGTGGTCCTGCCTTTTCGATGGAATTCAAACTTCATCT
The DNA here is from genome assembly GCA_963758175.1 of uncultured Verrucomicrobiae bacterium. GTDB lineage: Bacteria > Verrucomicrobiota > Verrucomicrobiia > Verrucomicrobiales > Akkermansiaceae > Luteolibacter. Next base: position 199,897 of record CAVWUI010000002.1, read on the forward strand.
ACTCGGTTGGTATGACCCGTTTTTTCGAGAACGGATGGAATGCGAGCTGCGGCTATAATTTTATCGAAAACAGCCAACCGGACGCGACCTTCAATCCGGGAGTTTCGGACGCGGACAGGCACTGGATCAATGTCGGAGTCGGTCGAGCCTACGAAAAATCCGAGTGGAGCTTCGCCTATCAGTATGCGTTTTCAGACAGAACCGTGAGTGGCTCTCCGTTCAATCTGGCGGACGGAAAATACAAATCCCGCTTCCATGGGCTGATGTTGAATTACCGCCGGATCTTTTGAGCCGGAAGGCGCTGCCTAGCGCTGGCTGTCGAGCAAATCGATCGTCCGGTTGGTCTCGCGCGCTTTGTATCCGGCCGGAGCAATCTGGTAGAATTGACGGAACTCACGGGAAACGTCCTTCTGATCATTGAATCCTAGTTGCTCCGATATTTCTTTGATTGAAAGTGATGTTTTCAGCAGGCTCCTCGCCCGGACCATGCGCTCGAACCGAAGCCACATTTTCGGCTGCACACCCACGGTCTCCACGAAAAACCTGCGGAGGTGGCGCTGGGAGATTTCGAGTGCTTCGTACAAGGCATCAAACCTGTAGCCGCTTGAGCAGGCTACACGATAGAGTGGCACCTCTTCTCCGTAGGCAGGGATGTAAGAAAGTAGCCCGCCTGAGTATCTCAGACGATTTGTCTTTCAGTTTTCCTTCCGTCATTCCGAACTACAAGATAAGCAGTTGTCAAACATTGTAGAGATTCCAGTTCCCTGACGAAACAGATCGCTTCCAGAAACCAAAGCATACGAGATCCTTGAATGACTGCAGGAGATGATCTTGAAATCGGCTTCCATCACAGCCGGCGGTTCCATGCCCTCGTGAATCGCAATCTAGACTGATTGCCAAAAATAATTGCCGAAACTTCCGATAAAAGACTGGTACGGTTGTTTGAATCCCTCCATCATCGTGGATCTGCCGTCCGCGTCATCTGCCAAACCCTGAGAACTGCCCCATCGAGGAGATCGAGGCGGCCATGGACTGTTCCCCCGACGGCAAGTCGGTGAGGCGGCTCCACGCCATCCACCTTTTGCTCATCGGTGTCTCCTTCGCGCATGTCGTGCGCAACAGCCGCCGCAGCGAGCGCACCGTCCGGCTCTGGGTGGAACGTTTCAACTCCATGGGCGTCGACGGCCTCATCCACCGCCCGCAGCCCGGCAGGCCGCGCAAGCTGGCGGGCGAAACCGTCGCCTCCACCATCCTCCCTGTCGTCGACGATCCCACGCTTGCCGACCACACCCACTGGACTGTCACGAAACTCTTCGGATGGCTGCGTGAGGAGAAACAGCTCGACCTGTCCTACCGCACCCTCGTGCGCTACCTCCACGAGCACGGCTACGCCAGACGCATCCCGCGCCGCATGCCCGAGCCCCCCGACCGCGACCAATGGGAAGACCGCCGCGAAACATTCTGCGTGGAGCTCCTCGCCTTGCTTGAAGACCATGGCTGCGATGTCTTTTTCGGAGACGAGGCCGGCTTCGAGGGCGATCCCCGGCCCCGCCAGAAATGGGTGAAACGCGGTTCCCGCCCGACCCAGGGTTATTACGGCGGGCACGTCCGCCAGAATGTTGTCGGCGCGGTCAATCCCGCAAGCGGCCAGCTGGTGAGCCTCATCGTCCCGCACTGCGACACGGAAGTCTTCCAGGCATTCCTCGACACCATGGCCGCCGAAGTCCCGGCGACGAAAGGGAGGCGCGTCCTGCTGGTTCTCGACAACGCTAGCTGGCACAAGACCAAAAGGCTGGACTGGCACCACATCGCACCGGTCTTCCTTCCTCCGTACAGCCCCGACCTCAATCCCATCGAACGGCTCTGGCAGCATCTCAAAAGCCACTACATGGCCGGCTACATCACAAAGCGAGGGGAGGAACTCAACAACAAGCTCTTCGAGTCCCTGCGCGCACTGCTGGGACCGTCCGGAAACGATCCGTTCGGTCTGCCGGACACACTCCGGGTAACGGCAATTATTTTTGGCAAAGGGTCTAGATCTTTTCCACTGACCCCCTTTTCTCAAGTCTCACCTGGAAAACCTCGGAAACGATTTTCCCATCACCGAGCACCAGTTTTACCGCTTTTGGCGCCATTGCTTCAACCGGCTGCACCACTGTCGTGAGCGGCGCCTCTATTCCGTCCCTAGAACCCTTGCGCAATCGTTAGCATTCCCACCACCTTTCCCCGATCCAGGTCATTCCACACCATGAAAACCCGTTCATTCTTTAACCTATCACTTTTTGCCACAACTCGCCGAGGTCGGCGGTTAGGTTGGCAATAATGTGGAAACGGTCGCGGACAACCTCCGCGCCGGGCAGATTCTCGCGCAGGACGGAGCGACAGGCTCCGTTGCGGTCAATGCATACGGAGCGGATCGACTCTTTCTGCCTGTCGGTGAAGATAAGGAGAAGCCGCCTCCCCTCACTTTGAGGCCCGGGGCGGTCACCGTCCGCTTTCGCTCTACTTCGCGGAGTAGTAACCGCTGCCGTTCACCGACTGGAGCATCAGGTTGACATTGTGGCGGAGTCCGGCTGCGTTGTTGGCGCTCTTCGCGTTCTTGTTGCTGAAGCGGCTGAAGAGATCGCGCTTCTCGGCGTCCTTGCCCTCGGTGATCTTGCGCATCTCGGCATCGTAGCGGTTGAACAGATCGATGACGAGTTCCTCGGTCGGGTCGAAACGCGGCATGACGGGAGACGGCTGTCCTTCGACGGCGATAGGCGCGACCGGAGGTTCCGGGCGGCGCACCATCCCGGTGTCGATGATTTTTCGACCCATGGTGGTGCGAAGCTGGGCGCTGAGGAGGGTGCCGCCGGAGCTGAAGGTCATGTCGATGTGGGAGATCGCACCCTGGCCGCCGAACATGAGCAGATCCACCTGGGTGGAAACGTAGATGCCGCCGCCTGGCGTTTCCGTGATGGTCGGCTGGTGGGTGCGGTAGGAGGCGTCGGTGAAATCATAGACCGCGGTGCGGTCTTTCTTCCAGCCGTTGAGGCGCTTGCCGAAAGCTTCGGTATCGAAGTTTACGGCGAGTGCGGGGGTAATGAGCGCGAGCGCGATGAGGAGCGATTTCATGGTCTGTGTCTGTTTCGAATTGGAGGTGTGATTTTTCTAGAATGAGATCTTCGCACCGGACTGCCAGATGAAGGCTTCGGTGTTGAACGTGCCACCGGCATCGTCGTTCAGGATGGTGTATTCGAGGCCGTTCTGCAGAACCAGGCCGTCCTTGTGGAGGTGGAGATTCGTTCCGAGATAGAACGAGTGGTATTCATCCCCGGTGAAAAACGGCGTGGAATCGTAGCGGAGGTCTCCGGAATTTCCCAGCGAGGCAAGAATGCCCCGGGGATCGTCCGTGCCAGCGTATTGGTAGCGTCCCACCAGATCGAGCGTCCCCGGAACAAGCCAGTAGGTGCCACCTATCGTCACGCCCCATACCGTGGTGTCTCCTTTCGCGAGCTGGAAATCGCCCATGAAGGATGAGCGCCCGGAATCGATGGCGAAGCCGGTGGAGAACAGATGGCGGTAGGCGGGGTTCTGGACAATGAGCTGGTTTCCATTCGCCGAACGGCGCCCCGCGACATCGTAGCCCATCGGGTTCGAGCCGTTCGCGTCGAAGTTGTGGACGTAGTCCGCGTGCCAGCGCGTGCGATAGACGGTGTCTCCGGATTTCTCGTAGAACGTGCGGGAAATGCCGAGATTCAGCATACCGTCGCCGCCTAGGCTGCCAAAATCCGGATCGTAGTCGCTGGTAAACCAGCCGATGTCGAAATCGAACTTCTCTCCCGCGTGATGGACGCTCGCACCAAGCGCCGCCGCCGGGGCGACCATGTTCGTGAGCATCGTCCGGCGCTGGTATGGGGAGGACTGTTCCTCGGTTCTCGATTCAACGCCGAAGTTCGGGCGGAATTTTCCGTAGGTGATCCCGGTCGTATCGGTGACCTGTGTGTATGCTTTCAGCCTATCCACACCACGGTAGTTCGAGTCCCCGGCGAACTCCGCGACGCCTTCGATCTCGGTGTTGTTGAACGCGCGTATCCTCGCGCCAAGGCGTGCGCGGCGGGTGCGGGTGCCGTCGAGTTCGGTGTTGCGGGCCGCGGTGGCGGGAGGGCCGGTGCTCGCATCCGTCTCCGCTTTTCCGAAGCTCGCATGGAAATCGAAATAGCCGGAAAGAGCGACCTGCTGCACCCATGGATTCGCGGGGGAATCGTAGAGAACCGAGCGGGACCAGATGGCATCGAGAGGACTGGCCGCCCATTCCGGCTCCAGGTAGATGATGTTTCCCACCATTTCCTCACCTGACTCGCCGGCCTCATCCGCATCGGGGTCATACTGCCGGGGAGGCAGGATGACACTGTTCGCATCGACCTTGCCCTCAAGCACATCGAGAGCCTCGTTCGCGTGGGCGAACGTGGTTGCGAGCATGAAAGCCGATATGACGTGAAATCTCATTGCTCTTCCTTCTTGTCGCGGTCGTTCTGGCGGTCGGAGGCGCGGCGGACGCGGGAAACATACTGGTCGAGGCTGTCGCTTTTCCTGAGCGTCAGCGCGGTCTGGAGATGCGGGAGTGCCTCCGGGTAGCGACGCTCGCGGACAAGCATCTGGCCGAGCGAGAGATTCGCGGGATAGGCGACGGATTCTTCGCGAGCGGCGAGCTGATAGTTCGTCCGCGCCTCGACGACGAGTTCATCGCGTCTCTTCTCATCGCTCTCCTCACGGGAAAGGAGATCCTTGTGGCGAGCCAGTTCGAGAAGCACCTCTCCGTTGGTGGGATTGAGCTCCAGGAGTTGGTTCAAGATGGCCTCGACGCGGTCTGTTTCCTTCTTCGCCTGGGCGACGGAGACCTCGGTAAGCATGAGGCTGAGCTTTTCGGAATCGGAAATGGAGTCGCCGGCCTTGGCCCGGATCTTCGTGATGAAATCGTCGGCCTTGTCGGGGAAGCCGTAGTCGCTGAGGATCTTCGCGGATTTCAGGGTGCGATCCATGTCGAGCTTCTCCGCCTTGTCCATGGCGGCGAGGTAGGCATAGAGGGCTAGCTGCGGCTCATTGCCATCCATGTAAAGGTTGCCGAGTAGGTTGAGATTGGATTCGTCGGCAAGACCTTTGAGCCGGAGGACTTCAAGATTCACGGTGGCCTCGTCCTTTTTCTCCATGGCGAGCAGGGCGTTGGTCTGCTGGAGCCAGAGCTGCTTGTCGTTCGGATTCTCCTCGATGAGCGATCCGATGAGGCTGGAGGCTTCGGGAAATTTCTCCTGTGCCATGAGCGCCTGCGCGAGTCCGAGCTTCCAATCCCGGGAATCAGGATCCAGCAGATACGCCTGGCGGTATGCGTTTTCCCCGGCGAGCGCGTTCTTCTTCAATAGATGGCAGTAACCGAGAAGACCGTATGCGCGGCTGGAATTCTCGCCGAGCTCGATGGCTTTCTGAAGCATGGGAAGAGCCTCTTCGGTCATGTTCTTGGAAATATAGAGGTAGCCGAGGTTCGTATAGGCTCGCCGAAAACGCGGAAAGCGGCGTATGGCTTCCAGGAAAGCGCGGCGGGCTTCGTCCGTGCGGTCAGCCTGGAAATACAGGTTTCCGAGAACGAAAACCATGGCCGGGCTGATCTCACCTTTCGCGACCTCGGGATCGGTCGGGTTCTCGATGATCTGGATGAAACGCACGATCTCCTGCTCCGCCTCGCGGAACCGGGAGGCTTCGAAAAGCTCGCGGACTTTCACGAGGAGTTCCTGCTCCTCGCTGGAGACTTTCGGCTCCACATCGGAGAGGAAACCGTAGCTGCCCACGAAATCCCGGACGAATGTTGGGTCGCGAAAAAGATTCGAGGGCGGGGTGATGCGCTCGGCTTGTACCTCCAAAAACGCACAGGAGAAACACCAGGACGGAAAGAGAAGAGGAACCGCGAATCAACGCGAATGGACGCGAATCTTTGCCAGTTCCGGAAGTAGATGTTTTCATAAAATGTTTAGGCAGCACTGAGTCTTATCGGCGTTCATTCGCGTTCATCCGCGGTTGAAAAATTCTTAACTCTTTTTGACTTCGAAATTGAAAGGGACCACGGCGATGGATTTGACTTTTTTGCCGCCCTTGGTGCCCGGCTTGAACTTCCAGCGGTTGACGGCATTGATGGCGGCCTTGTCCAGCTCGGGTTGACCCGAGGAGGATTTGATGGATGTGGCGATCACTTTCCCGCCGGCATCGATGGTGCAGGAGATCAGCACCCGCCCCCCGATTCCTTTGCTGAGGAGCGAACTCGGGTAGGTGGGTGGAAATTTCCTGGTGGGCTGAGGAGGCGCATCGAGATCGCCGCCAAACGCATCGTCGCCGCCCTTCATGGAGAAATTCGGGATCTCCATGACGAAGCCCCCGCCTGTTCCCGCTGAAAGATCGCCGAGGTCGATCCCGAGATCCAGGTCGGTCGATTCCTCGACCATCTCCTCCGGCTCCGGTTCCTCCTCCATTTCCTCCGGCGGCTCTTCGGTCTCGAAGTCCTGTTCCTCCGGTGGCTCCACGACCAGTTCGGGCGCCTCGGGTTTGTTCGGATCGAGAAACTGGCTGAGCTTTTGCGAAAGCGGGATCGCGACGAAAACCGCTATGGTCGCGATCAGACCACCGATCACGGCGAAAACGCCGGTGAACTTTCCTCTCGGAGGTCTGTAAACGTGACGTGCCATTTCCTATTTCGTGGAGACGGAGATCATGTCCTTCATCGCGCCCGCCAGAAGGGCCTGCCCGTGAACCTGCTGGACGATGCCGTGGGTGGAATCCTTGTCGCCCTGGATGATGACGCTCATGTCGGGAGTCTCGGTGAGCAGCGGCTTGATTTTTCCAATCACACCCTGCACGCCTATGCTCTCGCCGCCGTAAAAGACCTTGTCCTCGGAAGTGACGGCTAGAAGGATGGAGTTTTTCTCAAGCGCGCTCGCGCCACCAACGTCGGGCTTGTTCACCTTCACTCCCGTCTCCTCGACAAAGACGGTGGAGACGATGAAGAAGATGAGAAGGATGAAAACGCAGTCGATCATCGACGACAGATCGACGTGGACGGGTTCTTCGGCATCGTCGCCGATGGAGCGGTTTCCTAGCATATGGTCAGTTTTGTTCGCGTTTGAAACGGGAGGTGAGGATGAGGCTCTCCAGACGCTGGAGGGTGGCGGAAATCCGGTCTCGTTTCGACTTGATGACCAGTCCTAGGAAAAGCCCGGGGAGCGCGATGGTGAGGCCGGTCTGGGTGGTGATGAGCGCCTGCTGCATGCCGTCGGCCACCTTCTGCATACCCGCCGGGCCGGTGCCCTGGGAAAGACCGGCGAACATGGCGAGCATGCCGGTGACTGTTCCCAAGAGACCGGCGAGAGGTGCCGCCGCGACGAGTGTGTTGATGACAAGGAGGCGCCTGTCAACGCTGGAAACCAGGTTCAAACGGACTTCCTCGAAACGCCTTCCGACGGTTTTAATCGAAAGTCTCGGGCCATGCAAAACATAGACCAATGCCTCACCGAGTCGCCCCTTCGCCCTCTCCGGATGCTCGATCCACTCCGCCCACTTGTCCGCGTCCTTGTCGTTGAGGTTCCCCCGGTTCACGTAGGCGATCCCGGCGAAGCAGAAGCCGTAGAGAATCGCCGCCACCCCTCCGAGCATGTACATGATCTCCCCGCCCGAGAGGAAGAGATCAAGTCCGTCTTTGAAAATGCCCATGGTGGTATCGCAGTGGAAAAAAACTCAGGCTGTGGTGGGAACCAGCTCGATATCGTCATCACCTCCGTCATCAGTATCCTCGGCGGGGGAAACCGGCTGCATGCCCTTCTCGCGTTCGGTGGTTCCATTGATGATGGCGATGGCGGATCCCTCGATGTCGCCGAATTTCGCTTTTACCATGCTCTTGAGTAGTCCGTGGACGACAAGCACAGGAATGGCGACGACAAGGCCTTCCGCGGTCGTGATGAGAGCTTCTGAAATGCCCGCCGTGAAATTCTTCTGGTTTCCGCTGCCATAGAGAGCCATGGCCTGGAAGGTCTTGATGATGCCGAGGACTGTGCCGAGAAGCCCCATCAGCGGGCCGGCCGCGGCGGTGAGCGCGAGGAAAGGGAGGAAACGCTCGAGGTGAGGTTTGATCACCACGAGTTTCTCGAACATGGACTCTTCCAGCACACGGCGTTTTTCGTAGAATTTCGAGACCCCAATGACCACGAGCTCTCCGGCCTCACCGGGGATGGATTTGGCTTTTTTGAGTGCCTCGTCCTGTTTTCCTTCGAGGAGGTTGTCCAGGATAGCGTTGAGTTCGCGGCGGTTGGGCACCTTGAACTTTGAAACCTCCCAGACCTTGAAGATGGCGATACCGAAGGAGATCGCACCCAGGATGAGAATCGCATGACCCACGTACCCGCCTTTCTCCGCGGTCTCCCAGAGCGTCTGCTTCGCAGCCTCAACTTCAATGGCTTTCCCCATCGACCCATCGAAGGGAAGCTCGCCCTCCATGGTGTTGATCGCCTCAGTGATCGCGCCATCGGAATCATTGATGGCGACGACGGTCGGGAGGGTGGTGCCGGTTTCCGCGAAGGTCGCGACGCCTTCGAAGTCACCGCCCTTCTCTGCGAAGAAAACCGACGGCCCCACGACAAGAACGTTTCCCTCGATGGATTCGCTGCCGTTGCGCAGAGCCTTGCCTTCGAAACGATGTCCGCCCGCGATATCACCCAGGCGGTCGATGCCGATCTCCAGCACGTTCATGCGCTCGGTCAACTCGGTTTCCGGCTCGTCCACCGCGGCGGTGGCCTTCTGGTCAATGGCCTCCACCTTTTCGCGGTAAAGCTGGTTCTCGCCGGGATGGAGACGGGTGATGAAAGCCTTGGAATACTGGCTGAGAATGCCGGCGGAATAGTTGAAATCGGTTTTCCTGCCTTCCACTTCCCGCTCGAGAGTCCTGACAGTGGCGGTGCGGCGATCCTCCTCACGCTGAAGCGCGCGGAGATCGCGGCCGAGCTTCAGAGCCTCGTCGTCGAGCCGGTTGATATCGCGGTACAGCGCGCGGCGCAGGTCGGCGTATTCCTTTTTCGTTTCACCCAGCTCCTTGACCGCCTTGGAGAGATCCTCCCTCGCGTTTTCGATGGGTGTCTGTGCTCCTGCGATAGATGAGAGGGAACATGCGAGTGCGAGCGTCAGGCAGATGGGGCGGATCATGGTTTCTTACTGGGAAAATGGGAGGGAGATGAACTGTGGATCCAGGTCACCGGTCGTGCAGGCGATCAGTCCGAGTATCTCGTCGGCCAGCTCGGGTTTTTCGACAAACTTCCAGCCGCTCTCCTCGGTCGGCGTACCGATGAGAGCGAAGCTGCCGTCCTCGTTCACCGCGTAGGCGACGGCGAGGCCGAAATACAGGACCTGCATGTTGAACTCGCGACCCTTGGAGTCCGCCCGCAGCTCCTGGCGGAGGACGACGGTTTGCTGGAACTTCTCTATCTCCGCGGTGAGGTTGATCAGGTTCAGAAGCCTTTTGGAAACGCCCTCGTCCTGCTTGTCACCGGCGAGTTTCATGTCCCGCTCGAGATCCTCTACCGCCTGGGCGACCTTCGGCTCGGCACGGAGCGCCGCTGGAATCAGTGGGATCTTCGCAGCCATTTTCTCCTCAAGCGTGCGCAGGATTTTCGCAAGGCCTTCCTTGGATGCGACGAACCGGTCACGCTCCTGGGATTGCTTGAGAGTCTCAGCGTCCGCTCCTTTCTTTCTCGTTTCCGCGTCAGCGATCTGTTCCTTGAGATCGGAGATCTCCTTCTCCAGGCCTTCTCGATAATTTACCAGAACCTCCTGGTCGCGCGTCCACTCGTTCTCCTCCTCCTGGATCTGGCGCATCGTCGAAACCCATTCGCTGACAGTGATTTTCAGCTCGTCTGTAGGTGAGACCTCGGCCTCCTGGGCGAGCGTCAAAGGGGCGAACCCTAGGCAGAAAATTGGAAGGAAGTTGCGCATGGCGGTGAATTGCGCGCAGTAAAAAGGGGCTGCCGGCAATTGCCGACAGCCCCAGTGTGACAGTTTCGTCAGAAACCCTTATGGGTTCGGAGCGATGCGGAATCTGTAGAACTCCTTGTCGGCAGGGACGTTGTTGAGCTGAAGCGTCGCGTTACCCGCAGGGGTGAACGGAGGCACCAGATCGGTGGAACGCTCAACCGGGATGGTCAGGGTCGCCGTCGTGCCGGACTTCTGAACAATGATGTCATCGGCGCTCAAGTCCTGGATGGAGTTGGCCGTGAAGAGACCGTTGAAGACAGCGGCTGGAGCACCGTTGCTGACGTTTGCGTTGAAGCCGAGGGCGGTATTCGCATTCTCGACGTCATCTGATATACCGTCGCCGTCCACATCACCGAAGGTTCCGCCTCCGGTATTGCCGCCACCTTGTGGCTCAGCGTCAGGAAGATCGGAGAGATATCCCGCCTTGGAAAGGTAGAGACCAACCTTTGAGCCAGTTGTTGCCACCAAAAGCACCACGGTATCCCACACTGGTGAAGAATCCCGGAGGCGCGTCCGAAGGAAATCCGGAAAGCGCCGACGAATAGAGCGGGCTTCCGAACTGCGGGCGCGGATCCAGACTACGTGTAGGTGTGCGGCTGATACCCACGAGCATCGGGTTGGTTCCGACCGCGCTATTTCCGAATCCGGCCGGATCGGTCGCACCGGTTCCACCGATATTCGGGACAATTCCCGCACCGCCGCCAAAGACACCCCAGGTGTTGTTGAGGAAGTTAGGCTTCGGACTGTTCACACCGTCGCCAACGTTACTAAGCGCAACGCCGTTGAAGTCGTGGATCAATGAGTTGGCCAGCGTTCCGGCGAAGTTGTCGGAGAGGTTTATGCCGTCATCAATGCTGCCAACAGCTGTCGAGCCCGTGCCAAGCATTGTCATGTTATAGATCTTCGTGAGGGTGAAAGGCGCGAGATTCACATTGCTTCCCTTACCGCCGTCCCATTCGCCACCGAAGTCGCCGAAGTCCGGATTGTTCGTCTGGATGGAGAACCAGAACTGATGAAAACCAGAATGACCCTGGTCGATATCGAAGCTTTCATCCTGACAGAACGCGACTGCGATGTTCTTGGTGTTGACCGTGCCACCGAAAAACTCGACACCGTCGTCAGAGTTACTGAAAACCTCGACGTTTTCAATGATCGTTCCTGAGCCGACACCACCAAGGGTGAGTCCATTGATCTCTTCGTTGGGAGCGAACTCGAATCCACCGAAGCGAATAGAGACATAGCGGAGGATCCCGCTGCTGTCGGAATTGTTGGGCGATAGGCCTCCGCCGAACGTCGCGAGTGACGTGTTACTCGGGAAACCTTCCACGACACCTTCACCAGTGTTGACGCCGCTCACCACGTTGTTGACCTGGGCGCGGCCCAGCATGATGACGCCACCCCAGAAAGACGCGTCCCCGAGCGCTGCGTCGGGCTTGACGTTCGGATCACCATCGATTCCATCGCGCTCTGCCCTAGCTGTGAATACGATCGGGTCAGCCAGCGTTCCGTTCGCGATCAGTTTCGCGTCGCGAGTAACGACAAGGGAACCGAAAGTCGGAGCCGCGACTGTGCCTCCATCATCTCCAAGGATAAGTGTGCCCGGTTCGATGGTCAGGGTTGCGCCGTTCGTGATGAAAATCGGCTTATCCATGAGGTAGGTCTTATCCGCGGTCCAGGTGGTGTTCGTAGTAATATTGGCGGTGACATTCACATCATCAGCCTTGCTGAGATAGCCCTGCCGTGAGAGATAACTCCAGCCTTCGAGCCAGTTGCATGACTGAGTAGTGTCGAACGCTCCACGATAATCCACTTGCTCGAAGAAGCCTTGGGGCGCATCCGCAGGAAAGGCGGCCAGCGAAGAGGTGAGCAGAGGGCTGTTGTTCGCGGGGCGAGGGTCGAGACCTCCGTTCGGAGTGCGGCTGATTCCGCGGAGGAGCGGATTTGTTCCGACCGCGCTGTTGTTGGATCCAGCCGGATCGGTCGCACCAGCGCCACCGATGTTGGGGACGATTCCCGCTCCGCCGCCGAAGACTCCCCAAGTGTTATTCAGGAAGTTTGGCTTGGGGCTGTTCACGCCGTCACCAACGTTGGACAAGGCGGCTCCGTTGAAGTCGTGGATCACCGAGTTGGCGAGCGTTCCCGCGAAGTTGTCGGACAGGTTGATTCCGTCGTCTATGCTTCCGACAGCGGTCGAGCCCGTCCCCAGCATGGTCATGTTGTAAATCTTTGTAAGGGTGAACGGGGGAAGGTTCACATTGCTTCCCTTGCCACCATCCCATTCGCCACCGAAGTCACCGAAGTCCGGATTGTCCGTCTGAATTGAAAACCAGAACTGGTGGGAGCCTGAGTGACCCTGGTCGATGTCAAAGCTCTCATCCTGGCAGAATGCCACGGCGATACGCTTGGTGTTGACCGTGCCTCCGAAAAACTCCACACCGTCGTCCGAGTTGCTGAAGACCTCGACGTTTTCGATGATCGTGCCGGAACCAACACCACCAAGGGTGAGTCCGTTAATCTCCTCGTTAGGGGCGAACTCGAATCCACCGAAGCGGATGGAGACATAGCGGAGGATCCCGCTGCTGTCCGAATTGTTCGGCGAAAGCCCTCCGCCGAACGTTGCAAGGGAAGTGTTGCTCGGGAAACCCTCTACGACACCTTCGCCGGTGTTGACGCCGCTAACTACGTTGTTGACCTGGGCACGCCCGAGCATGATGACGCCACCCCAGAAGGAAGCGTCTCCAAGCGCTGCGTCAGGCTTGACGTTCGGATCACCATCAATGCCGTCGCGCTCGGCACGCGCGGTGAAAACGATAGGTTTGGTCACCGTGCCACTCGCGATTAGCTTTGCGTCGCGAGTCACGATCAGGGATCCGAAGGTAGGAGCTGCGACGGTGCCGCCGTCATCTCCGAGAATCAGAGTACCCGGCTCGATGGTTAGCGTGGCGCCGTTCGTAATGAAAATCGGCTTGTCCATGAGGTAGGTGTTATCTGCGGTCCAAGTCGTATTCGCAGTGATGTTGTTGGTGACATTCACGTCCGCCGCCATGAGCGGAAGAACGGAAAGCCAGCTGGCTATACTAGCGGGTATCTGGTATTTCATATTGGTTGATTTGTGTTTCTGGATTTGATTCTCTTCTCAGAACTTGTAGTCGAATTTGAGGCCGAATGACCTTCCGGGCTTGAATGAGGAGACGACGAAATCAGTTCCGTCGAACAATTCTCTATCCACGGAATCGAGCAGGTTCCCGAAATTAAACGTGACAATTCCGACACCACGACCGAGGTCGAACTTCCTCTGAACAATCAGATCAAGCTGGTTGTAGGCGTCTCGTCGAATAGGAGGTTCGATCGTGGAGCCCGGAACGCCGGTAAGGAAAGACCCGGTCAGGTTATAGTTCAGTGTGGCGGACCAGCCTGCGTCCCTATCGTTCCACCCTAGACCAAGATTGAAAATATAGTTGGGTTGACCGTCAAAAGTGGTCGAGAGAGTTTGACCCTGGACAGGAAACTCAAGTAGGGAGTCGATGTAAGTGAAATTCGATGTGATCGACCAATTTTCAAAAAAGCTCTTCTGAAGCTCAAGTTCGAGCCCTTGCAACGAGCCCTTGTCCCCGTTGATAAAGGTTCTGTCATTGAAAGAGATGGATTGGGCGATAGGGGAATCCAGTGATTTGTGAAACGCGCTGATCGCAAAGGAAGTCCCCGGATCCGGCGTCCATCCCCATCGGAGATCGAAGTTGTCGATCAAAGTATCCTTGAGATTTGGATTTCCTTGGGTGATGTCTCCCGACGACTGATCGACGCTGCGAACCGGGGCGAACTCGAAAAACGTGGGTCTGGCCACCGTCCGTGACCATGCGCCGGTAACCAGAAACTCTTCATCGTCTCCGAATGTCCGGTTGATGGTAATCCCCGGGAGCAGATAATCGTTGGTAACCGTCGTAAGCGGAATCTCGGTTCCAGCCGGATTCTGATTCGCGAGAACCTCGAATGAACGGTCTTCGGTTTCGAATCGCGCCCCTCCGATGACCTCCCATCTTCCGAATTCCAGATTTCCCTGGAGGTATGCCGCTTGCACTTTCGTGCCAGCGTTCACGTTGCGAACCGTGTTTCCGTCCGTCGTGTTCTCTTCGATGAAAAACCTACTTCCAGCACCGCCGGCGATACCGTTGAACAGCGGGTCTCCGTTCTGATCGACCAGCCCGTTCAGCGAATCAAGGAAATCAATCCCGAACTGGCCACCGTCAGCGGTCGCGAGATCGTCGGAGAAGGAGTTGGTGATGTTATACGTGAAGAAGCGGCCTCTCACCTCGCGGCTTTTATCGAACTGATTGCCTCCGATCTTGACCTTGAAGACGTCGTCCCCGTCATCGAACAACGGTATTGTGATATCGATTCGTTTGTTTGTGGACTCCTCCACGGTTTCCAAGGTCTCGCGGAAGGATTCGGTCACAGGAGGGTTGCTTCCGAAAATATCTCCGAAGGTAAACACCGTCCCTAGCGACGGCCTGAAGTCCGCACCGGGAATTGAGGCGATAGCAGGGTCGGCGAAGTCAAGTTGAGTGAAGAAGAGACTCGAAGTCCCCGGCCTTTCCTCGATGGCGTCGCTTGCGGAATAGAGCCAGTCAACTTCAAAAGGATGCTCCTCATCTCCGAACTCATGATGACCGGAGGCCTGTTGCAAAGTCAGGGTGCGTCTGAGAGGGGTGATGCTATCTAGCGCCAGAAACGCAGCAGTGGTAGCTCCGAAGACTGGATTTATGGACGACGTACCGGGTCCAGCGAATTGCTGGAATTCAGAAAAATTGTCGTCCCTGATTTTTCTGACCTGAACAACCTCGTCTTCCGCCTGATAGTTTTGAAAACCCGTCAGATTGATCGTGTGGCGGTCTTTGTATCTCAGTCCGAAGGCACCGAGTATCCCGTATCCAGCCGAAGCAGTATAGCGGTCTTCGATCTGTGTCCTACCCAGGAGGTCATCATCCGTTCCAGTTACAAGATCCAGTCCTGAGTTAAGCCTTCTTCCTACCGTGACATTTCTATTTATGGAATCACCGTTGGAGCCGGTTCCAGCGATTACCACACCTAGGTCGACATCCTCAAAAATTTGGAACGTGTCGCCAAAGGTCAAAGAGAACGACTCTGGTATATTATAATCCCTGATCGTAGGGATAAGAGGCGAGCTGAGCTGGAGGGCATTTGCCTGTATGATCGCCTGCGCCTGTCTGGCACGATCTGTCGAAGTTCTCACTCCCCTCTCCGGCCCACTCTCGAACGTGCCAGGGGCGGAAGGAATCTGACTCGGGAAATCAATGTCCACTCTTCCGAAAAGACCGAGATCAGTGCCTGAGCCAACAAAATCGCCGTCCAGATTCGCATTGTATTTCTGGCCGTATTCCAGATCGAGAATACGCTCTTCGGGGAATTGCAGCGTTTTGATCAGAACGGTACCTCCGGCAAACTCGGCGGGTAGCTCGGGGGTAAATGTCTTAAGGATCGAGATCGATTCCAGTAGATCACTTGGAAATAGATCCAGTTGGACGGCCTTCCTGGTTGGATCCGCGGAGGAGATCAGTGCGCCGTTTACCAATGTGTTGGAATATCTGTCTCCAAGGCCACGAACGACCGCGTAGCGACCTCCGACGATGTTCGCACCTGAAATCTTGGATACGGCGTCACCAGCATCGCTGATACCGGATTTTGTGAAATCGTCTTTGCTGATACCGGATGCGATGCTTGACGTGAGCTCCAGATCGACCGCCAGATCTCCGCCCGAGTCCGCCTGATACTCTCCGACGATCGTTTCCTCTTCTAGGGTGAAGACACTGGCGGAGTCGTCGGTGGGTTTTACCTTGAGGCCGAAACGCACTTCCGAGGGGGATCCTTCGATAACGGTGATGACGGTGGTGTCACCGAAGTAGCCCAGCTGGGAGGCTTCGAGGTTGAAGGTGCCCGCGGGGATGCCTTCGAAACGGTATCTTCCCTGGCCGTCGGTCTCAGCGGTGCGACCGGTTCCGGCGATCTCGACGAGCGCTCCGGGGATGGGATTGAGTGTGGTGGCGTCGGAGACCTCCCCGAAGATGGTTCCGTTTCCAACGGCGTTTTCAAGCATCGCCAGTCCCGCGGGATTTCCCTGTACCTGGCATCCCGTCGGGGAGCGGTATGGGAACGAGATCGGCAGGAGTCCAGGGGTCGGCTTCATCGCCAGGCGGAGGGAGAAGGACATTGTCGGCGACGTTTCCGAAGGATGGAAAAGGAGCCCGCGCCGTGGAGTCTGGCGGAAGAGGGTAGGGATGAGGCGTTAGGGACGGGGGTGGCCAGGCGAAGGGGTCGGATCGCGTCACAGGGAGCGGATCCCACATGACCATTTCCGGAAGCGCCGGCTCGAGGGGATATTCCGCGGCCGCTACCAACCGGAAGGGGGAAAGGGCGATGCCAAGCATTGCCAGCGAGGCGAGGACGCGATGGAACTCCGTGGCATTGCCCGGTGGCGCGACCTGAAAAGTCCCGTATTCTGAGGATGATGAGTGGGACGACGCCATGGCAAACCGGATGGCACCGTTCCTTGGGCCACCCTTGACGCGGTGGAAGTAATGGCTGTCACGGATTTCCAGAAGTGGGGCTTCGTGACGAAATCGTGACAATTCCCTCTCCCTCGGCGTTTTCGCGGGAGACTAGCGCGATTCCAGGGGCTCGAGAGTCCGCTCGTCCACCGGCCAGGCGCGGGGCGCGCGGTTGCCCTCATCGTCCACCGGTTGTCCGAGGTGGCCTTTAATCAGAAACCATATCCCGGTCGCCAGAAGGAGGCACAGGAGTTTCGCCAGCCAGTTTTTCGATAGTCTCAGTGTCATGGGATGGTGGGTCGTCGAAGAAAATCTCGGAGAGTTTCTCACGGAACTGTTTTTCGGTGAGGTTGCGGGAGAGGTTGCCTCCCTCGGAGATGGAGATGCTGCCGGTCTCCTCGCTGACGACGATGGCGATGGCGTCGGTGCGCTCGGTGAGGCCGATCGCGGCGCGGTGGCGTAGGCCGGTGGATCTGTCCTGCATTTCCTTTTCGGTGACAGGGAAGACACATGCGGTTCCGGCGACGCGGTCGTTCGCGATGACCATGCCGCCGTCGTGGAGGGGGGATTTCGGAAAAAACACGCTCATCGCGAGCTCTGGAGAGAAATGCGCGTCGAGGATCACACCGGTCTCAAGCTGCTCTTTCAGGGTGATCTCACGCTCGATGGCGAAGAGCGCTCCTATCCGTTTTTTCGAGAGCAGGACGACGGCATCGGCAAGGCGCTCCACAAATGCGAGGCGGCGGTTTTCCGAGAACGAAAAGAAGCGGCTGCTGCCGATGCGCGCCAGTCCGTTGCGCAGTTCCGGCTGGAATATGACGATGAGCGAGAACGCGAGGAATACGGCGGAGCGGCTGATCAGCCAGCCTATGACCTCGAACTGGAAGATCTGCGTGACAAGGGCCAGGACGACGAGAATCAGCCCGAGTCCGATAAGAATCTGCGCCCCTCGTGTAGCGCGGAAGGCGCGGTAGAGCTGATAGATGAGAAAGGTCAGAACGAGGATCTCGATCCCGTCCTTCCAATATTCCACGATGAATTCCCACATGCCTCCCGGAGAGGCTACCCGCATCAACCGCCGCTGTCACCAGTGAAACGTTCCTCGCCCCAATAACCGCCTTGCCACCGTCCCCGTGCTGGCCTTCAGTCCACCCATGCACGATGAAATCAAACTCTTCCGCGAGGTCAACGCCGTCCAGATCCCCAGCGGCGACTCGCTCACCCTGCCCGCCGGCACGGCCGTCTTCATCACCCAGCGGCTGGGTGGGACATACACTGTCGCCACGTCCCAGGGGCTGGCCCGCATTTCCTCACAGGACGCCGACGCGCTCGGGGTCGATGCGGAGGAGGAGGCGAAGAAGACCTCCGAAGCCGTCCGTCTTAAAGACGCGCCCCTCGAAGAGCAGGTGTGGGCGCAACTGAAAGGTGTCTACGATCCGGAAATTCCCGTCGATATCGTCAACCTGGGCCTGGTCTACGACTGCGCCATCCAGCAGGTGGATGACAAGAAGGTGGTTCAGGTGAAGATGACACTCACCGCCCCCGGCTGCGGGATGGGACCTGTGATCGCGGCGGACGCTCAGGCGAAAGTCATGACCATCGACGGAATTGACGAGGCGAATGTCGAGCTGGTCTGGGATCCCGCCTGGAACCAGGACATGATCACCGAGGAAGGGAAAATGAAGCTGGGGATGGTGTGACGGCTCTCAAGTCCTGGGAGTTGTCTGATCGATATAGCTGATGATGGAAGGGATGGCTTCTCCCAGAATCCTGGCAACATCCTGGTAGGCTCTCTTCCCCATGCCTATCGGATCGGGCACATCCGCGCCCAACCCTTTTCCGGCGATTTCCGCGAATTCGCATACCAGGTAATATTTGTCGGAAAATTCCGGAAAATGGTCTTCAAGAGCCGCGAGATGGCTGCGGGTCATCGTGAACACATGGGTCGCCTCCTCCAGCACATCCGCGCTCACTGGGCTGCTTGAGAAGCCGTTGATCGGCGCTTTGAGAAGAGTGACGATCTCCTCCGTTTCGCGACTGCACGGCGCGCCCTTCGATGCGGCGACACCGGCGGATTTCACCGAGTAATCCTCACGGCCCTCCACGGCCTTCCGGAAAAGCGCTTCAGCCATGGGGCTACGGCAGGTGTTGCCGGTGCATACGAAGAGAACCCGTTTGGTCGCTGTCATCCGGCGGACAATGGGGAAGCCTTCCGAACCAGTCAAATGAAAGACGACGTGCCAACGGTTCCATGAAAAATTCCGGCAACTGTCTCCGTAGGTCTCCACAAGACAATGCGGCGCATCATTCTCCTACCACTGCTGGTCCAGATCCTTCCCGCCGAGGAAAAGGTCTCCTATGACGATCACGTGCTGCGGATTTTCGAACAATCCTGTCTGAACTGCCACAATCCCGACAAGACCAAGGGCGGTCTCGATCTCTCGAATTTCTCCGGCACCATGAAGGGCGGTTCCTCTGGAAAGGTAGTGGAGCCGGGTGACATCTCCTCTACGCTGATCAATGTGGTGAAGCAGTCCGCCGAGCCGAAGATGCCTCCGGAAGGCGAGAAACTCTCGGCCGCGGACATCGACATCCTCTCGAAATGGATTGAAGGAGGACTCCTGGAAAACAAGTCCTCCAAGGCTCGCAAAGCTTCGAAGCCGAAATTCGAAACCGCCCTCCGCTCCGATCCTTCCGCGAAACCCGAAGGGCCGCCCCCTATGCCGGAGCACATCCTGCTCGAGCCACCGGTCGTTACCGGGCGGGCGTCCGCGGTTCACGCGATCGCCACCTCACCGTGGGCTCCCCTGCTCGCCGCCACGGGTCAGAAACAGGTTCTCCTCTATCATACCGGCACGCTCGAACTTGTCGGAATCCTCCCATTTCCCGAGGGGGATCCCATCTCGCTGGCTTTCACCCCGGATGCACGCTATCTCATCGTGGGTGGAGGCATCCCGGGGAGAAACGGGTTCACCATCACCTTCGACATCACCAGCGGCTCCCGTGTGGTCACCGCCGGAAAGGAGTTTGATTCCATTCTCGCAGCGGACATCCGCCCCGGCTTCGACATAGTCGCCACCGGTGGCCCAGTCAAAACTGCTCAAGCTCTGGGACACCCGGACAGGCGAGCAACTCCATTCGGTCAAAAAGCACACGGACTGGATCACCGCCCTGGACATCTCCCCGGATGGCATCCTCCTGGCCAGTGGAGACCGCAACGGTGGCGTCTGGGTCTGGGAGGCGGAGACGGCGAACGAATTCCACACGCTGCGCGCACATCAGGCGGGCATCACCGCCCTCGCCTTCCGCTCGGATTCGAACCTGCTTGGCACCGCCTCGGAGGATGGAACCGTCCGTTTCTGGGAAATGAACAATGGCGGCGAGGTAAAGAAGATCGACGCGCATTCCGGTGGTGTGACAGCCTTCGCCTTCGCGAAAAACGGAACGTTTGTCACCGCCGGGCGTGACAAAAAGGCGAAGCTCTGGAAGACCGATTTCAACGCGTTGCGGGAAATCGAACTGCCCGCGCTCGCAACGGCGGCAGCCATGGATTTCGAAAACAACACCGCCTTCGTCGCCGACGCCCTCGGAAATATTCACGCGTTTTCGGCAGAGGAGAAAGGGACGCCCGATCTCGCAACTTTCCCGACCAATCCGCCGACCATAGCCACACGGCTTCAGCAAATAGCCTCCAGCATCACCGGCGCACGGAAAAAACTGGATTCCGCCCGGGCTGAAGTTGATGGAAGAAACAAGTCGATCCAATCCGCAGCCGACGCATTGAAGGCCGCCGAGAAAAAACACGCACAGGCGAAACAGATTCTTCAGGCTTCTGAGAAAGGCCTGGCGGAAGCCACCAGACTCCTCGAACAACTCAAAGCGGCGCCCGAAACGCCGCCCGCGGATATCGAGAAAGCCAGCACCTCCCGCCAGGCCGCTGAGAAAACGCGTGCCGCCGCACAAGCCCGGATCGAGCCGACAAGGAAAGAGATCGATACCGCCCGCAAAGCCGCGGAGGAAGCGAGGAAAGCTGATGGGGGCGAGGGGAAAGATATCGATTCCGCCCTCGCCGAAATCGAGTTCCTGCGCGCCCGGGAAAAATCCTGGTCTGCCGCCGCTATCAACACCCATGCTCTCCACGCCGCTACCGAGGCCACCGCGCTGGTTCAGGAGAACGACGAAAAGATCGAGGCCTTCCGCCAGTCCCTTACCCAGTTGGATTCACCAACCACACGGCTCAAAGGCAAGCGTGCCCAACGGAACGAATTTTCCGAAGCCCTTGGAAAAACCACCCTCACCGGCGCCCATCTTGAGGAAGCCCATGCGACGCTCCAGTCTCTTCAGGCTTCCGTTAAAAACCACGAGGACATCCTGCATGAGAAGGAAACCGAACTCGCCGACTTCCACGGACAGATCGATGCCGCGACGCAATCCCTCGCCGAAGCACGATCCCAATCCACCCTTCTACGCGAAAGATACCTTCAGGCGCTCAAGTGAGGCGCGGCCTTCGTGGAATACAGAAACCGGCTGCTTTACTGGTATGCATCAGGTTTTATGAAAATCGCAGGGGTTGCCTGGCAGATACTCAATCCCGGAGGGATCGTAGCCTGTAGCCGGGGGTCGAGCGATAGCGACTACCCCCGGATGAGAACGCACGACAAAAGCGATCCCGGCAGGGATCGCAGCCGCCCGCTGGCATCCCTGCCGGGATGCGGTATCCCAAAAGACCGGATCCGGGGGTGTCCGCTATCGCTCGACCCCCGGCTACTGGCTTGAATCCCTCCGGGATGGGAAGAGCGGAGATCCACAAAACCTGGTGCGCGGCGGTATAGCGTAGTAAACCCCGCACCTGTCTTCACCGGCTTTTATCATACCCCGAACCTCCTAAACCCCTTTCGCCCTCTGCAGGATCCACTCCAGCCCCTCCCGGTATTCCTCACTCTGCGGTCGGTTTTCCAACAGTCTTTCCCATAGCACGACCGCCTCGACGTAGATGTTTTTCGCCTCCGTGGTTTTCTTCGACAACTCCAGCGCATGGGCGAGATCCCCTAGCAGGTAAGCGCTCGACCGTTGCAGCTCCTCGCCGCTCAACGGCACAGCATCCCCCCCGGACTCCGACTCCAACTCGCGCAGGGCTTCGCGTGATTTCATCAGAAGGGCGATCTCCTCCTCCTTCTTGCCGTCGTAGCCCAGCATCCTACCCTTCTGCCACCACAGAAGTGCCAGCCGGTACCTCACCATCCCATCGGGATCGCCCTGCCTTTCCAGAAGCGTGATCCCTTCCTCGAACGCCTTCATCGCCTCGTCTGCTTTTCCCTGATCCCGGAGCAGTCCCGCACGAAGACCCAGCTGCGCCGCTTTCCTCGTCGCAGCCACCGTCGAGTCCGGGCGCTCTTTCAGAATGGCGTCCAGTAGTTTCATCGCCTCGGTGGAGGCGGCCTCCGCGGCGGCCACATCTCCGGAGAGAACGGATGCCTCGGCCATCGCTCCATATGAGCCGGCCAGTTCCAACCGCAGTTTCACATCCCCCGGATTCTCTTTCAAAAGTCTTACCATTTCCCTCGCGGCGAGCACCCTTACCTCACGCGCGTCTCCCATTTTCCCGATCCCGTCCAGGATGGTCGCGGAGGAGAGATAGCATTTCGCCAGATCCGAACGCAGCACGGCGGCGTCCGGCCGGGCGTCGGCGAGCGCGTTGAGCTTCTGAGTGGCTCCCATCAGCTGTTCCAGGGCTTTCCCATCTTCTCCGTTCGCTGCCAGCAGCTTCGCCTCATGGAAATCAAGGATCGCGACAAGCTGCTCCAACCTCACGCTATCCACCTCGGCGGCGGGCACCCCCTCCAGAGCTTGGCGCGCGACGACGAAGGCGCCCGGCGCATCTTCCGCAGCCGACTCCTCCTTAAGCAATGCCAGGAGGAGCGCGTCCCTCCCTATCCGCAGCTTCATCTCGCCATCCATCGTTCCCGTCCATCCGGCGATCGCCTCGTCCAGCAGTTTCGCGGAAGCCTCGGTATCGCCGGCGGCCAGGGAAACCTCAGCGAGTTGGAGCCGCACCCTCGCCTTCTCGTCATCAAGGCTGCCGATGTCCGCCGTGCGTCTGAGAAAATCCTCGAAGAAACGCTGAAGCCGCTTCAACCGCAGCTCCCGACCATCCAGTGCCGGCAGGTTCCGATGCCCCTTTTCCATCGCCCAGTCGAACAACCTGTCGCCGATCTGTCGGGAGGCCTCTAGGCGTGCCAGCCCCAGACCGCGCTGATACTCCATCGCCGCCTCAGCTTCCTCTTTTTCGATCAAGGCCTTCTTCATCCTGTCTACCGCTCCGGATGCCGCGGCACCGAGAGACACGCTCTCGCGGTCACGTTCGCTTTTCTCAAAATCCAGCCGCTTCTCCGTCAGATACCACAGCCCGCCCAGCACGCAGCACGCGGCTGTCGCCATACCCGCGAAGAACATCACCCGTCGCGACGAACGCTCAGCCCTGCGGCGCTGGTTCATCAGCTTCTCCCTGGCCTCCTCGCCCTCGGTCTTTGCCTCGATTCTCTCGAATTCCGCCATCACCTCGACCATCGAGACAGGACGTTTTTCAGAAGCCAGAGCCAGGCATCTCGATATCAGTTCCTGATAGCCATCTTCAAGATCATTGCGGGGTTCATTCGGCCAGGGTGCCTCCGGCTGATAGGAAAGGTTCTTCGCAATCTTCGCCGCATCCGCGTGAATCCCCTCCTTCCTGGTCTCCCCCGTCACCGGAGCCACCGCCGCGAACGACTCCGCGCACCGTGGGAAATCTCCGGTAAGCAACCGGAACGAGAGCGTGCCAAAAGCGAAGACATCCCAGCGGTATCCGGCCTCCTCGAAATATCCGTTCGCATCCAGAAGCTGCTCCGGGGACTGGTAGAGAAGCGCGTCCGTATAATCGAAATGCGTGATCCCCGGCATGTTTCCCACCGCCCAGTCGCCTATCCTCACCCGCCCGGACTCATCGAAGAAAACGTTCCCCGGCTTCAGGTTTCCGTGGGCGACCCTCCGGGCATGCATTCCCGCAAGTGCTCTCCCTATCTCTTTCACCACCTCCCACGTGTTCTCCCCTGGATGCGAGTCCATCAGATGCTGCAGACTGTTCACCTTCCACACCGGCGCATCCCCGTCGTATCCCGCCTCGGCGAATACGGGCATCACCCAGCACGCCGGCCTTCCCTCGAAGTCAGCCGACTCCAGTTCCACCACCCCCTCCGGCCACCCGCCCTCCTCCAGCCGCGCCGTCATTCTCGCCAGCAGTCCGCGGTTGATCGCCATCCCGTCGAAAACTTTCACCGCCCAGACCTTGCCATCGTCATCCTTCGCGCCGAACACACGCCCGCTCTCCCCCGCCCCGATCAGGCCGAGCACCTCCAAGCCGTTCATCTTAGGCAACTTCATGGCAAAGGCATTACATCAACCGTCCGTCTTCCGCACCACCAAATACACATGCGGCTCCGGATACTGGTCGTATTCCATGTGCCTTACAACGCATCCGCTCCGGGCAACGACCTCCAGCGTTTTCGGAATTCCCAGCGCCGCGTGATACAGCGGGACGTCGAGAAAAGGATTCGTCACCTCCCCCGGTTCATCCAACCCGCCCGTTGTGAAAATGAAAACCCCGCCCGGGGCCAGTGCCCCGCAGATCTTCTCCAATAGCGCCTCCTGTTTCCCCAGAGGCACATGCCAGATCCCGTCCCAGCCGGAGATGAAATCATAGTCCCGGGAAAAATTCCAATCGCAGACATCCGCGTGATGGATCTCCACACCGGGCGATTTCTTCCGCGCAAGCCTCACCATCTCCCCGGAGAAATCCAGACCCTCCACGCTCCGGAAACCTTCTCCCGCCATCAGCCCGATAATTCTCCCGCTGGATCCACACCCCAAGTCCATCGCCGCCCCCCGCCGATCCAGAAAACGCAAGGCCACCCGGTGCTGAGCGATCCCGTTTTCGATGTTGAAATCATCCCCCGCCCAGTGCCCAGCGAGCTTATCGTAATTTCCCGCGGTTTCAGCCGTATCCACTTCCAAGTCATACAGGCTTGCGAGAGGTGCTCAAGGTTCAATCACGTTTTCCGGTTTGAAAGCGGCACCCTGTCTCTTAGATTGGTTCCGTGTTTTATCTCACGCTCGCAAGCCTGGCCATTTTCGTCCTAGTCCATCTCCTTGCGGGAAAACTCCGCTTCCTGGACGTTCTGCCACGGAGCAGGTGGCTGTCCGGTGCCGGCGGGATTTCAGTCGCCTACGTCTTCCTTCACATTTTCCCCGAGCTGGCCGAGGCGCAGGAAAATTTCCGGGAACACGTTGGATTGCTTCCCTGGGTCGAGCACCATGCCTACCTGGTCTCACTCGCCGGGCTGGCTGTCTTCTACGGGCTGGAAAAAATGGCGAAGGAACGCGAAACCGGTGACAGCGAGGGCAGCCCTTCCGGGATCTTCTGGCTTCATATCGGTTCTTTTGCGATCTACAACGCGCTCATCGGATATCTTCTCATCCATCGCGAGGAAATGGATCTCCGCGGGCTCGTTTTTTACTCGGTCGCCATGACCCTGCATTTCCTAGTCAACGACTTCGGACTCCGCAAACACCACCGGCAAAACTATGACAGGATCGCCCGCTGGATTCTCGCGGGAGCGATAGTCTCGGGATGGGTGGTCGGCACGTTGACCGAGCTTCACGGTGCCGCGCTGGACATGCTTTTCGCATTTATCGCAGGCGGGGTGATTCTGAACGTCTTGAAGGAGGAGCTGCCGGAAGAGAGGAAAAGCAAATTCCTCCCCTTTGCCGCGGGCATCGTTATCTACTCCATGCTGCTGGTTTTTCTGTGAATCGGCGGCGCATGCCAAATTTTCTGCAATAACCCCAATCTCCCTATCGTATCCTTCAAGTCCCATAAGTTTCTAATACCATGAAAGTCCAGTGCCCGGGAAATCCCCTTGAAAGCTACTCATCACGCCGCGAGTTCCTTTATGTCGGCCTGCTCGGTGCCGCCGGATTGGGTCTGCCCCAATTCTTCGGCTCCCGCGCGAACGCCGCCATCAAACAGTTTCCCCAGCACTCCCCGGTCGCCGAAAGCGTCATCCACATCTTCCTCCCGGGTGGACTGGCACACCAGGAGTCCTTCGACCCCAAGCCGTTCGCCCCCGCCGAATACCGCGGGCCGTTCGGAGCCATCGATACCAAGATTCCAGGCGTCCAGTTCGGCGAGTTCATGAAAGAGACGGCGAAGATCGCCGACAAGATTACCGTCATCCGCAGCATGTCCCATGGCGAGGCCGCACACGAGCGCGGCACCCACAACATGTTCACCGGCTACCGCCCCTCCCCCGCCCTGGCCTTCCCTTCCATCGGCTCGGTCGTCTCACATGAGCTCGGCTCGCGCAACGACCTCCCTCCGTACGTCTGCGTGCCGAACGTCCCCAACGAATACGCCAGCTCCGGCTACCTCTCCTCCGCCTACGGACCCTTCGCCCTTGGCGCCGATCCCGCCCAGGGAAATTTCAAAGTCCGCGATCTCAACCTCGCCGGAGGTGTCGATGAGAAACGCTTCGACCGCCGCCGCTCCCTCCTCCAGACCGTGGACGACCATTTCAGGAAACTGGAGAAGTCCGACGCGCTCGATTCCATGGACGCGTTCTACCAGCACGCCTACAAACTCATTTCCTCCCAGAAAGCCCGCGAGGCCTTCGACATGTCCAAGGAGGACGACAAGATCAAGGAGGAATACGGCAAGAACCAGGCCGGCCAGCGCATGCTCCTCGCCCGACGCCTCGTCGAGGGAGGTGTCCGTTTCGTCTCCCTCACCGCCGGTGGATGGGATCATCATGACAACATCAAGAATGGCATCGAGAAAACCATGCCGGACACCGACAAGGCCATCGCCGCCCTCATCCGTGATCTCGACCGTCGCGGCATGCTCGACAACACCCTCGTAATGGTCACGTCCGAGTTCGGGCGCACCCCCAAGATCAACCCCACCGCTGGCCGCGACCACTGGCCGCGGGTCTTCTCCACCATGCTTGCCGGTGGCGGCGTGAAAGGCGGATACGTCCACGGCTCCTCGGATGCCCTCGGCGGCGAGCCAGAAGAGGACCAGGTCGGAGTCCAGGATCTTGCCAAAACCCTCTACCACCAGATCGGCATCAATGCCGAAAGCGAGATCATGTCCCCGGGCGCCCGCCCCATCGAGATCGTCGATGGCGGAGAAGTCCTCGACGCCATCCTCGCCACCAAGGCGTAGCGGAAACCCGTCATTCCAGGCTGCCTGCATGCCCCGAGCACCCATCTCATGAAAATCCTCTTTCCACTGGTCACCGCGCACTTGGCACTGATCACTACTTCTTTTGCCCTCAACCCAATCACCCCCCCCGGTGGCCAGATCGGCACCTCAGTGAGGATCAATCTCAACGACAACAACATCGCTTCCTTCCAGGAATTCATCACCTATCAGCCCGGCCTGACTCTCACCGATCTCAAGGTGAACGAAAAAGACAAGAAACGCGCCACCGCCACACTACACATTGCTCCGGATGCGGCCATCGGCGAGCACACCCTCCGCATCCGCACCGCCCACGACATTTCCTATCTCCGCAGTTTCTGGGTTCGGCCCCTTTCCGTGCGTCCCGGAAGCCTATCCGAAAAACGAGTCGACTGAAGCACAGCGGGTGGACCTCAACACCACCGTCCAGGGAAGAATCGAGACGGAAGACGTGGACACCTTCGTCGTCTCCCTGAAAAAAGGCCAGCGCCTCTCAGTAGAGGCGGAGGCCATGCGCCTTGGCCGGACCCTTTTCGACGCCTACATCGCCATCCTCGATTCGAAAAATTTCGAACTCGCCGCCTGTGATGACGCCCCTTTTCTGAAAACCGATCCCTACGCCTCCATTATCGCTCCAGAGGACGGAGACTACCGAATCGTCATCCGCGAGGCCGCTTACGAAGGCAACGGCCAATCCCACTACCGCCTCCACATCGGCACCTTCCCCCGCCCCTCCGCCGTTTATCCCCTTGGCGGAAAACCGGGCGAAACCCTGGACTTCACCTTCATCGGCGATCCCAGCGGATCCTTCACCCAAACGGTCACTCTCCCCGCCGAGCCATCCGCCGCCTTCCCGCTCTTCCCACACCAATCCGGCGAAACCGCGCCTTCCCCACACACCGTCGTAATCTCCCCGCTGGAACACAGCCTGCAATCGAACCAGAATTTCAAGCGGGACGACGCCCACCCGTTTCCTGCCATACCGTCCGCGGTCGATGGCATCCTCGATGAAAAAGGAACCGAGCGCTGGTTCAAGTTCGCCGCGAAGAAAGGTCAGAACCTTGAAATCGGCGTTCGCGCCCGCGAGCTCCGCTCTCCTCTCGATGGCGTCCTCGTCCTACGCGAGCCGAAGGGCAAAGGCCTCGCTAACAACGACGATAATGGAAAAGCGCCCGACAGTTTCATCAAATGGACATGCCCCGCCGACGGCGAATATTTTCTCCAACTCCGCGACCAGCTCAACCGCACCGGCGAGGATTTCACCTTCCGCATCGAGATTAACGAGCGAAAGTCCACCCTGCTGGGGACTCTGCCGACAACCGAGCGTAACAACTCCCAGAAAGACAAGTTCTTCCCCGTCGCCCGCGGCAACCGCTACGCCAGCGTGATCAACCTGAAGCGCGAAAACGCCGGTTGGGATGTGGCCTTCGAGACCGCCGGACTCCCTCCGGGAATCCGCCTCATCACCCCGCCCATCCCGAAATCACTCAACAGCTTCCCGGTCATCTTCGAGGCCGCAGCCGACGCACCGCTCGGACTTTCCCTTCAGAAGTTCACCATCCGTCCCGTCGGGGAGAACGCCCCGCAGGATGTCACCGGCTCGCTTTCGGACACCGTGAACCACATCGAGATCAACAACGAAGGCGTTTATCATTCCTACACCACCGAACGTATCCCCACCGCCGTCATCGAAAAGGTTCCCTTCACCATCTCCCTGGAGACGCCCGCCGTGCCCATAGTGAAAAACGGCAAGCTCATGCTGAAAATGCGTGTCACCCGTGACGAAGGTTTTAAGGAGAAAATCGTCACCCGCTTCCTCTGGAGCCCCGCCGGGATCTCCGGTCCCGCCAACATTGACATCGCCCCCGACAAGAACGAGGCCGAATACGAACTTAATGCCAACGGCGAAGCGGCGGTCGGCACGTGGCAGATCTGCGTCACCGCCGAGGCCAACACACCGCATGGAAAAAGCCTTATCTCCTCGCAGTTCGTCCCCCTCACCATCGACGAGCCGTATCTGAATTTCTCCCTTGATCTGGCCGCCGGCATCGTCGGCAAGCCCTCCGGTCTCGTCGCCAAAATCGAGCACCTCCGCGACTTCGAAGGCCAGGCCACCGCCGAGCTACTGTCACTCCCCCACGGAGTCACCTCGCAGCCCTTGAAGTTCACCAAAGAGAAGGAGGAAATAACCTTCCCTCTCAACATCGCCCCGGACGCGAAACCCGGTAAAACCACCGGTCTGCTCTGCAAGGTCATGGTTCCCGAAGGTGGACAGGAAATCCTCCACCTCACCGGCCAGGGCGGCACTCTCCGAATCGACCCCGCACCGAAAACGGAGACAACTCCAGCCGCGAAACCTGCGGAAAAACCAAAGCCCGAAATAGCTGGAAACAAACCGGCTCCAAAGCCTCTCTCCCGCCTCGAGCAACTCCGCCAGAACAAATAGGAGTCGAAAAACCTCCGTGCGGAAGACTTACTCCACTGGCAGCAGATCCGGATGGCGGACATCGGGTTCCTTTCCTTCCCATACCGGGTTCTCTTTCGAAAGAAGATCCACGCCGTCCACCGACACCCTTCCATCCTCATCAATGGGGAGGGTAAGCACGGCGAGGTCGATCCGAAGGATTACCGCCTTGCCGCCAAACGGCCTGGGATCGAATTTCGTCGTTCCGGGAACTATCGGGCAGATGATGAGAGGTCGCGCGGGATTGCCCGCGGTATCCTGACCTGAGATGTAGGCGAACGCATTCTCGCCTCTTTCCAGAATCTTCCCCGCTCCCAGGTTGTCATCGCCTTTTCTCACACCGGGGATACGCGCGTGGAAAGCCCGCTCAGCCTGGGTGATCCCGGCGGCGAAAATCTGCCGGAATGCCGAGTTCGCATCCTTCCCTCCGGCCGGGAGTTTTACCTCCGCGTTCTCCGCCACCGTCTTCCCGGTCTCCTCATTTGGAAAAGCACCGTAATCCGTCTCGAATTCGAATAGCATAAGACCGATCTGGCGAGCATTCGAGACCGCTTCCCGCAATGCGTTCCTAGCCCCGAAGAGATCCGGCTCCTTCCATGCGACCTCTTGCCCCGGCAACAGTGTGATGGAACATGCGATGCAGAGGGTGGTGGTGATGGATTTCATATACCGTTCACTTTCCCACCAGTTCTTTCCTCGCCGCATCGACTTCCTTTTTGAAAGCCTTGGTAGCGTCCTTGTCGTCCTCGAGTTCCTTCCTACCCGCCTCCGCGACAAGTTTCTCCAGCCCGGAATCGAACACATAGAATGTGACCCACGCGCCGGAAACGGCATCCTTCGTCTCCGCCGTGACGGTCGCGGGCAGATCCGTGTTTTTTCGGACATCGTCGACCCGGGCGAACACCATCACGCAGTCGGATTTGATCGCTTTCGTGCCGTTTTCAAGAGCCGCCGCGCAACGCGGACAGGCGTCGTCATTTCCCTTTGCCACTATGGCGAGAAGCTTGCCTTTTTTCATCGCCTCCGCCTTGGCCTCCTCAAGTTCGGAGAGTTCCTTGAAACCTCGGGGGGCATCCCCGGCGAAAGCAACGACCTGACCCAACACACACAAACCCGCAACGAACAGTTTTTTCATAGGCTCCCACACTCGTGTTTTCCGGTAGCCGCCACAAGGGAAATCCTACGGAGCTTCCGCCCTCAGCCGGAGGAATCGTTTCGGAAACGCGGGATCCACGGGCAAGGATGCTTTCAATGTGCGCGACGCGGTGACATCGGATAATGTCGATACAGTGATGTCGGTGGCAATCCATGAACCGCTAGCGAGGGTGGGCGACCATTCGGCGGTTACGACTGCGTCGGTAACGGTATTGTCGGTGGTGTAGGTGATGGATACGGCCTCCCCGTTTCTGGAAAAAATCACGGCTGAGGAATCCCTGACATCCGGACGCAGGCCAAGAGCGTATTCAAGAAGGTTTGGCAAACCGTCCAGATCGGAATCGCCGCCGGAAGTCCTGTCGGCGACGTCGAATCCGGCGATCCATGATGCGAATGTAAGCGATGCGGCACGGACGTTGACGACGAACGTCTGAGATACGAGCTCGCCATTGGAGTTCGTCAGCTCGATGGTCACGGGGAAATCACCCAACGGGGCGTTGGCGGCGACGGTTCCCGAGATTCGACCAGTCGCGGGATCGAATAACAAACCGGACGGGAGAACCGTGCCCTGCGCGAGACGAAAGACGGGAGAGGAATTGAGTGTGTTGTTCTTTAGCGCGGTAACGAATGTCCCGTTCTCGGGGCCGTTAGGCTTCGCGGGAGTCACGCCGATTAGCGGAGCCTCATCGTCCAGCACGGTGAGCGTGGCGGAGGAAGGAGTGTAACCTGAAGCCGAGGCAGTGATGGATACGGTCCTGGTTCCTTCTCCGGTGTTGTTGTCGATGGCTGCGATAGTGAAACTCGCCGACGAACTCCCGGCGGCGATCGTGACAACCGTGGGAACGGATGCGACGGCGCTGTCGGATGAGGCAAGCTGGACTGACAGTGGGGCGGTGGCATTCGCCGGGAGTGTGACTGTGCCTGTCGACGCAGAGGTTCCGGCGTTCTCCTGGACGGTCGAAGGGTTCAGGGAAAGGGCGAGCGCCGCGCCGCCGCTCGTCGCGGAAGTGATGGTGACATCGTCGATGGCGATGGCATCGCGCCCACCAGAGCCGGAACTTGTTTCATAGAACCACCGCAGGTAGACGGGTGACGGGCGATTGTCGAATACCGCGGGAAGAGCAATGCTCGGGAAAGGAGTCACAGTTCCGACCGGGGAGGATCCGGAAAGATAGGTGAAGCCAGCAATCGCGGTCCACCCTGTGCCCGCGGAGGCCGGATCGGCAGTCGCATACTGGAGGGTCAGGCGCATTTCGCGGGGTGCCTCGGTCACTTTCGAAACGTTGAATCCGACGCGGAGACCCGATAGACCGCTGGTGTTCGCAAGGGCGAGGACGAGTGATCCGGGATCGAACGCTGAGCCACTGCCGAGCAGACCGATCTTTGAACCGAAATTGTAGTTCGCACCAGTGCCAGGGCCCTGGGTGCCGTCGCTCATGACATCGTCATTCAGGATCGCGCCACCGGAGAGGTTGTAGGAAGTCCACCCTGTCGGATACGAGGTTCCAGCCTGTCCCGGAACCGTGTTGAAGTTCTGCGTGTAGGATCCGTTGGTGAAAACCGCCGCAGGACTGATCGACCGCGCCGGGAAAGCTCGGGCGACGTTTGATTTCGTCGTCCGCCACTGGGCGCCGTCGTCCGCCCCGGCGTCACTACTACCATTATAGTAGGCGGCGGTTCCTGATCCGACCGAGCCTATGTTGGGACTTGCGGCAGTGGAGTTCCCGTATGCGATCTGATGCACCAGCTCGTTGTCCGCGTCGGAGAGAAAGATGGAGTCGCCGGAATTTCCAAGCGGCGGCCATGTGTCGAAAGAGGAATCGAAATAGGTGTCGTTGGAACTGGAGACGACTATGCGACCGTTCGCCTTGTCGAAGACATCGGCGGGGAGGATCGGATCTTTCGCGGTGCTTCCATTGTAGACAACGATGAGGGTTCCGGCGGTGACATCGTCCCAGACCGCCGTGTCTTTGAAAACAACTGTGTTTCCGGCATCATCCTTGAAATCCCAGAACCGGAGGCTGCCGGTTTGCAAGACCAGGATCTCTATCCACTCCGACGAGCTACCGGAGGGACCCTGGCTGAACTCGTGGATGATGGCCTGGCGGTCGATCTCCGTCTCGACTCCGGGAAGAACCAGGCCGCTCCGGTATTCATAGGCCCCGTTCCGGGAAACGAAGGCGGCCGGCCTTTCCAGTATGTTCACCGGAGGGGAGAAAGCGGAAACCGAAGTCGTTCCGTCCGTCGCGCTGACACGGCAGCGCCAGATTTTTCCGGCATTCGACGGATCGACCGGGAGAGCGGCGGAGTTCGCGCCGGGTAGATCGCGGTAATTTACCGCGTCGATACTCGTCTGCCACTGGTAGGAAAGGATGAGAGAATCGTTCTCAGGATCGGTCGTGGTGACCGAAAGAACGGCCAGGGAGACATCCGCGAAGGCCTGTCCGGCGAAATTAAGGGTGACCTCCCCTATCTCAGGAGCCTGGTTTCTCACAACCGTCGTCCGCCCGGCGGAGCTGCCGGTCTGGCCTTGCTGATCCGTCGCGCGGGCGATGTAGACGTTCGTCCCGACTGGAGGGGTGAGAACGAAATCGTAAGGCGTCGATGTCCTGGTTCCTACCAGCGTTCCGTCTCGGAAAAGATCCACCTTCGTGACAGGACTGGCGTTGCCGCTGACATCGAAGTCGCTGGCGTCCACCCGCACTGTCAGGGGAACGCCAGGACTGCTGACGGAGCCTTCGAATGGAGATGTGATCGTCACGACAGGAGCCGGATTCACAGGAGCGGCAGCAGTTCCGAAGACTTTCAACTCGGCGGCGGTAAGCGTACCTACGCTGCCGTTGGTGCCGGAGCGGTCGGCGATTTTCAGAGTCCATGTGCCGGAGGAAAGCTCGCCCCAGTTTCTCACGCTGCTGAACGTCCAGTCCGAGTAGTTCGCGTTCCTGTCATTGCGCGTCTCCGCGAGGCGGCTGACGGTTCCCGATGGCGAGGTAAGGCTGATCTCAAGCTCGCCACGTGCGGCATGCGTGATTGAGAGGCGCAGGGTCGTCTGCTCCACGCGGAGATTCGAAGAGGGGATGGAAAACGTGCGGGTGACCCCTGTCGCGCTGTTGTTCGGTATGCTCGCGGAAATCCCGGACTGGGTGGAGACAACGGACGCCTGGGATCCCAGGTTCGTCCAGCCGGTGGCGAGACCCACGGCGGCCTGAGCGTCGATCAGACCGGCGCCGAAGTTGTGGTTGAAATGGAAGCCGGCACCGTTGTCCTGCCAGTCGGCATCGGTGGGGGCTATCTTCCTCGCGCTGCGAATCAGGATCTCCTGCACGTCACGCCAGCCAAGATCGGGGTTTTTCTCCAATAGCAGGGCGATGATTCCAGCCGCGGTCGGAGTGGCGGAAGAGGTGCCGCCGAAATCATCGGTGTAATTTCCGGCGTCTCCGCTCGCCGTGTTGTAGCCTTCCCTTCCCGTGCGATCCACGGTGGTGATCCCGAGCGAACCCGAGCCCGAGGACGGCGCGCATACGACAAGGTTGGCGCCTGGCTCGGCATAGTCAGCGCGTCGCGCCCTGGAGTCGGTCGCACCTATGGCGATGGTGTAGATGGAGTTCGCGTAGCCGTCGTAGTTCGAATTGTCCCTGGTGGCTGTCGCTCCACCGTTTCCACCGGCCCAGACAAAGATGGATCCTTTCCCGTCCCGCCCGGTCGCCGCGGAATTCGCGAAAGCGGCTTGCGTCATGGGGCCGGGAGCTGAGAGGCTGCGCCCGTCGTCATCGGGCCCCCAGCTGTTGCTCTTGATCTGAACAAGCTGAGGCAGGTAGGCCATCGCCTCGCTTTCCTGCAGATCCGTCACCTCCGCGGCGATGAGCCGCATGCCGACGAGTCTGGATTCGGGAGCCGTCCCGATCACTCCGCGGGAGTTGTTGCCCGCCGCCCCGGCATTTCCCGCGCACGAGGTTCCGTGGTCATCACCTGTGCCGGGGTTCGGATCGTTGTCCCTGCCATTCCAATCGTAGTCGTTCGCGGTATCGACATTCGACGCCAGGTCCGGGTGAGCCGTCTGGAGGCCGTCATCGACAATGCCTATCCTGACCCCTACGCCACGTGTCCCGCCCGTGGCTCCGTATTTCCATACGTCCTCGATGTTCACGTCAGTCCCTGCGACAGCGGTCCCGCTGGTCTTCAGATGCCATTGGTCGGAATAAAGGGGATCGTTCGGGGCAGCCTTTTTCGAATGCAGGACGGCAAGCAGGACGTCCGCCGCATCCACCGAATCGTCTTCGCGGACTTCCTCGATCTTTTCCAAAGCATCAAGAGGGTTTTCGGCGGAAAATACGACCCATTCGGGGGCATATTCAGGCATTTCCTTGATCACCAGGCCGTGCTGGCGAGCCACCTCTTTGGCTTTCTCCCGAGAAATCCTCGCCCGTATGTCCGATGTCACGATTCGTCGCGAGGAGGAGTTTTTTTCCACACCCTCCATGTATGCGACGGGACGTGCTTTCGAGACGTCCCCGAACTCCAGCATCCTGGCGGACAGGGTCTTGTAAGTTGCGGGTGGATCCAGCTTTACGATAACCTGTTTTCCATCTCCATCGGTGACGGCGACCTCGTCCAGAGCGACATGTGCGGTTCCTCCATCCGCATCCATACGAATCGTTGTCGCGGCCTTCTCCCGAAGCTCCCTTTTCACCATTATCGGAGTCTCCCGCTCAGCCACCCTGTCGGCTGCCTCGGCCTTGTCTGCCGCCCCCGCCACCATCTTTCCACTCGCGCGCGGGGTGTCCGGGAGCATCCGGAGGACGAGAAGAGCGATGATCGAAACCGCCAGGAATATCAACGCGCCGAGGCGTGGGTTTTTCATTTTAGGGAAATCAGGGGAAGAGCGACCCGTAAGCTCGGATTATGCCAATCGCAAGCACTGTCTCCCGACCCATATGCAATCTCGATTCGGGACTTTTTTCAGGTTGCGACCGGCTGATTCCGGCCGACTTTTTGAAAAATCTCCCGGCAAATCTTACAACCCGATGAAACCAGCCATCCTCAGACACCTCATGAAACCAGCCGCACTGTCCTTCGGCACGATGGCTCTAGGGCTCTCAAGCTGCCAGACCATTTCCAAACCATCCGGCGATCTCCAGCCGATCGCCCGCGACATCGATCTCAAGCGGTTCATGGGCGACTGGTATGTCATCGGCAACATACCTACCTTCATCGAGAAGGAGGCGTATAACTCCAAGGAATCCTACAAACTCGAAGATGACGGCACCACGATTCCCACGACCTTTACCTTCAACAAGGGCGGCTTCGACGGCCCACTGAAAACGATGCATCCCAAAGGCTTCGTGCAGGGTGGTGAAACGAATTCGGAGTGGCGGATGCAGTTCATCTGGCCTTTCAAATCGGATTACCTGATCACCTATCTCTCCTCCGACTACCAGACCACCATCGTCGGCGTGCCAAGCAGGAAATACGCTTGGATTATGGCAAGGACGAAGACGATTCCCGATGAGACATACGACGAGCTTGTGAAGGAACTCGAACGCCAGGGCCACGATATTTCGAAGCTACGCAAGGTGCCGCAGAGGTAGGGTGGAGATGGCGTTTCCATAGCCGGGATTGCTCTCGCGCGCGAGATCACACCCTCCTTTGGTGGAAAAAATCCCTACCTGTCCTTTTCAAGATATTCGGTGATTTCCACGCGCTCCTGACCGGAAAGTGTTCCCATCCACTGCGAGACGGCGGCCGGATCGTATTGGTTCCAGTAGCTGGCGAGGTTTTTCGCAGCCCATTTTCGCGCATTCCCTCCGGGCAGCGAAGCCACCCATTTCGAGGCTGCGATAGGATCCTGCATCGCGAGATTCACGGTGTGGCGGGAAGCGCTTTGTGAAATCTGGAACTGTTCGTGAGGAGGCTTGGAGGAATCGGTGGCGGGTGGATGGTGCGCCAGATACAGGATGGCATCGCCATGGACGGCGTTCGTTTCGGAGCTGTTCTCCGCGGAGTTGGCGATGGTCAGGGCGGCTCCGGCTTTCACCTCGCCTGTCAATCCGCTGAACCCGGTTCGGTATTCCCGCATCTTTTCATCATCAAGGTTTCTGAGTTTGGCGGCGACCTGCCGCAGTGAAAGGTCGCCAGCCTTGGAGCTTGCCAGGCTTGCCATCCATCCGGAGGGGCTGGCGGACTCCGCATTGTCACGGGTTTCCACCAGTTCCTCCCATTGGTTCAGAGCCGCCTCACGGACTTCCGGATTCCGGATTTCCGAGATCATCCGCCGCGTGCCTTCATCCTGACCGTTTCCACGCCGCAGAAGGGAGTTCAAGGCGTCGCTGATGTTATTTTTGCTTCTCGTTTTGTCCCTGACATTGTTCAGGACAAGACCGGGATCGGTGTAGGAATAGTAGCCAAGTCCTGTATCCATGATCCTGTCGATCTGACGGTCCGTGAATCCTAGCGCACCCAGATCGGCGGTCAGAAACTCCTTGCCGCCCCCGTTTTGGAAAAGCTTCCACGGATTGCCCGCGAGATCACCTTTCCACGAATCCGGCATGTCGGGGATGACGGCGAGGAGTTCGGCGGACTTTCCTTTGAGCAGATCCATATTCTCCATCAGGATTTTCGAACCCTGGGGATCGGAAAGAAGCTTCGAGATTTCTCCTGGGAAATCCTTCTGCATTTTCCTGCCGATGAGGACGCTCTCCGCCTCCTCCCTGATCGATTCCGGCATGGCGGCAATCGCCGCCTCCAGCTCCGCGATCGAATTTTCGGAGGCCGAGAGCAGCACTTTCCGGGTCTCGCGATCCAGCTTCGAGGAGACGCCGTCCTTCTGGATCTCCGCTAGTCTGGCCAGCGCCAGTGAAGGATGCGAACTCGCGATGTCCGAAAGCTGCCGGATCTCCCGGGCGTTGTCCGGATTCTCCCGGAAATGCCGTATCAGGAGTTCGGGGTCTTCTTTCGCGAAGGTGTCCAGCGCCCTGCCCGCCTGTCCGTAGTCGTTGTGTATGCCCCATGCGATCAGCCCGTCGGGATCTTCCGCCGCCCAGCGCTCGAAAAGGATCATGCGGAAAATGCTGAGTTCCGGGCCGCTCCGGTAGCTGAATCGGTCACCCTCCACCCACGCGGGGAACTCCGATGGCGCAAGTGACATTGCGAGGGAAATCGCCGAACGCGAACGCTCGACCGGAGTGGCCCATTGCGGATGCCGGCCATTCCACGGGAATCACCGGAGTGCTCGCGGGAGGGGCGTTCCCGTGAAGGAGCGTGCTTTTCCAAGGAATCCACCCCCGTCTCCAGAGCGGGTATGTCCGCCTTCGGAGCGAAACTCCACCCGACCACAAGCGCGGCGAAGAACGCGAGGGAAAGAGCCGCCAGTATGTTCGCGGATGGAGCTTTCATTTTGAAAAGTGATCCATGATCGATTTCATGTTAGCCTTGTGCTGCTCGGAAACGGGTGAGGACTCCAGCCATTCGCGGGCACCTTCCACATCCCGTTGAGACCACTGGTGGACAAGGGAGAAAAGCCCGTTCGGCATGCTTCCTTCCGGCTTGTAACCGTTCATCGCCCACTCGGAGGCTTCGTGGAAATTTCCCCGTTGCGCCAGTCCGCTGACCACCACCCCGGTTCCCCGCTCGATGCTCTTCGGATCGGTCTGGCGGTTCACCCAGGCCGCGTAGCCATCGAGATCCTTTTCCGCCACAGTGCGGGAAAGATTGTCAAAAACACGGGAACTCGAATCCGTCAGCGCACCCGCCGCCATATCAAGGGTTCGGTAGGGGTCTTTCGCCAGAACCCTTGCCATGAAGTCCTCCGCATGGCTGTCCGAGCTTCCGTAATGGATGCCACCTCCCTCGTAATCGATCATGACGTTCGGTGAGAGCCCGCCCTTTGAAATCATCAGGATTTCGGCGGCAAGATCGAACGCTTTCTCAGGATCGGTATCCAGAAGTTTGTCGCCAATGCTGGCGAGCCGCTTCATGTTGACGAGCGGCGCATCGCCACTCCGGGCATTCTCCAGAGCGCGTTCCGGATCGGTTTCCAGAAGGCTCTCGAAGAGGGCGTCCTCCATCTTCCATCTCACCTGGCCGGAGGGAGTCATGGCGGCCATCCTTTCCAGATCGTCGGGGTGCAGTTCCTTCATCTGCCGGATGAGCGAATCCACCTCCTGGTTTCCCCACTGGGGAATGCCAAGCCTGTCGTTTTTCACCAGCCAGTCGTAAGCACCCCACGGGTCTTTTCGAGCAAAGGTCGAGAAGATGCTTCCGGTGTGGCCGTTGCCGTGTTCGAGGAGGAAATCCAGGGTCGCGGCATGATCCCCGTCTTCTTTCCAAGTCCGGATGCCTTCGATCGCCGATGAACGCGCCTCTTCGGGGATGTTTTCGAAATTCTCCCGCACCCACTCCGGATGGAACTCCCCGGCACCCTTCGCGACGCGTATCCGCCATTCCTCTGTCGGCGCGGCTGACATCGCTGTTTCGGGATCGTGCGCGGCCCATGCCCACCAGACCAGTTTCTCATCATCGGTTCCCTTGGTGGCCGTGATCGCGGCGGAAGGATCGAGCCGTGTCCAGTTGATGAATAGAAGTCGCCTGAGGTCTCCGCCGGGATTGGTGGCCCGGTAGTGCTCCCAGAAGGCGGCGATCTCCGCGGCGTCCGCATCGAGGAGCCAGAGAGAAAGGGAGGCATAAGAGACGCCGTCGCCCTGTGCGACGAGCGATTCCAGGCTTTCGTCGGTAACAAGGCGCGGGACGACGTCCTGCAATTCGGAAGAGGTCGCGGATTTCGGACTCCCCTTCCCTTTTTTACCGATCTCGATGCCTGATCCGGCGGGCTGGGAAAACGCGGACTTGCCATAATAGCCCAGCGGGATACCCAGAAGGGGAAACACATACGCGAGGATGATGGCGGGGGTTTTCACGGATCCGAGCAAATAGGGTGTAACTATGGAATCCGCCCTCGTTCTATGGCAGGATCATAAAGAGCTTTCCGGAGGATACCCAGTCCGCGACCTCTATGGGAACCCAGCGTAGCTCGAAACGTTTTCCCCAGGAGTCGGAGACGGCGATCTCATTGGTGGACTCGTTGTAACCTATGATCATGCAGACGTGGCGGTTGTCCTCGGGCTTCTTCTTCTCCGCGAGCTTGAGAGCTTTCTCGGTGATGGCCTCGCGAAAAGCCTTGTCGCCATCGGCGCGACCAGCGGTGTTCTCGTCGGTGAGTTCATTGTAGGACTCCATGGAGAACATCGTCCACATGAGCGGCGCGCCCTGATCCACGTAACGCTTCACGTCGCGAAGCTTGAGGGAACGGATCTCGTCCTCCTTGGTGCGGCGGCCTTTGCGATAGACGGCGGATTTCACGTTTTCCAAAAGGATTTCCACGACGGTGCCCCCACCCGCGCTGCTCTGGCCTACCATGGCGAGGAGATACATGTCGGCATCGATCCCCATCGTGCGCATGGCGCGCTCGAAGGTGGCGGGAACGCAGTAGCCCTTGGGCCCTTGGTCGACCATTGGGATCTCGGTGATGACGACATCCCCGTTGTCGGCGCGGCTGACGTTCTCGACCAGACGCTGCTTCAGTTCGGCGTCGGACATGCGGGCGGACTTGCCTCCGCTGTCCGCCATCTCCGTGGAAACGATGGCCAGGGAGACGTATTCCTCCTCTTCGTTGGAGAGGAGGAAGGCGTGGCCGTTCCAGTCCCAGCGTTTGATGGTGCGGCGGGTGCCGCTTTCGCCGTAGCGCTGCTCGGTGCATTCCCCGAGGACACCGGTGAGTGCCTCGGATATTGTTTTTTCGTCGAGCGCCATGGCTCCGCCGAGCGAATCCGGTGCCCTGACTCCCGTGGTCTTGAAATGATCCTGTGCGAAGCCCGCCGTGCTCCCGAAGTCGCCCTTGTTGGCATAGACAATGGAGATGTTCTCCACTTTCCCCTTACCATCGGAATAAAGGGCAACGGAGTAAGGCATGGCGCCGAACAAGGTGTAGCCCTTCTCAAAGGCGGCATACAGCCTCCAGCTCTTGCCGTGTTTCGAGGTGGATTCCGGGCGGAGTTTGAGCGCGGAGGCAAGTTCCGCCGCCTCAAGTTGGTTGAAGGCGCTGCCAGGGGAAATGGCCTGACCCGCGGCCTCGTTCAGCTTCTCCGCTGCCTTTCCGGCACCGGCGGCCGCCTCTTTCACATAGGTCTGGTCTTCGGCGCCAAGACGGGCCAGCGGTAGGTCGAAGGATTTCCCGTCGGCGCGGCGGAGGGTGACAGTCTCCCCTTCCAGAGAGACGAAAGTGGCACGGATCTCCTGGCCGGAGGAGCTTTTGAAAGAGCGCTCAGACTCAACTGCGTGGATGTGGACGGTTAGGTATGCGCAGAGAAATATGACGAGGGCTTTTCCAGACATGCAGACAGACTCATTTGAAATTCAGATATGTCGAGCTTCAAAGAGGGTGTGAATATTTCCAGTAGACCGAACTGCCGGAGGCTTTGGAATGCTGCGGCTC
This sequence comes from uncultured Verrucomicrobiae bacterium, assembly GCA_963758175.1. Lineage (GTDB taxonomy): Bacteria > Verrucomicrobiota > Verrucomicrobiia > Verrucomicrobiales > Akkermansiaceae > Luteolibacter. Next base: position 240,876 of record CAVWUI010000002.1, read on the forward strand.
CTTTCCGCCGTTCTTACGCCGAATTCGTTGAAAACATGCCCGCCAGAGGCAAAGAGCCTCATACTCGTCAGGTCGCCGCTTCACGAATAATCTTCCGCAGCAGGTCTGCCTCGGGAGTGGCACGGCGGGTGAGGGCGGGATCTTTATCCAGATCCACGAAATGGAGGCCGAAGTCTGTATTGGGATCGAAGGGATGACCCCACTCGCGATTGGAGGTGATGGACCACCAGTTGTAAGCGCGAACTGGAACGCCTTTTCCGATGGCTTTCTTCGACCTCCGCCAGGTGGCGGATCATGTATTCCCCGCGGGTAACTCCGCCGGCCGTGGGCGTGCAACCGTTTTCCACAATGAGAAGTTCCTGCCCGGGGAACCATCGGTGGAAACGGCGGAGGGCGTGAAAAAGTCCGCGAGGCCAGACAGGGGCGCGAAGGAATCGACCCTGGGCTGCGTCCTCCAGAAGCCGGAACCGATGGAGTCGGTGCGTGGGCAGGCCCCAGTAGTAATCGAGGCCGATAAAGTCCTGCTTTCCGACCGCCTCCGCGGGGCAGAGCTCCTTCGCGAGTTTCCCGGACATACCGAGATACCACCAGTTCGCGTTCGCGATGAGGGATGTGGTGCCCCAGAAACGCCACGCCCAGTTAAGCCAGCTTTTCTTCGAATCGAGGACGTCCAGGCGTTCGCCGGGCTTGACAGGAACGATCTCGATTCTTTTCCCATCCCCGAATACCTCGCTGGCGATGCGGCGGGCGAGCCGGATCTCCATGCCTTCCTCCGTGCAGCTTTCGGAAAGGCCGGGAGCGTCAGTGCGTATGCCGATACGGATTTTCCCCCTGCGTTTCACCCGGCGCAGACCGCGCCCTCCGGAAAGCCGCTCCGGGAGGCTGTCGGCACCTTCGAAAACCTCGTGAAGGGAGACGGGGCGCGGTGACTCCCGGGCGATCTCGGCGGGGCCGGACAGCCAGCTCAGTTCCGGAAGGCCGGTGAGATCACCGCTGAAACCAACGATGGCCTTGTCCACCAGATCGAGGAGACGGGTGTGGCCGTGAGGAGCGACCACAACGTAGTGCTCCTCGCTGAGGCGGGTGGAGAGGAAGCGGAAGCGATCCCGGTTCTCCAGTTCCATGGGCAGAAGATAGAGGGCGTCACCATATATAGCGTCGATGCGCCCGGCTTCGAGCGAACTACGGGCTTCATCGTAGTTGCGGAAGAGTTGCTTGCGGGCGGCCGCCGGGATGTCCCGCTTCCAGCCTTGAGGCTGGTTGCCGATGGCGATGACACCGGTTTTTTTTCCGGCGAGCGACATCATGTCACCACCTTCATAGTCGGCTCGAACAAGGACGGCCTTGCACGTGGTCAGATAAGGATCGGACGTTTCGAAGCGGAGGTTCGCGTCCATGGAGACGCCGCCGATGACGAGATCCACATCACCGTGCTCGCTGACCAGCGCTCCCTTGGTGGTGAATTTGAAAAGCGCCTCCGCCATCCCGCGGTGACACGCGCCCCAGTCCATCAGCATCTGAAGCCAGGTGGGGAAACCCGTGACGAGAGGGTTCACTCCCACCTTCGCGTCCGTATGGCGGGCGCGGATTGCCTCGCGCGCGCGTGCGTGGGCGAGAAAAAGATTGGGCACCAGTTTTCCGACAGCCTCCGCCTCCGCATCGACGGAAGAGCCTGCGGGGAGACCCGGGGGCATATAATACCGGTTCTGCCACCAGGGCTTGATGTAGCCGAAGGTCAGCTGGCTGGGTTCGTTGAACGTGATCCACCATGAGACCTTGTCACCCAGGGTTTCGGAAACTTTCCCCGCGTATCTCGCGAAAAGGTCTGGGAAGTCCGACCCTATCATCCCGCCGTGATCCCGTTCCAGCCAGACGGGCCACACGAAGTGGTGGAGGGTGACCATGACCTTCATGCCGTGCCTCTCCACGCACTCCGCGAGCTTGCGGTAGTGTGCGAGGTTCCCCTCGTCGAACCGGCCGTTTTCAGGCTCCACCCGCGCCCAGGCGATGGAGAACCGGAACAGTTTGCAGCCCGAGGGCGGCGGCGGCGGCGATGTCCTCCTCGTAGCGGTTCCAGAAATCCGTGGCGCGCCCTCGCGGGGTGAGCCCCTGGCATTTTTCCCAGAGATCCCAGACGTCCTCGTGAGCGGGGTCGTGAGCCTCGACCTGATGGTCGGCGTTGGCGGTGCCGAAGAGGAAATCCTTTGGGAACCTGAAATTCAAAGCGGCTGACTCACTTCGGGATGGTCAGGGTCTGGCCAAGCCGGATGATGGAACCCGATATGCGGTTGGCGCTCTTGATCTTGGAAATGGTCGTGCCGTATTTTCGGGCGAGGCCGGAGAGGGTGTCGCCTTTTCGAACCGTGTGACGAACTGTGACAGGTTTCGGCTTGGGCTTTGGTTTAGGCTTGGGCTTGGGCTTTTCCGCCACTGGCTCAATGCGCGGCCTTTGAGGTTCGACCACAGCGATCTCTGGCAGAGGCTGCGGTTCGTTTTTCACGACAACGGTCTTGGGTTTGCTCTTCTGTTTTCCGGAAGGTGTGGAAGGCCTGTACCATTTGTCGGGCTGGTCGACCCACTCCTCCACATAGTTCCCGTCGCTGTCGAAGCGGCCCGGTGACGGCGTTGGAATCAGGCGCGGATTGCTGCCCACATCGGGTGAGAAGTGGGACGGTCACGAAGACTGCCAGTAGCCGCGGGGCGAAACGCATTGGATGGAGGATGCCGCAATCATTCAGAGGTGCAAATCATTGTTGCGGGTTCACGTTATATTTTTCTCCGCAAGAGCCGTCTCCGTGGTGATCCGATATTTCAGGAACCCGGATCGGAAGGGATGCTCGTCTTCAGCCTCATGAACCCCTTCGCCGCACCTGAAACAGGCGTAGGGTAGCGAAAAAGATACGTGTTGAAACCCTGGTCCGTGACTGGCAACCCGACTTGGACGGCCGCTACGGGACTTGAGACCAGACCGGCGAGAGTGGGGGATGTCTGGACAGACCAGTTGTAGTCCTTCCGGAGCTGCTGACGGATGCGGACGGAAAGCGTGAGGTAATCACGGTTGTCCGAGGGAAGCCCGAGGGTCTGCCCCTTCGCTTTTCCCAAAACGGGTAGAAACCTGCGATCCGGGACGGTGGGTTCCGACCCGATGAAGAATTTCACCAGATTCGGGACGCCATCGCCGGACGGGTTGTCGTTAACCCCCTGATGGCCGAATGGAAGGCTGAACGCCCAGATGAAAAACGGCAGGCCGCCTCCATTCGGTGCCGCCGGGAACGTTCCCGTCCCGACCCCGTGCGCTGAATTGGAGGAGCCGCTGATTCCCAACGAGGAATAGCTGACCGTGCTGAAGGCGATGTAGCTTCCGTTTCCGGAAATCACAGGCCCGGTAAGAAATGGATCGTCAGTGACGTGAGTGACATTGGAGAACCCCGACGGCGCGCGGGTTGCCAACGAGAGCTGAAACGTCCCGTTCTGATTGAGATCGGCGCGGAAGATGTCGGAGATCAGAATCAACGCACCCGCATCGTCGTTGCTGATCAGGTTCCCGGAGGTCGAGGAGAAAGCGACGACAGTGCCCGAGTCGTTGATCGTGAGTTGATCACTCAGGGAGCCGTCATGAGCGGTGCCAGGCTGCGCCGAGTTGCTGTTCAGAGTCTTGGTCAGACCCCAGACAGTTCCGAGGGAAACGTCCTTCACATACACGTCGTAGTCACCGTTGGGCGGCAGGGTGGAGACCATCCTGTTGAGATTGGGCTGTCCGGTGGCCCTCTCCTTGGAAAGCGACCCGTCCGCCATCCGCGCTGATCCTGGGGGCGAGGAAGTTGCCGTTCGCGACTTGACCGGCGGAGTTCCGGTTCAGCAGCAGAACCTCACCGGTCGCCAGGTTCCTCCGATATACCGCGATCGCATTTCCTGACATCGTCCCCACCCGCCCGGGGTGCGCCGTCGGATCCTCCGTGCTGAAAACGATGAACCTGCCGTCCTCGCTCAGGTCGAAATCGTTGTAATCCCCGACACCCACACCTGTCAGCCGGCCTCCCGTCGATGAAAGTGAAACGATGGCGAGTGTCTGCGCCAACGAATCATACAGATATACCGCAGCGCGTCCGTTCGCGGGAAGTTTGGAGACATCCGGGACGAGAGTCCTGGCGTTGCTGAGAAATGCGACGTAGCGCCCGTCCGAGCTGAGCCTGGGTTTTCCGGAAAAAGAGCTGACACCTCCCGTGACGCGTCTGGTCTCACCAGTCGCGATATTTCGCCAATAGATCTGCCGGTTGTTGGCAGCCCACGTGACGATGGTCCCGTCCGCGCTCATATCAGCGCCCGACACTCCGGCATCCGGCACATTGTCATCGCCAACGAAATCCAGGGTCTGCTCGGAAATCCGGCGACGATACAGCCCGTTCCGCGGCAGTCCTGGTGGCAGCATGCTAGGATTCACGTTGGCGGTGAACAGAACGAGATCCCCGTTGTCTTCCACATCATTCACCTCACCGCCGCCGGAGTGAATCTCGCCGAAAATATCTCCCGTCAGCAACCGTACTTCGGCGTTCAGCATTCCGGCTCCCAGACCGCAAAATATTGTGATGAGCGCTATTACACGCCTACTGTCGATCATAGACCATGGAGATGTCATCGGCCGCAAGGTCATCGTCCCGGATGTTTTGTCAAACCAGCGCCCCGTATTCGAGCAATCCCTGGCGACCGCCTTCACGACCGAATCCGGATTCCTTGAACCCTCCGAAGGGCGAGGTCGGGTCGAACTTGTTGAAAGAATTTCCCCAAACGACGCCGGACTTGAGGCGTGTGGCGATGCTGAGATATTTCGATCCCTTGTCCGTCCACACCCCGGCGCTCAGGCCGTAGGCGGTGTTGTTCGCTTTCTCCACCGCCTCATCCGGGGTTCGGAAAGTCAGCACGGAGAGCACCGGCCCGAAGATCTCCTCCTTTACCACCTTATGGCTCTGCGTGACGCCTCCCAGCAGCGCCGGAGCGAAGTAATAGCCTTTGGAGGGCAATTTGCAGTCCGGCTGGAAAATCTCCGCGCCCTCCTTCACGCCCTCGCTTACGAGTTCGGTGATCCTGTCGAGCTGCGCCTTGGAATTGATCGCGCCTATGTCGGTGTTCTTATCAAGAGGATCGCCCGTTTTCAGGGACTTCATCCGCAGCTTCAGCTTGCGCATCACCTCGCCTTCGATGCTTTCCTGCACCAGCAGCCTGGAACCCGCGCAGCAAACGTGACCCTGGTTGAAGAAGATGCCGTTGATGATGCCCTCCACCGCCTGGTCGATGGCGGCGTCTTCGAAAACAATGTTCGCACCCTTTCCCCCGAGTTCCAGAGTCAGGCGTTTCCCGGTGCCGGCAAGCTCACGCTGTATCCATTTTCCGACATTGGTCGATCCCGTGAAGGCGATCTTCGCGGCGGCGGGGTGTTTCACAATGGCACCGCCGGTTTCTCCGAAGCCCGTGACAATGTTCACCACGCCCGGAGGCAGCCCCGCGTCACGGATCAGCTCCGCGAATTTCAGGGCGGTGACGGACGTTGTCTCGGCGGGTTTGATCACCACGGTGTTCCCGAGAGCGAGTGCGGGAGCGAGTTTCCACGCGAGCATGAGAAGGGGAAAATTCCACGGGATAACCTGGCCGACCACCCCCAGGGGTGCGAGCTTCCTGCCGGGTGCGGCATACTCCAGCTTGTCCGCCCAGCCAGCGTGATAGAAGAAATGCGCGGCCGCCATCGGCACGTCGAAATCGCGCGCCTCGCGTATGGGCTTGCCGCCGTCCAGGGTCTCCGCGACAGCGAATTCCCGCGCCCTGTCCTGCAGGAGTCTCGCGAGACGGTAGAGATATTTGCCGCGTTCCGCGCCGGGAAGTCTCGCCCACGCGGGAGCCGCCTTCGACGCAGCGGAATAAGCCGAGTCCACGTCCGCCTGGTTTGCCAGGGCGATTTCCGAAAGTTTCTTCTCATCGCGAGGGCTGATGGAATCGAACCATTTTTTCGATTTCGGCTCCACGAACTCACCGCCTATGAAAAGCCCGTATCGATCCGCGATCTCCGCAGGCGCGGATTCCGGCGCGGGATCGAATTCCCACAGATCCCCGAACAACAGTTCCCTGGCCACCGGCTTCTTCGTCTTCGCGCTCATAGATTTTCTTCAGTGACCCTCCGTCCGAAATCCCGTTTTGACCAGAACAAAGCCGGAATTACCGATTCTCCGGTCTCCAGCCGACACCTCCGGTCAGATGCCCCTCATCATCCCCGCCATCGACCGGGTCATCATTTTCCGAACGAACGGGATCCTCTGAGAAACCCGGAAACCATAGTGGCGGAATGGAGAGATGAATTCGTAGTCCGATTGGAAGACGGGTGTCAGCCAGCGGGTGGCGAGCTGGTAGTAGCGCAGCACCGGGCCGCGTCTCCGGGAATATTCCGGCAGGGCTTTTTCCAACGGCAATTCGTAAAGGCACCTGGCCAGGCAACTCGCGTCAGCTAACGCGAGATTCACGCCCTGGCCGAGCTGGGGACTCATCGCGTGGCCAGCGTCGCCGAGAAAAACGAGCCTGTCCCCATGCCATTCTCGCATCCTGACATCACCATAGCGGGCGGTAAGAACCTGATCCCAACTCCCGATCTGGTTGATCAGATTTTCAGCAAGCGGACACAGATTGAGGATCCCGTCCTTCCATTGGTCCAGCGGCTGGCTCCGGGTATTCACATCGTCGGCGATCCTCACACTCCAGAAAAGGCTTAACAGTTCGTCGCCTCCACCGCGCTCCGTTCCGGTCGGCAGAAAGCCCGCCAGAAGCCTTGTCCCCTCCACCACCTGGTGCAGATCGCCGGATGGGAACGCCCCGTTGTTTTTCCCAATGAACCAGTGCGCGCCCCAACCGTAGCCCTTGTCGTAGCCATCGCCGAGAATAGCCCTCCGCATGGTCGAGCGCGCACCGTCGGCCACAAGCAGCAGGTCGAATTTCTCCCCTTCCACCTCCCAGCCGTCCGCAAGCTTCCGCGCCGCCTCCACCCGGCTGCCCCAGCGAATATCAACCGCCTCTTCTTCCATCAGGCCGATCAGTGCGCCCATTACCACGGGCCGATGCAATCCCGCCCGAAAAACCCCTCGCCAAGCTCGCCGTAGCGTAGCTCCATCAGATCGCGCCCGTCTTTTTCCAGGACATGCAACCTCCGGACTTCCGAAGCCCTCGAAACCACCTCCGAGTAGATCCCCAGCTCCCGCAGCACATCCATCCCGCTCGGCTGCAACAGGAAACCCGCGCCCACCGCCCGGCACTCCGGCGCCTGCTCGTATACGGTTACCTGATGCCCCGCCCGTTTCAGGAAAACGGCGGCCGCCGCACCGGCGGCCCCGCATCCCACCACCGCCACCTTCATCCGCCAATCCTTGTGACGGTGTATCCGGCTTTCTCCAGGTGACTGCGGATGCTCGTCTTCGAGGAGAAATGCGCAGCGCCCGCGGCGAAGAAATGCACCTCCTGCGGCTTCTTCTCGAGGATTTCCGCGATAGTCGCCGCCATGGACACATCGCGATCCGTCAGAATGCGTTTCATGAATTTTTCCGCCAGTTCCTTGTGTTCGCTATCGGCCATCTCCTTCATGCCCCTTTCCATCTCCGCCTCCACTTTCTCCACATCACCGCTTACATATGCCGCGGTCAGGGCATCCACCGAGTTTCTGTCCTTGTCCCTATCCTCTTTCAGCATCCTAATCGTCTCGGAAAGCATGATCACCTGCTCCTCTTCGGTCATCTCCGAGAAAATCGCGAGCTGGCTTTCCACGGTCTCCAGGCCTTCGGTTTTCTTACCCGTCTCCGCCGCTTCCTCCCACAGCACCAGATCGAGAGCCTTGTTCCCTGCGAGCTGGTCGGGGAGTAGCGGGAGACTGATTCCCACCACCCATGTCTGCAACGCCTGGAAGGCGGATGAATCCAGAGCCGGGTTGATCAGCTTCAGCTCCTCGTCCAACCGCGCGGATACCTTCTCTCCGATGGAATCGTCGAGCGTCTTCCCGTCCTTCCGTATCATCATGGGCGCGGCGGCCAGCTGTGAGGCCGGATCCATCGGAACCTCCGTGTAAACGGCGTCCGCGGAGCCGAACGCCTTCCGTGCCTCCGGATGCAGGGTCGTGACCTCCTTCGGGCCCAGGTGTATCGTCCCGAAAAGATACGACGGCTTCTCAAGCCCGTTTCCCTCCACCTTCCACAGTAGAGGTTTCTCCGGATGCTTCGCCTCCTGTCCGGGAGACAGTGCCGCGAGCAGAACGGTGGGAAGCAGGGAGAACGTGACGAACCTGATGAATCGTTTCATTGGCGACGAGCCTGTGTTCTTTTTCCTCCGTCCGCCATCCTATATTCGATTGCCGTGAGGACTCTTCCTTGAAGTCCATGGTTTAGAAATTAGGGTCATCCCCATGCGCTGCTTCTACTCACAGGCTCTCGAGCTCGATCTGCCCGCCGGCCACCCGTTTCCGATGGACAAATTCCGTGTTTCCAAGGAGATGCTTCTCCAGGAACACATCCTCCGCCCCGAGGAAATCACCGAGGTCAAGGCCACCGATTTCCACAACATCCTCCGCGTCCACGACCGCGCTTACATCGAGAAGATCCAATCCGCCGCCCTCGACAGGAAGGAGCAGCTCCTGCTCGGACTGCCCGCCTCGCCCAACCTCTTCTCGCGCTCCGCCACCGAAGTCGAGGCCACCCGCCTTGCCTGCAACGCCGCGCTTGAGGAAGGAGTCGGCGTCTGCCTCGCCGGCGGCACCCACCACGCGTTCCGCGAGCACGGCGAGGGCTACTGCGTCTTCAACGACATCGCCATCGCAATACGCGATCTCCAGGACAAGCGCCCCGGAATCAGGATCATGGTAGTCGATACGGACGCCCACCAGGGGAACGGCACCGCATCCATTCTTGGCGATGATCCGAAGGTTTTCACCTACTCCATCCACGTCGGGAAAAACTATCCCACCCAGAAAATCGCCTCCTCACTCGATGTGGAGACCGTCCGGTTACGTGGAGGGGGAAATGTATCTCCAGCAGCTTTTCAAGACCCTCGCCGACGCCCTCGACACCTTCTCCCCGGATCTCGTCATCTGGATTTCCGGCGCTGACAACCACCGCAATGACCGCTTCGGCCAGATGCACCTTTCCCTGAAGGAAATCCAGCGCCGCGACGAAGTCCTGCTCCGCGCCATGATCAAGAACTGCATCCCCGTCGCCATCCTCTACGGCGGCGGCTACAATCGCCAGCCCGAGTTCACCGCCAAGCTCCACCGCAACACCATCGCCACCGCGAAGCGTCTCGCAGCGGAATACCGGGGGCTTTAGAAGACGGAATGACTGACCGACGGAGGGATTATCCCGCGAAGTCTTTCACCGGTCGCTGATCACCCGCCACTCGGCACTTCTTCTGCTTTCCTGCCCGGCACCATATGATTTCACCAGAAAAACCCGGACTCGCCATCATGACCTCCGGCGGCGACTCCGCCGGCATGAATCCCGCCGTGAAATGCGCCGCCGAATACGCCGCCCAGCAAGGTCACAGTCCGTTTCTCGTCTATGACGGCCTGAAAGGGCTGGTCGCGAACAAGATCGTCCCCGCTTCCAAGGAACTCCTCTCCGGAATCATGCACAAGGGCGGCACCGTCCTGCGCTCTTCCCGTTCACCGGAGTTTTTCGACCACGCCGTCCGGCGGAAGGCATATGAAAACATCAGATCCCACGGGATCGAGAAGCTTATCGTCATCGGCGGCGACGGCTCATTCCGCGCCTTGAACCAGTTCTATTCCGATTTCAAAATCCCCTTCGCCGGTATCCCGGCCACCATCGACAACGATATCGCCGGAACCGACTACTGCCTCGGCGTTGATACCGCCCTGAACGTGATCCGCCAGTCCATCGACTCCATCCGGGACACCGCCTCCTCCTTCTCCCGCGCCTTCGTCGTGGAGGTCATGGGACGCCATTGCGGCTACCTCGCCGCCACCAGCGCCCTTTCCTCCGGCGCGGAGATCTGCCTTATCCCGGAAATGGAATACAACCTCGACACGATTGGCGCGCGCATCAAGGCGGACGTCGCCGAAGGACGCGGTTACGTCATCGCCGTCGTCGCGGAGGGCACGCATATGGCCGAATACATCACCCGTTTCATCACCGATTCCATAGGTATGGAAGCGCGCCTCACCACTCTCGGACACGTGCAAAGAGGCGGCTCGCCCACCGTCCACGACCGCATCATGGCCTACAAATTCGCGGTCGCCGCCGTGGATGCGCTCAATGCCGGGGAGACCAACGCGATCATGACCTTCAAGGACGGCACCTACAGCCACCTACCCATCGACCAGGTAGCTGACGCCAAATACAGGATGGATCCCGCCCTCCTCAAGCTCGCCGCCCCGCTCGCCTGTTAGCCTCTTCCGCAAGCCTTGCCCGGATCCGGTCGTTCCCGTAGGATCCACCCCGATGAAAACCCTACTTTCCGCGATCCCCATCCTTTTCGTAACCGGCTACCTCCTAGCGGAAGAAACCGCACCTGCCACTTCACTAGGAAAATCACTTGCCGAGTTCGCCGAGGAACGGGTCGCGTCCGGCGAGATCGCGGAAATCGTCGTCCAGGTCGATGCGCCCGGGATTTTCGTTTCAAAAGCGGCGGGCATGGCCGATTCGGAAACAGGGAAACAAGCTGGCAGCGGTTCCATCTTCTGGATCGCCTCCATGTCGAAGCCGGTCTGCGGCACCGCTCTTATGATGGCGGTCGAGAGAGGCCTCCTGAAAATTTCCGATCCCGTTTCCAAATATCTCCCGGAATTCGGAAAACTCGCCGGCCCGGACGGCGAACCGGCTACAGTCAGCATCGCGCAATGCATGTCACACACCAGCGGACTCAAGGATCTGAACGACGAGGAAAACGCCGCCACCACCACCCTTGCCGAACTCACCGCCCTCGTCTCCACCAAACCCCTCGGTTTCGAACCCGGCACCAGATGGTCTTACTGCCAGTCGGGTATCAACACCGTTGCCCGCATCCTCGAGACCGTTTCCGGTAAAAGCTATCCCGAATACCTTTCCGAGAACCTCATCGTTCCTCTCGGCATGACGGACACCACCTTCTACCTTTCCGAAGAGCAGCTGAAACGCCTTTCCCCCTCCTACGAGAAAACCGAAGACGGTTTCAAACCGGTCGAAATCTACGTCCTCTACGGAAAATCTCCGACGGACACCACCCGCTACCCCACAGCCGCGGGAGGACTGTTTTCCACCGCGGCGGACTACGGGAAGTTCACCCGCATGATACTCAACGGAGGCGAATTGGACGGAAAACGCTATCTCACCCCGGAGTCCATCGCCGAAATGACCCGCTCCCACACGGGCGATCTCCAAGCCGGATTCGTCCCCGGTAGCGCTTACGGCCTGGGCTGGATTCGTGTCGTCGAGCCTGTCGGGGTCACCGCACCATTGTCGGCGGGCAGCTTCGGCCACGGCGGAGCCTATGGCACCCAGGCATGGATCGATCCGGTGAGAAAGCGTTCCACCATCATGATGATACAGCGCGCCAAGATGGGCAACGGCGACGCCTCGGAGACCCGCCGTCTTTTCCAGCAGGCCGCAGCGAGGTGAGTGTCGCCATTAGAAACTTGACACCACAGCCATTTCCGCCACTTTCCCCGCCCCGCGCGTTGGTACGTGCGGTCAACCAACCACTCCCATGAAAAAGGATCTCCATCCGAAATACAATCCCGTGATCTTCGTTGACATGACCACGGGCGCTCGCTTCATCACGAAATCCACCGCATCCTCCGAGAAAAAGGAGACCATCGACGGTGTCGAATACTCCGTGATCTCCTCCGGTATCACTTCCGATTCCCACCCCTTCTTCACCGGACTCGCCCAGTTCGTCGATACCGAAGGCCGCATCGACAAGTTCCAGAAACGTTTCGGTGCCGTCCGCCGCGTAGGCAAGCCAAAGGTCAGCGAAGCCTGAGGCAACGAACGGATCAAATTCCGTTCCTCTCGAAAACGGCGTCCCGCAAGGGTCGCCGTTTTTTCGTGGAGCGTGGACACTCAGTCCGCGCCCAAGTCTTCAACCACCTTCCCCCGCACCCGGAAACTCCACACCCCCGTAAATTTCAGAAAGCGCCACCTCACACCCCACCGACTCCAGCTTCAAGACCGCCAAATCGCCCGTCAAGAGCCTTATAGATCCATCGGTTCCCGTCCCTTCGATATACCTCAACCACTTTCTCAACCTGTGAAACCAGCACGTATTCCTTTAAACTCGGAACAGTCTGATAGTTTAGAAACTTCCTCCCCCGGTCATAAGCTTCCGTGCTATCGGACAGGATTTCGATGATAAACTGCGGATTCCGGCAGGTATGGTCGCGCCCGTTGTGTGGCTCGAACTCCCCGCACAAACCCAACAGATCGGGATAAAAATAAGCGTCCGCAAAATCCACACGGACTTTCATATCAGAAGAAAAGACATCACAACCTCTTCCCTTCAAACCATTCCCGATCTCACGGGTAAGATTCGAGGAAATTCGATTGTGAGCCAAACCAGCCCCGGACATCGCATAAATCTCTCCCGCGATGAACTCACTCTTCTCAACCGCTTTTTCCTCCCATTCCAGATACTCATCCCCGGTAGGCAATCTCTTTTCAGCTACGGACATGTTCCACACATAAACCCTTCCACCCCCAAGGACAACTTCCGAAACCTCCCTTTCTTCATTGAAGTTTGAAGTTGAAAATTTGAAGTTCCGGCGTGCTCGCAAAACGAATCATCCCCTGCCTCGACGTCACCAACGGCCGGGTTGTCAAAGGCGTCAACTTCATCGATCTCATCGATGCCGGAGATCCCGTCGAGTGCGCCGTAGCCTACAACGAACAGGAGGCCGATGAACTCGTTTTCCTCGATATCACCGCCTCCTCGGACGCGCGCGAGACCATGGTCGATGTCGTCCGACGCACCGCCGAGAAATGCTTCATCCCCCTCACCGTTGGCGGCGGCATACGCTCCGTGGACAACATGCGCACCATGCTACAGGCCGGTGCCGACAAAGTGGGCATCAACACCTCCGCGGTCACGAATCCCGGCCTCGTCGATGAAGGCGCGAAAGCCTTCGGCAGCCAATGCATCGTCGTCGCCATCGATGCGAAACGCGAAGCCCCCGGCAAATGGGGCGTCTACACCCACGGCGGCCGCACCCCCGTCGGCCTCGATGCCGTAGAGTGGGCGAAGGAAGTCTGGAGCAGAGGCGCGGGAGAAATCCTCCTAACCTCCATGGACGCCGATGGCACCCAGGCCGGGTACGATTGCGAACTCACCGCCGCCATCTCCACCGCCATCGGCATCCCCGTCATCGCTTCCGGCGGCGCAGGAAACCTCGACCACATGGTCGAAGTTTTGGAAAAAGGCAAAGCCGACGCCGTCCTCGCCGCCTCCATTTTCCACTTCGGCATGCACACGGTCGGCGAAGCAAAGGAGCACTTCGCGAAACACGGGGTTCCTGTAAGACCTAGTTTCAAACGTTAGGAAAACCGGCATTTCCGTCCACTTCTGGGGGATGTGGACAGACTTTCCAAAAACGAGTCAAAGAAAGACCCTCGATTTTTCTTGTTTTCAGTATTTTCTGAAACTATCGTTTCCTTCGAAAGTAAACATCATGAACGAGACAGTCACCACCTACGCCATCTATCTCATCATCGCCATTCCCGTCACCATTTGGGTCGCGCGAACCCTCCATAAGAACGGGAGGATCTTCCTTGTCAGCTGTTTCAAGGAGAACGAAGAGCTTGCGGACAGCGTGAACCATCTTCTTCTCGTCGGGTTTTACCTTGTGAACCTAGGCTTCGTGACCCTCTATCTGAAGCTGGAGACCATGGTTCAAGGAACCACCGGGATTTTCGAAGCGCTGAGCACCAAGATCGGAGTAGTCCTGCTCGTCCTAGGCCTCATGCATTTCTTCAATATGCTCATCTTCGCAAAACTCCGGGAGCGCGCGGAAAATGCGAACCGAACTCCCCTTCCTCCCGCACTTCCTGCAAACGCACCCCGCGAGGCTTGGAGGGATGAGCTACGGAAATGAAAATGAACTTTGGATCCGCAAGGAATTCCCCCTCACTCTCTTCTCGCACTTGCCCCACTCCCTCTTCCTTGTAGCGTCCCCGCGTGAGAACTCTGGACGCCTGCCCCAAGCCCGCCCTGCTGCTTTCCTTCGATTTCGATGGGACTTTGCATGATCCTGCCGATACCCCGCCGGTGCCGGTGGATTTTTTCACGGAAATCAAACGCCTGCGTGAATCGCAAGGCGCAGTCTGGGGCATCAACACCGGCCGGTTCATGCCCCAGGTCATGGAAGGCGTTATAGAGAGCAGCTTTCCCTTTATCCCGGATTGGGTGATCGCCCGCGAGCGAGAGATCCACTTCCCCAACGCCTTCGGACGCTTCCTCCCGCACAAGGACTGGAACGCGCGCTGTGAAAAGGACATCTCCAGACTTTTCAAGAAATCGAAGAATGTCCTCAAAAAAGTCCGCCGGGAAGTCGAGGAACACACCGGCGCGCAATACATCGAGATGGACGGCGAACCCGCCGGACTCATCTCCCGCACCGAGGAGGAAATGGAATGGATCGCCGGGCACATCGCTCCCATCGTGGCGGAGATTCCCGGCCTCGGCTGGCAGCGGAACTCCATCTACCTTCGCTTTGGCCACAAGGACTACCAGAAAGGCAGCACGCTTACGGAGATGGCCCGGCTCTACGGGATACCCACCTCTCAAATCTTCGCCATGGGAGACAGCCACAACGACATCGAGATGCTCTCCGAAGCACATTCCGGCCAAGCCGCATGCCCCGCGAACGCCGTGGAGGCGATACGCGGAATCATTACGGGCCGCGATGGACTGATCACAAGCGGGAGCGCCGGCCACGGGGTTGTCGAGGCGCTGCGTTTGAAGTTCCCATAGGTTTCCCACAGGGGACGAGTCCCTTCTCTCTGGCAAATAGAAACATTCTCCCTATACTGCTTGAATGCCGAATGACGATCTGAAGACCGGGGAGCCGAAGGATTGGGCGGCGGGTCTTCCGGCAGTGGTTTCCTCATTGAATCACATCAACCGCGAGGCCGGCCTCCTGCGCGGGACCAAGGGGCTGCTGGAAATGAACCAGCATGGCGGGTTCGACTGCCCGAGCTGCGCCTGGCCTGATCCGGATGGAGACCGGTCGTTCGCGGAGTTCTGTGAAAACGGGGCAAAGGCGCTCGCTTCCGAAGCGACGGGGAAACGCGCCGATCCGAATTTCTTTGCAAAACATTCCGTTGCGGAAATGGCTGCTCAGGAAGATCTCTGGCACGACAGGCAGGGTCGCATCACCGAGCCGATGGTGCTGCGCGAGGGAGCGAGCCACTATGAACCGATTTCCTGGGAGGACGCTTTCGAGTTCCTCGCCAAAACGCTCAACGACCTCCCCTCCCCGGACGAGGCCATCTTTTACACCTCGGGTCGCGCGAGCAACGAGGCGGCTTTCATCTACCAGCTTTTCGCACGCAGCTTCGGCACTAACAACCTCCCGGACTGCTCGAACATGTGCCACGAGTCCAGCGGCCTCGCCCTGAACCAATCGATTGGAGTCGGGAAAGGAACGGTCACGATGGATGATTTCCTTGAGGCGGATACGATCCTCTGCGTCGGCCAGAATCCGGGGACGAACCATCCGCGCATGCTCACGACCTTGGAGGAGGCGGTGAAAGGCGGGACGAAGATCGTTTCCATCAACCCTCTGAAAGAAGCCGGGCTGGTTGGATTTGCCCATCCCCAGAAAATTTCAGGAATGCTCGGAATCAACACGCCACTGGCTTCCACCTTTATCCGCGTGAGGGTGAATGGAGACCTCGCACTCTTCCGTGGAATCGCGAAAGCGTTGATCGAAGCGGGCGTCGAGGACATGGATTTTATTGCACGGCATACCGCGAACTACGGCGCATACCGTAATTCCGTTTCCGATACGACGTGGACAGAAATCACGCGGATGAGCGGGGTGGAGGAAATGGAAATCCGTTCCCTCGCGGAGACCATGCTGCAGGGAGAGCGAAAGGTGATCACCTGTTGGGCGATGGGCCTGACCCAGCACCGGAATTCGGTCGCGACGATTCGGGAAGTCGCCAACATCCACCTTCTCCTCGGTGCCATCGGCAGACCGGGTGCGGGACTCTGCCCGATCCGCGGCCACAGCAACGTGCAAGGCGACAGGACGATGGGCATCTGGGAGAAAATGCCGGAGACGTTCCTAGCCGCGCTTGATGTGGAGTTCGGCATCAACTCACCGCGCGAAGAGGGCTTCGATACGGTCGCCAGCATCCACGCGATGCACGAAGGCCGGGCGAAGGTGTTTTTCGCCCTCGGTGGAAACTTTCTCCAAGCCAGCCCGGACACCGACTACACGGCGGAGGCGTTGCGGAAATGCGAACTTACCTGCCACGTTTCCACCAAACTGAACCGATCCCACTTGGTCACCGGCAAGACCGCCCTCATCCTGCCGTGCCTCGGCCGCAGTGAGCGGGACGGGGAAGACCGCTTCGTCACCTGTGAAAATTCCATGGGCATCGTGCAAAGCTCATGCGGGGTGTTGAAACCAGCTTCGGAGGATTTGAAAAGCGAGGTGGAGATCATCGCCGGACTCGCGGAAGCGGTTCTCGGAAAAAACCATCCCGTCCCTTGGAAGAAATTTTCCGAAGACTACGGAGCCATCCGGTCTCGCATCGAAAAGGTAGTCCCCGGTTTCGACGGCTACCCTTTCCGCGCCCAGGAACCGGGAGGATTCTACCTACCCAACGCGGCAAAGGAAAGGATATGGGACACTCCCGAGTCACGCGCTGTTTTCGGAACGGGAGCGATCGATGTCTTCGAGCCAAGCGAAGGCCGCCTCATCCTCCAGACCCTCCGCAGCCACGACCAGTTCAACACCACCATCTACGGCGATAATGACCGCTACCGTGGCATCGCCAACGGCCGCCGCATTCTCATGGCAAATCCTCAGGATCTGGCCGAGCGCGGCATCAGACCGGGACAGAAAATCAGAATAACCTCCCATTGGACGGACGGAGAACGTCATGCCGAAGGTTTCACCGCCATCCCCTACGAGATGCCACGCGGGTGCGCCGCCGCGTATTTCCCGGAAGCGAACGTCCTTGTTCCCGTCACCGCCCAGGCAAAGGGATCCGGCACGCCGATGAGCAAGTCGATCGAGATCAGCATCCGGGCGGAAGACGCTACGGAGCCTCGGCGAAAGGACTCGCGGTGCCTCGCTTCCTGACCTCCGCGGGCATACGTCCCCATGGATTCACGCCTTTCCGGGTGAACACCGCGATCCCGATCACGCCGACATTGCGGGTGTTTCCATGCTTCATATTCGCATAGGAGTTTGAAACGCTGGAGAACTTGAAACTCGCGACGGTATCCGCGCTGGTACGGAAACCTTCTATGTTCACGGTCGTTCCTGGTGCCACGATATAGCCACGCTTGGAAAACGAGGCGGGTCGCCCGTCCTGCACATCCAGTCCGTCCACGCTGGCGACGATCTCCAGATCGCTCTTACTCCGGTTCTTCACCACGATGGAGTAATTGCCGCCTTTCTTCCCGGCGACCAACCGACGGCGGAAACCGTAATCCTTGTAGGTGGGCAGATACCCGAATCCGCCCTTGATCCCCCACTCCACCAGTTCGCCGGCCGCCCGTTGCATCGCACCGACTTTTTCCCTGTTGCCCGCCATCGCCTCCATGCCTTCGGTGTCATTGTAAAATATCGTGTCCGTTCCGACCGGCTTCGAGGAAGTCCGTGTGAAAGGGGTGTAGTCCATCTCCGATTTTCTTTCCGCTCCCCAGCCCGTGGCAAGACCGGGGCGATTCCTCGGATTATTCAGAAGAGCGTCGATGTGATTACGGTTGATTGCCTGATCCCCGCTTCTCAACCCGCTGGTGACAATGTCCTCGACACCCGGAGCGCTCCCCGGGATGGATGGGATGCCTCCCTGAGGGGCGCAGGAATTCAGACCCAAGGCAAACAGCGCGGCACCGAACACAGTCACATTTCTCAATTTCATAGTGCTGCAAAAACAGCATTTAGTAAGCAGGTCGTCAACCTAAATGCTTTTTTTCCAGCATTTAAGTTGCAGCTTTTCCTGCATCACACAGAATGGCGCGATGAAACGATTTGAAGAAGGACAGATCACGCGACGCGAGAGACAGGTGATGGACATCCTTTTCCGTAAGGGCAGGTGCACGGCGGAGGATGTGATGGGAGAGCTTCCTGATCCGCCCACCTACTCGGCCGTCCGTGCGCTTCTTTCTACCCTGGAGCAGAAGGAGCTTGTCTCCCACACGAAGGATTCCCGTCGCTATGTCTATCAGGCGGCGGTGCCGGAAAAGCGCGCCAAACGCACGGCTTTGAAACAACTTATGGCCACCTTTTTCGAGGGAAGCCCTGAAAAACTCGTCGCCGCACTGCTTGACCCCGGCGACCAGAAGCTCTCCAAAAACGAGATCGCCCGCATCAGGGAGCTGATCGACGGGAGCGGCACGAGATGAAATCCTGAACCGGAAAATGATCGCGATCCTGACATTCCCAATCATCGCCGCCGCGCTCGTGTTCTTGGCCGGGCGGAAGGATGCCGCACGCGATCCGCAACTCACCTTTCTCCTGCTCGTCCTCCTCGCGATCCTGCCGACCATGGTCGCGCTGATGCCGAAAATCGACATTCTCCCGCCTTCCTCCGGACAAAGCGGCTTCCCAGGGATCTCCATTCTTGCCGCCCTCTGGGCCACCGGATTCGTTCTCTCGCTCGGAAAAGTTTTTCTCGCAGGAATTTTCATCGCGCGGTGGCAGAAAGGTTCGATCCCTCTCGAAACCATAGCCGGTGTATCCATCCGATCCTTGAAAGACCTCCGGAGCCCGGTCGCCGCAGGGGTTTTCCGAAAGACGGTTTTCGTTCCAGCCGGGTGGAACGAGCTTCCTGAAGCTCACCGGGAAATCGCTCTCGCCCACGAGCTTGCCCACCATCGCAGGCACGATCCCCTTTTTCGTCTCTGTGTGGAGCTGGTACGCGCGCTCCATTGGTGGAACCCGCTCGTCCACTGGATGGCACGCCGTTACGTCATGCAATCCGAGTGCGCCTGCGACCAATCCGTCCTCCGCCAGGGCACTGATGCAAAGGCATACGCAAACGCCCTCTGCGATTTCGCGGAAAGCCATCCCCCAAACTCCTTCGCCCTCGCGATGGCCGATACCTCTTCCCTCGAAAGACGTGTAGGCCGCATACTTGCTGGGAAACACAGCACCGGCACCCTCTTTCTCGCCGTGCTGGGAACCCTCGGCATCACCGCCGCCTGCGCCCTCTCAATGTTGGACAGCGAGCCTTCGGTGTCTTCCGAAGAAGTGAAACTCCGCCTATCCGCAAATCCGTTTCCGGGCGAGCCGTGATCGAATATGGAAACGGTTGGAGGCACTCACTTCGGGGAATCGCCAGGCTTTTCACGCCCGAAAACCTGGATCCCATCGAGTCGGAAGGAACGACCGCTTTTTGCGAAATCCCAGCCGTAGAGGCGGAAAACGACCGGCGCGGACAAATCCTGCATTGCGTCGATGATGAGTAGTGGGAAGGCACGTTCCTGGAGTCCGGAGTCTGATCCGGGTATAGTCGTGCGACCCGCCTCAAGAAAGCTTTCACCACCGTCCGCGCTGTATTTCAGGACGACCGTTTCATTTTCCGAGCCGCTCCCGTTGCGGGACGATATGGCGAGGAAAAAAAGCTGCAGCGCCCGTCCATTTGGCGCAAAGGTGAACTCGTAGTAGGAATCCCGGTCATTGAATCCAGAGTGGGCGATTTGGGTTGAGTTGATCGAGCCGTTCTCCGACGCGAATCCGACGCGCGAATCGGTTCCGCCAGCAGAAAGAGCGCTGGCGCTGGCTAAAGGATCCGTGCGCGGGATCAGGGAATTCCCGTTGAAATCGAAGAAGGCGAGTTCTTTCCCTAGGTCTCCACTCATGGCGAAGATGCGGTCATCACTCGCCCAGGAAAGGGGGACAACTTTGCCATTGGCCAGTTTGTTGAGAGTGTCACGGGTCTTGAGCGCGAGTCCTCCGACATCGGTGTTGCTATAGGCAAACGGGGCTGCCGGGCAGTATTGGCTGGCGGGAGTTGTACCGGCTGTCGTACCAGCGAAGCCACCATCGGCCTGCCGGAACAGGGAGAGATTTGCGGCCTGTTTTTTGATAAAACCGTCTCGCGCTTGCTCGGCCATCGGGGTCGTAAGCGAGTCCTGCAGGTTGAATACAAGCTGCGATGAATTGTAGGTGTAGAGAAGATTGGTGACCTCGTTTCCGGAAACCTCCCGAAGCGCGGTGGCGAGAAGGGCGTCGGCATGGGGGATGGGTCGGCTGAAGCCTTTGTAGAACGCCGCGATTTTATGCCCCCCGTTGAGGGCGATGTAGGGCCTGGTGTTTTCGGAGGAGGAAAGGTTTCCCCAAAGTCCGGTTGCGGGATCCTGATAGGTCGGGAAATGCTCCCAGGCTGCGGTGAGAATTTCCTCACGGATGGCGGGTTGCAGGCCGTTGATGAGTGTGGTCTGACCGAGGATGGTGTTGCCGGGAGTCCAGGAACGATCCCAATTCAACGTATCGATCCAATCCTTGAATGCCTGGCCGGACGCGAGGTGTGGCGGCGGTGCCCCGCCCGCGCCGGATCCGGGCAGTGGATAGCTAGGCTTGGCGCCGAAGAGATCAAGGAGGCCGGTGGCAAAATTCAGCGCGCGCCCGGAATGCCGCTCGGTGACAGTCGCCCCGTTGTTTGACGGATCGAGCACCATGTAGTTCGGATCCAGGAAATAGCCGAAATATCTGTGTGCCGGATCCCCATTTGGCGCGATTTCATGAACTCCACCATTGCATTCCGCTGGCCTTGGGGAACAGCGGGCACGAGTTCCGACCAGGCGATCACGTTGCTGTATTTGGAAGTCGATTCGATTTGAGCCGGGTAAACATGCGGCTGTGCGCGGCTCGGAAACGAATAGTAGGCACCCCCGCTGGCACGTTCATACATGCTGCCGAACCACCGGAAGTAGCCGGAAAACACTTGGTCGAGTTTGCGCAAGGCGCCTGCGGTATCAGCCATGGCCGGAGTGGCCATACAGAGCATGGTGGTTATGATCGCGGATGCCCGAGACATGGATTTTCAGCCGGAAAGGGAAATTGGAATGCGCAATAGGGTTGCTCACGCATGTCTGGTTATGGAAGGAAAATCCTGCGAAGCGCGTCAGAGACAAAGCCTCACATTGCATTGGAATCAGAGCTCCAGCCGTTTCAGCCACTTCTCGCGCTTGAACCAGGTCTCCTGACGTTTCGCATATTGGCGCGTGGCGAAAGTGATGAGTTCCTCGCAACGCGGAAGATCGATCTCTCCGGCGAGATAGGAGCGGATTTCGGGAACGCCGATGGCCTTTTCCCAGCTCCCGTTGATGCCATCCAGGGCGGCGACTTCCTCGATGGCTCCGCCGTTTAGCATCTGCTTGGTGCGTTCCGCGATGCGGGCGTGGAGTTCCGCGCGATCGCGGACGAGCCAGACGCCGTTGAGGCTTTTCTCGCGCTCCTTGGTTTTCCGCTCCCAGCCGTCGCGGAGTTCGGAAACCTTTTCCCCGGTGAGCAGGCAGATCTCCAGGGAGCGGGAGACGAAGCGGCGGTTCGTCCGGCTGACTTGAGTTGCCTCGGTGGGATCGAGTTTCTCCAGCTCGGCGAGCAGATCGGCGAGCGGGCGGACGTCCATTTCCGCACGCATGGCCGGATCACCTTTCGGTAGGGGCGAGGCGCCGTGGGTGAGGAATTTCAGATACAGGCCGGAGCCGCCGACGACGACGGGTGTTTTCTCGCGCATCGCGATCTCCGCGATGAGAGGAAGAGCCATCTCCGAGTAGCGGCCGGCATCGCATTTCTCCCCGGGCTTCAGCACGCCGAAGAGATGGTGGGGAAATTGCGACTTCTCTTCCTCCGAAGGAGCGGCGCTGATCGTCTCGATGCCCCGGAAGAGTTGGAAAGCGTCGCCATTGACGATTTCGCCGTCCAGCTCCGCCGCGAGGGCGAGGGCGAGGGCGGTCTTGCCTGAAGCCGTCGCCCCACAGACGAAAACGGGGGCGGGTTGGTCAGGCATGGGAGGAGTTGAAGCAAGTTGGAGAAGGGATTTGCAACACCATTCTTTCCGAATGACCCTCCCGCCATGGGTATCCCCTTCCAAAACACCTACGCGCGGCTGCCGGAACGTTTCTTTTCAAAGCAAACGCCGTCAAAGGCGCCTGCTGCATTTCTGATAAGAAAAAACGATGCCCTCGCGGAGGAGCTGGGGATCGATGCAGAGTGGCTGAACTCTCCGGAAGCTCTCGCCGCCTTTTCCGGAAATGGATTACCCGAAGGCGCGGAGCCGATCTCCCAGGCATACGCAGGGCATCAGTTCGGAGGCTTCGTGCCGCAACTCGGCGACGGCCGGGCGATCCTGCTCGGCGAGGTCGTCGGCACGGACGGGAAACGCCGCGACATCCAGCTTAAAGGCTCCGGCCGCACGGCCTTTTCACGGGGCGGCGATGGCAAGTCCGCTCTCGGCCCGTGCTCCGCGAATACATCGTCAGCGAGGCGATGCATGCGCTCGGCGTGCCGACAACCCGTGCCCTCGCAGCCGTCTCCACCGGGGAAACGGTCGCCCGCGAAACGCCGGTACCGGGAGGGGTCTTCACCCGCATCGCCGCCAGCCATGTGCGGGTCGGGACTTTCCAATATTTCGCCGCAAGGCAGGATGTGGAGGCGCTGAAACTACTCACCCATTTCTGCATCGACCGGCACTATCCGGAGGCGCTCGGCGCGGAAAACCCCGCCCTCGCGTTTCTCGAAAACGTCATCGCGGCACAAGCACGCCTCGTCGCGAAATGGCTGCCGCTTGGCTTCATCCACGGCGTGATGAATACGGACAACTGCTCCGTTTCCGGGGAGACCATCGACTACGGCCCCTGCGCGTTCATGGACAATTTCCATCCCGATTGCGTTTTCAGCTACATCGACCGAAACGCACGATACGCCTGGGGTGCGCAACCGAACATCGCCCACTGGAACCTCACCCGCCTCGCGGAAACCCTGCTCCCCATCCTCGATCCTTCCGTGGAAAAAGCGAAAGAACTGGCGCAGGAGGCACTTGGGAAATTCATCAATACGTTCCAAAAAAGCTATCTGGAAAACTTCCGCGAAAAGCTCGGGCTTGCGGATGCGGACGGTGCATTCACCAAAGCAACGCTCGGCATCCTCGCACAAGAGGAAGTGGACTTCACCCTGTTCTTCCGCCACCTGACCCTGCTCGCTGATGTCGATTCCCGCGCGGATCTCCCCGCTCTTTTCAAAAACCATATAGCCGCCGATCGTTGGCTGGCAAACTGGCAGTCCCTCCCGAAATCCCATGACCACGTGGCTGAAATGAAAGCCTTGAACCCCATCCTCATCCCCCGCAACCATCGCATCGAAGAAGCAATACAGGCAGCCTACAGAAACGACTTCGTCCCCTTCCACCGCCTCGCAGATGCGCTCACAAAGCCTTTCAAGGAAAACCCGGACTACGCCGATCTCGAGGCCGCACCCTTACCCCATGAACGTGTGGAGAATACGTTTTGCGGAACCTAGGAGACCCACAGGATTCACAAAATCTGGCGACTCCTCTCCCGAGTGTACCTTATCGATAGAAAACTGCTGCCACAATCACCCCCAGCCCTATCACAACCGCAAAGCCTATCAGTTCGGCCACAATGGAATCGGAGCCTTCCCCATAGCCAAGATCAACCTTCCCAAAGGTAACAAGCTTCACGAAATAATGGCCGATACATCCACAGACCAATTGAAAGAGAAATTCCCACAGGAACCACAATAAGAGTTCTTTCATCGGTATCTTTCGGTGGCTAGAACGGGAACTTCCCGCCTTTTCCACCCGGGCCGCCCATACCTTTCATCATGTCCCCCATCCCTCCGGCTCCGCCCATGGCCTTCATCATGTTTTTCATCTTCCCAGGGGATTTCATCATCTTGCGCATCTCGCCGAACTGTTTGATAAGCTGGTTCACCTGCATCATGGAGCAACCGGAACCGGCGGCGATACGCTGGCGGCGCGAGGCCTTGATGATCTCCGGGCGTGAACGCTCGTAGGGTGTCATGGAGAGAACGATCGCCTCCGTGCGCTTGAGCTTGCTATTGTCGAGCGCCCCGGCGGGAAGCTGTTTTTTGATCTTGTTGAAGCCAGGCATCATGCCCAGCAGTCCTTCCAGAGGGCCGAGATTCTGTATCATCTTCATTTGCTCCAGAAAATCGTTGAAATCGAATTTCCCCGACTGCATGCGCTTCATGGAGCGCATCGCGTCCTCCTCGTTCACCTTGTCGGCGACGTTCTCCACCATGGTGACGATGTCGCCCATGCCGAGGATGCGGTCGGCCATGCGGGAAGGGTGGAACTCGATGAACTGGTCGAGTTTCTCCCCCTCGCCGGCGAATTTGATCGGCTTTCCGGTGACCTCCCGCATCGAGAGAGCGGCACCGCCCCGGGCGTCGCCGTCAAGCTTTGTCAGCACGATGCCGGTGATGCCTACCGCCTCGTCGAAGTGGGTTGCGACGGAAACCGCCATCTGGCCGGTGGCCGCATCGGCTACCAGAAGGGTCTCCCTGGGCTTCAGGAAGGCGTTCAGTTCCTTGAGTTCCTCGATGAGCTTCTCATCGATTTCCTGGCGACCCGCCGTATCGAAAATAAGAACCGTAGCCCCTTCCTTCTCGCCGAACGCTATGGCTTCACGTGCGACTTTGAGAAGATCCTTTTCCCCCGCAACCGGAGCGAAGACCGGGACATCCACCTGCTTTCCGAGAGTCTGGAGCTGCTCGATGGCGGCAGGGCGGTATAAGTCGCAAGCAACAAGCAACGGCCGGCGTCCATCCTTCTTGAGCCGGCGCGCCAGCTTTGCCGACGTGGTGGTCTTGCCAGCACCGTTCAGGCCGACCATGAGGATGCGGGCGGGAGGATTGAGGTCGAGAGGGACATTGTCGCCGCCAAGCACACGGGTCAGCTCATCCTGGAAAAATTTGACGATCTGTTCGCCGGGTTTGATCGATCTGAGGACGCTCTCGCCCATCGAGGCCTCTTTCACCCTGGCGATCAGTTCCTTTGCCACGCCGAACTCCACGTCCGCCTCCAGCAAGGCGATGCGAATTTCACGCAAAGCGTCCGTGATGTTCTTTTCTGAAATTTTACCTACACCACGGAGGTCACGGAAAGTCTTGTCGAGGCTATCGCCGAGGGCTGAAAACATGCCGGAGATTAGATCCCAAAATTCGAATTTCAAATCCCAATCTGCGCTTCTGATCAAGCTCGCCGAAGCAGCCGTCATGCTTCATCAAGGTTTCCATTCCATGATCCGGGCGAACTCCGAGAAAACCTCCGATGTGGAAAGCCTCCAAGTTAAGAACCCTCCTGTCGAATTTCGGAACCAACTACTTCCCATCGTCCACGCAAGACAAGACCTTACGATCAAATCCCAATTGAGAGTGGATTACCTCATTCATCCGGCTGATACGCTGCCTCCCTGTCAATCTGGAAGCTCCATTTCAAAGGGGTCTCGGTTTCTTTTCCCGCCATGTCCTTCCAAGTGACCTCCACCTGGCAGACGGGTTGGCGGAGACGGCGGTTGACACGCCAGGCGAAGGATTTCTCTTCGTTCGAATAGGTGGCGGGAACTTCCCCGAAGCCCGCGACACTCATTTTCAGGGTCGCGGGATCGAATTCCTCCACGGCTCCCATATCCACGGAGATTTTCGGGAGGCGTGTGTTGATGATCGCACCCGGCTGGGGCATGACGGGATGGGCGAGTTCTTTCATCAGCCCGGCGACGGTACCCGCCGGCATGGAGGTGCTGGAGTCCCGGAAGCTCATTGCGAACTCGAAGATACGGTCGTGGTTCCCCAGGATGACATACCGGGGAAGGATGTTGTTCGGAAGCGAGCGTTTCACTTTCCCAGGCTGGACTGTGAAGAGATGGGTGTATCCGACCTCGTTCGCCTTGGTGAGCATTTCCTCGGTGAAATAGCCCCCCGGATACGCGAACGTGTTGGCGACCGTCTTGAATTTCTCCTCCAGGAAACGCTTGGATTCAGCCATCTCCCTTTCGAGAAAGGTATCGTAGGCCTCCGCTCCCGCTTTCTTGTTCTTCTTGACGGTCTGAGGAAAAGGATGAGTCGTGGAGTGGCTGCCCAGGGTCGCTCCATTGGCCATCATTTCCTTAATCATCGCGGTGGTCAGCGCCTTGCCGCCGCCATCGACATAATCCTTGTAGAGATAGAGCGTGAACGGATAGCCGAATTCCTTCAGCACCGGGTAGGCATCGGTGTAAACCGATTTCCAGCCATCATCCAGGGTGATGACGATGGCCTGGGCAGGAATGGTTTTCCCCTCGTCCTTCCATGCGATGAAATCCGCCATCGGGATCACAGGGATCTCCAGCTTGCGTATCACCTCCATCTGCTTGCGAAACTTCGAGGTGCGGATGCGCATGGCCGTCTCCCTGTCGGTTTCCGAAAAATCGTGATATCCAAGGACGGAGACGCGGACGCCGTCGTCGGGAATCTCCGGAATTATCGCTGGCGCCGGGACGGGAGATTCCGCCGTCTGCGCCAGGGCGCAAGGTATCAGAGCCAACAGCGCGAGAAGAATTGATGTGGGGTGCGGCATTCGACCGGGATACTAGCCGCATCACCTGTCCTTGCAACACCTGCTGTCCGGCTTCCCGAAATCCGTCTTGCCAGTTTCTCTCGATGATAACATGATTTCTATATAAATTCGCTCTCATGAAAAACATCCTGATCGCCGCCTTTCTTATCTGCGCCTCCATAGCCGCGGAACCCACCGAGACGCTGGAATGGAAGTCTACTGGCGGTCATTCCACGGAAGCCCGTGCCATTTCAGCCACTGCCGCCTCGGTGACCCTTGAACTGACCGGTGGCCGGAAGGTGGATCTGCCGTTGGAAAAACTTGTCCCCGAGCAACGCGAGATGGTTCTGAAACATTTCGACATCACCCTTCCGAAAGAGGGAGACCCGGTGCGGAGCGATGCCGAGGCGGCCGATCCCTCCGACTACGATCACCCTCTCGGAAAAATCTCCAGCCCGGTCGAGTCCGCGCCCGGATCCAGCTATTTCATCTATCTGCCCAAGACCCTCAGGAAAGGCCGCCCGGCGCCCCTTCTGCACCTGAACGATTCAGGTTACGTCGATCCCGGACGGATGGAGCGTTTCGTCGACGGCTGCGAGCGCTTCGGGTGGATACTGGTCGGCAGCAAGGAATCCAGCAACAAGACCCACGGCGAGGCGAACCACAAACATGCGAAAAACAACGTGGAGGCGATGAAGGAGAGCGGACTCATCGATCCCGAGCGCATCTATTTCACCGGCGGCTCCGGCGGAGGGGCGATGAGCTGGTGGAACCACGCGAAGCTGAAAACCGCCGGTACAATGCCTATCATCGGCTACATCCCGCGTGAGGTATCCCCCACCGGCGGCCACCACTTCGTGATAGGGGGCGCGAAGGACTACAACCGATACCTTGGTGCTCATGCGGCGGACAAGTTTGGCAAAGACGCGTATTACCGGGCCTATCCCGGTGCCCACGCCCGCGCATTGCCCGAGGACAACTGGGTTCATACGGAGGGGATCGCCTGGCTGACCGCGAGGTATCTGGAGAAGAACGCGAAGGATTCCTCGCTCGCGGGTGACCGTCTTGACTTCGAGGCCGCCGTGCTGGGATGGATGAGTGATTTGGAGACAAAACAGCCCTATCTCGCCTACCATATCGGGAAGATGATGCAGGATGTCTATGATGTTTCCGGAGCCAACGGAGCGATCATTGCCAAGAAAGTCTCCGCCCTCGGGGGCATAGCGACAAACGTCAGGTTCTCCGAGGGACTCGCCGAAATGAGTGATTTCGCGAAAAAGAGCATGTCCGAGTTCGGAGCCGGTGGTGGCAGTGCCTTTTCCAAGACTTTTCCCGGCCCCTCCCGGAAAGCCGAACGGTTCGCCGAGGAATACGCGGGCGTTCCGTATGTGGAAAAAGTCTTCAAGGAGCTGGCTATGCCGACCCAGGGTTCGAAAAAATAGCCGCCGTATGATTCGCAGACTCCCCTTTTCCCACGAGGGTACTGAAGCCGACCTTACTCGCCTGGGTGTTCTACTGCGTGGGGCGCTCGGTTTGTCTGAGACCAACCTCACCGGGAAACTTGCCGTGCTGAACCTCGCATGCGGGCGGGCTGACGAGACAGGGGTGCTGGCCGCGTCGCTCGCACCGGCGGAGATCGGATTCTACCTGGGGATCGACCTGCGGGCGGATGCGATCATGGAGGCCGCGGCACGCTGGGCGCTGCCGGGGGGGGAGATTGTTTTCCGGGAGGGTAACGCTGCGACGCTGGGAAGGATGGAGTCGCTCCCCGAGTTCGATGTCGTGATCATCCGCCACCAGAACTACTGGCACGAGCCCATGGTCTGGGAAGGGATACTTGACGAGGCGATGGCTGGCTTGAAAGAAGGCGGCCTTCTACTATGTACCTCGTATTTTGATCTCGAGCACGAGCTTTTTCTGGCAAGCATGAGGACGAAGGGGGCGCGCGTCCTTGCGAATGTCCGCCACGCATTTTCACGGGATCTCCCGGACGCGGATGGGAAAAGCGTGGACAGGTGGATCGCGGTTTTCGGAAAATAGCGTGGAGCCACGACTGTGGCCCGATCCTCATCGTCCTGTGAACCTATCGTCAGGAAAAACGGCTGTGTGTCAAACGTGCGCGACCACCTGCTCCAGTGGAAAGCGGGCTTTCTTCGCGGAGGCGTATTTGTCATCCGCGGAGCGGTATCCAAGAGCGCATCCGACGGCGGTAGCGTAGCCACTGTCTTTCAGTCCGAGGATCTCGTCGTATTCGGCAGGGGAAATGCCTTCCAGAGGGCAACTGTCGATTCCCATCAGAGCCGCGGCAGTCATCAACTGGCCGAGTGCGATATAAACCTGGCGGGTGTTCCAGGATTGTTTTTCCGGAAGACTCATGCCGCCGGAGAATGAGGAAATCACACCGGAGAGACCGGCAAGGCTTTCCATCGGAGTTTCCTGCACATCGGAAAGACGGGCAATCCACGAGTCTATATCACGCTGTTCCAGATCGGTGCGGGTGGTGAGGACGACCAGATGGGAGGCGTCCGTGACCTGTCCCTGCCCCCACGATGCGGCCTTGAGTTTTTCACGAGTTCCAGTCGAATCAATCACCAGGAATTTCCAAGGCTGAAGACCGAAGGACGACGGTGTGAGCGCGAGTGATCGCTCGATAGCCGACCATGTTTCCGAAGGGATCTTCCTCTCCGGATCGAATGATTTTGTCGCGTAGCGGAAGTTGAGCGCTTCGAGGAGTTCGGAGGGATGGATGGGCATGGTGGACTGGCTATTCTGCGTCGATTGTGAAAGGCAAAGTGTCGTTGGGGAAATCCTTGAGCGTGAGACTGAGCACTAGCCCGAACTCGTCCTGGAAACGGTTGTCCGTGTGGCTGATGCCAATGCCGGCGACCCAGTTTCCCAGATCCCGGTGGACGGTGTATTGCTGCTGCTCGAGCACGCCGTCGTCCATCTCAAATATATGACGGGAGCCGACACCCCAGTTCTCGCTAAGCCGGATATAGGTGTCCAGGCCTATGCGGTCGGAGTCCAGGAGAACAGGATGGTTGTTCAAGTGCCTGTATGATACCGCGATCTCGGCGTTCTCATTGGGCATGAACCTAGCACTCGTGCTGAATTCGGAAAATCCCGAGCCGCCATCAATGACAGGCAGCTGGGTCTCCACATCGATTCCCAGCCACGGCAGGGGCTGCCAGCGGAAGTCGTTGTAGAGATTGGACCAGCTGCGCTCCCCCTCCGGGTCGTCCATATAGTGATCCACGTAGGTATCCACGAAAAGCCATTGATGCGACTGGCCATCCCGGCGTGTGACAAACGTATTGCGCGTGCCGAGACGAAGGATGTTCCAGCTGTTGAACTCATCGATGGCGGTGTAGCGCGAGGGCTCCAGCGGGCGGGGGCGGGTGGTGAAGGTGAGCCTGTCTATCTTGGGGAAATCCCGATCCAGTTCGTCGGCGGCAAGGACGGACCAGTTCGCGTATGGTTGCACGATATGAAGCAGGCCGTCGAGCCCCAGGGTCGAGTTACGATAGTTCCCATAGTCTTTGGAAATTTTCACAGCCGCCTCAGCGCCTCCATGGAAAAGGAGACGGGAGTCGGAATCCGCCGGCCCCTGTACCGAAGAGTAGTTCGTGTAGGCCGCGCCACCCTGAGGGGTGAAGGTGAGCCAGTCGCCGAAGTTCAGCGGGAGGGAGAACGAGTGATTCGTGTGGAAGCGGTTGAAGCCTGTGTCAAAAAGCTGCGCCCGGAGAGATGCGGCTCTCGTGCTTCCCGGCGGCAGGGAGCGGATCTGCCTCACGAGGCCTCGTTCGTAACTGTTCAGCTGCGCGAGCAAGCCAGGCACGCGGGGGTCATTGGGTGGGAGGCTCAGGACGGGATCAATGATGTTCCGCCGGATAACATCCGCAGCCTGGACACCACGTACTGAAAACGAAGTCTGTCCCTCATGGAGCAACGGGGATCCGAAGAAGGGCCTCGCACCTGATCCAAGGCGACTTCAGGGGACTGCGTGTCCTCCCGGTAGAAATCATTCAGACGGAAGCGCCCGAAGAGGGACAACAGGGTCTTGTCATCGCGGCGGTATATGCCGACGGTATTGTCTGGGAAAGGATCGCTGCGATATCTGCTCGGCTCCAGATCCTCAAGGTAGTATTCGTCCGACAGGAGCGTGAGATTCGTATCCAGGCGCCAGTCCGCTCCCGGCTCGATCTCAGGTTCCCATCGGTTCTTCAGTTCGATCTTATATCTGTTCTCATCAGTGGAAAACCTCGGAACCCCCGTTCTCGTGTCATTCGGATCCAGGTCGTAAAGGTAATATAGACTCAGTCCGGTGATCTCGTCTTTCTCCTCCTCACGGGTATCCACCAGATCCAGACCGACGGCCGCGCCACGTTTGGACCGCAGGTCTAGTTTCCATCTGGAAAGCAGCCACGCGTCCTCATTTTCCCCGGTGATTTCATTCCGCGTCCCGCCGAGCATTACGCCATAGGTGTTGAGCAGGTAGGCGCCCCAGTTCGATCGTGCGCCCGGTATGAAATGGTAGCCTAGCTCGGAATCCAGAGGCTGGCTCAGGTAGGGAAGCCAGAATACCTGGGTATCCCCCGCGTAAAGCCTCATGTTGTTGAAAACGACCTTGTTCCCAGGATACACCGTTGTCCGGTTCCGAGCGAACCCAGAAATTCGGATTCTCCACGTCGTGGGTCGTGACGCCCGCGTTTTCACCGACGAAAACCTGGTTGCCATTCGTGTTGGTCGCGGTGAATTTCCCCGCTTCGAGCAGAATGGGATCCATCGAGACCCGCAGGCCGGAAGCATCGAGCTTTCCCGTCTCGTAGAAATAGACGGCTGTTCGCCCGCGCTGCAGAATGTTCCCCTGATAAACGGAGACATCGCCTTCGAAAGTCACGCTCTTCTCCTTCAGATCCACTTCCGCAGTGTCTGAAAAAATCTCCAGTCCGTTGTCTCCCGTGACCTTTACCGGCCCCCGAGGCTTATCCCGTCCTCCAGGTTTCCCGCGATCGTTCCTCCGCCGTTCTCGATCTTCAGGTTCTCCGGAAGGGTCTGATCCGCGGCCATGTCTCCGATCGGTATTTCCGGAGCGGGAACCGGCTGGATCATCTCGACCGGACGAGGTATGGGCTCGACCGGGAGGAGTTCGTCTCCAGCCCCGTTTTCCTGCGCGAAAAGGGAAATCTGGACAAGTGGCAGGAGCAGGACGGTTGCCAGGAAACGAAGGGACGACATCGCGGGCGAGTGAACAGGATTTTCCTATGGTAAGTAAAGGAACAAGATGGCTGTCTTGAAAGGCGTCCTTGCCTTCCCCTAACGATTCGGCTTGCTTTATATGAAGATGCCGATGCGCCCAGCCCAGTTGGAATTCCGGTTCCCCGCATGGTTGCGGAGGACGGCGGCAACCCCGGACAAACCTCTCCGGGAACCCGCCCGGCGGCACCCGGATCCCGGGATGACCGGCTGGTGCCAGGAAACCGCGCGTTCCTTCGGTCTGCCGGAACTTGCCCGGAAAGTCCGTGTCTCCTGGAACCCGCGCATGCGCACCACCGCAGGCCGCGCATGGTGGCCGGCGCGTGCCATCGAACTGAACCCGAAGCTCCGCGAGATTTCCGAAGAGGAGGTCTGGCGCACCCTCAAGCACGAGTTCGCCCATCTTGTCGCATACGAGCGCTCGGGGCGGAAACGCATAGCGCCGCACGGCGCCGAGTGGAAAACCGCTTGCACGGATCTCGGCATCCCCGGGGAATCCACCTACCACTCCCTTCCCCTGAAGGGCAGGAAAATGAAGCGGAAACACTCCTACGCCTGCCCCTCCTGCCTCGCCGTGATCCTCCGCGTCCGCCCTATGCGCCGGGCTGTCGCGTGCTACTCCTGCTGCAAGAAATACAATGGCGGCAGCTACCACGACCGTTTCCGCCTGATCAAAAACGAAGTCCGGCCCGCTTCGTGACCGTATTGTCACGACCCGGGGATACCGGTTTCCGGGAACCTTGCCATACTTCGCATGTTGTTGGAGGTTACCGGAGCCTGTCTTCCGGCTGAAGGTCTGGCCGTGAGTGTTGGCGGGTCGCTTAGGCGGCCCGCCAATTTTTTTCCGAAACCTTGCAAATATGAAAAATTTGTCGTGTTTGCGCCGCTTCCTGTTGCGGATACTGAAACACCCACTACTTTGACGAAATGACAACCGACCTCATCACCACAATGCCCCTCGGCTTTCTCGGGATACCCACGGGCCTGATCATCCTCATCGCTGTCACCGCCCTCGCGAGCTGGCTGGTCAGCCATACCCTGAAAAAACGTTTCCGGGAACACTCGCAGATCCCCATCCGCTTCTCCGGGGCGCAGATCGCGCAGACCATGCTCCGTGAAAACGGGATCAACGACGTGCGCGTAATCAGCACCCCCGGCCAGCTAACCGACCACTACGATCCGGTGAAAAAAACGGTCAACCTCAGCGAATCGGTCTACAACATGAACAACATCGCTGCTGCAGCCGTCGCCGCGCACGAGTGCGGCCACGCCGTCCAGCACCAGAAATCCTACGCATGGCTTACCATGCGGTCGAAGATGGTGCCCGCCGTCCAGTTTGCCGGCGGTGCCCTGAACGTCATCATGATCGCCGGAATGCTCGGTGCCGCAGTCTTCAATACCCCGGCACTCCTATATGTTTGGGTTGGCCTGTTCGCGCTCACCACGCTGTTCTCGTTCATCACCCTTCCCGTCGAGTTCGATGCGAGCAAACGCGCCCTCGTCTGGCTGGAAAATTCCGGAGTTTCCTCTTCGATTGAGCACGAGAAGGCCAAGAACGCGCTCTATCTGGGCGGCGATGACCTACGTCGTGGCAGCTCTAGGCTCACTGGCCATGCTCATCTACTACGCGTCCATGTTCCTTGGCCGCAGGGACTGATTTTCCTCCGGAAAAATCGCCACACCGATTGGATTGACGCGCCGGGGCTGGCGGGACACCCTCGCCGCTCATGAGTGTCGGTATCATAATGGGAAGCACGTCGGACTGGCCGACGATGGAGCATGCGGCACGTGTGCTGAAAGACTTCGGCGTGCCTTATGAGGCGGAGGTCGTCAGCGCCCACCGCACTCCGGAGAAACTGGTCAGCTACGCGAAATCCGCAAAATCGCGGGGTCTGAAATGCATCATCGCCGGAGCCGGGGGCGCCGCCCACCTCCCTGGAATGGTCGCCGCCATGACCGAGCTCCCCGTCCTCGGCGTTCCAGTGGAATCCAAGGCACTCAAAGGTATCGATTCCCTCCTCTCCATCGTCCAAATGCCCGCAGGCATCCCCACCGCCACCTTTGCGATCGGAAAAGCAGGCTCCACCAACGCCAGCCTCTTCGCTATCGCCATGCTCGCCGTGAATGACGAAGCCCTCGCGAAAAAACTTTCCGAATTCCGGAAAAGACAGAGTGCGAAAATTGAGGAAGCCACTCTCCCTGCTCTCGACTAAGAGAACCTCGAATGAACGCCAGTAAACGCGAATCGAAATGGTTTCCTTGATTTGGAGGCCGCATTCCAAAAGTCTTCATTCGCGCAAATTCGCGTTCATTCGCGGTTAAAGAATTTTCCCATGTCAGCCTCCGTATTCTTTCCCCTGGACAAGCAACAGGTCGTCGGTGTCATCGGCGGCGGCCAGCTCGGGCGCATGCTCGCCCTTGCCGCCCGGCGCATGGGCGTGCGCTCCGTCATCTGGACAGGCGGCCTGGAGGCTCCCGCCGTCGAGGTCGCGGACGAGATCATCGACAAGCCCTTCGAGGACCCCGGCGCTCTTCTCGATTTCTGCGCCATCGCCACCGTAGCGACCGTCGAGTTCGAGAACATACCCCTTCCCACCCTGCGCGGCGTTGCGGAAAGAATCAGTCTGTTCCCCTCGCCAGAGGCCATAGCCATCTGCCAGAACCGGGAGCGCGAGAAGAATTTCCTCCGGCGGAACGGCATCCCCTGCGCCCGCTTCTGGGTCGTCGAGACGCTCGAGGACCTCACCACCGCCATGTCGGAGCTGGCCGGCCCCGGCGTCCTCAAAACCGCCGCCTTCGGATACGATGGCAAGGGTCAGCTCAAGATCGGGGGCGGGGAGGATCCCGCCGATGTCTGGGAAAATTTCGGAAAAGAGCGCGCGGTGCTCGAGGCGTGGGTTCCCTTTAAAAAAGAGATTTCCGTAATGGTCGTGCGCTCCCCGGATGGCGAGATCCGAACCTACGATCCCGCCGAGAACCGCCACCGCCACCACATTCTTGATATCTCCATAGTCCCCGCCCGCGTTTCTCCGGAGACCTCGGAAAACGCCAGGAAAATCGCCTCGCAGGTCGCGGAGGCTCTCGATTACCACGGCATCCTCGGTGTCGAATTTTTCGTGAATGACGACGGCTCCCTGGTCGTGAACGAGATGGCGCCCCGCCCGCACAACTCCGGCCACCACACGCTCGACGCTTGCGCCACCTCCCAGTTCGAGCAGCAGCTCCGCGTCGCCCTGGGCCTCCCTCTCGGCTCCACGAAACTCACCTCACCTTGCGTCATGCTCAACCTCCTCGGCGACTTCTGGCCCGCTGAAACCACGCCCCCCGACTGGACTCCCCTCCTCCAGACCGAGGGCGCCACCCTCCACCTCTACGGAAAACGCCGCGCCATCGGGATGCGGAAAATGGGTCACGCGACCATTCTCGGAGCGGATGCCTTGGAGGATGCGAAGGCGCTGAAGGCCGGTTGGCTCTGAAACGGAAGGAAGAATATCCCGACCACTCCGGAGCCGCAGCATCGCGATGAAAAGCTGCGATGCCGGAGTTCAGAACCGCAATCTCGGAGTCCAGAGCCGCGGTCTCGGAGTTAAAAGCCCCGGCATCGGGGTTCCAAGCCGCGACCTCGGGGTTCCAAGCCCAGACCTCGGAGCTAAAAGCCGCGACCTCGGAACTCACAACCCCGTCGGCGGGGTTCTGAACTCCGGCTTCCCACTTCGGAACCCCTCCCCCCCCTTCACCAAGGGGGTACCCGTGGTATTTGGGCGATCAGAAACCTTGGGATGCACAACATCTTGTGGTTCACACCATTTACCTTGATCCAGTCCGCGCGGATTGGGGCTATTCACTCTTGCTTCTCCCTTTTAATATCTTCAGATTTCTTTCCTTATGCCCGATTCGACTGAAATTCTCACGGAAAAACTTCACGAATACCCCCAGCTGGATGTGATCGATGGAGGATCAGAAGCGATTCTCAATGACTGCCTCAATCAGAACGAAGGGGTGCTTCAGCTTCTGCACCGCTATGCCGGCCGGACATTTTGCTCGCCTGGAAAGCGCCTTCGCCTGGATGAGGAATCATACTATCCGGACTACATGGGTGGCACCGGTCTCGATGAAGTCTGGATGTGCTGCACCGTCCCAATTGTGACAGGCGTCATCGATACCCGCACCGGAAAAGCACCATTCCGCGAAGGGGAAGCGCACGTCCTCACACCGGGCGGCCAGGTCATTTCTCTCCAGGATCTGATCACGACCAATCCAGAGGCTGTCATGGGAGAGAAGGTCACGGCGACTTCGAAATCATTGTTCGGCGAGGTCACTTGGCCCATCGTTTCCAAGAAGTTCGATAACCTGAACCCGATTCCGCACCATCTCCATTGGGCGAAGTGGGAAGTGTATGACATCAATTCCTACGACAACCCCGGAGTGAATCCCTCGCATTACCACACCACCGCCATGGGGCTGTACCCGTTTGTCACGCAGGAGGATTTCCTCGAGTGCATGAAGGGCTGGGGCGAAGGGGCTTACAATGGTGTTCGCCATCTGTCCCCTCACACCATGATGAGCATTGATAACGGTTTTGTGATGCCGAACGGCGTGCTTCATTCGCCGACAGACCTTTGCACGCACGAGCTGCACGTAACGATGGATGAGCATTTCCTCGCCGAGGACCGGACGCTCGACGGCCGCATCGGAGCCGCCGATGCCTTCTACGCCTGCCGGGAACAGGACTACCCGAAGGACAAGCACGAGGACTGGGAGTTCCTCGTAGACACCTTCGACTTCGAAGCGAACCAGGATACTGACTTCGTGAAGAAAAACTCGCGTCCGGCCATCACCGCCGAAGAATTCGCATGCGAGGGAGTGGATGCGAAGTGGATTGTTTACGGCGATTTCCTCGGCGACCAGAAGGCCTCGATTCTCCGCCTCATCATTGAGCCCGGCAGCAAGACCAGGTTCTGCCCGGAGAGCCCCGCGCTGTTCCACACGAATGGCGGAAGCGGCAGGGTGGGGAAACTCGAAGTGAAATATCACCAGGACATGAAGCTTGGCGAACTCTATCCCGAGATCGGTTTCATCACCCAGTCCGCGCTTGATTGCGGCGGTGTCGAAATCGAGAACACAGGATCCGGACCGCTCGTCCTGACCTTCGACTTCCCGCAGAACGCGCATTCCAAGACACCCGGTGCTGCCGTTGCGGGCTAGCCGTTTGATTTTCATCAGGTGCCCGGATATCTCTATCCCGGAGAGGGTTTCGTAGGGGCGTTTGGGAAGAGGCACTCTTCTAAGCATCAGCCACAGGGACTCATTTAATCGTTTCGGATAGGCCGTATCGTGGTTAGCATTTCTGACATGGACGCTCTTATCAAACACCTGGAGAACCGCGAGGATCTCGAACCCCGCGAAATCGAAGTCGCAGCCGGACTCTTGCTGGATACATCCGTCGATGACGGGAAGAAAGAGCGCATGCTCACAGCTCTTTCGAAAAAAGGCGAGACCCCGGCGGAGATCGCGGGCTTTGTCGAGGCATTCCTTGAGCACGCGGTCGATCCGATGATGGACGGTCTCGAACTGGAAGGCGACCTACCCTCGACGTATGCGGGACGGGCGGCGACAAGCTCGATCTCTTCAACATTTCGACCACCGCGATGTTCATCGCGGCAGCGGCGGGCGCGGTGGTCGTGAAGCACGGCAACCGGGGGATCACTTCGAAAAGCGGCGGGGCGGACGTGCTGGAGGCGCTGGGGATACGCATCGATCTTCCGCCGGAGGGTTTCCGGAAATGCGTGGAGGTGGCGGGCATCGGGTTTCTTTTCGCACCCGCTTACCATCCGGCTTTCAAGGCGGTCGCCTCCGTCAGGAAAAACCTCGCGGCGGCCGGGCACCGCAGCATTTTCAATCTCATCGGGCCGCTCCTCAACCCGGCCCGGCCCCAGTGTCAGCTCGTCGGCGTGGCGGATCGCTCGCTGTGCTTCAGCTTCGCGGAAATCCTCCAGCGCCTGGGAAGGGAAAGCGCGTGGGTGGTCAGCGGAAACGCCTCCGGGCACCGCACCGTTGACGAGATGTCACTCATGGGATCGACGCTCATCTGCAAGTCCGGAGCATACCAGGATCTGGAGGACGAGGAGATCAACCCGGAGGATTTCGGAATGAGGAAATGCACCGTCGAGGAACTGCGGGGAGGGGACGCGAAAACAAACGCCGCCATTCTGGAGGACATCCTTTCGGGAAAAGACACCGGCCCCAAGGCGGAGACCACCATTCTGAACGCTGCCGCCGCGATCGCGTGCGCGGGTCTTTCGGATCACATTGGCGACGGGATAGGCATCGCCCGGGAGCTGATCTCGTCCGGAGCCGCCCTGGAAAAGCTCAGGCTCTTGCAGAAGGCGGCGGGTTGAACCCGGTCGCCACTCACCCTTTCATGGTCTCGATGGATTCCCAGAAGTTCCTGATGAATTCCGGACTATGCAGCAGTCCGCGCACCCAGACGACGACAGGCGTGAGCGCACCCATGAGAAGAAAGACCGAAACCACGTACCAGGTCGGGGATTTTCCCTCCGGGGCGATGAACTGAACCCACCAGTCGTCCTTGTCCACGACCTTGGTGGTGAACATCTGGTTCTCCTCCTTGAGAATCCCGAGCAGGGTTTCCGCGGCTTTCGCATCGCCCGTTGTGTACAGGTGCTTGAAGCGGCGGCCCGCCTTGTCCGGGAGATCTGCCGCGCGCACCCCGCGCGGCACGGAACCGGCCGGGCGGAGGGTGAGGATCTGGATCTCGTAAACGAATTTCTCCTTCAGCCAGCGGTCGATTCTAGTGAGTTGCATCGTTGTGGTGGTCAGATTCCGCTCTGCATCATCTTCGGACCCATGAGGAAAATGGGAAGGAAGGTTCCGACGAAGACCGCGCCGATGATGAAGACGGCGATCAGGAGAACCGCGAAGCTGATGGTGGCGGCGAAGGCGGTCATATGGTTCTCGGCATCCTCCTCATACATCTCGCAAAGCATCTCCAGCTGGGAATCGAGCGAAGCGGATTTCTCGCCAATGGAAAGCATGTGGATCACCTGGGAATCCACGGAGGTGTATTTCGCGAATGCGGTGGAGAGCGGGACACCTGAGTTCTCATACTTGTCGGCGGCCTCGCGCAGCTCCTTGTAGAAAGGCGTGCCCATGACGCTGTTGGCGGAGACACGGATGGATTTCGCGAGGTTGATCCCGTTGGAGTGGAGAAGCCGGATGGTCGAGATGAAGGTCATCTGCCGCAGCGACATGATGAGCATGCGGAAAAGCCGCCATTTCGACATGGTGACGCCGAGGATCACGCCCCGCACTTTACTTGAGCGGAAGATCACGACCACGATCCCTATAATGGAAAGGACGAAGACATGCCAGACCGACTGTGTGAAGTGGCTGATCTGGAAGGAAATCGCCGTGATCCCGTCGGCCTTCTGACCCACGCCCGAGAGCATCTCCTCCACCTGTGGAACGATTTTCACCTGGGATACGATGAAGGCCCCCATCAGGACTCCGATGATGACACCGGGCATGAGTGTGGCTTTCTTCAGAGCCTTCTGGAATTTCAACTCGCTGACGATACGCGCGGCGAGGGAGCGGAAGGCCTCGTGGAGCTGCCCCGCGTCCGAGCCCGCCTGGATCAGGCCGATGATCGTCTCATTGAAGCGTTTCGTCCGGCGGAAGGCCTCATGGACGTTCATCCCGGTGCTGATGTCCTCGCGGATGGATGTCAGGCAATCCACCATCGCCTTGTTCGGGAGGCCCTGGGCATAGTATTTCAGCGAGTCCGCAGTGTTGATCTGGGCACGGAGCATGGAGCCTATGCCACGGAACATGTCCACCTGCTCCTTCCTCGAGAACTCCCTGATCTTCTTCGGGCCGTTGAAAAAGGTGATACCCGCCTTCTTTTCAGCGGCTCCCTTCCCCTTCACGGGATAGGTCTTCGGTGTCGCTTCGGCGGGAGCCGGTGCTTTGGTGGATATGGTCGCGCTAGTCATCGGTATATGTCATGTCGATCACCTTGCTCACGGCGGCGATGTCGGTTTTTCCTTCCTTCAGAAGGCGGAGGCCTGAGCGGCGGAGGTTGGGGAGTATCCCCTCTTCCGCTACTTTCACTTCAAGCTCATAGGGCGTCATCTCTCCTTTCGAGAGCTGGTCGGAAATTTTCGGAGTGATGGGGATGATCTCCAGAATGGCTGTCCGGCCGGAATAGCCGGTGTTGCGGCATTCGGCGCAGCCATCGTCATATGCCTTGAAAAGCGGAATGGCCGCCCAGGAGTCATCAAGGCTGAAGGTTTTCCTGTCCAGATCGGAGACACCTTCGCAGGCCTGTTTGCAGTAGGGGCAGAGCAGTTTCACGAGACGCTGGGCGCAGGCGGCTTTCAGAGTCTGGGCGATCTTCCAACGCTCGATGCCAAGCTGCTCGAAGCGCTCGATGATCTGGGAGGCGCGCGGAGTGTGGATCGTGGTGAGCACCTTGTGCCCGGTGACCGCAGCCTCGATGGCGAGCTCCGCGGACTCCAGATCCCGCACTTCGCCCATCAGGATGATGTCGGGGTCGGAGCGCATGAAGGACGCGATCATCGGCTTGAACTCCTTCGGGCTTTTCAAATCGCAGTGTGTGATGCCAGGCACCTCGTCCTCCACCGGGTTCTCGAGCGTGAGTATGTTCACCTCAGGGCGGTTCAGCTCGCGCAGGATGGCGTTGAGCGTGGTCGATTTCCCGGAGCCGGTGGGGCCGGACATGACGATGATGCCGGCCGGGATTTTCATGACCTTGTTCATCGCGAACATGGTCTCCTCGTCGAAGGCGAGGGTGCCTTTCCCAAGTGTCACGTTGATGTTGCTCTTGTCGAGAAGACGCATGGTGACATGGTATCCGCGGTAAGTACGGTGCCTCTCGTAGCGAATGTCGATGGGCCGGTGGAAATAGGAGATGGTAAAACGCCCCGAGATGCCCGGAGCGGTGTTCCGGATTTCCGTGGGAAGGCGCATCAGGTTGAGCAGGAAGGCATCGAGCCTGTCCTTCAGCTTCATCGGGATCTCCACTTTCCGCCCGATGTCGCCATCCACGCGGAAACAGTAGTAGAAGGTCTCCTTTTCCACTTTGAAATGGATGTCCGACGCGCGCGTGCGGACGGCGTCGGACATGACCGTGGCGATCAGTTGCGCCATTGGCTCGGTGTAGTCGGTGGTCACGTCGAAGTCGTGGATACCGTCGTCGAGGTCCTCGACATCGATGGCCTCCAGTTCGGAGCGGCTCGGGCCATTGTTCGTCGCGACGGATTCGATGGCCCGCGCGATCTCGGAGGCGAGGGTGACGATTTTAACGATTTCCAGATTCGGGAAACGCGGAGCGAGATACTCCTCGGCGAGCGGACTCCAGGGATTGGCGGTCGCGACAATGAGTTTGTCATTCCCCGAGAGACAAAGCGGGGCGAAGAACCCCCGTGTCATCACCGTCGCATCGCAATAGGCGTGGAGCGAGGCGTCGCAGAATTCGGCAACCTTCGGAAAGAACGCGAGTCCGTTGATCTTCGCGACCGCGGACATGAAACTGTAGCGGGTGACACGGTTCGGCACCTGGTCCTGATCCAGCTCCGCGAATCCGGGATCGTGACCGGCCAGCTCCGACATGATGCGTCGGCTGATCAGCTCGTTGAAAGAAATGCCGTCGAAATCGATCATCTGTGAGGTTGGCGGGGGTCAGAGTTCAAAATGCTTTCTGCAGAGAAACGCCCAGGATTCATACTCCATGCGCGTGGATGTGATGAACGGGCGTATGCCGAAGCGTTTCCCGACAGCCTCGTGGATCTCCTCGCCCAGAATTGCGGCGGCGACGGGATTGATTGAGCCGGTGCCTATGGCATCGGTGTCTTCCGCATAGATCACAGGCACGAGGAGGTCGCGGGCAAGCTGGTGCATCGCGTCAAACGAATCGTAGAAGGCCGACGGAGCGATGAGTTTCCCGGCGAACGGAATGGACGGAGGTGATGGACTCATGGTGGTGGCAATGGCATCGCCAAGCGCGTTGACCGTGGCACCCAGGCGCTCCTCATCGGTGCCCATGACACGCGCCAGGCACTCCAGGAGATCAAGCGGATCACCTTTCACGTGGCTTTCCCGCACCTGGGAAAGAGCTTTGAAAATGTGGTTGTCATCGGCAGCCCCGGCACTGCTGAGCGCCTCCGCGGTGCGGACAAGACACCGCTCTACGATCTCGTCCGCTCTGGTTTTCTGAGGCTTCGGAGGCGCTGCTTGAAAGGCTGTGTCCATAGGGCGATTTTACTGAGGATGCGTTGTTTAGCGACGACGGCCTTGGCTGAAACGCGGCCTCGATCTCGTCGCTTCGGGAACGGGCTGGCGGGAGACTTCCTGGCGGACACGGAGTTCGTCCTCGCGCGGGTAATACGGAGCCTGGGTCGGCGCCATCCCGCGTATCGTGCGTTTCAGGTTCGGATCGGCTCCCGGCCCCGGGTTGTAGGGATCCACCCAGTCGAAGTCATCGGGAAACTCGGTCTTGTCTTTCAGATCCCCGCTCACCCGGTTGTTAGTCAGATTGCTGGTCGGGTCATACGATGTGGGCGTCACGATGAAGACAAGCGAGGTCTGTTCCTTGCTCGCCTCCTTGCTTTTGAAAAAGAAGTTCAGAAGCGGGATGTCGCCGAGCAAGGGGACTTTGGTCTTCCCCGTGTTTTTGACCTCTCCGTAGAAGCCGCCCACGATCAGCGAGCAACCGTCGGGTATCCTCGCCATCGTCTCCACCATGGATTCGGTCACGCGCGGATAGACGTTGCCACTCAGTCCGACCACATTGTCGGTGATCTGCGCGGATCGCGGCCGCATCTTCATACGCACCGTTCCGTCTGGCAGAAGAGTGGGCGTGACCGCGATGGAAATACCGATTTCGCGGTGGTTCTGGGGATCCTCCGTGATCGCCTTGTCGGAGGAGTCGATGCGGTAGCGGACTTCGTCGGTCACGGTCGTTGGAGCGCCTGGCGCCGCCGATGGTCGTGGTGGAGGTGATAATGGGAATCCGGTCGATGATAGAGATTGTCGCCTGCTCGTTGTCTTCCGTGATCAGCGTGGGATTGGAAACCTGGTTTGAAATGCCCCCCTCGTTCAGCGCCCGGAGAAGTCCGGAAAGCTGGAACCGGGGAAAGGACGATACTCTCGCCGCCGAAAGATGTGGGCAGCGTGGAAGCGATCCCGAAGACATCCGCAAGCTGTCCTGCCACATTCAGACCGACTCCGGTCTCACCCAGGTTCGCGGCCCAGTTCACTCCTACTTTCTGCCCTGCCGTGGAATTGATCCTGAGAATCTTCGTTTCGACGATGATCTGCCCCTTCGGCCTGTCGATGCCGTGCAGGAGGTTCTGGACCGCTTCGATCCGTGTCGCGGTGTCAATGATGATGACGGTGTTTGTCTTCGGCTCGAAGTTCACGATCCCGGTGCCTGGCGTGAGCATGGGCCGGAGCAGTTCCTTGATCTGCTCGATATCGGAAGGGCGCAGGTATTTGAGCTGATAATGGAACTCGGCGCTGGGTAGCTGTCCAAGCTGCGCCTGTGTGAGGGCGTAGATCGTGTTTCCCTTCGTATGGAGGGAAAGACCGTACATGAAAGCGAGTTCCTCCATCTGGTTGAGCGGATTCCCGTCATCCAGATGACCTGTGACCATGTAGTCGGGGCCGTTGATCTTGAGATTGTGGAAATACTGTCGTCCGGCGGATTTCGCAAGAAACTGGAAGATGTCGTTCAGCCCGGCGTCCTTGATGATGTAGCCCTCGGAGGTCTGCTCCAGTTCCGGGTTCTTGTCTTCCGGGGGGGCGAGTGGCGCTCCTTCTTCACCTATGGCCGGGAATTCAGCTGCACCAGGATCGGCCGGGTTCGCATCCGCCGCCCCGGGTTGCGGCAACTGCGGAAGTTCGGAGGCTTTCGGCTCCCCCAGCATGTCGTTCACGTCACCCAGCAGATCTTCCTGAGCCGACACGCAGACCGTTCCAAAAAAGTGGATCGCGAGGGCGAGCAGAATTCCAAGGTAGTGTTTCATGGTGTTGGGGATGATGGATATTTGAGAGGCGGTCATTCTGTCTGTGTCTGGAAATCACCGGCGTCCACGGTGAGCGGAAGCTCCTCGACAGGGCTGACCATGCCGGGCGGCCTCAGGTCCTTTCCCGATGAAATGACCATGCCCGGAGGCAGCAGGCCGGTCTGGAGCGCGGCCTCCTCGCCTTTGTCGAGATCCCGGAAAAGGATACGGTTCGGCGTGACCTCCAGGACTTTCATCCGCATGGTCTTGCCCTGGAACGACAGGGCGAACTCGTCACCCTCCGAGAACGACCGGGTGCCGACGAGGAATTTTTTTTCCCCCGGCATGATCGTCGTCACACGTATGCGACCCACGATATCCGCGAGAGGTGTGGGCGGAAGAGCCGCCAGCCGCTTGTTCGGGGCGCTGACGACCGGCTTGCGCACGATGGGCTTCATGTCGGGATCCTGGAAAAGACCGAACGGATCGGTCGGGCGGTTCCGCATTGAGAATATGGCTGCACGGGCCTTCACGTATGCCCGCGCGTCCTTGCCGGCGAACTTTGAAGGCAGGATATCGACCGGTTGCGCCGGGGACTTGTCTTCCTTGACCGGTTTTATGGAAGCTTCGGCCGATTCCCCGACTTCATTCTTATCGAGACCTTCCGCCGACTGGGCGACCAGACCGCCGCCGGGCATGAACACAAGCAGCCCGGCCAGCACGACCAGCACGACCAAGCGCGAGGAGGCGGTCGTGTGGAT
Source organism: uncultured Verrucomicrobiae bacterium (assembly GCA_963758175.1). Taxonomy (GTDB): domain Bacteria; phylum Verrucomicrobiota; class Verrucomicrobiia; order Verrucomicrobiales; family Akkermansiaceae; genus Luteolibacter. The sequence continues at coordinate 285,705 of CAVWUI010000002.1, forward strand.
GTGTTTCGGTCTTATCATAGAGGAAATGGGTGCGTCAGTCTTCCCAAGCGGAGTAGACCACCTGGAAGTTCAGCAGGGGCGACTCGGTGCTTGAGCTCGGATCGATACGGAGTTCCTGCAACTGGAGATTGGGCATGCGTGTCTCAAGTTCGAGAAAGGCAATTTGGACGGTACGGTATGTCCCCCGGAAGCTGAACTTCAGACCGGAGGACTTCTGAGCGGAAACGCTGCCGAATCCACCCGATTGGCTCAGGCGCTCGAACGAGGTTTGCTGGAATTCCTTCGACGGGAGCACTTCCGCGATTTCCCGGAGGTTCGTGGTGACGAGGGAGAAGGTCTCCTGCTCCACGAGTTCCTTCCAACTGTTCGAGGCCTCACGCTTGCGGCTGATCTCCGCTTCGATTTCCAGCGCGCCCATACGGCTTTGCTCGAATCCGGTGAAATGCTTGGATTTCGTCGCATAAGAGCCCGTGATCTGGCCGCGGACGTAGCCGCATATCCCGACCATCGCCAGCGCGATGATGACTGGAATGATGATTCCGAAGATGATGATGGGCTGCTTGTACATGGGCTGACTCAGGGTGCCTTGCCGGCCGGGATCGCGAGTTCGTCCGCGGATTCGAACCGCTGGGTGATGACCAGATTGAAGCCGAAGGGGTATGTCGATTCGTCGGAATCGACGATCTCCTCCTGTGGGAGTTGCTTGAAAGTGGGGTTCTCCTGGGTTTTCACATTGATCACGAGAGTGCGTGTCTTTGGCTCGGGATCGTATGCGAGGTTCCCGGTCACTTTCGCGATCTCGGAAAACTGGCTGGCGATCCCGTCGCGATTGTTCAGGGAATTGAGATAGGCAAGCGCTCCATCCCTGGCAAAGCCGGTGACGGCCCATTCCTTGGTAAAGCCGACTTTGACCTGACCCTGGGTGTTGTCGGGTTTGGCGGTATGGCTGAAAGTCTTCACCATGATCCCGGAATTCGCCGGAAACAGCCGGGCGACCGCTTCCAGGGAACTCCATGCCTTGGATCTGTCCTCGAGAAGACTGCTCCAATGGTCGATGCGCTGCCTCTCCTGGTTCAGATTGACGAGTCTCCCCTTCACGACCTGGGCCTCACCCGCGTTGAAGTGACCATTCGGGTCGGCGCATTACGGAAAGGGCGCTGAAGGCCATCCAGGCGACCGCGAGAATGGCCAGGCCGAACACCGCGACCCTCCCCAGTTTCAGAAAACGAAGCAGGCGCATCTCTCTTCCGTCCGGGAACAGCTCGACCATCGCCTTCGCAGGTGAAAGGAAATCCTGGAGAAACCATTTCTCACCACGCAGAGCGCCGAAGGTGTGGCTGAGATTCTCGGTTTCCACCGGGGACGGCTCCATCGCCAGGGACATCTCCGGCGCCCACTCCGGAACGGACTCCGACAAGGGGAAACGCACCGTCTCTACCTTTGAATCCGGAAAACCCCGCTCCAGTTCATCTTGAACCCGTGAATCGGCCTCCTCACCGAGAGGGACGATATAGATATCAGGATCCTCGAACTCCAGCGAGGCGTTCGTGGTGGCCAGAGCGTGGCGGAAATTCGAGGTGCCGGTCGTTCCGCGGTGCTGGAGCGTGCGCATGAGTCGCAGATCGAGATGCTCGTTGAAAAACGCCATGGCCGTGAACCATGGATACTGGAGTATGGCAACAGCGGGTTTCCCGCTATCCCTGCGCAACACCGAATGCAGTCCCGAGATGACCACAAGGGGCGCTGACAGCGAATGGGTGACCACAGGGAAATTGCAGGCGTTGCCGAGATCGCGCAGGCTGTTGAGAAACGGTTCGAGACGTCTCGACAGGCTGACCGTGGTGGCTATCACCTCGCTGCCGGCGGCAGGATAGGGAATCACACGCCATGAGGCCTGGTCGTGCGGTATGGAGGAGTCGTCCAGGACTTCCTCGGGCGATTCGTAAGCGGCCTCGCGCAGGTCGGGCAGCGAGGCGGGGTTGTCCAGTTCAGGCTTGAGTTCGGCAGTGGAGAATTCCTCGGCGATGTGAAGAACCACACCCACGGATGTGCCCTTCAGGGAGCGGACGTGGTCGACAAGCCGGGTGCCGAAAAGTGTCGCCTCCTCGGGATCGGTGAAAGCGGATTCGGAAAGGGGTGTTCCTTCCGACCATACGTCGGTCGGCCGGTGGTAGAAAAAGACGACGGGATTCGTCCCGTCCAGACGGACGTGGACCTGGTGGTCGAGTTCCAGTGCTTCCTGGTACCATGCTGGCAGGTTCGCGCGGCTGGTGTCACTCAGGACAGCACATGCCTGACGGAACCTCTGGTAGGCGTTCAGGGATGCGGGATGTACGGGATTGGCCAAAAGCGGGGAGTCTTTTCATGGATTCGGGGGCATCCTCGTTAAAATTTTTGAAAAGGGTTCTGGCCGACCCTGGGAACCAGGGTCGGGCCGAATCGTTTCAGACGGCACCGGGGGTGCCGCCGGATTGATCACCAGTCGTCGGTGAGACCTGCCTTAGGCGAGTAGTCGTCACCAACCGTGGCATCTGTCACGTCGAGGTAGAGTTCGCCGATGGCTGGAGCCGTCTCGGTGTATGTGTAGGTAAGATCGGATGCTGGCGCGACCGGCTCTTTAAGATACGCATCGCCACCTGTTCCCAGGATCGCGCCTTTCAGGAGCTCGACACCACCACCTGTAGTGTCAGGGGTAGGGATCTCCTGGATGTTCATATATCCGCGGACAGCTTGCTGCACGTTGCGGATATTGAGGATGTTGGCTGCGCGATCCGAACCTTTCTTCCACGCGCGAGCGCCGACGAAGAGGATGGAGATGAGGGAAAGCAGGACAAGGATGACGACGGTCAGCTCGAGGAGCGTCATGCCGGACTTGGATGCTTTCATGTTTTGGGTGTGTGTCAGTTTCATGTTTGTTTTGTTTTGTTTTGTTTTGTCTTTCTGAAAACCGGCCAAGGGAGACCGGATTCGGAAATTGTTCAGAATTCGTCGTCCTGGGTTCTGTCCATTTTGGCGGATTCAAAAGTATCGGCGGTGATATGGCCGTTTCGCAGCAAACGCTCCAGGTTCGCGTCCCACTGGATGTTGCCGGCACGGCGTATCACGTCCTCGAGGGAACGCGCGCCGCCGTCATAGTTGGCGATCGCGGATGCGACGGAGTCGTCGTTGTTCTGGAGGAATTCGTAGGTGATGGACCCGGCGCTTTGTCCCGTTCAGAAGCCCCTGGGAATGGATGAAGATGAGGATCTCGGAGAGACGCGAGAGAACCGCCGGATGGTTCTCGCGGGGATAGAGTTCGAGGATACGGCCGATTGTTTTCACCGCGCCAGTGGTATGCAGGGTGGAAAGGACGAGGTGGCCGGTCTGCGCGGCCTCCATGCACGTCTCCATCGCGTCGCGGTCGCGGATCTCACCTAGCAGGATCACGTGCGGAGCTTTCCGGAGGACATCCTTGAGTCCCTGCCGGTAGTTCCTCACGTCGCGGCCGACCTCCTGCTGGGTGACAATGGACGGGGACGGCTTGCGATGCCCGGCATAGACGGGATCCTCCATGTCATCGGGATACTGGTATTCGATGGGATCCTCGACGGTGACGATGTGCTTCGGGTGATTCTGGCGGAGCCAGTCGATCAGCGAGGCGAGGGTGGTGGATTTCCCGGAGCCAGTGGGGCCGGTGACGAGGCAAAGTCCGGCGCGCTTGAGGACGCCATGACGGAGGGTGTCGGTCGTATCGGGATCGATGCCAAGGCTTTCCAGTTCGGGAATGAAATCGTTGAGGATACGGCAGGTGACGCCGAGGCCTGAGGAGGAAAGGTGAGCCTGGATACGGAGGCGTCCCGAGCGCTCGCCGTTGTCGCCCATGGGCACGCCGTCACAGGAGAAATCGGAAACCATTTTCTCGGAGAAATCCGCGATGGCCTCGGCTATCTTGTCATCGACCCGCTGATCGACGGAATTCGAGGTGCCGAATCCGTGGGAAGCGGACTCGCGGTTGCGGATGAGCTCCCTGAGTATCGCGTCCATGTGGATCGCGGAAAGTGTCCCGAGGAAATCCAACGTCTCCATCCCCTTGTTGGTATGGATGTAAACCGGGCGGCCCGAGCGCATCTGGATGTCGGAAACACGGAGCTCGCGGCACACTTTGAAAATCATACCGAGCAGATCACGACCCGTCATACCCGGCGCGAAGCGCTTGGTAGCGGCAGCCGGAGCGAAGGCCGGCGGCAAGGGTGGTGGAGGTGCGGTTTGCATCGGGAAATGATTGGCGAGGAGGAAATTGTCTCAGTTTGCTTCCATCGAAGCGCTTTTCTGGGAGGGGAGACCCTCGATACGGCGTATGGTTTCCCCGTGGCTCTCACGGATTTTCAGGACGAAGCTGAAGCGTTCCTCCACCTCGGCCAGGCGCAGGTCGGAAAGGTTCTCCCACTGCCCTTTTTCCGTCCATTCGTTGGAGAGATGGGAATAGAGACCGATGGCGTGATCCATCACCTGAAGGACGCCTTTCATCTGTGTCGTGGAAAAGGTAGGATTCTCCTTGTTGGTCACAAAGTCATTGAACATCAGCTCAAGGATGTTTCCCGCAGCGGCGGCGGCGGTGAGCGCCTTGCGCGGATCGTCGCGCTGGGCGAGGCAGTAGGCGATGGTCTCGTCGGCGAGCTTCGCGGCGGTCGGAGTCAGTTCCGGACGGGTGCCGAGTTGTGGCTGGGTGAGGAAAAAGTGGTAGGCGTTGTAGTTCCCGTAGTGCGCCGGATCGAGCTTGTAGGCGAATCTCAGTTTGTCCTCGATTCCCCTGCGGAGGTGGAACTTGTGGGCGTCACTGGCTGCGTAAGGATTGGTGCGGCGCTCGAAACCGTCTCCCAGGCCGTCGATGAAAAAACGCAGCCGGTCATTGATCCCGGTAAATTTTTCGATCGCGAGATCCTCGCTGGATTTCGCCTGATGGTGCTGGCAGTGCGCGGGATCGTCACAGACATGGCCGGAGGAACTGGCGGCGTGGAAATAGGTGTCGATAGGCCCCTGCATCGCCATCGCGAAGACCTCTCCATACGGGCTGCGGTTGATGCCGAGGACGTTGAGCGGAGCGTCCGCCTCCTTGTTTTCCACCAGCGGCCTGGAAGCGACGGCGAATCCAGCCACTCCGCCCACGATGAGGGCGATGGAGATGATGTTCGGGACGGATTTCATGGCGGGGTGCGGGCGATCGGGAGGTTTCAGGCGTTGGAGCTGGTGCGGAAGCAGAGGCGGGAGATGCCGGTGTTCACGGCGAGGATGGCGGTGAAATAGAGGATCATGTTCGCGAAAACCTCTCCGGAGAGCGCGCCAGTCTTGAAATAAAGGCGTTGCGTGAGATCCGCGAAGCGGTATTGCGGGGAATAGAGCCAGAGCGCCTGGAGCGCGGAGTTCGCCTCCAGCTTGAGCATGTTGTCCAGGTAGCCGACTCCATACAGTCCGTAGGCCGTGATGAGGAAGGTGGCGCAGAATCCGGCGATGCCGCCGAAGCGTGATGAGAGGGCGCACGCCAGTGCCAGAAGGGGCGCGAAAACCAGGAGGAAGAGGACGAGATATTGGAAATTCAGCGTCCACCACATCGCTTTTTCATCCGGATTGCCCGGCATGGCGGCGAAAAGGCAGATTCCCGCGGCAACGAGAGCGAGGGGCACGATGTAACAGATGAGTGCGAGCCAGATTTCGAACAACTGACGGGTGGAGGACATGCCCGTGGTCCGGAAATACTCACCGGTGCCCGAGCGGGTGTTGGACTCGCCCAGCCGTGATGCGGCGAAGAAGCCCCAAACCATCGTGCAGATGAAAAGCGTGCCCCATGCGGCCTGTATGCGCGCCGGCTGCACCAGCACGGGCTTTTCCGAGGCACTGGAAATCATCGGCAGGGCGAAAGGAAGAACCAGAACCGCGAAGAGACAGATCGCCCATGCCTTCTTGCGAAAGATGGTGGCGGCGGTCAGCTTGAATAGTCTCATGTTCGTTGCGAGGTTATCAGTTGAGAAGTGCTTTGAGGGTGGACCAGTTCTGGTCAGCCGCGCGGTGATGGGTCACGCTGTTCCCCTCGATGAGGAGGACGCTTGGCATGGACATGGAATCGTAGTCGGGATGACAGGAGACGAGGCGGAGGACGTTCTCCGAGGAGGCATCCCACATCTCTTCGAAAACCTCTCGCGCGAACGCGTCCAGTCCGCTGAACGGCTCGTCGAGCAGCAGGATGTTCCCGCGATCCGCTTTCACGGAATGCTCGGCCATGATGAGGGCGGTCTTGCGGCGGTTCCCGGTGGAGAGTCGGCCGTAGTTCTTGTTCACGTCCAACTCGATGCGGTCGGCCAGTGAGAAAGCGGCCTCGTGGGATGATTTTGGAAGGAGAGTCCTGAAAACGACTCCCGGGGTGATCTCGTCATCGAAGCGCATGTCCTCGGGGAGATATTGCATGAAGCCCTCCGTAGAGAAACCGCCGGAGACTTTTTTAAGACTCCCGGCGATGGTTTTCAAAAGCGTCGATTTCCCGCGTCCGTTTCTTGCCAGGAGAAAGTGGGTTCCACCCTTGAGGCTGACCTCTTCTGCAAAAGTGGCGAGAGGAGCCGAGTATCCGATAACAAGACCTGGATCGAGTCGTATGGATGGTGTCTTGGCGCTCATGAAGTTCTTTCGAGGTATTCAGGTTCGATGCGTTTCTAGAAAACCGGGAAAATTAGTCAAGAAAGATTAACTATCCCGTTTCCTTTGATGTTTGCGAGATTAGACAATTCGATTACCTTGGCAATCTTTTTTTGAACATTTTCAACATTTTGTGGTCGTTAATTTTAGAAAACTATCTATTTCCTATGTTCCGTATGGATTTGCTCTTCATTCATGGACGCTGAAATCGACGAATTTTTGCGATTTCTGGCCACCGAGAGAGGACTTTCGGAGTCCTACCAGCTCTCGGTCGCCCAGACTTTGGGCAGTTTCAGTAGCTGGATGGGAAGGATAAGGTTGCAGCTTTCTGACGTGGGAACATCGGAACTCACCGAATTTCTCCGTCATAGGAAGTCGGAAGGTCTTGGCGCTTCTTCCGTGCGGCTGACCACCGTCCATCTGAAAATCTTCTTCCGCTGGCTGTTTTCAAAAAAAGGCATCAGTATGGATCCGGCGGAGCCTCTCGTCTCATCCAGAGCGGAAAGAAAACTCCCGGTCACGCTCTCCGCAAGCGCGGTCGAGAGCTGGCTGGATGGCATCCCGACGGACGATCCGCTGGGAATGAGGGACAGGGCGATTCTGGAGCTATTCTATTCTGCAGGTCTGCGGCTGGCGGAGTTGTGCGCGGCGCGGCTGGAATCGATGGATTTCGAGGAAGGCTTTTTGCGCGTCACTGGGAAAGGTAAGAAGACTCGAATGGTGAGAGTCGGGAGAAAAGCGGTGGAGTCACTGAATTTTTATTTGAGGAACGGGCGCCCGAAGCTGGTGAAACCCAGGACATCCGCGCACATTTTCATCGGAATACGTGGCGGCGCGCTGACACCGGGTCGCATCCGGCAGATCGTGAAAGAACGGGCGGCTCTGGCCGGGATAGATGCCAATGTCTATCCGCACATGCTCCGCCACTCGTTCGCCACCCACCTGCTGGAGGGCGGTGCGGATCTCCGGGTAATACAGGAGCTGCTCGGTCACTCGGACATTTCCACCACGCAAATCTATACCCATGTGGGGATGAAAGGACTGAAGGAGGCGCACAGGAAATTCCATCCTCGCGGATAGGGCGTCCGGCTTTCACTCAACGAGCATCGCGACAATCCGCATGGCGAGATCGTGCTTCGGAGCTTTCGGGAAATGCTCCGTGCGGTCGGGGAAGATGAGAAGAGCCTCGTTCTCGTGGGTGTCGAAGCCGATGTCGGCGCGGGAGACATCGTTTGCGACGATTAGGTCGCAGCCTTTCGCCTCAAGCTTCATGCGGGCGTTGGCCTCGACGTTCTCGGTTTCCGCAGCGAAACCTACGAGAAATCCGGCAAATCCCATCTCACTCCGCGCGGAGCCGAGGATGTCTTTGGTTTTCACGAGATCCAGGGAAAGCGTGTCCCCGCTTTTTTTGATTTTCTGATCCGCGCGAGTGGCAGGGGTGTAGTCCGCGACGGCGGCGGCGAAGATAGCGGCGTCGGTCCTGGGGAGGTAATTCGAGACGGCCTGATACATCTCCTCGGCGGACTCTATAGGGAGAAAATCGACGCCCGCCGGAACATCGAGGGATGTGGGGCCTGAGATGAGAAGCACCTTATGCCCGGCATGCGCTGCGGCAGCGGCCATGGCGTAGCCCATTTTCCCGGACGACCGGTTCGTGAGATAGCGGACGGGATCGATGGCCTCACGTGTGGGGCCGGCGGTGATCAGGACTCTCATGGGATTGCCGGGCTACTCGGATTTACCATCCACGGTGAGGCGGGCGAGTTCCTTTTTCGCTTCGGCGAGCTGTTCTTTGGAAAACTCCTTTTCAAGGGTGGCGAGGAAATCAGGGGCGTTTTTCTCACCACGGTTCTTCGCGATGGTGGCGAGAGCCCATGCCAGCGGGCGGTTCACCTCGGTCGCGGCTCCCGCCGCCTGGAAGCGCGCGAGAGCGAGAGTGGCACCCGCGTGCCCTTGCTGCGCGGCCAGCGAGTAGAGCCGGGCAGCTGTCTCATAGCTCTGATCGACACCCGTCCCCCGCTCGTGAAGTGCGGCGAGGTTGTTCTGTGCGGCAGGATTGTTCGATTGGGCGGCGCGACCGAACCAGGAGACGGCGGCCGAGGTGTCCGCCGCTCCGAGACCGCCGCCAAGATAGAAGAGCCCTAGTTCGTTCTGGGCGGCGGCCAATCCGGCGCTCGCGGCCGCGACAAGGTGTTTGTATCCTGCCATGGTGTCGGGTTTCCCGGATTGAAGCGCGTTCGCGGCGAGAATCAGGTGTGCCTGGGCGTTCCCCGCTTCCGCCGCCGTCTTTAAGATACTGATGGCACGCGGGGCGTCCTTTTTCGTGCCCTTGCCCTCCAGGTAAAACTGCGCCGCGCGTATCATGGACTCGGGCTGTCCCGCGTCCTTGCCTCGCTCGAAATCCGCGAGCGCCGCCTCCGCGTCCTTTTTCACAGTCTCATGCCACGTGCCCCTGGCGAAATACGCGGAATAGTCCTTCGCGGCGATGGCTTTCTCCAGGAGAGCGAGGCCGCGCTTCTCGTCGCGGTTTTTCTCATCACCGTAGAGCAGACGCGAGCCGACGGCGACCATCGCGCCCGTGTTTCCGGCTTCCGCGGCTTTCTCGAACCATTTTAGCGAAAGGGCGGCGCTGGACTTTTCCGGGAAACCCATCTGGCCGTCATAGAAGCGCGCCAGGAAAAGCATGGAGGCGACATCACCAGCCTCTCCCGCTTTTTTCCACCATGAAACCGCCTTGTCCCCATCAGGCTGGCCCGAGAAGCGACCAAGCAGGAACGCCTCGCCTAGAATTCGTCCGGCTACGGCGGGATCGGTGAGCGCCTTCTTCTCAAGAATAGCCCTGGCCTCCAGGATGCTCGTCTCGTCCTTGGATGCCATCAGGAGAAATGCGAGACGGTAGGCGGAGGCCGCGTGATCCTTATCCATCCCCTTCCGGTAGTATTCCCCGGCTTTCTCGGACGAAGCGGCCACTCCACGCCCGGTCTCATGGGCGAAACCGAGAAGATACAGCGCGTCCGCGTCGCCCTTTTCCGCGAGCGGCAGTGCGAGTTTCACGGCGCCCTCGTGATCACCGTTTTCAAAAGCCTTCGTAGCGGCCTCCGCGGGGGTTCCGGTGGTCGGATCCGCTCCGCTGCTTTTCAATGTGTCATCCGACGCTTTTCCGGTGCCGGGTGTGGTCTGTGCGGAAAGAGGCAGCGAAAAGGCCGCAAAAATAAGGAAGACACGGGGGGATATGCGTTTCACGAGGGTGGTGATAGGCACGGTAGCGGGCGATGGCAAGGGCGCGCGCAGGGATTCACGTCAGGAGCCGGATCCGATAATCGCTCGAAGACCCGCGATATGCGCCTGGATCCGCCTGGATGGATCGGCCTTGCTCGGGGTCTCGAAGGTGAAGGAAAGCGGACAGCCTTTCTTCGCCAGCCAGATCGCCTCGGGCCAGGCGTCCGGCAGATCGGCCTCCGCGCAGTGATAGATCCAGCCGTCCTCCCGGACTTCGTGCCCGTCGATTTCAGGCCCCGGTTCCGCCGGGAAATGCGCGGCGACGGCATCGAGGATATCACGGGAACGACCGTGGTTCTCACAATCGAGATTGATCTCGTAGAAATAGAAGCCTTTCGATTCCCAATCCTCGTGAAGGGAAACAAAGAGAGACGGCACCGGTTGCCGGGAAAGCCAGCGGGCGTGGGCGGCAATTTCCAAAGACTGTTGGAGGAGGTAGTCGCGGTTGAGATCATACCCCTGGCGGTTCTCGCGGGTACCTAGCGCAAGACCGCCGGGGTTGAGAGCGGGGCAGACGAGCCAGTGGAAATTTCCGGGCAGCCAACCGGAATCCATGAGTTCGAGAAGAGCGAGCGAACCGGCGGGCTCGTCCCCATGGATTCCGGCGGATATATATACCGTCACTCCGCGTCCGGCCTTCTCCCATGCCGTGATCGCGCCGTCTTCCATTTCCAGAATGACTTCCGGAACGAAACCGTTTCGCGTGGCGGAAGTCGCGAATTCGGCCGGGAAGGACGGCCAGTCGAAAATTTCCCTCATAGAGTCCGCGAAAGTATCAGGCCGCGTGTTTCAGGATTCCTGGAAAATCTCGGCGAAGAACTGCTGCATGTCCTCCCATGAGCGGGCGTCCGCCTTCGCATCATATGCCGCTCCATTCGTGGGATCGTCGCCAGCCATCTTTTGCGTGAAGGCATGGACCGCTCCTCCGAATGAAACAAACTGCCAGTCAGCCTTCGCGGCGGTCATTTCCGCTTTGAAGGCCGCGACCTCCTCGGCCGGGACATGGGGATCGAGCGCACCGTGGAGGCAGAGAACCTTCGCCGGTATTTTTCCTTCCTCCGCCTCCATACCTTTGGCCGCGCCCAAGCCGCCATGAAATGAGACCACCCCGGCAATTTCAGTTCCCGCGCGGGCGAGCTCGAGGACGCCCGTGCCTCCGAAGCAATAGCCGATCGCGGCGACGCGCGAGCCGTCGGTGTGCTCGTCGCTTTTCAAGACCTCCAGCCCGGCCAGCATGCGGTCTCGGAAAAGTTGGCGGTCGGACTTGTATTTCCCAGCCTCGTCACCGGCTGCGGGTGGCTGGGGACGGACGCCTTTACCATACACGTCTGCCGCGAATACATTGAATCCCATCTCAGCGAGCATTCTGGCACGGGTCTTCTCGTAATCTGTCAGACCCGTCCACTGGTGTATGATCAATACCGAGGGGCGCTTGCCTTCTATCTCGTCATCATAAGCGTGGAAGCCCTCGAGCTTTGTCCCGCCCTGCTCGTATTCGACTTTCTTTTCTACGATTGTCGCTCCAACCGGAAGGATTGGCAGGAGGATGATGGCGGCTAGGATGTGCTTCATACGCCTCATCAAAGCGGTTAAACCCGCCAAGTCAAATGGGTAGATCGGAGAGGGGCGAATGACTTTTGAGCCTGTAAACTTATCCAAAATATCCGTATTCCCTCTTTATTTTTAAAAAACGCATTTTTTTCTTGTCGGTTATCCGGTTTTCATGAATGGTCGTCTCAGGTTCTTTCAACCCCGAACCCCCCGAAAATATGAAAACGAAACTTCCGCTTATTGCGGCACTATATTGTGGTCTCAGCTCAGTGGGCTCGGCCTTCACCCTCGACTTCAGCGGCTTCGCTGTGAACACACCCCTTCCCCTGACGGTTCTCGTTCCGGGATATGGCTCAGTTACCTACACCAGCATCACCGGCCCTGCTCAAAGCATCCAGAACTTCACTCCTGGTCCAGCCAAAGCCATCTCGTTCGTATCTGGAAACACCATTTCGATCACCTTCAATGGCAATGCGCCAGTCGACGTGACCCAGCAGTACATTGGCGTCAATACCGGTGAAGCATTCCTTTTCAACGGCGGTGGCGCGATCACCCCTAATGATTTCACTCTTCAACTTGTGGGAACCGGTGCTGCGGCTGGCCTCCAGTCCATGACCTTTGAGCAAGTTCCCGAGCCAAGCGCATCTCTTCTTGGAGCGGTGGGAGGTATTCTGCTCGTTCTCCGCCGTCGTCGCTAGACGCACGGATCAACACCAGTCATTTAAAGGCGCATTCTCCCCGGAGAATGCGCTTTTTTCGTGTATCAAAAGATCAGCATTACGGGGTCGTCTCTCCGAGAGTACAACAGGCGTCCAAGGAGAGGCTGGCCGGAGGAATGACGGGAAAAACCCACGCCGCTCTTAGAGAAGAGGCCTTCATTCCGCTACACATCACGAATTGGGAAATTTGCATCGCATCGCATTGCGCCTTCACACGTTAAAGGATCGTGATTCTTCAACCAATCCAATCCAAGACGAATTCCCCTGGGATGACTCCCGACCCGCCGCGCCGCTTATCGAGTTGGAAACCAAATCCTTCTATTCAGACTTGGATGTCTTTTCAAGTAGCTCGGTGGTGCTCCTGTAGATGAGATTGTCATCCACATACCGCACGGTTTCCTCTTTCACTATGCCGACTTTGGGCGCGAACCAGGTTGTCTTCCGGATGGTCACCTCATCATCGTTTCCCGTCATGAGAAGGCGGATCGTGTCGAATTCACCGGCGGGCACGGTGACCGATTCTCTTGCAACCACTTGAATGGCGCGGTTTCGGGTGCCTTCGAAGATACTGATGTTCGCACTTTCCTGACCCGGACGCATGCCAGCGAACACGAAGACAACGGCCGGCTCCAGCCAGGAGACCTTCCCTTCAGGATCATCCGGAAGCATGGAACCGCGCATCATCACTCGGTTGTCATAGATTTCCACAAGTTCCCGCTGAACCGGCTGACCCGGCGATTTCACCTCGAAGGCATCAACTTCCGGCTCTTTGCCCGGGATCCGAATTTTTCCGATATATTCCCGATCCATCCTGGTCTCCACATCCACTGCCGCCGAATTCGCCGATGTGACCCCGGCTGGAATCTCGGTTTGAATGCTGTAGACCCACTTGTCGCCTTTGGTGACCGGGAGGATCGGTATGTCGGTGTTCGTGATCGACTTTGTCACATTCGAAATGAAAGGCGGTTCCTCCTCCGCTGTTTTCTTTTCCTCGCATGCGGGGATGAATATCAGGCAGAGGGGGATGAGGTGGAGTGGTCGTTTTTTCATGCTTTCGTTCAATACGTTTTCGGGATGCAAATCGCGTTGTTACCACCGGCGTAGGGCGCTCCCAGGCGTGTGGTCTTGCGGACGGCGGGAAAATTTCTGGGGCGGTTTTTCCCGATGTTCGTAAAGAGAAAGACGAGGCCAATCACGATAGGGATAGCTCCGGCGAGCCCTAGCCCGGCGGCGAGTTTCAAGAGGCGCTGCCGTTTTTCATATGCGAGCTGCTGCCTGAGCCTCTCGCTGATGATTGCCTCGGTTCGGAGCAACGCCCCGCCGCTGCAGTATCTCATGATATCCGTTGCCTCAACGGCGGCCGCGCGGATTTTCCCAAATTCATCCGGCTCCGCATTCGCTCTCCGCTCGCCCGCTTCGACCCATTCCTGTAGCTTGCTTGCATCCACCACACGATTGATCAAATCTCCCGGGAATATCCACGGGGAATCCGGGTTTCCTGTAACCTCAAGCACGACGGCATTCACGGGACTCACCGACCATTCGTCACGGAATACCTTAGCCACATGTTTAGGCGGAGCGTCTCCGATGTCGGGAAGAATGACGACGATCACATCTATCCTCTCGTTCTTCAGAACATTGGCGAGAGGTTCGGCGATCTCCTGGCGCTGGGTGGGGAGCAGGATGCCCTTCTGATCGAACACGCCGTCCGGCGGCCGCTCTCCGAACTTGAATTCCGACTTGGAATTCTGTGCCCTCGTTTCCGCCACCAAGGTTAGCAGAACGATGGCCATGGCGAAAAATCCTTTTGCTTGTGTCATTTGCCGGTTTTTGGGTGGAGTTGGGTTTGGGAGCGCTCCCAGGCGCTGTCCATCAGTTTTCGCGCTTTTTTCAGGAAGAGGGTAACCGCCTTGGCCGGCTGGCCGTCCATGAGAAGGGCAACCGGCTCCATGAGTATCCTGTCCCACATCTCGTCGGTAAGCCAGAGCTCCGCGCGGTATCCGGTGGTGACCGCGGCGCGACCGGTGCTCCCATCGATGAGGAGAAGAATTGTCCACTCCCGGTCTTCCGGAGTCTCGCCATCCACCAGTGGGCAGACGTTCATGAGCCAGAAGCCGAAGACCGAAAGATTGACCCGCGGCCCTAGTGCCACCGCGCACACCCGCCAGGCTATCTGAGGAAATCGCTTGTTGAATCTTTTCACCGCAGAGGCGATCGCCTTTTTATCACTCGCGCTCCATAGGTCGGCGACATCCAGAATGGGAAGCAGCGGGGGCGGATCCTCTCCGAACATCTCAAGCGACTTCGAGCCTGTGAATCCGCAGGTTCCGCACCACCTGGCGTCCCGATCGAGCTTCGCATGGCACGAGGGACAGGCGACGCTTGTGATCGCGAAACGCTTCGGTGAGTATTCCTTTTCCTCGGTCATCGTTTCAAACGTATGGAAGTGGAGGCTCCGTGCGCGTCAAGTCCTTCGAGCCTGGCGAACTCCTCGATCACGGAAAGGGATCTCTTCACGGATGCCTTGTCCATTTTCACGATGCTGGTGCGCCGCTGGAAATGGTCGGCGCGCAGGCCTGAAAAAGATCTGCCTCCCCCACCCGTGGGCAGGGTGTGGCTTCGAGCCGGCCAGGAAATCCCCGACCGCGACAGGTGAGTCCGCACCGAGATAAATCGCACCGGCGGTTCGGATATTCGCGAGTATCCCTTCCTCGTCCTTCACGACCAGCGAAACGTGCTCGGGAGCGAATCCGTTCACGATCTCCACGCCTTCTTCCATCGATTTCACCAGGACGAGAAAGGTGCCGGTCTTCAGAACTTCCCTGATGATCTTCGCGCGACCCAGAGCGGCGGTCTGTTTCTCCACCTCGGCTTTCACCTTGGAGAGAAGGGCTTTCGAGTCCGTTAGAAAGCCGACCACGCTGTCGCCACCGTGCTCGGCCTGAGCCAGCAGATCGGCGGCGATGTAGGCCGGCTTCGCGGAGGAATCGGCGAGGACGAGTATCTCGCTGGGCCCTGGCAGCAAGTCGATCGAGACCGCCCCGACGAGCTGGCGTTTCGCCTCTACCACGAAGCGGTTCCCTGGGCCGACGATACGATCGACAGGGGCGATTGTCTTCGTCCCGAGCGCCATCGCGGCGATAGCCTGGGCACCACCGACCTTGACCGCGCTGGTCACACCCGCCTGCTCCAGCGCGAAAAGTAGCGCGGGGTTCACAGTGCCATCCGCACCGCACGGTGTGGCAGCGAAAATTTCCCCGACGCCCGCGGCCTGGGCGAATCCGGCCGTCATCAGCGCGGTGGAAACGAGAGGAGCCTTCCCGCCGGGAACGTATACCCCCACCCTGTCGAACGGTGTGAAGCGCTCGCCAACAATCGCGCCCTCGGCGTTTTTCGCCGACCAGTCCTTTCGGAGACTCTTCTTCGCGAAAGAATGGATGTTCTTCAGACTGCGGCGCACCGCCTCGCGGGTGGCTTCGGAAACGCTTTCCCTCGCTGCCGCGAATTCCGCCTCGCTGATGAACAGCTCCTTTTTCGATAGCTTCGCACCGTCGAAACGCTGGGTCAGCTCCACCAACGCCGCGTCACCTCCGGAAGCGACTTTCGAGATGATATCCGTGACCAGATCGCGGACGGAATCCTCAGGGATCGCCCTGCGTCGCAATTTCCGGACAAACGCGGCATAGCCCGCGTCCTTGTAAGTGATGACCTTCATACCTCTGAACTGCCGCGAATCATGCACATTACCCTTCCACCCGCCAACCTCCAATAACGCCGAACCGCGCACTCCCGGGTCGTCTCCTGAGAGTCGTCCGGTCTATTCCGTCAACACATCGATCCGGATGTCCTGGATCAAAGGAATCGCCGCCTTCGCCGACATACTGGCGCAGGGAAAAACCTATCTCCGTTTCCAGGCACGGACAGCCCGCACCACGATCCCCAGTCCACCCACCACGAACAGCAGCGGGAACCAGATCGAGTAGCCGGCCGCCTTCGAATCCGGCTTCAATATCGCGGACGCGGGATCCGCCGGGTTCACATAGGCCGTCACTTTTGCACCCGCCGGGAAATCCTTTGCCTCGCCGGCGATCTTCGCTCGATCCTTGGACGGCGAGCTGCCCCTCGCGGTCAGCTTTTCTCCGGTCATCGCCTCGCCCTCCCACTCATATCCGTAGAGGATTTCCAGCCGGTATTCCTTGGGTGAGAACTCGTCGTGCTGATACTCCTCCACTTCCGAGGAAAGAACCACCGCCTCCACACGCGGCCAGGAGCGCTGGTTCGCCGCCCGCTGGTAGCTGCCCCACATCAGCGCGGTGAACAGGCCTCCCATCGCCGCGACAGCCAGACCGAGGAAGACGAGAAATACGGTGGAGCCTTTCATGGACGGCGGGCACTGAACATCCGCCCGGGCTGAAATGCAACTCCGGTAAATGTGGACACGGGGCGCGACCGGGAATAGACCCATGCCGTGCGCTACAACCTGACCCACCGGACGAACTACGTGTATGAGGGAGCCGTCAGCGTCTCCCATCACATCGCCCGTCTCGCCCCGCGCTTTCTGCCCGGGCAGCGTTGCCCTTGGCATGTCCTGGAGATCACGCCAGAGCCTGTCGGGCGCAGCGTCCACAACGACATCTACGGGAACGTCACCGCCTATTTCGAGTGCGAGGGCGCGCATGGGGAGTTGGACGTCGTCGCACGCAGCCTGGTCGAAGTCCTGCCCATGCCCCGCCCGGAGGCCTCCGCGACACCGCCTTGGGAAACGGTCCGGACAGCCGCCGCCGGGGACAGGCTGAACGCCAGGTACCGAGGCCGGAGCATTCCGTTTCACCTCCCCCATGGTGCCCCTGGGCGAGGAATTCGCGGACTATGCTAGAGCGGATTTCACACCCGGAAGACCCATCCTGGAGGCCGCCAACGCCTTCATGAGCCGCATCTTCACCGAGTGCGAGTTCGATCCGAAATCCACCGACGTCGCCACCCCCGTTTCCGAAGTCCTCCAGAGAAAAGCCGGGGTCTGCCAGGATTTCGCCCACCTCATGCTCGCCTGCCTCCGCTCGCTCGGCCTTCCCGCACGCTACGTCAGCGGCTACCTGGAAACCCTTCCCCCTCCGGGCAAGGAACGCCTTGTCGGCGCGGACGCCTCGCATGCCTGGGTTTCGGTTTTCTGCGGCGAGGAGACCGGATGGGTCGATGCGGATCCCACCAACAACCTCCTCCCCGGCGAGCGCCACATCACCGTAGCCTGGGGTAGGGACTTTTCCGATGTCAGCCCTCTACGCGGCGTCACACTAGGTGCCGGTGGCCAGACCCTCACCGTGGAAGTCGATGTGGAGCCTATCTTATAAGGCGTTTTCTCAGATATAGAACATCGGATCGGAGGGCGGGCTGGCGAGAGCCTCGAGGGTGAAGGCGTCGAGGTCGGCGGCGAGCTTGGTGGATACGTTTTCCCAGGCGCGGCGGACGGCGGAGCCGGAATCGCCCTGGTCGAGGGCGGTGTTCTGGAGCTGGGACGGTTCCACGGCATCGACGATATGGCGGAGGGTGATGTTCTCCGGCGGGCGGGCGAGGACGTAGCCGCCGTTGGCTCCGCGGCGCGAATCGATGATGCCGGCGCGGCGGAGGTCGTTGAGGATCTGGACTAAAAAATTCGCGGAGACAGCTTCACGTTGCGCTAGCTCGTCAAGGCGGGTAAGAGTCTTGCCGTCATGGGTCTTCGCGAGCTGCGCGAGAACACGGCAGGCGTATTCTAATTTTTGGGAAATTTTCATGAACGGGACGGAAGGGTTGGAATCAGGAGCGGCCGAAGTTCGCCCCCACGGTGGGATGAAGCTGTGCCGTGGGGAAGCCGCGAATTTGGAAAACCTGTGGGCGCAGCTCCGTTCGGAGGCCGAGCGGCTGTGCGAGGAGGAGGAAGGGCTGCGGCAACTGGTGGATGATGTGGTCCTCTCGCGGGATAGCTTCGCGGACTCCCTGGCGGCGCGTCTCGGGCGGAGGCTGGCGCGGGAGGACATGCCGCGGGAGATGATAGAGCCGCTTTTCTCGGAGATCTTCTCAGGCAGCAAGGACATCGCCCATGCGGCCGGACGGGATCTTCTGGCGATGTTCGAGCGCGATCCGGCCTGCTTTTCACCGTTGGAGCCGTTGCTGTTTTTCAAAGGTTTCATGGCGCTGTCGACATACCGGGCGAGCCACAAGCTGTGGCAGGACGGGCGGCGCTGGCTGGCACTGTATCTCCAGAGCATATCGTCCGAAGTTTTCTCCACGGACATCCATCCGGCGGCGCGTATCGGCTGCGGAATCCTGCTGGATCACGCGACGTCCTTCGTGGTCGGGGAAACGGCGATCATCGAGGACGATGTGTCCATCCTCCACGAGGTGACCTTGGGCGGCACGGGGAAAGCGAAGGGGGACAGGCATCCGGTGATACGCTCGGGCGTGCTGATAGGCGCCGGCGCGAAGATCCTTGGGCGTGTGGAGATCGGCACACAGGCGAAGGTGGGCGCGGGCAGCGTGGTGCTCAGCGATGTGCCGCCGCACACAACTGTCGCCGGTGTCCCCGCGGTGGTGGTGGGTGAGTCGCGGGAGCGGAATCCTGCGATGGAAATGGACGCAGCATCTCAACTGCCACGGCTCGAATATCTGATACCAAATGAGCGACCCGGAATCCGATTTCGAGCCGACAAAGCGGCAGTGGGCGGGTTACTGGAGCATGATCGTCCAGCAGACGCAGAACGCGTTCAACGACAAGGCGGCGCAGTTCATCCTCATCCCTCTGGGAGGGATCGTCGGCTACAATGTCGAATCCGCGGCGGGGCTGATGATCGCGATCCCCTTTGTCCTGTTCGCGCCGCTGGCGGGGTGGTTCAGCGACCGTTTCTCGAAAAAGAACGTGATTCTCGGCGCGGCCGTCGCGCAGGTCTGCATCCTGTCGCTGATCTGTCTGGCGGTATTCTCGAAAAGCATGCCGCTGGCTCTAGTGGGGTTTTTCCTGCTGGCGGTGCAGTCGGCGTTCTTCAGTCCGGCGAAGATAGGAATCAACAAGGAGCTGGTCGGATCGAAACACCTGGGCTTCGCCGCCGGGGTGCAGCAGATGATGGCGATGCTGGCGATCCTCGCCGGGCAGATCGTGGCGGGGTGGTGGTATGACAGGCGCTACGTCGCGCTGGGCGGGGTTTCGGAAAACGCTTGGGACGCGGCGTTTTTCCCGCTGGTGCTGCTCACCTGTTTCTCGGTTCCGGCGGTGCTGATGGCGGTTTCCATCCCGAAGGTTCCGGCGCACGGGCGGGAGAGACTTTCAGGAAAGCTTCTGTTCAGCCACTTCAAGGATCTCGGCGAGCTGTGGGCGGACAAGGGGCTGCGGCAGGCGTCCTTCGGCGTCGCTTATTTCTGGGGTTTCGCTGCGTTCATCAACCTGTGGTCGGTGAAAGTGGCGAAGTCGCTGACGGATGGCGGGGAGGGCTTCGGGACGCTGTCCTCCGTTTTCATGGCCTCCGCATCGCTGGGGATGGCGATAGGTTTCGGGTTCGCCTCATGGTTGCTGAGGAAAAGGATAGAGCTGGGATGGGTGCCGCTTTCCGGGATAGCGATGACCGCGAGCGCGCTGGTGCTGGCCTTCCTGGCACCGGATGGCTGGGCTTTCCTGATCACGCTGGGGCTGCTCGCGTTCTTCTCCGCCCTTTTCCTTTCCCCGCTGAACGCATGGATGCAGGCCGCTATCCGGCGGACAAGCGCGGCGAGCTGCAGTCCGCCGTGAACCTGCAGGACTGCTTCGGCGGCATCATCGCGGTGGCAGCCATCGAAGGGATGATACGTTTGGCGGAACTACTAGGTATGTCGGATTTGGCGGGATTCCGCATGCAGATGGCCGTCGTCGGGGTGTCCTGCGGGCTGATGAGCTGGTTCATCATCCGCATCCTGCCTGCGGATTTCATCCGGCTGGTCTGCCTGGCGGCCGTGAAGACCCTCTACCGTATCAAGTTTTCCGGAACGGAGCGGATTCCGAAAACAGGCGGAGTGCTGTTGCTGCCGAACCATGTGACGTTCGCGGACGCCTTTTTTATCTCCGCGGTGACGGACAGGACGGTGCGTTTCGTGATGGACGAGACATTCATGAAACGCGGGATCATCCGATTCGCCGTGCGATTGTTCGGCGCGGTGCCGATACGCCGCGACCAGCCGCTGGAGGCCATCAGAAAAACCATAGCGGCGCTGGAGGAGGGGCACGTGGTAGCCCTCTTCCCAGAGGGGCAACTGACGCGGACGGGCAGTCTCTGCGAGCTGGAGCGGGGCTTCGAGCTGATCGCAAGAAAGGTGAGATCGCCCATACTGCCGGTATGGGTGGATGGCTCGTGGGGATCGATCTTCTCGTTCGAGCGGGGCAGGTTTTTCACGAAATTCCCCCGCAGGATCCCGTATGGACTGAGCATAGCGGTGGGAGAGGAAATCACGGGACGACCCGACCGGGAGCTTGTCCGGGCGGCGTTGATGAGAACCTCTGCTCAGGCGGTCGCGCGACGTTTCGCGAAGGGCGGGACTCCGGCTCGCATCGACGGATACCGGATGACCCAGCTCGACGCGCTACCACGCGGCGCGGAACTCCGCATGCTGCAAGGGGATCTGCCCGGATTGAATTCCTTCGAGGAGTTCGCCAGGCAAACGAAGGGGAGGGTTGTCCGTTACAGCGCGTATGATCCTGCGGCTGGCGGAATCTGGATCGGTGGGGAAAACCTCCGGGAAGCCATGAAAAACGCGGAGCCACATTCAATTGATGTGACATTTTTCGACTTCAGCGGAGACGCTCTGGAAAACATCGGTAGCGACAGGATCACCCACCTGCCCTGTCTCGCTACGGACGATCAGGTCATCTCCATGTCCATGCCACATCCTCAGAACGGAGGAGAGGACAGTCTTTTCCAGCACGGTCACAAGCCCCGCTCATGGGGGAAGATCCTTCCCGGCCTTTACGTGGAGAACGGACGTGTGTTTCCCGGAAATTCCACGCTGCCATCCGGTGCGGAACTGGATGGCGAGGGTTTCGTAATGGATGGACGT
Organism: uncultured Verrucomicrobiae bacterium; assembly: GCA_963758175.1. Taxonomy (GTDB): domain Bacteria; phylum Verrucomicrobiota; class Verrucomicrobiia; order Verrucomicrobiales; family Akkermansiaceae; genus Luteolibacter. The sequence goes on from CAVWUI010000002.1 coordinate 306,971, forward strand.
TGAGAAACCAAGGGTTCAACGCCGGTCGCCTCACTGCGCATCCTTGCAGATTCGGAAGCCCAGATCCGGCCTTCTCAGCGATCTGTCCTCCACCCACTCCCGGGTAGCCGCCCCTTTTCCGGGGTGGAGATAGGAGCCGCCGGCGATCACCCACAGAGGCGCGCCCAGAGGATTCGCGGGGGTGGGGCGGGCTTCGAGAGTCCACTCGGAAACGGAACCGGCCATGCCGAGGATACCATTCGACGTGCGATCCTCGCTCTTCGCGGTCACCGGAATCCATTCGCTCACCGGAATCGCGGATGGCACCTTCGCCCCCGCCGCAAGAGCCGCCAGCCAGCGTTCCTGGGTGGGCAGCTCGCTGCGTTTCCACTTGGCATACGCGTAGGCGTCCCACCAGTCCACGCCGACCACTGGCAGATTCACTTCCATTTCCCGCCCGTTCCACTGCCCGCCGGATTTCGCCGCAGGATAAAGAACGTCCCATCCATCTGGCATGTGGCCCGGTTTTTCCTCAGGCTGGTCGGGATGATCGAAGGTGCGTTCCTCCCCCTCCTTTTCCAAGACCGCGAGCGTGCTGAGAAACTCCGCATACTCCCCTATCGTGACCTCATAGGCTGATATGCGGAAACCCTCCACCCTCAGCGGAGCGCCGTCCGGAAAAGCATATCTGCCACCCTCGACATTCACCAGGCCGGGCTTCGGCGCGTCCGGGCTGGACGGTTTCTTCTTTTTCGGGAGAAGGAAAACCCCCGCAAGCACGGCGAGCAGCAGGATGCCCACGATCCACACGAACGCGCTCTTCTTCTCCGGGCGTATCGCCGCAGTGGGTGGAGCCTCGACCGAGGAAGGCTCCGCGAGCTGCTGCTCGATCTGCTCGCAATACCCGCGTATCTGATCCCAGCGCAACGGTGCCGCCACCTCCTGCCCGCGCATCCATGCGAGCAGCGTCAGGCAGCGGGTGCCACCCGGCTGATCCCTATCCAGCATTTCCTCGAAATCGGCTCCCATACGCAGCACGTCACGCAGCGAATGATCCGGAAGACGCGGTCCGGCGACGGCCAGGTTCTTGATACGTATCACCCCGTTCCCGTCCACATGCACCGAATCGAGATCCAGGGGCGAGGTCGCGTTGTCGTGCGTCTCGTGGTAGATGTTCGCCTCCGCGATCCTCCGCAGGATGTGGACAAAGCGCTGGGCGCGTATCTTCTCCCCAGAGGCTCGACGCGCGAGTAGTGTTTCCCCCGGCAACAGTTCGTGGGCGAAAAAACAGAGTCCGTTCTCAGTGCATGCCTCGTAAATGGAGCCGACCAGCGGATGCTCCACCGCGGCCATTGCTCTCACGTCCGCCAGGAAATTCTCGCGCTCGTTCGCCGCTTCCGGCTTCAGTTCCTCGATCAGCACCAGCCGTCCCACGGACGCCTGTTCTGCCAGCCATGATCTGGTCGTGGCACCCTCGGAAAGGCATTTCCTAGCCACATAGTCGCCGAATATCCTGCCTTCGCTGTCCTCATCCACAATTTCCATACACGGTCTTCCGTGCGGATATTTCACTCCGGAAGAAGCGGATTGAGAAGCGGAATATCGGGATCGAAGTCCGGCGGCAGGATATCCTGGTCGAGAAATTCGGGGAAATCATTGCCATTCCCATCCTGCGGTGCCGCCTGGCCGAGCCGCGCCGCCAGATCCCGCGGCCATGCCTGGACATCCAGCACCTCGCCCTTGTAGGTGAGGGTGACCACCTGGCCGTAGTAGGATATTTCTCCGAACAGATGCGCCGTCTGCTCGTCTCGCCTCGGAATCATGTAGTTCATCCGCAGCGTTTCCTCGCCACCCGCCCAGTCGAATGGCAGGGAGACCCACGAAGGGACGGCCCATGATCCGTCCTCCAACTGGACGATCTTGCCCTTGTCCGTTTTGTTGAAAAACGTCACCGCCACCTCGATCTCATCCGCCTCCACCTCTTCTCCGGGGGCTTTCTGGACAGGCACGCTGAGAACCACCCGCTGGCCTTCCTCCGCGTTCGGGTCGTTGAAAATCCTCACCCGCCCCAGTGCGATCTTGCCCAGCATGTCCGAGGGTTGCTCGAAGCCGTCGCGCAGCTTTTCCGCCGCGATCCCGTAGAGATCCCCCGCCCCGGTCACGCCCATGCGGAAGACCTCTTCGTAATACCGGGAAGCCTCGCCGAAAACCCCCATGGCCTCGTGCACCAGCCCCAGCTCGAACAACACCACCGGATCATCGGGTGAATCCGCCAAGGCCTCCTCCAGCTTCAGGATCGCCAACCCCATGTCGCCGGCCACACGCGCCGTGCGCCCCTCCTTCACCAGCCGCTCCGAGCGCGGATCCGCGATAGCCGGAACCCCCCTCTCCTCCGGTTCCGGGACTGGCGGCAGCTCCGGCGGTTTCCTTTCCTTGGTTTTTTCCCGGGGAGCCACCGGCACGGAAATACGTATCGGCACCAGTTTCTCCACCTCCTTCTCCACGATGCGCACCTCCCGCCCTTCCTCGATCCGCACCGCCAGCGCCATCCCGGCGATGAGCAGCTGGGAAAACGCGACCAGCCCCAGCACGCAGCACGCACCCACAAACAAACGGTTTCCACTCATCGTTCCGTCACTCTTCGAAAATTCCGGCCTACCGTCAAATCAGATTTCCGGACGGAAGCGGCCTGAACAGGCGGATGGCACCTCCCATGAAACCAGCCTCCAACCTCCGGCCACAGGATGCGCACTTGCGCGGCCTTGGATACGAACGCTAATATCCCTCAACCCAAAACCCTCTGTTTCATGATAAAACTCCTCTCCGGCATCTATGCCGCCCTCACCCTTTCCTCGCAGGCACAGCCTACCGAACTGGAAATCACGAAATTCTCCGGCAGCGACATCACCCCGTCCCCCGCCTGTCTCGCGGCCGCGGCCACAGGCGAGGTCTTTGTCGGAGTCGATCTTCTTGGATCGCTAGGGAAGGGCCCGGGGAAGGGACGCGTCATCCGGCTGGTGGACACCGACAACGACGGGAAAGCGGATTCCCACACTGTGTTTGCGGAAATCGACAACCCGCGTGGCCTAATTTCCATGGGAGACAAACTCTACGTGCTCCACACCATCATTCCGCAGGATACGGGGATACTCTCCGGAATGAATCTCTCCGTCCTCGAGGACAAGGATCGCGACGGCATCGCGGACGGCCCGCCGAAGACGCTCATCGAGGATATTTCCGTAGCCAAGCACAACCAGGACAGGGGCGCCGACCACACCACCAACGATATCCGTATGGGTATCGATGGCTGGATCTATATCGCGGTCGGCGATTTCGGCTTCCACAATGCGAAGGGCGCCGACGGGACGGTGCTCACCCAACTCGGAGGCGGCATTCTCCGTGTCCGCCCGGACGGCACCGGGATGGAGGTCTATACCCACGGTCTGCGGAATATCTACGACGTCGCGATAGACCCGTTCATGAACATTTTCACCCGGGGAAACACCAATGACGGCGGTGGCTGGAACATCCGCTTCATCCATCAGATCCAGTCCGGAGAATACGGCTACCCCGTCCTGTTCAAAAATTTCACCTCCGAGATCATCCCCGCTTTGGAAGACCTGGGCGGAGGTTCCGGCACGGGCGCCCTTTTCATGGACGAGCCCACCTGGCCCGAGAAATACAACAAGCAGCCAATGATGGCGGACTGGGGCAGGAACCAGATTTTCATCCATCGCCTGACACCCGATGGAGCCTCTTTCACCCAGAAACCCAAGGACTTCATCGGCCTCTTCCAGCCCAGCGATCTCGATGTGGACGGCTCCGGCCGACTCTATATCGCGGCGTGGGAAGGCGCCGGATACAAGGGGAATCCAGAACTCGGATTCGTCCAGAGAGCGGTTCCCAAGGGTTGGAAATATTCCGCGTTTCCCGATCTCACCGAGCTCAGTCCTGAAAACCTGGTCAAAGGGCTGAAATCGGAAAGCGCGACCGCCCGGCTTGCCACACAGCAGGAAATCCTCACCCGCGGTGAAAAATCCCTGGCGGGTGCGATCCTGGATCTCGTCAACGATGCGGGAAACTCGACCGAGTCGCGTGTCGCCGCCATTTTCACCTACAAGCAGCTTCTCGGCGCCGCGGCGAATCCCGCTCTTCTGGAACTTGCCGGAAAAAAGGATCTCAAGGAATTCGCCCTCCGCGCCCTCACCGACAGGCTCACCCAGCTTGAGGGACTTTCTCCGGAACCGTTTGTAGAAGCACTCCAGAGCGAAGATCCGCGAGTCCGTGCTGTCGCCGCCGTGTCTCTCGGGCGTCTCGGAAAGGTGGAAGCCGCGGAATCACTCCTCGCCGTCTCCAATCCTCCCATCGACGAATCGGCTCCTCTCTCCGAACCAAAGCCACCGCTTTTCGAAAGTGGTAAGATCTCCGGCAACAAAAGCGTCGATATAGACATCAGCCTCCTCGGCACGAACGACCTCTACCTCGTCGTCGAGGACGGAGGCAACGGCGACGGTGGCGATCATGCCGGATGGTTCGACCCGATGCTGACCGATCGCGAAGGAAAGCAGGTCCCGCTTTCCAGCCTGAAATGGAAATCCGCCAAGCAGGGTTGGGGCAAGACCCTCGTCAACAAATCCCCCAACGGTCAGCCGTTGGAACGCGCGGACGGCAAGCCTTTCAAGCAAGCCATCGGAACCCACGCCACATCCGTCATCCACTACGTCATACCCGGGGGGATGGAGCGCCTCACCGTGACAGCCGCGATGGCGACTACCAAGAATCCCAAATCCGCCGTCTCTTTCAAGATCCTCTCGGAGCCACCTTCCCGGAGAATTGCCGGTGAGGGACCCACGCGACTCCCAACTCCCCGATCATCGTCCCCCATCTCGCCGTCCAATCGCTCGTCCGGCTCCATGCCGTCGATGCGTGTCTTGCGGCTGTCGGCGGCAGCAACACGGATGGCGCGCTTTGGGCTCTCCGCCTGATGCACGACCCCGCCGTGGTCGATGGTCTCCTGGGGAAATTTTCCTCCGCCACCGATAACGAATTGAGAGGCAAGATCCTCGCCACCCTCTCCCGCCTCTATACCAAGGAAGCTCCCTATGACGGCTCCTGGTGGTGGACGACCCAGCCGGACACCCGCGGGCCATACTACAAACCTGTCACCTGGGAAAAATCGCCGGAGATCGAAAAACTTTTCCGCGAGACCTTCTCCGCCGCGGACGCCGATGGGAAAGCCCGAATCACCTCACTCGCGAACCGCCACCGCATGAACCTCGAAGGAATAGGGGAGGTTGAGAAAACCGAAGGCTCCGTAGTGAAAACCATAGGCCAGATTTCCATCGAGAACATCATGCTCGATCTCGATACGATGAAAGGCGCTCCGAAGAAGGGCATGGAGATCATGAAAACCCAGGCTTGTGTCGCCTGCCACAGCATTCGCGAGCAAGATCCCAAACGCGGCCCAGAACTCAATCACATCGGCGCCCGTCTCGACCGCGAAGCCATCGCCGAAGCCATCCTCAAACCCGACGCAGGAATCGCCGAATCATGGGTGGACGTCACGACCGCCGACGGCGCCACCGTCCAGGGCACTCTCGTCTCGAAAAGCGATTCCGAGGTCGTGATCCGCGACATCGCCGGAGTCACAACCACCTTTCAATCCGGAGATGTGAGGGAAGTCAAGACCTCCGCCTCCACCCTCATGGGGCCGCATCTCATGGACACACTCACCATGGAACAGTTCGCCGACGTGATCGCATACCTGCACTCGCTGAAATAGGCGCACTATCCGTTTCTGGTCATCCTCAGGGAAAATAAATCCCGGTCTGTCCCGTCCGGGTGAAACCCTTTTCGCCATATCCACGTATCCGAACCCATGCGTCTGATACTTTTTCCTTTCCTAGGCAGTCTCACTATCGTCGGAGCTGACATCACCAGAGGCCCGTATCTTCAGCTTGCTCACAGCGAAGGCGTGACAGTGGTCTGGAGGGCGGATGGCGAGATCAGGAATCCCACGGTTCGGTTTCAGACGGATGGCGGGATCTCGGGGTTCTGCTCCGGGAAGTCCGTCCGGGTCAGGACGGCGGCATCCGATGCTCCGCTCAGCGTGATCCCGGAGGGGCAGAAGCAATACGAGGCGGTCATTGGCGGACTCAAGCCCGGCACCACCTACCGCTATTCGCTTTTCGATGGCGCGGAGCCACTGACGGGCGGCGTGGAGAACCTGGCCTTCACGACCCATCCGCCCATCGGGGAGGAAATTGCCACGCGGATCTGGGTGGTGGGCGATTCCGGGACAGGGGAAAAGCACCAGCGGCTGGTTCACCAGGCGATGCGGGGCTATGTGAAGGACAAGCCCATCGATCTCTACCTTCATGTCGGCGACATGGCCTACGGACAGGGCACCGATGTCCAGTTCCAGGAAAAATTCTTCCAGCCATACAAGGACACTCTCGCGACCACGGTCTGCTGGGCTTCCATGGGAAATCACGAGGGGCAAACCTCGGACGGAAAAATAGGAAAAGGCCCCTTCTTCGACGCCTATGTCTGTCCGACACGCGGAGAGGCGGGTGGCGTTCCCTCGGGCGATGAGTCGTTCTATTCCTTCGACTACGGAGCCATTCATTTCATCTGCCTGAACTCCCACGACATCGACCGAAGTCCTCGGGGTCCGATGGCGAAATGGCTGAGGCGCGACCTCGCGGCGACCAAGGCAGGATGGATCATCGGCTTCTGGCACCATCCGCCTTACACGAAGGGCACCCACGACAGCGATGTCGAGAGGCAGCTTGTTGAAATGCGGGAACATATCATGCCCATACTTGAGGACGGCGGGGTGGATCTCGTTCTCAGCGGACACTCCCATATCTACGAGCGCTCCATGCTGATCGATGGAGCCTATCAGACACCCACCACCGCCACGGGCGTGATCCTCGACGACGGTGACGGGAACCCGGAAGGCGACGGAGCCTACCGGAAGCCGGAAGCCGTGACTCCTCGCAAGGGAACGGTCGCCATCGTCACCGGCCACGGCGGTGCCCTGGGGCGGAATTCAAAGGGCATCATGCCTGTCATGCGAAGTATCATCCTGGATCACGGCTCCACCATCATCGATGTCTCCGGCGACACCCTCCAGGGGACGATGATCGATCTGCTCGGCAGGGAGAGGGACAGGTTCGCCATCGTGAAAAAGGACGGAGCGGACAACAGGATCGTGAGCGAGCCCTGGACGCCGACTTCTGAAACGGAAGAGCGCACTGGCGAGGGAGTCCTCGGTTCCCAGGGTGCGAAAGAAGCGGCAAGGAAAGCCCTGGAAGCGGGTGCCGCCGTAGCCGCGCGCGACATTCCCGGATCCGTGAAATACCTCATCGCGAAAAACGAGGTCTGGGACTACCTCGCCGGTGGTGAGACTCCGGAGACCGAGATGTGGAACAAGCTCGGCTTCGATGCGGAAGAGGAGGGTTGGAAGAAAGGCCCGGCGGGATTCGGCTACGGCGATAGCGACGACCGGACGGAGCTGGAAGACATGGCGGGTGAATACGACTCGGTGTTCATCCGCAGGGAGTTCGACATACCCGCCGGCACCGATATGAGGAAGCTCGGCCTCGCGATCAACTATGACGACGGCTTCATCCTCCACGTGAACGGGAAAAAACTTTTCTCGAAATCGGTGGAACGGAAGGCGGACGGGAAACTTGCCGTGACATCCCACGAGGCCAGCGGCAGTGAGTATTTCAGCCTGGCCACATTCAGTGAAACCTTCGTCCCGGGAAAAAACGTCATCGCCATCGAAGGCTTCAACGTCGGTCTCGAGAGTTCGGACTTCAGCATGGATCCGTTCCTGGTGGAGGACACGTCACCAAGGTAATCGGAACGATCCGTTCCTAATAAAGCACCTATCACCCCCCGGAAGCCCGCGGGTGGCCGTTTCACCGCACTATGTACAATAAGGATTTTTAAAAATAATTGATAGGAATAGACGAAATGATTAGCAATTTCTCTAAAATCATCTAATGAACAGGGTTGACGGGAGACTAGTCCTCGGATTTCTCCCTGATAAGACGGTTCAATTCATGTTTAACATTATGAAACACCACCCTTCTCTGAGGAATCTATCCATCGCGTCTTCCGTGTTCTTCGCGATAAACTGGGGGATGCCGTCCGCGCAGGCCAGTCCTACGTTAGCCTGGGATTCGCGGAAAGCTTCGCGGTTCTTGGAGGCTCCGCAGTTACCGATGCGGGAGGATCGGTTTTCTACGGGGACGTGGGCACCAGCCCCGGGACATCGATCACCGGCATTTCCGGAAGTTCAGTGACTGGAGGATCCATTCATAATAACGACGCTCTGGCGATCCAGGCCCGGGCCTCCGCCGAGGATGCTTATGATTCCCTGGCTACGCTTTCCTCGGATTTCACTGTGGTAAGCCAGGAACTGGGAGGACTGGTTCTTACGCCGGGAGTCTATACGTTCGCCAGTAGCGCGCAGATCACCGGCATACTGACTCTGGATAGCGCGGGGCAGCTCAATCCTGAGTGGGTATTCCAGATCGGTACCACCTTGGTGACAGGGTATGACTCCAGCATCCTGTTGATCAATGGAGGGAACGAATCGAACATATACTTCCAGGTCGGCAGCTCCGCGACACTGGGCGGCGACAGCGATTTCATCGGCAATATCATCGCGGACCAGAGCATCAGCACCACCTCGGGAACCACCGTGCTCGGCCGGTTGCTCGCGCTCAATGGCGCGGTGACCATGGACGGCACCGTCGTGACCATCCCGGAAACAAGCTCCTCCCTTCTTCTCTCCGCCTCAACCCTTGGACTCCTCTTCCGGAGACGCAGGATGGCAGTGGTTTTCGCTCGATTCTAGGCGTTCACCTGGTTTTCACACCTTGCGCTGTCAACGGCAGCGATTGCTTCAGCGCGGAGCCCATCCCGCTGAAAGGGCGCGTTCCCTGCCAACCTCATCCCGGAGATTTCTCCGTGAAAAGTCTCCCCATCCTCTCCTTCGCATCCACTTCCAGCACCACTCCGTGCCCAGGGACAACCCGACTCACGGGCAACGCCTTCACCTTTCCAGACTCGCGGCGAACGCCTCATCGTCCTTGATGGCCATCTTCACCCGGTTGGAAAAACCGGGAGCCTTGTTCTTGCCTAGCGCCAGCGTCAGCAACGCCTTCGACCACAGCGAATCGATCTCCGGAAAATGAAAAAGAAGGTCGCACACCACCAGAGTTCCCGATGGACGGTGAAATATCACCGACTCCGCCATCTTCGGCGCACCCGCGATGGGGATCACCTCCAGCTCCGGAAGCCACTCCTCCGGCGGCGAATTCAGATCACCGACCTCGAAGTCCACCCTGCCGCTGAATCCCGGCGGCGCGAGGAATGGGATTCCCGGAAACGCCTCCCGCCCCTCCTTGCTGAACGTATCGTGATCCACCATCCCCTCCACCAGCCAGCCCGGCTCACCCAGCCCGCGTATCCCCGCGATGTCTTCCGGGGAAAATGGTGCCGTAGAGTGGATCACCAGCCGCCCGGATTCCAGACGTATCACCGTCACATTCCTCCTTATATCCACCCCAAGCGCCTTCAGGGGATACGATAGCAACCAGAGGTTTTCGGCGAGCTTGTCCATTTTCATAGCGATCAGACTAAGCCCGGTTTCCATTTCAGATAGGAGAAAAAGCCCCGCACACTCGAAACGGGAGGGCAGTTAACCAAATTCGGACACATTCCTAGTGCCCCGCCAACCGCTTCCCGTTGATCAGCTTCAGCAGCTCCGCCGTCGCCTCCGCATCGCACAGCGCGCGGTGATGCGAGTCCAACGGTATCCGGAAATGCTCTGCCAGCCTCCCCAACCCATACGAAGGCAGCCCGGGGAAAAATTTCCTCATCGCCACCACCGTGCACAAGGTCGGCCTGCGGAAATCTTCACCCATCCGCGCATATTCCTCCCTGAGAAACCCGTAATCAAATGGCGCACTGTGCGCCACGAACACCGCGTTCCCCACGAAGTCCCGGAACGCATCCGCCACCTCCGCGAACTTCGGCGCGCCCGCCACCATCGCATCGGAAATGCCGGTCAGCCGCGTGATGTTCCCCGGGATGCGACGCTCCGGGTTCAGCAGCGTGCTGTATTTCGCCACCACCTCCCCGCCGCGCACCCTCACCGCACCGATTTCCGTCACGCGGTGGTGCGCCGCCCGGCCGCCGGTCGTCTCGATATCCACCACCACATATTCCTGATCCGGATCCGCGAACCACTCCACCCGCACCACCCCCACGCGGAAGCCCGCCTTTTCCAGCGCCTGGAGCTGCACAAGCTGGTGCCTGCGGATCTGGTCGCCCTCCGCCTTCACCTCCACGAACCGCAAGCCCTCCCCATCCACCACCATCAGATCCGGATAGCCTGTCATCGTCTCCCCCGGCCTCTTCGCCATCCGCCGCAGCACCGCCGCAATCGCCTTAGCCGGAGCATTCGCGATCAGCTCCCGTATCACCGCCAGCGTATCCCGCCTCCACCGGAAGACCCCGTTCGCCTCCCCCGCATGCGCCCCGGCCACCTCCTCCAGATACCCCAGCAAAGGAGCGCCGCCTTCAGGCGGCGTGTCAATCCCCGCATCCAACAGCGCCAGCCGCGCCTCGATCGACTCCTCATTCTTCCGGAAAAAACTCCCGTCGCTCAGCTGCGTCGGCCGGTGCTCGAATTCATTGTGCTTCGTCTCACCGTTCTCCCCCTGCAGTTCCTCCCAGAAAAGCAGCCCGAACAGCGAAGCCCACAGCCGGTTCTCCGTCCGGTAGGCGCGTTCCCCCGCCCTCTTGAAATGGTTCGCCGCCGCCTCCTCCGCACTGTCCCGGAAAGCCTCATCGATCGAAATCACCGGCGCCGACCGCAACATCCCCGTCAGCCGCCCCACCTTCCTCCCGCCGAACTTCCGCGCATGGAAATCCTCCGCGAACAGCAGCTCTTCATCCGAAGACGGCGAGGAAATCATCTCCCCAAGCAGCCGCTCCGCCTCCCCCGCCTCCCCCTTGGAAACAAGGATCCTGCAAACCCGCTCCCGCGCCGGATGCGCCGAAGTCTCCCGGTAAACCCCCAGCGCCTCCTCCTGAAACCCCGCCTGCTCCAGCCGCAACCCCAACCGGCAGATCTCCCTGTCCCGCTCGATATTTGATCCAGCCGCCACCCCCGCCACCGGCCAATCCCCCAGCCCCGCCGCAATCCCCAACAGCCCCTCCCCCTCCGCCCCGGAGATCGCCTCCGAAAGCTTCGCATAAAAAAACGAACCCACCGCCACCTCCCTCGTCGGGAACCTGACCTCGAACGCCGACTGCCCCGCCCGCGTCTTCACGATCCCCAGATCCCGCAGCGCCAGCGCCTGCAGATTGCGCCTCTGCTTTCCGAAAAACAGGAAGAACAGGAACTCCAGCGTCTCCACCCTCTCCTGCACGATGAATCCCCCCAGCAACTCCCCGCACAGCACTCCATCCTCCCCGCCAACCGGCACCAACCCCACCAGCTCCCCCTTCGCCATAGCGGAAAGCCCCTTCATCGGCCTCAAAATATCCACAATCTCCGCCCGCCTCAGCACCGCAACAATCCCGCCCTCATCCGCCCGCCCCGGCTCCCTCACGAACCCCGCCTCCCGCAACACCGCCAGCACCCCCTCCGCATCCGGCAGCTCCTTATACTTCAGCGAGGACACCCGGAACACCGATCCCGACCGGTTCGCCAGCCGCACCACCATCGCCCGCGCCTCCACCCCCAGCCCCCGAAAATCCTCAATGAACCTCCTCTCCTCCCCCCCGAACAAGCCCGCACAATTCCCCTCCAGAAACGCCAGCATCTCCTCGAAATGGTCGAGGTAATAGAAAGGTCGGAGAATGGGAAAACTTCTGGCCACAGCGCTTGGGGGACAGCCTTAACCCCGCCCCGGGAAAGTTCAAGCGAACAGTTCCCGGGAACCAACCGCCATCCATCACGCCGACGCCAAAATAGTAGTCTTAATCAATAACTCGACCGCCCCACGGTCAAGAGAACACAGTTCCGATAAGGAGAGCCGATCGGGAACCGGATCATGAGATGTTAGCCGTAGCGTTAGCCTTGCATTCAATGTGACTTGGGGCAGTATCTCGTCGTGAAAGCTACTCTTCTTAAGCGCCTTTTCACTGCCGTGAAGCAGGGATCTGACGGGGAAATCGTGGCTGTTTGTGATCGGATAATAGAGGACGAGCGCCGCCTCGGACACGGAAAGTTGGCAGGCGATCTAGAGAAGACGCTGCAATCCGCCAAGGATAGGCGCAGATTATCCAGCGGAGCGCGGAAAGGCAGTTCAGCAATCCTGAGCTCCCTTCCTTCGAGCAAGCGCGATTCGGTACCTTTGGTGCAGGTTATCCCGCACGATCAACTCCGGCATCACATGGTTCTTCCCACCGATGTTGAGGGGCGATTCGACAGGGTTGAAAAAGAGTTTGCCGCACGATCTCGCCTTGCGACATATGGTTTGAAAGCTAGAAAAAGAATTCTTCTCTATGGGCTCTCCCGGCTGCGGAAAGAGTCTTGGAGCAGAGAGGCTCGCATGGGCTACAGGGCTCCCTCTGCACAAAGTTCGTTTCGATACTCTTATTTCGTCTTATTTCGGAGAAACTGCGGCAAACCTGGGAAAAGTCTTTGAATCAGCGGAACAGCAACCCTGTGCGCTTTTTCTGGATGAATGCGATACGATTGCCAGAGCCCGGGGAGATCGGAATGATGTCGGTGAGGTGTCCCGGGTTGTTAATATGTTGCTGCAGCTTTTGGAAGACTATCGCGGCGAAGGATTGGTTATCGCCGCAACGAATTTTCACGAAAGCTTGGACAAAGCAATCTATCGCCGTTTCGACGAAGCGATTCAGATACCTACTCCTGGAATCAAGGAAATCGCACGACTTTTGGAGATTTCACTTGAAGCATTGAAGGTGGAAAAAGGCCTAGATCTCAATAGCTTCGCCGCTAGTCTCGATGGGTGCAGCTTCAGTGAAGTTGAAAAAATAGCACAGAACGCGGCAAAACACTGCGTGATGGAAAATAGGAAGGCTCTTAATCTGAACGACCTTCAGAGTGCCGCTACCGAGGTGAAGCGACACATCTAACGGTCTTATGGAAAGAAGTAATTTTCCGCACGTCGAGTTGATTCAAACCGACAGTGGGCGTGCGCGCATGACAGGTGGCGGAGGTGATACTGACGAGGTAAAGGAGAATCAATCGAATCGGCTCAGGCACAGCTTGGAACTTAAACGGAAGCTCTCTGGCTTTTCCGCCCAGGCGAAGGTTGATATCGAAAAGCGCAAGGAGGAGAACCTCCCGACAATCAGCGGCGGGGTTCCGTTTATTTTGCAGATTCCCGATGAAAACGACGGAGTAATCGAGTTCATTGGAAAAACGCTCAAGCTGGAGATAGTTGCCGAATACGATGATGGATACCTGATTGTGGCCACGGAAGATGTGGACTTGCAGCATGTGATTGATCTCGCGGACGGTTTCGTCTCCGGTGCCCATGGTTCGGGTCAGATGGCGAGAATCTTGGACATAGAAGGAGGTTCCACTTCCCAAGTGAGAATAAACCGAATTTTGGATGAGGATCTGTTTTCGCAATGGCCTTTTGCTTCTGATAGAGAAATGATCCTAGATGTGTCAATCGAGGTTGCCGCTTTTGATCCACCTCCAAAGCCGCGAGGCATTACGAACAGGACTAGCCCGGAAAAAATCGAGGCGAAGCAAAAGCAGTATGCGGATGAGCTGAAGAGATTCGCGGAAAAATGGGATGACGCGCGGATATCCCGTGAATCTGAAATCATCGATCTTGTCAGCCATTATGGTGGTGAAGTGCTGGACATATCCGAAGACGGTACCGTCGACTACTCCGATAGTTTTTCCTGCCGGATTCGGATGAACGGGGAGGGCTTCGTTGATTTGATAAAAAACTTTCCAAGCATCTTTGAAGCGATTCTACCTGAGGATGTCAGTCAGCCGTTCGCCGGAGGAGCCGCAGTCGATCCCGATGAAGGAGATGACTTCGAGTTGCTTCCACCGTTGGAGGGGCTCCTTCGATTTGTGTAATCGACAGTGGGATCCAAGAGAATCATCGCTGGCTTGAACCAGCCATAATTAAAGACGGCTCGTATTGCTTCATTCCTTCGCTTCCGAATAATGACGTGGCAGATCATGTTCCAGCTGGGGGGCATGGAACGCGGGTGGCAGGTGTGTGCCTCTACAATGACTCTGTTCCATCAGGGGGCGTGGTACAGGCACCCTTTAGTCTTATCAATGCACGCGTTCTCGATGATCGAAACGAGCTCAGGAAAACCATGTTTCCAGCGCGGATGCTGGAAATGGTGGTTAGAACTTATTCGGGCTTGGGAGGGGTGAAAATATTTCAACATTCCATTGCTTCAAACCGTGCTTTCAAGACTGGGCGGATGTCCACATGGGGCTGCGCGATTGACCAATTAAGTCATCGTGAAGACATACTAATTATCCAAGTCGCGGGAAATCTTATGGATCGCGCTGCGATCAATGCCCCAGGGATTATCGACCACATTGCAGCGGGGCGTGACTATCCTGATTATCTTTTGGAGAAATCGAGTCGAATCGCCAATCCAGGGCAAAGCTTACAAGCGATCACAGTCGGTTCTGTCTCACAGACCTATTTTCAGCAGGGAGACCGGCGATCAATCGCAGGAGACGACTCACCGTCGTCATTCACTAGGTCGGGTTTTGGAATGTGGGACGGGATAAAACCTGAAGTCGTGGAGTTTGGAGGTGACAAGGCGAAGGACTCGGGAACTCCGCCATCACTAACTTTGCCACCGGAGGTATGCCCGATGACAGTTAGATCGACACTTCATGGTGGTCCGGCATACGCCAGAGATGATGTGGGGACTTCTTACGCCGCGCCGAAAGTAGCCCACATTGCCGGGCATCTCCAATCGCTCTTTCCCGATCAAAGTCCGCTCCTTTACAGAGCATTGATCGTGAATTCAGCGCGGTGGCCGGCTTGGGCGGAAAAGGTTTCCCTGGAAAATAGGGTGAACGTTTTCCGGACACTGGGCTACGGTATACCGAGTTTGGAGCGTGCTACCGAAAACTCAGAGAAGCGCATTACATTGGTCACTGAACAGACCTACGAGGCATCCGCAACAGATGGCTACGTTTTCGGGATTCCAATCCCTGAATCACTCCGGCGCCAAGGGGATGAATTTGAAGTGAGAATTGATGTGACTCTTTCTTATTCGGCAGAGCCACGCAGAACAAGAAAGTCCCGACGCAAATATCTCGCTGTATGGTTGGACTGGATGTCTAGTAGGAAGAACGAATCTTTTGAGGCCTTCCGTTCTCGGGCGCTCACTGATTTCGAAAAAGAAGACGGTGGAGACAAGAACTTCACCTGGACAATAGGGAACAAGGAGAAGAAGTCCGGCGAAACTGATGGAGTGAACCGAAAGAACGGAACGGTTCAGAAAGACTGGACGGTAGCCCGCCCCTTCGAACTACCGGAGATGTTTGGCGTAGCGGTTCATGCTCACGAGGGCTGGTGTAGCGATGATAGCGAAGTCGCGAAGTTCACGTTAGCAGTTTCATTCGAAGCTCTAGAAACAGAAGTAAATGTCTATCAGGATATCAAAAGTGCCGTGGAGGTGGAGGCAAGAGCGAGAGCGGAAGCAAGAGCGACATCGTAGGTTGATCTTTGTGTAATTTGGAGCTCCATACGATCCATGGCGGGGAAGAGCGCGGAGGAGCGGACGGGCGGATGGTGTCCGGGTGTCGCTCGCCTTCCAGGCTCTCCCCCGGGTGGCGGGCGGGTTTCAGACGACAGGGGGACTCGGGTGGCGGGGTGTCGTCGTCGTTGCGGCGGCGGCCGGTGCGGTGGATGCGGGAGGCGGTGAACCACTCGGCGAGGACTTCGGGGTCGGTGCGGAATTTGTTGCGGACGGAGGAGTTGAGATCGGCAGAGGCAGGGATGGCTTTGCCTCCGGCTATGTCCACTTCGCTCCCATTCCAAGCCGTCCGGGAAAGGGTGCGGCATGATAACGGGTGAAAGTGGAACCTTCCCGCAATCCAAGCCCGATCATTGCGAGTCATGGGGCGGGTTGTTTGCGTTAGGATGAAGCGGATCCACAGAGCGGACGGCTCGGAGAGACCGTCCCTGCCTGTTTTTGTGCCACCCATGTCAGGGATGGCTTTCCATAAATTGCGGATTTAATCCGCCGCCCCGGCGGCTGCCTATTTCTCGTCACCTGGAATTGGAGGGACATCGGGAACAACGGCGAGGATGGATTCGAGGTCGGAAGCCGCGCCCCGCTTTGCACGCTGCTCGACCGTATCGCGCACTTGCCATGCTGTCACCTGGGAGGATAGGGCGATGGAAATGATTGAATCCACGGTGGTGTTCTCCCGCTCGGCCACTTCGGCGGCCTGGCGCATGAGATAATCGGGGATGGTGGCTTGGACGATCATGGTTTTGCGGTTTGAAGAATGTGGAGGAATTCCTTGGGTGTTGTGATTTTCAATGCGGGGAGGCGGTCGGTCGGGAAATGGCGTTGGTTGTGTGTTACGAGATACCCTACTTTCGCTTCGAGAGCAAGCTGGGCGAATGCCTCATCGTCGGGGTCGGGTAGCGCCGGTTTCCAAAACGCGGAAGTTTGGAAGGAAACGGCTCGGGCGCAGATTGCATCGAGATAGCGGTCAACGGTCTCCAGTGGGATTCCGAACCCAGGGCATTCCCGTTTGAGCACTTCGTCATACTCGGATAGCACGGTGTTTCCGATGACCATGACGAACTGGTCGTCGGCGAAACGGGAGAGGATTTCAAATGAAGCGCCGTTGCGCGAGCGCAGGGCGGCGAGCAGGACATTCGTATCGAGCACGGCACGGATCATGGCTCGAATTGGTCAGGATGGATCGTTCGCAGGACTCCGGTGTCGAAGTAGCGAATCAGAAGCGGTCGGCACGGAGTCCCTCCAGAATCGCCTGCGAGTCGGGTAGCACGCGGCTCCCGAACAATGCTTTCTGGCGAGACAGGAAGTCGAGTTTATCAGTGGATTTTTGGCGCTTCGGTTCATCCTGCACCGACTCCACTGTCATCAGGACATGAGCCCGCCCCGGCTTCAGCCATGCGGGCAGGGGCGAGAGCAGCTTCACGCTGCCATCGGCTCCGATTTCGACGTCCGTTTCCAACGTATTCATACACCTAAACTAATGGGATTCGGGTAAACGTAAAGCTTGGAAGCCTAGGCGGGGAAGAGCGCGGAGGGGCGGACGGACCATGGTGTCCGGGTGTCGCTCGCTTTCCAGGCTCTCCCCCGGGTGGCGGGCGGGTTTCAGACGACAGGGGGCTCGGGTGGCGGGGTGTCGTCGTCGTTGCGGCGGCGGCCGGTGCGGTGGATGCGGGAGGCGGTGGACCATTCGGCGAGGACTTCGGGGTCGGTGCGGAATTTGTTGCGGACGGAGTTGAGATCGGCGATGAGTTCGCGCCTGGCGGATCCGGGTGCGGGTGATGGCGGTTTCCCGGCGCGTGGAATTTCCGGGTAGCACAAAAACGAAAAAAGTTTACCATCCCCCATCATGGAGCTCGAAGAGATTGTGACCGAAGCCTCGAAACTATCCGAAGAGCAACGCGCCTCCCTCGCCTCAAGGTTGCTCCATGGGTTGGAAAGCCCCGTTTACGAAGTGCCGGACGAGGAGGTGCGCCAAAGGATGAACGAAGCTGAAAAAGACCCTTCGGCATGGCTCACCTTTGACCAACTCGTTTCCGGCCTCAAGCGTGGTGGAAACTAGATTCCACCGCCGCGTCCAGGTGGATCTAAACGAGATCCTCGGGAAATATGATTCCATCTCGGAACAGCTTGCGGATGATTTTTTCGCGGAGTTCCGCATTGGCATCGAGAAGGCATGCGCGAACCCAAAGTTTTTCCATTTCGATGCGGGCGGTTTGAGGCGCTGCAATCTGGAGCGGTTTCCATACCACTTTCTATACGATGTCCAGACAGACCACATCCGCGTCTGGGTTCTCCGGCACGACCACAGGAATCCCGGTTTTGGGATGAGTCGTTTTTAGTGTTATGCCGACATCAAAGTCTCGAGTGCCGCCGCTTCGGCGAGGATCACTACGTGCTTTCTCATCGATCCGCCAAGCGGGCTTGAAGCTCATCAACCGAAAACCAAGTGGCCTTGCCGGAATCGATGATCTTCGGATCGCTCTGTAAGAACCTCTCCGTGCCAATCGGGGGTCGGATAGTCTATTCCTTCGGCGGCAAACGATTCCCACAGAAGTTCCATGGCCTCAATCCGCTCGGTAGATGACATCCGGGAAATCTGCTCCTTTGCCAACATAGCTGGATTCTATTCCTAAGGTGATCGTCCATCAAGCGACCATTGCATCGATCAGCCGGCGGGCGTGTATCAGACGACAGGCCGCTCGCGTGCCGGGGTGTGGTCGTTGCGGCGACGGCCGGTGCGCTAGACCGTGGGGGGCGCGGGCGCATCATCCTTTTCCCCGACGACCAATGACGTGACCACACCGACCAACAGGATGCCGAGGATCACTCCGAGGACGGTGAGGTTGAAGGAATCGCCCAGCCAGAGCTTGAGCCACTTGGCGGCGAGCATTTTCGCACCGACGAGGATGAGGATGAGCGAGAGGGCGGGCTTGAGATAACGGAATTTCGAAATCATGCCTGCGAGGGCGAAATAGAGGGAGCGGAGGCCGAGGATGGCGAAGACGTTGCTGGTGAAGACGAGGAACGGATCCGCCGTGATCGCAAACACCGCCGGGATGGAATCGACGGCGAAGATCAGGTCGGTGACTTCCACGAGGATCAATGCGACGGCGAGCGGGGTGAGCAGCCGTTTGCCGATTTTCGCGGCATCGACGACGGGATCCTGCTTCGGGGTTGCGCCGGGTTCGGCGGCTTCATGGGATCCTTCGCTGCCTGCCCTTACCATGAAATGCTGGCCGTGGAACTCGCGGGTGACCGGGAAGAATTTCCGGATCCAGCGGACGACCGCACTGTCCTCCGGGTGTTGCTCCCCTTCCTTTACGAACAGCATTTTCAGGCCGGTGAAGATGAGGAAGACCCCGAAGATGTAGAGGACCCAGTGGAAATTCTCCACGAGGACGGCACCCATGGCTATCATGGCACCGCGCATGACCAGGGCGCCGAGTATCCCCCAGTAGAGGCCCTGTGCTGGTATCGCGCCGGGACGGAGAGGGCGCTGAACACCATCGCGATGACGAAGATGTTGTCCACGCTGAGGGATTTCTCCACCACATAGGCGGTGAGGTATTTCGTGGCCGCGAGCTTGCCGGTATTCACCACCTTGTCGACGGGATCGACGGAGAGGCCGAGGCCGAACCAATGCAGATCGTAGGCATGGTACACGAGGAAGGCGAACGAGAGCCCGAGGGTGATCCAGACGCCGGACCATCCGAGCGCTTCCTTGAAGCCTACGGTGTGGGATTTCCGGTGGAACACGCCGAGATCGAGTGCGAGCATACCGAGGACGAAGGCGATGAAGATCAGCCATGCCCAGATCATCCCGGAGGTCTGGAGGGAGGCGAGGATATCAAATGGAAGGTTCATGTCTGGTGGAGTCTGGGATTTTTGATGGGCGTGGTTTTATAGGAAGATAGCGGGGGAAAACCGCTGCGAATCCATGCACAAGCAGGAATGCGCCGGCGGCGAGGAGGCACGACGAAGCGACGGATCCGACGATGAATCCGCCTGCGTTGACCGGACCAAGGCCTGGAAGGGTGGTGTCCATATTGCTGAGAAAGGAGGGCACCGGCACGGGAAGGTGGCTCTGGATCAGGTTTCCGAGCCAGAGTTGCGCCGTCCAGATGGGGAGGTTGGTGAACGGGTTGCTGAGAAGGCAGAGGCCGAGGGCGAACGGGACGTTGCCTTTGCATTTCATCGCCACCAGGGCGGCGGCGATGGTCTGGAGAGGTAGCGGTGTCACCGCGAAAAAGGCGCCGATGGCGGAGCCGATTGCGACCGAGTCACGGCATGGCTTCCACAGCTGCCGCTGGAAAAGCGGCTTGGTAAGACGCCGCCACCACGGGCGGTCGCGCAAGCGCCGGTGCCGCAATATGCGGGAGGCCTTGCGGAACAACCAGATGTAGCTGGATTTCACCAGGATGCCGGCGCCTCCCTCGGGATGGGTCTGAATGTAATATGGAATGTTGAAGCGGTCATAAGTCGGACGTGGGTTGGTAAAACACCGGTGGGGAAGTGCCACGGAACGTGTGGTGGCGTATTTCAGAAAAAGGACACCTCAAGGGAGATGGCCGCAGTCGGTTGCATGTGCAGCGTTTCCAGAAAGGAGGGTTCGACCCTGCCTTGGGAAATTCCCGCATGGGGGACGGATCACGCTCAGGCCAACTGACGGGCAGGTGGCGCCCGACCTCGGGCTACGCCATCCGGGGATGGGATCACCCGGCGATCCTTTGATCGGACAACGCGCAGCAGAGATGACGATGGCTCGGCCAACCCGGTAACGCTCCAGGGTATGGAGGGTAGCTTCACCAGGGGCGGGGTGGAATGTTCGGGAAACTGGGAATGATCCACCACACGGGAAGCCGCGGAACCCTTCGATGCCCCGTATTTGTTCACCAAAGGACGGTCGGGAGAGACCGCACTGATGCAGAACAATACGGCCGCAGCGATGATCCATGGAACCATCACGGAACTGACCGCGAGCTTTACAGAGGATGGCATTGTGAAGCGCCGGATGGGTTTCAAGCAAGGGCTTGGAACACCGAGACGGCCGGCGACGATCATCGGCAGGATTCAGGCTGTCAACGTGGATTGCTGGATTGTGCCAATGCGGGGCGGACGATGTGGAACATGCGGGGGAAGGTTGAGGCACGGATTCAGAAAAGAAGACCCGCCGGAAAGTTTCCCGACAGGTCTCTTGAAATTTCGCTTCCTTATGGAAACGGATCATTCGGTTAAACGGACTACTCCTTCACGGTTTCCTTAGGATTCATGGCGCTGATCTGCTGTGCGAGCAGAACGTATTTGCTGCCAAGTTTCACGCGGGCACCACGCACCTGGATCTTGTCGCCTTCCTTGAGGTCGGCCATGTCAAGATCGGCCTTGGCCCGAAGTCCACCAGCACGTTTTTCCCGGAAGAAGGCTCAATGACGACGTAGGTATGCTCCTTCTGTGCCCCTTGGTCTTGGCCGTGCCCAGATTCTTGATAGTGCCACGCATGGTCATCACGTCCTTCTTGTCAATGCTCTTGGCTTCGCTGCCGGTCTTGCTGTCGGAAGACATTTCCTTGGCCGCGGCACTACGTTTTTCGGATTCAGCTTTGTCGCCTTTCACCTCGGACCAGTTCTGGTCGGCAGGCGACCATTGGTAATAGGTATCAGTTCCGGTGGTTACAGGATCGTAACCGTCGGAGTTGTAACGGTAGTCCGTGTAGTAGTCGTTGCTATTCCAATAGGTATCCGTGTAATAGGTGTCGTCGTAGCCGTAGTCCTCGTAGTTCACCGACTCGTCCTCGTTGAACCAGTCGCTGGGATCATACCATTCCTCTTCGTGGAGACCCCAGGTGGGATCCCATTCCATTTCCTCATCCGCAATTGCATTCGGTATGGCAATCGCGAAAGACAGGGAACCTGCCAAGGCGATGTTCCTCGCAACGCGGCCTGCGAAGCTGAGAGGGCTGATGATCGTATTCAGTGGTGTTGTTTTCATATTTCTAATGTTTTTGATGGTTTGTTGGTTTTGGTTTCCCCGCCGTTCCACCGAACGCGGCCGACGTGGCAACACATCTTCGAAATGGACTGCATTCCTTCAAGGCGGGCCGTTTAGAGGGGCGGCAAGGCTCGATCACCACTTCGTCGCAAGATCAGTACACCGCTCGACACATTCCCCTCAACCCTTGTAAAATGAAGACTCGGAGCCGATCCGTTCGTTAGCCATAAATGCCGCAACCCTTTGCAGATCGCAAACGCCTGGCGTACATTGCAAACGCACTTTTTTCGGCTGGTACGCCCGATCATCCTTCCGCAATTCGTGAAACCGGGCAAGGAAGGTTGGCGGATCACCGCTCCTGACCGCGCCCGAATTTTGTTTTCTCCGATGACTTATCCGTGGCGACATCCTGCATCTCCGCAACAGTCTCGCGATAATAGGTTTTCAGATCCTCATCGGCTAGATAGCCGTCCATCAGGGCAAGCATGGATTTGGAGTCAGGGAGCAACCCGGAATCCACGATGCAGTCGGATGCGGCTTCGAAGGAGTGCCCGATCCCGTTTGCGCGAGCCAAAGGAGCTTCCTGATTCACGCGGGGAAGCCGCGATAACGCAAAAGGGCGATGAACGACTTCATTGCGACCTTCGCCACCGAACTCATCGGTATCCGTCCCGTTCCGGAGCGAACCGAGGACAGTAGCCGATGTGGCACCGGTCTTCATCCGACCACCGGACGATGCGGTGGCAGTTTCCTGCCGGTTTCACATGGGTAGGTTGGTCTTTTGGCGTAACCTCGGCAATGGCTTATGGGATCTGCCGCAAGAGGGTTGTTTGAACTGACCGTGGGAGCCTTTCTGACGGTCGAATTCGAAGCCAGCCTTGCGAAGGTCATCAGGAACTCACGGATTTTCCTGGGCATGAGGAAGGTTGATCGATTTTCCTGTCCAGTGGCTGGAAGAAATTCGTCGCCTCTACGCCGGCTCCTTATCGAGCCCGAAGGCGTCGTGGACGGCTCGTGCCGCGTCCTCGATGTGGATCTCGTCGACGGTGACGGCGATCTTGATTTCCGAGGTGGAGATCATGCCGATGTTGATGCCCTTGTCGCCGAGAGCCTTGAACATGGTGGCGGCGACGCCCGAGTGGGAGCGCATGCCGATGCCGACGGCGGAGAGTTTCGCGATGCCGGCCTCGGTCTCGACCTTGGCCTCTTTCGAAAGCTCGGCGAGGACGGGCTTGAGAGCGGCCTGCGCTTTCCCGAGATCCGAGGAGTGCATGGTGAAGGAGTGCTTGGAGCGCTCGTCGTTGGAGATGTTCGAGACGATCATGTCGAGGTTGATCTCCGCATCGGCGAGGGCGCCGAGGATTTTCCCGGACATGCCGGGATGATCCGGGATGCCGGAGATGGTGACGCGCGCCTGGGAGCGCTCGATGGAGATGCCACGGATGACGACGTTTTCCATATTGGGATGTTCTTCTAGCACGAGTGTTCCTGGGTTGTCGTTGAGTGATGAGCGGACTTCGAAAATGACGCCGAATTTTTTCGCGAACTCGACGGAGCGCGACTGCATGACCTTGGAGCCGGAGGAGGCCATTTCCAACATCTCATCGTAGGAAATTTCCGGAAGCTTGCGGGCGTTCTTCACGATGCGCGGATCGCAGGTGTAAACGCCGTCCACATCGGTGAGGATCTGGCAGACATCCGCCTTGAGCGCGGCGGCGACGGCGATGGCGGTGAGATCGGAGCCGCCACGCCCGAGCGTGTGCACCATGCCGTCGAGGGTGATGCCCTGGAAACCGGCGACGACGAGGGTTTTCCCCTCCTCCAGGTAGCGGTTCATCAGGGAGGGATCCATGTTCGAGATCCTTCCACGGGTATGGCTGCCGGTGGTGAAAATCCCCGCCTGGCGCCCGGTGATGGATGCGGCATCGACCCCGAGGGCATGCAGAGCCATGGAAACTAGGGCGATGGATTGCTGCTCGCCGGTGGCCAGGAGAACGTCGAGCTCGCGCTCGGGAGGGGTGTCCCCAAGTTCTTTCGCCATTCCGATGAGCTTGTCCGTCACTCCCGACATCGCGGAGACCACGCCCACGACTTTGTTCCCCTCGTCCCGGGTATGTTTCATGCGCGCGGCGACGTTGCGGATGCGGTCGATGGAGCCGACGGAAGTGCCGCCGTATTTCTGAACTATGAGAGGCATGGAGCGGGCGGATTCAAGGGGGTGCCCAAGGGAAATTCAACTCCCAAATCCGCCCCATGGGGAAGGCTCCTTCTTATTTCCCCGGATCCGTGGTGAGCGGAAAATCATCGGTGCGAAATGGGGTGAGAGGCAGTCCCTCCTTCGAGACGACGTTGGCGACCGGGTTCGTGGCCCAGGCGTAGCGGACGGCGGTGGGCTCGGGCACGTCCTTCGAGGAGACCTCGATGCGCTTGTCGCCAATGATTTTCCCTTCCGCGTTCTTCCATTTTCCATCGGCTCCGCAGACCGTGAAGCCGAGCGCGGGAGTGACATCCGATGTCTTGAGCCCGCCGCCGGTGTGGTCGAAGCTGAGGATGGCCTTGCCTTCCTTTACTTCCATTTCACGGAATTCCGGACTGCGGTAGGCGATCTCATACCCGTAGTCCTTGGCGAGAGCCCAGCGGAGGAGTCTTTCGGCGACAGCGCGTTTCTCGCGGGGGTGGATGTCGTTGGAGGCGCCGAGATCGGTGATGACGGCCTGTCCGGTATTCGGAATGTCGCGGAGAGTGTTCGTCTGTGCCTCGCGTAGTTCCGCCCACGAACTTTCCCCGGCCCCGCAAGCTCGTCCTGGAAATCAGCGAGCTGGACGAAATAAAAGGGGAAGTCCCCTTGTCCCCAGTCCTTGCGCCAGGTGGTGATGAGGAGGTTCATCAGATCGTCATACTGGTACGCGCGCCCGGCGTTGGTCTCACCCTGATACCAGATCGCGCCGCGGATGCCGTAGCCGATGGCAGGAGAGAGCGTACCGGCGTAGAGGTTGCCGGGGCGGTGCTGGCCGGAGAGTTCGCCTTTCAGCTTCTGCGTTGTCTCCTCGTCCATTCCGCCTTTTTCAGACATGGCTTCCTTCTTCTTCCACCCCTCGATGTAGGAAGCGTATCGTCCGTCCTTTTCCAGAACATCCCGTTGCACCCAGGCCTCGGCGGCGGAACCACCCCAGGCGTTGTTGATGAGTCCGACAGGAACGCCGAGAATCTCGTGCAGGGTTTTCCCGAAATAGTATCCAACGGCGCTGAAGTTCCCGGCCGACTGGGCGCTGGAGATCTCCCACTTGCCGTTGAAATCCTTTTTCACCTCCTGTGTCCCGATCCTGGGCATGGTCATGAGGCGGAGCTGCGGGAGATCGGCGGCGAGCTTGGTGAGATCCTCTCCGAAGGAATTGCCGAGCAGCCATCCCATGTTCGACTGTCCGGAGCAGAGCCAGACCTCGCCGACGAGAATATCCTTCACGACCACCTCGCTCGTGCCGGTGATCTTCATTTCCTTCGCCTCCGCGCTGGCGGGCATTTCCGTGAGTTTCACCTCCCAGCGACCGTCTTCAGCGGTCTTCGCCGTGTGGGACTGCCCGGCGATCTCTACGGTGACTTCCGTGCCCGGATCATCCCAGCCCCAGACCGGATTCGACTGCTCCCGCTGGAAAACCATGCGGTCGCTGAAAAGGGCGGAGGGCTTCGTCTCCGCATGTGCGAGAGAGGCGAACAGGAGGCTGAGGATTACGGGGTTTTTCATGATGGATCAGAGGGTGAAACGGGGAGACTGGCTGAGAAATTTCAGTGGATTCTCGTAGACGATCTTTTCTATACTAGCGGCGTCGTAATTCCTCCGTCTCATCTCGATCGCGCATTTCGGTACGGCCATGGGATCGGATATGCCCCAGTCGCACGCGGAGTTCATCCAGATGCGCTCGGTGCCGTGGGTCTCCAGGATGTCAATCGCGCGGTTGGGGGTGCATTTGCTCTCCGGGTAGAGGGTCATTCCCGCCCAGAAACCGGCATCCAGCACTTCGCCTACGGTATGCTCCTCCACGTGGTCGATGATGACCTTGGATCTGTCCAGTTTCGAGAACGAGGAGAGCGAATCGATGATCAGCTTCGTGCCCTTGAGCTTGTCTTCCAGATGCGGGGTATGGATCAGGACGGGGAGATCGTGATCCAGGGCGATCTGCACGTGCTCTTCGAAAATCCGCAGCTCGTTGCGGGTATTCTTGTTCAGCCCGATCTCGCCGATTCCGAGGACGTTCTCCCTCTCTATGAAATCCGGGATCAGCGACATCACCTCGCGGGCGAAGCCGGGATCGTCCGCCTCCTTCGGGTTGATGCAGAGCCAGCAGAAATGCCTGATTCCGAAACGTGCGGCACGCTTCGGCTCATACTCGGTGAGCTGCCGGAAATAATCATGGAAGCCGTCCGCGGAAGAGCGGTCGAAGCCCGCCCAGAAGGCGGGTTCGCAAAGCGCCTCGCATCCCGCGATGGCAAGCCTCTCGTAGTCATCCGTGGTGCGGCTGACCATGTGTGCGTGGGGTTCTATGTATCGCATTTGGAAATCAGGAAACAGGTGCTCCGGTCGCTCCCTGGAAAGGGGCGGTCTCGGTCAGTTCGTCAGAGTGGTCGGAAAACTTTTCCAGAACGGCCTTCGCACGGTCCGGCCTCTCCTCCTGGAGGATGGGCAGAGCCTCCTTGAGATATTTCAGGCGTATGTCCGCCTCGCCCTCGTGCCTGTCGATCCTGTCCAGGAACGCGGCGAGATCGATCAGACGCGCCCTCGCGTCGATAAACTGCAAGTCCAGTAGTTCTTTCTTATTCAACATGGTTCGGTGTCTCCGCGAGGGATTCGATCACCTCTCGAGAAGATAATAAACGGTTTTCGGATCGAGGCGAATTTCTTCGACGGTTCCGAGTTCACGGACGGGATAGCCGTTGAGATCGAGGGCGGTGGCCTTCCATTCGCCCTTCATGCGGACGGTTCCCGAGGGTTCTTTGAAAAGCCATGGGTCGGTGCCGAGGCTCGTGATGCGTTTCAGGCCGTTGCCCGCGTCCTCGGTCTCGAATCCGGTCGGCTTTTCCTCGGTCATCACCTGGAGAAGGATTTTCGCGCAGCTCGCGAGGGAAGATCCGTCAAGGGAAACGGCGACAATCTGCGCGAGCTCCATCTCCGATTCGATGGAAAGATCGGCCAGTTCGATTTTTCCCGCCTTCCTTAGATTCCCGCTGGCGCCCTGAGCCGCCGGAGCGTTGATTCTCAGGATGCCGTTTCCGTAGTCCAGTGACAGCTCACCGCCCATACTGGTGACCGTTTCCGCCTTCCTGTCGATGAACGCGGAGAGATCGGCGACAGTCTCCCTGGCTCCCGGCTCATTGATGGAAAGATTCGTCCGCCCTACATAATGGATGAGCGGATCGATACCGCCGGTGGAGACGGATTCGCCTTTCACATCCGCTTCGCGTAGCGCGTCGAGGTTCGCGGTGTTGCTCAGCTCCACGCCTTTGAGGGCGAACGCGTCATCCAGCGAGAGGGTGACGTTCGCGGCGAGCTCACCCTCGCTGACAAGACCTTTGCGGAAGATCAGGGCGGCGGCCGGGAACTGACCCATCTGGGTGGGAGCCATGAGGGTCCACGGCTGGACGAAAAAGCGCGGTTTCACCGACCAGTCCGTGCCACTCAGCGCGAAATTCACAATCGCGTCCGTCCCCTGGAGAGCGCCGTATACCGCGTAATACAGGGGAGCCTCGCCCCGGTAGCGGTTGGGCCGGTTCCACGTTGTTTCGGAAATCATGGACGGTTTGAGGTTGGTCATGATGTCCATGGCGGGGTGGCTGAAGTCCCTCTTCGAGCCGGGCTTCCTTCCATCGAATGTCAGCGCGCTGCGGTCGTTGTAGGTGTGGCCCTCACGGATAGAGTAGCTGGAGTTTTCCCCGGAATGCTCGACTCCGAAGTAACCGTGGCGGTCGATGATGTCGCCGGGTGTGTAGGAGAACTGCTCCAACGGCCCGAAGATCGCGGGATCTGCCGTGTGCCAGTTGGATGCGGTGATCAGACCCCTGAAGCCCTTGCTGCGGAGATAGTCGGTGTGGACTTTGTAGAAATCGCGCTGGGTTTCACAAAGGAAGCGAGCGGTATCCTGATCGCGGAGTTTCCTCTCGTTGGCGATCGTCCAGAGTCCGCGAAACCCCAGCCGCCCGGCTTCGGGATCATCGCGCTTGTCAGGCGTCTTCCAGATGGCGAGCGCTTCTCCGACAGATCCGTATTTTTCCGCCGACCAGTCGCCGAACGCCTTCTCCAGTTTTGCCATCTGCGGCGCGGGGACACCCTTGTAGTCGAAAGTCCAGAAGAAGAAGGAATCCTCGTTGACCAGCTCGATCCCGGCGATGGCGGGATCGTCGGCGAGCCGGATGCCGTCCTCGTTTTTCTCCGCGAGAATAGCGTCCAGCCAACCGCGATAAAGCCGCTGGAATCCCGGTTCGAAATACAGGGTGGCGAAGCTGGGCTTGTTGCCATCGTAGCCTTCGCGCCATCCCGGGCCTGCGGTCGGTTTCAGCCAGAGTGGAAAATAAATGGAGAGGTGGGAGTAGATGCCTTCCTTTTTCAACGCCTCCACGGTAACCCGGATGCGGCTTACCTTTCCCTTGTCGAGCTCGCCCGTTTTCCCGTCGAAAACCGCGCCGTGTATACGAACCAGATTCACCCCGTGCTTCGCGAGCATCCGCGCGCAATCCGCGAGCCCCTGCTCATCAAGGTTCCCTGGTGGCCCGTTGACAGCCCAGAAACGGATCTCCTCGTCGTCCCCGGATCGCACGAGCTTCTCACCCCTCGCGATGATGTGTCCGTGCTCGCCGGCGAATTTCTCGTTCAGGAAGCGGAGATCGATAGCACTTCCGGCGAAGGTGTCCTTCGCAGGTTCCCATGCCGTCCATCCATTGTTCTCTTCGGCGCGGCGCTTCGTATCCGCCTCCGCCTGCTCGGGACGGACGGTTCCGCGAGGCACGTAGCCGTCGTTCGTGAAAACGAAGCAATCGAGAGATCCGTGGAAGTTGTTCCCGCTCTCGAAGAAAAATCTCACGGTGTTGGCTCCCTTTCTCAGAGAGACTTTCCCCGCATCCACCCATGCGATGAAGCGAATGTCTGGCTTTCCATCGCTGGCGATATTCGTGGGATCTTTCGCTTTTGACAGTGTCACCTCCCGTTTACCTCCGCCGTTGATTTCCACCGAAAGCTTTGCCTGGACGTGATTCACCCTCATCCAGAACCTGTATTCCCCACTCTCGGGCGCATCGAATCGGTAGGAGGATCCGGCGGGATGTTTCGTGTCGAAATGACTGATGAAATCGCCACCCGAAAGGAGATCTTTCTTCACCTGCCCACCATACCAGGGATGTTTTTTCGCGTTGGTGGACTCCGCCGACTCGCCCTCGATCCAGATGGATTCGGCGGTAAGGCTTCCTATGGATGCAATGAGAAGACAGATGAGAAGGGCTTTCATGGAAAGGAAATCGCGACAAAGAAAACCTCGCGGCGGATTGCAGTTTCCGCCGCGAGGAAAGGCACTCGGCCGCCGTCGCCCCAAGTCCGGAATCGCTCTCCCGGACGTTGAGCGGTGGCCGCCCAGAAATTGTTACCAACGGGTCTATATACGGAATTCGAGACGTCCTCTTTCAGGGATACGGCGAAAACCGAATCAGTCGTTATCCGAATGGTTCTCGATCACCGGCGTTTCCGAGGCGGTAGGGCGCGTGCCTGAGTATCCCAGGCTCGGGCCACCTTGCGGACAAGTTTGGAGAATCCACTTTCGGCGGATTCCATTTCGGATTCAGCCTGGCGCATCGCCTTTTCCCATGCTCCCGCGAATCCCGGAGCCTGTTCACGCATCGTGCTGATGGCCATTTCCTGCATGCGGAACTGCCGGATCTCGTTCTTGTCGGGCTTGTTCTGCATCGCGGCAAGGTTGACCCGCAGCGTCTCGTTATGCGTTTTCAACGTCTCGACCTCCTTGGTGAGTGCGTCACTCCCCGTCGCGGTAATTTTCATCTGGGTGTTCAGATGTGACTGAAGGTCTCGTTTCTCGGATTCGATGCGCCGGATCTCCCGTTTGAGTTGCATCTTAGATGCGATGGAGCTTTTCAGCACGAAGACGACAATGAGAAGGCCGAGCGCCAGTCCCCAGACGAAGCGGTTGTTGATGAGTTCCTGGAATTCCATGTTCAGTTTTGTGTCGGTTGAGTGTCTTCGGATGGCGGAGTGTCCACTGCCTGTTGTGGATCTTCGGGAGATGTCATTTCCTCGGCGGGAGTCTCTTCCAGAGGCGCCTGGTTCAGCATTTCCATCAGATCCGCGGTGAGATCGGGTGCGTCTTTCACATATAGCAGGAAAGGAATGCCGGTATTGCTGTTTCCGGAAATATCCATCACTCCGTCAAAATTTCGCTCTTTAGCCAGCTGTGTCGCCGCGTCGGTGATCTGTCGTAGGGAATCCCTCATGCCCGCGACCATTTCCCTATTGATCCGCTTCATCTGCTCCTCGCTGAACTGCTCGAAATCCACCCGAAGAGACTCCGCCTCCTGGCGCTTGATCTCGAATTCGCGGATCATCTTCTTACCCTCCTCGGTATCGATCTCGTCCTTGTTCTCTTTGAGAAGGACTTCCAGCGCCTGCAGCTCGCGGAAGGCTTTCCGAAACCCCTCCGCCCGCTTGTCCTCGGTGATGGCCGTCTTTTCTTCCTGTATGGCCTGCTGGGTGGCCGCAGTTGATGGCAGCGCCCTGTATATGTCCGTAACGCGCACTACAGCGAACTTCGGTGCGGCGAAGAGCGGGGCGGAAACGACCAACCAGGTCAGGAGAACGCGGAATTTCATGGTTTCGGGGCGAGACTAGGCCGCCAGGCGGAAATGTCGATTCCAGACTAAACGTCCTGGACTGGCAGTGCGGAAACCTCTTCACGGAGTTTATCCGCAAGCGGGGTCGACAGGTAACGCTCGCTGGAAGAGCAGCCTACCGTCACGATGCGCTTGCCTTTGAACTCCGGGCGTTTCGCGACCTGCATGGCAGCCCAGACGTTCGCCCCCGTGGAAATACCGGCGGGCAGTCCCTCCTGCTGGGCGAGCACCTGGGCGGTGGCGAAGGCGTCCTCGTTGGAAACGAGAATGGTCTCGTCGATGATATCCATGTTCAGGTTCTTCGGTATGAAACCGGCTCCGATGCCCTGGATCATGTGCGGCCCGGGAGCGCCGCCGGAAATGACAGGACTGTTCTCCGGCTCCACGGCAAAAGTTTTCATCCCGCAGCGGGATTTGATCACCTCCGAGACCCCGGTAATCGTGCCACCGGTGCCGACACCCGCCACGAATGCGTCGATCTGTCCGTCCGTGTCGGCCCAGACTTCCTCGGCGGTGGTTTCGCGATGCGCCTGCGGATTGGCAGGATTGTCGAACTGTCCCGGGCCATATGCTTCGGGAGATTCCTCAAGGAGCTTCTTCGCCATGGCGATCGCCCCGCCCATGCCTTTCGCACGCGGAGTCAGGACGATCTCGGCACCGAGAAGTCGTAGCAGCACCCGGCGCTCCACGGACATGCTCTCCGGCATGGTGAGAATGCATCGATAGCCTTTCGAACGCGCCACGAATGCGAGGGCGATGCCGGTGTTGCCCGAAGTCGGCTCGATGATCACGCCACCGGGCTTGAGCAGCCCGTCGCGCTCACCGGCTTCGATCATGGACTTTCCGATGCGGTCTTTCACGCTGAAAAGGGGGTTGAAAAATTCGGCTTTCACGCAGATCTCCGCCTCGAGTCCCTTGGTGATGTGGTTCAAACGGATGAGAGGAGTGTTGCCGATGGTAGCGACCATGCTGTCTGCGATATTCATATTCAATATTGGATCCTGAGGGTTCTGAAGTGTTTCCGGGCGATTTATACGGCGGGATTTTTCCAGCCGCCAGTGGAAAAACATGGCACGGGGGATCGTTGCGGAAATGGAGGGAGGGGAGGCCATCCCGTTCTCAATATGTCGCTCACACCCCCCGCCGCTTTTCAGAGCAATGGTGATTTCAGCCCTTGCAAGGCAACTCCGCTAAGCCAAACATTCCCGCGGAGCGGAAAACGCTTCTCGAAATCAACCCACTTACAATTATTTTCCCATGAAATTCGGAATCATCGGCGCCGGCATGATCGGCCATTTCCACGCGAAGGCCATCGCCGCCATGAAGGGCGGGGACCTTCTGTCCGTCTTCGACCTCCGCGCGGAGGCCGCCGAAAAACTCGCAGCCGAATACGGCGGCAAAGCATACTCGGACATCAACGAGTTCCTTGCGGATCCGGAGCTGGAGATCGTCACCATCGGCACCCCTTCGGGCGCGCATCTCGATCCCGCGCTCGCCGCATTGAACGCTGGAAAGCATGTCATCTGCGAGAAACCCCTGGAGATCACCACCGAGCGCATCGACCAGCTCATGGACGCCGCGAAGGCGAACGGCAAAACCCTTTCCGCCGTGCTCAACCGCCGCTTCCACCCCGGCATGGACGCGTTCAAGAAAGCCGCTGACGAAGGCCGCTTCGGAAAACTCACCTCCGCCTCGGCCTACGTGAAATGGTTCCGCGACCAGGCATACTATGACTCCGCCGGTTGGCGCGGGACATGGGCGCTGGACGGGGGCGGCGCGCTGATGAACCAGTCCGTCCACACTGTCGACGCCCTTCTGTATCTTGCCGGACCCGCGAAAGCCGTGACCGCGGTGACCGCCTGCCAGGCGCACGAGCGCATCGAGGTGGAGGACAGCATTGTCGCCACCGTCGAGTTCGAGAACGGCGCCCTTGGGGTGATCGAATGCTCCACCTGCACCTGGTCCAAGGACGGCCATCCGGCTCGTGTCCAGCTCGCCGGGACGGACGGCTCGGTTTTCCTGGCGGACGAATCATTCGAAATGTGGGACTTCCGCGAGGAGAAACCGGAGGACGCCGAAATCAAATCCACTCTCATGAAAGGCCAGGAGGCAGGTCTCGGCGCGAACGATCCCTCAGCGATCAATTTCTACCAACACCAGCGGAACTTCGAGGAGGTCGTCCAATCCATCGAAGAAGGCCGTCCATGCGCGACCGATGCCTCCGAGGCACGAAAGGCAGTAGAACTGATCCGCGCGATCTACGAATCCGCGGAAAACGACGGCAAGAAGGTCACCCTCTGACCATCCCCAGTTTCGGGGCACCTGTTCGGTCGACGGAACCGGTGCTCTCCTGGGACAAATGCGAAACGGGCGAGTTTTCTCCCGCAGCTTCAACGGTTCACCCCCCTGGCCGCATCCCTCCCGCCACTGCCTTCTTGAGTCGGGATTCATGAGATTTTGATCCCATCGTAAAGGCACCATAAAACGCGGGTAGGACGGAGTCTCCTTGTCTATTTCCACACTGGCAGACCGCCTTCGGGATTCAGCTCGGTCGGGGGTTCAATGGAGAATTTCTCGGCATCCCCGACCCGGTATGGCCCGTAGGCGATGGGGATCACGGTGAGCTGCAAGGCCGGCTCGTCATCGACGACGATTCGGGAGACGTGAACGACCGCCGCGCAATTCGGGTTTTTATTCACTTCCAGCACATCACCGGATTTGAAACGTGCTGCGGCGTCCTCTTCCGCCGTGGGGAAAATGTATTCAATGACGACCGGGAAGCCCACCGCCTCGGTGAAATCGTCCGGCCTCACCATGGCCTGTGCCCGTATCGCGAACCCCGGGTAGAGAAAATCGTCGCGCCCGAGGGTCTTCGTTTCCGCGACCTGGTAATCCCCTTCCGCGTAGGTAAGCAGTAGGGTTTTCTCGAAATTGCGCATGTAGTTGCGCATGAGCAGGGCGTTCAAGCGGTCGAGCTGGCCGTCTTCAAGGGCGAAATATTTACCATAAAGCTCACCGGGTGAGAGGGCGTTGCCGTTGGGGACATCGAGAACCGTGTAGCGCTTTAGCTCGGGGAGTCGCCCGAGTTTTTTGAGAATGGTGTAGTTCCGTGGGATTTCCGGGTTTCCGAAAACATGCAGGCAGAGCACCCAGCTGAAGATGGCGAAACATAGCGCCAGGGTGTTCGCGAGGAACCACCAGAAATAGGCCGGCCTCCTGCGGACTGTTTCCTCGTTTCTCCTCCTGTTCCGGTTCCGTCGCGCCACTTTGTTCAGCTGGCCCCTCCCGAGCCACAGACCTCGCCATCCTCGGCGCCACTTCCCTCGGGCTCGTCCTCCGGCTCGAATGACGTGCCGCATCCGCAAGCGCGCCGGGCTTTCGGATTGCGTATCTTGAAACCGGCGTCCGTCAGGTCGTCCGAGAAATCGATCTCGCAGCCCCGCAGTTTTTCCAAGCTGTCTCCCGCCACGATGACACGCGCCCCGCCCCGCTCGACCACGTCATCGCCCTCCTCGGCCTCCGCGACGTTCATCTCATACTGCCATCCGGCGCATCCGCCCTTGCGGACGGCGAGCCTCAGCCCCGCAGTCGGCGAGGCCGCCTTCGCTTCCAACAACGCGCGGAGTTTTTCCGCTGCGCTTCCTGTGATGTCAATCGTCGCCACGCCGGGAAATTATCCCGAAACGGTGAACATGAAACCCAAAAGTTCGGAACGTTCAGAGTTGGAACAGGTCTTCGGCGGGCGTCCTGCCGTTGGACATCTGCGCCTCGCCGTTGTTGGCGAGGTGAACCAGACAATGGTAGACCGCCTCCGGATCGGCGTCACACTCGAAGGCGACCTGCTCCGCGTTCTTTGTTTCCGAAACCAGGCGGCCCCTCACGTTTCCGAGAAGATCAAGAAATGTCACCGCGGCGGCCTTCCCCGCCTCGACACCGGGCTGATGATAGGCGTTGATGTTCACAAGGGAGGCGTAGAAGGAAACAGTCCTTTCGAAAAGGGCGATGAGCAGCCCGAGATTGAAAGGCGTGACCTCGAAGATCGAGATGGTCACGGAATTCCTGCCATTCTCGTACAAGGCGGAGCGGGTGCCTCGAAGGAAACCCTGGAGAAAGTCCTGGCTGGTGTTCCCGGGTTCCACCTCGATGGATTTCCCCTTACGCCCGTGGCGAACCTCGATGAAAGTGGCGAAGAAATTGTTGACCCCATCGCGCAACTGCTGGACGTACGCGTGCTGGTCGGTGGAACCCTTGTTTCCATACACGGAGATGCCCTGGTTCACGACATTGCCTTCCAGGTCGAGTTCCTTGCCTAGCGATTCCATCACGAGCTGTTGGAGGTATTTGGAAAACAAGACCAGCGAATCCTTGTAAGGAAGCACCACCATGTCCTTCTCGCCTTTCCCTTTCGTCGCCTTGTGCCAGGCGATCGCGAGCCGCATGGCGGCGTTTTTTTCCACGTCGCGGACGCGCGTCCTCTTATCCATCGCCGCCGCTCCCTCGAGCATGCCGTCTATGTCCAGACCTTGCAGGGCGGCAGGAACGAGACCCACCGTGGACAGGACGGAAGTCCTCCCGCCGACCCAGTCATCCATCGGAAATTTCGCGATGAGACCCTGGTCTGTCGCGAAACGGTCAAGCTTGGAGCCTTCCCCTGTCACCGCGACCGCGTGCTTTCCGAAGTCGATCCCGGCCTTGTCGAAAGCGGCCTTCGCTTCCAGCATCCCGTTCCGTGTCTCCGGGGTTCCGCCGGATTTCGAAATCACTAGAACCAGGGTCTCCTCCAGCTTCAGTGTCGCGAGGGTATTGTCCATCCCCTGAGGGTCGGTGTTGTCGAAAAACGAGATGGGCATCTTGGCCTTTTGACCGATCGCCTGGGAGACAAGCTGCGGCCCCAAGGCCGAACCACCTATCCCGATGAGGAGGATTCCCTTGAAAACCTTTCCGTTCGCCGCGAGGATCCGCCCGGTGTGGATGTCTTCCGCGAAGCGTTTGAGCGCTTTCAGGGCCCGGTGATCGCCGCCTTCAGCTCTGGCGTCGGTGCGAGATCGGGGTTTCGCAACCAGTAGTGGCCGACCATGCGCCCCTCGTCCGGATTCGCGATCGCCCCTCCTTCCAGAGCGATCATGTCGTCGAAAGCCTTCGCCACCTCATCCTTGAGAGAATCCTCATAGGACTGATCCACCTCCATCAGCGAGAGATCCAGGCTGAAACCCAGATCATCATACCGCACCAAACTCTCATTGTATTTTTTCCAGCTCATCGTGTGTCTTCTTTAAAAAATCCTAATAAGTGAGAATGGACTTCACTTTCCCCGCAGGGAGCCTGTCCCACCCTCCCAGAAATGAAAGCTCGATCAGGAAGGACACGGACACGATATCCGCGCCAAGTCCTTCCAAAAGCTTCACTGCGGCGGCGGCGGTGCCTCCGGTAGCCAGAAGATCATCCACGAGCAGGATCTTTTCCCCAGGCTTCACCGCATCCTCGTGAATCTCCACCACTGCCTCCCCATACTCCAGCGCGTATGCCTCCTCCATGCACTTCCACGGCAGCTTGCCCTTTTTCCGAACCGGTACGAAACCAACCCCCAACCTGTCCGCCACCGCCGCCGCGAAAATGAATCCCCGCGCGTCTATCCCCACTACCTTGTCGATCTTCTCCCCTCCTGCCGTTTCGAGAAGCAGATCGATGGAACCACGGAACAGCTCCCCATCCCCGAGAATGGGCGTGATGTCCTTGAAGACGATTCCCTCCTTCGGAAACCCGTCCACATCGCGTATCGCTTCTCTCAAACGTTCGACCATGGGTGAGCTTTACCCCCGGTTCGCGCCAGGGCAAGAGCGGAGGGGAAAACCGGGGGGAAAAGTGGCCTTGTGAGGTGAGCCTGAGATCTGAATGGCGTTGATGAGCGTGGCTTTGCTTCAGCCGCTTCTCAAAGAATCTCCGCTATCTGCACTGCATTGAGAGCCGCGCCTTTCCGCACCTGGTCGCCCACCACCCATATGTCGAGAGCGTTTTCCAGAACCAGGCTCTTCCGGATCCGCCCGACGAGGCAGTCGTCCTTCCCCGTTGTATCCAGAGGCACCGGAAACATCATTTTCGAAGGATCGTCAACGACACGGACGCCAGGTTTGTCCGCGTATGCGGCATGCGCACCGGCGACGCTCGGCTCCTGGGAAAACCGCGCCGTGATCGACACGGAATGCGACCGGTAGACAGGAACCCTGACGCAGGTGCAGGAAACTTTGAGCGTGGGGTGTCCGAGTATTTTCCGACCTTCGTTGAGCATCTTCATCTCCTCCTTCGTGTAACCGTTCTCGGTGAAGGAATCCACCTGAGGAATCACATTGAACGCGATCTGGCGGGGATAGACCCGGGGGGTGAAATCCCGACCGCTGGCGATGGCTTTCACCTGCTCCTCCAACTCGATGATGCCCTGCGCTCCGGAGCCGGATACAGCCTGGTAGCTCGAGGCGATAACGCTTTCCAAACCAAACTTCTCGTGCAGGGGAGCCAGAGCCATAAGGGAGATGATGGTGGTGCAGTTCGGGTTCGCGATGATGTTTTTCGGGCGGTTCCTTGCGGCCTCCGGATTGATCTCCGGTACCACGAGAGGCACTCCCTCATCCATACGGAAGGCGGATGAGTTGTCGATTACCACGGCTCCCGCCTCTGCGGCGGAAGGAGCGAATTCCAGCGAAATCCCTCCGCCAGCACTGAAAAGAGCGATATCGATGCCCTCGAAAGCATCGTGAGTGAGTTCTTTCACGGTGATTTCCTCACCACGGAATCTCATGGTCTTGCCGGCGGAGCGCGAGGATGCGAGCAAGGTCAGCTCGCCAAGCTGGAAATTCCGCTGCTCCAGGCAGAGAAGCATTTCCACGCCGACGGCACCCGTCGCCCCGACTATCGCAACATGAGGTAGATTCATTTTCAGGAGTTCCGGCCCGGCCGGGTCGGCGACGATAACCACTGCGTCCCCGGGTGCAACGCTTATCCGATCCGTATGGAGACTCCTTAGGTTTTCTTGACAATCCGAGGGGGATATGTTGTAAATCACTCATCAGGCCATGGCTCGGAAACAGTTCACCGCAGAGAAACTCGCCAGCGTCGAGGCGTCAACGCGTCTGATCCGCTTCCTGAACCGCAT
This sequence comes from uncultured Verrucomicrobiae bacterium, assembly GCA_963758175.1. Taxonomy (GTDB): domain Bacteria; phylum Verrucomicrobiota; class Verrucomicrobiia; order Verrucomicrobiales; family Akkermansiaceae; genus Luteolibacter. The sequence goes on from CAVWUI010000002.1 coordinate 344,727, forward strand.
CCTCTGTTTTTGTGTGGCCATCGCCTTCGGCTTACTGATCGCGGCGACCGCCGCCCCCCAGAAAGCGGAATACGAGAAGCTCCGGACGAAGTTGCGCCAGACCCAGGCCAGAGAAGAGGCCTCCATGGCCGTGAAAGAACACAAGGAAATCCAGCTTCACGCCCTCCGCGAGGATACCGCCTATCTCGAGGTCCAGGCGCGCGACCGTCTCAACTACTACCGTCCCGGCGAACGAGTCCTCCGTTTCAATCGTGACCGCTGAAACCGTTCCCGGTTGACCCCCTGCCCATCCACGCTGTAAAATCCTTCCATGCCCCGCGCGATCAAGGCCTTCATCCTTTTCCTGTTTCTTCTCACGCAGGCCGCACAGGCAGAGCATGTCATCGTCTGCGGCGGCACCCGCTCTGAGGAAATGGGAGGACTTGCGCGTGACGGACGACCAGCACGACCGCTGGTGGGCGAATTTCGTGCGCGCATCCACCTTGCGTATGGCCGAGATCCGGCTGGCCTACGGAAAGGAAGCGCCCTTGGTATGGCTGGTTTACCGCCCCGGCTATGAGGCTCGCGGACGCGCGGATGGAAAGCCCTATACAACCTGGATCGCCGAACAGGCGGCGAAACGAAACTGCACTCTGATCTGGTTCACCTCAGGAGGCGACTACATCCGGAAGATCAACTCACGCCCCCGCAATTCGGTCGAGACCTTCGACTATTTCGGCCACTCGAACAAATTCGCGTTCATGTTCGATTACGGTAGCGACATCATGGCCGTTTCCACGGCGTGGCTTCACGAACGGGATATCCCGCGGCTCAGCTCCTCCATTTTCACCCGCACGGCCTACTGCAAGTCCTGGGGTTGCCACACCGGCTCCTCCATGTCCGGCGTTTGGAAGCGGCATCTGGGTCTTCCCCTTGAGGGGGCGAAAGGGAAAACGGTCTATACAATGGTCGGCCAGGGTCAGATGCCACAAGGCTTTGGCGGGTGGACGCGTTGATCCCACCCCATCACCAGAACCCCCAAGTTCAGAATATCCTCAGATGACCCTTCGCCAACTCCAGACGCTCCACGATCTCCCCTTCTTCGAACTCATCGAGAAATCGCGAAAAATCCATCAGGAAAACTGGCTGAGACCCGAGGTTCAGCTGTGCACCCTTCTTTCGATCAAAACCGGCGGATGTTCGGAGGATTGCTCCTATTGCGCCCAGTCCGCCCGCTATAAATCAGGAGTGGAATCCGAGCGTCTTATGGCGAAATGCGACATCCTGGAGCGTGCCAAGGTCGCCGCGGAAACAGGTTCCACACGTTTCTGCATGGGAGCGGCATGGCGTGGCGTTCGTGGCGGAACCCAGCGTTTCGAGCAAGTCCTGGACATCATCCAGGACGTATCAAAGCTCGGCATGGAAGTCTGCGTGACTCTCGGCGAACTTGGTCCGGAAGAGGCGAAGCGTTTGAAGGAAGCGGGAGTGACCGCCTACAACCACAATCTCGACACCTCCCCGGAGCATTATCCGAACATCGTCACCTCGCATACCTACGAGGACAGGCTGCGCACGATCCAGAACGTCCAGGATGCCGGCATGTCCGTATGCTGCGGCGGAATCCTCGGCTTGGGCGAGACCATCACCGACCGCCTCCGCCTCCTCGAGGTGATCTCGAACTTCGATCCACAGCCGGAGTCGGTTCCGATCAACTCGCTCATGCCCATGCCCGGCACGCCTCTCGCGGAAAACCCGCAGGTGGATACCTTTGACATTGTCCGTATGATCGCCGTCACGCGCATCGCGATTCCAAAGGCGAAGGTGCGGCTATCCGCAGGTCGCACCCGTCTGTCCGACGAAGCCCAGGCTCTCTGTTTTTTCGCCGGGGCGAATTCGATTTTCTACGGAGACAAGCTTCTTACCGCGAAGAATCCCTCGGTTGAAAAAGACCAGCTTCTCCTCGCGAAACTCGGCCTCTCCCCTCTCGCGCCGGTCAAGACCGGGGATATGGCGGCATGCGCGGTTTGAGCCAGATACCGTGCAGTTTGCATATGGCAATCGGGAAGATTGGCATTCAACTGCTATAATCTCGTTCGGCACGATCCGTGCGAAAAAGGTCACATTATGAAAACACACGACCTAAGCAAAAAGACCATCGCCATCCTGGCAACTGACGGATTCGAACAGGTGGAGTTCACCAAGCCGAAGAAAGCCGTCGAAGAAGCTGGCGGAACCGTCCACGTGATTTCCCTGAAAAGCGGAAAAATCCAGGGATTCAATCATGCTGAAAAAGCCGACACCTTCGAAGTTGATAAGACCGTGGATTCCGTGAAAGCGGATGATTATGACGGTCTCATACTTCCTGGAGGCGTGCACAACCCGGACGCACTACGGGTGAGTGCCGACGCTGTCTTCTTTCGTCCGGGATTTTTTCAAACAGCACAAACCCGTCGCCGCGATATGCCATGGCCCATGGACACTGATCGAAGCCGATGTGGTCAGAGGCCGCACCGTCACTTCATGGCCAAGCCTGAAGACCGACCTGAAGAACGCCGGTGCCAACTGGGTGGATGAGGAGGTTCCATTGCGACCAAGGACTTGTCACCAGCCGAAATCCCGATGACATTCCCGCCTTCTGCGCGAAAGCAGTGGAGGAATTCGCAGAAGGCAAGCACAAGCTCCAAACCGCGTAATCGACCCTTACGAAGATTTATTAACCACGGGCAGTCCGGATTAGATCCCGGACTGCCCGCACTTTTTCTACCCTCAATGAAATCCGTTAATCCAGCCACAAACGAACTCCTAAAAACCTATTCGCCTCTCACCAAGGAGGAGACCCTTTCAGCGGTGGAGAGAGCCGGCGAAGCCTTCTCGCAATGGCGAAAAACGCGGTTTGCAAAGCTCGCAAGGTCATGTTGATTAAATTCGCAAGTCTTCTCCGGGAGGACAGCGAGCGTCTGGCGAAAGCTTATCACCACCGAGATGGGGAAGCGAATTTCAGAAGCGCAATACGAGATCGAATATTGTGCAAAGATCACGGAATTCTATGCGAACGGAGCCGAAGGATTTCTCGCCGAACACCCCGTGGAGGTTGAGGACGCGGATGCCTATATTCAGCATACGCCGATTGGAGCGTTGCTAGGTGTCATGCCGTGGAATTTTCCGTTTTATCAGGTCATCCGTTTCGCCACGCCGAATATCATGGCCGGAAACACCGTGCTCATGCGCCACGCCAGCAACGTCCCACAATGTGCGGAGGCGATCGCCAATCTTTTCAAGAAATGCGGTCTGCCGGACGGCGTCTATACGAACCTTTTCGTTCCGACCGAGTTCATCGATACTGTCATCGCCGACAAAAACATCCGCGGCGTATCTCTCACCGGTAGCGAAAGGCGGGCGCGGCAGTGGCATCGGCGGCCGGCGAAGATATCAAACGCTCCGTTCTGGAACTCGGCGGCAACGACCCGTTCGTTGTTTTCGACGATGCGGATCTGGATAAGACGTATCGAAACAGCACGTCAAAGGCCGGATGGTGAATACCGGACAGTCCTGTGTTGCCGCGAAACGATTCATCGTGGTGGAGCCGATCGCGAAGAAATTTACCTCCGGGATGAAGAAGTCGATGTCGAAGCTAAAAATGGGCGATCCCATGGACGAGGCTACCGATGTGGGACCACTATCATCCGAAAGCGCAGCCGTCGACTGGAGAAACAGGTCACCTCCTCAATTCGTGCGGGAGCCAAGGCTCTCCTCGGAGGCGACCGCCCGGATAGAAAGGGAGCGTAGTTCAACCCCACCATTCTTACCGGGGTACAACCGAGCAACCCGACCTTTGACGATGAACTTTTCGGACCGGTCGCCACGATCTACACGGTGAAAGACGAGGCGGAGGCGATCGAACTCGCGAACAATTCTTCATACGGACTTGGCGGATCCGTCTATTCAAGAGACATCGAGCGTGCCCGCCGGGTCGCCGAGCAGATCGACACCGGAATGGTGTTTCATCAACCAGTCGACAAAGTCCCAGGCGGAGCTTCCGTTCGGTGGGACGAAGAATTCCGGCTACGGCGGGAACTTTCGCACCTCGGGAATTTTGGAATTCGTGAACAAGAAGCTGATTCACATCCGAAGAAACCAGCCGGATAGCCGGTCATTTCCCAATAGCCAGTCTTTCACCGCTTCCGCCTGAGCACGGGCTGGGCAGGTAGAAAGTCGTCTTTCTTCCCAAAGGCGATACGACCGCATCCCGGATCGCCTCTCGGACGGATATGGCGAGCATGAGCGGCGGTTCCCCGACGGCCTTGCTTCCGTGGATCGTCCCGTCCTGCCGCGCGTCCTTCAGAAGGGCGACTCGGAAATCCGACCGGAGCATCGCTGAATGCGGGAATCGCGTATGTGCTCGCGCTATGGCTGAGAAGCTTGCCTTTATCGTCCCATTTCAGATCTTCGCGAGTCAGCCAGCCCATTCCTTGGACAAAACCGCCCTCGATCTGACCACGGTCGATTCCTGCGTTCAAAGAGTCTCCAACATCGTGGAGAATATCCACGCGCCGCACCTTACACATCCCGGTCGCGCCATCCACCTCGACTTCCGTGACCGCAGCACCGTACGCATAATAGAAAAACGGACGCCCTTTGCGCACGTTCCAATCCCACTCCAGTTCCGGGGTCTTGTAGAAGCCTGCGGCGGAAAGCTGAACACGGGACAGATATGCAGCCATTGCCGTCTCCTTGAAAGTCCATGTCCTTGCCGGCCTCTTTCCTGCACTTGATCAAGACGGTCACGTAGCTGGCGGCAGGCATCGGCAACAGCGGCTCCGTTCAGATCGGAGCCCGAACTTGCGGCGGTAGCGGAGGTGTTGGGCACCTTGTCGGTGCGCGTGTGCATTAGACGGATGTCTTCCACTAGGCACACCGAGTTCCTTCATCACCACTGCCGATGATCTTCGTATGCAGACCCTGACCCATCTCCGTGCCTCCGTGATTCACCTGCACGGTGCCATCCATGTATATGATCACCAGCGCGCCTGCCTGGTTGTAGTGTTTCAGAGTAAAACTGATCCCGAATTTCACGGGTGTGATCGCGAGTCCACGTTTCACCATCTTCCGCCCGTTCGAGTTCCAGTCCCTGAAATTTCCGAACGACGTTTCTCGAATTCCGATGTTCTAGTAGTTGATTCCATATTCTTCCCAATACGTGGCTCACCGATGTCCGCACCGTAGTGGGTGTGTTGGTTTCCCCGCTGCCTGAGTAGAAATTTCGCAGTCGCAGCTCTTCCGGGACGCATACCCAGACGCCCGGCGATACGACCGATGATTTCCTCGATCACCACCATTCCCTGAGGCCCGCCAAAGCCACTGAAGGCAGTGTGCGATGTCACGTTTGTTTTCGCCACCCGCCCTCGAATCGGACGTCCGGAATGTAGTATGCGTTGTCGAGATGGAACAGAGCGCGGTCGTTCACCGGCAGCGAGAGATCCAGCGACCAACCGCCATCTGAAACCAGCGTGACATCCGCTGCGACCAGGATCTTGCCATCGCCATTGTAGCCCACCTTGTATTGTGCGAAAAACGGATGGCGCTTGCCGCTCATTTCCATGTCCACGTCCCGGTCCAGCTGGACCTTGACCGGCTGCCCCGTCTTGTGTGATGCCAGAACACAGAGCGCCGCCCACGCATTTCCCTGTGTTTCCTTGCCACCGAAGCCACCACCCATGCGGGGTGCCTCCACGACGATGTCCTTTTTACCGATACCCATGACTTCGGCCACGATCATCTGCACCTCCGACGGGTGCTGGGTGGAGCTTGACACATGGATGCCACCTTCCCGGTCCACTTCCGCCCAGGCAGCATGCGTTTCGAGGTAAAAATGCTCCTGACCACCAAGGAAAAACTCGCCCTCGATCACATGCTCGGATGCTGCGAGTCCTTCGTCCACATCTCCCCGGTCCAGAACGTGCGGTTCGGTATGGTAAGAGTCGGCTTTGATCGCCGCTTCTATGCCGATGAGCGGTTCCTCTTCGGATATTTCGACAACCACCCGTCCGGCAGCGAGCCTGCATATCTCCAAAGTTTCACCGACAACAATCGCGATGAGCTGACCTTTGAACGAGACTTCGTCCTCCGCGAACAGCGGCTCGTCATGACGCGAAGGTCCGGTATTGTTGACACCAGGAACATCGTTCCAAGTCAACACCGCTCGGACACCCGGCATCTCCGCAGCGCCCGAAGTGTCGATTGAAAGCACTTTCCCCTTCGCTACTGGCGAAACGACCGGCCACATTGAAAGCATTTTGCGTCCGGATGCGTGATCGTTCACATAGATCGCGTTTCCTGTCACGTGACCGACCGCGCTCTCATGTTTGGATCGCTGCCTCCCTCGAACTGCGAATCATCGAATCCCAAGGCCTCGATCCATTGCCTCGACTCGTTTCCTCCTGAAAAATACTTTGCCACCAAACCGCGGACCACGGCGCTTTCGATATTTGTCGGAGCCGCGGACGTCGCTCATCGGCGAGAACGCGCCATCCAGCAGGGTGTAAAATTCATCCTCGATTTCGGCCATCCGTTTCCCTGAAAGAGATTGTTCACGCCTCCTTCGCCCGGAGCGTTGTCGCCGCCACACCGCCGAATGCCAATGCGTGACATCGACGATTACCCCATCTGTCTCCACCACCCTGATTGCGAGCGAGACGATACTGATGTCCATCTCCCGCCGTTTCGATACTTTGTAAAATTCCAGCCGTCCCGGAACATCCTCGCGGAATCACCACCGCAAGCATTACCTCGTCCGCACGCATCACCGTCTGCCGATATCCGGTGAAAAACCCGTCAATGGGCACACGTCGTCTCTCCGTTTTTGGACACCAGATACCAGCTCCGCATCCAGAGCCATCAGAACCGGCGCACTGTCACCGATAGGGGAGGCCGTCACGAGATTGCCTCCAAGAGTCGCCCGATGACGAATCTGCCTCGAAGCGAAAAGCCGCCAAAGCTTGTCGAGTGCGGGATATTCACCCTTCATCGCATCGTCTATATCCGTTATAGCGGCTCCCGCACCCAGCCACCATTCGCCTTCACGTTTCTCGATTTTCTTAAGTTCAGGCGACGTCCTCAAGACCTATGAGACAGCTCGATCCTCCGATGGGACTTATTGATCCAAACCGCGACCTCCGTCGCTCCGGCAACGAGGATCGCATCCGGATCCGCCGCTTTCATCTCAAGTAGTTCTTCCAATCCTGTCGGCCTCAGATACTCACCGAAACCGCCAGCCATGTGGAAAGCCCGTCGCGGATGCGCTTCTCCCGTTCTCCTTGGAAAAATCGAATTCCCAGTCTGCGGAATCCTTTTCATCAGAGTGCCTGGACCATCGCATCGCGAATCGGCCTGTAGCCGGTGCATCGGCAAAGATTCCCGCAGAGCTGATCCGCGATCGCCACCCTGTCCATCGGTTCATCCCGGTGATAGCCCTCGACCATGGACGCGATGAATCCCGGAGTGCAGTAGCCGCATTGCGAACCGTAACAGGAGACCATTTTTTCCTGAACCGGATGCAATCTGCTTCTCCTTCTGGAAACCTTCCGCAGTCCACACTTTCCTTCCCTCCAAGGATCTCACCAGCGCGAGGCAACTGTTCACCGAACGCGGCTTCCCGGCATCATCCACGATCACCACGGAACACGCCCCGCAGTCTCCCTCGGAACAACCGCACTTCGTTCCGGTCCAGCCGTTTCCACGCAGAAACTCCAGCAGGTTCTCATTCCCCCCCACGGAGGAAATCTCCATCCGTTCACCGTTGATCCACATATCACTCATCTTATTGGCGTTACCCTCCACGCATTCCGTGCTTTCTGTCAGCAAGCTTCTTGCCAAACGCCATGCAAGTTTTTCAACGGTTCGCCTACCTCGAACGGAGATCGCATCCCAGTAACGCGCGGGCTTCGGCGATAAACCGGTCGGCTTCCCCGCCATCCAGCCATGTGGAAATCTTCTCGGATCTGCCACCCGCGTGCAGGGTCACGCGTTTCCAGCTGTTCCGATCGGAGCTGCCGTTGGCGGTGGCCCGGATGCCTGAAACCGAGTCGCGGGGGAAAGAGCGGTCTTTCACGATGAGCCCGCGTTTGTAGGTTCGCAGGGAAATTTCCGCTGAGTTTCCCTCCAGCCTGGTATCTCCAACCGCGGCGCTGAGGTTCCTGAGCAAGGTGAAAATGCCAAGCCCGACGAACACCGTCGTCATGATGAGCCAGATCGCTCGGAAGCTGTCGGTGAAAAATGAGAGGATCAGATCGAGGAAACCTGCCACACCGCCGCCATTCTTCGGAAGCGGATCCCCTTCCATTCCAAAGATCCCGAAGCACATAAAACCGATCGACACGAGGGTGAACACCAGGCTTCCTATCCAGATTGATTTCGGGGGGTCCGGCAGGGCAATCGAAAAGACTTCCTCCCTTCCGACGGGCGCGTGAGCGGAACCCGATGCCTTGAAGCCGCCATCCTTACGCCCGAAAAGTGTCTCGGAGATATCGGCGACGAGCCATGCCTTCTCGTCCTGCGTCAGAACGGATCCGAACCGAAGCTTCCCACCGTCGCCCCTGATCTCGATACCATAGACCGGCTGGTAGTTCTGTCTGTAGAATTCCTTCTGCGCGACGCTTGTCACGCTGCCGGGCTGAAGGCTCGATTCCTTTTCCCGGCCGAGCATCTCGCTGGCAAGTGTGACTCCACCTCCCGAGGCAGTCAGACGGTGACGCAGGAATTTCTGCCGAAGGCCGAACCAGAGCATGACCAGACCGGCCGCGTTGAAAACCAGCAGAAACAAGCCGAGCGTGTGGTCAGGCATTTCATTCCCATTCCAGATAACCCGGATGTATTCGCGGATAACATTCACGGTGAGCAGAAACGTGAAGCCCAGCCAGAGAATGCCAAAGACGAGAAGGAACCCCACCTTTCCACTCGCCGGCACGTGCCATATCGTCCCGCCGGAGCCGTCCTCCTCACGCCGTATCTTGGTAAAAGCCGGAGGCAGATCAGCCCTACCCCTGACAATGCCATCATTGGCCACCCATTCCGGCAATGGAGCTCTAGCGCCGCATTCGCCGCACTTCATGAGCTGGTCCCATTCGGGCGGAAGATCCCCCGCTCTCGCGCCACAATCCGGACAGACAAGAGTGCCTTCCTTGAGCGCGGCTCTCACCGAGGCCTTTTCCATGCTCTCCGCGATCTTCTTGAACATGCCCGATCATCCGCTGTTTCGTTGTGTGAAATCAATCACGTTCATTCGCGTGCATTCCCAGCCTTTCGCGGTTAGAAGACAGGCATGCGCCTAGCGGTTCTGAACATTGTCGGCCTCTCGAAATCCCTCCTCGGGGAAAACGCGCCGGGCATCACCGCTTTTGCGGAAAAGCACGGGCTCCATACCTATACGCCCGCTTTTCCCGCTCTGACAACAACGGCACAGTCCTCGATACTCACCGGGACGCCCCCGGAAGAACACGGGATCGTAGCGAACGGGTGGTATGACAGGGAGAGCGCGGAGGTGCGTTTCTGGAAGCAGTCCAACCACATCGTCCACGGGGAAAAAATCTGGGACACCCTGCGAGCAAATGTGCCCGGCTTCACCTGCGCGAAGCTTTTCTGGTGGTATAACATGCATTCCACAGCCGATTACACGATCACCCCGCGCCCGCTCTATCCTGCGGATGGCTCCAAGCATTTTGACATCCACACCCAGCCAATGGGACTCAGGGACGAGCTGAAGGAGAAACTGGGGGCGTTCCCCTTCCCCGCCTTCTGGGTGCTCCGCGGCGGGTATCGCCTCCTCGGAATGGATCGCGGCATCCGCGCGATTCGTGGAGGAAAGACACTCGCCCACACTCTCCCTGGTCTATCTCCCCCACCTGGACTACTGCCTCCAGAAGGACGGCCCGGACGCGGAGCTCATTCCCGCCGAAGTGAGAAAAATCGACAGGGTCGTCACGGATCTCATCAACTACTACGAATCCCGTAATATCGGTGTGATGCTGGTTTCCGAATACGGGATCTCCGCGGTGAAGAAGCCAGTGCATCTCAACCGCCTTTTCCGGGAAAAAGGCTGGCTATCGATCAAGAACGAGCTGGGCCGGGAAACGCTCGACTACGGTGGCTGCAAGGCCTTTGCCGTCGCGGATCACCAGATCGCGCACATCTATGTGAAAGATCCCTCCATGCTGTCCGAAGTCCGCGCGCTGCTGGAGGAAACGCCGGAAGTGGACGAGATACGGGAAAAGAACCACCCGAGAGCGGGAGATCTCATCGCGATCGCGGAGCCGGACGCGTGGTTTACCTACTATTTCTGGAACGATGATTCGAAAGCTCCCGATTTCGCCAGAACCATCGACATCCATCGCAAGCCCGGCTACGATCCCTGCGAACTTTTCATCGATCCCGGAATAAGTTTTCCGAAGCTAAAAATCGGAAAATTTCTTTTGAAGAAAAAGCTCGGAATCCGGGGGCTGCTCGATGTCATCCCTCTCGATGCCTCGCTGGTGAAAGGCTCCCACGGACGGGACAGTGTGCCTGACGAGGAGAGGCCGGTTCTGATAGGAGGCGGGAATATCGAGACCGCCGTTGATGTCCACAAAGCCATCCTGCGATATTTCCAACGGTAGGCCACTCACTCCGCCCTTGATCTCCCCTCCGGTTCGCATTACCCCGTCCCCGTGCTGACGATCAAGAAACTGACCAAGACTCTCGGCGGAAGAACCCTCCTCCGCGAGGCGGACATGTCCATCAACTGGGGCGAGCGCGTCGCCCTCGTCGGGCCCAACGGAGCCGGGAAATCCACACTTTTCCGCATGATTCTGGATGAGGACCAGCCTGACGAAGGCACCATTGACCGCGACGAATACGCCATCACCGGCTACCTCGCCCAGGAGGCGGGAGAGCCATCCGACGAGACCATCATCGAGATAGCCATGGGGATCACTCCGGAAATGATCGGCCTCCTCCGCACCATACGCGAAGGCGAGAAATCAGGCGATCTCTCCACACCCGAGTTCGCGAAAGCCCAGGATCAGTTCACCGCGCTCAACGGCTACCAGCTTGAACCGAAGGCCAAGAAGATCCTCGCCGGTCTGGGCTTCAAGCAAGAGGACTTCCAGAAACCCGCTCGCGAATACTCCGGCGGCTGGGTCATGCGCGCCCACCTCGCCCAGCTCCTTGTCATGGAGCCGGATCTGCTGATGTTGGACGAGCCGACGAACCACCTCGATCTCATCTCCCTCCTCTGGCTCCAGCGCTACCTGCTCAATTATTCCGGCGCGATTCTCATGATCTCCCACGACCGCGACTTCATGGACACCATGATCGAGCAGGTCATCGAGATCGACCCCGATGCCATGCAGCTCATCTCCTACACCGGGAATTACAGCGCCTACCTTGAGGAACGCGAGAAAGTCTATGAACGCAAAGTCCAGGCCTACCGCAACCAGAACAAGGAGATCGAAGGGCACATGGAGTTCATCGAGCGATTCCGCCAGGTGGGATCCAAGGCCGCGCAGGTTCAGTCCCGGATCAAGCTGGTCGATAAGATAGACCGCATCGAAAAACCACGCACCCCGCGCAAGCCGTTCAAATTCGCTTTCCCGCAGCCGCCACGCTCGAACCAGAAGGTGATCGAAATGAAAGGCGTCGGGCAATCCTATCCTGGAAAACGCATCTACAAAGACCTCGACCTCACCATCGAACGCGGGGACAAGATCGTCCTTGTAGGCCCCAACGGCGCGGGTAAGACCACCCTCCTCAAACTCCTTGCCGGGGAACTCGAGATCGACGCCGGCGAAAAGGATACCGGATATCTCACGAAAATCGGCTACTATTCCCAGCATCGCGCCGAAGCCCTCAATGAATACAACACCGTGCTCGACGAGGTCATGGGCGCCTGCACCACCCTCCGCGAAGAGGACGCCCGCGCCATCCTCGGCACCTTCCTCTTCCGCCGCGCCGATGTGGAGAAACGCTGCGGCGTCCTTTCCGGAGGGGAAAAATCACGGCTCAACCTCGTGAAATTCCTGGTCGATCCGCCCAACCTCCTCCTCATGGACGAGCCGACAACACACCTCGATATCCTCTCGATCGACTCCCTCGTCAACGCCTTGAAGTCTTACGAGGGAACACTCGTCTTCATCTCCCACGACGTGCATTTCATCCGCACACTCGCGGAAACGACCCTCCATGTGACGCGCAACGAGAAGGATCCGGAGAACGGAGCGCAGGTCACCCGCTACACCGGAGGATACGACTATTTCCTCGAGAAATCCGGCATCAGCGATGACCGCGGAGCGGTGACAGCCTAGCTATTTTTCTCCGACTTCCTAGGATCAGACAAAGAGCCTCGCATGCACAGCCTCCCCAGGGCTTACTGAAAGTGATGGAAGCGACCCAGCCGCCCACAATTTGCTCGATCTTGTTCCTCGCGAGGAATCGTGCGATTCGAATCATCTTTCACAAGGACGGCTCCATACGGCCTCATCGAGACTTGATAAACAGTGGCCATTTCTTGATCCTGCCTTTCTGACTGCATGAAGGATTCCGAACGACCCTGGCTCATCATCGGCCAAGGGCTGGCCGGCTCCTGTGTCGCATGGGAATTTTTCCGCAGGAACATTCCGTTTGAGATCGTCGACAGGGGCAGCGGAGGCAGCAGCCGCATCGCCGCTGGAATGATCAATCCCGTCACGGGGAAAAACTTCCATCCTAGCTGGCGGATTGCGGATTTTCATCCCCAGGCGCTGGCATTCTACACGGATCTCGAAAAAAAGCTCGGCACACGTTTTTGGCATCCGCTGCCCATCCTGCGCCTCGCCTCATCGGAAAAAGAATGGCGGAAGATCGAAGGCAAACTAGAATCTCCGGAAATTTCCCCCTGGTTGGGGCCAGCCGTGACTGCTATCCCGCGCGGCTTCGAAGGAGCCGTGGAGGTGAAAGGCGGTGGACGGCTCGACACCGCGTCTTTCATGAAGGCCACCCGCGCGTTCTTCACAAAATACGGCAACTATAGTATTTCAGAACACAACGTCTCCCACATTCGCCAGAATCGTATCCTCTGTGAAGGAGCCGCAGGTCTCATAGACAACCGCCTCGGCCAGCACCGCTGCGCCAAAGGCGAGATCCTCACCGTCCGCGCAGATTGGCCGGAAACGCACATCCGTATCGGGGCGGGAGGGTGGCTGGTGCCCGTCGGAAACGGATTGTTCCGCATCGGTTCCACTTATGAATGGGTAGAGCTCGACGGCTCCCCCACAGGCACCGGTCGACAAAAGATCATGGAGATCGCCACCAAACTCGGTGGCTCCGAATTCGAGATCACGGATCATGTCGCCGGGGTACGTCCCATCCTGCGCCGTAGCGAGCCGCTGGTCGGGAAAAACTCCACAGGTGACTGGATCTTCAACGCTCTGGGATCCAAGGGCGCGCTTTACGCTCCGGGTATGGCGCGCATGCTCGCGGATTGGATTGAGAAAGACATCAGGCCGGAGGAGGATTTCATTTTCAGCCACGACTAGCACCATGTTTCCACCCCACCCGACAGACCTGCTGCATACCATCCTACGTGGTCAGATCCACGAAGGAGATATCGCCATCGACGCCACCGCCGGGAACGGTCACGACACGCTATTTCTCGCACGGGAAGTCGGAGACAATGGCAGGATTGTCGCGTTCGACATCCAGGATGCAGCGACCTCCGCGACCCGGCGGAAGCTTGAGGGCGAGAATCTCGCCCACCGCGTCTCCCTCCATTGTGCGTCTCACTGCGGGATCGCCTCGCACGCGGAGCCCGGTTCGGTCAGGGTGATCATATTCAATCTAGGATATCTCCCCGGCGCCGACAGGAAAATAGCAACGGAAACGGCTGGCACGCTGGAGGCTCTGGGCGCGTCAGTTCCGCTTCTCCAGCCAGGCGGAATACTGGCAGCCGTTTGCTACCCCGGCCACGCGGAAGGGGCGGTGGAATCGGAAGCCGTGGAAAACTTTTTCCACTCCCTTCCGAACCACCGCGTCGCCAGATACTCGCTGGTCGCGACCAGGGGTCCCGCCCCGTTTCTCCTTCTGGCAAGAAACGGCAGGAAAGCCACAGGCCAGGCTCCAAGATCCATCCTTGACCCTATCCGAAACCCCGCATAAACCCTCCGCCTCATGGGATTTGACACACTCGGCCTTTCCGCCCCCGTTCTTGAAGCCGTTCTGGAAACAGGTTACACCAACCCGACCCCGATTCAGGCGCAGGCCATACCCGTGATCCTCGAAGGCAAGGACGTCATCGGCGCTTCACAGACCGGAACGGGCAAGACCGCCGCATTCGCCCTTCCATCCCTTTCCAAGATAGAAAAACTCGGAAAACCCCAGATCCTCGTGCTTGAGCCGACCCGCGAGCTGGCTCATCAGGTCGCCGAACAGTTCGAAAAATACGGAGCCAAAACCGGTATGAAAGTCGCCCTTCTTTACGGCGGCGTCGGCCTTGGCGAGCAGATGAAACAGCTTGAGGACGGGGTCGATATCGTCGTCGCGACACCCGGCCGCCTTGTCGATTGCTTCTATCGCGCCGCCATGCGCTTCGGAGAGATCAAGATCCTCATCCTGGACGAGGTGGACCGCATGCTGGACATGGGCTTTCTTCCCCAGGTGCGCAAGATCGTCAACCTCTGCCCGTGGGAAGGCCGTCAGACGCTTTTCTTCTCCGCCACCATGCCAGCCGCGATCCAGACCTTCGCGCAATGGTGTCTGGTCGATCCGGTGAAGATCGAGATCGCCCGCCGCGCTGTGGCTTCTACCGTTTCCCACGCCTTTTACCCTGTTTCCATCGATCAGCGCGACGAGCTGCTCCTCGCCCTGCTGAAACAGACCGACTACCATTCCGTGATGATCTTCACCCGCACCCGCCGCGAAGCCGACGAGGTGACCGGTATGATCAAGGGCACCGGCCAGACCAAGGTCGCAGCCATGCACTCGGACATCAGCCAGACGGATCGCATGAAAGCCCTTGCCGGATTCAAGAGCGGGGAATTCGAGATCCTTGTCGCCACGGACGTCGCCGCGCGCGGGATCGATGTCTCCGGCGTCTCACATGTCATCAACTACCGCGTCCCGGAAAACGCCGAGGACTACGTTCACCGGATCGGGCGCACTGGCCGCGCGGAGGCGGAGGGCGATGCCTTTACCATCCTCACTGCCGACGAGCTGGACTTCGCCAAATCCGTGGAGATCTTTGTCGAAAAAGAGATCAAACGCGAGAAACTCCCCGATTTCCCATACATCTACACCGCGCTCCTCGATACGGATCCTGTCAAACCCATCCGCCGGAAAAAGGTGGGCGGGAAGAAGAGGCGGAAGTAGTCCGGATGGGCGGAGGATCGTCTCCGTGCTTACTCGCGCGCGCGGCCTACTCCGCCGACACTCTTCACAACCATTGGAGCTGGCACCAATGGAGACCTTCTGAGAGACTACGGCCTGAGGGCGGTAACGATAGTTTCGACATTCGCCCGCATCATTTGTTCGTAACTGCTCATGCCGCGACCGTCGGCAATGAGTTCGCCACCCAGCTTGATCCCAGTGTCGCGGGTCAGGCTTTTCAGCATTTTCGGATTCGATTCCTTTTCGGAAAAAATAGCGGCAACCCTGTCTTTCTTCAGATCGGAGATGAGGGCGGCGAGCTCTACCGCGTCTGGCATCTGCTCGCGATTCAACCCCTGAACCGAGTGGGATTCAAAGCCGTAGGCATCGCAGAAATATTGGAACGCGGCGTGCGCGGTTACGAGGATCCGTCTGTCTTTCGGAATGCGGATCAATTCACGACGCACCCATTTTTCAAGTGCTTCCAGTTCAAGTCGGTAGGCGGCGGCATTGGCTCTGAAAATCTCCGCATCCCCCGGACTGGCCTTGGCGAGTTCATCGGCGACGATCCCCGCCGCTCTGCGGAAAAGATCCACGGAGTGCCACCAGTGCGGATCCAGTTCGTGATCCGTGTGGTCTCCGTGCGCGTGTCCCTCATGATCGCAGGAGCCGTAGAGCGGCGGGAGGCTTTTCCCGACCTCAATGATGCGGGCTTCACCTGCGAGCACCGCTTCGAGTTTTGGCAGATAGGTTTCCAGCCCCATGCCGGAAATAAAATACAGCTCGGCACCCGCAGCAGAAGAGAGATCCTCCGCGCGTGGCTCAAAGCTGTGCGGATCGCTCTTCAGCCCCACCAGGTCGATGATCTCAACCCGCTCGCCTCCCACCTGCCGGAGCAGATCCCCTATCAGCGGATGCAGGGATACGACTTTGAGATCCTCCGCGACGCCGAGGATGGCTGAAAACAGGAAAATGAGAAAGGCCTTCATCAGGGTCAGGATGCCGGAAGATTTCGCAGACGCAAGTATTTTGCGCTAATGAAAAATGCCAAAGCGAAATGGATTGCATGCCCTTTCCTCTCCGACTGTGGTGGCGGGCCCGTGACCGGGAAGGATCACACAATCGTCAGGGATGCCTTCAAACGCTTTGGTGAGATTTTCGAATGCCGTTTCATAGGCAGACTTGGATCGGCATCTGCCCATCGAACCCGCGAAAATCGCATCTCCGGGCACGATCACCGGCTTGTCGAGTCCATCGATGAAATATCCGACGGCGGGCGTTTTGTGACCGGAGAGATCGACCACCCGGATCTTCAGGGCGCCGAACTCCGAGGATGCCTGGTTTCATCGCCTCGACCTCGGAAATGATGCGAAGATCCTTCGCGAGAAGAGCCGCGTTTCCACCCACATGGTCTTCATGTGCGTGAGTGATCAGAACAACATCCGGTTTCACTCCGGAAATCGCTTCCGCCACGTCATTCGCGCCGTAGCCCGTGTCCAAAAGTATACGCTTCCCATTCTTCTCAATGAGCCATGCGTTCACAGTCCACTGACGGTAGGGCACCTCGATACGCCGGACACCCGGGAGCGACAGATCCGCGGGCCGGTATGAGGGAAGTGAGATCACCGCCTCGGCATCCAAACCCAGTGACGGGGCAATTTTCCAAACGACCCCCTCGTCCATATCACCGTGGAGCAGTCCTGAAATCTCGCATTCCGTCACGCCTGCGATTTTCGCGAGTTCTTCGCAATCCATCTCCAGCCCTGCCATCGCTTTGGCGACGACATCGGAAAACTCGTCCTCAAGGCTCATCGGATTCTATAGTATCCGTCCGGATTGTAGAGGAAATACACGTCCTTCGGGTTCAGCCGCGGGAGGTAGGAAAATGGCTTCCCATCTGGGTCGATCTGTTCGACGAGAGCCTTTTTCCCGGGCTTGTCCTTCTCGTGTTCGTCGGGATTCAGGTTGATCGAGCTCTCCACGATGCCATCGACGATGTGATCCACCCATTTGAGTTCCTTCGCCTTGTCGCCGAACTCCGTCCAGTCGCCACTGGTCGAGCGGGAATACATCTCCTCGATGAATTTCTCCGTGGTGATACCCATTTTCTCCGCGACCGGCGCGGCGAGGCGCTCCCACCAGCGCTGGCTCTCCTGGTAGAACTCGCGCTGCTGGGTGAGATTCAGCCTGGCAAAGGCGATCTGCGAGCTGATCTGATGATGGAGGATGACGGCGTTCGGATAGGCGTAGCTTTCTTCCGCAAGAGTGGTGATGCAGGCAGCCATTGAGGCGGCGAAACTTTTCACGACGACGTGGACGGGAGCCTCGCTGGCCTCCATCGCCTTGAGGATGCGGTAGCCGGCCATGACCGAGCCACCCGGGCAATCGTCGATGACAATGAAGATGGGAAGCTTGCGGTCGCTGTTGTTCCAAAAGTCGATACGGCTGGTGACGAAATCCGCGGTGGCGGGCACGATCATCCCGTTGAGCGGTATGCGCCGGTCGGAAATGACCAGCACCCCGTCCTCGCGCAGCGGGTTCTCGAGATAGACCGGATCGGCGTCCGCATAGGTATCGCGCTCGCCCTTGACCTTGATCGTCTCGATTTCGGTCTGCAGCCGGAGCATTTCCATGGTTGCCTCGCTCTGAGTCGCTTTCAGATCAGCCGCGAGTGTCTCCGAGCGGAGACGGGACAGCTCGAATGCCCGGGTGAGTTCCTCCAATTCCATTTCGCTTTGGGCAACGGCATCCTTCACAGCCTCCTGGCGCACCGCTTTCTCAAGCGCGAGGCGCTCGGTGATGAGTTCGCGCTCCATCTTGAGTTTGGCGATTTCCGCGCGCATGGAATTCGTTTCCATGGTCAGCTTCTCCGCCTGCAGCTTGTTGGCTTTCTCCAGATCAACCGAATCAGGGGTGTCCGCTTTGTCCACGGCCGGCTCCACTCTAGGGACGATCACTTCGACACTGACAGGGGGTTCTTCCGAGAAGGCCGGGCTGACGGTAGCAATCAGAAACGAACAGAGGATGCGTTTTCTCATTCCCCCTATACTGCGTTTTCGCGGGATTTTTTCAAGCGCAGGCTTAGGAAAAGAACGATTCCCACAAATAGCAGCACTCCCGACGCCGCGATGCCGAAGACGGTGAAGAGCTTTTTGCTAGCATCGTCCACCTGGGAATCGGTGATTGTATCGGCAGTGACGACTCCTTCCTTTTTCTCAAAACGGACGACTCCATCGCCCAGACTGACCGAGGTAAGACCAGCCATGGTGGCGCCTATTCCCTCGCTGCCGACGTAACGTTCCGCGATCCGGTAGGGCGACATCTGCTGGACGAACTCGGGCGGGACGGTGGCGTCAGGAACCTCGATATCGCTGATCTGGAGGACGACCTCTTTCTGAAGAAGTCCCGGAGTGGCCACCATTGTCCCGTTCAAAAACCGGGGATCGGAGGACATCAGGCCTTCCTCACCCTTTTTCGAAATTCTCGGCTTGCCGTTCAGCTGAAAAGAAATCTGGAAGCGGATGTTCTCCCGGGAAATGTCAAGAATACGGAGAGTCCCGCGCATGCCCTTGAAGGACTCGTAAGCGGCGATGGCGAGATTCATTTCCGCGGCGTCGAGTTCCAGGATGGTCGTTTTCCCGTCGCCCACCGCCAGACGAAAGACCTCCAGCTTCTGCGCGAGACGGTTCAGATCCCGTTCCTTGTCCTCCAACCGGGCGATTTCCACAGGCTGCGGTTCCTCGCCGGTGAATTTCGCGATCTCTCCGAACTGCCGGAACAACGCATATACGGAGAAAACCACGAGAAACACCATGACCGCCAGCGCGGCGATCAGGATCGCGCAGCCAGCGAAAGGCGATTTCCGGCTGACTTCCTTGCTTTCGGTTCTTTCGGTAACCATCGGTTCAATCTCCGGGATTCCCGCCATCTTTCCTTTTGTCATCTCCAGTCACCGAGTCGTCCGGGTTCGTCCATTCTTCCGCGCCTTCGATGTCCGAGTGATCCGGGTAGTCGGAATGGTGTTCGTAGTCATCGTGCCATCCGTCGTCCCCATGGCTTTCGTCCGCTTCCCCGTCGACGGTTCCGGCGGCTTCCTCACGGTCGTCGTTGTTCAGCATCCACTCGAGGCGGCGTTGCCTTAGCTCCTCCTCCTCCACAGCTTCCTGCTCGCGGTTTTTTTTCCTATCGAACCATGCGAGCCAGATGCAGATTTCGTAGAGAACCAGCATGGGTAGCGCCATGAGGTTGAGCGTCATGATGTCCGGCGTGGGAGTGATCACGGCAGCCGCTATGTAGATGGCGACGATGGCGTATGTCCGAGTCTTCGCCATGGTATCATAGGTGAGGAGACCGAGTTTCACGAAAACCATGACCAAGACCGGCAGCTCGAAAGAGAGACCGAAGAGAAGAGTGAACTGGGTCGCAAAGGTGATGTATTCGCCGATACGCCAGTCGTTGGAGACTCCCAGATCGCCGCTCCATTCGTAGAAGAACAACAAGGCCCGGGGCAGGACGAAGAAGTAGGCGAAAAGCACTCCGCCGAGGAACAGTCCGAAGCCGACCGCCATGGCGGGCCAGAGGATCTTTCTTTCAGCTTCATGCAGACCGGGCAGGACGAACTGCAGAAGGAACATGAGCAACAGTGGAAACGCGAGAACGATACCGGCGAAGAAAGCCAGTTTCATGGAGAGCATGAAGGTCTCCGTGGGCTTCAGCGCCGACATCATGCGAATGTTCGAACCCGCGGTCGCATCCACGTCCGGATCCGAATCGAGGAGCGCCAGGAGCTGGGAGACCATCTCTTTGTCCGCCCCGAGTGATTTCACGAACGACTGTCTCTTTTCCTCCGGCAGGGCTTTCGCAGCGCGGAGAAGTGCGACACTACGGGCGTGGAACTCCATGTCCGGCTTCCCGAGATCCCTATAGAAAAGGGCGCGCTGTTCCCCGTCGAGACCCGCTGCGATGCCCTCTATGGTTTTCGCCTCATCCCATACCTCCACTGTCGGAACCTTGATGCCCTTGTGCTTCCTTGCATCAGGCATTGTCTCCTGTTGCTTGTCGAAAATCACCTTCTCGGCGGGTGCCCGGAGGATCTCCATCAGGTGCGCCTGGAATGTGAAACAGAAGATCATTGAGATCACCAGCGTGATCACCACCCTTGTGATCATCACGCGAAGATCCTCAAGATGCTCCAGAAACGGCTTCTCGTGGTCGGAATGGGCTTTCTCCCGCAGTTCGAATACTTTTTTCAGCAGATACATTCGGCGCTGGCGGATTCAAATGCCGCCAAGGGCCTACCGCAAGGGAAGACTGAAGGACATTTCGAGGAACCCTGGCTCCTCCGGAACGGTGCATTGGCCGGGATTCCTTTGACTGGCTGACACCGAGGCTTACCATCACAGGTGAATGGCAACCTTTGCGCCGATTCCACAACATTCGAACATTATGAAACTACGAAATCTCACAGCAGCAGTCACATTCCCCGTAGCCCTCGCCCTTGTATCCTGCGATTCCAATAAAACCACGGAAGAGGGAATGTCCTCCGGGGCGGACAAGGTAGCCGAAGGCATCAAGGAAATGGCTGACTCGGCAGCCGAGTCGACAAAGGAGGCCGCCGCAGAGGCTGGCGAGGCGACCAAGGAAGCAGCCTCTGCAACGGGAGACGCTCTTGAAAAAGCCAAGGATGCGACTGCGGCCGCAGCCAAGGATGCGGCGGATGCCGCCGGTGAAGCCATGGAAAAGGCCAGGAAGTCGGTCTCCGAACGTGTGGACGACGCTGAAGAAACTAGCGAAAAGGCCGCGGATGAGACGGAGGAAAAGGCTGAAGACGCGAAGGAGGAGATCGAGGAAGAGACCGAGTGACTACTGTCGCTCGCAATTCAGCTCAGCTCTCCTGCAAGGAGTCTAGTTGCTCCAGATAAGCGATGCTGTAGATGCCTGTTCCGTGCCCGTCAGCCCAGTAAAGTTGGAGACCGTAACCCCCGACCATCTCGAAACGATGGAGTTCGAAAGCGCCCGAACCATGCTCGACCACCGGTTTCAGAACACGTCCCATGGCATCCGGCTCACCCTGGCATCGCGCGCAAGGGCACGCCCGGCGTAACATGGGAAGACGGAAGAACATTTCCCGACCGTTTGCGAAACCAATCGCGAGTTCCTCGCCAATAAGGCACGCGGAGCTGATGCCGTTCACCGATCCTCCCCATTGCTGACGGATGCGCGTTTCCCGAAAATCGACGAGCCGACCCGCACGTGGGTAGCACCTTCCTCTATTGCGGCCTCGAAATCTCCGCTCATGCCCATGCTAAGAAACGGCAGACGCACGCCACCCGAGGACTCCAGGCTGTCGCGCAGCAACCGGAGTGAACGGAACCAGTGGCGGGATTCACCGTCATCCGGGGGAATAACCATAAGGCCTACGACTTCCAAACTCGCAAGAGTCATGATTTCCGCGAGAGACTGACGCAAAGTCTTCTCGTCGAAGCCCCCTTTGCTCTTTTCACCGGCCTGATTCACTTGAAGGAAAATTTTCGGAATCAGGCCGAGATCCGAAGCGATACCGTTGATATACGTGGCCAGCCTCATGGAATCGACAGCGTGGATGAACGGGAAAAGCGGTAGGATTTTCCTCACCTTGTTTCTCTGCACCCCTCCGATGAAGTGCCATTCGAGGTTCGCAGGCAGTTCCGCGATCTTCGATTCGGCCTCCTGCAGGCGGTTTTCCCCGAAACAGCGCTGTCCGGAGTCGATCGCAGCCTTCACCTCGGAAGCAGGAAACGTCTTCGAGACAGCGATCAACTGCACGGCGTTTTCTTCTCTTCCCGCGGTTTCAAGAGCGACTGAGATTCTCTCGCGTATCGCCGCCAAGCGGTTTTCGACAGCGGACATCAGCGAACGCCGCCGTCGTTTTTAAGAAGACCCGCCATTTTGGCTGTCTCGGTCAGATCGATCAGGTCACGAAGAATGTGCATCGCCTCGCGCTTCTCGGGATTCAGGCCCGAAGGCCATTTCGGAGTATCATCCAGAGTCGCGGTCTCGTCCACGGCCCGGCGCATGTAGTCACCGTTTTCCAGTGAAGGATCGTAGGACTGAAGATCAGCCCCTTTTTCCAGATCATCCAGCGTCAGCTTGTAGAACGTGAACTTCAATGCATCGTCTTTCGCCACCGCGGCGAACCGCTCGCGGCGTTCGACGTTGCGTTCTTTCTTCACGACCTCTGATTCACCCAGCTCCTTCTCCCTGGGCCACCTTGTTGAGGGTGACCTCGTTCTTTTTGAGGCGGTCTTTCGCTTTCAGGATGTCCTGTATCACGTATTTGAAATCCTGCGAATTCTCGACCCGTCCACGGCTGAGTTCCTTAAGCTCGGGAAGGAAAAGCGCCTGTGCGTCCAAAGCCTTGAAATCCGGTGCGGGACGGATCCGGTCATGCGGGAGGGCGTTGTCGAGAAACGCCTCGCCCACGTCGAGAGCGTCCGTGATGCTGGGCAGGACGATGGAGGGAACGACACCGTCCATCTGCGTCGAAGAGCCGGACGGACGATAGAATTTCTGAATCGTGACTTTCAGGAAACCGGCTCTCTTTCGCTCCGTGAACAGCGGGAACATGCGACCGATGTCCATCGGTTGCTGGACAGTTCCTTTGCCGAAAGTAGAAGAATCCCCGACAATCACGGCCCGGTCGTAATCCTGCAACGCCCCGGCGATGATCTCGCTGGCGGAGGCACTGCTCTTGTCCGTCATCACCACCATCGGGCCGGTATAGATCGGCGGCTTGTCGTCCGAATCCTTGACACTGACGGTGCTGAAGTTCCCTTCACCTGCACGACCGGCCCGCTAGGAACGAAGAATCCCGTCATACGTCGAACCTCCTCGAGCGACCCGCCTCCATTATTCCGAAGGTCGAAGACCAAACCGTCCATTTTCTCCTCCATGAGGCGGACAAGGATTCGCTCGACATCGACAGAACAACGGGTGAGTCCTTCATCGAAATCCGCGTAAAACGAGGGCAGTGTGATGACGCCGATGCGGCGGACTTTCCCCTCCTCATTCTTCATCTCTATCATCTCGCCGCTGGCCTGCTCATCCTTGAGCTCCACCTTGTCACGCTCGATCACGATAAGCTTGGTTTCGCCCGGCGGGCCGCCGGCGGGCTCGACCTTGAGAGCCACAGACGTCCCCTCGACGCCGCGGATCAGGTCAACCACCTTGTCGATGCTCATATACATGATATCGGTCATCCCCTCCGCGCTGCCTGTGTTGAGCGTGTCCACTCCCACGACGCGGTCATTAAGTTTGAGTTGCCCTTCCTTGTCCGCCGGGCCGCCAACGACGATGCCCTTGATGATCGTCGCCCCGTCCTCCTCCGCCTGGAGCAGAGCCCCGATCCCGACGAGCTCGTTTTTCATACCATCCTTGAACCGGCTCATTTCCCGGAAGCTCATGTAGTCCGTATGAGGATCGTAGGCACGGGAAACCGCGCTCAGGAAATAGTTCGCCACGTCCTCGTCGTCCACGTCCTGGACGCTGGCCAGGAGACGTTTGTAACGAAGCGCGACCTTCTCACGTGGATCGAGATCCTTGGCGCCGGGATCAGGCTTGCCCTGCTCCTGTGCCATGCGGGTAAGTGTCTCGCGGCGGAGAGTCTCGGCTAGAACGGCCTCCTTGATCTGGCGTTCCCAGACTCTGCGCGCCTCTGGCTCGCTCTTCGCCCAAACGGCGTCCTTGCGGGACATCATCACGGTCTCATCTCCGGTGAAATCAAATTCGCCTTTCAGTATCTCTTCCGCCTGGCTCACCCTCTCGGCCACACGCTTCTTGAATACCCCGTAGATCTCGGTGGCCGGTTCCATACTGCTCCCCTGTAGAAGCAGGGTGTGCAGACGCTCCGAATATTTTTCGGTAAACGTCTCAATGTCCTGCTCCGTGAAATAAAGTTTCTGGGAATCCAGATCCGCGAGGTAGTCATCGAAGAACTTACGGCTGAGTTCGGCATTGTATGGCAGCCGGGCGAAATGGCTGTTCTGCAACATGATGGCCATCTGCTTTCCGACCTCGTTGAAATCCGCCTGCTGGGCGCATGCCGGATGGGTGAGTGTGGCGAGACCGATGGCGAAGGTCGCGTTGCGTAGCCAGGGAGTGATCATAATGTAATAACGTCAGTCGGGGTGAAATTGTTTCGGAAGAATCTGCCACATGTCCCCTTCATGTCGATTGAGAAAAAACCGCGGTATGGCTCCGCTCGACAGCCTACCAGTCCTCGGTGTCCTTCGGGACATGCCTGGAGCTTGTGGCGAGCGAGCACTTCAGATACAGCTCTCCAATAGGCGGAACAGTATCCGGACCGAACACCGAGCCATATGTGTATGTCCCTGACGAGGGACAGCTCGGCGTTGTCTCCACGAACCGTCCCAGCCCGATCACCCTCTGCTGCAAACCCGGGACATTGTCGCCAGCGTCGTGACCATAGAGGTTGGCAAAGCTGCGGACACCGTTCTGGACGTTCCTGATGTTGATGATGCAAAGCGTCCGATCGGAACCCTTTTTCCACGCGGTCGCACCAACAAACAGGATGGTGATGAGCGATAGAAGAACCAGAATCACCACCGTCATTTCTAACAGAGTCATCCCGGAAACACCTGAAGGTCTCGGCCTTGCGGCTGTCTTCGTCAGTTTTTCCGGACTCGATCTCATGTCAAAAGGAGGGTGGGCGACCCCGGTTGCTAGGCTCGCAGTTCTGGAAAATAAATCAAGCGGTTTAAGAGACTTATCTTGATTTACCTCAAACACCGCCCGATCATCTACCTTCCTTTATTTCCTCTTCACATTTCTCGAAAAGCTCTCTCAATTCCTCCACAACCTCGTCTCCGGCGAAACCACGAAGGCGCTCGAACGAAGCTTCATTAAGGAATTTCCGCGTCCGGTTGCCCCCTGCCAGTAGATCGATGCCGGGGAGGAGACGCGCACCTCCCGGAGTCATGAGCGTCGGAATAAAAAGCTCCTTCGCGCCCTTTTCCGAGCCGCACGTGACGCGCGCGCCCGCCCAGTTCTCCGAGCGGTAGATTTTCTGAAGCTTCCTGTCACGGAGATCCGGATCGTCCAGATCATAGCTGATATTCCTCAACGCCTTTTCCGGAATGTCCCCTTCTTCACCCAGCCACGCGATCCGCGCCAAAATTGCGGGCAAATCCCGACTCGAAAGCGCCGCCAGCCACTCCGACACCAGGAGCCGTATCTCTTCGTCCCCGACCTCTCCCTGCGGCTGAATACGCTCCATCCGCTGGCTGGGTGAGAGCAAATCGTCACGCCAGGAGAGGCGCCATTCGGGTTCCGAGTCCTTCACCCACTTCGAAAGGAGCCTCTGGCTTTTCCTTTCCTTTGCGGAAACCACCCCCGGCGCCCAGACCCAGCCATCCCCGGTCTTTTTGAAGTAGAGAGTTTTCAGGTTGAAAGTGTTCGGCTCGGCCGGGGAGAACCACTGGAAGGCCGCGACCGCGAGCATCCCGTCCTCTCGGAATCCCAGCTCGACGGGAGCACGGAACGACCCCGGCTGGTTGGCGAACCACCAGAGTTCCGCCGCCGCCGCACACGCGATGCGCGCGTCTTTTCCCCGTCCGCTCAAATCCACCCTGGAAAGCAGGTCTCGTAAGCCGCCCGTCCGGACGGCGGCTAGCACCGCATCACGTGCCTCACTTGCGCTCTCGGATGCGTCTACGGGTTCGGATTTCCGCAGTTCCTTTGGAAACCTGTCGAGGAGATCCACATCGAGATCGTCGTCCGAATCGAGATGATTTGCGTCGTCCTGAAGGAGGACGTGGGGAAGATCGATCCGCCACCTCCCTTGCGGGTCTTTGGAAAATTCCAGGTGCAGCAGCTCGATCTTGCCAAGTGTGCCGCCCTTTCCCGACCGGGACGGGTCGAGACAGGCGATGGAGACCAGACCCGAAGCGCCGGACCGCTCCGTGTTCACGGGAACGCGCACCACGTCCGGCGAGACGACCAGCCTCCAGACGCTTCCAGAACGGTCTCCGGACTCGACCGCCGCGCGAGATGCGGCGAGACGCTCCGGCCAGTCCGCCGGGAGGGGATCCCCCAGGCCACCGAGGAAGCCAAGAACCGCCGCTTGCTCTCCCGCAGCGCATGCTTTCATGAAGAGCCCGGCGATCCTTTCGATATCATCTCCCTCGAGATCCTCCCCGACACTGCCGCGCCTGATCAGATCGCGGGTGCGTCCCTCGGACTCCGTGATGAGTTTCTCAAGACTCAACACCCGCTGCCGGGACATCCACGCTTCCAGCATCTCCAGTTTTGCCCGCACAGGCACCGTGTAACCCGCCACGGCGTTTTCGAAGGATGCGAGAACCGGCGCGGGAACCCACCCATCCTGCCGTTTCACCATTGCCACTGGAAAAATCTGTTGTCGTCCGGAGTCGAAATCCCCCGTTTTCTTCACCATCACCGCAGCGAAACCCTCCTCCTCCCTGATCTCGCCAAGCTCCAGATTGCCCCCGCGAAGATCCAACCCCAGTCGGGTCATCGCCTTCCGTATCTCGTGAAGCTTTGCCTTCTCGGTATTTTTCTGGATCGAGGTGTCACCTCCGGGTGCGAGATCCACCTCCCCGTCACGGACTTTCCCCAGAAAATCCAATGCCGCCGGCCCGGCCCGTTTGCCAGAGCGGAAACGCAGAGAAGCGCATGGGCAACGATGAGAAATCCTTTCAACACCGGGAAGCTGCACCTTCGCTGAACATTTTGAAAGGGAGATTTGCGAAGAGCGCGGGCGGCTGTCTCCGCTAGTATGGGAAATCATCCATCACCAGCGCCACCATGCTTTTTCCTCCATGACTCAGGGTGGTGTCCTTGCCGATCCCGTTCAGCAACCCCCGCGTCAACCAGCGTTGGGATATTTCCGAAGGCCGCAGGTGGGTCACGGTAGGACCGGTGACAGGGCGGATGCTGGGCGCGAAGGAAATCGCGTGCCCGGTCGCAGCGAAGCCTATCTCCCATGAAACCGCTCCGGGCACCCCTCCCCTTCTCATCCACGGATATCTTTCCAGAAATTCCGGATCCTCCGCCTTGGCCGGAACCGTGACCTTGAATTGCATCGGTCGGCTAAGGACGAACCGGCTGAAGCTCAGCTCCGGGTTCTTCGCATGCTCCAGGAAAAATGACGCGACGTCCACACCCGCGATGTTCATGCCGTTGTAGTTGGCGTGGTAGTTCGGACTGCCGAAATAGGTCTTGTGCCAGCCATCGTAGTGCTCGCTCATCACCAGCCCCACCTCCAGATGGACATGGGCCCGAGTCCGGTTCAACCCCGCGCCAGTGTAACCCATCCTCCCCAGGACGGAACCGGTCTTCACCGGATCTCCGGGACTCACCGTGATCTCCGCGAGGTGGGCATAGAGGGAGACGACTTTCGAATCATCCCAGTCATGCTCCACCACCACGTATTTCCCGTAGTTGCTACGCCCGGCGACAGGACTGGTGTGAACCACCTTCCCGTCTGAAATGCTCATGACCAGATCCAGCGGATTGCCCGCCTTGTCCCGCTTGACGGGGGCGATGTCTATTCCTTCGTGAAAACGGCTCATAACGACCTGCCCGTCCACCCGTATCGGCGAGCGCACGTATCCGAAAGATCCGCCCTCCCAGGGTTGCGTGGTCTCCCCTTCGAAGGTGCGATCCACGTACATGTAGAACTTTTCCGGCTCACCTGTCAGCAAATGGTTGTTGTCCGTGGGCAGTCGCAGTTCGATGGCTGGGGCGGACGTCCCCAGGGCAAGGAGCGCGAGACAGGTGGGTATTCGAAACATATCCGTATTTCTAGGGTTCTTCTTTTCCGCCGATGCGAGGCATCACCTTGTCGATTTCCTTCACTTCCTCAAGTGTCAGCCCCCGCCAGATCACGATGGCACCGTCATCCACCGGCTCGTCAACCAGCACCCCATCGACAATCCTGCCAAACGCCTGGCAGACCAGCCATTTCCCGATGTTGTCCGCTGTCACCGCCGCAAGCCGTCTCCGCGCCGGGTCTTTCAACTGGAACACCGCGCCATACGACGCCTGGTCTTCCGCCGGGAACGGACTGAACGCGACCAAGTCGTTCGACGAGATGTCAGGTATCCTGCGGAAAAAACGTTGTTTCCCGAAAATCTCATGAGGAAAAATCATCTTCGGATTGTCCGTTCCCTCCGTCTCGATATGGAAGGAAATCCTAGCGGGCTTACCCTTGTCCCCGCCCGCGCTCGCGTTGGGCGTGAAAATGAGCAGCGCGGCGAACGCCAGTATCGCGATCAGAATGTTCATACCCGGAGGAAACCACATCCCCACCCGCAAGGAAGGAAAATCAACCGCCACCTCCGGTTCTCATGCGCGTCACCTGCCTTATGCATGCCGACTGCCATGGACGACAAATCCGCGCCTCCTAAAGTCTGTAGGACCGCCATTCCATCTGCGAGACTCTGAACGAGATTCTCACTATTAAAGATAGTCCGACCTGCGCAGGAGCTCATGATCTGAAATCCCGCTTTGGCAGAGGACGAGCCTTCAGGAGGAGATGGATGTGGTCGCACATCAGAGAAAACTACCGACGGCTTTTTAATGATTTAGACAGGAGTGAACGTGTCGCGCCTGGTAAATGTGATGGGGATGGCGAAGCACCCGAATAAATAGGACGGCAGATGGCAATTCGTAAACTTCTCCATCATTCAGCATCAGAGCATGGAACTTCCCTTTCTCTTCCGCCCGGAACGCAAATCGACTTTCCACCATCCGGCTCATACAATCATAATTCGCAGCTTCGTCTCAGAATACATCCAGGGAACCAACCACCGCGGCGGTCACCTATTCTTGTACCTCCAATCCTTTTCCATCCCGTCGGAAATCCGCTCACCGCCAAAAACACTAATATGGTTTCGCATAGGGTCTGTCCATGTGTGCACTGTGCCTACGCCTTACGATCTGTCCCTGCGAATCTGAGAAGAAAAAGAAGGGCGAGCCGAAGCTCGCCCCTCCAAAATCGATTCGCCTTTCAGCAACTAGCGTTTGCGGCGAAGAAGGCCGAGAACACCAAAGGCGCTGAGGAGGAAAGTAGAAGGTTCTGGGACGAGGGTTATACCAGTAGCAGGACGAACTGGATCTGGACCCCACGAAAGGTGAGTCATAATCAACGCCTGCACCGTCTGCAGGAATCACGAAAGTTGCATCGTCAAGAAATCCAGCTTGAGTATTAGAAGGGTCAAACCATACAATCCTGAATACATCTCCTGTTGATACACCATTCGCAAGTGCCGCGTCAGCTACAGCGGTTATCCCACCAGGTCCGCCCGAGGTGATAAAATCTCCCTCAGCAAATCCCGAAGTATCTTGAGTGAGATCTGCAGACGTGATGAGAACATTAGTCGATGCAGATCCATTATTACCAAGTATCGTAACGGAATTTGCAGAAACAATAAATGGGTCATAAGTAGTGAAGAATCCAGTGTTGTCGGTGTCGACGATAACGCCCCAAAACATGCCATTTGTGACTGTTCCGGCAGCATCAGCGAAATTAGAGGAAACACCCCCCACAAATGCACTATTAAAATTTAAAGTCACCGTGCCATGAGCGCTAGTAAGCAATATGGAAGTTAGAAATGCAGTAGTGAGTATATTTTTCATAATTTTTAGTTTAAAATACTTGATTATTTACTATTGTTATAAGTTATCGAGATATGATTGAGTGGCTTTCCAGCTGATTTCACCAGTGGGAGCTGTACTAGCACGTTTATAAACATAGCCTACGCCTGCCTTGAGTTTATAAAGCCTTTGATTACCACTAAGACCAACTAGACCAATCCAGCTAGAACCGTTCCAAACCAGAACTTCATTAGGCGCTTTATTCTTACCGGACGCACCATTATTGTATGCCAAGAGCCGATCCCCAGGAGTGAACCCTAGACCTAAACCACTAATTGGCTCATCTACTGGACTAGTAA
This sequence comes from uncultured Verrucomicrobiae bacterium, assembly GCA_963758175.1. Taxonomy (GTDB): domain Bacteria; phylum Verrucomicrobiota; class Verrucomicrobiia; order Verrucomicrobiales; family Akkermansiaceae; genus Luteolibacter. The sequence continues at coordinate 375,047 of CAVWUI010000002.1, forward strand.
CAGAAATGCGGTTATCTTGACTATTGGCACCAAGCTTAGAGATCACTGTCCTAGCCGGAACGGTTGGAACAGCCCCTGTGGTGACGAAATTCGGTATAGGTGTTGGCCCAGTTTGAAGAATGAAAGATTCGCCTGGATATAAAATCGTATTGGATGCATTGCCAGAACCACCAACCAGCTGAAGCCAAGCAGTCCCACTCCAAACATATTGCAAGTTTGCCGCAAGATTTTCACCAACAGTAGTTCCGGTGTATGCAAGAACGCGAGTACCTGCCGGGAACGTATTTGGGAAGAACGAAGAAAGAGTCCATGTTTTCGAAATCGAAATAACATCGTCAACTTGAAGATTCGCCAACTCACCAACCACAACGGCACCGATCGTCACAGAAGAAGCATCATTAACCGAAATCAATCCTCGCAATCCAATTTCTGCCCCTGAAGCCACAAGAATCTGATACGGAGTCTCTGGTTCGGTAAAGGCACCGGCAGTAAAAGGAGTCCCTTCAAAAGTAATCACATTACCAACTTTAGTTTTTACCTTTCCTGTGTATTCAGTCGGGCGATCTAACGTTACCGAAAGTGCCACTTCAGAATTAGCCGGAATACTTGTAGAACTGGAACTCCCCAGAGTCACATACCCAGAAGGCTTGGAGAACGCTTGAGCGTTGGCGAACCCGGAAGCGGCGAGCGCTGCGGCGATGGTGAAGTGAATGATATTTTTCATAGCGAGCGAAATTTAGGTTTGGCTGGTTCTGTCGTCGAGAGGGACTGTGGTGACAAGATTGTCACGGCGCTAAATTTTCGGAGTTGAAAATCTTTCGCATGCACAGAAGAAACACTGCGGAGGAGCGGGCGACAAGGAGAAAATGCAGGATAGAAAGTTTTTTTTGGCCAAACCGGGTGTTTTTTGCAGTGTGATTATGGCGTATCGGGCTTTTTTTCCACAGGAGTGAGGTGGGAGGTCGGCGGAAAGGAGGAATACGGATCCTTCGGGGAGACTAGATGGTGGCGGGTTATTCGGCTATTTCTGCTTCGTCGCCCGCTATTTCCCCACTCCTTCCAGTAAGAAAACACTTGTGTTGAAGGACTGGGAGCCGCAGTTCCACCTGTAATGGGAGATTTTGCCGTGAATTTTCGGATGCGGGAAACCCGATAAGCTTGACCCTTCCTTTTAGATCAGGCGGAAGGGGGCGGTGATTTCGAACCAGGGGGTGGATTCGGCTTGGGAGGCGCAGGACAGGGCGATGTGCGGATGGCCGAGGTTGCGGAGGGTTTCGGTGAAGAGGGAGGTGACTTTCCTGGGGCAGTTGCAATCACTGCTAAGGTGGCCGAAGACAATGCGGGACATTTCGGGGTGGGCGATTTCGGTGAGGAGCTCGCCGACCTGGAGGTTGGAGAGGTGGCCGTGGCGGGAGGAGATGCGTTGCTTGATGGCCCAGGGGCGCTTGGTATCGTCGGCGAGGAGTTGGTCGTCGTAGTTCGCCTCGATAAAGAGGGCGCACAAGCTGCGGAGGCGTGCGATCATGGAGGTGGTGACTTGGCCGGCATCAGACACGTGGCCGAAGCGGTTGAGGCCGTTTCCGAAGACGAACGCGACGGGATCGACGGCGTCGTGCTGGATGGAGAAGGACTCGATGGTGAGGTGATCTATGCTGAAGGTCTGGCCGGCTTCGAAGATTTTCCAGGTGGCGTCGCCCATCCCCTGTTCGCGGACTACGTGAGCGGTATCGCGGGTGGTGTAGATGGGGACCGGGTGTTTTTTGAGGAAGTTTCTGAGGCCGCGGACGTGATCCCCGTGCTCGTGGGTGAGGAGGATTGCGCTGAGGGATTCCGGGGCAATGCCGAGGCTGGCGAGGCGGAGGCAGAGTTGTTTGGCGGAGAGGCCGGCATCTATGAGGATGCGGGTGGAGCCGCATTCCATGATGGTGGAGTTGCCAGCGGAGCCGGAGCCTAGGACGGAGAAACGCATAAACTTCAAAATTCAAATCTCAAACTTCAAGGAAGACTTGGGTTGTAGAGAAGAGTGGCGAGTGAGAAGTGAGAAGTGAGGGAAATTCCTCACCTTTGCTTCTTGGCGAGCTTGGCGGTCAGATTTTTTCGAGTTCGTAGGTGTCTTTGCCGTCCTTCATCGGACCAGCCTTTGGCGGTTAGTTGGTCGCGGAGTTGGTCGGCGGCGGGCCAGTCTTTGTTGGTGCGGGCGATCCAGCGGGTTTCCGCGAGATCTTGGATTTCCTTGGGTATGTCCTGTTCGTCGGTGTAGATTTCGGGGAGTGCGATTCCTAGTGCTTTCAAGATGCGGTTGAGAGCGGCGAGGGTGGCGGCGGCTTCGGAGCCTGTTTGTTTCGCAGTATCCTTCAGCGCGGAGAATATGTGGCCAAGGGCGGCGGGGGTGTTCAGGTCGTTGTTGAGGGAGTCCCAGGCGGGTTGGAAGAGGCCGAAATCGGCGGAGGGGAGGGTGGTGGATTGCTGGCCGGTATTATCGGCTAGTTTCCGGGCGGCTTTGGCGAGTTTTGCGAGGGCTTCCTTGGCTGCGGCAAGGGAATCGAGGGTGAAGTTGAGCTGCTTGCGGTAGTGGGCACCGATGAGGACGTAGCGGACTTCCATGGCGGTGAAACCCTTTTTCGCGAGGTCTTCGAGGGTGTAGAGGTTGCCTTTGGATTTGGACATTTTCCCCCCATCCACAAGGAGGTGGGTGGAGTGGAACCAGTGGGCGGCGAAGTTGCCACCGCAAGCGCATTTTGACTGGGCGATTTCGTTTTCGTGGTGGGGGAATACGAGATCCTCCCCTCCCCCGTGGAGATCGAAGGATTCGCCGAGGTATTCCTGGATCATGGCGGAGCATTCGAGGTGCCAGCCGGGTCGGCCTTCGCCCCAGGGGGATTGCCAGAAATTTTCGCCGTCCTCGTCGCGACGGGCTTTCCAGAGGACGAAATCGGAGATGCTGTCCTTTTCGTATTCGTCGGCGTTGGCGCGGGCGTTCTGGGTTTTCCCGAGATCCAGCTCGCGGGTGTCGAGACGGGAGAGTTTTCCGTAGGCGGGGAAGGAGGCGATCTTGAAATAGACGGAGCCGTCCCCGGATGGATAGGCGTTACCTTTTTCCACGAGAGCTTCGATCATGGCGATCTGCTGGGGTATGTGGGCTATGGCGGAGGGCTCGATATGTGGGGGGAGGAGTGCCAGGGCGGCGCAATCGTCGTGGAATTTTTCAGTCCAGTAACCCGTGAATTCCCCGAGGGTTTTTCCGACAGCCTGGGAGTCGCGGATGGTCTTGTCATCCACATCTGTGAGATTGCGGACGTGCAGGGTGCGGGTGCCTCCTGTTTCCAGTGTGCGGCGGAAGACGTCCTGGAGGACGAAGGTGCGGAAGTTTCCGATATGTGCTGGGCCGTAAACCGTGGGGCCGCAGCAGTAGAAGCGGAAGGTTTTGCCGTCGAGGCGGGTGACAGCTTCGCTCGGTGCGGGTGAGGGTGTCGTAAAGGAGCATGGGACGGATCTGAGTCTTGAGTTTCCTTTGCTAAGGAAGGAGGAAGAGAACCACGGATGGACTCGGATCCGATCCCTTCGTGGCTGAGGCTGAAAAGAAGATTTTCTGACCGCCAGGAAAGAGAAGTTCGCCAAGGATGGGGTCGGGAATGGAGACCGGTGTAACTGAAGGCGCCTGGTATGGCGGCTAAAACGGTACCGGGGCTATGGCCAGTGGGTGAGGTTTTTCAGGAGAGTGAGACGAGCCTCGATGTCATCGCGGGTGATCGCGGCAAGGCGGTTTGTGGAGAAGGCCTCGCAGGTGAAAGAGGCGACGACGGAACCATAGACGACGGCCTGGCGGATTTCTTCGAAGGAGAAGTCGGTTTTTCCGGTGGAGGCGAGGTGGCCGGCGAGAGCGCCAAGGAAGGAATCGCCGGCGCCCGTGGGGTCGGCCACTTCGATGAGGGGGAAGGCGGCGCAGCGGAAGAGGCTGTAGTTCGTGTCGGGGAGGTGAGAAATCAGGATTCTCCTGATCCGTGCTGAAGAGGATGGCTCCGAATTCACCCAGTTTGATAACGACGTTCTTCAGGCCTTTGTCGAGGAGGCGCTGGCCGGCAGTGATGAGGTTTGAGGTTTTGCAGAAGTCGCGGGCTTCGGATTCGTTGATCACGAGTAGGTCGATTTTCGTCAGGACTTTCTCGAGGTCGTCGTTGGCGATGGTAATCCAGAGATCCATCGTATCCGCGGCGATGAAAGGCTTTTCGGCGGTGAGTTGCTCGATGAACTGGAGCTGGTTGACGGGATGCATGTTGGCCAGAACGACAATGGGGGCGGAGGCCATTCCGGAGGGGATTTTGGGAGTCCAGTCCTCAAGGACATTGACATCGACGGCGAGGGTATCGCGGTCGTTCATGTTCTCGTGGTAGGAGCCGGTCCAGGAGAAGGTTTTGCCCTCGGAGCGTTCGAGGCCGTCCGTGGAGATGCCTTTCGAGGTGAAATGGTCGAGGTGTTCCTGGGGGAAATCCTTGCCTATGATTCCGACGAGGTGGACGGGTGAGGTGAAATAGGAGGCGGCGATGCCGGTAAAAGACGCGGAGCCGCCGAGGAGGTTTTTCCCTTCGGCGGTGGGGGTCTTGATGTTGTCGATCGCAATGGAGCCGCCGACGAGGACGGGGGTGCTTGTGTGAGGCATGGGGCGGGTTTTAGGGATCGGATTTCAGATTTTCAACTCATAATGCCGGACTGATCCGAACATCGCACGTTGAACGCCCGACACAGGACGCCGAATGAAGAGGCTGGTTGAGCCAAGTGGTGGGTTTCCCAAGGACGTTTGTGTGCGATCGGTGCCTTGTTTCCAGCGAGGGCTCTGGAACCTACACCCGAGGGGCGTGTAATCCCCGAATTACTACCTATCCGTCATCGGGGCGGTCTCGTAGAAGAGTCTGTCGCCGGTGACCCGAGGGTCATTTGTGCGGATCAGCTCGTCCATGAGGCGGCCTCTCAGGACGGACTGGATTCCGGCGACTTCAGGAGTTCCGGCGAGATTGTTGGTTTGATCGGGGTCTTCTTTCACGTCGTAAAGTTCATATTCGGGGCGTTTTCCGTAGGCAGCCTCGTAGTATCTTTTCCAAGAGTAATCGTCGCGGTGCTGGATCATCCAGGCCTTGGTGGGGCCGGCGTCCTCGTCGGCGAGGGTTATGTGGGTGTCGTTAACCAACTGATTCTGGGAAGGGATGCTTTCTTTGGTGATATTCCGGGGAGTTCCGGCGGGCCATCTGTCCGGTTCGAAATTGATGATGAAAAGGTGCTCTTTTGTACGAATTGCGCGCTGAGGGTAAGGAAGGTTGCCCTCCCGGGCGATGGGAACATGACGCTCCCGGCCGGTGAAGACTGCTTCATCCTCGGAAACTCCAGGTTCCTTTCCGGTCAGGACGGGGAGGAGGGATTTTCCGGTCATTTCCTCGGGAATCCTGATTCCAGCGACGTCGAGGATGGTCGGGGCGATATCAACGAGAGAGGTGAGGCGATCTACCGTGCGGCCGGATCCGATGTTTTTTCCGAAACGGATGGCGAGGGGGACACGGGTTCCGAAATCGTAGAGATTCACTTTTCCGTGGGGGAAGCCGGGAATGCCGTGGTCGCCGGAGACGATGATGATGGTGTTCTCGAGTTCGCCGGTTTTCTCGAGGGCTTGGAGCATGACGCCGATCCCGGCGTCAAATGCCAGGACTTCGCCCAGGTAGTCGGCGAAGTCCTGGCGGATTTCGTCGACATCGGGAAGGAAGGCGGGGAGCTTTTCGCGCAGGGATTCGGGGTCGATGGCCCAGAGTTTTTTTGCCGGAGCCCTTGATCCATTTGCGGTGGGTGTTGGTGGGACCAAAGTGGTAGAAGAATGGCTCGCCGTTTTTCCGGGCTGCTAGGAATTGTGCGAAATTTCCCCGGGCTTCGTTGTAAAGTTGCTGCTTGGCTTCTTCGAGAGGAGTTCCGTTTTCCAGGGATCTGGTGACGGTCTGGGAGAATTGGCTGAATTTTCCTCCTGATTTCTGGTAGCGGGCATTCGCGCCGCCGAAAGGGGCTTCGTTGGGCCGCCGGTCCCCAGGCCTTGTAGGAAAAGCCGATGTGGTAGCCGTTTTCCCTGAGTATGATTGGGAAGGCGGGCTGGGAGAAATCCCATTCAGAGTGCAGGATGGAGGCACTGCCGGTCTGCCAGAAATGCTTCCCGGATACGAGCGCGCTACGGCAAGGGGTGCAGGACGGGGAGGAGACGAACGCGTTGCGGAAAATGACGCCCTCGCTGGCGATACGGTCGAAACTCGGCGTACTGATCACGTCGTTGGGCGTGCCGGGGCCGTCAAGTTTCGCGTAGGCGGAGGCGTAACGACCCCAGTCATCGGCGAAGAGGAGGAGGATGTTGGGGCGGTCGGCGGCATGGATCTGGCTGATGAGACAGAAGATGACGAGCGGGATTTTCGAGAGGGTCATGCGCGGTGTTGGAAAATGAATGTTGATGCGGTGGGCGTGAAGTGATGGATTGTGGGAAATGAGAACGAAGACCACACGGAGAAAGTTTCTTTTGGCGGCATCACTGATACTGGCCCTTTCACCATTTCATGCGGTGGCGGAGGAGACGGCGGCGAAAAAACTCGTCCTGATCGCTGGCAAGCCGAGCCATCCGGCGGGGATGCATGAGTTCAACGCTGGTTGTCTGCTTCTGCAGAAATGCCTGTCCGGGGTGGAGGGTCTCGAGGTGGAAGTGCACGCCAACCATTGGGTGAGCGACGACAGCACGCTGGAGGACGCGGACGGGATCGTGATCTATGCGGACGGGGGGAACGGGCACCCGGCTCTGCAGGGAAATCACCGGGAGCTGATACAAGCGGCGGTGGACCGTGGCGCGGGGATCATGATGATGCATTATGCGGTGCAGTGCGCGGACAAGGGGGATAGCGGAGATGCCTTCCGGGAGTGGATAGGCGGGGCTTATGAGGCGGGGTTTTCAGTAAATCCGATATGGGATGCGGACTATGATAAGTTTCCTGTGCATCCGGTCACGCGGGGGATCGAGCCATTCAAAATATCGGACGAGTGGTATTTCTCCATACGTTTCCCGGAGGGGATGAAGGGCGTGACCTCGGTGCTGGTGGCGACTCCAGGCGACGACACTCGCGACGGACCCTACGTGCATCCGAAAGGCCCGTATCCGCACATCCAGGCGAAAAAAGGTGAGGAGGAGACGATGATGTGGTGCAAGGAACGCGAGGACGGAGGCCGTGGGGTCGGTTTCACGGGCGGGCACTTCCACAAAAACTGGGAGGACGACAATTTCCGGAAGATCGCGCTCAACGCGATGCTGTGGATCTGCAAGATGGAAGTGCCGGAAGGCGGGGTGGAATCGGCCGTGACCGAGGAGGACATGGCGGCGAACCTCGACAAAAAAGGCAGGTAAACGCATGGGAGTGGGAAAGGGAATGCTCGTGGCGATGCCCGGGCGCTGGGACGAGGCATGTTTCGCGGTTCCAGCGTTGCGTGCGCTATTGCGATCAGGGTTGGTTGGAGGGATCGTGTGTTCCGAGGAGCAGGAGGACTTCTGGAATACGGTTTGTGACATCCGCATCGTCACCTGTCCGGCGAAATCTGGTGTCAGGTCGGTGATTGCGAAAATCGGCGAGGGCTGGGAGGCTTCGCTGGTGTGGGAGGCCGGCGTTTTTGCAAAAGCTTTCGCGAAAGCGGGTATCGGGAAGAGGCTGGGGCAGGACAATGACTCTCTGAAAAAACTGCTCACCCATCCGATGGCGGTGAAGGAGGGCGCGACCGAGCACCGTGTGCGCATGTATCTGAAAACCTGCGAGCTGATGGGCATCCCGGTGGACAGGCCGGAGTTTTTCACGGCGGCGCCTCTGGGAATCCCGGCGACTCCGGGCAGCATTCTGCTATGCCCCGGTTCAGACTACGGGACTAGCCACGAATGGCCGCTCGACCGTTGGCAGGAACTGGCAGAGGAGCTTTTGGAAAAAGGGAAGCGGGTTACCGTCGCCGGCGTGGTGGGTGGCCGTGGTCGCGGGAAAATCCTGGCCGGTCGGCTTGGATCGGAGGTGGAGTTTTTCCATGCGGCTCCGCTTGCGGCGGCGATGCCTTTGCTAGCCGCCCATCAGTTGATCGTCTCGGCGGACGGTTCGCTACCGCACTTGGCGGCGCACGCGGGATCGACCTGTGTGACCTTGTTCGGCCCAAACGACGCGGTATGGAAACGCCCGCTCGGGAAACGGCATGTAGTGGTGAAACGCCATGTCGAATGCGCTCCGTGTCTCTCCCCAAAATGCCTGATGGGGGATCTCAGGTGTCAGGCGGAGCTGGAGGTGGCCAAGGTGCTGGCGGCGGTTCCGGGGAGTTTCTAGTCCGCCGGAAGCTACGGACTGCTGCGGTTCTTTCAGCAGCTATTCGGCTTAAGATATCTGATATCGGGATCACTGGGAGTGACCAACCCTTCCGAAAGGAAAAAAGATACGTCAGAGCTGGAAATGAAGAATCCCGGCAGTCCAAAGCCCACGGGGCTAATCCACCTGCGCCACCGCCATGGCGGCAATGCCTTCTTTCCTGCCGACGAAGCCCATTGTTTCGTTGGTGGTGGCCTTGATACCGACGCGGTTTGGCGGAATGCCCAGGGCGGAGGCTATGTTCTTCTGCATGGACTCGCGATGGGGGAGGACTTTCGGAGCTTCGGCGATGATGGTGGAATCGACGTTGATGAGTGTCAGATTTACCTCCGCAAGCAACTCGCGGCATTTCTCGAGGATTTTCAGGGAGGAGATGTCTTTGCAAAACTCCTCGCCGGGTGGGAAGTAGTGGCCGATGTCAGGCTTGCCCATCGCGCCGAGGACGGCATCGGCGATCGCATGACAGAGCACGTCCGCATCCGAGTGGCCGGCGAGGCCGTGGGTGTGGGGGATGTCGACGCCGCCGAGGATGAGCGGGCGGTTTTCCGCGAACTGGTGGACGTCGTAACCGATTCCGATCACAGGATTTCCTCGATGGGGATTTTGCCGTTGGTTGCGACGATGGACCAGGAGTCGGCCTTGCCTTCCTTTTTAGTGAGAGTGACCTTTCCTCCGGCCGCCTCGACCAGGAGTTTACCGGCGGCGATGTCCCAGAGGGAAATCGTGGATTCCACGTAGGCGTCCAGGCGGCCGCAGCAGATGTAGGCCATGCCGAGCGCGGCGGAGCCCATCATTCGCATTTTTCGGGCGCGATATGACGCTTTTTGGAAACGGGCCATGCCGGTATTGAGCGCTTCGGCGCTTTTTCCGCAGCCCACGAAGAGAATGGACTCCTCGAGTTTTTCGCGAGAGGAAACCTTGACAGGCTCGCCGTTCAGTTCCGGAACCCCGCCTTTTTCAATAGTCCAGGTTTCGCCGACCATGGGATCGTGTATGACGCCGATGACGACCTCGTCATCCACCCGCAGGGCGATCGATATACAGAAATGGGGTATGCCGTAGAAGAAATTCACCGTGCCATCGATAGGATCGACAATCCACTGGCGGCCTGAGTCCTGGTTCCCCGCGATGCCTTCCTCACCGTAAAGGGCGTCGGTGGGGCGGGCGGAGAGGAGGATGTTCGTGATGAGATCCTGGGATTCCTTGTCGAGCGCCAGCTTGATATCGTGGTCGAGAGCCTCATCGACGACAAGGGGCTTGCCGAAGTGCTTTCGGAGGAGCTTCCCTGCGGCGATGGCAGCCTCGGTGGCCAGTGAGAGATCGTTTTCCATGCGCTGTGGGTAGTCCCCCTGTGGGGAAAGGTCAAGATGGACTCCGGACGTCGGAAACCCGAGTCAGTCGAACCACTCGTCCTCCGGATCAAACGGAGGGACGCAGGTGTTGACGATTTTCATTTTCCCGACGGCGCGGTGGCGGACACCGGGGGGGATAAGAATGGTGGTCATGGGACGGACCGGGATTTTCTCCCCATCCAGCTCGATGTGAGCCTCGCCCTCGGTTTCCAGGATGAGATAGATCTCGGTGAGTTTTTTGTGGTAGTGGGTTTTCGCATCCGCTGAAATATCCACCCGGTGCATGGTCGCGGTTCTGTTCTCGGGAAACGCGAAGGCGCGGCGGGACATTCCGCAGGGACATGGAACGGCTTCGATATCGTCGAAGTGCTGGACGGTTGCTTTTTGCATGTGCTTGAGAGTAGATGACTGTCGGAAAACTTCAACCTCGTGTCGCCGCCGGTTCCGGCAGCTCCCGGGAAATCTCCTCCAACCGGTATCCGAAACCGGCAGGACCGAGGGTCGAGAGATCCAGCACGCCGCCGCGTCTGCGGAAAATGCCTGGATGGACACCGTGCTCCGGGGAGCTGGCGGCCGGGTAGAACTGCATCCCGTTGCTCTCTACCCCCGCGATGGTCCCGGCATGTGCGGCGAGCAGGACGTGGGGGATTTGAGCGAGCATGGGATTGGTCAGATCCTGCACCATCAGGGTCATCCCGTGCGCCCGCGCCCAGCAGAGACTGAGGAGCGCGCCGCTAAGGGTCTTGCAGGTTTTCAGAGCCACGCCCGTCCAGCCAAGCTCACGTCCCAGGCGAACGAATCGCCAGTCGTGCGCGCTCTCGTCCAGGAACAGCGGCTTGCGAGCGGAGACGGAGCCCACCTCGATACGGCTGGCATCCAGATCATAGGGAAACGGCTGCTCCACGTAGAGAAGCATCCCGGAAACGCGCGGCTCTTCCACCATCAGCTTGTCGAGAATCCCACAGACATAGGCGGGATTGGTCACCATACAGTTGAAATCCGCCGTCAGCCAGTCGCACCCTTCTTCCACGGCGATTTGGCCGACCCTTACCAGCCTGTCGTAATCCCACTCCGAGTCGTTTCCACGCAGCTTGATCTTCAGGCATTTCAGCCCGTCCTCGCGGATCCAGTCGCGCAAGACAACCGGGTAACCGTCATCCGGCTCGTCACCCGTCCTGTCCTCATCCTCCAGCGGATCCAACCCGCCGACCAGATGCCAGACCAGGATCTCGTCCTGTTTCGGCTGCAGGAAATCCACCGGCCATTTTCCGGAAAACACTTCTTTCGGCTCAAGGAACCTCCCCAGATCACTGCTCATCCATTCCGATCCCAGGGTATCGAAAACCGGCATCCCGTGCAGCATCCCGAAGGCATCGAACACCGCGAGATCAAAGGCCGAATGACATACAAGCGCGGCCAGATGGGGAATTTCCTCACTGAAATTTTTTCCTTCGAATTCCAGCAGTCCGTGTAGCCTTTCCTCCTGGAACGCGTGCCCGATCTCCATCGGATGACCTGCTTTCCCGAACTCCGCCAGCTCTGCCGTAAGCGTCACGCAGAATTCACGCAGCCGTTCCTCCCTTTCCTCCCACGAAAGTTCCGATGGCCAGACCCAGGCCACGGACAGCGGTGTCTCCCCCCACCCGGCGGCCGAGTTCCCCGCTCCGTCCACCACCACCACCCGCACCCGCGCGCATGTGACCTTTTCCACCACCTGTGCCCCGAATTTCAGCGGCATCCGTAGCTCAACCGGCAGGAAGAACAGCTTTACTCCGGTTACCCGCACGTCAGTTTCCTTGCCCATGCCTCTTTCAACCCCGGAGATGTCCGATTGGCGATGAAAAAATCCTATCGGAGGATTTCCACCGGAGAGATCCGGGACTACCCGGCTGAAAACTTTATGTTATCCATTTTCCAGATACTCGATCACGGAAAGTGCGAATTTTTCCGAAATCCCCGGAATTTCCGCGATCTGGGCAGGAGCCGCCTTCCTCACCCGAGCCACGGATCCGAATTTCCCGAGCAACAGCGCTTTGCGCCGGGGTGACATCCCCGGGCAATCGTCCAGTGCGCTTTCCTTCATCCGGCGGCGGTAAAGAAGCTCGTTGTAGCCGTTGGCGAACCGGTGAGCCTCGTCGCGGATTCGCTGCAGCAGTTTCAGCGCGCCACGGTCATGGGAGATTCGCAGGGAATCCGACTCCCCGGGGAAAAAGACCTCCTCATGCTGTTTCGCGAGACCAATGAGCGGCAGCTCCTGAAGGCCGAGGGTGCGAAGCTGCTTGAAAGCGCTGGAAAGCTGACCCTTGCCGCCATCCACGATCACCAGATCAGGCAGGATGATTTTCGCCTTCCCCGTCTTTGCAAGCCTTCTCTGCGCATCGATCAACGATTCCTGCGAGTGCTCCGTTTCCTCCCCGAGATTTTCCCTGAGAATACGTGAATATCTGCGGAAAACCACCTCCGCCATGGAAGCGAAATCGTCCTGCCCCGTGACCGTGCGGATGCGGTAGCGCCGGTAGTTCTGGTTGTCGGGATGGCCGTTTGTGAAACGCACCATGGAGGCCACGATGTGGTTCGAGGAAACGTTGGATATATCGAAGCACTCCATCACCCGGGGTGGCCCGTCGAGACCCAGCGCCTCGCCGAGATCGGCGAGATCCTCTGTCGGTTTCACCGTGGTTGGCACACCCCGGCCTCTTGAGAACTGACGGGTCGGGGAAAGGGTCTTGCGAATATTGTCCAGAACGTCCCGGAGGGTGGCCGCTTTCTCAAAATCCAACGCCTCAGCGGCAGTCCGCATCTCATCCAGCAGCTCGTCAAAAACCGCCTTTCTGCCTTTGCCTTCCAGGATCACGCAGGCCTCCTCAACTTTTTCCAAATACTCCTCGCGCGAGACCCGGCCTATGCACGGTGCGGAGCAGTTCCGAATGATATCGGCATTGCAGTGCCGGTAATCCGTTTCCCCCGGATTCACCGGGCGGCAAACCCGAAGCCCCAGCCGCCTGTTCAGCCAGTTAAGCGTGTCATGTAGGGCGCTGGAGTGCGGAAACGGTCCGAAATATCGCGCGCCATCCTCCTTTTTCGCCCTCACACACGAGAAGCGCGGAAATGGATCGCTCATCCTGATGCGAACGTGCAGGAAGCGCTTGTCGTCGCGAAATGCCACGTTGTACCGGGGCCGGTAGTCCTTGATCAGCTTGCCCTCCAGCAAAAGCGACTCCTGCTCGTTACGAACCGTGTGGATCTCGAAATCATGGATCGAATCCATCAGCGCACGAGTCTTCAGGTTCGCCCTGTTCTTCCGCGATGGAGTGAAATACGAGGACAGCCGCCGCTTCAGATCCAGCGCTTTTCCTACGTAGATGATCGATCCCAGCCTGTCCTTCATCAGGTAAACACCGGGCTGGTGAGGCACGTCGCGGAGTTTGGTTCTGAGCTCTTGGGAGACCATTTTCGGGAAACGGATGGAATAACTCCCGCGACCATGCATCAGATTTGAAAGGTTGCAATGGTGCGTAAATTGCTCTACCGAACCGCGCCCGCCACCAAATAACTCCATGATCCTCAAGAACATCACCCTGCTAGCCCTCACCGGCGCGATCGCCTTCCTCGCGAGCTGCGCCAGCGAGCCAGCCCCCACTCTATCCAAAACGGAAGAGGGCTACATGAACCCCTATCCGGTAGGCACCTACGAGCATTTCACCGCTGAAAAGGATTATCCGAAGACCTACAATGTCTGGAGAAACATCCAGCTCCTCCCAACCACGAACGCCGGGAATTCCTGGATCAACATTGATCTCAAAACCCAGCGCGGAAAACTCATGAACGGCGATATCGTCGTCATGGACTACCCCATCTCATCCGGCACCAAAAGCCGCCCCACCCCTCCCGGCGATTACAAGATCCTGGAGAAGGTCGTGGACAAACGTTCCAACCTTTACGGAAAGATACTGGACGCCGAAGGCACCGTGGTGAATTCCGACGCCGATGCCAAGACAGACGAAATTCCCGAAGGAGGCCGCTTTCTCGGAGCGCCCATGAAATACTGGATGCGCCTTACCAACGACGGAGTCGGCCACCACATTGGCAATGTCCCCCGCTATCCCGCTTCCCACGCATGCATACGCGGTCCAAGCAAGGTCATGCCCACCGTTTATTCGAAAGTGGCCGTTGGCAGCCGGGTTCTCGTCGACTGAACGCAGGTCTGAAAAAATGGGAGCACACGCCCCAGCGAACAACAATTCTCTGAAAGAAAATAGCCCTGCCGGATCATCTCCGGCGGGGCTTTTATTTTAGAAATTCTCAGCTAGGGATCACTCGTCCTCCATGAACTTGTCGTGCCCTTCCTTTTTACTCTCACGCATCGCGGAGACGATTTCCTTCACCTTCTCCATATCTCCGTCGAGGAAAGCGATCTCCATGTCCGCCAGCGTCGCGATCAGCGACCCCATCATCTTGCGGTACTCGGCGGAGGCCTTCGGCTGTTCGACCTCCGGCATTGCCTTCACGAGATCCGGAGTCTCCTTGATCGCCAGCAGCATCGCGTCCTGCGCCTCGCGGGCGAGCGCGGCACCTTTCGCCGGATCGGTCTCACGACGCATCGCCTTATAGGCGTCGTTCATCGCCTCCATCTGTTTCGCGAGCGGAGTGTCATCATCGTCCGCCATTGTCGGCAGAACGAACATCAGTGAGGCGGCGAAGCCGGCCAGAATGTGTTTCATCTTCATGTTTTTTTAGCTACGGATGTGAACTAAGGCATCTTCCAGAAGATCATTTCCAAAAATCCGCCTGTCGTTCGATGCGTTCGAAAATCAATGCGTTGCTCCCGATTTCAAGTTAAATCAATCCCGTGGAAGCCTCTCCCGAGAAAATCGCCAGGCGAAAGTTCTGGAAACGTGCCGCCTACGCGATTGGCGGAGCGGTGATTCTCGCAGCCTCCACCTGGTTCCTCGTCCCATGGGCCTTCCCCATTCCCGGCGATCTGTCCGGGGAAAACACATCCTCCCCCACCCTTCTCGACCGCCACGGCAGCCCTATCCGCCATCTTGTCTCGGAAGATTTCACCCGCTCCACACCGGTTCCGCTCGTTGAAATCCCACAACAGCTCCTAGACTGCACTCTCGCCGCCGAGGACAAGCGCTTCTACCGGCATCACGGCATCGACTTCCCCGCCACCGCCCGCTCCGCCCTTGATTTCCTGAAAAACCGCCGCGTCGTCTCGGGCGCGTCCACCATCACCCAGCAGCTCGCGAAAATCTCCTCGCCGCCCGCCCCGCGCAATCTCGCCTCGAAGTTCCGGGAAGCCATGATTGCCCGCCGCCTGGAGATGTCCTGGGAAAAAGACCGCATTCTGGAGGCCTACCTCGCCCGCCTCGATTACGGAAACCTCCGGATCAGCCCCACGGAAGCCGCCCGCTTCTATTTCCAGAAACCCCTTGCCGACCTCTCTTTGGCCGAATCCGCACTCCTGGCCGGACTCCCCCAGGCTCCCTCACGCCTGAATCCCCTCCGCAATCCCGTTAAAGCAAAAATTCGCCGCCAGACCGTCCTCCACCGTCTTCAAAAAACCGGAAAATACCCTCCCTCCAGGATTTCCCTGGCTCTCTCGGAGAAAATCACCCTCCGCCCCCTCCTCGAACGCCAGTCCGCACCATGGCTCAACGCTCCCCCGCACCCGTCCGGAGAAATCCATACCACCCTGGATCTACCCCTCCAGAAAAGTATCGAGCGTATCGTCCGGGAGGAAACCGCGAAGCTCAAGGAATCCAACCTCCGCCACGCCGCTGTCGTCGTCATCGAGAACTCCACCGGAGATATCCTCGCCATGGTGTCATCCGCCGATTGGAACGACCCGCGCGGCGGAAACATCCACGGAGCCCTCACACCCCGCTCCCCCGGCTCCACCCTCAAGCCCTTCACCTACATGCTTGGCTTCCAGCACCTCGGTCACCTCCCCGTAACCGTTGTCGCGGACATCCCGACCCCCCTCCGCACCGAGCAAGGCCTCCAGCTCCCCGAAAACTACGACCGCAGATATCGCGGCCCCGTCACCATACGCCAGGCACTCGCCTGCTCACTCAACGTCCCGGCCCTCCGCGAACTCGATGCTCTCGGCGGCCCCAAAAACTCCAGGCCCTCCTCCGTCGGCTTGGCGTCACCACCCTGGCTGAAACACCCGCCACCTACGGCCTGGGTCTGACCCTCGGAAACGCCCCCGTCCGTCTCCTCGAGCTTACCAACCTCTACGCCACCCTCGCACGATCGGGAGACTACCTCCCCACCCGCCTCTTCACAGACCAGGAAATACCGGAGAAAAAAAACCTTCTGGATCCCACCGACACGTGGCTGATCACCGATGTCCTCTCCGACAAAGTCGCCCGCGCTCCCGCCTTTTCCACCGGTGGCCCCCTTGATCTTCCATTCGTATGCGCCGTGAAAACCGGAACCTCATCCGATTTCCGCGACAACTGGTGCGTAGGCTACACCCCCGAATTCACTGTTGGCGTCTGGGCAGGAAACTTCGAGAACCAGCCCATGAAAAACATTTCCGGCGTCGCCGGAGCGGGTTCCATCTTCCACCGCGCCCTTGTTCGAACCCACCGGAACACTCCTCCCACCCTGTTCCCCGAACCACCCGGGACTACCCGTATCCTCATCGATCCCCGCAATGGCAAGAAAACAGCTCCCACGGAGTCCTCAAGGTTCGTTCTTGAACCCGTCCCGGAAGGACGCCAACTCCCGGAATCTTCCACCACCGACTACGACAGCAGCGGCCGAGCCCTTCTTCCCCCGAAATATATCGCCTGGTTCAACAGCTCCCAGAATCTCCGCCGTCACGAACTCGCCCTCGATGAAACTGCTGCCAACGACATTCCTCTCGAAATCATCAGTCCCCGCCCGGGGATGACCGTCCTCCTTGATCCGGAAATTCCCGGCGTGAACTCATATTTCAGACTGATTACCAATCTCCCCGATTTCATCACATGGAGCAGCGCCACCCTGGAAATTAGCGGAACGAACGCTCTGCTCATACCTGGCGTCCACACCCTGATCGCGACCGATCGCCGCGATTCGTCCCGGCATACAGTCACCATCACGGTGAAAACCCTCTGAATATCGAAATGTTAACGGACAGCCCTTTCTCTGTTTTCGCGGGGGATAGAATTCCGCTCTTACAAGCAGGAAAAAGGTTCATCCGATTGAGAGTACAGCGCGAACCTGTGACAAATCCCTGAAGATTGGAAATCTCCTGACACAAAAACATTACTTCCCCAGAAATTTTCCTAGCCATTCTAGACCGACCGGTCTAATAACTCCCGCGTGAGCCATCCCCACACGAAAGAAAGAATCCTCGATGCCGCCGAGGAACTGATGTGGACAAAGAGTTTCCACTCCGTAGGACTGAATGAGATTCTGGGAGCGGTCGGCGTGCCAAAAGGCTCCTTCTACCACTATTTCAAGTCCAAGGAACACTTCGGCGTCGAGATGCTGAAGCATTACATCGCGAAGGCCACAAGGGAGAAGACCGCTCTCCTCTTAGAAACGGAGACAACTCCCAGCCCTGTCGCGCGCATTCTCGGAATGCTTGAAGCCAGCGTGGTCACCTTCGAGGATATGGATCACAGGTGCCCCTGCCTGGTTCTCAAGCTCGCCTCCGAGGTGACGGATTTCAGCGAGCCTATGCGCGAAGTCCTTTCCGAAGGGATGGAGACCTGGATCGGAATTCTGAGCGCAACCTTCGAACAGGCGCATTCTGCGGGGGAAATCTCCCTGGACAGCCAACCTGTCACCGAGGCGAAGCTTGTCCGCGATCTCTGGGGAGGAGCCATCCAGCGGGCGACCATCATGAGATCCACCGAGCCGCTCGTCACCGCCCTTGATTACATCCGGTCGAAAATAGGCTCCGCTAAATCTTCCAGGCACCTGCCCCAGCCGGTCTGACCCCATCCGTGCGTTAAAACTTTCCTCCCAGAGATTTTGAAAATCAAAGCCGTCCTACCACTCCGTTTTTCGGCAGCCGCACTGCTGCTCGCCTTCTCACCTTCGTGCAAACTCGTCGGCCCCGACCACAAGGTGCCGGACAGCGAATCGGCGGGTTCTTACAAAGGCGCGTCCTCGGAATTCTCCTCCCGCATGAGCCGGAACTGGTGGAAGGTTTTCGGCGACGGGAAGCTGAACTCACTGATGGCAGATCTGAACCGGGGAAACTTCGATCTCCGGGCCGCCGAGGCGCGCCGCAACCAGGCATACGCCTCCCTTGGCATAGATCGCTCCCTGCTAGCCCCCCAGGTTTTGAGCGAGGCTTTTGTAAACCGCAACCGCGTGACCGAATCCGACCGCTTCGGAGGTGGTGGTGGAGGCGGTGGTGCGACCGGGAATTATTTCACAAACTACCGGGTATCGTTGTCGCTGGGGTATGAACTGGATTTCTGGGGTCGTGTCCGCCGCATCGTCGAGGCAGGGAGGGCGACCGCGGAGGCAGCGGAGGTTTCCGTGAACCAGGTGCGCCTTTCCCTCCAGGCGCAGCTCGCGAGAAGCTATTTCGCCATGCGGTTCATTGATAGTGAGGCCGCCGTCCTGAACGAGGCTCTGGGAACCCGGCAGGAAACACTGGGACTCGCCAGAGACCGCTTCGAGGGTGGGAAGACCAGCGAACTCGATGTAGCCCGCGCCGAGGCCGAGCTTGCGACCACACGCGCTCAGCTTGTCAGCCTCCAGGCACCCCGCGCGTCTCTGGAGAACGCCATCGCGGTTCTTGTCGGGAGGAACGCCTCCAATTTCTCGATTCCGCCGGCGGAAATCAGCCGCGGCGCACCGGTAGTCCCCGCGGGATCTCCCGCCAACCTTCTCGGAAGACGTCCGGATGTCTTCGTCGCCGAGCGCAGACTCGCGGCGAGTTCCGCGCGGATTGGCGTCGCTGAGGCTGATTTCTATCCGCGTGTCTCCCTCATCGGTTCGGGTGGTTTCGCTTCCGTAAACTCCGAGGACTTCCTGAAATGGTCGAGCCGCGAGTTCTCCATAGGCCCCAATGTGGATCTGCCTCTCTTTCAGGGTCTCCGCAGGAAAGCCGATCTCGCTCTTGCGAAAGCACAGCATGAGGAAGCCCTCGCGACCTACCAGCAGACCGTCCTCACGGCCTACGCGGATGTCGAGAACGCCCTCGCCTCACGCCGGGGCGCGGTCAACGAGGTCGCTGCCCAACGGGACAGCATCACCGCCACCCGGAAATCATTCGATCTCTCCAACATCCGCTACAAGGAGGGCGTTTCAACCTACCTCGACGTCGTGGACAGCCAGCGCGAACTCCTCAATTCCCGCCGCTCCGAAGTTCAGGCCAGAGGTCGCGCTTTCGCCGCCACCGTTGAGCTTATCCAGGCGCTGGGTGGCGGGTTCTCGAAATGAAAATCCTTTGAATTCTGAGATCTGAAATTTATGAAACGCCTTCTCATCATCCCCGTTCTACTGCTCACCGCTTGCAAGAAAGACGAACAAGCCGGTGGTCCGCCACCGCCCATGCCAGTCCAAGTGGCACACCCGGTGATAAAAACGGTGGCTCTTACCGAAACCTATACGGGTCGCTTCACACCTATCGAGGAAGTCGATCTCCAGGCGCGGGTCAGCGGCTATCTGGAGTCCGTCCATTTCACCGAAGGCCAGCAGATCGAAAAAGGCGACCTTATGTTCCGCATCGATCCGCGCGTTTTCGATGCCTCCGTCTCCCGTGCCGAGGCCGTCCAGAAGCAGGCTGTCGCGCGAATGGATCTCGCGCATAGCAGCCTGGGAAGATCCGAGAAACTTGTCGCCAGGAACGCCGTGTCCAAGGAGGAGTTCGATACCCGCGAAGCGGAGTTCGCCGGAGCCGAGGCGGATCTGCTGGCCGCTGAGGCCGGGCTTCGCACCGCGCGTCTGGATCGCGAGTTCGCCGAGGTGAAAGCACCCATTTCCGGCATCGCCGGGCGCTTCAACGTCACCGTCGGGAACTTCGTCACAGGCGGAATGGCTGGAGCTACCCATCTCACAACCATCATCCCGCATGATCCCATCTACTGCAATTTCGAGGTCGACGAGCGCCGCGTTCTGGAATTCACCCGCATGTATTTCGATGGGAAGGCGGGCGGGCGCGAAGGCAAGAGGATGGAGGTGGAGATTGCCGTTTCCGACAAGGACGAATTCGAGTTCAAGGGCGTCGTCGATTACTCGGAGAACCAGCTCGACCGCCAGACAGCGACCCTCCAGATCCGCGCGAAGGTTGAGAACGAGAACGAGTTCCTCACCCCCGGCCTCTTCGCCCGCGTCCGCGTCCCCATAGGCGAGCCGGCCGAGCGCCTCCTCGTGAAGGACGCCGCTCTCGGCTTCGACCAGGACAAGCGTTTCGCCTGGGTGCTGACGGAGGACAACACCGTCGAGAAGCGCTATGTGGAAACGGGATCGTTGGAAGGCGATCTCCGTATCATCAGTGATGGTGTGGAAAAGGACGAACTCATCGCCATTTCCGGAATCCAGCTGCTCCGCCCCCAGGTTCCGCTTGATCCCACGACGGTTCCGATGTTCGGCGGGGAGACCACGGAAAAATAATTTCCACCGCATGGGCGCGAAGGCCGCAAGTGGTCGCGAAGCCAGCGCTCTGAACACCTGAAAGTCCAATCGCCGACAGTCTTATCCGCGTCCATTCGCGGCTGAACTCTTTCTCTCCATGAAAAATTTTTCCTTCTTCTTTATCGACCGCCCGCGTTTCGCGACTGTCGTCTCCCTGCTGATCGTTATCATCGGGGCGCTCGCTTATTTCACACTGCCTATCGCGCAGTTTCCCGAGGTAGCGCCTCCCACGGTCGTGGTGACAACCGCATACCCCGGCGCCACGCCCGATACAATCGCGAAGACCCTCGCCGCTCCCATCGAGCAGGAGGTCAACGGCGTGGAGGACATGCTCTACATGAATTCGCAGAGCACGGCCGACGGAGCCTACTCTCTCACCGTCACCTTCAAGCTCGGCACCGATCTCGACAAAGCCCAGGTGCTCGTCCAGAACCGCGTCGCCCTCGCGGAAGCCCGCCTTCCGGAGGCCGTCCGCCGCATCGGCGTGACCGTCCAGAAGGCCTCGCCAGACCTTCTGCTCGTCGTCCAGATGTTTTCCAAGGACGAGACCTTCGACCTCGGCTACGTCTCGAACTACGCCCTGCTCCAAGTCCGCGAACGCCTCCGCCGCATTGATGGCGTCGGAGAGGTGCGTCTATTCGGCGGGCGCGAGTATTCCATGCGTGTCTGGCTGGATCCCGAGCGCATGGATTTCTACTCGCTCTCCGCAGGTGAGGTCGTCGCCGCCCTGCGAGCCCAGAACGTGCAGATCGCCGCCGGAACAATCGGCCAGCAACCGCTCGACAAAAGCGTCCCCTTCCAGATCAACGTTACCGCCCAGGGACGGCTTTCCGAGAAAAGCGAATTCGAGAAGGTCGTGGTGAAAACCGGGGACAACAGGCGCATCGTCCTACTGAAAGATGTCGCACGCGTGGAACTCGGCTCGCTCGATTACAACGTGAACGCCTACCTCGGCAATACCAGGACACTCGCCATGCCGGTCTTCCAGCGCCCCGGTTCCAACGCCCTCCAGACCTCCGCCGACATACGCGCCGCGATGAAGGAAATGGACGCGGATTTCCCCGAAGGACTTGATTACGACATAGTCTACGACCCTACCCAGTTCATCGACAAATCCGTCGAGGCGGTACTCCACACCTTGTTCGAAGCCGTGCTTCTTGTCGTGCTGGTGATGATCGTCTTCCTTCAGTCGTGGCGCGCCGCACTTATCCCCGTGCTGGCGATCCCCGTGTCCCTCATCGGCACCTTCGCGGTGATGCAGGTCTTCGGATTCTCCATCAACAACCTGACGCTTTTCGGGCTCGTCCTCGCCATTGGAATCGTGGTCGATGACGCCATCGTGGTGGTGGAGAACATCGAGCGCAACCTCGAGGACGGCCATCCTCCGCGCGAAGCCGCCCGGCGTTCCATGGCCGAAGTCAGCGGAGCCATTTTCGCAACCTCCCTGGTTCCTGCTCGCCGTCTTCGTGCCGACGGCTTTCCTCTCCGGCATCTCTGGGCAGTTCTACAAACAGTTCGCCCTCACCATCGCCGCCTCGACGATGATCTCCGCCCTCGTCTCCCTCACCCTCAGCCCGGCGCTCGGCGTTCTCCTTCTCCGCCCGAAAAGCGGCAAACAGGATTTCGTCTCACGCGGTATCAATTTCCTTTTCGGCTGGTTTTTCAAAATCTTCAACCGTGGCTTCGACCGCACGAACAGGCTTTACACCGCCCTCATAAAAAAATCCCTGCGGCTTGGCTTCGTGATGATCGCTCTCTACCTCGGGCTGCTCGCAATCGCCGGCTTCGGTTTCAAATCCGTTCCCGGCGGATTCATCCCACCTCAGGACCAGGGTTACGCCATCGTGGCCGCCCAGCTCCCCACCGGCACATCGCTGGACAGGACCGATGAGATTCTCAAGACAGCTCATTAAACTTGTGGGCGACGTGGAAGGTGTGCAGAACACCGTCGCCTTCGCGGGCTTCAGTGGTGCCACCTTTTCCAATGCCACCAACGCCATCGTCATTTTTCCTGTCTTCAAACCGTTCGAAGACAGGCCGTCCGGAGCCGTGATGTATGAGAAACTGACGGAGGCGATCCGGAAAGTCGATGCCTTCGGACTCGTGATCCCGCCACCTACCGTGCGCGGGCTAGGCAATGGCGGCGGATTCAAGATGGAAGTCCAGGACAGGGCGGGTCTTGGCTACGCGGCGCTCGAGCAGGCGACCTGGGGGCTCGCCTTCGCGGCCGGGGCGGAAAAGGAAGTCGCTCAGGCCTTCACCCCATTCACTTCCTCCGGCCCGCAGTTCTACGCGGATATCAATCGCGAGAAAGCCCTCATGCTCGGGGTGCCCTTGGAAAACCTTTTCCAGACCCTGGAGGTCTATCTCGGTTCCTCTTTCGTAAACGAACTGAATCTCTACGGCCGCACCTATCGCGTCACCGCCCAGGCTGATTCTTCCTTCCGGGACAACGTCGAGGACATTTCCAAGCTCAAGGCGCGCAACTCATCCGGCGAAATGGTGCCGCTCGGCTCCGTTATGGAGATCAAGCAATCCACTGGGCCGGACCGCGTTGTCCGTCACAATCTCTACCCTTCCGCCGAGTTGATCGGATCGGCCGGTCCGGGTATTTCCACCGGCCAGTCCATCGCGAAAATGGAGGAACTGGCCGGGAAAGTCCTGCCTCCCGGAATCACTTTCGAATGGATCGACCTCGCCTACCAGGAGGCGAACACGACGGGCTCCGCGGCGGCCATTTTCCTCATCGCCATCCTCTTCGTTTTCCTCCTGCTCTCCGCGCAATACGAAAGCTGGGGACTGCCCCTTGCGGTCGTGCTCACGGTGCCGCTCTGCCTCGCCGGAGCCATCTGGGGCATTTTCCTTCGGGGCATGGACAACAATATCCTCACCCAGATCGGACTCGTGGTGCTCGTCGCCCTCGCCTCCAAAAACGCCATCCTCATCGTGGAGTTCGCGAAACAGCTTGAGGAAGAAGGCATGGACAGGTTCGAAGCCGCCGCCGAGGCCGCCCGTCTCCGGCTCCGGCCCATCATGATGACTTCGCTCGCCTTCATCCTCGGCGTCATCCCGCTTGTGATCGCCTCCGGCCCGGGAGCGGAAATGCGCCAGGCGCTCGGCACGGTGGTTTTCTTCGGAATGATCGCCGTGACCTTTTTCGGTATCCTCTTCGCGCCTTTCTTCTACGTTCTCGTCAGAAGAGGTGCGAAATGAGAAAAAGCCGGTTTCCGTATCCTGAGTAATTTAAGCGTCTCTTCCTAAAAAGCCTTCTTTCGGAAAGGGAGAGGCACTCCCCCTTCTCAGTAGGTGATGCGCACCGGCGTTCCCACCTCGACCTTGTTGAAAAGTGTCGGCACAAACTCCTCAGGCATACGGATACAGCCATGCGAAGCGGGTTCACCTGGACTCGGGATGTTGCCGACATGCATTCCAATCCCATAGTTGGTGAGGCGCATCCAGTATGGCATGGGGGCGGGAACGTAGCGTTCACCGGGCTGAAGCGGATCGCCGGGCGAAGCGTCGTCATCGGTGACCTCGCCATACTCGTTCTCGATCCAGCCGTAGCGGTTGGAATGCTTGTCCACGATCTTTTCGGTGATATTGTAGTTACCGGGGCTTGTCGCGCGACCCTCCTTGCCGGTCGCCACATAACTCCAGCCGACCTCACGCCCGCCACGCATCACGGTTGCCACTTGCTCGCCTAGACTGATGCTGACCGAGACTTTTCCCGGCCCGCCGTCATCATACCACTGGTACATCACGCGGCCTGCCTTCGACGGAGGGAGCGGTTGGGCTGGCGCGCATGAGTTCAATGCGGAAGCACAGACAAAGGGGATGCCCAGGGGGAGGAGTAAACGCTGCAGTTTCATGGAAGCTGGCAACCCATCGTGCCTCCCGTGAGAGCTGTAAAGAGTTTTTAGCGCGGAAAAAAGACGGTGGAGTAATTCCCGGAGCGAGGCTTTAATCTCCCTGCGAAGCCCCTGGTATGAAAAATGCCTCTTTCCCGGCACGTTACCTGTCCACTCAAATGCCCTTAGCACGCTCCCTCCACATCACCCTACTCCTGGCGCTCGCCCTTCCGCTCCATGCCCAGGACGGCCCTCAGCTCTACACTCTCTACTGCTCCGCATGCCACGGGGTGGACGGCAAGGGCGCTACCGGCGGCACCTTCCCTCCTCTCGCGGGCAGCGACTGGATCTCGGGAAATCCCAAACGCACCGTCGCCATCGTTCTGTTCGGTCTACACGGGCCTGTCGATGTGAACGGGAAGACATACAATCTCGAGATGCCCCCCCAGGGCGCGGCTCTCGACGACGACCAGATCCGCGCGATTCTCGGTCATGTGCATTCAGCCTGGGGAAACAAGGGCGCGGAAATCCCCGGAGACCTCGTGCGCACTGTCCGCGCGGAGTTCGAAGACCGCGACCAACCCTGGACGGCGGAGGAACTTCTTGAACTTTTCCCTCTCGAAAAAAAAGAGACCGCATTGAAAAACCTGACTTCACGGGTTTACAAGGGTCAGTGGACGGATCTGCCCGATTTTCAGAAGATCCAGGCGGAAGCCGTCGAAGAAGAGCACGATGGAATTGTCAGCCTGTCCAAAGCGGGTATGAAGAACGGTTTCGGCATGGTCTGGGAGGGTGATTTCATGGCTCCGGAGGATGGCGAGTTCGAATTCACACTGGATGCGGACGACGGCGCGCGCGCTCTCCTGAACGGGAATCCCGTCTGCGAGGTGAGAGGCATCGGCCCCATGGGCAAACGCGCTTCAAAGGGAAAGGCCACCCTGACGAAGGGAGCCAATCCCATCCGCATCGAATATTTCGAAGCGAAAGGTAACGAAGGTATCGCCCTCGGGTGGAAGAAGGTCGGAGAAAAGGACTACAGGTGGCTCAGCGAATCACCCAAGAGTTCCGGCGGAGATTTCCCGGAAATCCCCCTCGCCCCCACCGCCGGAAAAACCGTCATCTACCGGAATTTCATCCAAGGAACCACTCCCCGCGCCATTGCGTTCGGATTCCCTGGCGGGGTGAGTCTGGCCTATTCGGCGGACCATCTGGCGCCCGAGCTTGTATGGTCGGGCGAGTTCATGGACGCCGGCCGCCACTGGACGAACCGCGGCCAGGGCGACCAGCCTCCCGCTGGCACCAAGGTGATAAAACTCACCGGCAGCCGCTACCTTCCCTCCGACGCACGCTTCAAAGGCTATCGCCTCGACCCCAGCGGCAACCCCACATTCACCGTCAGTATCGGGGAGTCCATCCTTTCCGACTCCTGGAAACCTGGGGAAACAGGCACCCTTGTCCGGACGGTTTCACTGGTATCACCCGGCGGAAATGACGAGCCAATCTCCATTCCGCTCGGCAACTCCGCAGTCACCGGGTCAGAAGAGGTGTCCGTTTCCTCAGGCAAACCCGCCACCATCATCTACAACCTCAGGTAGCCTACCTCTGTCCGCTGATCACCGATCACCCGGCACCAGCCACTTCTTCCACCATGCGCACTCTCATTTTCTCCGCCGCTCTCACCACAGCGGCCTTTTCCCAGCAACAGTCCGACTTCTACCTCCGCGAGGAAATCCCCCTCCCGAACGGCGAGGTGATGGAGCTATCCTCCATCGCCCTCATGCCGGATGAGAAAATCGCGGTCGCCACACGTCGTGGCGACGTCTGGATCTGCTCCGGCGCGTACGGGGAAGATCTCTCGGAAGTCTCCTGGCAAAAATTCGCCCACGGCCTCCACGAGCCACTCGGAATGTTTTGGAAGGAAGGCTCCCTCTTTCTCACCCAACGCCCGGAATTCACGCGCATCCAGGACACCGATGGCGATGGCACCGCGGATGTCTTCGAAACCATCAGCTCCGGCTGGGGAATCAAGGGCGACTACCACGAATATGCCTTCGGAACACCGCCCGATAAAAATGGCGATGTCTGGATCACCCTCTGCCTCACAGGATCGTTCAACGGCGATTCCGACTGGCGCGGCTGGGCGATGCGGGTCACTCCGGACGGGAAAACAATCCCCACCTGCTCCGGAATACGCTCTCCCGGCGGTATGGGATTCAATGCGGAGGGTGACGTCTTCTACTCCGACAACCAGGGTCCGTGGAACGGCTCCTCGTCAGTGAAATGGCTTAAACCCGGCTCTTTCCAGGGAAATCCATCCGGTAACAAATTCCACAAACTCGCCGGTCTCCCGGAGCCGCCGCAACCGAAGGACCAATCGCGCATACTCGCCGAGCGGCTCCAGCACCCCGATCTCATCCCGCCCGCGCTCATTCTCCCGCACGGCAGGGTCGGCCAGTCTCCCACCGGAATCGAAGTCGACATGTCAGGCGGGAAATTCGGCCCATGGGACAAGCAGCTCTACATTGGCGAGCAAACGCATTCACAGATCCAGCGCGGCCAGCTTGAAAAGGTGAACGGACTCTACCAAGGCGCGGTTTTCCATTTCCTCGAAGGCTTCGAGGCGGGAATCATCCCTCTCCGTTTCGATCAGGAAAAAGGCATCCTTTTCGCCGGCGGCTCCAACCGTGGCTGGGCGTCCCGTGGCACCAAAGCGTTCACGTTCGAGCGCGTGAAATCGACAGGGAAAATCCCCTTCGAGATTCTGACCATGTCCGCCAGGGCTGATGGATTCGAGCTCTCGTTCACCGAGCCTGTGGATCAAAAGACCGCCGGTGATCCAACGTCTTACTCAATGGAAGCGTGGACGTATATATACCAGTCGAAATACGGATCTCCGGAGGTCGACCAGTCCACTCCCGCTATCAAAAAGGCGGAAGTTTCCTCCGATGGAAAAACCGTCCGAATCACTGTCGAAGGCCTCGTCCGCGGCCATGTCCACCATCTTCAGGCACCCGGCCTGAAATCCGCCTCCGGCACCACTCTCTGGCACCCGGAGGCCTTCTACACGCTGAACGAGATTCCGGACTGACCGCCTATTCCGGCACTGAGAGGTCAACCGTCCCCTCTGGCAGCCATCTGACATCCGCCACCTCGGTGAAACGCATCTGACTGCCGATTTTCCCGTCCTCCATCGCGAAAGTCCGGTGACCTCCGGCGAGTTTCAGTCCTCCCACGTCAGTCAGATGATCCAGGGAAATGAACTTGGGTGGACCCGGGTCTCCTTTCGTGGTCAGGGAACTGGTGACGATGTAGTATGCGCCTCGCGTGACCTTGGTCTCAGGATCGATCAGCAGGACATAGTAGTCATCCGGGGAGTCGCCCGCCTTCTCATTGTAGGTCACCTTGACCTGCGTGTAGGATTTCCCTTCGAAGTCCATCCTGTCCTCCAGCAGCTCGAAACTCGCGTTCTCATCATTGAAAACGAACGGCATCCCTAGAAAATAGAAAGGGGTCAGAGACCAGAAACGCGGAGGCGGCGTGAACTCCGCGCCCTCCGGACGTATCCAGTCCTCCCCGTCGCTCATGCCGAAGGTGACATCTTTCCCGACGACCTCGTGCTTCACCGCCATGGTCTTCGTGTCCACCGTCTGGATCGTATCCACCACCGCCTCCGGCCCCTTGTCCGTCATATGGTATGTCCAGCGGAACTGAAGCTGCCCGTTCCCATACCATTTCCCGGTTCCGCCATGAGCCTCTATGGACTCCATCACCAGATCCCGTCCCGGACTGCTCATGGAAGCGTCTTCCGTCCCCTCTTTGCAAGACGAGGCGAGGAGAGCGATACCGAGCAGACCGAGAACTGGAACGATTTTCATCCGCGAGTCTCACCCCGCATTCCTCATTCACAAGCGATAGTTCCCGGCTCTCGCGAAATCCCATGCTTCTGCTAAACTTCACGGATGAAAGTCCTCGCCGCCCTGCTCCTCACGACACTCGCCCTCGCCGCCGATCAGGTTCGCGACTTCTGGTTCGCCGGCGCGGAGATCAGTTCCTTCGATCTTTCACAATCGCGCTATGGGAAAAACCATCCAGGACACGCGGAGCTGGTTTTCGTGACAGAGCCTTTCCTCACCGGGAAGCAGGTGAAAAACGAGAGCGGAAAAAGTGGATCCACGGACGTCCTGAAGCTGAATGCCCTCACCACCTTCAACACCGGAATTTACTCCTACCGGACGATGACCAGCACATTCCGTCCCATCGACCTGACGAAATACCCCCATGCGCTGAAATCAACCACCTCCATCCAGGACTGGTGCGGACAGGCCTTCCAGCAGTCGAATTTCCGCGAGGGGAAATGGAGTGTGGAGCTGCGATCCTACTTCGAAGAGGCTGGCGACCAGGACATCGCCCTCGCCCGAGCGCACCTCGAGGACGAACTCTGGATCACACTCAGGCTTGATCCGGGGAAGCTCCCCGTCGGTGAATTCAAGGCGATACCGGGAGCGGTCTTCACCCGTTTCCACCACAAGCCCGTCGCCGTGTTCGATACGACGGCGACACTCGAGAGAAAGGGAGAATCCTCCGTCTATACGATCTCCTACCCAACGCTCGAGCGCGTCCTTTCCATCGCCTTCGATACGGATTTCCCCCACATCATCAGATCCTGGACGGAAAAGACTTCCTCCGGAACCACCACCGCGAAACTCAGCAAACGCCTGATGAACACCGACTACTGGAACATGCACGATCCCGCTGACGCCCCGAAGCGCAGGTGGCTGGGACTCTCTCCGGTTGCGGACTGATGCGTGGATCTCAGGCGAGCTTCTCCGCCAGGCCGCCGTCCCACAGTTCGGCGACGATTTTTTCCTGGGCGGACTCCATGGCTTTCCGTTCGTCGTCCGCGCCATCCTCGTGCCCGGCCAGATGCAGAAGACCGTGCACGAAATACCGGAGGATTTCCCGGCCGAGAGGCTCTCCGTATTCCTCCGCCTGGCGGAGCGCGACCTCCGCTCCGATGACGATCTCACCATGGTGGAAAGTGATGACATCGGTGGGATCCGGTATCTCCATGAAATCCATGTGAACCCTCCCGCTGGTCTCGTCGTCCACCAGCGCGACTTCCAGGGTTGCGAGATGGTGGAGCGGGCTGTCCGTCACCGCCGCCTCACGGAGAGCCAGACCCGCCGCCTTTTCCGCGATCTGCTCCAGTGACGTCATCCAGGAGACCGGTATCCGCACCGCGGTCTGATGGTTTCCGGTGATGACTTCGAGTGTCATGGAAAGGCGCGTTCGGGATCACTCGCTTCTCTCTGCGGCAGAGGTCAGCCGCCCGGTCTGCGCGCGCGTATCCCGGCTGAGATCGGAAGAACGCTTCGCGGTGCCTTTCTCCTCCGGCTTCTGGTAATCGATGCGGCTGTGAAGCATGCTGCGGAGGGTTTTCGAAAAACTGTCCTTCACCAGAGCCAGCTCACGGATCGTCAGTGGGCATCCGTCAAGCTGGCCGTCGTTGATCTTGGCTCGGACGAGTTCCTCCACAAGCGCGCGTATCTTCGCGGGGGTCGGCTTGCGCAAGGTGCGCGAGGCGCTCTCGATGGTGTCGGCAAGGCAGATGATTCCGCTTTCCCTCGTGCTCGGCCGTGGCCCCGGATAGCGGAAATTCTTCTCCTCCACCTTGGGGAGATCCTCGGGATTTTCCAGACGTCTGTCGACCTTCTCCATCTCCGCTTTCTTCTGCTCCTGGGCTTTCCTGTAGAAGAAATAGACCAGGGAATCGCCATGATGCTCCTGTATCACCTCGATGATTCGGGGGTTGAGCTTGTGCTTCACCGCCATGTCTATGCCGTCCTTCACATGGGCGGTGATGATGAGGGCGCTCATGGTCGGCGTCAGCGAATCGTGCGGATTCTCCCCGCCGTCATGCTGGTTCTCGATGAAATACCCCGGTTTCTTCAGTTTCCCCACGTCGTGGAAATAAGCGCACACCCGGCACATGGAGGCATTCGCACCGATTTTCTCCGCCGCCGCCTCGGAAAGCGCCGCGACCACCAGGCTGTGGTGGAAGGTGCCCGGAGCCTCCAACTGCATATCCTTGAGCAGCCTGTGATTCAGATCCGTGAGTTCCAGCCAGCTGATATCCGTGGTGAGGTGGAAGGCTCCCTCGAACATAGGGAGGAAGCCGCTGATCAGCATCGCCGTGGCGAGAGCCGTGGCGAAGGCGATGCCGCTGCCGGTGCCGAGTACCTGGAGACGGCTCATCGAATCGTCTCTGAACACGGCCATGGCATCCATTTTCCCGAGAACCAGCGCGAGCAGCACCATCACCAGTCCGACATAGATCCCGGCCCGGATGAGCTGGACGCGTTTCCTCACACGATCCGTGCAGAGAACCGCCGTCATCCCCGCCACCAGGCTGACGATGAGATAGTTCATCACGTCCGTCTGGGGAACCAGGAGGCCACCGATCAGGCTGACATACACGGCGGAGAAACTGCCGACCGTCCGCCCGAGCAGGATACCGTGCAGCATGGGTGCCAGCGCGCAGGGGACGAAAAGGTAGCGGTAGGTCTCCCGTATACTGCCAGCGTCCGCCAGAACCATGACCAGACGCACGAGAAGGAGGTGACCGACCAGCCCGCCGAGAACGAGGATCACCCGGCTGTTGCGGCGGCATGTCTGCTGGTGGCTCACATGGAACATCGCCAGGGCAGTCAGCGCCAGGGAAAATCCGTAGAGCATCCCCCTGAAAGGATCGTCCGAGAAAGTGGCGTCCGGCGAGGCTTTGAGAACCAGGATCGCCGAGGCGACCGCGAAGGTGATATAGAGGGCGAGCTTGACGACCTGGCTGTCCTCGAGAGTCCTGACTGTCGCGCTTTCGCCATGCACCCTGCGCTTCTTGCCCGCGGAAAATCCTTTTCTGGCGAGCTGCCAGCGCTTGATGGTATCAACGAATCCCAAAATGAAGTCCTTCGGTTGTTCCGCCCGGAGAGGCGGGAGGACGGCAAGCTAGCGAGACGGGGGTTGCTTGGCAATGCGCTTTTCCCCCCGCGGCCGACTGACCCGGAAGACACGGAAATCCGTGTTTTGAAACGTTACGCGATTGCGTGATATTCAAGGTGACCGAACTGACACATGATCATCCTGTAAGTGCGGCTTCCGTCCGGAAATCGCACGAACGTTCCCCCCAGAACAACGGCGGCGGGTGCCAGGGAAATATCCCAGGTGCCCGTCGCTCACTTTCTTGGGAAAGTCGCGCCATTGACCTTTCGCGTGCCAGCGCGTATCCCCTCGCGCCCGCCATGTCGCTTTCCGCCTACGCCACCCCTTCGCCCGCCCTTGAGAAAGAGGTGAAACGCCGCCGCTCCTTCGCCATCATCTCCCACCCGGACGCAGGCAAAACCACCCTCACGGAAAAATTCCTCCTCTATGGCGGCGCCCTCAACCTCGCCGGCTCCGTCACCGCGCGGAAAAACCAGCGCGCCACCACTTCCGACTGGATGGAGCTGGAGAAACAGCGCGGCATCTCCGTCTCCTCCACCGTCCTCCAGTTCGAATACAAGGACTGCGTCGTCAACATCCTCGACACCCCCGGTCACAAGGATTTCTCCGAGGACACCTACCGCGTCCTCACCGCCGTCGATGCCGCCGTCATGGTCGTTGACGCAGGAAAAGGCATCGAAGCCCAGACCCGCAAACTCTTCGAAGTCTGCCGCCGCCGAGGAGTCCCCATATTCACCTTCTTCAACAAGCTCGACCGCCCCGCCCGCCCCACGCTCGATCTCCTCGACGAGCTCGAATCCGTCCTCGGCATCCACGCCTACCCCGTCAACTGGCCCCTCGGCGACGGCCCCCGCTTCAAGGGCGTCTTCGACCGGGAGAACGAACAGGTCCACCTTTTCGAGCGCACCGTCCACGGCTCCTTCCGCGCCCCGGTCAACGTCTCGGGAATCGAGGACCGAGTCCGTCAAGGACACCGTCGATGAAATCACCTACGCCCAGGTCTGCGAGGAACTGGAACTCCTCGAGGGAGCCGGTGCCGATTTCAACCTGGAGGAAATTCTCTCCGGGAACCTCACCCCCGCCTTCTTCGGCTCCGCCGCGAACAACTTCGGCGTCCAGCTCCTCCTCGACCGCTTCCTGGAGCTCTCCCCTCCCCCTGTCCGGAGAGAATCCGACGGGCATCCCGTCAACCCCGCCTCAAAGGAGTTCTCCGCCTTCGTTTTCAAAATCCAGGCGAACATGAACCCCAAGCACCGGGATCGCATCGCCTTCATCCGCATCGTCTCCGGCCAGTTCGAGCGCGACATGAACGTTTTCAACACCCGCACCGGGGAAAACGTCCGCCTCGCCAACTCACAGCGCCTCTTCGCCCGCGACCGCGAGACCGTCGATGACGCCTTCGCCGGAGACGTCGTCGGTCTTGTCGGGAACTACGACCTCCTCATCGGCGACACCCTCGCCACCTCCCCCGAGGTGAGATTCGACGAGATTCCCCGCTTTCCCCCCGAGTGTTTCTCCTACCTCACAAACAAATCCACCGCGAAATACAAACGCTTCCAATCCGGCCTCGACCAGCTTCTCAAGGAAGGCGTCGCCTCCGAATTCACCCCGCTGGAAGACACCGGCATCTCCTCCCGCGTCCTTCTCGGCGCAGTCGGCCCGCTCCAGTTCGAAGTCCTCCAGCACCGCCTCGAAGGCGAATACGCCGCCGAGACCCGCGTGGAACCCGCCGACTGGTCCATCGCCCGCTGGCTGAAACCAACCGAAGGCGACCCCAAAGCCCCCGATGCCCGCCCCTCCCTCTCCATGGGCACCGCCCTCGCACGCGATTCCAACGGCTGGCTCACCGCCCTCTTTCCCCACGACTGGGCCATGAAAACCTTCATCGAGAAGAACGAGGGCTGGATCATCTCCGAGCAGCCCTTCCCGCCGATGTGACCCCGCTTCCCGAGGGCAGGGGTGAGCTCCCCGTGAAAGCACCCCGGAGGCATCTCATCCATAGCCTGCACCCGCTGGAAAAGGAACACCCGAGCCTGTAAAACAACCGCACGTTCCTTCCAAGACAGTGCACTTGCCTGTATCGGCGTTCCGCTTGCCCACATTGCAGGTGCACCTGCCTTGAAAAACTTTTTTCGACCAAGTGCACCTGCTTTACGACCAAGTGCGTTCACATTATGGCCAAGATCATTTGTTTTATGGCCTTGTGTGACGACAATATGACCCGTGAACTTGTTTGGTAGGCTCGCGGCTTTGTTGGAAGCCTTACGGATTCCCTTTCAGGCTCCCGATCCACCATCTTCCCCGGGTATTCCCAGGGAAAGGTTCCGTCCCGCAATTCACACCTCCACCCGGTAGCGCATCACCTTCGCATCGACCTCGCGGCTCCAGGCATCGATGCCGCCGGTGAGGCCGAAGGCGTTTTCAATCCCATGCCCGCGAAACCACGCCACCTGGTCCAGCACGTATTTCCCGGTGTGATCGTAGAGGATGACCAGCCCTCCGGGTTTCGTTTTGAAAATTTCCTCCTGAAGCTCCGGGGTGAAAAACCGGGCACCCGCGATGGAGACGGCCTCGTGTTCCTCGCGGGTGCGGACATCGATGAACATGACGTCGGCGGCAGCCGCGACATCGGCCGGGGACATGAGCATGGTGAGATCATGTTCGTGGCTTTCCAGAAGGTGGGCCAGAACCTCCCCGTCATCCAGTTCCGCGCGTTCGCAGAGGGAGGCCAGCGTTTCCGAATCATCGAAGGCGCAGCTCTGGCAGCCGCCGAGGTGGTATCTGGCGAACAAGGCCCGTCGCGCGCCCGGCATACCTGCCATCAGTTCGTCCATTCTGGTTTCAGCGTTCATACCGGTCTCACCTCTTTTCTATGGCCACGATGGTCACGTCATCCAGTTGCGGCCCCTCGCCGGTGAAATCCTGCACCGCTTCCTGGACACCCCGGACGATCGCCTCAGCCCCGACCTTCGCGGTTTCCCGGAACACCTCGGCGAGCCTTTCCGTCCCGAATTCCTCATCATGGGAATTGAGCGCCTCCTTGACCCCGTCGGTAAAGAGCAGGACGCAATCGCCGGACTCAAGGTGCAAGGTCTCGTCCTTTGTCACACGCTCGAAGACGCCGCCGCCATCGATCCCGACCGCCAGCCCCCTCGGTTTGGAGATCTCCACCGTCCCGGAGGCCATGCGGAAGACCAACGCCGGCTCATGGCCCGCCCTCGCGAAGGTCAGGGTGCCGTCCTCCGGATCGAGCACCCCGTAGATCATGCTGATGAACATGTCCTCGCGTATGTCGGGAAAAAGGTAGCCGTTCACCGCAGCGAGGACCGCTGAGGGCGAGGCGTTCGTCAGGGAGACCGCCCGCAGCAGGCTGCGGCACATCGCCATCAGAAGACCGGCGGCAACCCCTTTTCCGGAAACATCCGCGATGACCACCCCGAGCTTCCCGTCCTGCAGATCGATATAGTCGTAGTAATCTCCGCTGATGATTTTCGCCGGCAGGTTCGTCCCGTTCACACGGAAACCGGCAACCTTCGGATCGTCCTGCGGCAGAAGCACCCTCTGCACCTCCCGCGCGTTCCGCAGCTCGCCTTCGATGGCTTTCTTCTCATTCGCGTCCCTGTGGATGCGGGCGTTTCCGATGGCGAAGGCGGACTGTTCCGCCACCGAGCGGAACACGGCGAAGTCGTTCGGGGAAAACTCACCGTCCTCATGCCGGCGGGCGACAGCGAGCACGCCCAGATCCTTTCCCGCGTAGCGCAGCGGGGAAACCATCGCCGAGACGTCGTCCGTATATTTCTCCGGACGGTTGATCATGGCGCCGTGGCTTTTCACATCCAGGACATGCACGGGATCCTCGAGAGAGACGCCTTTCCCGACAATCCCGGTGCCCACGGTGACACGCTCCCTCCTCAGGTGACTTTCCAGAGCGCGCGGATCGGACTCATTTCTCGCGGCGACCTCCTTCGGAATCGCCACCAGCGGAGGACAGTCCTCTGAAACATACGCCGGATTCAGAAAGCCGGGATCGGAAGCCTCGTAATAGATCGCTCCCCCACGCGCGCCCACGACCTTCAGGACACCGTCCACGATCATTTTCGAGAGCGCGCCGTCCGTCGGCTCCTTTCCTATCGCCAGACCCAGATCGTGGAGAAAGGTGAACATCCGCTCCTCTTCCACCGCCATCTCATGGAATTCCGCCCGAATCCTGTGCGCCTTCCGCCTCTGGTTGGCGAATGCCAGAAGCAGCCCGGTGCCGAAGAGCAGCGAGAAGGCCAGTGTCCACCATGCGGAGTCATCCATTCCCGCGGACTATTCTGATTTCCCGGACTTGCCGGCAAGCTCGTCGCCGAGCATTTTCACCACTCCGGAAAATTTCTCCCTGTTCCCCTCGTTCGCGTCGGAAAGAATCTCGTGAGCCTCCAGCACATGGCGGGTGTGCAGCTCGGTGCCCGCCTTCATCCCCGCCACCTTGGTCTCCAGCATGTCTTTCGCCTTTTCCTCCACATCCGTCCACACCGCGTCGTCAGGCTCTATCTCCATCAGGAAATCAAGACCCAGATCCTCCAGCGAGTTCCGGTTCTTCTCGCCCGCGTTCGCCACCTGGAACGTCCCGCCCTTTTCCGAAAGTCGGCTGGCGAGACCGGCGAGAGTCCCCATGAACGTGGAATCCATCCCCGCGCATACCTCCAGATCCATCACCAGGCACCTTTTCGCCGGAAGCGATACGCGTCTCGCCGAATTCCTTAACCGCCGGGCTGTTCAGGAAAGAACCTTTGCCCTCGCAGCGAATCCAACTGAAACCTTCAAAATTTCCTACTCGTATGGGACAATCGGTAACCACGAAATCAATGACGTCATGTGACGGCGAATTGGAACCACGTTACTCCCCGCCTCCCGTCAGGTCAACCTCTTACGACGAAATCCGGATCGACTCCGCCGCAAGGCGCGCAAGTCTTCCTCTGATCCCCCGTCAGCTCCCTGACGAACTCCTCCAAAGCGGCTCCCTTTCCCTCACCGTTGCCCATGGATTTTCCATGACCCTATGTCACCGTCATCTGAACAGTTCACACTCTCACCATGAAAAACCGCTACCTCGCCCTCATTCCCATCATCCTCCTCGCGCTCTTTCTCATCCCACTGGTTCTGGTCAGAAACGAGGTTGCCAGATCCCCTGTCCTCCCGAACCCTCCGTCCCTTCCACCTTCCCCGGTTCCCGAATATACCACCGCCCCTCCCTCCCCGGACGGCATAGGGAAGATCTTCATGGGCCGGGAAATCTCGCAAGTCATGGGACACCCCGGCATCGGCTGGCTGGAGCGCGACGAACGTGAAACGGAGGAAGCACCCTCCAAAGCCATCGCTCTCCTTGACCTTGCACCAGATACCGTCATCGCCGATATCGGAGCTGGCTCCGGCTATTACAGCTTCCGCATCGCCCCCCTTGTCCCGCAAGGCCAGGTCATCGCCATAGATATCCAGCCGGAAATGCTCCGCCACCTGCGGGACGAGGCCGGGAACCTCTCCATCAGCAACGTCCACCCTCATCTAGGCACCGTCGAATCCGTCAACCTCCCCGAAAACACTCTCGACGCCGCCCTCATGGTCGATGCCTACCACGAATTCTCCCACCCCGCCGAGATGCTCCAGTCCCTCAAAAAAGCCCTCAAACCCGGCGGCAAAATCTACCTCCTCGAATACCGCGCCGAAGACCCGGACGTCCCCATAAAGACCCTTCACAAGATGACCCGCCAGCAAGCCATCAAGGAATACGAGGCACTAGGCTTCACTTTCCTGGAAAACAGACCCGGCCTCCCCTGGCAGCACCTACTTGTTTTTGAAAAGTCTTAGCCTGAGCCTTCCATTGATCACTGAACACGCAGCACCAGTCGCTCTCCTCCGCTCATCTTCCTTGTAAGTTGTTTTCCGGATGCCGAAGCTCAAGGCATGCCCGGCCTCATCATCGCCCCCCGCGCCCGTATCTTCCACGGCCACGAATGGATCTACGCATCGGAAATCAAAAAATCCTTCGGCAACCCGGAGCCGGGCGATGTCATCACCCTGAAAGACTTCCGGGATCGCCCGCTCGGTTCCGCCATCTACAACCCCGCCTCCCAGATCGTCGCCCGCCGCTTTTCCCGCCGCCGCCAGGATCTGGACCTCGATTTTTTCACCCGCCGCATACAACAGGCCGTCAATCTCCGCAAGGAACTGTCCGGTATGGACGAAGCCCTCTGCCGCCTCGTCTGGTCGGAGTCCGATGGCATTCCCGGCCTCATCGTGGATCGCTACGGCGACCACCTTTGCGTCCAGACCACCACCCTGGCCATGGACATGCGCACGGATCTCATCCGCGACGCTCTCTTGGCCGTCCTGGCACCGAAATCCATCACCCTCCGCAATGACTCGCCATCCAGGAAAGCCGAGGGCATGGAGCAATCCATCTCCCTCATCCACGGTGAAAACCCCGGCGCGTTCGTCGTCGAGGCCAATGGTCTGCGATACGAGATCGACCTCATCGACGGCCAGAAAACCGGCCTCTACCTCGATCAGCTCCAGGCCCATGCCGAGGTTGCAAAACTTTCCAAAGGCCTCCGCGTCCTCGACTGCTTCACCAACCAGGGTGGCTTCGCCCTCTCCTGTGCGAAAGCAGGTGCCGCCAAAGTCACCGCCGTGGACATCTCCGCGTCCGCCTGCGCCGCTGCCCGTGGAAACGCCGAGCTCAACAACCTCGAAATCGAAGTCATCGAAGCCAATGTCTTCGATTTCCTGAAATCCGCCGAGCCCGAATACGACCTCATCATCCTCGATCCTCCCAGCTTCACAAAAAACAAAAAGACCCTCATGGACGCCATGCGCGGCTATAAGGAGATCCACCTCCGCGCACTCAAGCTTCTCGAGAAAGACGGCCTTCTGTCCACTTTCTG
Organism: uncultured Verrucomicrobiae bacterium; assembly: GCA_963758175.1. Taxonomy (GTDB): domain Bacteria; phylum Verrucomicrobiota; class Verrucomicrobiia; order Verrucomicrobiales; family Akkermansiaceae; genus Luteolibacter. Next base: position 413,164 of record CAVWUI010000002.1, read on the forward strand.
CTGCTCCCATCACGCTTCCCGAGAGCTCTTTCTGGAGAACCTCGCCTCCGCCTCCGTCGATGCGAAAAAGTCCCTCCGCCTCGTCGCCGAGCATACCCAGCGCGCCGACCACCCCGTCCTCATCACCATTCCGGAAACATCCTATCTGAAAGGCTTCACCTCCCGCCTCATCGCCACAAGGTGAGGCCTCCGACACATCGACCCCGCCTCCTTTACGGCCTCGCGATCATCCTGGTGATAGCTGCAGGCCTCGCTTCACGATCCGCTTCCGCGAAGCACCTCCCCGGATTTCTAGCCACTTACGCTGGAGATACCCTCTGGGCACTCACGCTCTTCCTCGTTCTCGGTTTCATCTTCCGGAAAACCCCCACACTCACCATCGCCGCGGCTGCGGTAGCGATTTCCTTTTCCGTGGAGTTCAGCCAACTCTACCAAGCCCCCTGGATCATCGCCATCCGCCAGACTCTCCCTGGAAAACTCATTCTCGGCTCAGGCTTCCTGAAATCCGACCTTCTCTGTTACATCGCGGGAATTGCTGTCGGAGTCATTTCCGAAATCCCGACATGGCTCCTGAGAAGGCCTCCAAGAAAGTGACGACTCGTTGGCACCCTGCTCTTCCCAAGCCGGAACGCATTCTATAAGCCCGACACAAACTTTCCGTTTCCCCTCCGGAAAAGTCTGCTATCTTCGTCAGATTGCCCGGAAACACCGTATCGCATCCCGGGCGTAATCTGACCTCCTTGCAGCCATGGAAAATCAACCGCCGCCCCGCTCCTGCCAGCCCGGGAAATATCCCTCCGCCGTCCCCGATTTCACCGAGGACGAAAGCATCCTCCTCGCCGAGCTGGCCTCCGGGAAACTCCCCCGCCGCGACTTCATGAAGATCATGTCTGCCACCGGCGCGGGCGTTTTCGGCATGCAGATGCTCACCCAGGAAAAAATCGCCGCCCAGACGGCTAGCCTCGCCGGAAGGACTGCCGCGAACTCCGCCGCCTCCCTCCCCAGCGTCCCCGTAAAATTCACCGTCAATGGCGTCGCCAAGGAGCTCGATCTCGACCCACGCGTCACCCTTCTGGATGCCCTCCGCCACAAGCTCGATATGACCGGCACGAAAAAAGGCTGCGATCACGGCCAATGCGGAGCCTGCACCGTCATCGTCGATGGCAAGCGCGTCCTCTCCTGTCTCACCCTCGCCGCCCAGGCCGATGGCGCGGAAGTCACCACCGTCGAAGGCCTCGCCACCGAAGAAGGCCTCCACCCCATGCAGGAAGCCTTCATCGAGCATGACGGCTTCCAGTGCGGCTACTGCACCCCCGGCCAGCTCTGCTCCGCCGTCGCACTTCTTGACGAGGCGAAACGCGGCGAGGCCAGCTTCGTCACCGACGATCTCGACAACCCTCCTACCGACCCTCTCCGACGACGAAGTGAAGGAGCGCATGAGCGGAAACATCTGCCGCTGCGCCGCCTACCCGCAGATCCTCGCCGCCATCCAGCAAGTCCACACCGGCACGCGAAACCGCTCACACCTGGGGCTTCGCGGACGAAGCCGAACTCGCACTCATCCGCAAGGAATTCGATCATGAAACCGTTTGAATACACCCGCGCCGAATCACCCGAAGCGGCGGTGAAAACCCTCTCGGGGAAACCCGCGGCCCGCTACCTCGGCGGCGGAACAAATCTTCTCGATCTCATGAAAGACGAGATCGAGAGCGCCTCCGACATCGTTGATCTCACCCGCCTCGACCTCGCCGAAATTAAGGAAACTGAAGACGGCATTTCCCTCGGAGCCCTCGCGAAAAACAGCGACACCGCCAACCACGAGCTCGTCAGGAAAAACCATCCACTCCTCTCCCAGGCCATCCTCTCCGCCGCCTCCGCGCAGATCCGGAACATGGCCACGAACGGCGGAAACATGCTCCAGCGCACCCGCTGCTACTACTTCTACGACAAGGCCACGCCCTGCAACAAACGCGAGCCCGGCTCCGGCTGCGGTGCGATCGGCGGCCTCAACGAACTTCACGCCATCTTCGGTGCGAGCGACAAATGCGTCGCCACCCACCCGTCCGACATGGCAGTCGCCCTCGCCGCCCTCGATGCGAAAGTCATCACAAAAAAGACCGACGGCACCGGCCGCACCATCCCATTCACCGACTTCCACCGCCTCCCCGGCGACAACCCGGAGAAGGACAACAACCTCGAACCCGGCGAGCTCATCCTTTCCATCGAGATCCCGAAAAACAATTTCGCCGGAAATAGCTACTACCTGAAAGTCCGCGAACGCGCCAGCTACGCCTTCGCCCTCGTATCCGTCGCCTCCGCGATGGAAATGGCGGACGGCAAGATCAAGGACGTCCGCATCGCCCTCGGCGGCGTCGCCCACAAACCGTGGCGCGCCACCAAGTCGGAGGATTTCCTCAAAGGCAAGGAACCCACCGAAGCGAATTTCGAAAAAGCCGCCGCACTGGAAATGGCCGACGCGGAACCCCTCGAACACAACGCCTACAAGATCGAGCTCGGCACCCGCGCCATCGTCCGCGCACTGAAAAAATCCGCGAAAATCTAAGCCCACCCACCATCATGCGATACATAGGAAAAGAAATGCGCCGGGTCGATGGACTCGCCAAGGTCACCGGCGCCGCGAAGTTCGCCGCCGAATTCGAACTGCCGAAAGCCGCCTTCGCTTACATCCGCACCAGCGACATCGCCAAGGGCAGCATCTCGAAAATGGATACCGCCGAGGCCGAAAAAGCCCCCGGCGTCATCAAGGTCTTCACCCACCTCAACGTCCCGGAAATGATGCCCATCCCCGACGGCGACGAGCGCCCCGGCGGCGACGAATTCTACGCCCTCCGCAGCCCCATCATCGTCTTTAACGCCCAGCCGATCGCCATGGTCGTCGCCGAGACCTTCGAGCAGGCGCGCCACGCTTCCATGCTCATTTCCGTGGAATACAAGAAGGAGGAATCGAAAACCGACCTCACCACGATGCTCGATAAGGCTGCGGAAACCAAACCCCAGCAATCCGCCGCCGACCGCGGCGATTTCGACAAGGCCTTCGCCGATTCTCCGGTCAAGATCGAGCAGGAATATTACATACCCATCGAGCACCACAACCCCATGGAGCCCCACGCCGCCTCCGCTTTTTGGAAAGACGGCAAGCTCACCATCTTCGACAAATCGCAAAACGTGAAACAGCTCCAGGAACGGCTTTCCAAGCTTTTCAAAGTCAAACCGGACGACGTCAGCGTGATCTCCCTTTTCGTCGGCGGCGCATTCGGTTGCTGCCTGAACGTCAATTACTACCCGCCCCTCGTCGCCCTCGCTGCCCGCGAAACGAAGCGCCCCGTGCGCATTGTCTACACCCGCAAGCAGATGTGGACAGGAGCCGGCTACCGACCCGACACCTGGCAGAAAATCGCCCTCTCTGCGGAAAAGGACGGCAAGCTCACCGGCATCTCCCACCGCGTCGTCGTGAACCGCTCGTCCTATGAGGACTATTCCGAGGATTTCGTGAAACTCGCACGGCTCATCTACAAGTGCCCGAACGCGAAAACCCTTTTCGAAAACGTCATTACAGACCTCCCAACCCCCGCCCCCATGCGCGCGCCCGGCGCCGTTTCGCAGATGTTCGCGCTCGAATGCGGCATGGACGAACTCGCATACGAACTCGACATCGATCCCCTCGAGCTCCGCCTCATCAACTACTCCGAGAAGGATCCGGAAACCGGCAAACCCTTCTCCTCGAAAGCCCTCCGCGAATGCTACCGATTGGGCGCGGAAAAATTCGGCTGGAGCAAGCGCACCATGAAACCCGGCTCCATGAAGGACGGCGATCTCCTCGTCGGCTGGGGTCACGCGACCGGCTACTGGCCTGCCATGCAGCAGGTCGCCAGCGCCAACATCACACTGAAATCCGATGGCACCGCCCGCGTCACCAGCTCCACCACGGACATAGGCCCGGGCACCTACACCGTCATGACCATCATCGCCGCCGAACACCTCGGCATCGATGCGGAAAAGGTGAAATTCGAGCTCGGCGATTCCAGTTATCCGAAAGCCCCTTCACAAGGCGGCTCGTGGACAACCGCCAGCGTTGGCTCCGCCATCTTCGGAGCGGCAAACGCAATCAAAGGCAAGCTCCTCGACATCGCAAAAGAGGGCAAGGATTCCGCGTTCGCAGAGGCCAAGGCCGATGAGATCGAAATGAAGGAGGGGAAACTTTCCTTGAAATCCGATTCCTCGAAAAGCATCTCCATCGCCGATCTGATGAAATCGAAGAAGGTCGACGAACTCAGCGAAACCTTCAAAGCGGAGCCCTCCGATGAACGCAAGAATTACTCCTGCGGAGCACATGGCGCACAGTTCGTTGAAGTGAAAGTCGATCCGACACTCGGCACGGTGAAAGTTTCTCGAGTCGTCGAAGTCACCGCCTGCGGAAAAATCATGAACCCGAAAACCTCGCACAGCCAGGAAATCGGCGGCGTCATCTGGGGCATCGGCATGGCGTTGGAAGAGCAGACAAAAGTCGACCACCGCAACGGCCGCATGATGAACTCGAACCTCGCCGAATACCACGTCCCCGTCCACGCGGACGCACACAGCATCGAGACGATTTTCGTCGAGGAAGACGACAAGATCGTCAACCCGCTCGGCGTCAAAGGCATGGGCGAGCTAGGCCTTGTCGGCATCCCCGCAGCCATCGCGAACGCCGTTTTTCACGCCACCGGCATCCGCGTCCGCGACCTCCCGATCACTCCCGAGAAACTCATCCGCAAGCAGGAAGCGTGAAATCCCTCCGCCAGATCCTCGACCGCGCCATCCGCGAAACCAACCACCCCTGGGCTCTCGCAACACTCGTCCGCACCACCGGCTCCACCTATCGCAAACCCGGCGCGCGACTGCTGGTCGCCCCCGATGGTGTTGCCACCGGAGTTCTCAGTGGTGGATGCCTGGAGGACGAGATCGCGCGTATCGGACTCACAGTCATCTCGTCGGGAAAACCGGAATTCATCGAATTCGACACCCGCAAGCTCTATGGCTGCGCCGGAAAGCTCGGCATCTTCATCGAGAGAATCGAGCCTGGCGAAAACTTCCTGACCGCCATGGCCGCGAAGGTCGAAGCCCGCCAACTCTGCCGCACCCGCACCGTCTTTTCAGAAAACGGACATTCCGAAGTTCTCCCCGACAAAGCCCTCGTCGCAGAGAGTGACGACAGCTTCATCCAAACCCTCCCCTTACCCACCCGCCTCCTGCTTTTCGGAAATGGCCCAGGAGATCGCCCCGATACGCCTCTTTGCGGCTGGCCTCGGCTGGCTCGTCCGATCCCACACACACCCCGACGAACTTCCGGAAAATTTCCAGCCCGACGACCAGACCGCCGCCATTGTCATGACCCACAATTTCGGCCGCGACCTCGCTTCCCTCGACCGGCTCCTCCCCATGGAGCTTCCCTACCTCGGTCTCCTCGGCCCGAAGCGCCGCCACGCCGAGCTCCTCGCACGTTTCCAGGAACACCGCGAGCTCGATCCCGCTTGGCTCGCAAACCTGCACGCACCCGCCGGTCTTGACATCGGCAGCGAATCCCCCGAAGAAATCGCCCTATCCATCGTATCCGAAGCCGCCGCCGTGCTCGCCAACCGACAAGGCGGACACCTCTCCGCCCGCGCCGGATCCGTGCATCTGCCCGCCGCCGTTTTCAAGGAGGCATGACAGGCATCATCATCCTTGCCGCCGGTTCCTCCAGCCGACTCGGCCAGCCAAAACAACTTCTCCCCTGGCAGGGAGTCCCTCTGATCCGGCACGCCGCGCACGCCGCTCTCGCCGCAAATCTCGGCCCCGTCGTCATCGTTCTCGGAGCTGTCACAGAACCCTGCCATCAAGCCCTCGAAGGCCTCGACCTCAACGTCACGGAGAACCCGGCTTGGGAAACCGGAATGGGCAGCTCCATCTCCTGCGGAATGAGAGCGCTGGGGTCTCACGCTTTGGAAAACGTCATCATCACCCTTTGCGACCTCCCCCTGCTCACCCCCGCGATCTTCGACAGACTTTTCGCTCTTCGCCTTTCTGAAAAAACCGAAGTCGTAGCCGCCCATAACGGCACCACATTCTCCCCTCCCATCCTTTTCTCCAAAAACCGCTTTACCCTCCTGAGCTCCCTCACCGGCGAGGAAGGCGCGCGCTCCATTCTGAAAAACGAGACCTCCGTCACCTGCCTCGACTGCCCCGAGGCGGAGATGGACATCGACACCCCGGATGACCTGATCGATTCCCTGGATTGGACAGAACGCTGAAATCAGTCTAATACCTCCACCCCGCTCTGCTTCCGATTGAAGTCTGAGTTTTGAAATCAGAATTTTCAGCGCCCTGTGGATTACTCGCAACTCATCGCCAAACGCCAAGACCGCTTCCGTGAACTGGAGGAGGCGGTGGGAAACCCGAACCTGTTCGACGATCCGAAGCGCGCGACCGAGATCCTGCGCGAGCATCGGAAACTACAGCAGACCCTGGAACTCTGGGATGCCCTCCAATCCACCGAAACACAGCTGTCCGAGAACCAGGAGCTCGCCCGTTCCGACGATCCCGAAATGGCGGAGATGGCCGCCATGGAAATTCCGGATCTTGAGAAATCCCTGGAGACACTCCGTGAAGACATGCAGTACGCCCTGCTCCCCGCCGACCCGAACGAAGACCGCGACGCCCTCGTGGAAATCCGCGCCGGTGCCGGTGGTGACGAGGCCTCCCTCTTCGCCGGGGAGGTCATGCGCCTCTACCAGCGCTACGCTGATAGCAAGGGCTGGAAGACCGAGCATCTCGAAAGCTCCCCTTCCGAGGTCGGTGGATTCAAGGAAGTGATCCTCAAAGTCACCGGCGACGAAGTCTTCCGTCACATGAAATACGAGTCCGGCGTCCACCGCGTGCAGCGTGTCCCGGCAACCGAAACGCAGGGGCGCATCCATACCTCCACGATCACCGTCGCGGTGATGCCGGAGGCGGAGGAGATCGATGTCGACATGAACCCCAATGACCTCCGCATCGAAGTCTGCCGCTCCGGAGGTGCTGGCGGACAGCACGTCAACACGACGGATTCCGCCGTACAAATCTTCCACCTTCCGACCGGACTGTATGTCCGCTGTGAGCACGGGCGGTCCCAAACAAAGAACAAGGAGATGGCTCTCCAGATCATGCGCTCGCGCCTTTACGAGAAAAAGCTCCAGGAGCAGATGTCCGAATATTCGGAGAACCGCCGGTCGCTCATAGGTTCGGGCGACAGGTCGGAGAAAATCCGCACTTACAATTTCCCGCAAAGCCGTTGCACGGATCATCGCATTGGCTTCACCTCGCACAATCTCGATGGCATCATGGGCGGCGCGCTGGGCGAGGTGACCGATGAGCTGATGAAACACGAAATGGCCGAACGCCTCGCCGAGGCGGGGATGTAACGTGGCGGCGGATGCATCCGCCAGGCCGAACACAACACCCATGTGAACCCATGATCACCCCAACCGAACAAGAACGTCCTGAAAGCCTGTGGCGAGGACGGCATCCGTGCCATGGTCGCCGCATTTTACCGTCATGTCCAACGACGATATCCTCGGCCCATGTATCCGGGATGATTGGGAAGGTTCCGAAGAACGGATCGCCGGGTTCATGCTCTTCCGCCTCGGTGCTTCGAATGAATACATCGAAACGCGGCCATCCCCGCCTGCGGATGCGCACGCGCCTTTCGAGATCGGCATCGTAGAGCGTGCCGTTGGCTCAGCTCATGGGCGAGGCCGTGGACGACAAAGTCCCGCATTCGCCCGCGCCGTTCTCGATCCGTTTCTTGCACAAGTCGCCATTCCATGCGCAACCAGCCGGAAACTTGAAAACACTAACCTGCTTACTTCGCTAACGCATCCACTCGCCGGCTAAAGCAAGCGCTCCAATGAAATGAGTCCCGACCAACTCGATATCCTTTCACCGGAGCAAGCCGCTCTCCTCATCAGGAAGAACCGCTTCTGGAGAAAACCATGTGGAACTCTCTCAATCTCGCCATTCTGATCTTCATGGCTGGAACCGCGGGCACGTTCTTTTCCATGTTCCACTCCTTAACAAATTGAGCGAAGATGGCGCGGCAGGCATTCGGATCTTGCGAGCTCAATTTCCACCTTGCTGATGGTGGCACCATTTCCATCCCCCTTATCGCCCTTGCACTTCTTAGCTTCCTTGTAGCACTCATCCGCTGTCTCAGCCTCCAAAAATTCCGGACAGCTCAATGGAGCCATATGACCCATGAGCCGAAGACTCCTCTTAATCCACCATCGCCTCAGTCGTTGCGCTGGTGGTGGTGAATCTTGATCCGGTGACGACGAAGCTTCACCGCCTGGTGCTCCTTTGCGCGATCGTTGGCCTTTGGCTTGCGCCGTTGTTGCTGATGTGGAAACGGAAGGCAGTTCGGGTCGCGCTTTGTGTTGTTCCGGTTCTTGTCATCCTGCCGTTTCTACTCCCGGGAAAAGAGATCAACCGCAGCGAGCTTCGCGAGGACTTCCTCACTCGCATGATCGCCTATGGAGGCACGAAGTACCACTGGGGCGGGGAGAGCGGGCGCGGGATCGATTGCTCGGGACTGCCGCGGAAAGCGATGCGTGAGGCCCTCTTCTCAAACGGTATCCGCCAACTCGACGGTGGGTGCCTGCGCCTTTTTCTAAAACACTGGTGGAACGACGCGTCCGCGAAAGCCCTGGCGGAAGGACACCTGAATTTCACGATCGCGACCGGGGAGAGGGGAACGATTTCAAAGTTGGACTACGAAAAACTCATGCCCGGCGATTTGCTCGTAACGGAAGACAGGCGGCATATCCTGGCGTTTCTCCGGGGGGAACAATGGATACAGGCCGATCCGGGAGCGGGAAGGGTGACGATTGAAAACGGGCGGACTTCCTCCAACGGGTGGTTCGGAGTTCCGGGGACGGTGCACCGGTGGAGGGTGCTCGCGGACTGAGAGCCCACGCCCCTTCAGAAATCCTCGTCCACTGTCTCGTCGCGCTGGTAGATGGGGAGCTGGCGGTAGGGGACGGTGAAGGCGAGGGTCATGATGGCGGTGCCGTAGATGCTCCCGGCGTCGCGCGATTTCCAGGAACCGTCGCCCTCCTGTTTTCCGAGGTAGTGGTCATACATCCAGTTCGCGTAGTCCGACCAGTAGGTGCCGCCCAATTGGAACATGCCCTGCGCGTTGTAATAGTTCCCGTAATACTCGTGCTGGGAGCCGGGAAGACTACGGAAAGTGCTCATGACGAAATCCGCGGCTTTGAGAGATTCCGGGGAGTTGTGGAAACCGGAAAGCTCCATGCAGAGCAGACCCATGCCGGTCAGGGTCTTCGCGTTCCGGTTGGTATCCATGTAACCGAAGCTGCCCTTGTCCTTGCTCTGGTGGCGTTTCAGGTAGTCCACCGCGGCCTGTATGGATTCGTCGGGGACGGCGGCACCGTTGAGTTTCGCGGAGCGGAGAGCCATAAGCGCCCAGCCGGAGCAGGAGGTGTCACTGTCCTTGGAGCCGGGATGGTAGCGCCAGCCACCCTGGTGCTGCTTGTCCTTGTTGACCGCCTGGGCCTCCAGGATGAGCTTGAGCGCTTTCGGGAGAACCACATCGATTTTCTCCTGCCGCGAGGGATCGACCTGGCCGCTGACCTCGGAAAGGAAAAGGGCACTGATATTGTGAGCATACATGGGACCACTCCCGGCGTGTCCTTTCTCGAGGATTCCCGTATCCTTCTGATTGTTGAGGACAAAGTCGATGCAGCGGTTGATGGTGGCGCCATATTGCTCGCCGGTGGGCAGGTGGCCTTTCGAGAGAAACGCCATTCCGACGAGGGCGGGGATGCCGGTGGAGTCACCGAAATTCGCGGGAAAGGAGCCGTCCTCGTTCTGGGAGCGGGCGAGGTAGTCGAGGGCCGATTCGATGGCGGGATCGACGCGTGACTTCCACTCGGCGAAAATGGGATCGATCTCCTCGACGGCTTGGAGCGTGGAAACAAAGAGAAGGCTGGCGGCGAGGAATCGGAACATTGCAGGAATCATTTCTGGGACATGGACTGGAAATAGCCTTTCACAAGGCCACGGTATTCCGCGGGAACACCTTCGACTCCGGCTCCACCTTTGTCCGAGGTGAGGGTGGCGGAGATTTTCTCCCAGTCTGCCGCGGAAATCCCGAGCTTCGCAAGCTCCGGCGGGACACCGGGATCGGGCTGGGCGGGGCGGGCCGGGTCTTCGGAAGGCTGGTCACCGGGCATTCCGGGCTGGGGCATCCCCGGCGGGCCGGGTGGTTTCGGCTGACCGCTCATCTGGGAACGCGCTGCCTGGGCTGCCTGGGCGAGACTCTGGGCCGCCTGTTGCGCGGATTGCGCCGCGGCGGCTTGTTCCGAGCTGGCTGCGGCCTGGGCCGCTTGCGCCGCGGCTGCGGCGAGATCGGATGGGGAAACGGGAGCCTGCTGCGCGTTCGCAGCCTGGGCGGCGGCGGCTTCGGCGGCTTGTGCCAGGTTCTGGGCGGCCTGGGCGAGCTGCTGTGAAGTCTGGGCGAGCTGCTGGCTTGCCTGGGCATGCTGCGGAGCCGCTGCCGCCTGTTGTCCCTGGGCTGCCTGTTGGGCGGCGGACTCGGCGGATTGCGCCGCTTGCTCGGAGGATTTCGCGGCCTGCTGTATCGCGCCGGTGGGATCGATCTGAGGGAGGGAGTCAAGATTCTCCGCAAGCTGGGCGACGGCATCCGCTTGCATGGACTGCACGGCTTCGAGGGCTTCAGGGAGGTTTCCCTGCGCCAGGGAGTCCATGGCTGCGGCCACGTTTTCCTGGCGCTCCGAGAGGGCGGAAAGAGCTTCCGATTGCGCCGCCTGGGCGGGAGTGGCTGCCGGGGCTGAAGGCGCTTCCCCACTTGCCGCCATTTCAGCGGCCTGGGCGGCGGTGGCCTCGGCGCTTGCCTGTGCGGCTGCGGCTGCGGCCTTCGCTGCTTCTGCGGCGGCGGTTTCGGCGGAAGCGGCGGCTTCTGATGCGGCTTTGGCCTCGGATGGCTCTCCGGAGGCGGAGGCCTCTTCAGCGGCATCAGCTGCCTGGGCTGCGGCCTCGGCCGCGGTCTCCGCCTGCGCGGCGGCTTCGGCGGCAGCTTGCGCCGCCGCAGGTTCACCGGCCTGTGCGGCTGCCTGCTCGGCCGCGGCGGATGCTTCGGACGCCTCCTGGGCGGCGGCTTCCGCCGCATCAGCGGATTCCGCGGCCGCCTGGGCAGCTTCGGGAGTTCCACTCTCGGCCGCGGCTTTTTCGGCGGTGGCGGCCTGTTCGGCTGCTTTCGCGGCATTTTCCTGGGCGGCGGCCGCTTCCTGCGCGGCTTTGGCGGCGGATGCGGGAGTGGCTGGCATCTCCGCCGCCTCCTGCATGGCTTGGGCTGCTTGCTCGGCAGATTCAGCGGCTGCGGCAGGATCGTTCTGATTGAGCTGGGCGAGGGCTTCATTGGCCTCGGCGGTGGCTTCCGGAAGGGTGTCGGCTATCTCGGATTGCTCGGTAAGAGCCTGATCGAGCTGGGACTGGGCTTCATTGGCGATGGATTGCTGTTCCTCGGCGAGTGCCTGTTTCAAGGCCTCGGCCAGCGCTTCCTGCGAGGCGGGTTCCGCCTGCGCCTGCTGCTCGGCCTGTTGCTGGAGCTGCTCCTGGTTTTCAGCGAGCTCTCCGGCGTCCTGGGCGAGTTGCTCGGCTTGTTTGGCCTGTTCGGCGAGGGCTTCGGCGAGAGCTTCAGGGCGGTTTTTCAACTGCTCCGCAAGCTGCTGTTCCATTTGCTCCTGCTGCTTCTGCCACTCGGCGAGCTGCTCCTCGGTCATCGGCATGTTCAGGCTTTCCTCAGCCTGACGGGCGAGTTCCTCCTGCTTCTGGGCGAGTTCCTGGAATCGCCCGAGGTCTTCCACGCGCTGCTGATCCTTGTTGATCTCGTCGCGGACTTTCTCGAGCGAAACGAGAGCTTCCTCAGAGGCTTTTTTCGAGGCCTCGAGGGCGTCCTCGCGTTTCGCGGAATCGTCCTGCAGGGGAGCGGCCTCGGCTTTGGCGAGAGCCTCCTCGATCTTTTCAGCCGCCTTCTCGACCTTTTCCGCCTTGGACGCGTGGATGGAATCGTCCATCTGTCGGGCGAGTTCCTCGGTTTTCTCCTGAGCTTCGGCGAGACTGGCATTGGCTTTCTCGAACTTTTCCTGCGCCCAATCGGCCATCTCCTCCTTTTTCACCTCATCGCGGAGGGAGGCGAGTTCGTCCTTCGCCTGGCGCACCTGACGGATGGCATCTTCGATTTTCTCGCGTGCACCCTCGTGTTCCTCGCGCAGCTCCTGGCGTGCGAGGGACTCCGCTCCCTGGTCGAACTTCAGCGTGAGCCAGCGGGAGCTGCCGGTACCAGGGCCTTCCGAGAGATCGGCGGGGCGGTTGTCTGCGGTGGTGATGCGGATGCGGGCTTCATTGATTCCCGGGAATGTGGCGCGGATTTTCCCGACGGCGACCGAGGCAACACCATCGAACATGGCGGGCTTCGAGCTACCGCCACGGCGCAGGGGAAGATCGAGAGGGAGGGTCGTCTGACGGTCGCCTCCGGCATCGATCTCAAGTTCGGCTTTCGCAACGGAGAAATCCTCGGCGACCTCGTAACGGAGCGGCACACGTTCATCGTAACGGACTTTGATTTCCTCGGGTGCGGGGCTGGCGAGAATCACCTGAGGATCGATGTCGGGAAGGACTTCGATGGGGAAACGGGCTAACTCCAGCTCACGGCCAAGGTGATGCTTCGCGGTGATCACGGCGAGACCGGCGTTCTCGGGGGTGAGAGTCCAGGAAAAGGCGACCCGGCCGCCGGTTGAGGAGGTCTCGAGTTTCGCATCGGAAAGGCGGTTGCCATCCACCTCAAGCCACGCGGATTCGAGGGCGGTATTGGTGGCGCTGGAGAGGGTGACCACGGTTCCCTCGACGGCCTCGATGCCGTTTGTGAGAGGAATGGCGCGCTGGGAGAGGCCGGTGTATTCGCGGTAGTCCAGGGTGAGGCGTGGTTCGAGCATTTCCGGCATGGGCCAGACTGTGACATCGAAGGCATCGCTCTGGGAGCGGCCGGACTGGGCGTAGTAGCGGAAGGAGCGGATGGCGGGATTCAGCTTGTAGGTGAAACTTTTCCCGGAGCGTGTGAGGGTCTGTGAGAACGCCTTTTTGTCCCCATGGTCGATCCAGAGATCGATTTTTTTCGCAGAACCTTCGTATTTCATGGAGATGGAGACGGGATCGCCCTCCAGCACCTCGATGTCGCCGGGTCTGATCTCGAAAGAGGCGGCTCCGGCATTTCCAAGATCGGAAAACGGAGCGACCGCGCGAACCAGAAGACGGCCTGACTGGCTGGGCCAGATCACGAGAACCAGTATGAGGATGGCGGCCATCGCCATGGCTGGACGCGCCCACTTTTTCCTTGTCCCGGCGGACTTGATCTCGAGATCGGGGTTCACCGACTCCATATCATGATGGGCGGCAAGACCAAGGGCGGCCATGAGATCTGCGGAGGCAGTAGAGTTTTTCTGCCCCGCTATCTCGAGAACCGTGCTCATGCGCTCCTGCATTTCCGGGTGGCGGACTTCTATCCAGCGGGCGATCTGCACCAGGCCGATCTTCCGAAAATACGGGGCGAATCCCGCCCTGGCCGCATAGAGCGTGGTCGCGATCCATACGATGAAAAGACCCCACCTCGCGATGGAGGGCAGGGGCGCGAAAAGGTAGTCCGCCGCCATGATCAGAAGAAGTCCCGCAAGCGCCGTTGTCGCGGTGACAAGAGCACCCCGGATGATCTGGACTTTGCGGATGCGGCCGCGCACCTCGACCAGTTTCGCGTTGATTTCTTCGTTCACACTCATCTGTAGGAGGTTAAACGGCGGTAGCGGGGGGGACTTATCATCGAGCGGTAGATAAATTCGGGGCTTTTCCTCGCGCCCGGCATAGCATGGGATTGCCGGGAAGCGGATGTCCGAGAATTTCTACCAGCAAACCACGGCGGCGCCACCGACTCCCTTCGATGTCTCGCTGCGTCCGCCTGCGTTTTCGGAATTCATCGGGCAGGAAAAGGTAAAGGAGCGCGTCCTTCTTATGCTGGAGGCCGCGAAACGCCGTGGCGACGTGCTAGACCACGTGCTGCTCTCGGGCCGCCCGGCTTGGGAAAAACGACTCTCGCCAACCTCATCGCCAGCGCGGCCGGCACCCAGATGCATACCACCTCCGGCCGCAGATCGAAAAGGCGGGCGATCTCGCAGGCATCCTCACGAACATCCAGAAGGGCGACATCCTTTTCATCGACGAGATCCACCGCCTCCACCCCGCCATCGAGGAATACCTCTACCCCGCCATGGAGGACTACCGGCTCGACATCATCATCGACAGCGGCCCCTCCGCCCGCTCCATCCAGATCAATCTCCCGCGCTTCACCCTCGTCGGCGCGACAACCCGCTCCGGGATGCTGACCGCGCCGCTGCGCTCGCGTTTCGGCCTCATCAACCGCCTCGACTATTATACCAGGGAGGAACTCGGCGATATCATCGAGCGCTCGGCGGGATTGCTCGATGTGGAAATCCACAGGGACGGCGCTCTGGAAATCGCCGCCCGCTCCAGAGGCACCCCCCGTGTGGCGAACGCCCTTCTGCGCTGGGCACGGGACTTCGCGCAGGTTCGCGGGAAAGGAATCATCGACCGGAGCAACGCCGCCGCCGCCCTGGCGATGATAGAGATCGATGCGGACGGCCTGGATGAAATGGACAAGCGTCTCCTCGAGGCGATGATTTATAAATTCGGCGGCGGTCCGGTAGGCCTGAATTCCCTGGCGGTAGCCTGCGGGGAGGATGCCGCGACACTGGAGGAAGTCCACGAGCCCTTCCTGATCATGCAGGGATATGTCCAACGCACACCGCGTGGCCGCGTGGCCATGCCCGCCGCCTACAAAAAGATCGGCGCCCCGCCTCCGGCCTTGAAACCCGAGGATCCCCAGACGAGACTCTTTTAAAATGCCCGCGAACCCCGTCACCCAGGCCATAGCGCGTTGCCGCGATCTCGGCCTGCGCCGCACCAAGGCGCTCGAAGAACTGCTCACCACCCTCGTCGAGACAGGGCGGCCCATGACACTTTCCGAGCTCGCCGCCTCCGAGCGTCTCGCGAACCAGTGCGACAAGGCCACGGTCTACCGGCTTCTCCAGCGCCTCACCGACCACGGTGTCACACGCCGCCTCGGCCTGCACGAGCGCGCGGCCTATTTCACACTCCTGCAGCCGGGGAAACACAGCGACTACCTCATCTGCACCGGTTGCGGGAAAATCGATTCCGTCGAGGCACCCTGCCCGGTTCACGAACTGGAGGACGAGATCCGGGAGAAAACCGGCTACAAGGGGCTCTACCATGAGCTGGAGTTCTTCGGCACATGTCCGAAGTGCGCCTGAGCACCGGACATCAGGAACCGCCGGGTTCCGTGGGAATGTCGGGGAATTTTTCCTTTCACCCCCTTCTCAACAACCATCCAACCTCCCACATATCATATGAAACATATCCTTCTTCTCGCCGCCATCACCACCTTCGCCACCGCCCACGAGTACGATTTCACAAAAGGCTGGCCGACCCTCCCCGAAGGCCTCGAAACACTTGGCGACTCCCACGGCGAGATCGACGTGGATTCCAACGGCCTCTTCTACGTTTCCGTCATGGGCGGCGAGAAACACGGCATCCAGATCTACACCGCCGCCGGGAAATACATCCGCAACCTTCCCAACGCCAGAGACAACCACCACGGTTTCACCATCGTGCGGGAGGACGGCAACGACGTCATCTACGCCGCCTGCCTCGGCGATCCTGAAACCGCTTTCCTCAAGCTCTCCACCACCGGCGAAGTCCTCCTGGAAATCCCCCTCTCCGCCATCCCGGAGCAGAGGGGAAAAATTTCGCCCTCACCCATGCGGACAAGGCACCCGGCGGCGACATCTACCTCATCGACGGCTACGCCTCCGACAAGATCCTCATCTTCGACAAGGACGGGAAATTCAAATCCAGCACCGCAGGGAAAGGCGAACCCTGGAAGTTCAATACCGCCCACAAATTCGCCTTCGACTACCGCTACGATCCCGCCCGCATCCTCGTCTGCGACCGCTCCAACGACCGCCTCGTCCACCTCAACCTCGATGGCAGCCTCATCGGCGACCACGCGACCGGTATCGCCCGCCCCTGCACCGTCGATTTCCACGGCGACAACGCCGCCATCGCCCAACTCGCCAGCGGTGTCGCCATCCTCGATAAAAACGGCAGCCTCCTCAAACGCCTCGGCCCCAACGAGAACCCGGAACAGATCAACACCAACAACGTCCCACCCGAGGACTGGCGCGAAGGCATCACCACCTCCCCCCACGGCGTCACCTTCGACAAGGATGGCAACATCGTCACCACCGAGTGGAACCAGTGGGGCCGCCTCATCCGCTGGGACGTGAAGCTCTGAAGTCCCCCCTCCCGGCCACGTATCCAGCCGCCGGGAAACCTTTCGAATCCATGAAATCCATCCCCTCCCCCGTATCGGGCTTCCCGGAACCAAACTTCCCGGGAGGGGAACTGAACATCCGCAGCCCTTCCGGAAATTTCTCGTGGGCGGATAACAATCTCCGCTTCGCATCCTTTAATTTCCCGTCTAAAGATAAAAGGTGCCGTTTCGCCTCCAGAAACTTCCCGGTCGAGGAATGAAAATTCCGCTTAGTCTCTTAAAATCTCCCGGTCGGGGAATCAAATTTCCTCGCCGGGGATGAAAATTTCCGCTAGTGTCCCGTAACGCCATGGAAACCGACCCCGCACCCGCCACTCCACCGATCAGCACCGCAGAACTCAGCCGGGTCCTCGGCGATCCCCGGCGTTGGGCCATCCTCCGCGAGCTCGCCAAGGGCGAGCCCCTCCCCATCTACCTCCTCGCAAGCATCATCCGCATCTCGGAGTCCTCCACCTCGAAGCACATGGCCGTCATCCGCAACGCCGGCGTCGCCGTCTCCGGCCTGGGCAATCTCTACACCCTCGCCCCTCCCTACCGCCCCGCCCCGGGAACCCTTGAAATCGATTTCGGCCACTGCGTCATACGCCCCACCGGCAAGGGTGCGTGACGGCATACCCGGTGGGCGCTCCCCAGCCCTTGCCATGGATCCGAGGGCACTATCGCGATCTCGGGCAGCTCAGGGTCAGCCTCATCCCGGAAACACCTCGCCGCCGTGGTGGAAGATACCCGCCCCCACCCCGGTTGCATTCTAGCCCTGCGGGCGCCTTTCACCCCGGGGTGCCGATATGGCAACAACCAACCATACCGGGAAGGTTGTCAGCCTTTCCGCGAACGGCGGCATGCCAGGCCGAGAAGGGCGAGGCCGAGAAGGGCTGCTGCCGAGGGCTCGGGAACCGGGACGATCTGAATTGAATTGAGGAATCCCCGGTCACTGCCTTGAACCGCGAGATTAAGGACATCACTCGCAGCAAGAGTGACGGTCAACTCGATGTAGTTGTTCCCTTCGATCCAGGCGTCCACCTCAGGAGGTAGCCCCTTCCCTTCCGCCATCCGGCACCGGCGCAGTCGGATCAGAGCACCTAGGCTGCCGGGCAAACGGATGCTTAACAGGGGCTGCCGGGTTTGTCGGACTACCTCCCTATGAAAATCCCGATTGTTCCCGCCGCCCCAATTGCCGCTGTTTTCGTCCAGTTTCCCGCCTCCGCCGCAGTTCTGGCGACGGAGAATTTCGAATCCTACACCCCGGGCGCCGGGATCAACGGGCAGTCCGGCGGGACCGACTGGACCGGAGAATGGGTAGGCGATGCCAACTTGACGGTGCAAACCGGGGCGATTCCCGGCTACGGGCAGGGGCTGCGGATCGCGGCGGTAGACGACCAGTTCGCCGCCATCCGGGGTTTCGGTTCGCAAGCAGGGACGGTTTACGCGGCTTCCTCCTCCGCGTCACCAGCTTCGATACCTCCGACTTCTTCCAGGCGTATTTCACGACCACCACCGGCGACAGGGATGACGGCGGGAGCGGCGGCCTGATCAACAGCGACAGCCGGAAATTCTTCGCCCGACTCGGCGCCGCGGGAACCTCGTCCAACGAGGAAACCACCTTGGGTGCGGCAGCGGCGGAGGAAACGGTCTATCAGCTCGTGGTGAAAACTCTCCAAGGACGCCTCCGCCGGATACAATGTCACGGAGGTTTTCGTGGACCAGGCCAGCGAGACCTCGGGGATACGCGCGGACGTCCCCGCTGATGGCAGAGCCACTTCCCTGCAGCGCTTCGGCTTCCGGACCGCCGCATGGGAAGGAGGGGAGAACGTGTTCATCGACGAGCTCCGCATCACTACCACCTATGCGGAGGCGCTCGCCATCCCGGAGCCGTCCGCCGCGCTTCTCACAGCCCTCGGCTCGCTGGCTCTGCTGAGGCGCAGGCGCTAGTCACGGAACGGTTTGGCCATTTAAAGGCACACGGATAGCTTAGGCGGAGGCGTCCATGGATGCCCTTCTTATCGCGGTCGCCTTTTTCTTCGGGCTGCTTGCCCAGCAGTTCCGTCTGCCCCCGTTGGTCGGCTTCCTGATCTCCGGGTTCGTCCTCCAGGCATTCGGGCAGGAGGCGGGGAGACGCTCTCCCTCATGGCGGATCTCGGAGTCACGCTCATGCTTTTCACCATCGGGGTGAAGCTCCGCGTGAGGACACTCGGCCGTCCTGAAATCTGGGCGGGGACGAGTCTGCACACGCTTTCCGTGGTCGCTGTGTTCGCGCTGGCGCTTCTCGGTGTGGGGACTCTGGTGGGAAATGCGGCGGGTTTTCCTGGCGGACAGCACTCCTGCTGGCGTTCGCGCTGAGCTTTTCCAGCACGGTGTTCGCAGTGAAAAGCCTCGGTGAAAGCGGCGACATGGGCGCGATGCACGGGCGGGTCGCCATCGGCGTACTGATCATGCAGGACATCCTCGCCGTCGTTTTCCTGACTCTCTCCACCGGGAAAATCCCCTCCGTCTGGTCTCTCGCACTGCTCGCCGCGCTTCTGCTCGGCAGGAAATGGCTGGGGGCGCTGATCGGGCGCAGCGGGCACGGGGAAATGGTCACGCTGTGCGGGCTTTTCCTCGCACTGGTGCTGGGCGCGAAGGGCTTCGAGTCCGTGGGGCTGAAGGCGGATCTCGGCGCATTGTTCGTCGGTGTGCTCGTCGGCTCCCATCCGAGGGCGAAGGAGATGGGAAAATCCCTGCTGAGCGTCACGGATCTGCTGCTCGTCGGGTTCTTTCTCCAGATCGGTCTGAAAGGCGCGATCTCCCTGGAGGGCTTGCTGTGGGCGCTGTTTTTCATCGCGCTGCTGCCCCTGAAAAGCCTCGCCTTTTTCGGAATCCTCACCCGCTTCCGCCTCCGCGCACGCACCTCATGGATGGCGGGGCTGACCCTTTCCACCTACAGTGAGTTCGGTCTCATCGTGATGGCTCTTGGCGTGGCGAAGGGGTGGCTGGCTGCCGATTGGCTTGTCGCGATGGCGCTCGCGCTCTCGTTCAGCATCCTCATCATCTCGCCACTCACCCGCCGCGCGGAGGAGCTGTACGATCCCATCAGCGATTTCCTGAAACGCTTCGAGACCAGAGGCCGCCACCGCGACGACCTGCCCATCCTCACGAGCGGAAAGCGCATCGCGATCTTCGGCATGGGCCGGGTCGGGCTTTCCGCTTACCAGCGTCTTGGCGAAAGGTTTCCCGGGCAGGTCATCGGCTTCGACCGCGATCCCGCCGCCGTCGAGCTTCACCGCCTCGCCGACCGCAATGTCATGCTCGCGGATGCCACGGATTCCGATTTCTGGGAGCGCGTGAAAGTCCGCGACAACATCGACCTCGTGGTTCTCGCGATGCCGAAACACACCTCCAACATCCAGGCCGCGCGGACTTTGAAACGCCACGACTTCCCGGGAGTCGTCACCGCCACCGGGAAATTCGACGACGAGGTGAGGCAGCTCCGCGACATCGGCCTGGACACCGCTTTCAACCTCTACTCCGAGGCCGGTTCCGGCTTCGCCGAGCATGTCTCTACCGTCTTTTCCCAGCAGCGCCCGGATCTCGCCCAGGCATGGCGAAGGAAAAAATCCGGGAACGACGAAACGAAAGTCACCTGGCCGCGGAGCCTTAAGGTTCCTGGAGAGATTCTGCCTCCCTGAAAAAACATCCGAGGGAACCGGATCGGCTTTCCCCCTTGCCGCCGGGAACAATGGTAGTTAGATACGTTTCCCGATGGGAAAACCTGAACCGGACTCCGAGCATGATGTGCTGATAGAGGCCTTGCTCGCGCAGCACCAGGTGCCCTTGGCCTCGTTCCTTCGCGCGATCCTCCCCGGGGTCTCCGACGTGTCCGATGTCCTTCAGGAGGCAAACCTTGTCCTGTGGAAAAAGCGCCATTCATTCCAAGCCGGCACAAATTTCAAGGCATGGGCTTTCGCAACCGCCAGATACGTGGCGATGGAGGCACAACGGAAATACAAGCGCTCGTCCTGGATCACATTCTCGG
Organism: uncultured Verrucomicrobiae bacterium; assembly: GCA_963758175.1. Lineage (GTDB taxonomy): Bacteria > Verrucomicrobiota > Verrucomicrobiia > Verrucomicrobiales > Akkermansiaceae > Luteolibacter. The sequence goes on from CAVWUI010000002.1 coordinate 433,707, forward strand.
AAAAAACCTTGGATACCATCGAAGAGCAACCACTCGCAAGCAGCGGACAATTCCGAAGCCGAACTGGCAGCCCTGGCCATTTGCCTCAAAACTTTACGCGAAGAAGACCTTAACCTTTTGCGCCACAGATACATTTCCGATCAGATACTCGAAAGCCACGCGGTTTCCACCGGTCGTTCCGTTTCCGCACTCAAAGTTCGCCTCCACAAGATCCGGGCAATTTTACGCCGCTGCATTGAACAACGGATCAACTCACAAGACACCGAATGAATCCCCACGAAAACGACGAGCAGATACTGGCCCAACTCGTTGACAACGACTGCAGCCCCGGACAAGTGGCGGAAATCGAACGCCGGTTGCAAACCGAGCCGGAATTCCGATCCCTGTATCGCCGCATGTGTGATTTCGAAGCCTCCGCAGCCTTTCTGATCAGAGGAAATGGGACGGTGGTCGGATTCCCAAACCAGTCGGGGGAGCGGTCGAAACGGGTCTCTATTCTCGCCATTGCCGCAGCAGCTGCGATCCTGCTTGTTGCCGGTCACCTTAGATTTGGAAGCCGTGGCAATTTGCCGGAGCCCGTTGGACTGTCGTTTAGTGGTTCGGCAACGGTAGCCGATGGCACGGATCTCCCAACATCCCTCGCACCGGGCAAGACCCTGACACTGGATAACGGCCGGGTGGATCTTTCATTCCAGGGCGGTAAAGCCAGTGCCACGGTGCAGGCGCCGGCGAAATTTTTCTTCCGCGAGGACGGTTCCCTGGATGTTGCGGACGGAAGCTTCGGCCTCGAACTCAAGCCGGGATCCAAAAGCCTGCGCTGCTACGTCGGCAACCACCTCATTGAAGATATCGGAACAACCTACTCCTTCCTGGCGGAGAAAGGAACACTCAAGGAGGTTTCGGTTTCCGAAGGCAGTATTCGGCTTTCTTCGGGGGATGGGTCTACCGCGCATATCGTTGCCGCAGGATCGGGTCTCCGTATCTCCTCTCAAGGCTATGTTCCCTTCCAGACAGACAGCGAACAATCGCATGAAGAAATCTTCTTCGAGTGGACTCCAGCCACGGATTCGGGAAGAAAAGCGTTTATCCCGGACCCGGGCGGATTGATTGCGAAGACCTCTGAAAGTCTGGAGTTCTCCGCGGAGAAGGAATTCTCGGCGTGGCTCAGACTTCCGCTGGACTCCCTTTTGAGGGCGAAAGCGAAGGATATAGCGTGGAGGTTCTCCGCTACGCTACCAACCAATTCCGTCGGGTTGCTTCCCAGACACAGCGGAATCAGTCTCTTAAAGGGGATGGGAAAGAATTTTCCTAGGCAAACAACTCGACAACAAAGACGGCTGGGTCGCCGCCATTTATCCGGAAGACGGCAAACGCAAAGACCGCCGCATCATCAATCTGGGAACCTCAACCCCTGGCATGGTCTTCCGCATCCGCTACAGCCCAACCGAATCCCGTTTTTCGGTGGATCCAGAGACGGCGAAGCATGGAAAGTTCTGATCTTCTGAGAAAACCGCTTTCGCTCCCGATTTCGATGCAATCCGCCTCACCGCAATCGATTCTTCGATCTCACTTCACGGGCTGAAGATTCGCAAGGAGTGAGGATTCGATTTTTTTTAAGGAAGCGGGTTAACCTTTCCGCTCGGGCGGCTATTTCCCTTCTGTATGCGCTCCCTTTAGCCACATTGGGAAAGCCTGGAGCGTATGACCCTGCAGAAAAAATTCTAAACCAAACAATCCAAACACTTATGAAATCAATCTTCCTGCTCTCACTCGGTATCGGCTGCTCAACAGCACTTCAGGCGGCAGTTATCGCCCAATACAATTTCAATTCGGCAGCAGATCCGCTGGTTGTCACGTCGTCCGATGTGGATACGGGTTCCACGGCGGGCAATCTCTCCGCCGGATCCGGTGGCACTATCACAAGAAGCGCCTCAGACGCTAAAGCTGTCAACGGGGTTTCATTCCTGACCTTGAGCGCGGGTACGATATCACCAACAGTCTCGCTAATGCGGTTCTCGCAAAACATTTCCTTCAGTTTCACGATCACGCCGGGTAGGTTCCAATGTCATCAACTTCACCAGCTTCGAAGGTCTTGTCCGTAGATCTGCGAACTCCATACCCGCGGTTGGGAGCTTAGGAGTTCTCTAACCGGAGCGACCGTTCTGGCGTCAGATAGCGACGTTTCCGCATCACGTTCTTTCGACTTCGAGAGCTTCACTCCAGCTGCAGGCACTCTCAATCTTTCAGGTGTTACGGCTTTGCAAAATGTTACGACTGCTGTGACCTTTACGGTTTATGGTAATACCGGAGCCGGTGCTACGGCCAACGCTGGACGCACATTGGACTTCGACAATATCATCGTGAACGCCACTACCATCGTACCGGAACCGACCTCCGCCGCACTCTTGGGTCTTGGCGTGGCAATGTCGGCCTGCGCCGCAAGCGCTAGGATCCCTTAAATTCCCAGCTGTGTGGAAAAACCCGAACTGTATCCTGTTTTCAGTCTTGTTATGCATGCCTTTGGCGGTGGCGCAGGAAAATCCTCCGGCGCTAAATCGCGCGCCCTGCTTCTCGTGCGCCGCAGCTCGACGATGGAACTCCGCACCCTCGCCACTGAGACAAAAAAAACCAGCGCTCCCATCCTGGTTGGCGCGCGTGGCCTCAGCGACCCCGTGTCCCCGGGTGGGCGCCGGTTTTCCTTTGTCATCCCGGATGCTGCCACTGAATCCGGATACCGCTCCGTTGCGGACGTGATGCTGCCGGAACAGGGAAGTGATTTCATCATTCTGCTGGAGCCTTCCGGAGAAAACTTCAAAGCTCATGTCGTCATCGGCAAGGAACCGCGCTTCGTGAACGGCTCGACCCTGTTTTTCAACGCAACCGATATTCCCATCGGCGCAACTCTCGGCGAAACAAAGATTCTTATCAGGCCGGGTGACCCCATTCTGGCAGAAGCTCCGCCGAAGGGCGAGCGGCCATGGTATCAGGTTTCTTTCTACGAGCCAGACGTAGATGGCTCGCCCCGCATCTTCACCAACACACGCTGGCCATATCGCAACGCCTCGCGCAGCTATGTGTTCTTTTTTCTCGTAAAGGACTCCGAGCGCATTGCCATCCAGGCGGTGGACGAATCTCTCGTATCCCCCGAAGAATAAAAGGATGCACAGAATCCGGGAAATTCCTTATGAAATTTCATCGCCCCAAAAACCACAGCGGAGCCGAGCGGCGGGGGTTCGCACTTGTCGTAACTCTTACGCTCATGGTGCTGCTTTCCATACTCGCCCTTGGTCTTTTATCGCTAGCGAGCGTTGAGCTGAAAACCACAGGCCAGCAGGAAGCGGCACTGCAGGCCGCGCCAACGCCCGGCTCGCTCTTTCCATTGCCATTGGCAGCTGCAAAGCGAAATGGACCCGACCAGCGTATATCCGCTCCCGGTGGCCAGCTTCTTGATGCGGGAGACAAATCGGCGCGCAACCACTGGACAGGAGTGTATGAATTCCTGGCCGGCGGCTGACAAAAACCGTCCTGCTCCCAAGTTCCGCCGCTGGCTTGTTTCCGGTGACGAACCCATTGTCAAAGACAGCAATGCGCCGAGACGGCTGCGGCGCTTGCAGTCGAAACCGTCGAACTCGTAGCCGGGAATTCCGTGTCCGATCCCATCAGGGCGGGTCTGACTCCAACCGAACATGGGGCTTTTGCATGGTGGATAGCGGATGAAAACACGAAAGCAAAACTCGGGAACCGGGTTGCCACTGCGGCTGATGCCAAGCAAGCCGTAGCCAGAATGCAGGCCGCTCCCCGCGCTTCCCATGAAATGAGTTTCTGGTGGCACATTGGGGAGAAATGCCCCCGAGTTGGACCGGCTGGTTACCGTCGGGACAACCGACATGATTCAGGCCACCCCCGGAAGCCATTTCCATGATATGACGGTCTCGGCTACCGGACTGCTCACAAATGTCCGCTCCGGAGGTATGAGAAAGGATCTCAGCTTTTTCCTTGAGAAACCGTGGCTGAGGCTCAGCAAGAGCCCTCTCTACACCGCCGGAGCTACGCCCGGTTTCAATTTCTTCGAACTCTGGCGGGATACCAATGTATGGGGCGAAGTCCAGTATCCTTCCAGCCCTCCCAACCACGCCGATGGGGCAGCCATGCCCTCCGGCACGCCGTTTTCTCTCATCGCAAAAGCCGATCCGAAACAGGCAAGGGACGATCCTTTTTTCCAATACAAGCACCCCACGAAACTTCAGACATCCATCCTGTGCTCCATCATCAGTGAAAAGTCAGGCAAGGATTCCTCCGGAGCAGATCAATACAAACTTTTCCTAGTGTTTGATCCGATATATACCATCTGGAACTCTTCCAACATCGCTCTCCAAATCCCCCGGGGCAGTTCGTATCTCACCTTCAAGACCTCCGGTCCCTCCCCTATGACCTCAAGCTCTATGCGAAAAACGGAAGCGGAGTGGAAAAAACCGTGACCCGGGCGATTCAGGATATTTTGGGCGAACGAACTTCTTAATGCCGAAGTCGGCAAAGCCCAGAATCTCGATCTTCCGCCCCGGCGAGGTGCAGCTCCAGTCACAGGGATTCAACCAGCCGATCCGGGACCGCAGCAAATACACCACACCTATCTCGGGTGGGATTACGGTTCGGGCTTCCGTTCTTACATCAGCAATACGGGCAGCACGAGCTTGTGGAGCGGCGGCACCACCCTGCGCTACTCATTGAATCCCAATAGCAAGAACGCCCAAAATTACGCCCTTCTCCTTGATGGATATTCCCTAGGCGAGGTTGATCAAGGGGACAGCACCCACGTCGGTGGCTTTTCCATTGATTTCATTGGAAGCTCCCACAGCCCGGTGAAAGCCACCGACCATCCCGAAATTTTCCCCACCATACCGAAGGCGGAGGATGTGAAGAAGACGATGCAGGAGCTTGCATCCGGCGACAAATGGCCGATCTGCCTTTTCACCTTCAGTGTCAAAACTGCGACCGATGCGGCTTTCGATACTATCACAAATCCTGATGAACCTGGAACCGCCACAAAGGGCGAACAATGCTCCGTTTCAATCCCGCTACGGCGGCAATGGATCTTGGAAAGCTTGGGGAGGATATCGTCCTTGCCTCACCTCTCCAGATAGGCATGCGGCGCGTCAACAGCCTCGCAGAGTTGGGCGTGGAGTGTGATCTTGCAGGACTTGGCTACTACGGAGCCTCATATGCTGCGCGGGACGGTGTATCCTACGTCATTTCGCATGCCATTCCCACAACTCCCATCCACTCTCTCGGCGCCCTCCAAAATGCCCTGCCGGACGGGCACCGTGTATGGCACGGTTCCCGGCGAACGCGATAAGACCCTTTGGCCATCCATCCAGAGTGCAATAGGGAATTGCTTTGCCCCATCCGTGATGGCACCTTCGGAAACTTCCACTACAATCTAGGTCGCGATGTAGCGGATCATTCCTACCTCGCGAACAATGCACTGTGGGATGATTATTTCTTCTCCTCCATTTCGCCAAAAACCGCTCCTGCCTATAAGAACTCCGCCACCGCATACACCGAGCAGAAGGATCTTCTGGCGAGTTTTCTTGCTTCCGCGAAACTTCTTCCAAACTCGCGCTTCCAGCCATGGGCCCAGCAATGCGGAGGCCTCGGTGGGAAATATTTTCAACGGCAGCAAGCCCACCCCGAACGCCCATGAACGCACCGCCGAACTCATCCTCGTCGATGGTATGTTCAACGTGAACTCCACTTCGGTGTCCGCTTGGAAATCCTTTCTCGCAGGACTTAAAGGCGAATCGGTTCCAGTCCGTCCAACACCGGGCACCCCGATCACACCTGAACTCGTCCCCACGGAGAATACCCCGGTTTCCGGTATGCTCATCCCCGGGGGTAGGGAAATTCCGGACAATTCCCTTTCCGATCCGAAAAAACCGGAGCAGTGGGTTGGATTCCGTGCCCTCACCGATAATCAGATCGATGAACTTGCCATCGCCATCGTGAAGCAAGTCCGCCTTCGTCGCCCGTTCACCTCGCTGGCGGACTTCGTCAACCGCCGCCCTGGCACCAACAAGAAGCTCGCCATCTCCGGTGCACTCCAAAGCGCGCTCGACGATCCCTCGGTCTCCATCAATGGGAGCTACCGGCAGGGTGAGCGCTCCCTGCCTGCCTCAGCTGCAACCGGCTTCAAATTTCCGGAAGCTGAAGCCTGGCCCGAAATCAGTGGGTTCTCCCGGCTATGTGAAGCAGGGAGATCTCCTCACTGCACTCGGCCCCCTCATATCCGTGCGCGGTGATACTTTTCTCATCCGTGCCTACGGGGAATCCCGCGACAAGGCCGGCAAGGTTCTCGCACGGGCATGGTGCGAAGCCGTAGTCCGCCGCGTTCCCGACTACATCGATCCCACGGACGAACCTTATACCGCCATCCCTGCCTCGGAAGTGAACAAAACTTTCGGGCGGAAATTCGAAATGATTTCCTTCCGCTTCTTGAATCGCGCGGAATTACTCTGACGTCGGGTGCCCCCGCCCTACACCCGGCACAAGGGAATCAGCCTTTTCCACGAAAACAGACCGGTTCGACCGTTACGGTACTGGACTCTGATGTTGCCGCAGCATGCAACTCCGGATTCGATATCATGTCCCCGGATACCAGCGGCACCCTGAATCTTTCCGGTGTAACACAGCTTCAGAACGTTTCCGGTGCCGCCACATTCACAATCCATTCGAATCCAAGCACCGGATCGGAGAAAGATGTCACCCGCACCCGGGAGGACGACGGCATCACCTTGAAAGCCACGGTGGTTCCGGAACTTCGGCTTTTCTCATGGGATGCCATGGCTCACCTGCGCGAAATCGCAGGAAACGCCAGGAATTTTTCTCCTAGCGTAAAAAGCACGGATCCTTGGAGCCGTGCTTTTCCGTGACAACCAGGCATCTTAGGGTTCCCCGGCTTCACCGGAAATTTCAAGGATGGAGATACTGTCCGATGCCTTGAAAGACCAATTGGCACCCTCCACTGTGGAAGCAGTTTCCCGCTCTTGCTTCATCCCTGTGTGGTCGTCGAACTGGTAGCGCGTCACCCGGCGTGGCTCGGCGAATTGAATGCTAATTTCACGGGACACGTCCGCATCGGTATCGTCCGAGGGCTTCCATGAAGGTGCGGCGACCCAGACAAGCAGGTAGAACATGCCATCACTCTTTTGCAACAGCAGGTGCTTCACCGCATTCGTATTGCCGGAAATTTCATAATCGAGCTTTCCGGGTGTGAACTTTGGCAGAGTGAAGGTTTTGGAATCCTTTTCCCAGGGTAACGCTCCCTGAACATTCCGGCCATTTCCTTCCACGCGGTGAAGGCGGGCTTGGGCGTTTTGGCAGAATCCGCACGGACGATGCCCCAACTGTTATTGAAGGTGTTGGTCGTCCCCAGATCCATCAACTGGTGGAGGTAGGTATGCCTGATTCCTCGGCGAAACTGGTCCGCCAGTATCCGGAGGTTGTAGCGCATCTGGGTACGCTCGCTCACGGCGGTATTGTTGGAGTTCCCCGGCTTCGCCGTCATCCAGGAGTTGTGTCCGGATTCGGTGGTGATGAAATCCGAAGCCTCCGCCTGCGGCTTGCCGAGTCCGGATTTCGTCCGATCCATACCCGTTGCCACCTCGTCCTTGTCCGGATGACCCTGTCCGGAATACCAATGCCATGCGATGAAATCCGATTTCACCTCCCCTTCATTCCCGAGCAGTTTCGCGTTTCCGTAGAAGGAAAGCGGTGGCGAAGTTACCTTGATGGGCTGTGTTGACGGATCCGCCTTTAGCGCGTCGTACATCGCATTCTGGTAGTCGAGAACCTCCTTCCATTTCCCGGTGGACGGATTTCCGTCATAATTCGGAGGCCAGAACAGATCGGGTTCGTTCTGTCCGGATATGAACCCTATGTAATCCAGCCCCTTCTTCGCTGCACCCGGAGCCTCCAATGCGGCGCGACCTTGGTTTTCCCAAGGCCCCCAGAACAAAAAGCCCTTTCATACCAATCTCGTCGAAAAGCCCCTGGTAGCGACTTCGGAAAACTTCGCTCTTGTCCACATTTGCCAGGCCATCGCGGTAGTGCCAGATGCCGAGTTCCTCCAACCTCGGTTTGATAGCATCCCAGTTTTTTTCATACTCGGAGCGGTCGAGCTTGATATTGATACCCATTGAATCGACGAAATCGTCCGCTTGGGCAGCGAGAACCGGTGCACCTGACAGGCATGGCAGGGCTAGCAACGTGAAGATTCCAAAATAGAAGCCGTAAGAATGGGTTGTCAGGGTGAATTTCATTTTCCGGGTTTTGTGTTTCAAGCTTGTTACCCTTTAATGCGGCTATGCGGGAAAGGTTAGCCCTTAACCTTTTTCATCAGGGCAGCTCCGTCCGCCACTCACCCTTCCAGAGCCCGTCCCGCCTTGTGGAAAACATTTCCCTGGGCCGTTAGAAAGTCCGCGACAACATCGACCTCGTGGTTCTCGCGATGCCGAAACACACCTCCAACATCCAGGCCGCGCGGACATTGAAACGCCACGACTTCCAGGGAGTCGTCACCGCCACCGGCAAATTCGACGACGAGGTGAGGCAACTCCGAGACATCGGTCTGGACACCGCTTTCAACCTCTACTCCGAGGCCGGTTCCGGCTTCGCCGAGCATGTCTCCACTGTATTTTCCCAGCAGCGTCCCGACCTCGCCCAGGCATGGCGAAGGAAAAAATCCGGGAACGACGAAACGAAAGTCACCTGGCCGCGGAGCCCGGGCTCCCCGTCAACATCAGCGCGCCCTTGATGCCCGCCTCCTGGTCGAATTTCGGAGCCACCACATAGGGATGATGATCCACTGCGGGGAAATATCCGGCGCAGAGCTCGCGGACGAGCGCCTCCGTTTTCCCGTGGAGACCGGGCGCTTGGGAAACACCTCCGCCTATCACCACACGCTCGGGCGGAGCAATCGCCAGAAGCGCCTGTATGCCATGGGCCAGGTACCAGGCTTCCGTATCCCAGGCGGGATGTTCCGGCGGGAGGCGGCCGCCGGGCTCGCCCCAGCGTTGCTCGATGGCCGGGCCGCAAGCCATGCCCTCGAGGCAGTCATCATGAAACGGGCAGGTCCCCTTGAAATCGTCTCCCTTTTTCCGCGGAAGCAGCACGTGCCCGAACTCCGGATGCAACGCGCCATGAAGAAGCCGCCCGTCGCAGAGCACCCCCGCGCCTATCCCGGTGCCTATGGTGATATATACCACGTTCTCCAGACCGGCCGCCGCGCCCATGCGCGCCTCGGCCAGACATGCCGCGTTCACATCCGTTTCCAGCGTGATCTCCAGTCCGGGAAACGCGTCCAGAAGCGGCCTGGTGATGGAAAATCCGCTCCAGTTCGGCTTCGGCGTGTTCAGAATGTCTCCCCAGTCGTCCGCTTTGGGGTTGATCCGCACAGGCCCGAAGGCCGCGATCCCCATGGCGGTGGGCGTCCCTTTCGAGGAAAACCAGTCGATGGCTGTTTGAAGAGTGTCCTCCGGTTTCGTTGTCGGAAAGCGGAATTCCTCTTCCAGCGTCCCGTCACTACTCCCTATGGCGACGACCGTTTTCGTCCCTCCCAGTTCCATTGCTGCGATCATGCGTGGAGCCTAGCCAGTATGATCCGAGGGGTCTAGCTTTCATCGCAGGCGGCTCCGCTCCAGCCACCGTCGAGATCCGTTGAAACCGCAGCTCATGCAAGACCCGGGTGTCCGACGCCTGATTTCAAAAAATCCCCGCATGACAAACGCCCGCCCTTGCCTATGCTCTGCGCCGTGAGCTACCAGGTTTTTGCCAGAAAATACCGTCCCAAGACCTTTTCCGACGTCCTCGGCCAGGATCATGTCGTCCGCACCCTGCGGAACGCCATCGAGCAGAAACGCCTCGCCCACGCATATCTTTTCGTCGGCCCCAGGGGGACGGGGAAGACCTCCACCGCCCGCATCCTGGCCAAAGCCCTCAACTGCACCGGCGGCCCAAAATCGACTTCGACCCAGACGAGGACGTCTGCAAGGAAATCGCCGAAGGCCGCTCGCTCGATGTCCTGGAGATCGACGGAGCCTCGAACAACGGTGTCGAGCAAGTCCGCGACCTGCGCGAATCCGTCAAATACGCGCCCTCTCGCGGCCAGTTCAAGATCTACTACATCGATGAGGTCCACATGCTCTCCAACGCGGCCTTCAACGCCCTTCTGAAAACCCTCGAGGAGCCGCCCGATCACGTGAAGTTCATTTTCGCGACCACCGAGGTGCAGAAGATCCTCCCGACGATCCTCTCGCGCTGCCAGCGCTTCGATCTCCGCCCCATCCCCACCCAGACCATCGCCGACCACCTCATCCACATCGCCTCCGAGGAAGGGATCTCGATAGACAGTGTCGCCGCATGGGCCATCGCGAAAGGCGCGGACGGCGGGATGCGGGACGCGCAGTCCATGCTGGACCAGCTTGTCGCCTTCTGCGGAGAGACGATCACGGAGGAGAACGTCCTCGATATTTTCGGGTTCACCTCCCGGGAAAAGGTCGCGGAACTCTCCTCGAAGCTGCTTTTGAGGGAAACTCCGGCCGCTCTGAGGCTGATCCAGGCGGAGGCGGAAAGCGGGCGCGAGCTCTCCCAGCTCCTTGGCGAGCTCGTCGGCTGCCTGCGCGGACTGCTCATCGCGAAACTCGATCCGGGCGCGGACGGGGAGGGCATCCCGCAGAATCTCTGGGACAAGCTCATGGAACAGGCAGGCGAATACGCCCCGGAGCGCATCCTCGCCGCCATCGATGTCTTCGCCGAAACCGAAGGCCGCATGAAATGGGCCACCAACAAGCGCCTGCACTTCGAACTCGGCATGATCAAGGCGATACAGGTGCTGGCCGAGGTGCGCATCACCGATGTGATCAAAGTCCTGACCAAGGGCGCGGATCACCTGCCTGCCAGCTCTCCGGAGAAACCCTCTTCCGTTTCCCCACCGGCCGCACTGGAAAAGTCCCCACCCGCACCAGCCGCCCCCGCACCAACTCCATCCAAGGGCAAAACCTCGGACACGCTCTCCGCCTTCGACGACCTCATCGCGAACGCACCGGACGAAGCCGACGAACCGGCCTTCCGCGAACCGGCGAAACCCCCGGCGCCCGCGCCCGAGGACAAGGCGGCGCCCGCTATCGATGAGGACACCTTTTACAAGGATCCGCTCATCCAGGCGGCTCTTGAGAAATTCGAGGCCAAGATCGTCACCAACTGAACCATTCCGAACTTATGAACATGCAGAAACTGATGAAACAGGCCCAGCAGATGCAGGCCGGGCTTGCCGCGAAACAGGAGGAACTCGCCAGCCGCGAGATCGAGGTCGCCGTCGGCGGTGGCAAGGTCACCGTGAAGGCCACCTGTGCCGGCGATGTGATCTCCATCAGGATCGACCCCGCGGTGGTCGATCCGTCCGATGTGGAGTTCCTCGAGGATCTTGTCCTCAAAGGTGTCCGGGAAGCGATCAGCACCGGCAAGGAACAGGCGGCCGCGGAAATGGGAAAACTCACGGGCGGTATGGGGATCCCCGGGATGTGAATGTCTCGGCGGGAGATTCCCATGCCCCACTCTCAGGCAGGGAGCGACCGCATCCGCCCCATCCGTAGTCATTTTCCCATACCGGTGTCCGGAAAAACATGCCAAGAACAAGGAAAGCACTCGGATGGAGCCTGGTGGGAGCGTCCCTCCTCACACATGCGTTCACCGTCTGGTGCTACGCGCGCCAGCCGGATTCGCTCGCCGCTTTCACCGTCCTGCCCCTGTGGCTATGGGGCGGGATAGGGCTGCTCATGTCCTTCTTCGCCTTCTGTTTCCTGCGCGCGCCTCTCTCGCTCATCGTGACCGCCGTATGGGCCGTCACCCTGGCCGTGGCGATGGACGAGGCCGCCGCTCTTTCCAATTTCACCCACCCGCGCATCACCAGGGAACGGAGCGCGATCCCGGACGGGACCCTCCCGGTCAGGATCCTCACGGTGAATTGCGCGTCATTCGCCTTTGGCGATCCGACGGATGACATCGCGAAATGGGATCCGGACATCGTCCTCATCCAGCAGGCCCTTCCGCACCAGACCAAGCGGATCTCCGAGACTCTCTACGGCGGAAACGGCGACTACCGTGCCTACATGACCAACGGCATCGCCACCCGTTTCAAGATCCTCCGCGAGATTCGCAACCCCGTCATGCGCAACCAGCAGGCCACCCTCCGCCTCCCCGACGGACGCGAGATCGAAGTCATCAACGTCCACCTCACCACCGCCGCCACCGACATGCGGCTATGGAGCTCCGACTCCCGGCGGATGCACGCGGGAAACCGGACCCTGCGCAAAAAGGAGCTGTCCATCGTCCTCCAGGTCCTGGAGCAGACCAGCCGGTTTCCCGCCACCCCGACCATACTCGGGGGGGATTTCAACGCGGGGGCCACCGACATCGTCCACCGCCAGCTCATCGCCGATTTTGACGACGCCTTCGCCGAGGTCGGTCGCGGCTGGGGCGATACCTTCCACCGCCGCTTCCCCATCCTGCGGATCGACCACATCTACGCCACCCGCCACTTCATACCCTTGAGCTGTGGGACCGCCGTCACGAAAAAAACCGATCACCGCATGGTCGTCGCGGATTTTCTCCTGGGAGACTGAGCGCCAAACCGGCGCCGGCTCCGACTTGTTCTCCTTCTTTTGTTAGTAAAGGCTATCCGGATCGCCTCGATATTCTTTGGTTCGCTTAGGTTGCATTGCTCGTTGTCTATCCCATTTGGGCTTCTGATTCGCTGCCCACAAGATAATGCCAACTCCAACAAGAAATAGAAGTCCAGCAAAACCCCACGCGTAGTGAAGTCCGAAATGGTGGGCAAGGTGGAAGCAACCCCAGATCCAAAAGGCTGCTCCAATCAATGTTCCGATGATGACTCCTGAGCTATCGGGTTGAGTATCCGTTGTGGAAAGGAGAAGTGGTATTCCGATTCGGAGAATTAGCCCCAGTACGATCAAAACGCCCGCCATAGCCCCATGATGTCGGAACCGTGGCTTCTTCGCGTAATGATCGGGCGACTGCAACGGATTGCTGGATGTCTTCTTGTATTCCATTTCTTTGGAGAACGTCAAAGCTCTGGCACAGACGGCGAGGGGGAGCGTCGATAGCAGGAAAAACTCCCAAGCTACTCGACGCTCCGAGAACAAGGCCGCCCCATTTGTTGTCCAGTAGCGTCTTGTTCTGCTGTCTTCATTCTTCGACGACGTGAAAGCGCAACAAAGCCACCTACCACAACGAGAACCATGTGTGACGGTTCTGGAATAGGAACAACCGTTCTGAATGCACCTTCAACACCACCTTGGAAAACAATGGAGACATTCTTGTCTATTGCCAAATTAAGCGTTGGGGATGGATCAATCGGAATCACGTAGTTCCATGTGCCACTCGTATTGGAAACGGCATTAAAGTAAGTAGAAGTAGCAACAGACGCACTGTCATAATACCGAATCGAAAGAGGGGTTGACGGAGTCAATCCGGGCATCACGGCATCCCCAAGAATCGACGAGGTCGAAAATCTTCCTGCTACTTCGATCCCATTGTCACCCATTGCGCTGCGGCGCCCGACAATACAGTCCAAGATCCTGCAAACGGATTACTGGTGGTTGCCATGCTGTAATAGCCTAGTTCGAGCAACGTTCCGTCCCCTGCGGCTGATGTCCCCGCACTTAAAGGAATAAGGTTAAAACCATTAAGGCGGCGTCCATCGCTAGGTAACATTGACCAATTTACAAGGGTAGATGCTCCTTGTGATGCGACTGTTGATATAAAAATATAAGTAATACAAATTAGTGTCTTCATAGTGATTCAGGTTATGGATTAATGGTCATTGTATCTGCGGCAGTTACATTAGGGTCGGAGACACTTGTCGCCGTAAGTTGCAACGTAATCAGCTCATCAGCAGGAAATGTGATTGTCGGGTTAAGAATTGTGGGATCGGAGATCGTCACACCGGCTGGACCATCAACAATCGACCACAGGACTGTTACTGCACCTCCTGCTGGATTGGACGCTGCTCCTGCCAATGTTGTTGATGTCACTCCGGGAATCGACTGGTCGGGGACCGGCATTTACGTTCAGTGCGCCCAGAACTTGACCCGCTCTGACTTGAAAAACAAATCGCCCTGGAACGGTGCTATTCCTGCTTCTATAAATGAGACCTGTAGTGAAATTAGGAACATCAGTATTGGGGTTACTGTCTAGTTGCAATAGCGTCTGTGCCGAGTATTGAAGTTCAATAGTTTGATTCGAGCCATTGGACAAACCTGCTCGTGCTGGTGATCCGCCATAGCCATCCACACCGCCGCTGACATCACCTGTCTCCCAGCGAACCATATCGTAGTTAAACTCAACGTCAAAATTCCCAGAACCTGTGTCGATCCGATCAATCAAGACAAGTTGAACGCTATTCATTTTGTCATCTTTGCTGTTATAATATCCAACCTTGACCCAGTTGACTCCGAATGCTGGACGTCCGTTAACTTGCTCCGCTCCATGTGAATAAGTCACAAGATTAGAGCTAATGCCTCGTGTATCAATATCAGCCCAAAACGGGGCGATTATAGGAAAGCCGACGACTTGCAGCGGAGTAGGAGTAAACGTCTCCAAGAAAGCGCCAAATGTGATGTTACCATTGAAGTTCACATAGCATTCTGTCCATGTAGTTCCGAATAGATTTATGGGGAATCCGATCGGTGATAATTCGGACGGATTATCATCGCGCTTAGCTAGTTCAAGATCATCAAATCCCGGGCGTATAGCTGGCCTAACCCGAATTCGATAAAACATCTTTGGCTCGGTCGGCGTGGAGAAACCGTAGGTCACCACTGCCCCCGTTCCGGCTTGGACGATTCCGGTGTCCATCCAATTGACAAGATCGGGACTGACCTCGACGAGGTAGTTGAAGCCGACTTCTGTCGTCCAGCTGACTTGGTGATTGTCGGCATCGCCGACAATTCCAACTTTGATCGTCTGCTGGGCGGATGCTTGGAGCGCAAAGAAAGTCGCGATGATGACGGTAATAAGCGATCTCACTTGTCACCTCCCTTCGTGCGGTATTCGCCTTGCCGGGGCGCTTGCGCCTCAGCTTCTTTCTTCGGCGGTTCAACCTTCCAAAAGTTCAGAACGATGTCCTTCGGTATCGGAGGATTGGCGCGAAGCTCAGCCTCCGCCTCCCTCTGCAGAGCCTCTCGCAGCTCATACGCCTCTCGCAGACGTACGCCGTCCGTCGCGTAAAGCTCATGCAAGGCAACAATCGCATCGTAGCCTTCAGACTCGCCCGCTACTCCCTGAATCATCCTGAAATCTGGCGCACCTGTTGGAAGGCTGACGGAATACGAAACAGAGATTCATTACGAAGTGAAGCCGATGAAACATCGCCCACTCCCATGAAAGTCACGAAGTTCCGCTCCCCCTTGCTGAACGAAGCGAAGCCAGTGAGATACTTGAAATCCAAGCTGCTCCACGCCTGATACTCCTTCCCGTCTTCCCACCAGCGGAGCAACGTCGCGCGGTGGTCAACTACCGATGCGGAGAGAAACAAGCTCGTCGTGTGCGTCTGTTTCTCCTGCCACTCCAAATAAGCAGGCGAGTCCTTGAATGCTGCCACGGTCGCAGGATCAATCACCGCTGGTGCTGGAGGAGTGGGGTCGGAAAGCCCGGATCTTCCACGCGGCGAACAATCATCTTGCGCTGCTCAAGTGGAATCTCCTCAATGCTGATAACCTTGAACTCGTGCAATACCTTTGGTGGCGGTGGCGGAGGCGGTGTCCCGTCAGATAGGATGCCGTCGATGGTGACGCGGTCTTGTGCGATTGCCGCGATGGGTAAGCAGAGCGCGATGATGTGTGTTAGTTTGGGGGTGTGTTTCATCGTGTTGTCTTCATTTTTTTGCAGAACAGTACTTATTCGTAGGCTCTCAGGAAAGGATATCCGGAAAGTCACGTTTTGGGAGTTTGGGTGGTTAATCCTTGTGGAGGCAAGGTTTATTTCAGGGGCGGGTGTGTATATCCGGGTGTTTCTGGAGGCTGCCGGGGAGGTTGTCTGCCTGTGCTGATATCACGGGTGTTTTCCGGAGAAAAGCGGGCGGGATGGAGTGTGCGGGGCAGATCTGAAAGGGCCGTTCATACCACGGAGCTGGTTGTGATGCTTCGGCATCCGTGTCATTTTGTTCCATCCGAATTTTATGAGAGTCGCCGGGCTCGTTTTCAGTGGCGTTCCGCGTTTCAGGAATAGCGGCTGGAAAGGTTTTCAGTGACGTTCCGCGTTTCAGGAATAGCACTGGAAACGTTTTCAGTGGCGTTCCGCGTTTCAGGAATAGCGCTGGAAACGTTTTCAGTGACGTTCCGGGTTTCAGGAATAGCGCTGGAAAGGTTTTCAGTGGCGTTCCGGGTTTCAGGAATGGCGCTGCAAAGGTTTTCAGTGACCTTCCGGGTTTGAGGAATGCCTTTCCTGCGGAAATTTCAAGGATTCGCCATTTCTGGCTCGACAGAAAAAGATTTCGTCATGATATGGATGGTTAACTGGAATCACAAAATGACGGTTCCGTCGTATGATGTAAAACAGACCCTACCCGACAAAGAATCCCATGAAACTGAAACGATATTTTAACAATCCCTTCCTAAGCAAAGAGATCAGCAATGAGGAGTTGCAGGCCTTTTCCGAGGACAACCTTGCGAAGATGGAGGCGGCGGACGGGAGCCCCGCATGATCTTTCCGCGCTGATCGCGGACCACGGTGCGGCGCACATCGCCTACTTCGGGGAGCTGACCAATGTCTCGCTGGGCAATGCGGTGAGAAAGGCGGCCACCCGGGAGATGAATATCCGCTGGAAGGCGTTTGTGGACTGGCTGGTGGGCGCGGGTGAGGCGGGCATCATCTACAAGGGGGGCAAACCTTCCGCCATGTACACGCAGTTTTTCCCGGAGGGGAAGTCGGAGTATCACGAGGCCACGGTGGCCGAGGCCCAGGTGCTCGCGGCGCGCGTCAAGGCCTTGGTGGCCGCGCATTCCGGGACGCTTGATGTGGATTTCGTGGCGACGGCCAACGGCCTGATCACTTCCTATGAGACGGCTCGGGAAGCGCAGATGGATCGCAAGGGGGAGGCGACCGATACCCGTGGCAACCGCGATGAAAGGAAGGCCGTCCTGCAGACCCGGCTTTTCCAAAACCTGCTGTCCATCGCGCTGCTGGAGATGGATCCGGAGCGGACTTCGCTCTATTTCACCCAGAGCCTGCTGGAGGATCCGAACCGCTCCGGGGAGGATGACGAGCCGGAGGAGCCGGAGGAGCCGGAGGTCTGATCCGCGCCCGCCGCCAGTGTTTCGTAAAATCTAAACTGACCTTGCGATTGCGGTATGATAACTCCTGCCCGGTTGTCCTGCCATCCCGGCGGGATAACAGCCTGTAGCCGGGGGTCGAGCGCAGCGGTGACCCCCGGAACCAGGGCACATGATTCCTGCGATCCCGGCAGGGATCGGAGCGGGCCGCTGGCATCCCTGCCGGGATGCGTCTCCTGCCGGACAGATTCCGGGGGTGTTCGCTATCGCTCGACCCCCGGCTACAGGCTGGAATCCCGCTGGGATTCGCACGTGGCACCCGTGCCGGTCTTTTTTCCACGCCCGGATACGCTATCCGTCAAATTAAGGCTACATGCTGGAATCCCGCTGGGATCCGCACGTGGCACCCGTGCCGATCTTTTTTCCACACCCGGATACTATCCGTCAGATTAAGCTTTTCGGAACACTAGCCTTGCACGAGCGCCTGATCGAAGTGTTTCCATACGGGATCGATGTTCCGGGCTTTGAGCATTTCCGCGATCCGGGCGGGGGTGACCTCGGTCGGTAGAGTTGTGCTCCGGCGCGACCGGAGAATAAGGGCTGGCAAAGATCCCGAAACTCCCATACGGAAACGCATGAACTGCGGTTCCATCCCCCTTTTTCTCCTGTTCCTCTCCCAGGGAGCCGGTTGGGGTCAGTTGGAATTCGGAGTGAGGACGAAACTTACCGATCCGGTATTCAATACTCTTTTCTCAAAAGTCGCCGATATGGACGGGGACGGGGATCCCGATGTGTTCACAGCCACCGCCCACGGATTGGAGGCACGCTGGTGGGAGAATGACGGGAGCGCGCAATTTACCTTACACCACTGGGAGCCTGAAAAGCCAATCTTCCAGCAGGTCTTCGGTTTGGCGGACTGGGATGGGGATGGCAGGCAGGATCTCTATCTGGAGGAAACCACCGACGCGATTGGAGGCGGGAATCCGGGCGGGGCTGCGGGTATCGTGGATCTGGAATTGCTCGGTGGCCTTTTCCTTTCCTGATTTTTCGGAAAGCTCGACGCGGCGCCCTTTGACGGTGAGGTGGAGATCGTCTGAGCCGGCGCCGGTGTAGCCGGGGGATACTGAGGGGATTCATCGCGTAGGGAGCGATGTGCTCAGGTTGCGTTCCAGTTTACGGACTGGCGCCGGACTGCGGCACATGCCTAGATTCCCGCGTGTCCGCGCTGAAACTGCCCGTTGCCGTTTTCTATCTTTCCCTGCCTTTCAGTAGCGGAGGGGCAGATCACATTCGGGGAACGCATCAAACTCACCAATCCGGTTAGCAGAATATCCAGAACGCCAAGGTGGTGGACATGGATGGCGACGGAGACATCGATATCGTCACGATCGCCGACTACGGCCCGCAAGCCGACTGGTGGGAAAACGATGGCACGGGGAATTTCACCCGCCACACCTGGAAGGCCAAGCAACGTGCCCGACCAACTCCCTTTTGATGTGGCCGACTGGAACGGCGACGGGAGGATGGATATCTGGCTGAGAGGATATGTTTACCACGAAGATACACAAACAAGTGGTAAGTTTTATCTGGTTGCTGCCGGTCGGGAAGACGGATCGTTTGACGAGCCGGTAGCCGTTACCGGGGAAGAGGAAGACGGAGCGAGCACGGATTCGATCGTCGTTGACCTGGACGGGAATTCACATTTCGACATCATCGGAGGAGGCCGCGCCCACATGGCCAGTTCCAGGACGGAACTTTCTCCGGCTCAAAAATACTTCCGAGTATCCCAAGCGGCCTTACGTGGTCTCATCGGTCCAGGTTCGTCTGCGTGACTATGATGGCGACGGGGATCTGGACGCATTCCTGATTGGCCAGTACGGCGCGGCGGCCATCCGGTTGTTTGAAAACCAAGGTGAGGGAAACTACAGCGCGGGCGAAGTGCTGGTTGGGTTGGAGAATAACGAACGTTTCCACAGTTTCGAAATCCTTGATGAGCAAGGCCCCGGAGGCCTCCTTTCATTCCTTACAATAACCAAGAAAGATTCCGATGAATTCGAACTGCTTTCCTCCTACACTTTGGGGACGGATGGCACATTGGAAAAGACCGGTGAACTGGAATTGCCGGGTAGTGATGGCGATTCCCTGCTGAGCTGGCATGGACTTCAGCGGGACATTTCATCTACAAAAATATTTGTGACCGCCTATGTATCCGTGGACGGAGTTTTTACAACCCGTCTCTCGGAGGTCTCATCAACAGAAGCGGGACTGGCCGTTCGGCAGCTCACTGAGTTCCAGGATGCGGCGCAACTGGGCTTCACTTCGATTCAAGACCTGGACGGCGATGGCCATGCCGATCTTGCCGTTCCGGTTGGCTGGTCTCCGGGGACAAGCCAATCCGCCCGCGATCACATCCTGTGGTATCCCGGGGATTCCAGCGGGAACTTTGCAGCGGAGGAACGGGCTGTGGTTTCACCAAGCTACGAAAGCATCGCTCCTCAATCTGAGCGATCTCGACGGGGATGGGGACTCCGACATCGTCTGGGGGATATCAATCCATACTCCTACGAGAATATGCCCAGAAGCCTCACGGTATGGCTGAACGATGGGGATGGAACGGAATTCCAAAAGCTCCCAATCCCGAACAACGGTTTCGGGATGGAACTGCTGGGTATTGACGACCAGTCACCGGGGAACATGCGGGATCTGTTGGTGGTCAATTATCTTTCGAGAGATTCGGGAAGCCAGGATTACAAACTCATCCAAGCCGCGAGCAAGGATACGGACGGCGGGTATGTTCTTTCCCCCTCAGTGGCCTACGCACTTGCAAGCTCGACACTCCATTTCCTCGATTGGAACAACGACGACAAAAAGGACATCATCGTCAGGGACGCCAATGGGCATATCCACTGGTTTGAACGAACCCAAGACCGCTTTCTCGATCCGAAGCTGATCATGAATCTTCCTGGTTTGGAGGAATTTGGTCGCAAGACTTTCAGCGTGATCGACATGGATAGGGATGGGGATCCCGACTTTTTTGCCACCGGGAACCTGTTTGGAGAAAATACAAACTACTGGGCGGAACGGGATGGAACCGGGAAGATCCTTTCGGTGCGGCAGCTTCCCAATGACCTCGGACTCCTAGGGATCGACTACGACAACGACGGATACGAAGATTTCAGCGACTCCTTCGGAAATGTTCAACTACTTCGCGCAGGCGCCATATCTGATATGGTTCCGTCATCTTTCCCCCTCAACCCATACTACACGATAGTCAACAAAGGCCGGCTCCAGGACGTTGACGGCGATGGGGATCTGGACGGGATCGCTTCGCTTCCGACGTTTGGTGTAGCTGGCTTTCAGAGGCTATCTTGGCAGGAGAACGTTGGCAGTGCGGCGGATTATGAATTTGCGCCTTACGTGTTTGTTGACGGGTTGGAATACGCTTCCCGTGACCAGTTCGCACTCGGAGATCTGGACGGGGATGGGACGAAGGATCTTCTCGTGGTCTCCGAGGACACCTCCATAGTGGAGTGGTTCAAGATCACACGGCGGCAGGAACCGGTGGCGTTTTCAAACTGGATGGCCGGGCAGGGAATGAGCGGGAGTTCCGCAGGCCCAACCGGGGATTGGGACGGGGACTCGGCTTCGAACTGGGAGGAATTTCTCTTCGGCACCCAGGCGAAAGTTGCGGATCTTGGCTCAAGCGGCAGACCCCACCTCGACATGAACTCGGGAAGGTACGGATTACACTTTCCAGAAGAGGCGGAGTGAGACCGGCCTTGACCTAGTTTTCACGATGCAGCGGAGCACGCGGCTGGATGATTGGGAACCTTGGACTCCGGAGCAGCCTCTTCCGGAGGTGAACGGTGATTATGAGACGGTCCGGATTCCGGTTACCCCGGGCGAGGAAGCGGAGTTTTTCCGGGTGAAGCTGCCCGAGATTCCGGAGTAGGGCAGCGGCGGGAAATGGCTGCCGCTAGGCCTGGACCAGCGCCTGATCGAAGTCTTTCCACACCGGATCGATGTTCTGGGCTTTGAGCATTTCCGCGATCTGGGCGGGGCTGCGGGTGTCGTGGATCTGGAATTGCTCGGTGGCCTTTTCCTTTCCTGATTTTTCGGAAAGCTCGACGCGGCGGCCTTTGACGGTGAGGTGGAGATCATCGGAGCCGGCGCCGGTGTAGCCGCCGGGTTCGGTGCGGGCGCCGGCGGACATGTGGGTGATGCCGAGCGAGGCCATGGCATCGCGGAGCGGGGCTGGCTCCCGGGTTGAGAGGACGATGGCGACTTGTGGGAAAATGATGCGGAAGGCGGTGACGAGTCGGAGCAGGGCGGCGTCCGGGAGGTAGCGGTTCGGATCGGGCTCGTACTGGTAGTTTCCCGCGTAGGGGCGCATGCGCGGGAAGGCGACGGAGAACTGGGCTTTCCAGCAGTGGCGGTAGAGGTATTCCAGGTGGGCGGCGAGTGAGAGGGCCTCGTGTTTCCAGTCCGCGAGGCCGAACAGGGCGCCGATGCCGATGCGGCGGAAGCCCCCGGCGTAGGCGCGCTCGGGGCACTCCAGCCGCCAGTCGAATTTTCTCTTTGGCCCGGCGGTGTGGAGGGTCTGGTAGGTCTCGCGGTGGTAGGTTTCCTGGTAGACGATGAGACCTTCGGCACCGTGGTGGACGAGCTCGGTGTATTGGTCGTCCTCCATGGGGCCGACTTCGAGGGCGAGGGTGGGGAAAAGCGGGATGAGGGCATCGAGGCATTTCTGGAGGTAGCCTTCGGAAACGAACTTCGGGTGCTCCCCGGCGACGAGGAGGAGGTTGCGGAAGCCCTGGGCGTGGAGGTGCTCCGCCTCGGTGACGACCTGATCCACGGTGAGGGTGGTGCGCAGGATGGCGGCATCGCGGGAGAAGCCGCAGTAGGAGCAGTTGTTCACGCACTCGTTGGAGACGTAGAGCGGGGCGAAGAGGCGCATGGTTTTGCCGAAGTTTTTCCGCGTCTCGAGCTGGCTTTTCCGGGCGAGTGTTTCCAGGGAGACCTTTTCATCCAGCAGCCCCATGAAGCGGCGCATCAGGGGCGTCGGATTGGCAAGGAGTCCGGGATATTCTGCGGAAAATGGCATGGGGACACCATGTGGCAGCATCCCCCCTGCGTTCAACCCGGAACACGAGGATTTTCCGCTGTTGCCCAATCGCAAGCCGCCGTGGATCATCCGTCCGTGGCGGTTTTCCTGGCGATAGAAAGTTCCTGTGACGAGACGGCGGTGGCGATCCTTCGCGGGGAGCGGGGGGGGCGCACCGAGATCCTGACATCGGTCATCGCCTCGCAGATCGAGCAACACCGGGAGCATGGCGGGGTGGTGCCGGAGCTGGCGTCCCGCAGCCACTCGCTCTGCCTTTCCGGCCTGGTGGAGGAGGCTCTGGAGACAGGCGGAGTCCATATCGGGGAGATCGATGTCTTCGGAGCGACGATGGGGCCGGGGCTCGCCTCCTCGCTCCTGGTCGGCAGCACGGCGGCGAAGGCGATGTCCTGTGTTTCCGGAAAGCCTTTCGTGGGCGTGAACCATCTGGAGGGTCATCTGCTATCGCCCTTCATGGACAGGACGGAGGTTCCGCGCCATGTCGGGCTGGTTGTTTCCGGAGGGCATACCCTGCTGATGAAGGTCGGCGGCGCGGGAGACTACGAACGCATGGGGACCACCCGTGACGATGCGGCGGGAGAGGCTTTCGACAAGGTTGGGAAGATGCTGGGGCTCCCCTACCCCGGCGGGCCGGAGATCGAAAAGGCGGCGAAGGATGGCGATCCCACCGCTTTTTCATTCCCGCGATCGATGATGGGCGGGGGTGAGCTGGATTTTTCCTTTTCCGGTCTGAAAACGGCGGTGCTCTACACCCTGCAGAAGGACAAAAACATTTCCATCCCGGACATCGCCGCTTCATTCCAAGTGGCGGTGATCGAGGTTTTGGTAGAGAAAACCGTCCGTGCGGCGAAGGCGGCCCGGGTGGATCTGATCGGACTTTCCGGCGGGGTGAGCCTGAACGCGGCCGTCCGTGAGGCCTTCGTCGAGCGCTGCGGGAAGGAAGGGATAGGCCTGGCGATCGCGGACGCCGGTGTCTGCACGGACAATGCCGCGATGATCGCGTTCGCCGGGCTGCTCAGGTTTTACGCGGGGAAAACCGACGGTCTGGGAGGTGACATCGATCCCAACCTCACCCTCTGAGGAGCTTTTCTCTGGCCGTCCGGAGCACGGGCGGGCAGATTCCCGGCGGATGAAATACCGGGCACTTGTTTTTGATTTCGACGGGACGATCGCGGACACGCTGGGTGAAACGAGGAGGATCTTCAACGAGCTCGCCCCGGACTACGGGATACGCCAGGTGGAGGAACACGAGATCGCCGCGCTCCGCCACCTTTCCCTCAAGGAGATCCTCGCCGAGCTGAAAATCCCGAAGCGCCGCGTGCCATCCATCATCGCCCGCGGAACCGGCATGATGCGGGCGAACATCGAGCGCCTCCGGCTGATCGAAGGGATACGCGAACCGCTGGTGGAGATGCGGAAGCATTCGGAGAGCTTCGGGATACTGACGTCCAATTCCACGGCCAACGTGGATGTCTTCCTCCGCAACCACGGCCTCCGCGATCTGTTCGATTTCGTCTCCTCCACATCGAAGCTCACCGGAAAAGCCCGCCATCTGCGGGCGATCCGTAAGACATTTTCCCTGAAGAGCGCCGAGATGCTCTATACCGGCGACGAACTGCGCGACGTGAAGGCCGCCCGGAAGGCCGGGATTCCCCACGCCGCCGTTTCCTGGGGCTTCAACTCCCGCGAGTCCCTCCGGAAATCCAAGCCCACCTATCTTTTCGACAAGCCGGAGGATTTCCTCACGCTGCTGGGCTGACCACCCCGGCAGTTGACAGGATGGCTCCCCATTGGACAGGGTTCCGGCATGCGAGAAGAGAAGAGAACCGGGAAGGTGGAAGTGGTCGACCAGATCGAGAAGACCCGCACCGAGACATTCGTGACCGATCCGCCGGTGGAGTCGGTGGAGCATGAGGAACACGTGGAAACGGAGACCCCCGGGGAGGAGCAATCCAAGCTCGCCACTCTTCTCAATCCCGTCGGTCTCCTGCTGTTCATGATCCTCGCGATGGTCGTGATCCTGATTTTCGTGAACATGAAACGCTCCGAGGGAAGACAGCGGCAGCTCCCGAAGGCGACGACCCCGCGCTGGCCGCGATCAAGGCGGATGTGAAGGCGCGCGAGATGGAGCTGAACCGTCAACGGATCGCCCTGGGCCTCCCCCCGCTTGAGAACGGCACCGAACCCATCAACGAGATCGCCGACCGCCTCAAGACGGACGCCGACACCCTCGTCGCGCTCGCCGGGAGGTTCCAGCAGATGCTCGGGGAAAAGGACGCGGAGATCACCTCGCGCAACGCGGAACTGCTGCGTCTGGAAAAAGTCCGGCAGGATCTCCTCTCGGAAAACACCCGCCTGAACTCCGAATACCAGCGCGCCCTCATCGGCGGATCGGAGGCTGAGAACCTCAAGAAGATCCTCGCCGACAGCCAGGCGACCCGTGACGCGCTCGCGGACGAACTCGCCAAAACGCGGTCGCGCCTCTCGGAGATGAACGACGCCGTCAGCGGTGACGACTTCACGGACCTGCAGCGCCGTTTCGACGAGACGCTGCGCTCCAAGGAGTTTTTCGAGAACCGTGTGAGGGAACTCGAGGCCGAGCTGGGGCGGATGAAGCTCTTCGCGGAATCCGAGGACGACCTGCTCCCGGCGGCGGTCGAGCTTTTCCGCAGACTGCGGGAGCTGGAGGGCAGGAAGGACTCCGATCTCACCACGGAATACAGCAAACTCGGGGTCGAGCTGGAGGCCAACGTCCTCCACACCCTGGATTTCGCGACAGGATCCAGCGAACTTTCGGAAGCGGACATGGCGCAGCTCGCGCACATCGCCCAGGACGACGTGCCGGACGGTGACCTCACTTTCATCGTCGGCTACGCATCGAAAACCGGCGATACCGTGGCGAACGAGAAACTCTCCTCGGACCGGGCGACGGCCGCCGCGGAATATTTCGCCGGAACCAAACGCCCCGGTCAGATGGTGCAGGCCGTCTATCTCGGCCAGACGGATCGCTTCAGCAGCCGGATTCCCGTCCGAAACCAGATCTGCGAGGTCTGGAGAATCAGGGCGAAGTGATAGCGCGGCGCGGCGCGTTCACTCCGCGGCTTTTTTCGCTGCCTTCTTCGCCGTCTTTTTCGCGGGGCGTGGCGGGAAATCGAATCCGATCTTCGCACTGGCGGTATCGAAGGTCAGGTGGGCGTCGAACTTCCGCTTGGTGCGGTTCGAGATGAAGCCTCTGAGCAGGTCGGTCTTTCCTTCGGCGATGAGTTTCACCGCCTGGTCTTCGGGAATCTCGCGCTGGAGTATGGTCCTGCCGATGCGGACTCCATGCGGATCCTTTTTCGTGACGATGTCCGGGACGTAGAACGCCTTGTCGGTGGCGTAGATCTTGTGGGATTCGCCGCCGGGCATTTCCGCGGTGCCTATGACCATGTCTTCCTTCAGGTCGGGGGCGGTATCGTCATCGCCTTCGAAGAGGAAGTTGGTCTTGAACTTCTCGTCGAGCTGGATGGAGGCGTCGAAGGGCTTGTTGAAACGCGATTTGAAGCCCTGGAGGGAACCGACAACGCCTTTTTTGAAAAGGGTCTTCAACTCGGCTTCGGAAAGCGGACGACCGGCGATGTGTTTCTTGATCTTGATGGGCAGCTCGGGATCGCGGGACTCGTAGGTGGCGTCCGTCTGCCTGAGGACGAGGGTTCCGTGGACGGGGTGCTCGACTTCCACGTCATCGAATTTCCTGTTCTTCGCCTCCTCGGCGAGGCCGTACGCCTTGGCGACGATCTCGTTCGTATAGCTGATGATCTCCTTCATGAAATCCGGGCGCTTGAGGGCGCCCTGTTCCATCTGGCGGAGTTTGTATTCCCAGTCACCTGTCATCTTCGGCGAGTAGAGACCCTCGATATCCATCTGGCGGACAAGCTGGATGAGGCGGAGGCCGGAGGGGGTGACGTGGAGGTCGCGCCCGTCGCGGATAAGATATTTCTGCGCGATCAGGCCTTCGATGGTCGCGGCGCGGGTGGCGGGTGTGCCAAGGCCGCGCTCGGACATGGCTTCGCGGAGTTCCTCGTCGTTGACAAGGAGTTTTCCCGCTCCCTCCATGGCGGAGAGGAGGGTGGATTCCGTGAAACGCGCGGGCGGGCGGGTCTGCTCGTTGATGAGTTCAACAGGGTCGGCCTTGGCGGTTTCGTCCGTGGAAATGCCGACGAGGCCATCCTTCCCGGCGGCGACACCCGGCTGGCGGCCATAGACTTCCAGCCAGCCCGGGACGACAAGGACGCGGCCTTCGGTTTTGAACACATCGGTTTTTCCCGCTTCCTCAATGGTGGAAAGACGGGTGGTCTGCTCGAACTCGGCGTGCGGGTAGAAGACAGCGATGGTTCGTTTCACGACCATGTCATAGACTTTCTGCTCGGTCTCGGAGAGCTTGGCGAAGGTGCCGGTGGGGATGATGGCGTGGTGATCGGAGACCTTCGCTGTGTTGAAAATGCGTTTCGAGGTGTGGAGGTTCGGGCCCTTGCCTCCTTTTCCAGCCAGGACGGCTTTCGCGAATTTCGCCTCCTGGAGATCGCTGTTGCCTATTTTCTGGAGTGTGTCGCGGACTTCGGAAACGTAGTCTTCCGGAAGGTAGCGGGAGTCGGTCCGGGGATAGGTGAGCACCTTGTGTTTCTCATAAAGCGCCTGGGCGATCTGGAGGGTTCCCTTTGCTGAAAACGGTGCCTCACGCTGCAGGGTTGTGAGATCGTAAAGCTGCGGGGCGATCTGGGTGCTGGATTTCTTCTCCTCGGATATCCTCGCGGTTTTTCCTTCGCAACGCTCCCGTATTTCCTTCGCGAGTTCCTGATCCCAGATGCGCTCGGCGCGGCCGTGTGGCTTGTCCTTGTCCTTCTTGAAATCGGTATCCACCCATTTTCCGAGATAGTCACCGGCCGCGACATTGAAAGTGCCGTGGACTTCGAAATACGCCTCCGGCGTGAACGCCTGTATCTCCTCTTCTCGTGCGGCGAGGATGGCGAGTGTCGGCGTCTGGACCCGGCCGGCGGCGGTGATGTTGAAGCCACCGTGGCGGGAATTGAAACAGGTGAAAGCACGGGTGGCGTTGAGGCCGACGAGCCAGTCGGATTCCGACCGGCATTTGGCGGCGTCCGCGAGAGGTTTCATCTGCTCGTCGGAGCGGAGGTTCTCCCACGCGGACATGATGGAGCCTGTCGTCATGGATTGCATCCACAGGCGTTTGACCGGTTTTTCGATCCCGCCGATCTCCATGATATAACGGAAAATCAGCTCACCTTCCCGGCCGGCATCGCAAGCGTTGACGATCTGATCGACGTCCTTGCGTTTCGCGAACTTGAGGACCTTCTTCAGTTTCGCCTCGGACTGCTCGATGGGATCGAGGGTGAACTTGTCCGGGATCGCAGGGAGGACATCGAATTTCCAGGGCAGCTTCTTGCCATTCGGCCCCATGGGCATGCGGAGCTCCACCAGGTGGCCGACGGCGGAAGTGATGAGCGCCTTGTCATTCTCGTAATGGACATCGCGACCCGAACCGACCTTGTCGAATTTCCCCAGAGCCTTGTTGAGAGCCTTGGCAAGGTCGTTCATGACGGACGGCTTTTCTGCGATGATCAGTGTTTTTCCCATGGAGGTTGTTTTTCGGAAAGGTGAAGTGTCTGGAGGGGACTAGGCAGGGATTTTCCGGGGATGCAAGGAATAAACCGTTTCCGACGCCGGCGGGAGACCTGTCTCACCCGTCGCCTCCGGGCACTCCGGGCGACGCCATGATCGAGTGGAGGATCTCCGAAGACTGGCTGAAAGCATCGAACGGATTCTCTCCCTCCGATGGCTTGGAAAAACTGCGCCAGCACCGCTCCAATCTCTCCGGCGGACAGAAACACCACGTTCAAAACCTCGCTGACAGGGTCGTGAAAATGGAGGACTAACGTATCGTCAGCGCCGGATGAAACGGAAGCCGGGAAGCGGTCGGATCAGGCGGCGCAGCTCCAGTTTGAAAAGGGCGGCGGTAACAGCGGAAGAAGGGAGGCCGCTCCCGGTGATGATGCGATCCACGGTGAGTTCCTCACCCGCGGGCATGGCGGCCAGGACGGATGCCTCTTCTTCCGGGAGATCGGGCAAAGACCTTTCCTCTTTCTCCGGGGCGTCGTTTCTGAAGGAAAAAGGGAGTTCGCCCATGTCGTCGATGATGTGGGAGGCATCCGAGACAAGGGTGGCACCGTCGCGGATGAGTTGGTGGCAACCGGCGGAGGAGGGTTTGTCGATGGGACCGGGCACGGCGAAGACTGGCTTGCCGTATTCCGAGGCAAGGTTCGCGGTGATCAGGGAGCCTGACCAGGCGGGACATTCGGTGACAAGGACGGCCTGAGACCACGCCGCCACCACGCGGTTGCGCATGGGGAAGGTCTGTTTGTCGGGGGATTTGTGGAGAGGAAACTCGGAAATGACCGCCCCGTTTCCACTGGCGATTTTCTCCGCCAGGGCGAGATTCTCCGGTGGATAAAGGCGGGCGAGGCCGGAGCCGATAACGGCGATGGTGCGCCCTTTCGCGGCCAGGGCGGATTCATGCGCGGCGGTGTCGATGCCCCGGGCGAGGCCGGAGACGATAGTGAAGCCGGCGTGGGCCAGCTGGTAGGTGAGCTTGCGCGTTGCGGTTATTCCGTAGGTGGTCGTGCGGCGGGACCCGACAACGCTGATGGCGTGCCTGTCCCGCGGGAGAATTTTTCCCCACACGTAAAGGAGAATGGGTGAGTCGTATGCCTGGAGGAGATGCTTCGGGTAGTCCTCATCCTCGCGGGTGATGATGGAAATGCCGCGTTCCCGGGCCTCCGACAGCTCCTTCGCAGGATCGGCGTGATCCTGCCATGCGGATATGATTTTCGCCGTTTCGGGACCTATACCATCGACCCGCTGGAGACTGGCGGTGGAGGCGCGCAGGACGCTCTCCGCGTCGCCAAAGGACTCGAGAAGGCGGGAAATGCGAACCGGCCCGAAGCTGGGAAGGAGGTTGAGAGCGAGGATCGCTTCGCGGTTGGTCATGGAAATGCTTTGGAATACCGCGCGGGAAGAATGGATCCCGGCTTCTTATTTGATTTCCATACCGCTCTTGGGCCAGAGCCAGCGGGTGACCTTGCCACTTTTGATAAGAGCCTTCGCCTGA
Source organism: uncultured Verrucomicrobiae bacterium (assembly GCA_963758175.1). Taxonomy (GTDB): domain Bacteria; phylum Verrucomicrobiota; class Verrucomicrobiia; order Verrucomicrobiales; family Akkermansiaceae; genus Luteolibacter. Next base: position 463,336 of record CAVWUI010000002.1, read on the forward strand.
ATGGTTTTGACGCCGAACACCGTCTCGGCCTTGTAGGATGCCAGGCCGGTCTGGTAGCTCTCGCCGTCGATGGTTTCCGGTTCCTCGGACGCCTGCCAGTCCAAGACCTGATCGAAACCGAATTCCTTGATGTCGCCACCTTTGATGCTGCCCTGCATGACCGCCACGATATCCACGGGACCGTCCGGGACGGGTTCCGGATCCGGGGTAGCCTCCTCGGGAACAGACTCAGGTTCCGGAGCAGCGGGTTCCGGGATCATTTCCGGCTCAACGGGAGCGGCCGGCGGCTCCTCGGAAGGGGTGTCCATACCGGCCATTGCCGGAGGCTCTGCCGGTGGGGGCTCGGGACCTTCCGGAAGAGCCGCGAGCTGCTCCAGAAGATCCGTCTGACCTATCGGAACGCTGCCCTCGAACGGACCGGATCCCGGGCTGATCACCACGCTGTCACCTTCCACGCGAACCAGGTTCACCTTGTTTCCGGCGGTGATGGTCATCTTCAGATCAGACGCCGCGTCGGCGATCTCCGCATCGGCTTTGAGCATGACCTTCTCGGGAAGCCTGTCGGCAGGAAAGCTCTTGGGATCGACGCTCTTCGAAGGAGCACCGGTCTCCACCACAATCCTGGAGGGCTCCTTTTTCTCGGCTGATCGCACCTTGCCGGTCAGAGCAAAGCGCATTTCCGGTTCGAAAGAGTATCCGAGGACGCCCGCCGCGACCATGCCCAGGAGGAAGAGAAAGAGTTTCATGTGAAAAGGATACGTGCGGCCTGGAGGATTTATTTTAGGTTTTTTCGCCGATCTTCACAGCGACGGATTGGAGGTTGATGCCTGGTGGGCGAAATGGGTAGATTTTTTTCCGTGAAGCGTATCTACGTGGTGGTGGGGGAAATGAGCGGGGACGCCCACGGAGCGGGTCTGCTGCGGGAGCTGCGAATGTTGCGCCCGGATCTGGAAATCCATGGAGCGGGAGGCCCCCAGGTAACGGCTCTCGGTGATGGGAACGTGAAGGACTGGGTGGAGGATGCCGCGGTGATGGGTGTCGTGGAGGTGCTGAAACGCTACGGGTGGTTCAAAGAGCGCTTCGAGGAAATGCTCGCGGAGATAAAGAGGTTGAAGCCGAATGTCCTGCTGTTGGTCGATTACCCGGGGTTCAACCTCCGCTTTTCAAAAGCGGTCAAGCGTGACCTTCCGGAGACCAGGCAGGTGTATTACATCAGCCCGCAGGTCTGGGCATGGAACAAGCGGCGAGTCCCGGAGATGGTGGGTCTGCTGGATGAGATGCTCTGCCTTTTCCCTTTCGAAAAACCAATTTTTGAAAACGCGGGTCTGAAGACCACTCACGTTGGTCATCCGCTAGTGGACGAGCTGGCCGGCGAGCGGACTGGAGAGCGACGCGATCCGAATCTGGTGGGGCTGTTTCCCGGCAGCCGGGAGCGTGAGATTGCCAAGCTTTTTCCAATGATGCTGGAGACGGCGAAATGGCTGCGTGTTCGTCAGGATCACCTCAGGTTTTCCGTCCCGGCGGCCACTCCGAAACTCGCGGTAACGATGAGAGCGATGATTTCCGATGCCGGGGCGGAGGAGTGGATTGACCTGAAAGAAGGCGGGAGCCACGGACTGATGCAGCGGGCGGCATGCGGTGTGATCGCGAGCGGGACGGCGACTCTCGAGGCCGCGGCCTTCGGGTTGCCATACTGCCTGGTCTACAGGATGGCGTGGACGACATATTTCCTCGGAAGGATGCTGGTGAAAATCAAGCACATCGGGCTGGTGAACATTCTCGCCGGGGAAAAGGTGGTTGAAGAATTCATTCAGGCGGACGCGGAGGCTCCCCAGGTCGCGGCATGGGTGGAGGATATTCTCTCTGATGCGGAAAAAAGGGAGGCTCTGGTGAGACGCCTGGGCGAGGTCAGCGCTTTGCTCGGGGAGAAGGGCGCGCATCGACGCGCCGCGGAGAGGGTCGCGGAGTGGTTGTGAGAAGAGATCCTCCCCTTTTACAGACGCGGAGGTGACAGAAGGCCGCCTTTACGCGGGAGCTCCTACCACACCTGGGATTGGCCCGTCATCTTCCGGGCGGTCGTCCTCGGCTTTCTTGCCTGGCGGTTTCTTCGCCAGTTCGTCCGGAATCGGAGGGGGCTTCGGTGCGGTGGGAGGGTTTTTCATCTCACCGAACTCGATGATGTCCTTAAGGTGTTTCGCGTCGAGAGTTTCGAACTCCAGGAGGGCGAGTGCGATTTTCTCAATCGTCTCGCGGTTCTCAGTGAGAATCCTTGTGGCTTCATCGAATGCGTTATCGATGAATTTCTTGATCTCCGCGTCGATGACTCTTGCCGTTTCCTCGGAGTAGTTGCGACCCTTGTTGACATCACGGGCAAGAAAGACCGGGCTGTCCCCTTCCCCGTATTCCACCATCCCCAGTTCCTCGGACATACCCCATTCGCAGACCATGTTGCGGGCAAGCGAGGTGGCCTGGCGGATGTCGCCGGAGGCACCGTTGGAGACGTCGTCGGAGTGGAAGCCCTCCGCGATGCGGCCGCCCATGGTCACGATGAGATTGGCGAGAGCCTCTTTTTTCTGGGTGGAGTATTTGTCGCCATCGGGAAGATACATGGTCGCGCCGAGATACGGGCCGCGGGGAATGATGGTCACCTTGTGCAGAGGGTGGGTATGAGGGAGAACCATGTTGAGGTAGGCGTGACCAGCCTCGTGCCATGCTGTCCCGACTTTTTCCTTGTCGGACATTGCGAGTGAGCGGCGTTCGCGACCCCAGCGAACCTTGTCGCGAGCCTCTTCCATCTCCGCGATGGTGACCGCCTGAAGACCTTTCCGGGCGGCAAGCAGGGCGGATTCGTTGACAAGGTTGGCAAGTTCCGCTCCGGAGAAGCCGGGTGTGCCACGCGCGATGGTCGCCAGATCGGTGTTGGCCGCGAGTTTGATTTTTTTCACGTGAACGCGGAGAATTTCCTCACGACCGTTCACGTCAGGCAGGGAAACCGTGACCTGGCGGTCGAAACGACCCGGACGAAGGAGCGCGGGATCGAGAACATCGGGACGGTTCGTGGCGGCGATGATAATGACGCCCTCCTGCGTATCGAAGCCGTCCATCTCCACGAGCAGCTGGTTGAGTGTCTGTTCCCGCTCGTCATGCCCACCACCCATTCCGTGGCCGCGATGACGGCCGACAGCATCGATCTCATCGATGAAAATAAGGCAGGGTGCGTGCTTTTTCCCCTGCTCGAACATGTCGCGCACACGGGAAGCGCCCACGCCGACGAACATTTCCACGAAGTCGGAACCGGAGATGGAGAAGAAAGGCACGTCCGCTTCTCCGGCTATGGCGCGGGCGAGAAGGGTCTTGCCTGTGCCGGGAGAGCCTACCATGAGGACACCCTTCGGGATGGAGCCACCGAGCTTCTGGAATTTTTTCGGATCACGGAGGAAATCGACGATTTCGAAGAGTTCTTCCTTCGCTTCCTGGATACCGGCGACGTCCTTGAAAGTGACCTTGTTTCTGTCCATCGTGAGAAGACGGGCCTTCGATTTACCGAAGGACATCGCCCCGCGACCGGCGGACTTCATCTGCTGGCGGAAAAGGAAGAAGAGCAGCAGGATGATCAGGAGAAATGGCAGGAAGGTGAACAGCGCTTTGCTGAGATAGTCTGACTGGGGATCGTATTTTGCTTTCTCCGTCAGGAGCGTCTGAAGTTCGTCGCCCAGGATGGTGGATGACACGGTGACCTCGAAAAGCGACGGCTTGACCGGCTTTCCTTCCTCCGTCTTCGGTTCGACCATGTTCGTGATCACCTCGCGGGTTCCGACGATCACAGCGGTGGAATTGTCGCCGGTTGTAAGGATGCGGAGAGGGTTTCCCTCAGCTTCCATCTTGATTTCACCAAGTGCGAGAGATTTGCGGAACTGCGGAAGAGTGATTGTCCGCACATCGCCCTCGAGAGGGGCGTCCTGGCGCTCCCCGATCTGTTCGAAACGGATGTCATCGCCGAGTAGCTTGCGGATTTCCTCGCCCTGCACATTCAGATTCACCGGAACCCGGATGTCAGTCCGCTCCAGTTCACGGTCTTTCTCATCCGGCTTCTCCATCGGAGCCTCCATGTAACCGCGGATTGTCGCGTCGTATCCGGTGTCGCTGGTCACGACTTTCAGAGGCAGCTTCGGTTCATCGAGCACGACGAGTCCCTGGTCGAGCTTCTCGCGGAATTCGGAATAGCTTAGAATTGTCGGCTTTTCATTCAGGTTGGGGCCGAAGAGAGCGACACCCAGAATCAGGATCGCGATGCTGAAAAGTGCGAGGACGCGCCAGTTGAAGCCGTTGGCGTCTCCCGTTGGTGGTTTCTGGCCTGGTGATCGTGAATCTTTGTTTGAGGAATCGGACATGATGCTGTCTTCCGGTAAGCGTGGTGCCGGGTGAGGAAGCCTAAACGGCTCCGTGGGAATGTCTAGGCGGGGTTTTTCTCCTGCCGGATCGCTCTGAAAAGAACCACGATCAGGCTCAGCGCCGTAGCGGGAACTATTCCGAAGAGCAGGATCCGCCGGAATTCGGGGAAAATCCCCGCCGAAGTCGCTTCAAGGACAAGGTAGCCGACATAGAGCAGATAGAAGGCGATGAAGAAAAATCCGGCCAGACGCCCGACCCGGTAGCCGTGGAAAAAAATCGGCAGAGTCGCCAGCGCCACCCCGGCCATGAACACCATGTCGAACGAGATGGCATGGTCGGAAACCGCGATCCCGGATGGGGCCACAATGGAGGACAGACCCAGAACCAGAACGATATTGAAGATGTTGCTGCCCACCACATTTCCGACGGCGATGTCCTTTTCCCCCTTCATCGCAGCCACTACGGAGGTCGCCACTTCGGGCAGGGAAGTCCCGACCGAAACGATCGTGAGCCCCGATGATCAGTTCGGAGACCCCGAAGTATCCCGCGATGGTCACGGCACCGCGCACCAGCATTTCCGATCCGGCCACCAGCCCTGCTATTCCCAGCACTACGAAACCGATATTCCGGATCCATCTAGGATCCTCGCCTGTCTCGTCGAACTCCGCCTCATACTCCGCGAGCACAGCCACGTTCTTTTCCCCTTTCGACTGCTTCAGGAGAAACAGCAGGTAGATTCCGCCGAGGGAGGCAAGGATGATTCCGTCAATCCGCGAGATCTGCCCGTCATGGCAAAGTCCGTAGAGCAGCACCGAGAGAAACATCATCACCGGCACATCGAAGCGGATCAGCTGGGCGTGCACGACCAGCGGAATGATCAGCGCTGAAATTCCCAACACCACAAGAACGTTGAATATGTTGCTTCCCACTACGTTCCCCACCGCCAGATCCGCCTGATCCTTGAAAGCCGAAACCACGGAGACTGCCAGCTCCGGCGCACTGGTGCCGAACGAGACCACTGTAAGGCCCACGATCAGCGGGGAGATTCCCAACGTTCCCGCGATACTTGCCGCCCCTTTCACAAGGTAGTCAGCAGCGAAAACAAGCAAGACAAGCCCGGCAACAAGGAAGAGGGAAGCGAGAACCATACGCCGTGATCTTCCACGCCATGCAACGCCCGTCCAACCCGAATATGCTGCGATCGCGGACGCAACCCGGGAATCAGTCGGCAAGTCTCCCAATTAGTTCGATAAGTCTCCCTGTGGAGGCCGCGAGAGTGGGGGCGAACGGCGTCTTCCCATCCGGCTCGTCAGGAAGGAGGGTGGGTCGGGTTGCGATGCGGATTGCGGGGAGACCGGTCTCGTAAAGGGTAGAGGCGAGGTCGAAATCGTCTCCAAGGCAGGTGATTTCCGCACCGAGGATTTCTCCGAGGCCTTTGAACTCTTGGACGGGAGTGGCCTCCGTGTCTCGCGAGGTGAGAATAAGAGTTTCAGCCGCCGCCATCGCCTCGACGCAGAGGATGGCGGCATGGTTTTCCCCGATGTGACCTGAGACGGCGAGTGCTGTTTCCAGGACTGGGGCGTCGGGTTCGTTGACGTGGGGGATGAAGAGAAAGCGGATCGGGCTTGAGGGGGTGGCGTCCGCGAGCGACTGGGCGGCGGCAAGTGTGGCGGCAAGTCCGGAGGCGTTTTTCTCGGCGCCACGGGAGCCGGGCGGAGAATCGTATGAGGTGAGAACCCAGACGGGTGCGGCGGTGGATTTTTCCGAGGGGACGGTGACCTGGAGGATGGGGAAATCCGTAGGGCTCTTGAGAACGTTCACATCGTAGCCGGTGTTCGAGGGGCCGAGAAGACCCTGTATCATCGAGGCGGTCGCGGAAAGTTTCGCCGGGGAGGCGGTGTTGCGCTCGCCGATGATCTCGACAAGTTTCCGCAGGTCGTCGGCGATGCGGTCTGCGGAGACGGACTGCGAAAAGCGCTGCTCAGCGGCAAGCGTCCGTTCTTCCTCCTTCTTGAAATACCTTACCAGAGCGTATCCGCCGGACGCGACAAGCCACAACGGCAGAATGACCAGCAGAACGGGGACGAAGCGGAATTTTTTCCCGGAAGGCATCGGTATCAGGGTGGTTCCTCCTCATCGCCCCTCTCCACCACAGGCTCCTCGTTGTCCGAGAAATCCTCAATCCCTTTCCTCCAACGGTGCGAGATCCACGGGCGTATGAAGCCGTAGACGAGATAGGAGCTGAACAGCACGACCGGCATGATGAACCGGAAGCGAATGGTCGCGAAAATCACGATCATCGTCAGGATGATGGTGGTAAGCGAGCCCTTGGTCCTCCAGTCAACGGTCTTGAAGGACGGGTAGCGGACATCGCTGATCATGAGCCAGGAGAGAAACAACATGACGGCGGCGAGGACGTATTTCCACACGCCGACCTCGTGGTCGTTTTCATAAAGATCGATGATCAGGAAGGTGAGTGACGCGATGAACCCGGCGGCCATGGGAATGGGGATCCCGCGGAAGTCCGAGGAAGCGCCCGGTTTCTTCGGAACCGAGGCGAGGCAGTTGAAACGGGCGAGGCGCATGGCGCCGCAAACGAGATAGATGAGCGCGATGCCCCACCCGACGTTTCCGAGCGGAAAGAGCACCCGCGCGGGAGAGCAGCATCGCCGGAGCCATGCCGAAAGAGATGATGTCCGCGAGCGAGTCGAACTCCTGGCCGAAGGGCGAGTCCTGGCCGCCGAGGCGGGCGAGGCGGCCGTCGAGCAGATCGAAAAGGCATGAGCCGAAAATGAGGAGGATGGCCCACTGGTAGTATTCGCGTGAGACGGCGTAGTATTGTTTCGCGGCGAGAATGGCGTCGCCGGAGACCTTCTGGACTTCGATCTGACCTTTCAGGATCATCAGAACGGCGAAAAATCCGCAAGCGAGATTGCAGGCGGTCATCAGGTTCGGGAGGAAGAAGATCTTCGGCTCGTCCGGGTCGCGGGATCGGGGCATGGCGTGACGCTGCACTGGAACTCGCGGCATGGCCAGTTTGGAGTTCCAGGATATCGCCACGGCTCAGAGGGCGTGTTTCAGGATGAAACTTTGCAGGGCGCAGTAGAAATGGTTCCTGAGGAGCGCCTCGTGGCGGATGGGAGTGAGATTGGCCGGGTCGGATTCCGGATCGGGCCGAAGGCGTATTTCTCCTCCAGCGAAAGGCGAGCCTGGTTCAGGGCGCTATACCAGGTGAAGGCGTCCTCGCTCGTGATCCAGACAGGCGATTCCCCGCCGTTGTGAAAAGCGGAGGCCGCCTCGATGGCCGCGTAGATGTGGTGGAGATCGTCGGCGAACGATTCCCTTAGATCCGGGACGACGACATCCCGCCAGTCCTCGGAAATCCTCTCATCGTCGATCAGATCCCCGAGACGGTCGGCGAGGTCGGTATCGCTGCCGTTCGCATCCAGCGCGATTGCACGCAGGATGTGCCAGTCCTCCTTGGTTTCAGGATCGATCCGCAGACCTCCCTCGATGGTTGGAGCGATTTTCATTCGGACTGTTCGAGAGTGGTTTTCAACTGATGGAACTGAAGCTGCTGGGCGTAGAACTCCGCCTTCTCCAGTTCCCCGGTCCAGACGACGGAGCGTCCCTGCTGATGAACCTGGAGCATGAGGGTGGTCGCGAACTTCTCATTGTAGCCGAAGATTTTTATCAGAACGAAGGTCACATAGGCCATCAGGTTCACGGGATCGTCATGGACGACCACGTTCCACGGGGGCGCGGTGGAGACGTCGGTGTCGGTATTTGTCAGGGTGGTGGTCTCTGCCATGGTTCAGACGGTAACGGGGGCTTGCAAGGGGGCTGGTATCCATTTGCCGTGCTCGGTGATCAGGTCGATCAGGCGTTCGACGGCTTCGGCTTCGGGGATGTTGAATTTCACGGCCGTCTTACCGACGTACAGGTTGATCTTCCCCGGCGCGCCGCCAACGTAGCCGAAATCGGCGTCCGCCATTTCCCCGGGACCGTTCACGATGCAGCCCATCACGGCGATGCGCACGCCCTTGAGATGGCCTGTCGCGGCGCGGATTTTCCGGGTGGTGGACTGGAGGTTGAAAAGCGTGCGACCACAGGACGGGCAGGCCACGTAGTCCGTTTTGAAAATACGGGTGCCGGCCGCCTGCAGGATGTTGTAGGAGAGGCGGAGGGAGGCTCCGGGTGCCGCCTCGCCACGGACGAGGATGGCGTCTCCTATGCCATCGCAGAGGAGGGAGCCGATGTTCCGGGCTGCGGAAAGCAGGGCTTTCTGGAAATCGGTATCACCGGGAGGAGGATGAAGCGTGTCCTTGAGAAGAACAGGGTGGCGCGGATCCACCTTGAAAGCGAGCATGCGAAAGGCATGGGTCGGTTCCATAGGGATGCCGTCCGCGACGGTGACGAGCCGGCCTTCGGTCTCGTCATTCAGGGCGGATACTGCCGCGTCATCCCGCGGGTCGATCGCGAGCACGCCGGACTTTTCCAGAACGATCTCCGGCTTGAAGTCCCCCATGTTCGCGATCTTGTGCGCGAGGGCGTTCCAGCGCTCCCTGGTCGTGAAAACCCGGACCGGATGATCGCCGCCAAGTTCGTGCCCTTCGATGATAACCGGGTAACTACCACGTCTTTCGTAGGAGAAGGGATCGTATGAGGGCGTGAGCGACGGGAGGCTGGAATTCCCCGCATCGGTTCGGAGTGGGGATCCGAAACCGTCCCCGCCTTTCGTCAGCTCAACGAGCTGCCGGGCCACGGGTATCTCGTGGACGGCGTCTTCCGTGAGGGAGACGCGGATGGTGTCTCCGATTCCGTCCGCCAGCAGTGAGCCTATCCCTATGGCCGATTTGATACGTCCGTCCTCGCCGTCGCCCGCTTCCGTCACCCCGAGATGGATGGGATAGTTCCAGTCCTCCCCCTCGGCATCCAGCCTCGCGACGAGGAGGCGGTACGCCTCTATCATCACCTTCGGATTTGAGGCTTTCATCGAGAAGACGAACCCATGGTAACCGTTTTCCCTGGCGATGCGGGCGAATTCCAGCGCGCTCTCGCACATGCCAAGCGGGGTGTCCCCGTAGCGGTTCATGATGCGGTCGGAAAGGGAACCGTGGTTGGTGCCGATGCGCATCGCCCTGCCCAGATCCTTGCAAAGGTGGACGAGGGGAGTGAATTGCTCACGGATTCGTTCCAACTCCGCCTCATACTGGTCATCGGAGTATTCGCGCACCTCGAACTTTTTCTTGTCCGCGTAGTTGCCGGGATTCACGCGCACTTTCTCCACCCATTTCGCGGCCTCCATGGCGGCGTCCGGCTTGAAGTGTATGTCAGCCACCAGCGGAACCTGGCAACCGGCGGCGCGGACTTCCCTGGCGATGTTCTCCAGATTCGCGGCATAGACTTTCGTCTGCGCGGTGATTCGGACGATCTCACAGCCCGCGTCCGCAAGACCAAGAACCTCCGCGACGCATGCGGGTGTGTCACGGGTGTCGGAGGTGATCATGGACTGCACCCGCACGGGATTGCCCCCGCCGACCCCCACATTGCCAACCATCACCTCACGCGTTGTCCTGCGGGTGAAACTGAGAAGATCAGGGCAATAGGAAAGGGCGAAACGGGGAGTCATCGGCGCGGGAGGATAGACTGGAAATTTTCCATGGGCAATGACGGGATGCGGTGCGAAAATATTCGCATGGGAATCAGGATGTCATGGGCGCGGAACGTCGCGATGGTCGCCACATTGCTTACCGCCAGTGGAGGCGAATGTATGGCCGGAGACTTCATCCGCGTGAAGGAAAACGCTGAGTCGGCAAAGCTCCAGACAGCGGTCTTCGGTTACGAGAAAGACGGGATCCGGGTGGATCTGATCGGAGCCATCCACCTGGCAGACAAGCGCTATTATGAATTTCTCAACGGCCACTTCAGGAAATACGGGGTGTTGCTGTTCGAAATGGTGGGAGGCGAGCGTCTGGGTGGAGGACAAAAACCACCCGTTGCGAAGGAACCCGCGGCGGAAGACAATCTCGTCGGACTGAGGGTCATCTTCGATACGATGGAAAAAGCTCTCGGCCTGACCGGACAGGGCGCCCTCATCGATTATTTCGCGGAAAATTTCATCCACGCGGATCTGACCATGGCGGAGTTCGAGGCCTTGCAAGAAGAGCGGGGTGAGTCCCTGCTGGGCTTCATGATTCAGGCGGGAATCGCCGCGAAGAAGCCGAGCCGCGATCCGGACTCCCTCAATCTGATGAGAGGAATCCTTACCGGCCGCACGGATCTGGTGAAGCTGGAACTCATGCATGCGATGGCGGAAGGAGACACGCACATCGATTCCCTTGCTGGAGAGAACGTGATCATCGGGGACAGGAACGCGAAATGCCTGGAGGTGCTGGACGCTCAGGTGGCCGCCGGGGAAAAGAAGATCGGGATCTTTTACGGCGCCGCGCATTTTCCAGACATGGAGAGACGGCTCCTGCAAAGGGGCTACACCCAGGTCTCGCGGAAATGGCTGACGGCCTGGCGGGTCGGAAAGCGCTGAACCCGCTGGCTGTCAAAGTTCGTCGCTTTTTCCCCCGAGGTATTTGTCCCCGCGCAGCACTTCCACATCCGTCGAGTAGGTGATGATCGCCCAATCGGCGAAATATTTTTCGGCGACCTCGTCCATGATCGCGTCCGCGGTCTCAGGGGAGACGATGGTGTCGATCTGCGCGTTCCGGCCCTCGAAGTCCGAAGTCCGGTTCCCCCGCGAACCCTCGCCCTCCACCGCGGTGACAGTCCAGCCTGTCGCACCGTGTCGCCTGATCAATCCGATGATCTCGTCGCGGAGAAGGCGTTCCGCGTTGATCGTTACTTTCTTGAGGAGGATTTTCATAGCCATGAGTGGAGGATGTTCGAGAATTTCTGAAGAAGGGGGATGCCGAAAGCGAGATTGAAAGGAAACGTGATGCCCAGGGAAAGTGTGAGATAGTATCCCGGATTGGCCTTGGGCAGGGCGATACGGACGGCGGCGGGAGCGGCGATGTAGGAGGCGCTGCCGACCATCGCGCCGAAAATCGCCGCACCTCCCGGAGTCATGCCGACCAGAAGCGCCCCGATGACACCGAGGGTACCGTGAAACACCGGCAGGAAGCACCCCAGCGCGATCAGCCTCCATCCGGCCTTACCCACATCCGCCAGCCTCTTGCCAGCGATCAGCCCGAGTTCCAGAAGAAATATGCAGAGCGCGCCCTTGAACGCGGTGATGAAAAACGGCTCCACGTCAACCATCTTCGCTGGGCCGCAGACACCCCCAATGATCAGTCCGCCGACCAGGAGAACGATACTCTTCCCTGTAATGACCTCATGCAGGGCTTTCTTCCACCCCCCTCCCCCGCCCTGTCCGCCGCTACTGGCAAACAGGAGCGCGACGATGATGCCTGGCACCTCCAGCACCGCTACCAGCGCGGGAAGGTACCCCTCGAAAGGCATGCCCGTCCTCTTTACCGCCTCGGTCGCGGCCAGGAAAGTCACGACGGATACCGAGCCGTAGTGCGCGGCCACCGCGGAGGCGTTCTCACGGCTCAGCCTTCCCACATGCTTCATAAGCAAGAACGCGGAAACCGCCGTGACGCAGCCTAACACGAAGGTCACGACGGCAGGCATGAGCATTTCCGAGAACGGGGTCGTGGCCAGCGCCTTGCCGCCTTTCAACCCGATTGCCAGAAGCAGGTAAATTGAAAGCCCCTGATAAATCGGCTCCGGGATGGCCAGGTCGCTCTTGATCCATCGTGCGATGATACCCAGTGCGAAACAGAGGACGACGGGCGATATCAGGTTTTCCGCTAGGAGATTCATCTGGCGCGGTCATTGCAGACTTTCACTCTATACGCAAGGGTTTTCACGAAACATTTATCGCGATTCTATTTTCTATTTGTTTTCCGCTGTTCTTCTGCCTAAGGAAACCCAAGGTTGAACCGTTACCAAAATGATGGCAGGTTGTTCACCCGTCTTCGGAACAAACCCAAAACCCACACCATGAGTATCCACGCACAACTCGATCCGGAAGCACAGGCGCGTCTCGCCGCGCAACGCCGCAACTCCACGATATCCTCGGCCGTGATTTCACTTCTCGTGATCTTGATCATCGGCCTCACTCTCGGGCTGGTCTCCTGCCCGGATTCGAAAAGGAGACTCCGGTCATCGTCAGCTACGTTGGAAACGACAGCCCCGAGAAAGACGTGGAGCAGAAAAAGGTGAACACCCAGGTGCAACGCAAGCCCACTTCGCCCGCGTCGTCATCGGTCAAGGTGATCGCGGTGAATTCCGCCTCGCCCGTTTCGATTCCCGTTCCCGATGAAGTGGCCGATGTGCAGGCTGTGGAGTTCGGTGACGGTGAGGGGTTCGGTGGCGGCTGGGGTGACGGCGACGGTTTCGCCGCAGGCGGTGGCGCCACGTTCTTCAACCAGGAGGTGAAGGCAGAGCGCATCGCATATGTGATCGACTATTCTAAGTCGATGAACGGCGAGCGTGACAAACTGATGCGGGATGAGCTGACAAAGTCAATCAGGGGACTTGGGACAGGCACGAAATACCAGATGATCTTTTTCTCCGGCCCGGCCTGGATCGCAGGGGACAAGGTTGAAAGTGAAAGCGGCGGTGGAAAGGATGATGACGGCGTTGCCTCCGTGACCGATCCTTCGGGTGATGTCTTCAAGTGGAGGGGCAGAGGATGGCACGAATGGAGGCCGCAAGGCTCGAGGCAATCGGCCACTTGGATCGACCGCACCGATGCCGCAATCAGCAAATCGCTGTCGGATATAAAAAATACCCCATTATCAGGAGGGACCGACTGGGAAAGTCCGATGGAAATGGCGCTTGATATGGATCCGCCGCCTCAGGTCATCTTTTTCATGACCGATGGAGCGATGGGTGATAAAAGTCTGATGAGCCTTGTAAAGCGCCTGGCCTCGAGCGCCAAACGGAAGGATACGATTATCAATTCCGTGGCGATGATGGAACCCAAGGTGGCGGAGGCGATGGGAGAACTTGCCAACCGTACCGGGGGCAAGTTCACCATTGTGGAGAAGGGCGGCCGTGTGACCGAGGTGAAGCAGGAAAAGTGATCAGAAACGCTTTTCCTCGATGTCATACACATCGAACCAAACATAGGGCGGCTTGTTCTCGGGAAGATTTTCGGGAATGTAATCCTCCAGGAACTCCTGGAGTTTCTGCGACATCTTGCTGATCTGTTTGTCACGCATCTTGTTGTTCCAGGCAATCACCTCGGAGCGTTTCTTCTGCTTGGCCTTGCCGGCGATCCATTCGGATACAGCGGCGTCATCGGCGCCTGTGGAGATGAATTTACGAAAGGCTTTGTATTTGATTCCCACGAAGTCGAGCCAGACTTCGTCGAGCGGGCAACCGGAGTGGTATTCACCGGCGGTACCGTTCAGTACGGCTCGGCATTTGTCCACGCAGCGGGCGGCGACGACGTATCCGGCGATGGAAATGTCGCGGGGGCTGCGGGGGAACTCATTGGTAAGATCGAGTGATGTGATGTCCATGGCTGGACAGCATCGAGCATAATGACCGCCCTGGCGAGAACCGGATTGTGACATTATGGGGCGTGGCGCGATCCACAACATCCTACGCTTTGGTTGCTTGTGCCTGAGTCCCAAACGGATAGCGTCAATCCATGTTCAAACGCTACTGGTGGATGTTACTTGCGATGGTTCCGGTAGGAGTGCTGGGATGCTTGCTGATTGCGGCCATAGCCACCTACCTGACACCGAGCGAGTATGAGAGCACGGCGGTAATCGAGCTCAAAGACCGCAGACCCCGAGTAAACGGATTGAAGTCCCAGGATCCGAGGACGGAAGCGTTTTTCCAAACGGAGATCAAAAAGATCACCGGACGGAATCCTCTCAACAGAGCCATCGCGGCTCTCGATCTCCCCAACCGCTGGGGGCTGGATCATGAGGCGACATTGGCGGCTCTGAAGGCGGCGGTGAAACCGCAACGTATCGATGGGACGGATCTGGTTTCCATCACCGCCCGGCATACCAACCGTGAGGATGCCCGGGATATCGCAGCGGAGGTGACCAGGGCATACATGGATTATAGAATCGAACTCACGGAAAAGCCATTGACGGAACTCATCGGGGAGTTGAGAAAAGTGGTTCGGGAGCAGGAAGATGTGGTCGCGGAAAAGAGGAAGATCATGAACATCATTTCCCGCCGTGAAGATACGGCGACCGGAGACAGCAGGAATTTCATCGACTCGAAGCGCGACCTGGAAACCGAACTCGCCCTGCTTCAGGAAATCAAACTCAAGTTGGTTCGAACCGAAATCGAGAAGAGTTCAGGAGAATTGGGCTCGGTTATCGTCCATGACGACCCCGTCATCCCCGACACGCCCGTTTCCCCAAACGTCACCCGCAACCTCCTGGCTGGCATGATCGGCGGCTTTCTCCTCTCCCCGTTCTTTGCCCTGCCGCTGATGTGGATGCTGAACCGGAAGCACGCCGTCTGATTGTCGGGACAGGATTGTCCCGACTCCTCAGCTCTTGCACGTTCCGGGGGCGGGTCGCATATTTTTCGCGATATGAACCGGGAGGAAATGGCGGAAACGCTGGAGAAGATTGCTTTGTTACTGGAGCTGAAAGGAGAGAACCCGTTCAAGGTACGGGCGTACCGGCAGGGGGCGGAGATCGTGCTTTCGATGGAGGAGGATGTGGTGGAGTTGGCGAAGAACGACGAACTGAAGGGCGTGAAGGGCATAGGCGAGGCCTTGCGCGATAAACTTGGAGAGATGGCGAGTACAGGCGGGCTGGAGTTTTACGAGAATCTCAAGAGCGAGTTTCCGGAAACGATTTTCTCTCTCTTCGATGTCCAGGGGCTGGGGCCGAAGAAGATCAAGGCGCTCTACGATTCACTAGGAGTGGACTCGGTGGACAAGCTCCGGGTCGCGTGTGAGGTCGGGAAAGTGGCGGAACTGCCGGGTTTCGGCGCGAAGACCCAGGTGAAGATTCTTGAAGCGATCGCGGCGAACGAGAAGTTCGCCGATCGTTTTACCTTGGGCAGCATCGGGGCTCTGGTGGAGGGGCTTTTGGAAACGTTGAAACTCCATCGCGAAGTCTCCCGGGTGGCGGTGGCTGGTTCCTACCGTCGTGCAAAGGAGACCGTGGGTGATCTGGATTTCCTGGTGGCGACGAAGGAGGGCGCGCTGGTCTGCGAGGATTTCACAACTCTCCCGCAGGTGGAAGCGGTGATCGCGTGCGGGGATACGAAAGCATCCGTGCGCTTGAAGAACGGGATCTACTGCGATCTGCGCGCGGTGACAAATTCCGAGTTTCCCTTTGCTCTCCAATATTTCACGGGATCGAAGGAGCACAATGTCGCGCTTCGATCGTTGGCATTGAAGAAGGGTTGGTCGCTGAATGAATACGGCCTCAACCCTGTGAATGAAAACACCGCGAGGCCGGAAGTGGACGAGGAAAAGGACATCTATAAGGCTCTGGGACTTCAGTATATCGAGCCGGAGTTGCGCGAGAACCGTGGCGAGATCGAAGCGGCTGCTGAAAACAAGCTTCCGCACCTCGTCGAACTGATGAACTTGCGCGGGACTTTCCATAACCATACCACGGAGTCTGACGGGAGGGACACCCTCGAAGGTATGGTCGAGGAGGCGATGGAGCTGGTCTCCAATACCTGGGCATTTCCGATCATTCGAGGTCAACTGCCTACGCGGGCGGACTGAATGAGGAGCGGCTGCTGAAACAGCTTGATTCCATTAGGGAACTCGAGAACACGCTGAGAGGATTCCGTATTTTCTCAGGATCCGAGGTGGACATCCTCATGGATGGATCACTGGATTTCCCCGATGACATCCTGGGGAAACTGGATTTCACCGTCGCCTCGGTTCATCATTTCGGGAATCTGGACGAGGACTCGATGACCGCCCGTATCTGCAGCGCGATGGAGAACGAGCACGTCACCATGCTTGGACACGTGACAGGCAGGCTGCTCCTGAAGCGCGATGGCTACCCGGTGGATCATGCCCGCATCATTGACTGCGCGGCTGAAACCCGGACGGTGATCGAATTGAACTGCTCGCCGATGCGCATGGATATGGACTGGCGCTGGTGGAAGCGCGCCCGTGAAAAGGGGGTGCTCTGCTCCATCAATCCGGACGCGCATTCGCGGGCACGGCTGCATCACATCGGGGTGGGAGTGAGGCTGGCACGGAAGGGCTGGCTACGGCGGGAGGACGTCCTTAAT
This sequence comes from uncultured Verrucomicrobiae bacterium, assembly GCA_963758175.1. Classification (GTDB taxonomy): domain Bacteria; phylum Verrucomicrobiota; class Verrucomicrobiia; order Verrucomicrobiales; family Akkermansiaceae; genus Luteolibacter. Next base: position 479,992 of record CAVWUI010000002.1, read on the forward strand.
ACGAAGTCGCTCGCGGAGATGGAGAAATTTCTGAAGACCCCGAAATCGGACAGGTAACAGTCACATCCGCTGTGGAAAATCGGGGCAAATGGCGGATTGAACAATCAGGCCGCCGGGCGCCGAATTCTGTTTCGAAAGGAAGATCCTTGGCGTGGAAGCGTCACAGACCTGCTGCCAGATCATGGAAAAATCAGGCTGAGAGGATCTAAGAGCGCCGCTTTCGTACAGCTTCGGCCAAGGTGTCGAGGACTTCGACCGTGTGATTCCAGCTGATGCATGCGTCGGTCACAGACTGGCCGCGGGTGAGCTTCGAGAGGTCGGAATCGAGCTTCTGGTTCCCCTCGACAAGGTTTGACTCGATCATAACCGAGGTAACGGTTTTCGACCCCGCGGCAATCTGGCTCGCGAGATCCTTCGCGACGAGCGGCTGGTTGCGGAAGTCCTTGTTCGAGTTTCCGTGCGAACAATCGATCATCAGCGACTGCGGGAGACTTGCTTCGGCGAGCATTTTTTCGACGGCGGCAACCGATTCGGCGTCGTAATTCGGCCCCGTCTTCCCGCCACGGAGGATGAGATGGCAGGATGTGTTTCCGGCCGTGGAAACGATGGCTGATACCCCTTGCTTGGTGACCGATAGAAAATGGTGGGGGCGGGAGGCGGATTGAATGGCATCGAGCGCGAGTTGGATGGAGCCGCCGGTGCCGTTTTTAAAACCAACGGGCATGGAGAGGCCGGAAGCGAGCTCACGGTGGATCTGGGATTCCGTGGTGCGCGCTCCTATGGCTCCCCAGGCAATAAGGTCGGCGATATACTGCGGGGAGATGGTGTCGAGGAATTCCGTACCAGCGGAGACCCCCATGTTGGCGAGATCGAGAAGCAATTTCCTGGCGATCCGGAGGCCGCGATTTATATCGAAGGAATCATCAAGACCGGGGTCGTTGATGAGCCCCTTCCAACCGACGGTGGTGCCCGGGGTTTCTCGAAATACACGCGCATGATGATGCAGAGATCGTCCTTGAGCCGATCCATCTCATTCCTGAGTTTCCCGGCGTATTCGAGAGCCGCATCCGGATCGTGGATGGAGCAGGGGCCGACAATCACGAGAAGCCTGTCGTTCTCAAGGTTCAGGATGGCGTCCGCCTCGGCGCGCGCGTTGTGGACGACGGCAGCGGCCTGCCCGGTGATGGGTAGATAGTAGGCAAGAACCGCCGGAGAAATGAGCGGGTTGATGCCTGAGATACGGAGGTCGTCTGTGCGGTGCTGGGTCACGGGGCGGGTATGGAAGACGCTGGAGGCGGGATTGGCGAGATTAAATGATTCGGATACTGGAAGGCGGGATTGAGGCAATGTTCGCTTCCAAACGATCCGTGGTTTTCAGATGGCGCAACAGTTCTCGGTATATCGCATGTCGAGTCTGTCCGTTCCCATAACTGCGAGGATGTCGCCTGCTTCGGCTAGCTTTTTGGAGCTGGCCCACCGGAGCTTCTGAACGACAATGTCGTCCGATGTCGGATCCAGGTTTCAATGGAAATCCGCGGAACGGATATTCCCCTTGCGGGAGAATTGCGTCCTAACGAAATCAGTTTTTACGGGTAGATAAAATCTTGGAGATCAGCCAGAGCGGTGGGGTGATCGTGGGGACTAAAAATACGACTTATGGTGAAGGCTTTTCCAGGAAAAGTGCGTGTGTCGATGCGGCAGGGATCGGAATGGTTCTACTCCTCGGGAAGCTCCTGCTCGGGCGTTTCTGGAAGGGGGCTCTTCTTCTTCCGAGGCTTCGGGCGGCGCGGGTGCCGGTTGGGCGGGGATCTCAATTGGCTGGGTGAAGGCACTGGTTCCAGGCGATGGTGGAGAGGTTTCCGCCTCTGGAGCCGGAGCCGGTGTTTTCAACATCAGATCTGTGCGGGATTTCAACAGGGCATCGACGGCGAAGTTGCTGACCTCGAAGGTGCGACCCTCCAGCGCCTTGGTTTTCTCCAGGGTTTCTTTCAAGGAAGCGAGGCGCTCGGTGAAAACTTCGTCGGCCTTTTTCGCATCCTCATCGGTCTCTCCTTCGGCTTTCTTACGCTCCTTGGGGAGTTCACCGCTGACGTCCACCTTCATGAGGTAGGTTTTTTCGGCGGATTCCTCAGCGCCCTCCTCTGGTTTCGCGGGCTGGATACCGATTGTGTATTCAAGCCCTTCGAAAGTGGTGATGGTGGCGGTCTGAAGCTTGTCCGGGGTGGCGCGTTTTTCGACTTCGGCGGCTGGCACGATGTCTTCGAAGCGGGCGTAGGAGAAAATCGATTTGAGCTGGCCGGTCGAGGCAGGGTCGGTCTTCACGCCGAAGTAGGCATCTGAGAAAGCGAAATCGCCATCCTCTTTCTCGCGGACGAGCGTCCATTCATTCTCCTCGGAGCCGGGTTTGGTGAGCGAAATGGTTTTGGGCTTCTCTACTTTCAGGAACTCATCGCTGAGCCAGCTTTTCGGATCCGCGTTGAGCGTGCCGAATAGTTCGGAAACTGCGTAAAAGCCGGATTCATCGGCATGGTTGCGGACGAAGCGACCGGTCGCACCTCCGCCATAGGGAGAGTCTGACGCGGCGGAATCGAGATTCTTCCCGAAGGAAAGGGTAGCGAGTTCCTTGCCCGAGGTGTCTTTGAAAACGGTTGTGAGACCGCGCTCCTCGGGATCGGAGGACTTTTCGTCCATGCCGAAGTGTGGAGAGAAGGAAGGGCCGGCTTCGATTCCCTGGGTGACCTTCAGATCGGAGAGGGTACGGAGGAGATCGTTGATATTGCGGGTGTTGGCGGGATAGCCGTCGCGTTCGGAGACGGTCCATTTCCCGTCTTTCTCGACCAGGGTCGTCGTTTCATCTGCTCCGGTGATTTTGAGAAGCGCCACCTTCTCCGCGGGAAAGTCCTCAAGAAGGGTCTGGCCGGGGGCGCGTGCGGTGGACTTCTCCTGGCTGCTGTCCTGGGATTTTTTCACGATGAAGATGGTAACGCCAAGGACTATGGCGATGGCCCAGAGGAGGATGACGGTGCGGGATTTCATCTGAAGTTAGCTGGTTGGGAGGGTTCGGTTTTCGGGCGGAAAAATTAGCGGGCGCGGGTCGAGGAGCGGCGCTTCAAGAACAGGGCGAGGGCGAATAGAATGACGAGTGCGGGCATCGCGGCCACATTGAGAAGCGTGATTTTTCCGGAAAGCTTGTCCTTCTGGCGGCGCAGATCCTTTTCCTGGTTGCGGACGAGGCGGGAATATTCCACCTGCTGCTCCCGGAGTTTTCTGATCTCCGCTTCCTGTTCGGGTGAGAGGTAGAGTTCGGATCCCTGGGATTTCTGCGACTGGAGTTCCTGAAGCTTCGTCTGCGCCTCACGCTGCTTCTCTTGAAACTCCGCGATCTTTCCGCCGACGCTTTGCTCGAACTCGGCTTCCATTTCCTGGATGACGGTGAAGGGACGGCGGGTGGCGGCCCGGGAACGGGAGCCGATCAGATATTTCGACCCGGTTGCCTGGTCGAGGAGGTTCATGAGAAAGGCGGCATTCCCATTCGACGGGGTCGCCATCTGCATGCCGCCGAAGTTCTGGACGTTGTAGGCGAAGCGGTCGTAGAAGGCATCGACGTCGGCGACCAGGAACACGTTACCGGGTTTGGCGGCTTCCTTAAGGGATTTCTCTTCTACTTTCTCCTCGTTTTCGGGAGCGGTTTCCACGGCTTTGGGTTTGCCACCAGGGAAGGCGGTCTTGAATTTCCCTGAAAGATGGGTGACGAGATCAAGGGCGCTGCCAAGGGATTTCACGGAGGTGTCCAAAGACGGATCGAGGCGTGAGGCCTTGAAGGAATCGACAAAGCCGGCGCTGGTGGAAGAGCGCATCAGGGAGTTCGCGGAGACACCGCCGGTGCCGAGTTTCTTGAACGCACCCGGGAGGTAGAGTGTCACGGATTCGATGCCTTTCGTGATGATGTTGTCCTTCTGCGGCATGGCGCTTTGCGGGAGGCTGAGGACGGCGATGCCCTTGCGATCACCACCCAGGACGGTGGCGTAGACGGGATCCGCGAGGACTTCCGTAGAGGTGAATTCGACTCCCCATGCGGAGAGCAGGGTGGGCAGGGTGGAGGTCGTCGGAGCGCCGGCTTGCTGGCCTGTCATCGGGTTCGGCTGGCCGCCCGTCATCTGTGCGGCGACGGAGAAGGCATCAAGACAGGCGACCACGGTGCCGCCTTCCAAGAGATACTGGTCGACGAGATATTCCGTTTCCGGCGTGATCTCAGCGGGGTGAAAAAGGAGGAGAACCTTGATTTCCGCAGGGTCGATTTTTTCAGGAGCCATTCCGAGGTCTTTCAGGTCAAAGCTCTGCTGGAGTTGCTGGTAGATGACCCATGCCTGCTGTGGCTGCTGGCCGGGCATCATGGCGGGGGTGCCCGCAAGATCCAGGGCGGACATGATTCCGATGGTCGGTTTCACCGGAGTGGTGACTTCCGCTATCGCTTTGGAAATCTGGTATTCGAGCAGGGTTTCCTCGGCCGGGTTCAGGAAAGGGAGGACGACTTTTTTGTCGAGGGCGGAAACGGCCATTCCCAGGTAAAGGTTGTCGCCGTTGATGTTCTGGCCGCTGAGGCCGTCGAGGTTGGCGGAGTCCTCGGCATCGGTGTCCGGCTCGGGGTCGAGATTCTCGATGCGAAGCTTTCCATCGGCGAGGTTGGCGTATTCCTTGAGGAGGTCGTCGACACGCTTGATGTGGAGCTTCAGCTGCTCCGGCATGTAGTCGGTATTACGGGAAGCGTAGTAGCGAATGGTGACCGGGGTGTCCATTTCCCCCAGGATGGATTTCGTGCCATCGGAAAGGGTGTGGATCTTGTTTTCCGTGAAGTCGGCGCCCTTGTTACCCAACGAGGTGAGCGATACCAGCCAGTTGGCCAGGATGGCGATGGCGACAAGGGCGAAGATGCCGAGGAAGGCGCGTGTTAGGGATTTCATGGTGAACGCTTGAAGTCTGAAATACTGGGTTGCGGGAAGTTCTTACGCGCGCTTCGCGCCAAGGATGGTGGACGTGCCAACAAGACAGAGGGAGATGAAGCTGGCGAACCAGACGAAGTCCTGGAGGCGGAAAAGGCCGCGGTTGAGGGATGAGAAGTGGTCCCAGACGCCGAAGGAGACGATGGCCTCCACAGTCGATGAAGAGGTCGCCTTTGCCAGCTCGCGGGTGAAATCATCATAGCCGCAGAGAACCATGAGAGTGCATATGGTGACTGACACGATGAGGCAGACCACCTGGTCGCGGGTGCATGCGGAGACCAGCATGGTGATGGCGAGAAAGGTGCAGCAGACGAGGAACGATCCGAGGTAGCCGGCGAAAATGGCTCCGTTGTCAGGATCGCCAAGGTAGTTGACGGTGATGACGATAGGGAATGTGAGTAGCAGGGCGACAAGGGTGACGGTGGAAGCGGCGAGGAATTTCCCCACGATGGCGGACCAGGTGGAGACAGGGAAGGTACCCAGGAGCTCGATGGTGCCGTTGCGCTGCTCGTCGGCCCAGAGTTTCATCCCGACCGCCGGGGCGATGAGCATGTATAGCCATGGATGCCAGAAAAAGAATGAGTATTCGAGCGATGCATCGCCGACCCGCATGAAGTTTCCGAAGGTAAATGTGAAGCCTAGGGAAAGGATGAGGAAGATTACAATGATGGCGTAGGCAGTGGGCTGGGCGAAGTAGGATTTCAGCTCACGACGGAAGATTACTAGCGATGACATCGGGTATTTGAAATTGTGAATTTGAAGGATGACCTGGGTTCTGGAAACGGCGACTGCACGCCGCCGCCACGCCTCACGCGGCGGTGTCGGTGGTTGTCACTTTGCGGAAAAGGTCGGTCAGGGATCTGTTCGGAGCCTGGGCGATCAGCTCGGCGGGGGTGCCATCCGCGACGATGGCACCTCTGTCCACGATGACGGCGCGGGTGCAGGCAGCTTCGACCTCCTCCAGGATATGAGTGGAGAAAAGAATGGCCTTTTCCTGACCCAGGCGCTTGATGAGCTGGCGGACTTCGTATTTCTGGTTGGGATCGAGACCGTCGGTGGGTTCGTCAAGGATCAGGACTTCGGGATCATGCAGGAGCGCCTGGGCGAGGCAGGTGCGGTGGCGGTAGCCTTTCGAAAGGGTGTCGATGGACTGGTGGGCGACGCTTGTGAGGAAGCAGGTCTCGATGGAACGCTCGACAGCTTCGTTCTTCTCGGCGCCGACCAGACCCCGGATCGCGGCGCAGAATTTCAGGAAGCCGGTGACGGTCATGTCATTGTAGAGCGGGGCGGACTCCGGAAGGTATCCGATCTTGGTTTTCGCTGCGGAGGGGTTTTCGGTGATCGATATTCCGCAGACTCTGGCATCGCCGGAAGTGGGCGGGATAAAGCCGGTGACCATGCGCATGGTGGTTGATTTTCCGGCTCCGTTGGGGCCAAGGAAACCGAGAACCTCGCCCTTTTCCACTGTGAATGAGAGGTTGTCCACGGCAAGCTTGGTGCCGAAACGTTTGGTGAGATTTGCGACTTCGATCATGGGCTGGGAGGTGAAATAGCGGGTGCAGGTAATTTTGCGACACCGGATTCAGGATTTGTTTGGGAAATTCTATAATTCTGCGACCGCCCGACAAATACGTTTCCGGATACGTCCCTGGGATTGTCCGGGAAGCGGGTCGGGAGCCGATTCGGTATCGGCGTCTGGGAACCAGGCAAGGCTGCGGATGACCGCGAAGGGGTCGGTTTTTGTGAATTTTTCGGAGAAAAACGTGAGCATTTCAGGAAGGCAGCGACTGGAGTCCCCTTCGAAACGCTACGCGGCATCCGCGTCGGGTTTCCGGCGGCGCATGGAGGGGGGCTTGGTGCCTTCGACCACCGCGCGGTTGATGGTGACAGCCTCGATATCACCCCGGGAGGGGACGTCGAACATGACGTCGAGCATGAGTTTCTCGAAAATGGAGCGGAGGGCGCGTGCTCCCGTGCCGCGTTCGACGGCCATTTTCGCGATAGCGCGGAGGGCATCGCGGGTGATGCGGAGTTTGACCCCGTTCATCGCGAGCTGCTTGGAATATTGCTTCACCAGGGCGTTTTTCGGCTCGGTGAGGATCTGGACCAGCTCGTCCTCGGTGAGTTTCCTGAGAGAGGAGATGACCGGGAGGCGACCGATGAATTCGGGGATGAGGCCGAAGTGGAGGAGATCCTCCGGCAGAGTCCGCTCAAGAATCTTCGAGGTCTTCTCCTCTTCCTCGTTGGGGCGGTTGTCGCTGTGGAAACCGAGGGTCTTGCTGCCGAGGCGGCGCTTGATGATGTCCTCGAGGCCGACGAACGCGCCTCCGCAGACGAAGAGGATCTTCTCGGTGTTCACCTGTATGTATTCCTGCTGGGGATGCTTGCGGCCGCCTTGCGGGGGGACATTGCAGACACTGCCTTCGAGGATTTTCAGGAGCGCCTGCTGGACGCCCTCCCCGGAGACATCGCGGGTGATGGAAACGTTCTCGGTCTTGCGACCGATCTTGTCGATCTCATCGACGTAGATGATCCCACGCTCCGCGCGTTCGACATCGAAATCGGCGGCCTGGAGAAGGCGGAGGATGATGTTCTCCACATCCTCTCCGACATAACCGGCTTCCGTGAGGGTGGTGGCATCCACGATGGTGAAGGGGACATCCAGGACGCGGGCCAGGGTGCGGGCGAGGAGGGTTTTCCCCGATCCTGTGGAGCCAAGGAGCAGGACGTTGGATTTCTCGATCTCGACGTCATCGAATTCGTCGTCGAGCGGGGTAACGTCCTGGTTGAGGCGCAGGTAGTGGTTGTAGACGGCGACGGAAAGAACCCGCTTCGCGGTCTCTTGGCCGATGACGTAGTTGTCCAGCTCGCGGAGAAGCTCGGCGGGGGTGGGGACTTCCGCCTGGGTGAGGGGCTTGGATTTCCCCTTCCTGGATTTACCCTGGGAGGGATTCAGCTCCTTGATGAGAATGTTCGAACAGACATCGACACATTCGTTGCAAATGTAGACGCCGGGACCGGCGATGAGTTTTTTGACCTCGGAGTGGCTCTTTCCGCAGAAAGAGCACATGGTGAGATTGGATGCGCGCGCCATTTGCTAAATGTTAGCTTTCATCTTTCAGAATCCAAGGAGGAAACCCCGCTCAGTCCTTGTTCTCCAATTCGGGGCGGAGTGAGTCGGGGAGTTGCTTGCGGGATTCGAGCGACCTTGTCCACCAGGCCGTAGGCCACGGATTCCTCGGCGGTCATGTAATTGTCGCGGTCGGAATCGTTCTCGACCTCCTCAATGGACTTGCCGGTGTGGTGGGCCAGTATCGCATTGAGCTTTTTCTTCAGTCTGAACATGAATCCGATGGTGCGCTCGACATCGGATGCGGTGCCTTGCGCTCCGCCGGAGACCTGGTGGATCATGACGTGGGAATTCGGCAGGCAGAACCGCTTCCCCTTCGTGCCAGCGGTAAGGAGGACGGATCCCATGGAGGCGCAGATGCCGATGCAATATGTGTTCACATCGCAGGTCAGAAACTGCATGGTATCATACATTGCCAGACCCGCGGTGACGGAGCCGCCGGGACTGTTGATATAGATGTGGATGTCCTTCTTCGGATCCTGCATCTGGAGGAAGAGCAACTGGGCGATCACGGAGTTCGCCACGCCGTCGTCGATGGCGGTGCCTATGAAAATGATGCGATCCTTGAGGAGGCGGGAATAGATGTCGAACGAGCGCTCGCCGCGCGCGTCGGACTCGATGACGACGGGGACGTAGTAGTTGCTTTGGGGCGCCTGGGCAGCCGCGTTGTTGGAGGGCGGGAAGAGATTCATAGGTTATTCGGCGGGTGTTGCTTCGAGTTCCTCGGCGGAAACTTCCGTGACCTTCGCCTCCTGGATAAGGAAGTCAATGGTCTGGCCGATGAGCATGGAATTGCGGATGGACTGGATGCGGTTCTTCTTCTGGAGATCCTTGATGACCTTCTTGACCGGCTCCTTGCGGGACTCCGCGATCCTGGAAATGTGCTGGAGGAGATCCGAATCGGGAACGGAGATTTTCTCCGCGGCGGCGATTTCCTGGAGCAGGAAATTGGTGCGCAGGTTGGTGGTGGCGCGCTGCGTGGCGACGCTGAAAATCTCCTCCTGCTGCTCCAGCATCTGCTCGTCGGTCGCACCCTGCTTCTGGCCTTCCTCCACCAGGGTGTTCGCCTGGTTCTGGGTCTCGCGCTGGACGATTTCCTCTGGCAGGTCGAAGCTCACCGCCTTGTTCAGGTGCTCGACGATCTGGTTGACCTTGAACTCGTTGATCTGCTTGAGCTTCTCGACGCCCATGTTCTCGCGTATCATCGCCTTGACATCCTCCAGGGACTTGCCCGGGACGAGTTTCTCCGCGAACCCGTCGTCCACCTCCGGTAGTTTCGCTTCCTTGATCCCCTCGATGGAGGTGTGCAAAGTCATCTCCTTTCCGCGAAGCTCTTCGAAGGGAAACTCGTCCCCGAGGGTAATGGTGACGTCCTTCCTGTCGCCTTCGCTGAGGCCGACGAGCTGCTCGGCGTAGCCCGGGAGGAAGGAGCCTTCCTTGATGGGGACCCAGTGGCCCTCACGCTTGGCGAGGTAGTTGCCCTTTTCCTCACCGATGACTTCGGTCAGCGGCTTCCCATCCACGGTGGTGGTGAAATCGACAATGGCGATGTCGTCGTCCTCGAGAGGCCGGTCGGCCACGTCCTCGAACTCGGCGAGGCGCCCGCGGAGCTGCTGGATCTGCGCTTCGATCTCTTCCTCAGTGACTTCCGCGGAGGGCGCCTTCACCTCGATGCCCTTGTATTCCGGAAGGGTGAACTCGGGTGCGAGGATCAGTTTCGAATCAAACGAGATGGAGCCGTCGGGGCGCTCGTTCAGATTGTCCGGGAAACCGAAGTCGAGGACCTTGAGCTTCTCCTTCTCAAGAGCCTGGTCGCACGCCTCGCCGAAAAGGGAGTCGCGGAGCTCCTCGGAAATCTGTTTTCCGAAACGCTTCTGGATGACGGCTTTCGGCGCCTTGCCGGGACGGAACCCGGGGATCTTCGCCTGGGAGGCGTATGCGGAGGAAATTTCCGCGCGCTTCGCCTCAACGTCCCCGGACGGGACTTCCACGCTGAGGGTTGCGATGCATTTTGGCTGTTTCTCGACGACGATGTTCATGAATGTTCTGCGGTGGGGGAGGGAGACTAGAGGCCGGGCGGCGGATTTGGCAACTTTCAAGTTTCCCTACATTCGGACGCGGAAAGAGGCGCGGATACCGGATCGACCTCATGACCACACAAATCCCCCGGTCGTCCCCCCTCACCGCCCGGTAGCCTCTCCAGACCACGCCGAAGTCCCTCCAAACCCTCCGGCGGTGCCTCCGGATTCCCCGGGAGTCCCTCCTGGCCGACCGGTGGCACCTCCGGATCGCCCGGTAGCTCCTCCTGCCCGTCCGGTAGTCCCTTCAGCTTCCCCGGTAGCGCCTCCGAACCTCCCGGTAGCGCCTCCGGATCGCGCGGGAACACGTAAAAACCGTCCCGTGGTGCCTCCAAACCGCCCGGTAACGCCTGTTTTCAAAAACGCCGTTTAACCCCCTGGCCATTGATATGACACGACTTACAGGAACCGCGAAACACCCATGCAAATGCTTGTTTACAAAAATTCCGGAAAGGATAGGAAACGGAAGCCATGAGAGACGAATTCGCCAACCGCCAGTCCATGCACCTCACCGTGCTCAACCTCCTCGACAAACCCGAATCCAGAGCCGTCTGGGAGGACAACAACCCCATCAAATTCACCGAAAGGGTCGGCGAATTCCGCGCCAAAGTCACCGCCCTCACCGCCACCATCGCGGAAAAAACCAGCGACATCACCGGCCAGGCCGTGGAAAAGGACCGCGAGGAAACCGAGCTTGAAGTCCTCGCCCAGGAGCTTGGCGTCACCTTCGCCGAGTACCTCGGCGACCAGGGCCGCGAGGGCGAGGCCGCCGAGTTCGAGCTTCTCCCTCTCCAGATGGCAGAGCCTGCGCGATACCGCCCTCCTCGCCAAAGCCACCCTCCTCAAGACCCGCCTCACCGCCGCCCTCGCCGCCGACGCACCCGGCCTCACCGAATACGGCATCTTCCCCGCCGATCTCGTCCTCTACACCAAGGAACTCGCCGACTACGAAAAAGTCATCCAGAACCCCTCCGGAGCCATCGCCACCCGCAAAGCCCTCACCGCCGCCCTCCGCCCGGACTTCCGCGAAGTGCTCAATATCCTCCTCTCCATCGGCACCGCCTCGTCCTCCGCTTCCGCACCACCCCCGAAGGCAAAGCCTTCGCCGCCAACTGGAAAACCGCCCGCACCGTCCGCGACCTCGGCAGCAACAACCCCGATCCCGAGCCTCCCACACCCTAAGCCGAATCCCCGAAGCAGGTGGGATCATCAGGAAACCTGGAAAAAGTGATATGCCGTGGCAATCCACCCGGCATATCAGTTCTCTCGCAAAAACAAACCATCCCACATCCCTGATCTTCCCGCTTACCCCATCAAATTCCCTGAAACCCAGTCCCCCATTGACTTCCCTTCCCTCTCCTCCCACCTTCGAAACCAAAAACACCCACCCGCATATCGGCGGTCGGTGCTACTAATACCACTGTTCGGCAAAGAAATGACCACCAATCGGAAATGAAGAAACTCTCTCTAGTCTTTGGAATCGCATTAGTGGCTCTCATCGTAATCGTCGTTTACCGCAATAGTCACAAGAATGACTCTTCCGCGGGCAAAGCCCCTGCCACGGAGCATGCTACACCGCGAGAACGCCTCGAGAGCGATGTGAGCAGGTCTCTTGAGCTGCGCTCTGCTAGTGCTGCTACCCGCAGGACAACAGATTCGGAAAGGGAGAGAGAAGATATCAAAGAACTCAGACGTGAGCTTGAGACGGCAAGGGCTCAACTGGAGAGGATCACCCGCCCGCTTGAGCAGGATGTCCTTAGTTCAACGGTCAATGCTGAGATCAACCCGGGCGAAACGCTCGTGACGGGCGGATACAGAACGGCTGATGGGAACTATGAGCTGACCCTTTTAACACCACGCAGCGTTACCCTTGAGGACGGACGTGAAGCAATCGAGGTGGAAGGCAAAGTTCTTTCTGTAGGATCTGATTTCGTAGGCGGCTGACGGATTGGAGACGCTCGCGACAAACGCCAGAAATACGCTACAACATGCTGAGGCATGGATGCAGGATGACGTTGCTAGCACCCTTGCCGCCGCACGCGACGCCGAAGGAGCAGGTGTTCTTTCCTCTCCAAAGGTCATCACACTCCCATCGAGATCTTTCACCGTAAGCATTGGCGAAGCGGACGGTGCCCAATTCTCGTTCCAGGGAACCGTGGCAAGAAGTCCCAGTGGAAGCTTCGCGATCCAATCTCGAGTCGAAAGAACTCCTAAAGCCGAACAAGACGGTGCTGGACAACCGGCTACCCGCTCCGAGTCGAGATGATTACCGTAGCTACAACCTTTAACCCGCAGTTGAAGGCGCGCCGCCGGTAGCCGGTGCCAGACCTTGGACGTTCCTGAATATCCGGCCTTCATAAAGCTTCCTTCAATCCGGGAACACGATGGCGCGGTGGCCGTCGATGATGGTGCGGTCGTGGACGTGGTAGCGGATGCCGCGGGCGAGGGCGGCGCGCTCGCAGTGGCGGCCGAGGCGGGCGAGGTCGTTGGGGGAGTGGAAGTGGGAGACGCGCTCGACTTCCTGCTCGATGATGGGGCCGGCATCGAGATCCGCGGTCGGTGATACCATTGACACTTCTCGGCAGGGAATCCCGGACTTGCGACGCTTCCCCGATTCGCTATCCTTCCGCCATGCAAGTTCAAGCGACAGTCGAAGATCCAACCCATTTACGGCTCATCCAGCCATTGGATATGACTGTAGGCAGTGTGGTCGTTCTCGAGATTGTGGACACGGTCGGGAACGGGACTTTCCCGGATTCTTCCGCCGCTCTCCTGGATTCCGCTTACGGTGCCGAGGAGCCGGACTACTCGGGATCAGGAACACCGATTGAAAACTGAGTGATGCTTTCGGAAGGTGATCTTATCGTGGCCGAACTGCCCCAGGCAGACGGTGGAACCAAGCCACGCCCGGCCCTACTGCTCAAAGAGTTGCCAGGATTCGGAGATTTTTTAGTCTGCGGAGTCAGTTCCCAGATCCATCAGGCGCAGGATGGTTTTGATCGGATTATCGCATCCACCGACGATTTTTTTGACGCTACGGGACTCCAGGTCACCTCCGTAGTCCGACTGAATTTTCTCGCGACGCTGCCCACCCGACGAATGACCAGGCATCTCGGGCGAATTCCGTCCCACGTTCTTGTCGGCTTACAATCCACGTTGGCCGCGCACCTTACACAAACAAAGTAGGAGGACAGGATTCTGCGTTGAAGGCGCGGTGGCAAACCGGTGTTTCCTGGGTCAGGGCAATAAAGCGAGGGAAAGATTGAAACAGCGGGTGCCTCCCGAGTCCCGGCAGGGACGATCAGAAAGTAGCCGGGGGTGGAGTGAAACGGAACCCCCGGACACATCCCGCAACGGATTTACGGGCAAGGGAGGGATGCCGCCACTTGTTACGCCCCCGCCGCAGCCCGCCAAGGGCACGGCAGGCTTGCGGCTTCGGCGGTGACACGTGGGGTAACGGGACCTGCCGCTCGCCGCCATGATCCATGCACGGGTTACCCCGCATTCCGCTGCGCTGCATACGGGGCTACGCTCCTGCCACCCCTCCGGGGTTAAACGGTGTTCCCTATGGTATGGGCGGAAGTGTTCCGCCCCTCCTTGAGAGGGTCAGTCCGGGAACACGATAGCCCGGTGGCCGTCGATGATGGTGCGGTCGTGGACGTCGTAGTGGATGCCGCGGGCGAGGGCGGCGCGCTCGCAGTGGCGGCCGAGGCGGGCAGCTCGTTGGGGAGTGAGAAGTGGGAGACGCGCTCTTTAGCGACAACGGAAAACCGCCCGCAATCCCGAGCGCATACATTGAGACCACGATCCCCACTGTTCCGAATGACCGCCCCGCAGTCGGCGATCGGTGATCCATTATTCACTGTTCGCGGGCATAATTCGGACTGCAAGCTCTGCCGGAACAGGGTAGTTTCACTCCCATGAGCACGTTTACCCAAATTCGAGAATCTGTGGTTGGACTCCGAACCAGAGGGCTGAGTTGGAGCCGTCCTGCTGCTCGGAAGCCTGGATGACACCCACTACTGGATCGACGATGAAGAGGTCGGGAAGCGATCCGCGGAGATGGATTCGGGAGAGGTTGTCGGTGTGTCCAAGGAAGAGTTCAGAAAGCTTTGCGGACGGTGAGTGGTAGCATGAAGCCACCTCGTTCATCCATCCCGGGGCTGCGAAGGATGCACGCGATATCGCGGCAATGTATGCGGAGATTTCAGATGATTTGCGCGACAAGTTCTGAGAAGGAGATTGATGTCGCGATCGATTCATATCGAGCAATATCCCGAGGAGACATCATTACGATCCAAGCGGGAGAAGGCGGAGCAACCTCAAACGTTTTCCATACCATATTCTATTTGAGGAACGTCTTCTCCACAATCGGATCATGGTGATCAGGCGATCATCACAGGAATCCTCGCTACGGGCTGGACGAAAGGAATAACGCAGGCACGCCGAGGATGCCTTCAGTCCGGGAACACGATCGCCCGGTGGCCGTCGATGATGGTGCGGTCGTGGACGTGGTAGCGGATGCCGCGGGCGAGGGCGGCGCGCTCGCAGTGGCGGCCGAGGCGGGCGAGGTCGTTGGGGGAGTGGAAGTGGGAGACGCGCTCGACTTCCTGCTCGATGATGGGGCCGGCATCGAGATCCGCGGTGACGTAGTGGCAGGTTGCGCCGATGAGTTTCACGCCGCGCTCGTGGGCCTGGCGGTAGGGGTTCGCGCCGATGAAGGCGGGGAGGAAGGAGTGGTGGATGTTGATGATTTTCCCGGAGAACTCCTGGCAGAACCCGTCCGGAAGGATCTGCATGAAGCGGGCGAGGACGATGAGCTCGACGTCCTGGGCGAGGAGGAGATCGCGGATTTCGAAGAAGCCTTTTTCGCGCAGCGGGCCGTCCATCTCGATGTGGTGGAAGGGGAGGCCGGCGCGTTGCGGCGATGTGGGCGCAGTTGTCGCGGTTCCCGATGAGGGAGGTGATCTCGA
The DNA here is from genome assembly GCA_963758175.1 of uncultured Verrucomicrobiae bacterium. Lineage (GTDB taxonomy): Bacteria > Verrucomicrobiota > Verrucomicrobiia > Verrucomicrobiales > Akkermansiaceae > Luteolibacter. Next base: position 495,173 of record CAVWUI010000002.1, read on the forward strand.
TGGGGAGCTCGCCGAGCTCGGTGCGGAGGAGGATTTCGTTGAGGCAGTGGTCGGTCTTGGTGACGAGGACGGCGGTGCGCATTTTATAAGGCAGCTCGCGGAAGTGCCATGTCGCGCCGAGGGAGCGGCCGAGGGTGCCGAAGCCGCTCTTGAAATCCTCTACGGTGACATCGAGTCCCGAGGTATCGATCTCGAGGCGGGCGAAGAATTTTTTCCCGATCTGGTCGGAGAACTGGCTGAACTCGGTTAGGTTCCCCTGATGGGCGGCGACGTAGGATGCGATTTTCGCGACGATGCCGGGATGGTCGGGGGAGGAGAGCTTGAGGATGAGGCCGTTGCGCATGGGCGGCAGGATCGACGGGTTGCCGGAGGTTGACAAGGTTCGGGATGGTTCCAAGGATCGGAACCCGGCCATGGAAATCAGAAAACACTCCGCCCAGACCCCTTTCACGACCAAGGACGGCTCCACCATCACGAGCCTGCTGGACTCGGCCAATGCCCCCGTCCGCAACCAGAGCCTGGCAGAAGCCCGCGTCCCCTCGGGGAGCTCCACGCAGCGCCACTACCACCGGGAGAGCGAGGAGTTCTACTACATCACCAGTGGCTCCGGCATGATGGAGATCGATGGCGAGGCCCGCGGGATCTCACCCGGCGATGCCATCCTGATCCCGCCGGGAGCCTGGCATGAGATCCGGGCTACTACGGATCTGGTATTCCTCTGCTGCTGCGCGCCTCCTTACCGGCATGAGGACACGTTTTTCGAGTGAAACTCCGCATTGCCCCCCACCCTCGCTGCCGCCATACTCACCGCATGATCAAAACCCTGCTCCTGGCATCCACCCTCGCGGCATCCGCCGCCGATCCCTTCGCCGGAAATGAGCCTTCTGACACACGGCTCTACGAACTCCGCACCTATCACGCGAACGAGGGCAAGCTGGACGCCCTGCTCACCCGCTTCAGCGACCACACCCTGGAGCTTTTCGAGAAACACGGCATGACCAATGTCGCCTACTGGGTGCCTTCGGAAAACCCCGACGGACTCCTCATCTACCTGATGGCCTATCCGGACAGGGAAGCCCGCGATGCCTCCTGGAAAGCGTTTCTGGACGATGCGGCATGGAAAAAGGCGGCGGCCGATTCCGAACAAGGCGGCAAGCTGGTGGCGAAGGTGGACAGCCTTTTCCTGACTCCCACCGATTTCTCCACCGCTGACGCTTTGTTCCACGGGAGGCGTCTTCGAGATGCGCACCTACACCGCGACGCCGGGGAACCTCCCGGCTCTGCTCTCCCGTTTCCGCGACCACACGACGCGGATCTTCGCGAAGCATGGGATGAACAACCACTGGTATTTCCAACCCGCCCCCGGCCAGCCGGAGGCGGAGAACACGCTGGTCTATTTCCTCTCCCATGAGGACGCCGGTGCGGCGAGGAAATCCTGGGAAAATTTCTCGGCAGATCCCGACTGGATCGCCGCCAAAGCCGCCTCCGAGAAATCAGCCGGCGGCTCCCTTACCGAGAAGGGCGGGGTGAAATCGGTTCTGCTGATCCCGACCGTTTTCTCGCCAGTGAAATGACGGGACAGCGGGGTGTTTATCATGGCATAGGCATTGCTTAGCCGGAGTCCACCTATGAACAGTGGCAATCTGGTAAGGAAAATTCTACTGATCGCGGGGGCCATCGGACTGATGTTCGCCACTCAGGCCGTCTTCGCCCGGGAGGAGACGGTCGCGGGAAGGTCGCCGTCCTTTCGGATCCGGATATGGAAACCAGGATCGAGAGCGCCGTCGGCGAGCCTTTCCTCAAAGGCATCTGCAAGTAACTCTCCGCTTGTTTTCACGGATCCCGGCTCCCTTGGGAGGGTCGGGTTTTTTCATGGAGCCGGGGCATTGGCGGGCCGGCGGACTTCTGGCACAGCTCTTGCTGAAACCAGCCTCAACAACCATGAAAGCCACCACCAGATCAACGCTTCTGGCGCTCTACCTCATCACCGGAGCCTCCGCCCATCCGGGCGCACCCGGCCACACCCACTTCCCCGACGAGGTGGACGAGTTTGACCAGGTTGCCGTTACGACCCCGGCCGCTGACCATGCCAACGAGTCCAACCTCGGCGGAATCCTGGTTCTCTCGGGAATCGCGGTCTGTCTCGGCTTCGCTTTCTTCCAGAAACAGGGAGGGATCTGGAAGGATGTCACGATGAACCATTGAAACGGCTTCCCCCCGAATGCATCTGACCCCAAGAGAGCAGGAGAAACTGCTGGTAGTCGTAGCGGCGGATCTCGCCCGCAGGCGTATGGGCCGCGGCCTGAAGCTGAACCATCCGGAGGCGGTAGCGCTCATCACCGCCGAGATTCTCGAAGGCGCGCGTGACGGGAAAACCGTCTCCGAGCTGATGAGTTTCGGAACCACTCTTTTGAAAAGGGACGACGTGATGGAGGGTGTCCCGGAAATGATCCATGACGTGCAGGTGGAAGCGACGTTCCCCGACGGCACGAAACTCGTAACCGTCCACGACCCGATACGATGATACCCGGAGAAATCATCTGTCCGGAAGGCGCGCCCGATATCGAACTCAATGTCGGGCTGCCTACGGTATCCATGGTAGTTTCCAACCGGGGTGACAGGCCCGTCCAGGTCGGGAGCCATTTCCATTTCGCCGAGGTGAACGGTGAACTGGCCTTCGACCGCGATGCGGCGCTGGGATACAGGCTCGGCATTCCCGCCGGTACCGCCGTCCGTTTCGAGCCGGGCGATACCCGCGAGGTCGTGCTCGTCGCCTTCGCCGGCACCCGTGAGATCCACGGTTTCAACGGGAAAGTGAACGGGAGACTCAAATGAGACAGTCGCGAAAGAACTACGCTGGCACCTTCGGCCCGACCACGGGCGACCAGGTGCGCCTGGCCGATACCGAGCTCTTCATCGAAGTGGAGCGCGATCTGATCACGGAAGCCGGCGGCTATGGGAACGAGGTCAAATTCGGCGGCGGGAAGGTCATCCGCGATGGCATGGCGCAATCCCCCCTCGCCCTGGATGCCGACTCCCTGGATCTCGTCATCACGAACGCCCTGATCCTCGATGCCGCCCATGGCGTTATCAAAGCGGACATCGGCATCAAGGGCGGTCGCATCGTCGGTGTTGGTCATGCGGGAAACCCCCTCCTCCAGGACGGAATCACCGATGACCATAGGGGCGGCCACGGAAGTCATCGCGGGCGAGGGCTGCATCGTCACCGCCGGGGGCATAGACTCGCACATCCATTTCATCTGCCCGCAGCAGATCGAGCACGCCATGGCCAGCGGCATCACGACCATGCTCGGCGGCGGCACCGGCCCGCCCACGGCACCTACGCCACCACTTGCACGCCGGGGAAATGGAACATCCACCGCATGCTGGAAGCCGCCGAAGCCTTTCCGATGAACCTGGGTTTCCTCGGAAAAGGCAACTGCTCCACCCACGAGCCTCTCCGCGAGCAAGTCCTGGCCGGAGCCATGGGTCTGAAGCTCCACGAGGACTGGGGCACCACTCCGGCCGCCATCGACTCCTGCCTCACGGTCGCCGATGAACTCGATGTGCAGGTGGCCATCCATACCGATACCCTCAACGAGGCCGGCTTCCTGGAGAGCACTCTCGATGCTTTCAAAGGCCGCACCATCCACACCTATCACTCCGAAGGCGCGGGCGGAGGTCACGCGCCCGACATCATCCGCGTCTGTGGTGAGGCGAACGTCCTCCCCTCCTCCACGAATCCCACCCGCCCGTTCACCACCAACACCATCGCCGAGCATCTCGACATGCTCATGGTCTGCCATCACCTGGATTCCCGCATCCCCGAGGACGTGGCCTTCGCCGAGAGCCGCATCCGCCCGGAGACCATCGCGGCGGAAGACATGCTTCACGATATGGGAGCCATTTCCATGATGTCTAGCGACAGCCAGGCCATGGGCCGGGTCGGCGAGGTCATCACGCGCACATGGCAGACGGCGCACAAGATGAAGGTGCAGTTCGGAAAACTGGAGAGCGAGACCCACCCGGCCGCTGACAATTTCCGCGCGCTCCGCTACGTTTCCAAATACACCATATGTCCCGCCATCACCCACGGAATCGCCCACGAGGTCGGCAGTCTGGAAGTGGGGAAACTCGCGGACATCGTCATCTGGAAACCGGCCTTCTTCGGTGTGAAACCGGAAACCATCATCAAGGGCGGATTCATCGCCTGGGCGAACATGGGCGATCCCAACGCCTCCATCCCCACCCCGCAGCCGACCATCTACCGGCCGCAGTTCGGTGCCTTCGGAAGATCCATCGCCTCCACCTCGCTCACCTTCGTAAGCGCCGCCTCCCTGGCCTCCGGCGGGCTCGACCATCTCGGTCTCAGCAAACGCCTTTCCGCTGTAAGAGGGTGTCGCGCCGTCACGAAACGGGATCTCCTTTTCAATGACGCCCTCCCGAACATCACAGTGGATCCGGAGACCTATTCCGTCGTCGCTGACGGCCGGGAACTCCGCTGCGAGCCGCTTTCGGAGTTGCCCATGGCGCAGAGATACTTTCTTTTCTGACGATGCTCCTGATCGAACGAATGATCGCCCCCGCATCCGAGAAGCCTCCGCAAAATATCATCGAGCTGGCGGTAGATCGCAGGAAATTTCTAAAACGCCGCTGGCGTGCCACGGCACCTGACGGCACCGATTTCGGCTTCGATCTCGAAAACCGCCTCACCGACGGCTGCGTCATTTTTCAAAACGGGGAGAACGACTACACCGTCCGCCAGCTCCCGGAAACCGTTTATGAAATCCCGTTTCCGGATTCCGCCCAAGGCGCGTTGATCGGCTGGAAAGTCGGCAATCTCCATCTCCCCGCTCAGGTCATGGAGAAATCCCTCCGCGTCCTTCACGATGATGCGATGAAGCAGCTCCTCGAGCGGGAGAACTGGCAGTTCACCGAACCGGAAGTTCTTTTCGCCCCCATGAAAGCCGTATCGCACTGATTCGTGAACCTCCTCTGGCTACTCCAATCGAACGACACCGGCTACCCATCCGGCGGCTACGCGCATTCCTACGGCCTGGAGGAACTGGTGCGTGTCGGCGTGGTGAAGGATCCCGAAAGCCTGGAAAGGTTTCTCATGAAACAGGTAGTCCCCGCGCTGCTTCGCTTCGAGCTGCCGTTTTTCAGAAAAGCGCATCTTGCCGCGTCCACGGGTTGCTCCGGCACCCTGCGTGGGATCGATGCGGAGCTGGACGCCTGGCGCATCGCGCCCGAACTGCGGGACGCGAGCCGCCGGGTCGGCTCGCAAAGGCTGGGCCTTCTCTGCGAGCTGGACTCCTCCCCTTTCATATCGGATTTTCGGAAAACAAATCCCCGGGCCCACCACCTCGTCGTCACCGCGATCGAGCTTCGCGACCTGCCGGTTCAGGACGCCGCGAGAGGCTTCGCCTTCCAATCCGTCGTCGCGGGAACAGCCGCATCGATGAAACTCATGCGCATCGGCCAGACCGCTTGCCAGACCATCCTGAACCGGGTTCTCATCATGCTCGACCCCAGGATCAACGGCTCGCTCGGGCAGGAGGCGGAAGGTTTTTTCAATCCTCTCCTGGAGATCGCCTCCCTGAAACACGCAACCTCCCATGAAAGACTCTTCATCTCCTGAAAGGAAAAAACGCCCGTTTCGGCTCGGCGTAGGCGGCCCGGTCGGCTCGGGGAAGACCATGTGCGTCCTGCGCCTCAGCCAATGGCTGAAGGACGAGGTCTCACTCGCCGTCATCACCAACGATATCTACACCCGCGAGGATGCCGAGTTCCTCCTGCGGGAAAATGTCCTTCCCGCCAACCGGGTGACAGGCGTTGAGACCGGCGGCTGCCCCCATACGGCGATCCGCGACGACACCAGTATGAACATGGCCGCCGTCTCCGATCTCGAGAACCTCCACCCGGATCTCGAACTCATCCTCATTGAAAGCGGCGGCGACAACCTCTCCGCGACATTCTCCCCGGAGCTGGTGGACGCCTACATCTACGTCATCGATGTGGCGGAGGGCGACAAGATACCGCGTAAAGGCGGCCCCGCCATCCGCACCAGCGACCTTCTCCTTATCAACAAGATCGATCTCGCCCCGCACGTGGGCGCGGATCTCGAGGTGATGGCCCGGGATTCGAAAACACAGCGCGGGGAGCGCCCCGTGATTTTCGCGGATCTGAAATCCGGCAAAGGGAAGGACGAACTGCTCGCCTGGCTGAAGCACGAATACCTTTTCATCTGATGGTAATGACGGGAAACTCCCTCGACGGCCATCTCCGCATCCGTTGCGAAAAGGGGAAGGGCGGGGTTCCTTTTCTGTCGAGCCAGAGTTTCCAGGCACCCGTCCACCTTAGCAAATCCCACCTTTCTGATGACGGGAGATTCCTGGTCCTCACCCTCCTCAATCCAACCGCGGGTTTTTTCGACGGGGACAGGGTCGTGAGTGATGTCACCGTGGGACAAGGGGCTTCCCTCGTTCTGAGCACCCCCAGCTCCTCAAGGGTTTTCCGCACCCGCTCCGGGAAGGACGCCGTGTGCGAACAGAAATTTTCAGTGGAGGCCGGCGGGTTTCTTGAATGGATTCCCGAGGCCTTCATTCCCCACCGCGGAGCGAGATACGTGCAGAAAACCGAAGTGAACCTGGAGCCTGGTGCCGGTCTTTTTTTCATCGACTGGATCTCGCCCGGCCGGGTGGCGAGGGGGGAGGTTTTCCAATACGAGAGCCTCCGCTGGGAGTTCGATCTACTCATCGGTGGCAGACTTCTCGCCCGCGAGCGCTACGACATGCCTGGGGAAGGACTGGAAGGGATCACCGCGATGTTCGCGGCCGGGCACTATGTTTCCATCTACCTCGCCGGGGAAATGCTCAGCTGTTTCCCGGCGGAGGAGGTGGATGCTCTCGGAAACGATGGCACCTACCTCGGCCACGGACTTCTGGAAGGCGGGGAGGCCATGGTCATCCGCGCCCTCTGCCGTGACAGCCTCGCGGCGCGCGCGCTGGTCGAAAGGATACGACCCATCCTTTATCATGCCGCCGGATGGAAAGCTCCGGCTCTGGGCAGGATCTCGATCTGATTTTCCCACGATGACGCGGGATCCGTGGCTGAGCGGAAACGGCTCGCCGGACTTCCAGGCCGCCATCATTTCCCGAACACCCGGTTGACACCATCCCCTCATTTGCCCATCTTACCAAAGTCGCGTTACGCGGCCATGCCGCACGCCTTTCATCATCCAAGAAAAATTCCCTGTGTTTTCCAACGAAGATTACCTCGCAGAACTAATCGCAGAAGCCGGCATCATCGATGCGGAACAGATCCAGAAGGCGCGTTCGTCGCTCAGCGGCTCGGAGACCATCGTCCAGTATCTCATCGCCAACACCGCACTCACCGAAACACAGGTCGCCGAAACGCTGGCCTCCAACGCGGGCATCCCCTTTGTCGATCTCTCGGGCTTCCATTTCGACCCGGCTGTGATCCTTACGGTCTCGGAAGATGTCGCCCGCCGCTACCGCGCGATTCCGGTCTCCGACGATGGCATGTATCTGACCGTCGCCGTCGCCGATCCTCTTGATTTCGAGACCCTTGACAGCCTCCCGCACGTCATCGGACGGGAACTGAACCTCGCCTGCGCGACCCATAGCGACATCAACCATCACCTGATGGAGTTCTACAATGTGGAGGAGAAGAAAACCGAGACCGCGGCGGACGCCTTCGAGGTCTCAACAGGCGATTCCGAAGCGGGCAGCGAGAGTGGCGACGCTCCAATCATCCGCCTGGTTTACCAGACGCTCACCGAGGCCTTCCGGCTCAGGGCCTCCGACATCCATATCGAGCCGCTGGAGACCTCAGTCCGGATACGCTACCGCCTGGACGGCAAGCTCATCCACGTCGACACCCATCCGAAGAAACTCCTCCCCGCCATCATCGCCCGTCTCAAGGTGATGAGCGGCAGCATGTCCATCGCGGAGAAACGCCTCCCGCAGGACGGTCGTATCCAGCTCAAGATGGGCGACAAGGAGATCGACCTCCGCGTTTCCGCCGTCCCTTCAAACCACGGCGAATCCATCGTCATGCGGATTCTCGACAAGACCGCCCTCCTCCTGGGTCTTCCCGAACTGGGCTTTTTCTCCGACGACCAGGCGCAGTTCGAGAAACTCCTCGGCCTCCCCGACGGAATCATCCTCGTGACCGGCCCGACCGGCTCGGGGAAAACGACCACCCTCTACGCCTGTCTCAACGTCATCAACAAACCGGACAAGAAGATCATCACCGTGGAGGATCCCGTCGAGTATGAGCTGCCCGGCATCAACCAGGTGATGGTGAAGGCGGACATCGGCATGACATTCGGAAACGCCCTCCGCGCAATGCTCCGACAGGCTCCGAACATCATCATGATCGGGGAGATCCGGGATGCGGAGACGGCGAACATCGCCATCAACGCCTCCCTGACCGGTCACCTTGTCTTCTCGACACTCCACACGAACGACGCCCCGTCCGCCGTCGCCCGTCTTGCGGACATAGGCGTGAAGCCTTTCCTGATCGCATCCGCCGTCCGCTCCATCCTCGCCCAGCGCCTCGTCCGCAAGCTCTGCCCGATCTGCAAGGCTCCCGCCGAACTCACGGAAAAGGAACTCCGCGCCCTCCACCTCGATCCGTCACGCCTCTCCGACGCGCAGATCTACGATGCCGTCGGCTGCGACAAATGCCGGGGAAACGGCTACCGAGGACGTATGGGCATCTTCGAGCTTTTCAACATCGATGACGAGGTCCGCTCCATGATCAACCAGGGTCTCACCACCAGCCAGCTCCGCCGCCGCGCCCGGGAGCTGGGCATGCGCACTCTCCGCGAGGACGGCATCCGGAAGGTTCTTTCCGGGCTCACTTCCGCGAATGAAGTCGTCCACGCCACCATGGGTGACTTCGACTAACAGCCCGGCATAACCAACCCGACCATTTCTCCCGGAACCTTTCCAAAGCACACGCCACTGATCACCAATCATCCGGCACCGATCACTTCTTCCACATGGACAACCGCCAACTTCTAGAACTCTTCCAATCCCGCGGCATGATCGATGCCGCACTTACCGAGGAAATCCTCGCCGAGATCGATAACAGCGGGAAAACGGTTCCCGAACTGCTTGCCGATTTCGAGGTCGTCCAGTCCCGCGACGACGTATGGCCCGTGGTCGCCTCCGAACTGGGAGCGACTCTCGTGGATCTGAAGAACTGGACTCCTCCCGACGCGCTCCTGGCTCTCGTCCCTGCCGGAACCGCCCGCCTTCATGGCGCTTTTCCAGTGAATTTCGATGAGCAGGGTCTCCACCTCGCCCTTGTCGATCCTCTCAATCCGCAGACGGTGGAGGATCTCCGTTTCGCCCTGGACAGGGAGATCGTCGTCGTCGTCGCCCCGGACTATCTGGTCGAGGCGAAGATCAACGAATGCTACGGCGGTGAGGGAAAAGCCATGGAAGACATCCTCGGCCAGCTCGATGCCGGAGCCGAGGAATTCGACCCGGCGAACGCCGAGGCCGAGGCGAACTCCGCGCCCATCATCCGCTATGTCGATCTGGTTCTTTACCAGGCGATCAAGGAAAAGGCCTCGGACATCCATTTCGAGCCCTTCGAGAAAGACTTCAAGATTCGCTACCGTGTCGATGGCGCGCTATACGAGATGGCCCCTCCGCCGGTTCACCTCGCCCTGCCCATCCTCTCCCGGGTGAAAGTCATGGCGAACATGAACATCGCCGAGCGCCGCATCCCGCAGGACGGACGCATCGTGAAGCAGATCGGTGAGAAACAGGTCGATATGCGGGTCTCCACCCTCCCCACCCACCACGGCGAATCTGTCGTGCTCCGGGTGCTGGACCGCTCCTCCGTCAACCTCACCCTCGAGAACCTCGGCCTCCCCGACAACATCTTCGAATACATCACCGAGACCATCGAGAAACCCAACGGCATTTTCATCGTCACGGGCACCGACCGGAGCGGGAAAGACCACCACTCTCTATGCCGGCCTGCGCCGCATCAACACCATCGATGCGAAGCTCCTCACCGCGGAAGATCCGGTCGAGTATGACATCGACGGAATCATCCAGATCCCGGTGAACGAAGCCATCGGCCTTGACTTCCCCCGCATCCTCCGCGCCTTCCTCCGTCAGGATCCCGACCGCATCATGATAGGGGAAATGCGGGACAAGGACACCGCCACCATCGCCATCCAGGCCGCTCTCACGGGTCACTTGGTTCTTTCCACCCTCCACACCAACGACGCCCCCGGCGCCGTCACCCGTCTCATCGACATGGGTTGCGAGCCCTTTCTCGTCGCCGCCTCTCTCGAAGGCATCCTGGCACAACGCCTCGTGCGGACGATCTGCAAGGACTGCAAGACCCCCTACGAACCGACCGAGGCCATACTCTCCCAGCTCGGCGTCTCGCCGCATGAACTCGGAGACAAGCAGTTTTTCACCGGAGCCGGTTGCGATGTCTGCGGCCAGTCCGGCTACCGGGGTCGCGCCGGTCTTTACGAGCTGCTGAACATCACCGAGCCAATTCGCGAACTAATCACCAACCGCGCCCCATCTGTCGTCCTCAAGCAGAAAGCCATCGAACTGGGCATGAACACGCTGCGAGAGGACGGTCTCCGGAACATCTATCTGGGAAAAACTACCATTGAGGAAGTCCTGAAATACACCTAGACTGCCTGGTCCGCGCCTTCCATTCCGCCCAATTTCTCCGAATTTTCCCATCGCCAAACCTCCCGCGATCCTCTCTTATTGATCAACAATCTTCCAAAAAACATCCATGCCCAATTTCAACTACTCCGCCCTTGACGCAAAAGGTGAGCAAACCGACGGGACGATCGCCGCGGCCACAGAAGCCGAAGCCGTCCAGAAGCTTCGTGGACAGGGTCTTTATCCGACCCAGATCAATGAGGAAGGGAAAGGCAAGGCCGCGGTGGCAGGCAAGGCACCCGCGAAAAAGGGCAAGGCCAAGGCCAAGTCGCTGAACATGACCATTGGCAAGACCAGGGCCTCGGTGAAACCGAAGGTTCTCATGGTGTTCACACGGCAGCTCGCCACACTGATCGACTCCGGTCTGCCCCTCCTCCGCTCCCTTACCGTCCTGGGCAAGCAGGAGCCCAACCCCGCTCTCAAAGCGACGATCAGCTCCCTCGCGGACTCGGTCCAAGGCGGCTCCACCTTCTCAGAGTCCCTCGCCCAGCATCCGAAGATGTTCAACAAACTCTATGTGAACATGGTCAAGGCCGGCGAACTAGGCGGTGTTCTCGAGGTCGTCCTCAACCGTCTCGCCGAGTATCAGGAAAAAGCACAGAAGCTGAAAAACAAGATCGTCTCCGCCATGGTCTATCCGGCCATCGTCATGTTCATCGCTGTGGCGATCCTGATCTTCCTGATGGTTTTCATCGTTCCGAAGTTCAAGGAGATGTTCACCGAGACGGATTCCAATCTTCCTCTCATCTCCCAGATCGTTTTCGGTTTCTCCGAGTTCTGTCTGGCGCGTCCCTTCTTCCTGCCGAACGTGGTCTGGGTGTTCGTCGGCTTCGGTCTCCTCTATGTGGGTTTCAACGCCATTGGGAAAACCAAGGGCGGCCGCCAGTTCATCGATAAGATGAAACTTCACATGCCCATCTTCGGAGACATCCAGCGCAAGTCCGCGGTATCCCGTTTCTCCCGCACCCTTGGGACACTGGTCACATCCGGCGTGCCGATTCTCCAGGCATTGAACATCACCCGTGACACCGCCGGAAACGTCGTCATTTCCCAGGCCATCGGAAAAGTCCACGAGGCGGTCAAGGAAGGTGAGTCCATTGTCACGCCTCTGTCCTCATCCGGCGTTTTCCCCAACATGGTCATCTCCATGGTCGATGTGGGCGAGGAGACCGGCCAGCTTCCTGAAATGCTTCTGAAAGTCGCAGACGTGTATGACGACGAGGTCGATAACGCCGTCACCGCGCTCACCTCCATCCTGGAACCGATCATGATCGTGATCCTGGCTTTGGTGGTCGGAGCCGTGGTTTTCGCGCTGTTCCTCCCGCTGATCAAAATGATCTCCACCATGAGCGAGCAGTGATACGGCCTGCGGTGTTACCGACCGCGTCCTCCAACAGCATCAACCCATGAAAAATTCCCAGAACGCTCGCGCCGGTTTCACCCTGATCGAAATGCTGGTCACGATCACGATCATCGTGATCCTGGCAGGACTTTCCCTCACGGGCTTCAAATACGTGACCACCAAACAGGCGAACTCCCAGGCTGAGATACAGATCAAGCTGCTTGAGACTGCAATCGAGGATTACAAACTCGACTTCGGCGTCTACCCCCCGCAGGGATCCGGATCAAACTCGCTGTACACGGAACTCTACTATAACGGAGCACAGGATCCTCCGGTAAACGGTTCGAAGATCTACATTTCCGAACTTGATCCCGATAACAACAACCAGGGTTGGACGAATGGCACGGGTGGGGGTGTGACGATTGTTGATCCCTGGGGAGCCGAGTATATCTATAGGAACCCCGGAACCGTGAATCCGGATTTCGACCTACTCTCCAAAGGACAGGATGGTGCCACCGACAACGGTGGCCCAAAGAGCAAAGATGATCACGCCAATTTCTAGGCGACGATTGACGCCTTTCCCAATTTCACTCGACTCCGGACACCCGTCCGGCTTCATTTCCCCCGCATATGTCAGACGAATCCACCCCGGCCGCCGAAGATACGGCTTCTGAAACGGAAGCGACCCCGAAAGTCCGCCGAATCTCAAACAAAAACCCGCGGAAAACCGCGAAGCCCGCAAGCAGTGAAGATACCGATGGACAGGAAGTCCCCATCGAGGAATTCGACTCATCCCCGCCCTCCGGAGATCTAGAAAAATCAGAAGGTTCCAAGAAAAAATCCCGCCGCCGCCGGGGCAAAGGAAAATCCCAGAAGGAATCCGAATCCCCGGATGACGCCTCACCCGTCACTGAGGAAACAATCAACCTGTCAGACGGCGAATCCAAGGATTCGGACGAACGCGATGACAGGCAGAACGGACGCCGGGATCAGCAGAAGCAACGTCCTCCGCAGAAACAGCGCCCAAGGCTGGACTCCGATAAGGTCGCCAAGAATGCCTGGAAGATTTTCCTCGCTGAAGTGAGCGAGGAAGGGGTCGCACTTATCGCCGATAATGACGCCCGTGAGCTGGCACGCAGGTGTTTCAGACTGTCCGAGATTTTCCTGGAAGAAGAGTCCCGCAGGAACTGATCCGGGTGAGCCCTATCTGTGTGACAGACTTCCCCGCTGTCAGTCCTGGCTCCGATCAGGCAGGTACATCCATCGGAACATCTCGTATTGCTCCTTCATTTCCGGTCTGGCGGCGACGACGACCTTCTCTATATGCCGCATCTGCACCGCGAGGCGCAGGTACACACTCAGAATCATCACGGCGACCAAGGCGGCGACCTTCGCCGGAACCCGGGGTTTGGCAACCATCTTGTGCTCGCCGAGAAAGTCCCACACCGGTCTGCCGATGCGTCTGGTCGTGAACCAGCTCATCAGCTGGCAGATGAGGGCGAGGAAGTCCCACCCGAATCCGATCCCGCTCACCAGCACACGGAGCGATCTCTTGATCGCCGCTGCCAGGGACAGGTTGCTGTCGTCCTGATTGACAACACGCAAGCCCATCAGCCATTTCCCCGGCGTGGTTCCGGTCTTGTGCAGTAGCCAGGATTCAAGAACGAACCACGGGACGTACATCGGCAACAGCATCCAGAGGTTCCCCATGGATGCGGCTATGTCTCTTCCCGAGAAATACACGGCCAGCCACCAGAGAGAGCCATAAGCGGTCAGATCAAGCCATCTCGCCCAGAAACGGCGCATGATGTAGGCCTTTGGCTTCGGTGTTTTGTCAGCGGTGGAGCCTTCCTCTTCAGGCTCCCACTGGGGTATCGGAGCGGTCTCGGATCTCGGATCACGCTTGCTGAATTCCTCGCGGAAAAGCTCCATGTCACCGAGTTTCGTCCACTCCTCCATTCCCTCGGCCCAGACCCTCGAATCCGGTTCGAGATCCCCGTGCTGGATTTTCGAGCGTATCTCGTAGGCAGGATACGGCCCGCCCTCTGCCCCTCGCGGATGATCCAATAATCCATGTCAGAGATTTCTCAGGGATTTGGCCGCATCACTGCGGGCGGCGAAGAAAGCAGGCACCAGTGCCGCGAGCGAACAGAGCACGAAAGCCATGAAACCGATGACCACCTGCTCGACAGGATCGTTGTGAGCGGGAAGAACGCCGAAGCCCGTGAGCGATGCGGAAAACGGATCGAAGCCAATCGCTCGCATGCCTTCCTGAACCCCTCCCCGGAAATGGATGACCAGCCTCCCGAGACCCACACCGAGGACAGCACCCAGCAACCCGAGGAGCATCCCCTGATATAGAAACACCCTTACGATCTGTCCAGGGGCGGCACCCAGCGCCTTCATCACGCCGATCTCGCGGCGCTTCTGTATCGTGACCGTGAACATAACCGCCATCATCGAAAAAGCGGAAACCAGCACGATGAATGAAAGAGCGAAGTACATCATGACGCGCTGCTGGTTGATCAACGCGAAAAACGCCTGATACTGGTCGCCCCAGGTCTCAAGATATCTGTCCGACCCAAGAGTTCTCCGCCCACGCTCCGCGATTTCCTCCGCTTCATAGGCATCGTCCAGGCGTAGCGCGATCCCTTGCACTCCGTCGCCAAGACCCGCGAGATCCTGCGCCAGTGGCAACGGGACGAACAGCTCCGGTGTCACCGCCATCTGCGATGCGGAATAGACGCCGGCGACAACCGCCTCTTTCGGCAGAACCAGGCTTTTGAGGCCTTTCAGAATCTCCCCGTCCATCTTCTCCGCATCCGTTGCACCGAGAGACCGAAAAGCCGCGTCCATGGTTGATTTCACCTCCGGGGAGAACCGGAACAGCTCAAGTGTTTCCGGCTCGTCCTCCTCCCGGATCCGTTCTCCCATCGCGCGTAAAAGGTCTTCGAAGAGTTCCTTCTCAGGCGCGCGGATGTCCTCGTTGAAAACAAACTCCATCGCATTGTAGACGTCGATCAGCTCGTCCGCAGGCACGGTGAGAACCCCGTCCTCCTGCTCCCACTCCCGCCCGAATGTCTTTTCCGCCAAAGCCCATTCCGTGGGATAGGCTTCGCGTGCGACAGGCTTCTCCGTTGCCTTGTATGCTTCCATCACGCTCTCGAAATTTCGCGTCGAATACAGTCTCATCGTATCGCCCACACGCAGCTTGAACTGGTTCGCCACAATCGAGGAAATGACCGCCCTGTCATCCAGTCCGAGATCGGCGCTCGAGTCGGGGAAATTTTTCAGATCCAGCATGGCCTCCACTCCCCCGACCTGAACTTCGTCAGTGGTATCGATCCCCCGGAAACTGACGGGCCGCTGCCAGGATCCGACGTCTAGAATCACGTTGTCGGCCACGTAGGCGGTCGCCGCGGCCACTCCGTCCAGCTTCGCCGCCTCTTCGGCAAGATCGTGCCAGGTGGGGTCGTCAGGATCGACCTCTTCCTCGGGAAGGTTCAACTCCATGGATTTCACCAGGATGTGGGGGGTGAAACCCAGCAGACGGTCTTTCACATCCCGCTCAAGCCCGGCGTAGACGGCCATGACCACTACCAGAACCAGAACCCCTAGCATCACGCCGATCAGGGAAATCAGCGTGAAGGATGAAAGGACGGCGCGGCGCGGGTTCAGATACCGCCGCGCCAACATGAAACTGAATGAACGTCTTTTGATAGGCGGAATTAGCCCTATGCGGAAAACAAGATCAACAAAAAGCGGAAAACCCCGGGAGCGGGACTGGTGAAACACTGTTCCGACAGCTGATGCATCCCCTAGTGCCGCGTAAAATCTGAAATGATGAACAGGGATCTCCTGTGACGAACCGTTCCCAACACCAACGGTGTTACGGATCCAAGCCCAGGGTTGCCGGAGTGAAACGGAGGCTACCCTGGGATCACAGGCGCGGGATCTTCCAACCCCGACGGGGTTGTGTCCAAGCCGTTCCCTCGCGCGCGGACGCAACACCTGTGGCGTTGTGATTCCCGGGCGGGATATCCCGGGGTAGGCTACGCGTTGCTCCGCCAACCCCGGGCTAAAATCCGCAAGCCCGTTGGGCTAGTGTCATGGGAATCCCGTGCTTGGAACATGCCCTTCCGAGCAAGAGCGTCCCTTCGAGCGATTTCTCCGTTTTCCATCCATCAGTTTTGATTTTGCGCAACACTACCCTCGTTCCTTAAAAGTCCCTCACCAGCATACGCTCCGCAATTTCCTTTAACCGCCCACCCCTCTCCCCGAAAATCTCCAGCGCTCCCAGCGCCTCCGCTGTCAGCCTCTCCGCCTCTTTCCGCGACGCCTCCAGGCCTATGACCGACGGGTAGGTCGCCTTGTCCACCGCCTCGTCCTTCCCGGCGGTTTTTCCAAGAACCTCGGTGGTCGCCGTGACATCAAGGATGTCGTCGATCACCTGGAAAGCCAATCCCAGCGCATGGCCGAATTTCGTAATCGCCTCCAGCTCCTCCGGCCTCGCGTTCGCTCCCATCGCACCGAGCCTTGCGGAGCATGTGAGGAGGGCGGCGGTTTTCGCCTCGTGGATGCGGACAAGTTCGTCCAGTGAAAGCTTTTTCCCCTCCCCTTCGAGATCCAGCACCTGCCCGCCGATAAGGCGTTTGCTTCCGCCGGTTTCAGCCAGCTCCATCACCAGCGCACCGACCGGATACAGCGGGGTTCCTTTCGATCGGGAAATCACGATGAACGCCTCCGTCAGCAACGCGTCCCCGCACAGAACCGCCATTCCCTCTCCGTAAACCTTGTGACAGGTCGCCCGCCCGCGACGGAGATCATCATCATCCATGCAAGGCAGATCGTCGTGAACCAGTGAATAGGTGTGGATCATTTCCACCGCACAAGCCGCTGCCATCGCATCTTCCCGCGCCCCCCCGCAGGCCTCCGCGGCCGCCACGCATAACACGGGTCGCAGTCTTTTCCCGCCCGCGAAGACGCAATAGCGCATCGCCGCGTGCATGGTCGCCGGCTCCACTTCCTCTCCCGGCAGGAACGCGTCCAACGCCGCATCCACCTCACCGCCGACCGCCTTCAGATATGCATCCAGATCCATCGCCCGAAGGTCGCCCGCCCGACCCCGCAATGTGAAGCCTTTAAAAACTCCAGGGCGAATTTCTTCCACCATCTTCCCTAGGATCAATCCTCGTCATCCTTCGCTCCCTTCACCCGCACCTTGCCGCGCAGCTTGGCCTCGATGAAAGCGTCGATATCACCATCCATGACGTCCTGGATGTTTCCGCTCTCCTCTCCTGTGCGGAGGTCGAGAACCTTCTGGTAGGGCTGGAAAACATAGGAGCGTATCTGGCTGCCCCAGGAGACGTCGCTTTTCTCGCCATATGCGGCCTCGGCCTCGGCTGCGCGTTTGTCCTCCTCGATCTGGAAGAGTTTCGCCTTGAGGATCTGGTAGGCGAGTTCCTTGTTCGCACCCTGGGTGCGAGAAGCGGTGGACTTGATGAGGATGCCGGAGGGAAGGTGGCGCAGGAGGACTCCTGTCTCGACCTTGTTGACGTTCTGGCCGCCTTTGCCGCCGGAGCGCATGGTGGAGATCTCCACGTCCTTGTCGGCGATCTCGATTTCGATCTTGTCGTTCACCTCGGGGGTGGCGTCGATGGATGCGAAGGATGTGTGGCGTTTCCCCGCGGAATCGAAAGGTGAGATACGGACGAGCCGGTGGACCCCGCGTTCGTTCTTGAGAAATCCGAAGGCGTTCTCGCCATTGATCTTGACCGTGGCTGAGCGGAGACCCGCGCCATCGCCGTCCTCCCAATCGAGGGTCTCGACCTTGTAGCCCTTGCCCTCCGCCCAGCGGGTATACATCCGGTGGAGCATCTGCGCCCAGTCGCAGGCCTCGGTGCCGCCCGCACCGGCCTGTATGGCGAGGTAGCAGTTCGCCTCGTCGTTGGGTCGGTTGAGGAGGGTCAGCAGCTCGAACTCGCGGATGTCCTTCTCAAGTTTCCCCGCGCCGGCGATCGCTTCCTTGGCTAGCTCCTCGTCGTCGAATTCCTTGGCGAGAGCCACTCCTTCAGTGACGTCCTTTCCGCGGCTTTCGAGATCGAGAAACGCCTCGAGCTTCTTCTTCATCCCCGCCGCGTCCTCGGAAACAGCGCGGGCTTTCTCAGTGTCGTTCCAGAAATCCGGGGCGCCCATCGCCTCTTCCAGCGTCTGTATCTTGTTTTCGAGAACCGGGACGTCAAAGATACCTCCTGAGTTTTGACAGGCGGCTCTGGAGGCCGTCCGTGTCAATCGCCAGGAGGTCAGCGGTAGGAAGTGAGGACATTGGGTGCGAAGGAAAAGCGAAGGCGGTTGCGCGGGCAAGATTATTGTGGGCGGAAACGAACCCCCGGCGGGTGATCCGGTTCAACGGGTTTTTTCACTGCATTTCCCCTGGTTCTCCTGATCCACCATTCCGCGATGAGGATGTTCGGCACGAAACCGAGCCATGCGACCACACGGTAAACATCCATGGGCGGAGGTGCGAAAGCCATCACGATCCCGTATTTCCAGGCGCGCAGGGTGATCGCGGAGAGCGTGAGAGCGTAGCTGCGAATCATCCACTCACGGTGGCGTTTCCAGTCCCGCCCGGCGATCTTCCGCCAGCCCGTCGCCGTGGTTCCCATCCACAAAACGGCCAGGATGCCGAAAGCGATACGCGAGATCACCCCACCGTTCGCGTAAAAGGCCATCACCAGGCTGGCAGGCCCGGTGACGAAACACACGCTCAGTATATATACCTTTCCCATCGCACGGTGAAGTCCGGGCTTTTTTCTGAGAACCCACGGAGCGAACTGCGTGAAGCCCGCCAGCAACGGCAGCATACTTGTGAACACATGTATCCAGAACGCCGCCTTCCAGTGGCTGATCGCGAGATACTGTTGCTTGATCCTCAGGAAGGCGGCGTCATCGCGCATCGGCCAGTATTCCAGGGTGATGCGCAGCATGAGCCATGTGAAGAACAGCAGGGCACCCATCGTAAGAATCCATGCGACGGCTTTGATCGTTTTATATTTTCCCCTCTCGTTCCGCATCATTCGCTTGCAAAGAAATCGGGTTTCGCATTGCATTTAGCCAGTTCAAAAAATCAGGCTCTCCGTCAGGTTTGCTTGATGGATTGGGCCTCTCATCTTGAGAAAGAGATGGCGTAGGTTGGTCATTCCGCATGCCCGGTGGATGAGTCTCGCGATCTGGTTGTTGAAGCTCTCGATCTTGCCCGAGGTGATGCGGTGTTTGAAAAAGGCGGTGATTGCCGGCAGGTCGCGGAGCAACCCGCGTGCGAAGCGGCGCAGCGGCTCTATCCCCGACTCCTCGACCAGCGCACACCAGCGCCTGATACGGACGGCACCGGACCGGGCACTGGTTGCCACCGCATAGATGTGCCGGAACTCTTCCTTGAGGATGTAGGCGGTGGAGATTTTCGTGTTGAGTCCGGTGAGTTCCGCCAGCCGTGCGAACCCCGTGCTGTCGATGTTCTCACATCCGGCAACGAGCAGGAAGCGCGAGCCTTTGATCACTTTCTTTCCCTCCGCGTTTGCCGCGCGCCACTCGCTGCGGCGCACCTCGTCGAGGGCCGTGTTGAGGTTGGCGATGATGTGGAAGCGGTCATGGACAACCTCCGCACCGGGCAACTTTTCCCGCAGGACGGAGCGGTAGGCTCCGTTGCGATCAATGCAAACGGCGCGGATCGAGGCTTCCTGCCTTTCGGTGAGAGGGGAGAGAAACGATTCGAGGCTCTCCTTCTTCTTGCCCTCGGCCATGTGCAGCAGCTCGCCGGTAAGGCCGTTGAGGACGACCGTCACGTAGCCGTGGCCCTTGCGGACGGACTTCTCATCGACAAGCAGGATCTCCAGGTTGTCCAGATCAGGATCGGGCAGGTCGGCGTTGAGAACATCCATCTCATATCGGCGCACCGTTGCCTCGCTAATGGCGAACATGGTGGCCACCGAGCTTGCCGGGCAGAACGATGCCCATGCGGCCACCGCACGCATCAGCCGCCAGGTGGCGTCGCGGGTGGGGTGGTACTTCGGGCGGCCTGGGCGTGATGAGCATCCGGCATTGCGGGCAGCGCCCCTGGACGGCCGGAAGCGTGACCCAGACAGTATTCCTGTCGGCCAGAGGCAGATCGTAGACGGCGATCTTCCCGGCACGGATCTCCTTGAGGGGCACACGACAATCCGGACAGCGCGGCCTGCAACGACCGTCCCTATGCATCGCGACTTGCACACCGACTTTTTCTACGAGAACCTTACCGACGATGCACCCGGTGAACCGGAACAATTCCTTGATGTTGAATGATTTCACAACCACAACTTAAGGCCGATACCGGGTGTGTCACTACTCTAAAACGTAGGCAAACCTGACGGAGAGCCTAAAATCAGATGACCATGAAAACTCTCATTCCACTTGTCACCGCTCTATTCGTCATCGGGGCGCAAGCCCAGCAGACCGATACCGACGTCTCCGTCCCGAAAGCAGAGGCCTCGGCCATGAAGGGAACCTACGTCGGTGACTTCGGAGGAAAGAAGATCACTGTTTGCATCGACCGCATCGTCGGTGAGACCGTCACCGGATACAGCATCGTCGGCGGAAACGAACGTGCCTTCAGCGGGCCGTATAAATCCTCCGATGAAGGAATCCAGATCATCGCCCGCGAGCCGGGCGACCGCGCCGACGACGGGCTTTTCAAAATGATCTACTCGAAGGAAACGAACGATCTTTCCGGTGTCTGGATCGCGAATGACAGCAAGAAGATCGCCGAGCGTGTTTTCGTCCTTCCCGCCCGGACTTTCAAATACGATCCGAGGGTTGGCGAATACCCGCAGTCATCCACCCGCCTCCTCAAGGAGGAAGACGTGGAGAACCTCCGCTCCGCCGAGTTGCGAGTCATGCGAAATGAGATCTACGCCCGCCACGGTTACAGCTTCAAGCTCGAGGACATGCGCAAGCACTTCGATGGCAAGGATTGGTATATGGCCGTCAGCCAGGACATCTCGGAAAACCTCACCGCCACCGAAAAGAACAACGCGGAACTGATCAAACGCTATGAGAACTACGGCGAGGAGTATTATGACGGCTTCGGAAGATAGGTCGTTTCCCCTTCCGAAGAATCAGATCCGCATGAAAGCAGTATTTCTCGCGCTACTCGCGGCTTCGAACCTGTCATCGGCCCTCCCCGTGCAGCCGGAATTTCACTACACCATCTTCATCGCGAAACCCGCGGAATCCGTCTGGAGCGCGCTGACGGAAAAGAAGACCATTGATGGGTATTACATGGTTCCTGTTCACACTCTGGAACTGGAAGAAGGTGGCAGGATCAGCTATGGCGTCGAAGCGGAAGTCATCTCCGGGACGATTTCCAAACTGGAACCACCCAAGAAGCTGGCCCACACGTTCAGGTTTTCCGGTTCGGACGAACCCGAGACCATGGTGACCTACGAGATCACGCCGGTCGGCGATTCGATGTGCTCTCTCACGATCTCGCACACCGGATTCCAGATGAATGACCAGACATTCGCCGATGTCACCGGAGGATGGCCGGTGATCGCCTCGTCCCTGAAGACTTTGCTCGAGACGGGTCGCGGCCTACCCTGGCCGGATAGGGAATGAGTCCTTGGAGCGGACCGGGTTTGCCAGTGCCGCCACTTGGGAGACTTTTCCACTCGAAATGCCCGCCACCCCG
Organism: uncultured Verrucomicrobiae bacterium; assembly: GCA_963758175.1. Taxonomy (GTDB): domain Bacteria; phylum Verrucomicrobiota; class Verrucomicrobiia; order Verrucomicrobiales; family Akkermansiaceae; genus Luteolibacter. Next base: position 516,975 of record CAVWUI010000002.1, read on the forward strand.
CCCCACAGTCCGCGCGTGAGTGATTTCGAGAAAAAAATAGAACAGGCTCTGGCCGACCCGCGGAACCAGGGAGAGATGGCGGACGCCGATTCCGTAGGTACGGTCGGTTCGCCGGATTGCGGCGATATGATGAGGATGTGGCTCAAGTTTTCCGAGAAAGACGGAAAGAAGGTCATCGACCGCGCGTCCTTCCAGGCCTTCGGGTGCCAGACGGCCATTGCCGTGGCATCCGTCGCCACACAGCTTTTGAAGGGAAAAACGGCGGAAGAAGCCAGTCAGCTCAGCGCCCGGGAACTCGCGGGGGACCTCGGAACCCTGCCGCCCATGAAGATCCATTGCGGCCAGCTTGTGGAAGGCGCGCTCCGCAACGCCCTTGATCCGGGTCATGGATCTCCCGCCCCGGCCCGGGAAACCCTTCTCGGAAACATCAACGGGAGCAAACCTTCCGGTATCCGCATCGTTCCCCTGGAGTCCTGAACTCCCCACGCCGACTTTTTTCCAGGGAAACCCGAAGAATCCGATAGACCGGACGGTATCCGTGCGTTTCCAATACCTTACCCCATTTTTTTCGTGTTAGAACTCAAGGACGTTTGTTTTACCATCAGGAAGGACGGCGAAGACGTGAACCTCGTCGATCACGTCGCCATCAAGGTTCCCAAAGGACACTTCATGGCCATCGTGGGCCCCTCCGGCTGCGGCAAGACGACCCTGCTCAAGACCATCGCAGGCCTGAATCCGGAATCCGACGGCGCCCTTTACTGGGAAGGCCGCAACCTCTCCGAGGACGCCGACTTCGAACCTTCGGAGATCGGATACGTCCCCCAGTTCTCAATCGCCTACGATCCTCTCACCGTCGATGAATCCGTGGAGGCCGCCACCCGGCTCCGGGTGAAAACCCGCTCCACCGCCGAGCTTGACCACCGCATCGACCGCGTGCTGGAGGAGACCGGACTTGGCCCCATCAGCGACCGTCCGGTGAGAGTCCTTTCCGGGGGGCAGAAACGCCGCCTCGGCCTTGCGATGGAACTCGTCTCCGATCCCAAACTCCTCCTTTGCGACGAGGTAACCTCCGGTCTGGATCCGCGCTCGGAAAGGGAGATCGTCCGTCTGCTTCACGATCTCTCGCGAAAGGACGGGCGCATCGTCCTTTCCGTCACCCACTCGCTCGCCCATCTCGAGCTGTATGATTCCATCCTCGTCCTGCATGAAGGTCGGGTCGCGTTCCACGGGCCGCCTGAAAGGCTTACCCACTACTTTTCAGTGAAAGACACGGAAGAAGTCTATCCCCGCCTGGCCAGCCAGGCATCCGAGCGCTGGCAGGCGTCTTGGGGCAAGCACAGCGAGTCCTATTACGGGATGCTGGAAAAGAACCGCGAGCGGCTCATTGCCAACGGGGATCTCCACCTGGAGAAACCCAGGGCGACAGAATCCGAAGAAGACGGCGAGAAAGCCATCACCGAATCGGAGAGCCGCCTGCCGGGGTTTTTCTCCCAGTTCGCCACCCTGCTTTCCCGCCGCTGGCGCATTTTTTTCCGCGACCGCGGTCAGGTCTTCCTTCAGCTCGCGATCCTTGTCTGCTTCCCGTTGCTGGTCACGCTCTTCAGTAACAAGGCATCCGGCAACATAAGGCGTTACTCGGATGTCAGGCAGGATAGCATCGCCGCCGAGATACAGGAGCAGCAGTCCGTCCGGGCGGATCAGGCGAAGGTCGGCTCCGCGATCTCGGGGATCATCATGTTCCAGGTCGTCCTGCTCGCGCTCATGGGCTCCAACAACTCCGCCCGCGAGATCGCAGGGGAAAGACCTATTTACGAAAAGGAGAAATTCGGCGGCCTACGACCCATGGCCTACCTGTTCTCGAAAATCGCCTTCCTGTCGTGTCTGGTCATCGCCCAGTCGCTATGGATGGCCTTCTTCGTCAATATCTTCGGCGCTTTCCGGGGCGAGTTTCTGGAGCACGCCATCTTCCTCCTCCTTATCAACGCGTCCATGACATCGGTCTGCCTTGCGATCTCAGCCCTCATGCGCACGGCGGAGCAGGCGTCCCTGCTCTCCATCTATCTTGTCGGCTTCCAACTTCCGCTTTCGGGTGCGGTTCTCGCCCTACCCGAACACATCGAGGCGTTCACCCGCCCTTTCATTTCCGCCTACTGGGCATGGTCAGGGTCGGTGGAGGCGCTCCAGTCACAGGTTCACGGAGCCGTGAAATCAGTGATCGACACGTCGCTCTCCAACCAGAACGTCTGCCTTTTCACTCTGGCCATTCACATCGTTCTGGCGCTCGGCCTCGCGTGGATCGGCGCCAGAAGACCACAGTGGGAATCCTGAGCTTCCTGTGAATAGCCTTTCCAAACCCTATAATTACGGCATCTTTAACCAGCCCTTTACCAGAATCACCCATGGCCAGACGCGCTAGCTCCAGCACAAATCCCGCAATCATCATCGGCATCGCCGTCGCTGTCGCCATCGCCGTGTTCGCCGGTAAATTCCTTCTCACGAAAAAATCGGCTTCGTTCGCCGATGTGAAGCCGCTCGTCGTCCAGGAACTCCTCGATAACGGGAACAGCCTGCGTAACAACGAATACGTGATCGAAGGGAAAATCGACGAGCGGTTTTTCCGCACCAGCAACTCCGCATCCGTCGTCAGCGTCCGGGTGGAATCGGCCTCAGGCGAGGAGATCATCCCGGTGAAAATCCCGTCGGATTTCAATGATGTGAACATCGAGCGCGAGCAGCGCTACGCTTTTAAAGTCCGCTTCGAACAAGGCGGCATACCGGTTGTGACAGCCGTCAACCGCCTCTAGAAAACCAGCCACAAACACCGCCATGAAACCCACTCTCCTGCTCCTAGCCTTCGCCTGCAACGCCGCGGCCCAGGTTTACACGCCACCCGAAGGCGGTGGCACCGCGCCCCCGGCAGCGGTCATTCCCACAGATAGCAGCCCGGCTCCCAAGCCGCAGAATTCCGGCTCTCCGCTGGGCCAGGAAATCCCCATGCTTGATCCCTCCGCGGAGAGCATCACCGTGGGCGGAGTCGCAATTCCTCTCGGCGACAACCGCATTCTGAAGGCGCGTTTCGAAAAATATCTCAACCAGCCGCCCGAGACCGATGCGGAAGCCGCCGAATACCGCCAGACCGTTTCCGAGATCCTCGCCACCATCTCACCCTTCAAAACAGGCGGCCCTGACCTCAAAAGCGCGTTCAAGCTACTCCCGAGTGCCTCCACCTACCCCGGCGACGCGAACCTCTGCATGTCCCTCGCCGAATCCATCTACATGGCTCTGCTCGCGAAGAAGGACGTCACCGAACTGTCCGAGCTGAACACCTCCATCGAGCAGGAGAAACAGGCCATCATCCGGGAGGCGGACTGGGCCGCTCGAACCGACCGCGATGGTACGTTGGGCAACACCCGCGGAGTAGGCGACGGCACGGGTGGCGGTTCCACGAACAACGGCAACAACAATAACAACAACGGCGGGAACAACGGCAATAACGGAGGAAACAACAACAATAACAATAATAACAACAACCGCCAGAGACAAGGCGGAGGCGGTCGTGATATCGATAACAACGAGGCCGCGACCACGCCTGGATCCGGGATCAACTCCCTGAAATACGAGGAGACCCTCCGACGCATCAACGAGATCGAGATTCTCAAGAAACAGAACATCATACGCACCGAGGCGCAGACCATCCGCACCAAGGCGCAATACCAGGTCACCATGGTGCAGTGGTTCGTCCAGCGACGCTACGAGCATGTCCTCATGGCCGCCCGTTTCTACAACCAGATCTGGAAAGACGGGGACGCCACCCTCCGCGTGGACAAAAGCTCGGATGTCTCCAAGCTTTTCTCTGAATCCCTCGGCATTTCCCCCACCGTCGCATCCCTGGATTCCCTTTCCAACGAGGCGATACGCGAAGTCGAGAAATACGTGGAGGCGTTCGATCTCCTCCTTTCCCGCGACGAACTCCATTCCGCTTCGCAGCGCCTGATGGAGGCCTATGCTCTCGGCGAATACCTCGCCCCGGTCGCCACGCTGCCACTCGATAAGAAACGCCGCGTCGCGGAATATGTCCGCGATCTCCATGAACTCTACGGCACCCTCCAGGCACGCGACTACGTCCGGGGGAAAACGCTTTCCGACAGGCTCAAGGAAAACGCCAAGGACTTCCCCTCTTCGAAAGTTGACTCCGCCATCTCCGCCTACACCCTCGCATCCGATCTCGCCATCGAGGAAGCCAAGGCGCATCTCATCGCGCGCGATTCCGACAAGGCGGCGGAGAAAATCAAAGCCGCCACCGAAATCTGGCCGACAAATCCGAAGCTGGAGGAATTCCGCACTCTCGTGAACAACTCCGGTGGTGTCGTTACAGCGCGGAACGACTTCGACCGTCTCCTTTCCGAAGGAAACTACCGCGAAATCGCCCGTCGCCAGTATGAACTCGCTCCCGCCATACAGGGGGACGCCACCCGCGAGGACGCGTTCAAGCAGATCATGCAGAACCTCCAGAAGATCGAGGCATCCATCGGAAAAGCCGGCGAGTTTTCCCGCATCGGGCAGAACTACGGGGCATGGGAGCAGCTCGCCGAGATTCGTGAACAGTTCCCGGACGATCCGAAACTCGGCCGTGAAATGGAACTCCTCGCACCCAAGGTCGCCGATTTCACCCTCGCACTGGACAAGGCGCGCCAGTTCGAGAACCGCACCCCGAAGCAGATCGGCTCCTCACTCACCTGGTATCTGAAGGCCAGGCAGATCCACCCGCAGTCTGGACCAGGCGCAAAAGGGGATCGAGCGCCTTCTCGACGAAATCCTGCCTGAAAGCTGAAGCGCCGTTGTCATTCGAACGTCGAACGCGAAGGATCCAGAAACCAAAGAGCGATCTCTGAAACCGGCGGTCAGCATGGCTCAGGATTTGGAGTTGATGACCGGTTGAAGAAAGCGTCTCCTGACGGCGATGAAAATCATCGTCACATCCATTGTCATCGGCCTCGTCGCGGGATTGCTCGGAGCATTGTGCGGGGTAGGCGGGGGCATCGTTCTCGTGCCCGCTTTCGTGACGATATTCGGCTTCGAGCAGAAGCAGGCGGTCGCCACTTCGCTGGCAGTGATCATCATCACCGCCCTCGCATCCACGCTGAACAACGCCCGCGCGGGAAACCTGATCGACTGGAAGATTGTCGCGGCGGTCGGGCTGGCTTCCGCGGTCACCGCATGGTTCGGCAGCGATCTGATGCGCTCCATGTCCAACCAGACCCTGACTCGGGTCTTCGGTGTCGTCCTCGTTCTTTTCGGTGCAAGGATGCTGATCAGGGGGTAGTGGTGCCTTGTCATGATCCACACCCTCTCCCAGGAACAGTTCCTCCCCATTTCCCTCGACCGGGCGTGGGAATTTTTCTCCACCCCGGGGAATCTCGACGAAATCACCCCCGCCGAGCTCGGTTTCAAAATCGTCTATCAGCCCGGGGAGAAAATGTATGAAGGCCAGATCATCGAGTACAAGGTCATGGTCGCGCCTGGCGTCTGGCTTCCGTGGGTCACGGAAATCAAATGCGTGGAGGAGGGGAAATCCTTCATCGATGAGCAACGCTTCGGCCCCTACAAATTCTGGCACCACCTCCACACCTTCGAGGAAAAGGACGGCGGCGCCCTCATGAAAGACCTTGTCCACTACGCGCTGCCTTTCTGGCCTCTCGGGGAAATCGGCCACGGCATTTTCGTCCGACCCAAGCTCAGGCGGATTTTCGAATATCGGAGAAAGATATTGGAGGAGAGATTCCGGAAATAGAGGGCAGGTATTCCGTAGATCTTAAAAAAACCTGGGAACTCCCACGGTCGGAATCGCCCTCCGGTATGAGAGTCGGGCAGAAGGACTACAGGGGCGCGGATTCAACCCTTATGAAACCTATTATACCATGGACAAAAGACTCCGTTTTCATAACTTTCTGAGGCAAACTTATTAGAAAGCAACCATGGACAACTACGATACGCCCCAGAGCCCTTCCCAGCAAAGCCCTGCTCCTGATCCTTACGCCCCGCCGTCCGCCCAGGTCGCCGCACCATCCTACGACGCCGGGCCGGAAGCCCCGCTTGCGGAACGTGGATCGAGATTTGTGGCTCAATTGCTCAATGGCCTGATCGTCATACCAGGCGGTGCCCTGATAGGGGTGAGCGGAGCTTTGGCTGACGGTGAGACAGGCGCGATGTCAACTGGCAGCATTATCTGCATCGTGCTGGGGGTTATCTACTGCATCGTCATTCTTGTGATCAATCTTCGTCTCCTGGGACGCCAGGGCCAGTCCTTGGGTAAGAAATGGGCGAAAGTGAGAATTGTGCGTTTGGATGGATCCCCCGCGTCCCTCGGGCGTCTGGTCGGCTTGCGATACGTCGTGAACGCACTCATAGGCGCGATCCCCTTCGTCGGTGGTCTCTACGGACTGGTCGATATCCTGTTCATCTTCCGCGGTGACCGCCGCTGCATCCACGACCTGATCGCGGATACGAAAGTGGTTGTGGCCTGATGGCTACCTAGTGATCCCCATGAGAAGTTCCCTCGTCCCGGAGGTAGCCCACCTGGCGGCTGCCGACACCCGCCAGGACATCGAACTGGCGGAGGGAGTCACGGTGCACCTTCTGCCCGCGGGGCCTATCCCGCGATCCCTGGCATACGCGTTGGATCTGTGCATCCGGATGGGAATCTATTACGTGCTCGCCATGGTGGTCGGGTTCGCCGCCGTCTTCATCGGGGACGCGACGACGGGAATGATGCTGATCGCTTTCTTCCTCATGGAGTGGTTCTATAACGTGTTTTTCGAAATGGGCGCGCAAGGAGCGACACCTGGCCAGCGGATGATGGGACTGCGTGTGGTTTCGGAAACAGGCGCCGCACCGACGATAGGGCAGAGCGTTTTGCGGAATCTCGTGAGAACGGCGGATTTCCTTCCGGTCGGATACGCTCTGGGCGCGGTTGTCATGCTGAGCACGAAGCGTTTCCAACGCCTTGGCGATCTCGCGGCGCGCACGCTGGTCGTCCATCAGGACAAAGTCGAAGGCGTGCCCCGGCGGCGGGTCATGCAGCCGAATTCCCTGCGTGGCGATCCGCCTCCGGCCGAGGCTCCGCCTTTCCCTCTGGTTCCCGAAGAGGCTCGTGCGATCCTGGAATTCGAGGCTCGCCTGACGAGTTGGACGCCGGATCGTCAGGCGGAGATCGCCTCACATGCCACGCCTCTGACACAGGGAGCCGCCTCTCCGGTGAAGCCAGTCCGCGCGGTGGCGAACTGGCTGAAAAATCCGCACGCGGTCGCGTCTCCGGAAGCACGTTGGCAGAAATTCGACAACTGGCTGACGGAACTTGAGAACAAGCCGGGGAAGAGGAGGAAAAGCCTTCCGCCGCCGGCCGCCACGCCATGGGCGGAAATGCCCGCGCTGTTTCGCCAGACCTGCGCCGATCTCGCCCTAGCAAGACAGCGGTGCCTCGCGCCCCTCACTGTCGAGCGGTTGAACAATCTGTGCCTGCGCGGTTGCCAGCACCTGTACGGCGGCCATGGCGCGATGCGGGCGGGGCTATGGCGTTTCATAGGGGAAACATTTCCCCGTGCGGTTCGTAGCGAGTGGAGGATCGTGGCGCTGTGTCACTTCCTCTTCTGGTTTCCCTTCCTGACTCTCCTGTTCTTCGGCGATCGTGATCCGCGTTGGTTCGAGAGCACGCTTGGCGCGGAGGGCATGCAGGGTCTGCACCAGATGTATGGCGACCGGGAGACGGTATCCGGCGCCCGCGATTCATTGGGTGAAAACTTCGCGATGTTCGGCCATTACATCTGGAACAATGTCGGGATCTGCTTCCGGCACCTTCGCCGGCGGAATGCTGCTGGGCGTGGGGTCGCTTTTTATCACCATATTCAACGGCATCCATATAGGAGCGGCGGCCGGCTATGTCACCCATGCGGCGGATCCCGTGGCGTTCTGGACGTTTGTAGCCGGTCACTCCGCGTTCGAGCTCACTGGCATCGTTCTTAGCGCGGTCGCCGGTTTGCGGATGGGGCTGGCGATCATCGCTCCAGGAGCGATGACCCGGCGGGAAGCCCTCGGTGCCGCGGCCGAACGCGCCTTTCCGGTTCTCATCGGAGCGGCGTTGCTGGTGGTCGGGGCGGCTTTCATCGAGGGTTTCTGGTCACCTCTGGATTTTCCTCCACTGGTGAAGTATGCGGTTGGAATCGCCCTCTGGATACTCACTGTCGCATACCTGGTTTTCTCCGGTCGCTACCGGAGGATGGCATGAACCTCGACCACGTTGAGGCCGAGTTGCGCCCCCGTCTGCCATGGGAGGCGGCGGATTTCGGACTCGCGCTGGGCCGGAGATATGCGGGCGCGTTGCTGCGCGAGTGGGTGGCAACCGCATGGCTCGCATGGTCGCTGGCGATCGCGCTGCTTTTCGTCGCGCCGCTCTGGGCATGGGTGCCGCTCTGGTGGCTGAAGCCCATGATGGGTGTCCGACCGGCGTTTTTTCTCAGCCGGAAACTCTTCGGCATCGTCCCGGCTCGCGGCGCGGCCAGGCAGGCGTTCCTTACCTGGCTCGCCCGACGCGCATGGGCGGATCTCACCTTCGCACGGTTTCGCCGCAGACGCGGGACTTTGCAGATCGTCCGCATTCTCGAAGGTGCCGGTGCCCCGAAGGAGCGGTTGGGACTGTTTCACCAGACCACGCCCAGTTGGCTTATCAAAGGCTGCATGCTGGTTGAGACAGGACTCTGCGTGGGACTGGTCATTCTGGTTTTCTGGTTCGGACCGGAGCGTTGGCTTCCGTGGTCGGAAACGAGCGGCGGTTTCGAAGGGTTCATCGACAGTCTGAGCAACAATGACCTCGATCCGGCGGCCGGACTCCGATTCGGGGTGATCTTCACCATCGCCTACGGGATCGCGTCGACGGTGGGCGAGCTCGCGTATGTCACGAGTTGCTTCGGCTGCTACCTCAACACACGCACGGAGCTTGAAGGCTGGGATCTGGAGATCGCCTTCAAACGTCTTGCCGCTCGAGCTGCGAAACTTTTCGCGCCGACGTTGCTGGCATTTTTGCTCATAGCCGGTGGCTTGTTGGCTCCATCAGCACGTGCGCAGGGAGTGTCTCCCACTGAGCAGACGCCCGAACAGATCGCCGAGCGCATCGTCTCCGATCCTGATTTCAGGATTCATAAGGAAACGAAACGCAAATGGCGCCGGGAGGAGTCCAGCAGGTCTTCCCAAGTGGATATCTCCTGGTTCAACATGCTGGTTTACCCGTTGGCCATTCTTGTGATCCTGGCTGTCGTGGGAATCATCGTCTGGGTGCTGATCCGTTCCGCGGGAATGCTGCGGGACGGAGGGGTAACCCTACCAACCGGAGCCGCGGGCGGTGGCGGGGTTGGATGTCCGACCGGAATCGCTTCCCGGCGATCCCCTCGGGACAGCCCGATCATGGTGGGCGGACGGACGCCACCGCGAGGCGCTGAGCCTGCTCTACCGCGCCGCTCTCTCGTGGTTGATCCACCAGGGCGGGGTGGAGATAGATGCCGGCGATACCGAGGGCGAATGCACGCGACGCGTGGCCGCAACCCCCGGAACCGCCGGCCTCAGCGCTTATTTCCAGCAGCTCACAAGAGCCTGGCTCGGGCTTGCCTATGCGCAGTCACCTCCGTCCGGCGCGACATGGGACGCTCTCTGCGCCGCCTGGCCATTTCAGAATCCGGCCAAACCAGGCAACCCCTCTACGAAAAGCCTGGCGGTGCTCGTGCTCGCTTGCGCCGTGCTTACCGGTTGCGGGGGCGGTTACGAAGACAGCGTGGAAACCAAAGGTTACCGGGGTGAGGCGCGTTACAATCCTTACCTTGCCGTGAGCCGGCTTGACGAGGAACTGGGAGATCATACCCGCACCAGCTTCAGCCTCCTCGGTGAACTCTCGGATCAGAAGGGACCTGGCAACACCCAGTGGGTTCTCTCCCCGTCATTATTGGTGAACGAACGGACGGCGGAGAGGTTGCTCGAGCGTGTGGCGGAGGGCGACCATTTGCTGCTCGCATTGTCCGAACTCTATCAATACGAGGAAATGGGACTGGCGCCAGCGCGGTGGGTCAGTGACATGAAACCGGTCGCGGAAAATGAGGAAGAACGCCGCGAACGTTGGCGCGAAAGACAGCTCGACGGGGACGAGGACAAGGAAGGGATGATACCAGGTTTTTCCGGTGACGAAGAAACCACCCCGGGATCGACGGGTGAGCGCCTGGCAAACCAGCTGGAAAAGCACGCGCCGGGAGCCGCGAGGATCATGCAGTCCGCCGATGTTCGCTTCGCCGACGAAGTGGACGACTATTCTGCGACCACAGTGGACGGGGACGACATCGGTTCGCCCGATTGGGGCTGGCCGGCCGCTTTTGTATCGAACTACGAGGAGGACGTTACTTCAACGCGGCGCGTCCTGACCGTGGAGTATGGCAGCGGTTGGATCACTTTCATGCCCTCTACGCGGCCATTCACCAACATCCGTCTTGCGGACGGGCGCAACTCATCGCTGTGGCGCTCGTTGGTAGGCTGGCACGGTGGCGAGGTGTGTTTCATTCGCGGCAGCGGAGCATCATTCCTCTCCGTCCTGTGGGAATACGGATGGCGCGCGCTGATCGCGGCGGCGCTCGCGCTGGCATTGTGGCTCTGGGCCGTGACGAAGCGCTACGGTCGTCTGCCGCCACCAAGGGTGCCACCGCCTCTCGATGCCAGAGCCGGACTCATCGCGACCGGTGGTTTCCTTGTCCGGAAAAAACAGGCGCACGCTTTGCTCGCTCCATGGGCGGAGAGCCTCTACGCGCGCTGGAGGCGCAACCAGCCCGCTGAACCGGAACCCACCCAGGCCCGCTTTCTCGCCGAGGTGGCGCCCGCCGCAGGTCTTGACCCGGATGAGGCCGCGGATTGCTTCTCCCCGTCCGGAAGCATCAGATCACGAAATTTCCTCAGTCTCGCCCAACGTCTCTGGCGCATCGGCCGCGTCTTCTAAATTTTTCAGACACCAGCAGAACCATGAATCCCGAGTCCCCGCCACCACCACTCCCACCTTTTGCAACCCCGCAGATCGTACCCGCGCCGCCCAGCCATTTCACTCCGGAAATGGAGCGGGCGGCCGGGATCGTGGGCGGGATCGGCAGAGAGATCCAACGAATCATCATAGGCCAACCCGATGCCGTCCGCGATCTCCTCGCAACCTGGTTGAGCGGCGGACACCTGTTGCTGGAGGGCGTCCCCGGGTTAGGAAAAACCCGTCTCGCCATGGCTCTGGCACACGCTTGCTCCGGGACATTCCGCCGCATCCAGTTCACACCCGACCTGATGCCGTCCGACGTCACGGGCCACTCGCTTTACGATATGAAAGCGCAGGAATTCATCGTCCGACGGGGCCCGGTTTTCGCCCACCTCGTGCTAGCGGATGAAATCAACCGCGCTCCTGCCAAGACCCAGTCCGCGATGCTGGAGCTAATGCAGGAACGGCAGGTCACGATCGACGGCACAGCCCATTCCCTGCCCTCGCCTTTCATGGTGCTGGCGACACAGAATCCCATCGAACAGGAAGGCACCTACCCGCTTCCCGAGGCGCAACTGGATCGATTTCTGATGAAAATCGTCATCGGCTACCCGACCGAATCCGAGGAACACCATATTGTCACAGCGGCAGCAGGCGCGCCTGGTGGGGAAGGCTTGCGCGCGGAGCGCATCTCTGTGGTATGCTCACCGGAAGAACTCGCCTGGTGCCAGGGGGTCACGACTTCCGTGACGGCTGAGCCGGAGGTAGTAGGTTACGCCCTATCGCTTGTCCGAGCCACACGTTCGACCCCGAACCTCAGCCTCGGAGCGGGCACGCGGGGAGCCATAGCCCTGGTTCAGGTAGCCCGGGCTTACGCCTTGCTCGACGGGCGCGGTTATGTCGTCCCGGATGACATCAGGACTGCCGCGCTGCCCGTCCTGCGTCACCGCGTCACGGTAGCACCGGAGGCCGCCATCAGCGGTCAGAGTGCCGACCAGGTTCTGTCGGCCCTGCTCAAGTCAGTGCCGGCCCCACGCCGCTAAACGCCAGTTTTCATGCGTCCGTCCCAACGACTTGTCAGCGCCGTTCTCATCTGGGGCGGGCTTGGCGCGGTCGCGGCGGCGGTTCCGGTCGTTGCAGCGGTCTGGCCCTGGCTCGGTGCCATAATTGCCGTCCTGGGAATTTTCGACATGCTGCGCCTCGTCCGCGTGGCAGCCCCGGACGCCACCCGCGTTCTTCCCCGGAGGATTTCCCAATCCACTCCCCACGATATCCGGATTTCCCTCCGGCACGTGGGATCGCGACCGCTACGGGTCACCGTGATGGATCGTGTGCCAGCGGATTCGGAAACCATCGGGCTGCCATGGAATGCCACCCTTTCGCCGGGAGAGAAGCAGACGCTTGATTACTCCCTCAGCCTCCGTCCGCGCGGACTGCATGTCTTCGGTGAGTTGCAGGTGCGCTGGGAATCGCCATGGGGCTTGTGGCACCGCTATGCCGATGCCGGTTCCTCCGGCTCCGTCCAGGTGTATCCGAATTACCAGCCCATCATCCGCCACGCCCTACTCGCCCTTGCCCATCACGAGACCGCGGATGGCCTCCAGCAACGCCAGCGCAAAGGGGCGAGCCGTTCGTTTCACCAGCTCCGCGATTACCAGGAGGGTGATTCCCTCGCTACTGTCGACTGGGCCGCCACATCCCGCCGACTCTCCCTCATCAGCCGGGAATACCGCGAGGAACGCAACCAGCATGTCCTGCTCGCAATCGATTGCGGTCGGCGCCTCCGTGCCGTGGAGGACGGTCTGCCGCAGTTCGACCATGCCCTCAACGCCCTGCTGCTGCTGGCCTATCTCGCGCTTCGGCAGGGTGACCATGTCAGCATCCTCGGCCTCGGAGCGGAAGTCCGGTATTTCCCGCCGCGCCGCGGGATAGGTGCCATTACCCCGTTGCTTGAACACATTTCCAATTATCACACCAGCGACCACTCCACCGATTTCGCCGCGGCGGCAGCCCAGCTACAGGCGCGGCAGAAGCAGCGGGCTCTGCTTGTTGTCATCACCAACCTGCGGAGTGAGGATCCCGAGCCTCTGATCCCCGCCCTCCAGGTTCTGCGCCGCCGCCATCTTACCGTCGTTGCCAGCCTCCAGGACACCGCCCTTTCCACCGCTCTGGAAACCGAGCCGCGGGATCACGATGGAGCCCTTGCCACGGCCACCGCCCATTTTCAGCGACACGAGCGCGACCTCGCCCTGGCCAAACTTCGCGCCACAGGAACCGATGTCCTCGATACCACCGCGAGGGAACTCCCAATCGCCCTCGCCCAGCATTACCTCGATATCAAACGCAGGGGACGCCTGTAGCCGCTTCCAGATCCACTCTTGAAAGCGGCAGCCAAACCATCTGACCAGGTCTGTGGAAAAGAAATTCGGAAAATCCCCGACCCTTAAGCCTTGGTCTGTCCTTTTCCCCGGACGCGGTATTGGTAGCTGGTGAGTTCGCGCAGACCCATGGGGCCGCGGGCGTGGAGCTTGTCCGTTGAAATGCCGATCTCCGCGCCGAAGCCGAATTCGCCGCCGTCGGCGAAGCGGGTGGAAACGTTGTGCATGACGCAAGCGGAGTCGATTGCCTGGAGAAATTTCTCCGCCTCGGTTTCATCAGTGGTGACGATGCAGTCGGTATGGTGGGAGCCGTGGGTGTTGATGTGGGAAATGGCTTCGGCCATGTCGGGGACGATCCTGATGGAAAGGATTTTCTCCAAATACTCCGTGCCCCAGTCCTCCTCCGTTGCAGTGATGAGATCCGGAAGGATGGATAGCGATTTCTCGCAGCCGCGGAGCTCGACCTCCCTTTCGCGAAGGGCGGCGGCTACCACGGGGAGAAATTCCTCTGCGATGGATTCCTGGATGAGCAGCGTTTCCAAGGCGTTGCAGACCCCGGGTTTCTGGGTCTTGGAATCGACGGTAAGTTTCACGGCCATTTCCTGATCGGCTTTTTCAGAAACATAGAGGTGGCAGATCCCGTCGTAGTGCTTGATGACGGGCATGCGGGCGAGTGAGACGACGGTCTCGATGAGGCCTTTCCCGCCGCGCGGGATGATAAGATCCAGCCACCGGTCCATACCGGCCATGGCTGCGACCGACTGGCGGTCGGTGAAAGGGACGAGTTGGATGGCGTTACCGGGGAGACCCGCTTTTTCGCCACCCTTCGCGAGGGCACTGGCGATGGCGCGGTTCGAGTGGATGGCTTCGGAGCCGCCGCGCAGGATGGTGGCGTTGCCGGTTTTGAAACAGAGGGCGGCGGCGTCGGCTGTGACGTTCGGGCGACTCTCGTAGATGATTCCAATGGTACCGATGGGGACACGGATCTGCTCGATGCGGATGCCGTTGGGGCGTTCCCATTCCTCGAGCACCTGCCCGACTGGATCGGGGAGGGTGGCGACGTGCTCGAGAGCGGCGGCGATCGCTTCGAGGCGTTCCTCATTGAGACGCAAGCGGTCCAGCATGGCGGTGGAGAGACCTTTTTTCTCCCCGGAGAGTATGTCCTGGTAGTTGGCGGCGAGGATTTCCGGGGATGAGTCCCTCAAACCACCGGCCATGGCGACGAGGATGGCGTCCTTCCTTTCCGTGGAAAGCTGGGAAAGGAGGTGGGCGGCGGCGCGTGCCTTGCGCCCCATTTCGTGGATCTGCTCGGTTACGGAATCAGACATGTCGGTTGGGGATGAATTTCGTGGAAATGCCTTTGCCCTCGACGATATCGACGATTCGGCGGGGAAAGCGGCCGTTGGCGATGTGGGTCTCTATCCCCTCCTCCATCGCGAATTTCACCGCGGTGAGCTTGGATGCCATGCCACCCATGGAGAATTTCCCCTTATCATCGCGGACGTGGCGGAAGACCTCGTCGATATCGCCGACCTCGGGGATGATCTGGTTCGTTTCCGGATCGAGAAGCCCGTCCACGCTGGTGAGGAGGATGACGCGTCTGGCGCTGATGAGTTTCGCGACGCGGACGCAGAGCATGTCGTTGTCGCCGAAATTGAGCTCCCGGATGGCGACAGTATCGTTCTCGTTGATGATGGGAAGCACGCGCGGCTCCTCAAGGAGGCGGGAAAGGGTGTTGGTGATGTATCCGGCGCGTTTCGGGGTCTTGATGTCACCGGCCGTGAGAAGGATCTGGGCGGGGGAGATGTCGAAATTCCCGAAAAGGGAGGTGTAGGTGCGCATCAGACGCGCCTGACCGACGGCGGCGCAGGCCTGACGGGTGACGATGTCCGCGGGATATTCGGTCAGACCCATCGCGGAAACGCCGGAGCCGACCGCTCCCGAGGAGACGAAGAGGCAGCGATGACCGGCGTTCATAAGATCGGAAATGGCGGCGACGAGATGGACGAGCGCGGCGCGATCTATGGTGCCGTCGCAAGTGCGGGTGAGGACGCCGGTGCCGGCCTTGATGATGGTGAGGTCTGAAAGCATGTGGTTCGGGGGAGGGATGGATACACGGGAGGGAAGGACTTGCCAATGCAAAGCGTGGCGGAGGGAAGTTCGTCTTGCGGAGCTGGAGGGCGCTACTTATAACCGCGCGACTTTTCCGACCCATGAAGCACACGATTCTTGTTTTCCTCGCCATATTGATCGCATCGACCGCACCTGTCCACGCGGCCGGGGGGCAAGGCGGGGAGGCCGCCTATCCGGAGCTCGCGGACGGAAGCACGCAATACGCCGCTTTTCCCAAGCCGAGGGAACTTTACAATGAGAGCGACGGCGGGCTGCTTGATACGCTGAGATCACGTGCGGCGGAAGACCCTTTCAATATCGCCGCCACCCTCATCTTCCTGCTGGCCATCTGTCACACCTTCGCGGCCGGGTCGCTTAACAAAATGGCGCACCACTACGAGCACATCCATCAGGAAAACCTCCGCACCCGCGGACGGCGCGACAAGGAGCATCCCGACGGCGAGCCCGAGGTCTCCTTCCGCGCGACCATCTTCCATTTTCTGGGCGAGGTTGAGGCGATCTTCGGCATCTGGGTGATCGCCCTGGCTGGCGCGGCCACGTGGTTCTACAGCTGGCATGACTTCGAGGTGTATCTGAACAAGGACAAGGTCTTCACCGAACCGCTGTTCGTGGTGGTGATCATGGCGATCGCCGCAAGCCGACCCGTGTTGCGATTCGCGGAGGGTGTGATGTCCAAGGTGGCGGCGATTGGAAAAGGCACGCCGGCCTCATGGTGGCTCACGGTTCTGATCATCGCGCCAATCCTGGGATCGTTCATCACGGAGCCGGCGGCGATGACAATCGGAGCGATGCTGCTTGCGAAGAAATTCTACCGGCTCAAGCCCGAGCCCCTGCTGGCCTACGCGACGTTAGGCCTCCTTTTCGTCAACATTTCCGTGGGTGGCACTCTCACCCACTTCGCCGCGCCGCCGGTGCTCATGGTCGCCTCCACATGGAACTGGGGGTCGCTTTTCATGCTGGAACACTTCGGGTGGAAGGCGGTTGTCGGCATTCTGATTTCCAGCAGCCTGTATTTCATGTTTTTCCGCAAGGCGCTGTTCCGTATCGCGGACAGGGCGGATGGTCTCGAGGACGGACAGCTTCACCCGAAATCCTGGCAGGAGCGCGAGACACCCATCCCCGCCTGGATCACGGGGGTGCATCTGGCGTTTCTCGGCTGGACGGTCTACACCGCTCATTATCCGGTGCTTTTCGTGGGGGGCTTCCTGTTCTTTCTCGCGTTTCTCATGTCCACCCGCCACCACCAGAACCAGGTTTCCATGAAAAGCCCCATGCTGGTCGGCTTCTTCCTCGCTGGTCTGGTGATTCATGGCGGCGTGCAGGGATGGTGGATCGCCCCCATCATCCAGACCCTTCCCGACCAGGCGCTCATGCTTGGAGCGACCATTCTTACCGCCTTCAATGACAACGCGGCGATCACTTACCTCGCCTCACAGGTGGACGGCATTTCCTTCACTGCGAAGCACGCGGTCGTGGCCGGTGCGGTGACGGGCGGCGGTCTGACGGTGATCGCGAACGCACCGAACCCGGCGGGACAGAGCATCCTGTCGAAATATTTCGAGGGCGGTGTCTCTCCGCTGAAACTCTTCCTGGCCGCGCTTGTTCCGACCATCGTAGTTTACCTGTGCTTCGTAGCTCTACCTAACGGGCCGGCGAAAGAGGATGATCCCATGCTGGATGCCGTGGAGCAACACGAGGGTGAAACCAAGCCGGAAGGAACCGGGGATATACCCGAGGCTCCGAACGTTGCGGAATAGGGGCTGACCTCCAATGATGGCGGGGATGTGGTTCCAGACACTCCCTTTTAAACGGGATCATGGAAAGAATCCGGTCGCTCCCTATCCGTTCAGCTTCGCAAGGCTTTTCGGGAGGAAGATTCCATTCCTGCGGATGAGTTTCCCGTCGAAAAATATCTCGCCGCCTCCGTAGTCCGAGCGCTGGATGTTCACCATGTCCCAGTGGATCTGGGAGGTGTTGCCGTTGTCGGCGATCTCATACGCCTGCCCGGGAGTGAAGTGGAAACTACCCGCGATCTTCTCGTCGAACAGGATGTCGCGCATCGGCTCGCGGATGACCGGATGGAAACCCAGTGCGAATTCGCCTATGTAACGCGCGCCCTCGTCGGTATCCAGGATGCGCTTGAGTTCCTTGGTTTTCCCTCCGGCATCGGCTTTCGTGATTTTTCCTTCCGAAAATTCAAGGCGGATAGAGTCGAAGGCGATTCCCTGGTAGATGGTCGGCGCGTTGTGGCTGACCACACCCTCGACGGAATTTCTGACCGGAGCCGTGAAAACCTCACCGTCCGGTATGTTGTAATTCCCCCCGCAGACCACCGCGGGGATGTCTTTGATGGAAAACCTGAGATCGGTGCCCGGCCCCATGATGTGAACCTTGTCGGTTCTCTCCATCAGGCGTTTCAACGCGTTCATGGAGGGTATGAGAGCCTTGTAGTCCAGCAGGCAGACCTGGAAGTAGAAGTCCTCGAAGGCCTCGGTGCTCATTCCGGCTTGCTGCGCCATCGAGGCGGTGGGCCAGCGGAGGACGCACCATTTGGTTTTTTTCACCCTGTGATCGATTACCGGTCGCATGTGTTTCATCGCGAGCGCCATGGCGTCCGGCTTCACATCGGATGTCTCGGAAATGTTGTGGCTACCGCGGATCGCGATGTAGGCGTCCATGTCCTTCATCTCGGCCAGAAGGTGCTTCGCCATGATCTCATACTGAGAGGCGTCAGCCCCCTTCACCATCTCGCGGGAGATCCTTGACTGATGGATGCGGACAAAGGGAAGCCCTTTCTTCCGCCGGACTTCCCGGATGAGGGCGAGCCCTATGCTATCTGGCACGTCGTACAGATCGAGAAGGACTTTCTCGCCCTTCTTCAGATCAATGGAGTAGCCGGTGAGCTGTCTGGCAAGCGCGTCAATTCTCGGGTCGTGCATCTTCTGGTGGTCGGGAGGCGGTAAACGGGGAAGTGATCAGTCGTTCGAATATGACGACTCGACCCGCTGTGCGACATCGCGGTAGCCGTAATCGACTTCGTAGATCTGCTTGAAGCTGTCGAGGGCGGCCGCCTTGTCACCCATGTCATGATGGATGAGTCCCTTCTCGTAGAGCACCTCCTTCTTGGTTCCATCCATCCCGTGGAGATCGGAGAGAGCGTCGGAAAGCTGCTTGATCGCGAGGTCGAACATGCCCTTGGCGCGGAAGGTGCGCCCGAGGAGCAGAAGGACTTTCGTCCGGATGTGGGGGTTCCGGGTCGCTTGCTGGAGATGGGGAATCGCGGCGGTATGGTCTCCGCTTTTATAAAGGGCGTTGCCCAGTTCGAAGCGTAGCTGCGGATCGGTGGGGTTCTGATCGACACGTTTCTTCGCTTCCTCGACCTGTTCGGCGAGACGCAGTCCGCGGCGCTCCGCGAGTTGCGACTTGAGTTCCTCGTTTTCAGGATCGGCGGCGACACCTGCCTCCAGTGCGACCAGTTCCGCTTCCAGCGCCCTGTCGTGCATGACGGCGGACTTGGTGGAGAGTGCGACGTCCCCGTTGCTGAGGGAGTGCGCCCAGTTGTAGAAGGTATGCGCGTTGGCCCAGTCCTCGAGTTGTTCGTAGATGCCCGCGAGTTCCTTGGAGGTTCCGAGGTTGTTGGGGTCGGTGTTGTATTTTTCCACCACCTTGTCACGGCGTGCCTCGAGTTGCTCGCGAGTGAGACCTGTGCGCCCCGCTTTTTCCAACTCCTCATTTGCCTCCGAATCGCGCATGAGATCTTTCATGCTGGAGTTCTCGTCCCAGCGCGCCTTCTTCATCGAGGCGCGGGCGGAGGAGTCCTTGGCACCCTTGATCGCGGCGGAATCGGTGGGAGCCTGTTTGATGATATCGTTGTAAACCTCGGCGGCTTTGGTCGGCATCTCGCGGCTGAGATAGTGCTCCGCGAGCTTGTGCAGGAGCTTGACGTTCTCCGGGTTGTGCTTGCGTATCGTCTCCAGGGCGAAAGCCGCCGTATCGGGCAGATCCATTTTCATGGCCGTATCGAAAAGGAGGTCGTTGGCCTGCTCCGCCAGCGGGTCTTTCTCAAGTTCCTTCTCGATGAGCGGCAAAGTCGCGGCCGGGTCTTTTTTCGCCTGGCTGGCGAGTTTCATGACACCCATGCCACCGCTTGACATTCCGAAGAGACCCTTCTTCTTCCCGCCGGCTCCGCCCGTAAGCTGGATCTCGCACTTGCGCAGGATTTTCCTCCCCTCAAGGAAGCCCGGTGCGTCCTTCAGCACGGCCTGGAGAAGGCTCACCGAATAATCAAGGTTGTTCATCTGCACCGCGCTGAGCGCTTTGAGCCACAGAGGCCTGATGTTCGCTGCAAGTTCTTTTTCGGTAATCTCTGCCATAGTCCGGGTCGGTTTTTGAAAAAATCAGACGACTCCCGGTGGAAGGGAATCGGTATGAATGGAAAGTGATCGCGGAACCCCGGCTTGGCAAGCATCGGCTTTCCACTTCCGCCCCTTACGCTCCGCCCGGACCGGTCACAGGTCGGCCGGATTCCTGCCGAGAGCCAGGAGGAGGAAAGCGACGCGCCGGAATTTCCCGAGAACCGAATCCCAGGGACGCCGTGGACGGATGATTCTCCAGCCCTTCGCTTCCCCCAAGGCCGTGAGTTCGGTCCCGGGATTCACCAGTGTCGCGGTATCGCAAATGGCGAGCATGGGGAGATCCGCGGAGCTATCGGTATAGCCATGTGATTTGACCAGGACTCCGTCTTGAAAATATCCTGGAGGTAGCATTTCGCGAAGGCGGATGACTTTGTTCTCACCCTTGTGGTTCGTGAGGCCGGGAAAAAGGCAGGAGTCTTCAAAAACGGTTCCCAGGGAAATATCGAAGCCAAGGAGCCGCCCTACTTCCGCGACATAGCACTCGGGGCTGGCGGAGGAAAGGATGGTGAGATGACCGGATCGCTTGTGGTCTGCGAGCGCTGCCTTCAGATCGGGATAGATGCCAGTTTGAAGTCTGCTGGCGAAGGTTCGGGAGAGTTCCGCAAGACGTCCTGGAGGCATCTTCCAGAGAAAGGAATGGAAGATACGCTTCATGTTCTCCGTGCCGAGCAATCCTGCGAAGGGCAGGAATGCGAGAAACAGGGGAACCGAGAAACAGCGGGAGGGTTCCTCTTTGAGAACGTGGTGGCGGAAGAGAAGCTGGCAGTCCCATGCAAGCAGGGTGCCATCCATGTCGAAGAGGGCGATTCCAGGCGGCGGGGTTTCCGGGAGAGTCATTTCGGGCGAAGAAAGCCGACCATGGGACGGCTCGCCGTCACACGTAATGAAGCGCTTTGGCGCGCTCGTCGATCGCGGCGTCGTTGTCGATGAGCTCCTGTATGGGATCCCAGCGCCCGGAAACAAGTGCGTCGCGGGCGGACTCGGGCATCTTCACGGAAAACTCGAGATCGCAACTGGTGCGGACTTTGAGATTCTCCACGTCGATGGTGATTTCCGTGTCCGGCTTCGCCTCGATGGCAGCGCGGAGCTTCGCGATGTCCGCCGCGGTGGCCATCACGCATGGCATGGCAAGTGTGGTGGAGTTTCCGTAGAAAATCTCCGCGAACGACTCGGCGACGACGGCTTTGAATCCGTATTTCGCGAGAGATTGCGGAGCGTGCTCGCGTGAGGAACCGCAACCGAAGTTCACCCCCGCGATGAGGATGGAGGCGTCCTTGAAGCGCTCGTCGTTGAGCGGGTGGTTGGTCTTTTCTCCGGTTTCCGAATCGAAGCGGACGTCGTAGAACGCGAATTCACCGAGGCCGTCGAAGGTGACGCATTTCATGAATCGCGCGGGGATGATGCGGTCGGTATCGATGTCCGCGCCGGGGATGAATACGCCGGTGCCGGAGACTTGTGTTACTGGGTCTAGTGCCATTTGGGATTGGATATTGGGAATTGAATATTGGTGATTAGGCCACAGCGGAGGTTTCCGCGAGATCGAAAAGTTCGCGCGCGTCGGTGATATGTCCCTTGATGGCGGCGGCGGCGACCATGACGGGCGACATGAGGACGGTGCGGCCGGTGGGGGAGCCCTGCCGGCCTTTGAAATTCCGGTTCGATGAGGAGGCGCATAGCTGGTCTCCTATGAGTTTGTCGGGGTTCATCGCGAGGCACATGGAGCATCCCGCGGCGCGCCATTCGAAGCCCGCCTCCCGGAATATTTCCGGCAGGCCTTCCTGCTCGCACTGGATGGCGACGATTTGGGCCCCTGGCACGGCGATGGCCTGGACGTTGGCGGCGACCTTGTGGCCCTTGATGTATTTGGCGACTTCGCGGAAATCCGAGATGCGCCCGTTGGTGCAGGAACCGATGAAAGCGACATCCACCTTGATCCCCTGGATGGGGGCGACCGGCGGGGAGCTTCATATAGGCCAGGGCTTCCTCGATGGAGGCCTTTTGCTCGGGGGATTCCGCGGTGAGAGGATCGGGGATGTTCTCCGTGATGGAGATCCCCGCGTCAGGGGAAATGCCCCAGGTGACGGTTGGCTCGATCTCGGCGGCGTCGATTTTCACGATATCGTCGAAATGGGCGTCGGCATCCGAGGCGAAGGAAAGCCAGCGGGCGGCGGTCTCGTCGAAATTATCGTTATCCACGTAGGGACGGCCTTGGAGATAGGCGACAGTCTTGGCATCGGGATTGACGTATCCGCAGCGCGCGCCGCCTTCGATGGACATGTTGCAGACGGTCATGCGCTCCTCCATGGACATGCGCTCGAAGACATCGCCCGCGTACTCGTAGGCGTAGCCGATCCCGCCGTTCGCGCCGAGAAGGCGGATGATGTGGAGGATGACGTCCTTCGCGTAAACACCCGGGCGGAGGTTGCCATTGACCTCGATGCGGCGGACTTTCAACTCCCCGAGCGCGATGGTCTGGGTGGCGAGAACGTCGCGCACCTGGCTGGTGCCGATGCCGAACGCGATCGCTCCGAAGGCACCGTGGGTCGCCGTGTGGGAGTCCCCGCAGGCGATGGTCGTTCCGGGCTGGGTAATGCCTTGCTCGGGGCCGACGACGTGGACGATGCCCTGTTTACCGGAGGCCAGGTCGAAATAAGTGACGCCGAAGTCATCACAGTTTTTCCTGATAGCATCGATCATCTCCGCGGCCAACGGATCGGCGGGCTGGTCCTGGTTAATCGTCGGCACGATGTGGTCGATCGTCGCGAACGTGCGCTGGGGGAGTTTCACCTTCAGCCCCAGGTCGCGGAGCATGCCGAACGCCTGCGGGGACGTGACCTCATGGATGAGGTGGGTGCCGATGAAGAGTTGCGTGCGCCCGTCGGCCAGCGTGCCCACGCGGTGTGAATCCCAGACTTTTTGAAACAGACTTTTTCCCATGATCGTAGCCGCCGTGGTTCCCGGCGGGGCGGGAATGTGGATAGGCGGCACGGAAACTTCAACCCCGGAAACCTGATTTTCCATCGAAGGAGGAAGCCGCATGCGCTACCGAACCGCGGCCAGGGAGTGTAACAAATTTTGTGTAAGTGGATTTGGCGGGAGTGCCTCAGACTCCACCAAAGACCATCCATGAAACCAGACATCAAAGACAAGCTGCTCGACGAGTTGCTCGAAAACTACAGCGAGCCGGGCGACCTGCTCGGCCCCGACGGCCTGCTCACCGAGCTCAAGAAGCGCCTGATCAACCGCGTGCTCGAAAGCGAGATGACCACCCACCTCGGCTACGGGAAGCACGGCGGCAAGCCGGAAGGGACGCCAAACGCGCGCAACGGCCACAGTGCAAAGACCCTTCGCACGGAAGACGGCAAGCTGCCCATCCGCATCCCGCGCGACCGCAAGGGCGAGTTCGAGCCCGCCCTCGTGCCCAAGCACCAGCGGCACTTCGACGGCTTCGACGAGGCCATCGTCAGCCTCTATGCACGCGGCCTGGGGGTGCGCGGGATCCAGCAGCACCTCCTTGAGATCTACAAGGTGGAGGTCTCCACCGCCCTGATCACCAACGCCACCGAGGCCGTTGCCGAAGAGGTGAAGATCTGGCAGTCCCGCACCCTCGATGCTGTCTATCCCATCGTCTATTTCGACGCCATTGTCGTCAAAATCCGCCACGACGGCAAGGTCGCCAACCGCGCCATCCACCTCGCCCTGGCCATCAGCATGGAGGGCAAAAAGGAAGTGCTCGGCATGTGGTCGGCGGAAAACGAAGGCGCGCGCTTCTGGCTCGGCGTTGCCACCGAGCTCAAAAACCGGGGGCTTAACGACATTTTCATCTGCTGCGTGGATGGCTTGGGCGGCTTCGGGAAAGCGCTCGAAGCCGTCTATCCGCAGTGCACCGTCCAGCGCTGCATCGTCCACCAGTTGCGCAACTCGCTGCGCTTCGTCAACTGGAAGGAGCGCCAGTCCGTCGCGGCCGATCTGAAAACCATTTACAGCGCCCCCACCAAGGAAGCCGCCCGGCTGGCCTTCGGCAAATTCCGCGCCACCCACGACGCGAAACACCCCGCCATAGGCCGCAGCTGGGAGGCGGCCTGGGACGAGCTGACCCCGTTCTTCGGTTACCCGCCAGCCATCCGGAAGATCATTTATACGACCAATGCCATCGAATCGGTCAACAGCTCGTTGCGCAAGATCAGCCGCCACCGCAACGTCTTCCCGACCACCGGCTCGCTCTTCAAGCTCTTCTACCTCGCGCTGCGCAACATCAGCAAGCGCTGGACGCAGACCGTCCCGCACTGGCACGAAGCGCTCAACCACTTCACCATCCGCTTCACCGAGCGCATGCCAAACAATATGTAAAAAACCCACCCGCCGGATCTATTTACACAAAAAAACTTACACTCCCGCGGGCAGACGCTGCTGCCGGTGTGGAAGGCGGCGAACATCTGGCTGCTCTCTCGCGTGCCTCCCCAGGAGCAGATCCTTTTCGGCTCCGCCGATGCGGAGGATTTCGCCGACAGGCTGGAAGGCTACGGATTGCTGACGCAGGCGGTGAAGGACAAGGGGCTGGATGACGACAAGGCGACCGACGCGCTTGCCAAGGCGGCGCGGGAGGTGGAGAAGCTCTGCATCCGTTTCCTGAAAGCGGCCAGGGGCATCGCGGAGCCGGGGCCCGCGGAGGAATCCTCCCTCGATACGATCCCGACGACGACGTCCTCCAACCTGCCGGACACGCTGCGCATGACGACCTTTTCCCAGGGCGGGACGGACGGGCTGCAGCTGCTTGCGGCGTACGCCCCCTACGGCCTGGAGCCGGGGGAGATGGCGGTACTGCAATACATGCGCGTGGGCATCGATGCGGACTGGACGCACGGTGGCATACGATGCGTCCGGAAACGCGATCGGCCCCTTCGAGGTGGGCCAGACGGTGAAGGTGCGCACGCGGGTGACGAACACGAGCGGCAGCCGCGACGGCGGGGTGAGGCAGCTGACGCTGATCGCGCCGGTGTGAGGGGGACGCGGGTCAGAGCGCGAACTCGCCGTCGTCATCGACTCCGTGCCAGCCGAGGCGGCCGAAGGCGCGGTGGATGCATTGGACGAACTCGCCCTCCTCCTCGCCTTCCGCGTGCTCGATGGTGGCGGAGGTGGAGAGGCCGCGGTTCGACTCTATGCTGATGACGGAGTTGTAACCGTCGAGGTAGATCCAGTCGCCCCATGCCTTGGATTCCAGGCGAGGATCGAGGTGTTCTTTCCCGAGGGATGCGAGGACATCATCGAGGGTGGTGGGTTCGGTGGAGCGGAGGAGGGTTTCCATGGAAGGGGGGTTTCCCGGAACCTAACAGACCTGCCGGAGGGGTCTAGACCCTTTGCCTAAAATAATTGCCGTTACCCGGAGTGTGTCCGGCAGACCGAACGGATCGTTTCCGGACAGTTCCAGCAGTGCGCGCAGGGACTCGAAGAGCTTGTTGTTGAGTTCCTCCCCTCGCTTTGTGATGTAGCCGGCCATGTAGTGGCTTTTGAGATGCTGCCAGAGCCGTTCGATGGGATTGAGGTCGGGGCTGTACGGAGGAAGGAAGACCGGTGCGATGTGGTGCCAGTCCAGCCTTTTGGTCTTGTGCCAGCTCGCGTTGTCGAGAACCAGCAGGACGCGCCTCCCTTTCGTCGCCGGGACTTCGGCGGCCATGGTGTCGAGGAATGCCTGGAAGACTTCCGTGTCGCAGTGCGGGACGATGAGGCTCACCAGCTGGCCGCTTGCGGGATTGACCGCGCCGACAACATTCTGGCGGACGTGCCCGCCGTAATAACCCTGGGTCGGGCGGGAACCGCGTTTCACCCATTTCTGGCGGGGCCGGGGATCTCCTTCGAAGCCTGCCTCGTCTCCGAAAAAGACATCGCAGCCATGGTCTTCAAGCAAGGCGAGGAGCTCCACGCAGAATGTTTCGCGGCGGTCTTCCCATTGGTCGCGGTCGGGGGGCTCGGGCATGCGGCGCGGAATGCGTCTGGTATAGCCGTGCTCGTGGAGGTAGCGCACGAGGGTGCGGTAGGATAGGTCGAGCTGTTTCTCCTCGCGCAGCCAGCCGCAGAGTTTCGTGACAGTCCAGTGGGTGTGGTCGGCGAGGGAGGGGTCGTCGACGACAGGGAGGATGGTGGAGGCGACGGTTTCGCCCGCCAGCTTGCGCGGCCTGCCGGGCTGCGGGCGGTATATGAGGCCGTCGACGCCCATGCTGTTGAAGCGTTCCACCCAGAGGCGGACGGTGCGCTCGCTGCGGCGGCTGTTGCGCACGACATGAGCGAAGGAGACACCGATGAGCAGGAGGTGGATGGCGTGGAGCCGCCTCACCGACTTGCCGTCGGGGGAACAGTCCATGGCCGCCTCGATCTCCTCGATGGGGCAGTTCTCAGGGTTTGGCAGATGACGCGGACGGCAGATCCACGATGATGGAGGGATTCAAACAGCCGTCCCCAGTCTTTTATCGGAAGTTTCGGCAATTATTTTTGGCAATCAGTCTAGGAGGAAATGGAAGTGGGGTGCGGCACCGGGCGGTGTTTCGAATACGGGGAGGGGGTTTCAGACTCCCTCACCATGCCAGGCCGGCCATGCCGGAGTGGAGGCGGGCGTAGTGGCTGTCCAGCGCGATGAGCTGCGCGTGGGTGCCGCGCTCGACGAGTTCGCCCTGATCCAGCACGCAGATGAGATCGGCACCGCGTATGGTGGAGAGGCGGTGGGCGATGACGAAGGAGGTGCGGTTCGCGCGGAGGCGGTCGAGGGCTTGCTGGACGAGCTTCTCGGTGGTGTTGTCGAGGGCGGAGGTGGCCTCGTCGAGCAGGAGGAGGGGCGGGTTCTTCAGGAGGGCCTGGCGATGGAGAGGCGCTGTTTCTCCCCGCCGGAGAAACGGATGCCGCGCTCGCCAGCCGTGGTGTCGAGTCCATCGGGCAGGGCGCGGACGAAGCCGGCGGCGTTGGCGGCTTCGAGGACTTCCCACAGTTCCACGTCGGTGGCCTCCTGTCTGGCGAGGGTGAGGTTCGCGCGGATGGTGGTGTTGAAAAGGAAGGGGTCCTGGGTGACGAAGCCGGTGTGGTCGCGGAGCCATTCCTTGGAGATGCCGGCGAGGGGGACGCCGTCCAGGAGGATTTTTCCGGAGGTGGGCTCGTAGAAGCGGGAGAGGAGGTTGAGCACGGTGGATTTCCCCGATCCGGTGGCGCCGACGAGCGCGATGGTCT
This sequence comes from uncultured Verrucomicrobiae bacterium, assembly GCA_963758175.1. Lineage (GTDB taxonomy): Bacteria > Verrucomicrobiota > Verrucomicrobiia > Verrucomicrobiales > Akkermansiaceae > Luteolibacter. Next base: position 544,154 of record CAVWUI010000002.1, read on the forward strand.
GGCCGGGGAGGGCTGTGAGACTGATGCCGCGGAGGGCGGCGGTCTCCCCATCGTAGGAGAAGGTGACGTCCTCGAAGACGATTTTTCCGGTGAATTCCCCGGGGCGTTTCCCCTCGGTGAGATGGGTTTCATCCGGGGTGTCGATGATTTTGAAGACACGCTTCGCGGATACGAGGCCTTTGGTGAAGGTTTGCGAGAGAGGGTTGATCTTGGAGACGGGCTCGAAGAGGAAGCCCCATGCGACGAGGAAGGCGATGACGGTGCCGGGGGAGAGATCGCCATTGAGCGCCCACCAGGCGCCAAAGGCGACCATGAGGATGATGCCGCTCTCGGCGATGAAGGATACGGCGGGCCAGACGACGGACTGGCCTTTCATGACGGCCATGTGCCTGTCGCCGACGGCGCGCGAGGCCTGGTCGAAATCGGAGAGCGCCTGTGGCTCCACGGTGTAGGCCTTGATCTGGCGGATGCCGGCGAGGTTGTCGTGCAGGATGGCGTTGAGCGCGGAGGAGGCCTCCGATGAGGCGGCCCATTTCGGCTCCGCTTTTTTCGACCACCAGGCGGTGAGTGCGCCGATGAAGGGGAGCGGGAGGAGGGTGACGAGGGTGAGCTCCCAGGAGTGGTAGAGCAGGTAGCCCATGACGATGAGGAACTGGAGGATGGCGGCCAGCGCCTGGTCCAGGCCCTCGACGATGACGCGGTTCGTGGTGGGGACGTCATCGGCGACGCGGGACATGATCTCCCCGGAGGAGTTGTTGTCGAACCACTTGACGGGCAGGCGCTGGAGCTTGTCGTAGAGCTCCACGCGGATGACGTGGGTGAGTTTCAGCTCCAGGTGACTGTTCAGGTAGGAGCGGAGGGTGAAAAGGATCTGGCGGGCGAGGATGGCGCCGGCGCCGATGAGGGCGGTGGGGACGATGAGATCGGGCCGGTCCTCCCCTATGACGGTATCGATGAAACGCATGGTGACGCCCGGCAGGACGAGCACGAGCGACGCGCACGCGATGGCCATGAGCAGCGACAGGCCGCCGAGGAGGGGGAAGCGGAGTGTGTGGCGGATGAGGCGGAGCATGGCGGGATGCGGGACAGTCTGGAGTGCGGCGGGGCGGGGTCAACCGTGACGCAACGGGGCCGGCGTGTAAAAATTACTCGTCAGGGTGGGTTCGCCCGTCTGACAATCGCCGGGTGATCCACCCAACAGCCATCATTTCCCCGAAGGCGGAACTCGGAAAAAACGTCCGTGTGGGGCCGTTCTGTACCATCGGGCCCGATGTCACGCTGGGCGACGGCTGCGTGCTGCATTCACATGTCGTGATCGAGGGCGCTTCGGTTTTCGGGAAAAACAACGAGTTCTTTCCCTTCGCGGTGATCGGCGGGAAGACCCAGGATCTCAAATACATAGGGGAGCCGACGGCTCTGGAAGTGGGCGATGACAATGTCTTCCGCGAGAACACCACCGTCCACCGGGGGACTTTCGCGGAGCTGCCGACACGCATCGGCTCGCACAATCTGTTCCTCTGCTACTCACACATCGCGCATGACTGCCAGATCGGGGACCGCGTCATCCTCTCGAACTCGACCGGCATCGCCGGGCACGTGACGATCGAGGATCACGCCATCGTCTCCGGACTGGCCGCCGTGCACCAGTTCGTCCGCATCGGGAAGCACTCCATCATCGGAGGATGCGCGAAAGTCGTCCAGGACGTGCCGCCTTTCACGATCGTGGATGGGAATCCCGCGAGCACACGCGGCGTGAACCTCATCGGCCTCCAGCGGCGCGGCTTTTCCGAGGGCGACATCCGCGACATCAAATCCGCCTACAAGCGCCTTTTCCTGAAGAAAGACCTGAGCCTGGCCAACGGGCTCAGCTCCCTCAAAGCCACCGCCGCCGCGCTGAATGCGAACGTGGAGCATCTCATCCATTTCATCGAGAACTCCCAGAGGGGGGTCAGCCGCTAGCCACGTCCGATGACACGCGCCATCCTCACCATGATCGCTCTCGCCTCCCTCAGTTCCTGCGGTGGAAAGGAACGGGAAAAGGAGGTGCGCCAGCGGGTGGGCGAGAGAATGAGGACGGAGCTCGCCGGGATGGGGCTGGAGCTTGGCTCGCCGGTGTTCATCCGCGCTTTCAAGGAGGAGAAGGAACTCGAGCTCTTCTTTCGCGGGAAGGAAACGGGGAAGTTCGCTCTCTTTCGGAAATACTCCATCGCCGCGACCAGCGGAGAACTGGGCCGAAGCTCGCGGAGGGCGACGGCCAGGTGCCCGAGGGGTTTTACTTCGTCCCGCCCGCGGCGATGAATCCGAACAGCTCCTACCACCTTTCCTTCAACATCGGGTTCCCCAACGCCTACGACAAAGCCCTGGGGCGCACCGGATCTTTCATCATGATCCACGGCAGCAATGTGTCCATAGGCTGCCTCGCGATGACCGACGAGAAGATCGAAGAGATCTACACCATCTGCCAGGCCGCGCATGATGGCGGGCAAGACTACTTCCGCGTCCACATATTCCCCTTCCGCATGACCGAAGCACGCATGGCAAAAGCCGCCGGGAACGAATGGCTCCCCTTCTGGCAGAACCTCAAAACCGGCTACGACCTTTTCGAGAAGAACAAAGTCCCGCCGGACGTCACAGTAGAGGGCAAGGAATACGCCTTCGAATAGTCAGCGACTTCCACAGATCACTCGGCACTTTTCACTTCCTCCACCACAGCGATCACGGATGCGAAGCGGTTGCTTTCCTTCCCCATCTCCGCACCGAACCTCATCTGACTGATATCCCCGTCCAGAAACAACGCGTCAGCGCATCCCAGGCTGCGGAAAAGCTCCGCGAAGCCGAAAAGATTCGGCCACCGCTCCCCCCCGGAATCCGAGATCGCGAACACCACGGTGCCGTCGCCCGCCACACCGACCCCGTTTCTCAGCAGCCGTGATGCCGAGCCTTCATTGAAAGCCGGATGAATTTTCCCACCCTCCAACAGCAACGGCCCGGACTGCACGGCGTAAAGAATCCTCTCCCCTTCCGGCGGATATTTCGAAGCCTCCACCACCCTCGCGCCATTGTCGCTGATCAGGAAAATCCCGTTGGGCTTCAGGAAGAAATTCCCCTTCCCGTCCTTCAGATTCACCGGAAGCAGTTCCTTCCCCTCCTGCGCCATAACCCCGCTGGGCACCCCACCCTGCTCGAAGATCCCGCCATTCATCAGCATCACAGGAGATTCACCTTTCGCTTCAAGATAGTCCTTGGCCGCAGGGAAATCACGGATCTGTTCTCCTGCACCGTCTTTCCAGACGATGCGCACATCATCCGCATCGGCCTTCCAAACGATGAAGCGAACTCCGTCTTTGACGATCACGGCGGGCGCGGCTGTGCAACGCAGGATGGTGAGAAGGAGGGTGAGTGAAATTCCTGCTGCAATCATTACGATGAGAACTGCTACCCGAAAAGCGCAGGTAAATCACACCCAAGTGGTCCCGGGTGGAATCGAACCACCACCTACGGCTTCGGAGGCCATCGTCCTATCCATTGGACCACGGGACCCACATCCGGTGTGAGGCGGGAGTGTTTATCCGCCGTGCGTGCCGTATGCAAGCACAAGCGAAAGGAAGCGCAAACTCCCCTTGCCCCCCGCGCCGGATTGAGATACGGAAATCCCCATGCCTATCGCAACACCAGAACAGTATGCCGCCATGCTCGATGCCGCACAGAAAGGCGGCTACGCCTACCCGGCGATCAACGTGACCTCGCTCACCACGATCAACGGCGCTCTCAAAGCCTTTTCCGAATCCAAGTCCGACGGGATCATCCAGGTTTCCACCGGCGGCGGCGAGTTCGCATCCGGCACCGCCGTGAAAGACGCGGCCTTCGGTGCGATCGTCCTCGCGGAAGCCTGTCACATGCTCGCAGAGAAGCACGACGTGCTCATCGCGCTGCACACGGACCACTGCCACCCGGCCAAGGTCGAGGGTTTCCTCAAGCCCCTCCTGCAAGCCTCCCGCGAACGCATCGCCTCTGGCAAGGGCCCGCTTTTCCAATCCCACATGTTCGACGGATCCGTCGTGGAACTCGATGAGAACCTGAAAATTTCCAAGGAGCTCCTGAAAGAGTGCGCCGAGCTCGGCATCATCCTCGAAGTGGAAGCCGGATGCGTCGGTGGCGAGGAGGACGGCCATGATACCTCGGGGCTTCCCATCGAGAAACTCTACACCACTCCGGAAGACATGCTGGAGGTTTACGAGACACTCAACGGCATCGGACGTTTCATGTTCGCCGCCACTTTCGGAAACGTGCACGGCGCCTACAAGCCCGGCTCGGTGAAGCTCAAGCCATCGATCCTGAAAGACGGCCAGAAGGCCGTCATGGACAAGCATGGCGCGGAAGCGGAAATGGATCTCGTCTTCCACGGCGGCTCCGGCACCTCCTCGGACGATCTCCAGGAAACGCTGGACTACGGTGTCATCAAGATGAACATCGATACCGATACCCAGTATGCCTTCACCCGCCCCATCGTCACCCACATCTGCTCGAACATCGAGGGAGTGCTGAAAATCGACGGCGAGGTAGGCAACAAGAAGCACTATGACCCGCGCTCCTACCTCAAAGCGGGCGAGCAAGGCCTCTGCGACCGCATGAAGCAGGCCTGCGACGAGCTGCGCTCCACCGGGAAGACGATCTTCGGAAAATAGGCGGGAAGCCTCGGCGGTGGCGGGTTTCCATTCCACTCAGTCATCGTCATCCAGCTTCTCATGCCACGGCCTCCCGCGGTGGATGCTCCGCTGTAGTTCCGCGATCACTTGCGCCCCGATCAGCACGATGAGAGCCGCGGCCTCCATCGTGAGGAGAAGGATGATCGTCGTCGCCATGGAGCCGTAGACGGCGTTCACGAGGGAGAGGTGGGTGAAATAACTCACCAGGACCGTGCGCAGGATTTCCCACATCACCGCCGCTGTCAGCCCGCCGGAAAGAGCGAGCCGGAAGGATATTTTCGAAACCGGCATGACCTTGTACAGAGTCGTGAAAAGCAGCACCAGACCCACGAAACTCGCGATATACAACACACCCCCCAACACCCAGCGCAGACCTATGTCGATCCCGCCGAAGGCGTAGGTTCGCCCGGCGGCCGACTCGGCCAGCGCTGTGAACGCAGTGATTACGATCAGGCCTACGGCGACCAGGGCGATGAACAGGTAAGGGAGCATCGCGGAAACCCAGAAGCTGCGTTTCACCGAAGGAATCTTTCTCTGAAAGATGATGGCGAAGGCGTTTTCCAGCACCCGGAAGGCCAGAGAGCTGAAGAATAGCAGGATACCCAGACCTATCCAACCGGCGACCTGGCGTTTCTCTAGAAACGTTTCCAGCACACCCACGACCATGGGCGTCGCCCTGGGGGAGATCAGCGCGACCTCGGTGGTGATGGCCTCCATCAGGAGCTTTTCCTCGAAGAACTGGGAGAAGAAGACTACCAGCACCGCCGCCAGGGGCACCAGGGAGAGCATGGCGTTGTAGGCCACCGCGCCAGTGAGGAGAAGACCGTTGTTCTTGAAAAAGAAATCCCTCAGCACCCGCCCGGCGAAGCGTGAGACGAGAGGGAAAGGTATCCTGATCACAGGTTCACCCTGCCCCATCAGCCGGCCGGAGTCTAGCTGTAGGATTCGGCGCGCATACCCCTATGCGTTGGCTGCGGGGCATGGAATTTGCTTTCTCCGGGAAAACTGCGAACATCCGGCTTTCCCATGGCCCGCACGATACTGAACTCCCTCCTCGTCCTCTCCGCCGCGTTTCTCAACGGCTGCGTCTCCGGCCCATCCGCGGCGGGTGGCTCTACTGATTTCACTTCCCGGAAAGATATCGTGTTTACTCCGGAGAAATGGCCAGCCCCGCTGGTAGCGGATTTCTACCAGCCCGCCTCTCCCGCCCCCACCCCCGCCGTGCTCCTCATCCATGGCGGCGGCTGGAGCAAGAGCGAGCGCCGGTCCGATATGACCGGCATTGCCAAAGATCTCGCGAAACGCGGATATTTCGTGATGAACACCACCTACCGCCTCACGCCGGAGTGGGAATTTCCCGCACAGGCGGAGGACATGGCGGAGGCGATCCGCCATCTGCGCCGCAACTCGAAGGAATTCAACATCGACCCGGATCGGATCGCCACCTTCGGATACTCGGCCGGCGGTCACCTCGCCGCGCTCGCTGGATTGGATCCACAGAACAGGGTGAAAACAATCGTCGCCGGTGGAGCGCCTTCCGATCTCTCCTTCTGGCCGGACGGGAAACTGACGGGGCTGCTTTTGGGCGAGCCTTACAAGGGGAACGAGAAAATCTACCGGGAGGCGTCACCGGTTTTCCACGTGGAGAAGGACAGCCCACCCGTATTCATCTATCACGGGACGGCTGATACCCTGGTTAGCCCGGAGCATCCGAAGGCCTTCATCGCCGCTCTGGAAAAAAAGAACGTGAAGCACGAGGTCTATTGGATCGAGGGCCGCTCCCACATTTTCACTCATCTGTTCTCCGCTCAAGCCATTCCCAAAGCAATTGACTTTCTCGACAAAAATCTCTGAGTCGGAAGGATGCGCCCCAAGCCGCAGTGATCCCTTTCAGAACCATATCCCGTTTCGTCCTGGCAATCGCGTTCCTGGCTGCTGGCGCGAACCATTTCCGCAGCCCCGAGGTATACCTCGCGATGATCCCGCCGTGGCTCCCGGCGCACGACTGGCTGAACTGGATCAGCGGCGCGGCGGAGATCGCCGGAGCCATAGGCATACTCATACCACGCACACGTCGGGCGGCCGGACTAGGTCTCGTGCTCCTGCTCATAGCCGTGTTTCCGGCGAATCTCCAGATCGCTCTCCATGGCTGGCCTGGAATGGACATTCCCCGTTGGGTCTTGTTCGCCCGCCTCCCTTTCCAGCTTCTTTTCATCGGCTGGGTGGTGTATTCCTGCCGGCTTCGCGAACCATACCCCTATTCGAAATGAGGCGGCACCCGTGCCTCGCGCCTTCCCCCGAACAGTGCTACGATACTCCGAGATTATGAAAATCGTCCTTCAGACAATCCCTCTCATCCTACTGGCAATCCTTGTGGTCGCCATCCTGATCCCGGCCTGCGCTTCGAATCCGGATACCGTGAAACGCACCGCCGAATACAAGGGCGCTCTCGGAAAAACATCCGCCATTAGCGTTTCTTCGACATCAGGGCTGCCGGAATTCACCACGTTTCTCCAGAAGATCGGGGACAAGGAATATGTGGAGACAAACACCGCCAAGGTATACGCACCGGATGCATATCTAAACGACACCCTTGTCACCCATCACGGCCCTGAGGAAATCAAAGCATATTTCCTGGAAACCGCGGAGACCATGGACACCTACGAGGTGACGATCGACGATACCGCCAGCTCCGGAAGCGAGCACTACGTCCGATGGACGATGATTTTCTCCGCACCCCGGCTCAATGGCGGAAAACCGGTCGAGTCCATCGGCATGAGCCACATCCGGCTGAATTCCGCCGGCCAGGTGGTCATGCACCAGGATTTCTGGGATTCCGGCACGAACATCTACGGCCAGATTCCAGTTTTGGGCGGTGTCATTGAGACGATCCGCCGCCGTTTCGAAAAATAAGAAGTCATGACCGCCCGCATCAAAGCTTTCACGACACTCATCGGTCACTGGTGGGATTCGGATTATCACGCCCCGGGCTCGCCCGATCCGTCCACCCTTCCCGACAAGGTGGACTGGCAACGCACCGTCCCGTTCATTTTCCTTCACCTTGGCTGCGTTGCGGTGATCTGGGTCGGTATCAGCCCGGTGGCGGTCATCGCCGCGGTCGCACTGTATTTCATCCGCATGTTCGCGATCACCGGATTCTACCACCGGTATTTTTCACACCGCACTTACAAGACCTCCCGCGCCTTCCAGTTTATCCTATCGGTGGTCGGAAACACCTCCATGCAGCGGGGCTCGCTGTGGTGGGCTGCCAACCACCGCCACCACCACAAGCATTCCGATCACGAGGAGGACATCCATTCTCCGGTCGTCAGCGGCTTCATGTGGTCGCACATCGGCTGGCTCACCTCGAAACGGAATTTTCCCACAAACTACAAGGCCATCCCCGATCTCGTGAAATTCCCCGAACTCGTCTGGCTGAACCGCTACGATCAGGTCGTTCCCATCGCCTACGGCATCGTCATGCTCGCCATCGGCTGGGCTCTGGAAACATTCGCCCCTTCCCTCGGCACGACCATGTGGCAGTTCTTCATCTGGACGTTTTTCATCTCCACCACCGTCCTTCTCCACGGCACCCTTTTCATCAACTCCCTCGCCCACGTCTGGGGGAAGCGGAAATTCGATACCGAGGACGACTCCCGCAACAACTTCTTCCTCGCCCTCATCACGCTCGGCGAAGGCTGGCACAACAACCACCACCGCTACCCCCACTCCACCCGCCAGGGCTTTCTCCGCCACGAGATAGATCCCACCTATTACATTCTGAAAGTGCTCTCGAAGTTCCGGCTCGTCTGGGATCTCCGCCCGGTGCCCGGCTCGGTGATCGAGGAGGCGAAAAACAACGCCTCCACGTAAGTGCCGGATAAGCCAACCATCGCCATCATCGGCTCCGGTATCTCCGGCCTGTCCTGCGCGCATTTCCTCCGGCACGATTTCGACATCACGATCTACGAAAAGGACGCGCGGATCGGCGGCCACTCGAACACCGTTGAAGTGCCCGAAGAGGGAAAAAAGCTACCACTGGACACGGGGTTCATGGTGTATAACGAGGTCACCTACCCCCACCTCACCCGCCTGTTCAAGGAACTCGGCGTCGGGACGAAACCCACCGAGATGTCTTTCAGCGTTCAGCACGCCAAGGCCGGCATCGAGTTCAACGGCGGCTCCTTGAACCTGCTCTTCGCCCAACGGAAAAACCTGCTGCGCCCCAGCTTCTGGAGAATGCTTCTCCAGATCAACCGGTTCAACAAGGAGACCGTCGACGAACTGGAGAATCCGAAATTCGAAGGACTCACCCTCGCCGAATACGTGAAAGCCCGCGGCTACGGTTCCGATTTCCTCGAGTGGTATCTCTCCCCCATGGCCGCCGCCGTGTGGTCTTCCCCACCCGAGCGCATCGATTCCTTTCCCGCCCACACCCTTATGCGCTTCTGGCACAACCACGGCTTCCTGGGTCTTGATACCCAGCATCCTTGGCGCACCGTCTGCGGGGGGTCCCGCGAGTATGTGAAAAAGCTCACCGCCCCTTTTGCCGGGAAAATCCTTACCGGGAATCCCGTCACGGCGGTTGTGGACACACGCCTCACCCTCGCCGACGGCAGCACCGGAACTTTCGACAAGGTCATTTTCGCGAGCCATAGCGACCAGTCACGCGCCCTCCTCGCCTCGCCGACCCAGCTCGAAGGGGATACCCTTTCGCATTTCAACTACCAGAAAAACAAAGCCGTCGTCCACACGGACACCAGCTTCATGCCCGCCACCCGCCGCGCATGGGCTTCGTGGAACTACCGAGTCTGTTCCTCCGGCGAACACTCCACCCACTACTGGATGAACAGCCTCCAGGGAGTTTCCGATAAACAGGATTACTTCGTCTCCATCAACCCGCCCGGGCAAATCCCCGGGGAGAAAGTCATCCACGAACTCGAATACGAGCATCCCGTCTTCACCACAGAGGCCATCGCCGCCCAGTCGCGCATTCACCAGCTCCACTCCGCCGGGAAAAGCACCGGGCGCTACTACTGCGGCGCATGGCAGCGCTACGGCTTCCACGAGGATGGCATCTGGTCCGCCCACGAACTCTGCCGCGCAATCCTCAACCGGGATCCGTGGTCATGAACATTCCCTGTCTGTACGAATGCGATGTGAACCACACCCGTGTCTCACCCCGCAAACACGCTTTCGACTACCGCGTCTTCATGATCGCTTTCGAACTTGGATCGTTTCCGAAAAGCGCTCTCCTTTCCAGAAACCGCTTCAATCTATTCTCCATCGACGACCGCGACCATATCAACACCGATCCGGCGAAAGGCATCCGCGAAAACCTGCTCGACTGGCTGGCGGAAAACGGTACCGAGATCGCTTCCGATTCCCGCATCACCCTCGTCACCTTCCCCCGCGTTCTCGGCTACGCCTTCAATCCCGTCTCTTTCTACTATATCCATAGTATCGATGGGAAACCCGTCACCGCCGTGGCGGAGGTAACCAACACCTACCGGGAGATGAAACTCTACCCCCTTGGCGAGCCCTCCGATGAAGGGGTGTTCGATCGCCTCATCGCGAAAGACTTCTACGTTTCCCCCTTTTCCGATCCCAACGACTCCTTCCGCTTCAGGATCGGCCAAACTCTGGAAAACTGGGCAGTCTCCATCAATAACCTCACCGACGGAAAACCCTCCCTACTCTCATCCATCCGGGGCGATCGTCGCGAACTATCGACTTCCCGCCTCGCATGGTTTGCGCTGAAATACCCGTTCCTTTCCCTCGGCATCATCTTCGGCATTCACTGGCAGGCACTTCTCCTCTATCTTCGCAAAATTCCCTACTTCCCGAAATCCACACCCATCCGTGCGGAGCGCTGACTCCAGTCCGCGTGCCAACCAACCGGGCATCTTCACATGAACACATCCTCTCAATCCTCCCTTGGCGAAATCGGCGACCTTGCGGTGCGACCCAGCCCGTCGGTGAAGGCCTCCACCTTTCCCGAGCGCATCGTCCTGTCCCTTTTCCGCAAATTCACCCACGGCGGCCTTTCCCTGAAATATCCCGACGGCAAGATCCTGCACTTCGGCGAAGAAGGCGCGCCCATCACCGCCCGCATCACCATCAACGACCCCGACGAGTTTTTCAAACGCGCCACCTTCTACGGAAACATCGGCATGGGCGAGGCATACACCGACGGCGTCTGGGACACACCCGACATCGCAGCGGTCATCTCATGGTTCGCGCTCAACATGGACTCCATCCAAGGCGATGACACCGACTCCTCCACCCTTCCCGGTGTGAACCTCCTCAAAGTCGTCAACTGGTTCCGCCACCTGAAACGCTCCAACACCGTCGAAACCTCGCGCCGCAACATTTCCGAACATTACGATCTTGGAAACGATTTCTACTCCCTCTGGCTCGATGAAACGATGACCTACTCCTCCGCCCGTTTCACCTCCGCGGATCAGTCGCTGGCCGACGCTCAAACGGAGAAATACGACGCGCTCTGCCGGAAGCTCCATATCTCTGAAACCGACCACGTCCTCGAAATCGGCTGCGGATGGGGCGGCTTCTCGCACCACGCCGCGAAAAACTACGGCTGCAAGGTCACCGCTGTAACCATCTCCGAAGCCCAGGCAGCCTACGCCCGCGCCCGCATCGAAAAAGCCGGACTATCCGATCTCGTCGAGATCCGCATCCAGGACTACCGCCACATCACCGGCTCATTCGACAAGATCGCCTCCATCGAAATGCTCGAAGCCGTCGGCCACAAGTACCACGAGTCCTTCTTCAGGAAATGTCAAGAGGTCATGACTCCCCACGGATTACTAGGGGTGCAGTACATCACCGTCCCCGACAACCGCTACAAGTCCCTCACCAAAGGCGTGGATTGGATCCAGAAAGTCATCTTTCCCGGCTCCCTCCTCCTCTCCGTCGGCCGCGTCAACGAAGTCCTCGGGAAAACCGGCAACCTCTTCCTCCACAACCTCGAGGACATGGGACTCGACTACGCCCGCACCCTCTCCACCTGGCATGAGAACTTCAATGCTAAGCTCGATAAAATCAAAGCACTCAACTTCGACGAGCCCTTCATCCGCACCTGGAACTACTATCTGAAATACTGCGAAGCCGGCTTCGCGACCCGCAACATCTCCGTCGTCCAGGCCATCTATACACGCCCGAACAATACCGAGGTTGAACCCGCCCGCCTCAGCGCTTGAACGTCGCCGTCACCAGCGCCGGAGACAGACCGTCCCGCTTCCAGCGCTGGATCGTCGAGCCTGTGGTAAAACAGCTGAAACAGGGCACCTCGCCGGAAAGGCTTTCGTGGAGCGTTTCGCTCGGTATCACCCTCGGCATCTTTCCGATCATGGGCAGCACATCGGTCGTATGCCTGGTCATTGGCTACATTTTCAAGCTCAACCAACCCGTCACCCACCTTTTCAAAACGCTGACTTATCCGATCCACCTTCCGATGATCCTGGTTTACATCCACCTTGGTGAAAAATTGAATGGCGTCCCACTGACACCGTTTTCCATTGCAGAAATGCTGTCCCAATTCAAAGACAGCCCTGCCCAATTCGCCCGCGACTTCGGTATGGCCGCCCTCTACGGAGTCGAAGCCTGGGCCATCAGCGCAATTTTCCTGATTCCACTGCTCCGTTTCGCGTCCCTTCCGGTGCTTAGAAAGCTCGTCCAGTACGAAGGAGGCCGTCCGATGAACGGTACCCATGCACTGTTAATCGCGGGAGGCGGGAACCTCCTGGTTTTCGCCCTGGCGTGGGCTTGGTGTGTCCGATCTGAAAAACTTTTCACCTGTCGATGCCTTCTGGGCGGGTTGCATCGGCCTGACATCGCTGTTTTACCTCCTCGTCCAGTCCCCGGATCCGAAGCAGATCACCGCCGCCGTCCTGATCGCCGTCTGGAGTTTCCGCCTCTGCCAACACCTTTCGAAACGCATCGCGAAACATCACCCGAAGGAGGACTCCCGCTACGCGAACCTCCGCGATATCTGGCAGGGAAAAGTGATCTCCATGTTCTTCCTACTCTTCCTCGCGAACGCCACCCTCGTCCTCCTCCTCGCATTCCCCTTCCACCTCATCGCTGCCGATCCCGACCCGACATGGTCGCCCCTCCACGTCATCGGGGCAGTCGTCGCCCTCACCGGACTCATCGGGGAAACCGTCGCGGACGGTCAGATGTCCGCCTTCAAGGATGAGAACACCGACCGAAAGCGCCATCTGCAAAAAAGGCCTCTGGAAATACTCCCGCCATCCGAACTACTTCTTCGAATCCGTCATCTGGACCGGCTTCTTCCTTTTCGCCGCAGGCTCCCCCTGGGGTTGGACAACCATCTACGCCCCCGCCATCATCACCTTTCTCCTCTTGAAGGTCACCGGCATCCCGCCTTCGGAAAAGTCCTCCTTGAAAATCCAAAGGCGAAGCCTACCGCAAGTATCAGCGAACCACCTCCCCATTCATCCCCCTCCCTCCAAAATCGTCCACTGATCACTGATCACTCGGCACTTTTCACTTCCTTATGACCACCAACGACCTCATCGCCACCGGGAAACTTCCCGACGCCGCCATCCGCCTCGGCATCCGCCACCGCCTGGCCAACACCATCGCCCCTTTCGAGAAACTCGATCCCGAAGACCGCCAGGCGAAGCTTATGGCGCACATCGCCGAGTTGAAAACCATGCCCGTCGCCATCGCCACCGATGAAGCCAACGAGCAGCACTATGAGCTCCCCACCGCCTTTTTTCAGAAATGCCTCGGTGCGAATATGAAATACTCCTCCGGCTACTGGGACGAAGGTGTCACCGACATCGACACATCCGAAGCCCGTATGCTCGAGGTCACCTGCCAGCGCGCAGAGCTGCAAGACGGCCAGGACATCCTGGAGCTCGGCTGCGGCTGGGGCTCGCTCACCCTCTGGATGGCGAGCGCATTTCCCCAACTCCAGGATCACCGCCGTTTCCAACTCACGCACCCAGCGCGAACACATCATGGCCGAGGCGGAAGAGCGCAACCTCCCCAACGTCGAAGTCATCACCGCCAACATGATCACCTTCGAAGGCGTCGGCGAATCCGTCTTCGACCGCTGCGTCTCGGTCGAAATGTTCGAGCACATGAAGAACTACCAGATCCTGTTGGAGCGCGTCTCGAAGTGGTTGAGACCCGACGGCAAACTCTTCGTCCACATCTTCACCCATCGCGAAAACGCCTACCACTACATCGCCGAAAACGAGGACGACTGGATGGCGAAATATTTCTTCACCGGCGGCCAGATGCCCTCCGACGACCTCCTGCTCTACTTCCAGGACGACCTCCGCATCGAGCAGCACTGGCAGGTCAACGGCCAGCACTACCAGAAAACCTCGGAAGCCTGGCTCCAGAACATGGACGCCAACAAGGAGGAACTCTTCCCCCTCATCTCAGAAACCTATGGCGCAGAAAACGCCGTCCGCTGGTGGACCTACTGGCGCGTCTTCTACATGGCCTGCGCCGAGCTTTGGGGCTACCGCAAAGGTCACGAGTGGATCGTTTCCCACTATCTTTTCAGAAATTCGAAGAACTAAGCGCCAAATCCTGAACCATATACCATGAAACCGCTTCTCCTCCTCCTGGCCACCAGCTGCCTCGTGTTTTCACAATCCGCCGCTGAGTGGAAAAAGAAAGGCGATGCCTTGGAATCCTCCGGGAAAACCAAGGACGCTCTTGCCGCATACGAGAAAGCCCTCGCAAAATCCCCCGACGATTCGGAGATCCTTGTCAAGATCGCGAAGCAATACGGCGACATGATGCCATCCCTAGGCGGTGGCGCGAAAAAGGAAGCGGGTCGGAAGTCACTGGAATACTCCCGCAAGGCAGTCGCAGCGAACCCGAAGTCTTCCGACTCGCATCTCGCCGTCGCGCTGTCCCTCGGGAAGAACACCGAGTTCATGGGCAACAAGGAGAAGCTCCAGGCCTCCCGTGAGATGAAATCTGAGGCAGATACCGCCCTGCGCCTGAACCCGAAATCCGACTACGCGCACCACCTCATCGGCCGCTGGCATCAGGAGATGGCAGGCATAGGCGGCGGGACGAGGCTGCTTGCGAAAGTCGTTTACGGTGGCATCCCGAAAGGCTCCTACGAAGAGGCGCTGAAGGCCTTCGACACCGCCCGCAAGCTCCGCAAGGACCGGCTCATCCACCAGATCGAATACGGTCGCACCCTCGCCATGATGGGCCGCGACGCGGAGGCAAGAACGGAGATCCAGAAAGGCCTGAACATGCGCAGCACCGAGGCCGATGACGGCGAATCCAAAGCCCGTGGAAAGAAGACGCTGGATTCCCTTTGAAAGGGACAGGCGAGAGAACCGCAGCTCGAGCCCAGCAAATGCCTGCGCGCCGGTGGCAATTCGGGACATCGCCGAGACGGTCGGGGGATAGCGGCGGTTCAGCCCACCGGTGATTCCCATTTTCCGCAAAGCTCCTCGATGCTGTCGTTGAGCAGGTCGAGATCGAATTCATGAACGTCCATGCCTTTTCCGAGATCTGCCAGCAACAGGACCGTCAGCTCGCCGCCGAGATGCTCGCGGAATTCATCCAGCCCGGCGAGAACGCGGCGTCTGCCCTTGTTGTCGATCCAGTCGAGGGCGGGGTGGTATGTCTCCATTCCGAGATTCTCCAGAACGCTGAGAATCCTTCCCGCGTCCTCCTCCCCGAGCAGCCCTTTCCTGCGCGAGTAAACGGTATCCAGGGCAAGGCCGATGGCGACCGCTTCCGCGTGGGAGAGCTGGTAGCCGGTGAGTGCCTCCAGCTTGTGGGCGGCCCAGTGGCCGAAGTCCAGCGGGCGGCTGGAACCTGTCTCGAAGGCATCCCCGCCCAGAGCTATGTGGCGGGCATGGAGCAGGGCGGAGCGTTTCACGCACTCCTCGAACGGCGAGCGCTCACGCCTGGATAGCGCGAGGGCGTTTTCCTCTATCCATTCGAAAAATCCCCGGTCTTTCACGAGGGCGACCTTCACCGCCTCGATCAGTCCCGCCACGCTGCTCTCGGCATCCTGGCTTTCGAGGAAACGGAAATCATTGATCACCGCGAAGGGCACGGAGAAGGCTCCTATCCAGTTTTTTTTCCCGAACGCATTGATGGCGTTTTTCACACCCACACCGCTGTCGTCCTGGGAGAGTGTCGTGGTGGGGAAACGCAGGAGACGCACGCCCCGATGGGCTGTCCCGACAGCGAAACCCACGGCATCCAGAAAGGCTCCGCCACCTATGGCCAGGACGTAGGAATGCCTGTCTATGTGGCCGGTATCGATCTCACGCCAGATTTCCCGCACGAGATCCTCGTCGCCTTTGCAGGCCTCGCCACCCGCGAAAATGCGAATGCCACGGAAATCGACCTCCAGAGCCGAGAAATATGCGTGGATCTCATCACCAAGACCTTTCCAGGCATCCGCCACGGATTTCTCCAGGAATACCAGCGCCCTCCGCCCTCCGCCCTCCGCCATCACGTCCGCCACCGCCGTATTTCCCCGCGCGAAAGCCTCTCGGGTGAAGATCACCCGGTGCTTGAAGGTGACAGGGATATCGAAATCGTGACGATCCATCGGGGCGGGTAATTAGCCTTGTTTCCCCCGATCCGCCAACCTTTCTTTCCCATCTCCCCGGTTGATGTTTCCCAAGCGGTGGCTAGCGTTTCACCGGAATGACCAAAGAAATCACCCTTTACGAATCCAAATGGCTAGGCCTCTACCGCACCGGCACCTGGGACTACGTCCGCCGGCCGAATTCCAACGCGTGCGTCGGCATCCTGGCGATCACTCCGGAGGACGAGGTGGTGATCATCGAGCAGTTCCGTATTCCCGTGGGGAAAACGGTCATTGAGATTCCGGCGGGGCTGGTAGGTGATGAGCCGGAGTTCGCCGGGGAAAGCCTCGCCGAAACCGCCCGCCGGGAGCTAGCCGAGGAGACAGGATTCGCCGCCACGGAGGTAAGAGAGATCCTGGCCTCGCCAACCTCCGGAGGCATGACACCGGAGATCACCCATCTCTTTCTCGCCACCGGCCTCACCCGCATCAGCAATGGTGGGGGGATCGCCGGAGAAGATATCACCGTTCACCTCATCCCCCTGAAAGAGCTCCGGGGGTGCCTGGCAGCCCGCCAGGAGGAAGGACACGCCATCGATTTCAAGATTCACGCCTCTCTCGCCGCCGCAGGCATTTCCTTCTAGCAACAGGTGGCTGGCACTCTCAACATATCGTAATTCCCCGGTGATATCCGCGTATTTTATCGCCCGCAAAGTTTCCTCTGGCATCGGCGGATTTTTTCAAACGCCAGGATGAGAAACTGCCCGCTTACCAGACCCACCCGAATCCACCGACAATGTTGCCAAGCGCGGGCATTTGAGGTGAGAATGCCCGCGACCGCATGACCCAGCTTCTATTAGAACCCGCCCGCCGCTCCGGTTGCGAAGATCTGCCCGCCGTCAGCGAAGTACTCAAGGAAGCCTCGCAACGCCAGCGCTCTCCCATAGACGATCTGCTGGATGCCAACGTGGTGGATGAGGAGAAATACCTTCACGAGCTTGCGAACGATCTGGATCTCCCGTGGCTGTCCAGTATCCCGATGGAGGAGAACACCCTCCCGTTGCGCGAGGCCTGCGGGCCCCGGGTCGCTCTGAAACACAGGCTTCTGCCGGTTTCCATCGAGCGGGAGGGCGATCACCACAAGCTCATCATCGCCACCTTCGATCCTTTCAACCTGGTCGCACATCAGGCGGCGGCGCAGGAGCTGCACATGCCCTTCGAGTGGGTGATGGCTTCGCGGAAACGCATCCATGAGGCTTTGCGCCGCCTCTACGGGGTCGGCGCGGATACCTTCGAGCAAATTCTCGACGGCCGCGATCTCGACTACGACCAGCTCTCCGATTCCGAGGACGAGGCCAACGTCATCGATGCCGATGAGGACGAAGAGGCCAGCGTGGTGAAATTCGTCAACCAGATCATACGCGAGGCTCTCGACCAGCGTGCGACCGATATCCATGTCGAGCCGCTCGCCAACAACCTCCGCATCCGCTACCGCATCGACGGCCGCCTTCTGGAAATCGCCGTTCCGGAAAACATCAAGGCGCTGCAAAGCTCTGTCATCGCCCGTCTGAAAATCATGGCCCGCCTCGACATCGCCGAGCGCCGTGTCCCGCAGGACGGCCGTATCAACCTCCAGTTCGAGGGCGCGACCATCGACGTCCGCGTCGCCACCGTGCCGACCGTGGAGGGCGAGAGCGTATCCCTGCGTCTTCTCAACCAGGAGAAATTCAACCTCGCGAAGCTGGCCATGGAGCCTTTCGTCCGGAAAAAAATCGAGACCCTCCTCCACCTCCCGAACGGCATCATCCTTATCACCGGCCCCACGGGTTCGGGAAAATCCACCAGCCTCTATTCGTTCCTTAGCGAGGTGAACCGCCCCGACCAGCGGATTGTCACCGTCGAAGACCCTGTGGAGAACAAGCTGCCCGGAGTCATGCAGATCGCCGTGAAATCCGAGATCGGCCTTACCTTCGCCGCCGCCCTCCGTTCCATCCTCCGTGCCGACCCGAACGTCGTCATGATCGGAGAAATCCGGGATCTTGAAACCGCGGAAATCGCGATCCGCGCCTCTCTGACAGGTCACCTCGTATTTTCCACACTTCACACCAACGACGCCATGGGCGGCATCTCCCGACTGGTCGATATGGGCGTGGAGCCGTTCCTGGTCTCCGCCGCCGTTCGCGCCTTCCTCGCGCAACGCCTCGTCCGCCGTCTCTGCCCGACTTGCAAGGTGCCCCGTGAGATCTCCGCCCAGGACATCGTCGATCTGGAAATCCCGCAGGACATTGAAGGCCGGATCTATCAGCCAACCGGCTGCGACCGCTGCCGCATGACTGGCTTTTCCGGCCGCCTGGCCATCTACGAGGTCGTGATCCTCACCCAGAAAATGCAGGATCTCGTCGCCCACTCCCGCCCCATCGCGGAAATGAAAGCCCAGGCGAATCGCGACGGCTACGTCCCCATGCGCACCTACGGCTGGCACAAGGTCATGCAGGGGGAAACGACCATCGAGGAAGTGATATCCGTGACGTCCTCGGATATCGGAGGCGGGGAATAGCGAATTGACGGATATCCGAAGTAGATCCAGAATACTGTCATGAAAGTCAAACTTGCCAAATGGGGGAACAGCCTAGCCGTGCGCATCCCGGCTCCGGTTGCGGCTGATGCTTCGTTGCGTGCTGGCAGCACCTTGGAAGTAACCGTTGCCAGCGGGAAAATTCAACTCAGTCCCGTCGAATGCGAACCGACTCTTCAAGAACTCATTTCACGGATCACGCCTGAAAACCGGCATGAGGAAACCGACTGGGGCGCACCGGCAGGAAACGAGGTATGGTAGCGAAACCCAAATGCCCGGATCGTGGGGATATTGGTTGGCTTTCGCTCGATCCACAGACCGGCAGGGAGCAATCGGGACGGCGTCCGGTTGTTTGCCTGACTCCTGCCGCATACAATCGGAAATCGGGTCTGGTGGTTATCTGCCCGATTACTTCGAAACCCAAGGGATATCCTTTTGAAGTGGCAGTCGTCGCGGTAAAAGGCATCGACGGTGTGGTTCTGGCAGACCAGGTAAGATCACTGGATTGGAGCAAGAGAGGTTTTGAAAAAATCGGCGCATGCAGTGAGCACCAATTGGCAGCCGTATTGGCCAGATCAGCGAAATTACTCGGAATGTAGAACCTCCCATGCCCTATTTCTCTTACAAAGCCCTCGCATCCAACGGCACCGTCGCGACCGGTGAGATCGAAGCGAATGACAGGCCGGAAGCCTTGCGGACATTGGACAAGCGCGGTCTTCAGCCTGTGAATCTCCACGAGTTCTCCCGATCCGCCGCGGTAAAGACCGCGAAGAAAACCGAGGCGACGGCTCCCAGGCGTAAGGAAAAATCGTCGGAGGCCGTTGATGAGATCCCGGAGGGCCCGCTGAAGCTGAAACGGGCGGAGGTGATCCTTTTCACGGAAGAGCTTTCCGATATGCTTGGTGCGGGTCTTCAACTGGAGCCTGCTTTGAAATCGATGGAGAACCGTCAGGAGCTTGGCAGCCTGAAAGCGGTTTCCCAGAAGATCAGGACGATCGTCAGGGACGGGGTGAATTTCTCGGTCGCTCTGAGAAAAGTCAGCCCCAGCTTCGGCCCCTCTATTGCTCGCTCGCGGCGGCTGGTGAGGCTTCCGGCGCTCTTGATACCATCCTGAAACGTCAGGCGCATTATCTGAAAACCCTCGCGGAACTTCAGAGCCGATTGATCCTCGCGATGATCTACCCGGCCTTCCTCATCCTCGTCGGGCTCGGCGTCGGGGTCGTTTTCATCACGACCCTTATCCCGCAGTTGACCGAGCTGATCAAAAGCACTCCGGGCGGAAAGATCCCGTGGGCCATCGGCCTGATGATGGGCTTCGCCGATTTTGTGAAAAGCTGGTGGATCGTCGTGACTCTTGGACTCATCGGAGCCTTCCTGTTTTTCAAAGCTTGGAAGGACAACGAGGAGAACAGGCCGAAATGGGATGAGATGAAACTCACCATGCCTCTTGTGGGAGCCGTCATCTCTTCGCGATTCTACGTCCAGTTCCTGGAAACGATGGCAAACCTCGTCGGCAACGGCCTCCCCCTCCTCCGCGCGCTCGAACTTTCCCGAGACGCGACCCAGAACCTCTCCCTGCGGAAGATGCTCAACGGCGTGATCGACCAGGTGGGCGACGGACGGGCGTTTTCCAAAGCGATGATACGTTCCGGCACTTTCCCGCCACTGCTGATTGATATGATCTCGGTTGGTGAGCAGACAGGGAAGATCGACCAATCCCTCCGCCGTGCCGCCGAGCGCTATGACAAGGAACTCGACAAGGATCTCCAGCGTATCATGGCGCTCATCATGCCAACCGTCCTGATCCTGATGGCACTCCTGATCGGCTCCTTCGCCTACCTGATGATCACAGCCATCTTCCAGACCATTTCGAACCTCGGCCAATGAGGCCTTCGGCGGAGAACGACTGGCTCGCGAAACATGTGGCGGATTTGCTGGAGAGTTTCCGCAAGCTGACCGGGCGAGACCTGATCGTACCCTGCGATGATCCGGCAGAGACGGCTCGAAGAGTTTTCGAGGCTCCGTTTTTCGTGGCAAGCCATGACGGAGCCGAAGACCCCGTGCTGAATTACGGAAACCGCTGTGCGCTGGAGTTGTTCGAAATGAATTGGGACGATTTCGTGAAAACACCTTCTCGTTTCACCGCTGAAGAGCCGAACCGGGAGGAGCGGCAGAGACTGCTGGAAGCGGTTTCGGAGAAAGGCTTTATCGACGACTATTCCGGTGTACGGATTTCATCGAAGGGTAAGCGTTTTAGGATTCTGAAGGCAACGGTCTGGAACTTGTCCGGGAGAGGTCAGGCAGCGACTTTCTCGGAGTGGGAGGATTTGTGAACCGGAGTTTCGAAAGTTGGCAATTTTACGGCGAGCAGGAATCCCTGACCGCCAAGATAAAGGTCGCTCGCAGGAAGGGTCATCTACATTCTCAGAGCGCCTTGATAGCGTCCATGATTCGTTTGGTGAGGGCTTCGTAGCCTTCTTTGCCCGTGTAGGATTTTCGCTCGGCCGGGGAGAGGATGATGGGCTTCCCGACGGTGACCTGGATACGGGCGAATCGGATTTTTCCGGAGCCTCGGGGAAGCGCCTTGTCGGCACCGGAGATGCGGACGGGCTGGATGGGGACTCCGGCTTTCACGGCGATGAGTCCTACTCCAGGGGCGGCCTCTCCGATTTCTCCATCCAAAGTTCTGGCACCTTCCGGGAAAACCAGGACACGCCAGCCTTCGCGGAGTTTGCGGATGACGGTTTTCATGGAGGACATGTCCGGTCTGTCCTGATCGACGGGGACGGCGTTCCACTGCGGATAAACCCATTTCGCCGGGCCTTTGAAGAGGGTCTTGCGGGCGAAGAAAACCATCTCGTCCTTATAAAGGTTCCCGATAAGCGGGGGATCGAGAAAGCTCTGGTGGTTCGAGGCGATGAGGACGGGGCCGGAGGTGATGAGATTCTCCATACCCTCCAGACGCAGCCCGAAAAGGGTGCGGTAGGCCGCGCCGAAGGACATCCACCCAAGCCAGTACATCCAGCGCATCCAGCCGCGGGTCTCGCCCTGCGGAAGCCTCCTGGGCATGGGGAAACCCTGCTTCCGAAGGATTTCTATTGCGGCCTCTATGGCTCCTTCTATCGAGAGATTCGATGTATCGATCTTGGTGGCACCATCGGCGACTTTCAGCGGGGCGGTTGTTCGGGAGCTGTCGGCGGCGTCGCGTTTCTCGACGGAATCGATCTCACCATCATCGGAGCGCCTGTCGCTGCGGACGGAAGGGTGGGCGTCGATGTAGATCTTGAATGGGGTGTCGGGAAAGACGACGGAGCCGATGTCGCGGCCCTCCATGACCACGTGGGTGTGCTCCAGATAATCGCGCTGGAGCCCGACGAGTTTGTCCCGGACTTCGGGGATGGCGGAGATGGCGGAGACATTCGCGTTGATTTCCGGCTCCCGGAGGAATGGGGAGGGGTCGGTGCCGTCGATGGTGATGGTGGAAAAGGTGCCGTCATGGCCGCAGACTATTTCCATTCTCCCGAGGCTTTCCACCACGGCGGCGGAATCCAGTGGATCGGTTTTTTCCGAAAGGATCTTCCATGTCACCGCCCGGTACATCGCGCCCGAATTGACCATCACGATCCCGAGACGCTCCGCCAAGGCTCGCGCCATGGTGCTTTTACCGGAGGCGGCGGGTCCGTCGATGGCGATGGCGTGGTGGGTCATCTCTTTATGGTGGGAAGGGTGAAATCATCAGCATCGCTTCGTTCCCGGCGGATCGCATCAAGCTGGTGGGCGAAGCCGGGGTAGGAGGTGTTGATGCAATCGGTGCCATGGATAATGGTTTCGCCGCGGGCGAAAAGTCCTGCGATGGCGAAGGCCATGGCGATGCGGTGGTCTCCGTGGGACTCGATGTAGGTGCCTTTGAGCTTTTTGCCGCCATGGATCGTCATGCCATCCTCGAATTCCTCCACATCGACACCCATCTTTCGCAGGTTCTCGACCGTGATGGTGATCCGGTCGGTTTCCTTGACGCGTAGCTCGCGGGCATTGCGGATGTGGGTGGAACCCTCGGCGAGTGAGGCGGCGACGGCGATGACGGGAATCTCGTCGATAAGGTTGGGGATTTCCTCTGGTAGGACGGTAGTGCCGTGAAGTCCGGCTCCGTGAATCTCGATGTTCCCGACGGGTTCACCACCGGCCTGCCCTCCGCTACTGTCGCGATGGGAGGAGTTGTGGACGATCTCGGTGATCTTCGCGCCCATGCGGCCGAGGACTTTCAGGATGGCGGTGCGGGTGGGGTTCAGGCCGATGTCTTTAAGCAGAAGGCGGGAACCGTCCATCATGGATGCGGCGACGAGCCAGAAGGCGGCGGAGGAGATGTCGCCAGGGACCGGCGAAATCGCAGGATTCCGGAATCTGGCCGCCGGGCATGGTGATCGTGTCGCCATCGGTGCGGATGGAAACGCGGAATGCCCGGAGCATGCGCTCGGTGTGATCCCGGGTGGTGGCGGGCTGAACGACTGTGGTCGTGCCTTCGGCGAACATTCCCGCGAGGAGGACGGCGCTTTTCACCTGGGCGGAGGCGACCGGCATCTCGTATGTTATGGAGCGAAGTCTGCTGCCGTGGATTTTCAGAGGGGCGCAGCCGGGTTTCTCACCCAGGGTCTCGAGCTTCGCTCCCATTTGCGAAAGCGGATCGGTAATGCGGCCCATGGGGCGGGAGGAGAGCGAGGCGTCACCGAAAAGTTCTGAAGTGAACTCCTGCCCCGCGAGCAGACCGGCGAGCAGACGCATGCCGGTGCCCGAGTTCCCGCAATCGATGGGCGCCTCAGGAGCGGAGAGTTTCATGGAGCGGCCATGGATGCGGAGGCGGGTGGGGCCGAAGCCCTCGATTTCCTCGAGGATGTCGAATTTCGCACCAAGCGAGCGCATGGCTTTGAGGGTGTTCAGGCAGTCCTCGCTGGGGAGGAAATTGGAGATTTCGCAGATGCCGTTGGAAAGCCCGCCGAAGATGGCGGCGCGGTGGGAAATGCTTTTGTCGCCGGGGACGCTGAACTCCGCATGGAGGGAGGAAATGGCTTTGACGCTGAGGGTGGACATATCAGGTGTTTTCCCCGGTCAACGGGGGTGCTAAGGGGTGCCTGGGAGCGTGTCGCGGAGTTCTTTCGCACGAGCGAGCCAATGGCGGGCAGATTCTTGGTCCGGCTTTTCGAGAGAGGCAAGAATATCACGAAGCCCGGCGATGGTTTCGCGGATCGCCGGGATGACGGCATCGCGGTTTTCAGTGAGGATCTCCGCCCACATCTCTGGGTTTCCGGAGGCGACACGGGTGGTATCCCGCAGACCTCCACCGCCGAAGTGACCCGACTCCGGATTTTCCAGGGCAACCCGTGCTCCGACCGCCGCGATGACATGCGGCAGATGGCTGATGCGGGCGACAAGTCGGTCATGCTCGGCCGCTGAAAACCACGTGATGCGGCAGCCCAGTGACTGCCAGAAAAACTCAAGGCGCTCGCACAGTTCGGCGGAAGCCGAGGAATCGTTTGTGAGGAGGCAGGCGGCGTTCCCGAAGAGGCCGGGTCTGGCGGAGAGAAGACCGTTCCGCTCAGAGCCCGCCATGGGGTGGCTGCCGATAAATGGATTGCCGTTCCCCGCCAGAACGGGCGCGAGAGCGGAATGGGGTGCCTGTTTCACGGAGCCGACGTCTGTCACCAGGCAATCCGCTGGCAGTCCGGCGGACACCGCGTTCTCAAGCAACCCTGGCATGGCTCCGACGGGGACGGCAAGAATCAGCAGATCCGCCCTCGCCACAGCTTCCGCGAGATCCGAGGTGGCGTTTTCGAGGCCGAGCCCCAGAGCCGATGCCACGGCTTCGGGCTTCCGCAACCATAGCCTTACTTCGGTCTTTCCCTGAAGGGCTAGGGCGATGGAGCCGCCGAGAAGACCTCCGCCAAGGACGCTGATTCTCTGGAAGGGCTTGCTCATAGAAAAGACCGGATCCAAGGGCTGGACCCGGTCATGAAAAGATCCCGGCAGATTCCGGAAGCGAGGGTATCAGGGCACCCGGAAGTATTTTTTCTCGGAGGCTGGGAAAGTCGGATCGGTTACCAGAGTCCCGCTAGGAATTCCGCGCACGTCAACCATAGCGGCATTGTAGGGGCTCAGGACCAGGCCTTTTTTACCGACAACGGGTGTGGCAACTGGATATTCGGTGGTCTTCGTCGTGGTCGGCTTCGGATCCGAAGCCTGCCTGTCGGGCGTGCGATCATCGTTCCTTTCGGCGATCTCCTCCTTCCTCTCATCGCGCTCCTTCATGCGGTCTCGCTGCTCGCGGATCTTCTGCTGATCCTGGCTGGAGATGTTCTGGTCTTCCGAATTCGGACGGGGGCCGCGTGTCTCGCGCGGGTTGTCCCGGATGGGGTAGCAGGACGCGAGGGCAAGGCTGCCGACAAGTGGCAGAGCGATTAGGAAACGGGATTTCATGGCGGTAGGGGAATGAACTAGATCGGGATTCCGGGAAAGGCTGGGATTCACCTTGGCGGGAAATTAGTATCGCGGGAAATGGCCAGCCGTCAAGCCGGGTCACACGGAGAATCGTATTTTCAAAGCGGGCGGGAGTACTCCGGGGCGGCGGCAAGAAGAGGCTGCCCGCTGGCCGGATCATCCAGAACCGCACGACCTCCGTACTGTAACCAGCGATAGGTGACAGTCCATAAGACAAGAATCATCGGGTAGGCGAACAACAACCCGACGAAGCATGCGACAAACCCGGCGATGGAGATTCCGAAAACGAAAATCGAAATCACGAAAAGATTCATCCGGTTGTTCGCGGTGATACGGGAACTGTAGGCAAAGGCGTCCATAATGCCCATATTCCTGTCCACGATGGCGTTCATATACTGTCCATAGCGGAGAGCCAGGTAGATGCCGGGGACGATCAGAAGCAGAAGCCCGATTCCGACCATGAGCGCGTAGAGAATACCGGCGAAGAAAGTGCGGACGAGCTTGTCCCCCTGACTGAAAACCATTCCGACCGAAGCCGGTCTCCCGGAAACGATGTTCAGACATATCCTGGTCATACCGAGCATGAAGAACACGGAGACGATGTTTGAAACCAGATTCGATGCGATCGTGATGCCAAGATGGGCGCCGCTCATCCTGTTGGCAGACGCTCCCGCTTCCCCGGACAGCGTGGGGTGGACGCCCGCTGCCAAGGTGCCGAGCGTGAATACAAAGGATATGGCCACTGAAACGGCGATGAATATAAGAAGTGAAACAAGCAGGGGTGCGATGTGCTTTACAGTCAGATCCCAGGCGCGTTTCACACAGGCCGTGGGGATGAGAGGCTCGCTGCCGGGAGTGATTTCCTCGATGGCACCGGTGGCCAGCGGGTAGGCGAAGGGATGGGTCGGCTCGAGGGAGTGAGCGGCCGGACTGGCCAACCCGCCGACCAGGACAGGGACGCTCGATGCTTGCAGCCAGTCGGTCATGCCGGGGTTCCAGACCAGATCCTTTGCCGGATCGATCGTCCCGTCCTTTATCAGTCCGCGCAAAGCCTCAAGGCTGATCGGGCCGGTCTGTTGCCCACTCTTCGCGTAATACCATTGATCCATGCGCCGTTTTCATAGGAGCCGAGAAGTTAGTCGGCAATCCAATTTGTCTTACTCCCGGGAAAACTCCTTCCATAGCCGGCGGGACTGCCGGATGATCCTCCCATGCGCCGCATCAGGGATTGCCAGTCACGTTTCCAGAAGGTCACGGTCTGGAAATCACGGCTCGCCACGGAATTCCGCGTCGCCGGAGCCATCCATGCCTCCTTTCACACGAAACGTCTGCTCACCGGGCTCGCCTGGGATCTGCTGGCCGCCGCCGCCCTGCTCCGGCCGGGCGGGGTGCCGAAGACCATCCTGATGCTCGGCGTCGCCGGCGGCACGGCGCTGCGCACTTTGCGCCACCTGGTTCCGGACGTGTCGCTTACCGGGATCGATCTGGACGGGGAGCTTGTCGAACTCGCCCGGGAGGAAATGGCACTGGGTGAAACTGGCGCGGAGATCGTGATCGCGGACGCATTTTCCTGGATGGAGACGAACCGGAGGAAATTCGATGTCATCATCGATGATCTCTATCTGGCCGGGGAGAAAGACGTTTTCCGCGCGGCGTCCTGCGATGAAAACTGGACGGAGCTCCTCAAGCGGTCTCTCTCCCCCGGCGGCATCCTCGCGGTGAATCTCGTCATAGGAGCGGGTCACCGGAAACGGCAGACGGCCAGCCGGAACGATCTCAGGACGCGCTTCCGGCCCGTCCGCAGCCTCCGCACCGAGGAGAGTATGAACGAAGTCCTCGTAGCCGGTGATGAGACCGCCACCGCATCCAGTCTCGCCCCCTACTCGGAAAATTTCACCGACTGGCGCGACCGTATGTTCTGGAACCGTATCACCGTCAGGAAGCTGAAATAGAACGCACTTGCTGGCATCCGGTTTCTGGTCTCTGGTTTCCCGGACGTGTCCGACCTCTTCCCCACACCGCGGCCGATGGCTGGAAAGCAGGAAGCCTCCGCGCCGCTCGCCGCACGGATGCGTCCGCGGTCTCTGGACGAGGTGCTTGGGCAGGATCACATCCTCGGGAAAGGAAAACTCCTCCGTCGCGCTATCGAGGCGGACAGGTTCGCCTCCCTTATCTTCTACGGCCTCCCCGGCACCGGGAAAACATCACTGGCGGGCGTCATCGCGGCGACGACCGGATCACGTTTCGAGTCGCTGAACGGGGTCGAGTCGAACGTCGCGGAGATCCGGGAAAACATCGCCCGGGCGAAGATGAACCAGGATCTCCGTGGCGAGACCACCATACTTTTCATCGATGAGATCCACCGCTTTAACAAAGCCCAGCAGGACGTGCTCCTCCCCCACCTTGAGCGCGGCACAGTCCGGTTTATCGGAGCCACCACGCACAACCCCTATTACTACGTCAACTCCCCGCTGGTCTCCCGGTCACAGATCTTTCAACTCGAACCTGTCGATGAGATTTCCATTAAAAACCTTCTCGAAAAAGCCCTCGCCGATCCCGAGCGCGGCCTGGGTGGGCAAGGAATCACCGCCGATGACGACGCTCTCCGGCACCTCGCGAAACTTTCCGACGGCGACGTCCGCAAAGCCCTCACCGCCCTGGAGCTAGCCACCTGCGGCGACGCCCACATCACTCTCGCGGATGCCGAGGAATCCATCCAGCGCAAGGCCATCGATTACGGTGACGAAGGCCATTACGACACCATCTCCGCCTTTATTAAAAGCATTCGCGGCTCCGATCCCGATGCCGCCCTCTATTGGCTCGCGAAAATGCTCCATGCGGGAGAAGACCCCCGTTTCATCTCCCGCCGCCTCGTCATCGCCGCCTCCGAGGACATCGGCCTGGCGGATTCCGGCGCGCTCCGGGTAGCCCTGGACGCCCATCACGCGCTCGAGTTCGTGGGCATGCCGGAAGGCCGCATCCCGCTCGCCCACGCCACGGTTTACCTGGCGACTTCGCCGAAATCCAACACCGCCTACGCCGCCCTGGCGGATGCGATGAAAGACGTGGAATCCGGCCGCACTCTCGCCGTTCCGCCCCATCTTCGCACGAAGACCCGCAAGAAGCTCGCCGGAGCCTCCGGCCAGTCCGAGGAATCGATGAAATATCTCTACTCGCACGATTACGAAGGCGCGTATGTCCCCCAGGCCTATCTCCCGGAAGGCCGCACATATTACCATCCCGGCGAGCAGGGATTGGAAAAACGTATCAGGGAGCGGCTCGATTTCTGGAGAAACTCCAGATCCGGGAAATAGCGGAGCCGCACCTCATTCGCGCCAGAGCCAGCGCATCGCTTCCGGGAAAATCGCGCCCATGTGCTTGCCGCTGTGTTCCCCGTGCCCCCAGACATACCTGTGGTCGTACTTCTTGAATTCAAGAGCCGCCTCCATCGCCATGTTACCCAGCGGCCAGTTGCCGTGCAGGTTGTCCAGGTCGTTGACGCCTTCCTGGAAAAATCCGCGTATCGGTTTCGTGTCCGTCTTGCGGATCATTCCCGGATAGGCGTCGCCGCCACGGATATTGGTGAAGGAACCTATCGATGAAGCGACTTTCCTGAACGCGTCCGGCCTCTCCCATGCGACAGTCCACGCGCATATCCCGCCCGAACTCGTCCCGCAGATGGCGCGCATCTCCGGATCTTCGGTGAGCTTGAAATCCTTTTCCACGAGAGGCAGGATCTCATCGATCAGGAACGTCGCGTAGTCCGCCGATAGCGTGTCATATTCGAAGCTGCGGTTGTTGTTTTTCCAAGGACTCTCCGGCCTGGAGTCTCCCTTGTGCCCTGGATCGATGAAAATTCCGATCACCGGGGGCATATCCCCGGAAGCGATCAGATTGTCAAAAACCGTTGTCACACGGAACTCGCCCTTGGGGTTCACGTAAGTATGACCGTCCTGGAAAACCATCACAGCGGCCTCCTTCTTCGGATCATGGTTCGCCGGGATGTAGAGATGGATGCGGCGCTTCGTCCCCGGAAACACCTTCGAGTTGTCGAACACGAAATCAATCACCTTCCCCTTCGGCACACCGGATTGCTCCTTCGAGTCCGCCCCGAACTGAGGTTCAGGCATATCGGGGAGGGACAGTTTCGGCGAGATCTCCTCCGCGAACAGGGCAGAGGCGAAAAGGAAGGAAGTAGCGAGGAGCTTTGTGAGCATCAGGAGGAGACGTCTCTTTCCACGAGAATTTTTCAGATAAGATCCAAGCCATGCGGAACGAACGGTTCAAAGTCGGAAAGATCGTCGGCTGACGTCCTCACTTCGGAAGCGATTCAAGGCAGATCATTGTGACCCCGATTCTTCCGATCCTCGTGAACCTAGGCGGGATATTTCTCGGCTGCGACCGGATACAGACCTCCTGTCGCATGGTAAGCCCGCAACATCGCCACCGGATCTTTGCCGGCGGGGAGATTACCATCGCCCCTCGCCTTCTCAAGGAAATTGCCATGCGCCGAAGCCCGACATACCCTCCCCCCGGATGCCCGCCGACTACCACACACACACACCTCTCTGCAGACACGCCACCGGTACACCCGAGGAGTATGTAGAGGCAGCTGTCGCCGCCGGGCTGGACGAATACGGCATATCCGATCACGCCCCCTGCCATCCCGAGCCATTCGATGACTGGCGCATGCTAGAGAGCGAGCTTCCAGAGTATTTCGACTGGATCTCCCGCGCGAGAAACGCCGCCGGCGACCGCATCAGGATCCGCTCCGGTCTCGAGTGCGATTGGCTGAAAGGCTGCGAACCTCACATCCGGGAACTCGCCGGAAAATCAGACTGGGACTACCTCATCGGCTCCGTCCACTACCTCGGCGACTGGGACTTCGACAACCCGAAGTGGCTGGGGAAATGGGCGGAAACCGATGTCAAGGCCGTATGGACCGGGTATTGGAAAACTTACGCGGAAATGGCCGCGAGCGGGCTTTTCGACATCCTCGCGCACCCCGATCTCGTGAAAAAGTTCTCCTACGCGCCCGCTGGCGACCTCGACCGCTTCTACGATCCCGTCATCGAAGCTATCGCCGCCAGCGGTTGTGTCATCGAGTTGAACACCGCCGGCCTTCACAAACCCTGCGCCGAAGCCTACCCCTCCCCCCGATTCCTGGAGCTGGCTGCCAGCGCCGGCATAGGCCTGGTCATTTCCTCGGACGCCCACACCCCGGCGGAAGTCGCACGGGATTTCCCCAAAGCCAGGGAGCTGGCGAAAGCCGCCGGTTACAGTGAGACCCAGCTGTTCGAGAAGCGCGTGCGCAAGGCCGAGCATCTTCCTTGAGGTCTGGCGCCTGAAACGTACAGTCCCCCTCCATGCGAGCCTACCACGATCTCCTCACAGACGTCCTTCAGAACGGGGAATCGCGCGGCGACCGCACCGGCACCGGCACCCTCTCCGTATTCGGTCGCCAGGCACGCTTCGATCTGCGCGATGGCTTCCCCTGCCTCACCACGAAAAAGCTCCACCTCCGCTCCATCATCCACGAGCTCCTCTGGTTTCTGAAAGGGGAAACAAACATCTCCTACCTCAGGGAGAACAAAGTCACCATCTGGGACGAATGGGCCGATGCCGACGGCAACCTCGGCCCCGTCTATGGAAAGCAATGGCGGGCGTGGAAAACCGAGGACGGGAAAGTCATCGACCAGATCTCCCAGCTCATCGACGGGCTGAAAAACAACCCCGCATCCCGCCGCCATATCGTCTCCGCATGGAACGTCGCCGACGTCCCGGACATGGCCCTCCCACCCTGCCACCTCCTCTTCCAGTTCTACGTCCACGAGCCGGCGGGAAGCGGGAAACCGGGTCTCTCCTGCCAGCTCTACCAGCGCAGCGCGGATCTCTTCCTCGGAGTCCCCTTCAACATCGCCTCCTACGCCCTCCTCACCCACATCGTCGCCCAGGTCTGCGGCTACGAGGCAAGGGACTTCGTCCATACCTTCGGCGATCTCCACCTCTACCGGAACCACCTCGACCAGGCGGAGCTGCAACTCACCCGGGATCCAAGACCCCTCCCCACCCTCGTCCTGAATCCTGACGTGAAAACAGTGGACGGCTTCACCTTCGCCGACATCAGCCTCCAGGGATACGACCCCCATCCTACGATCAAGGCTCCCATCGCCGTCTGAGCGAAAAGGCACCCATGCCCCCGCGGATCGGAGCGCCGAAAGCCTTCAACGTCGCTGCCATCCGCGTTTAACGGCCGAGGACTGCTACTGCCCGCTGTAGCAGTCCATGGGGCTTGCAGGCCTCTTGTGCGGAGATAACTTCCGCCCATGCCGGAGCTGCCAGAGGTTGAGACTACGAGGCTGGGGATCTCCCCGCATGTGGTGGGGAAATCCATCTTGGAGGTGATCGTGAGGAGGTGGGATCTGCGCTGGCCGGTTTCCCCGGAGCTACCGGGGGTGGAGGGGCGGCGGTTTGTTTCCGTGGGGAGGCGCTCGAAATATCTGCTGCTGGGGACTGACGGAGGGAGGCCGGTGATGATCCATCTGGGGATGTCGGGGAGCCTGCGGGTGGTATCCCCCGCGGAGGAGTGGCGGAAGCACGATCACATCGCGATCTCGGTGGAGGGCGGGCTGCAGCTACGGTATCACGATCCGCGGAGATTCGGGCTGGTGATGGTGGTGGCGGACGCGGAACTGGAGGCGCATCCGCTGCTGGCGAATCTGGGGCCGGAGCCGCTGGGGGAAGACTTCACGGGGAGATATCTATATGACACGCTGCGGAGGAAGAAGGTTGCCCTGAAAGTGGCACTGATGGATGCGAAGGTGGTGGTGGGTGTGGGGAACATCTATGCCTCAGAGAGTCTTTTCCGGGCGGGTATCCATCCGGCGCTGGCGGCTGGAAAGCTGACGAGGCCGAAGGCGGAAAGGCTGGTGGCGGCGATCAGGGAGGTGCCTGGCGGAATCCATAGCCCAGGGCGGGACGACGCTGCGGGATTTCCTGAACAGCGACGGGCAGCCGGGGTATTTCGCGCAGCGGCTTTTCGTTTACGGGCGGAAGGGGGAGCCGTGCCGGGTGTGCGGAACTGTCATTTCACACAAAGTGATGGGGCAGCGGGCGACATTCTGGTGCGGGGTTTGCCAGGGGAGGTGATGGAGCGTGGACTTTCCGTCCAGGCCCCTTCTCTCGCGGCGGACTAAAGTCCGGGCTCCAATGCGGCGTCGATCATTCCGCTGAGTTCTTCGGTAAGGGGGCTGGGAGCGAGATTTCTGGTTTCCCCGGCGGGGGTGGCGGTGTGGCTGTAGAGCTCGAATTTCCCTTTTCCGTGGCGGATGAGGCGGTGGGTATCCGTGCGGATGGTTTCCTTGCCGCTGGAGTAGGAGATGGCGGGGCTGCCTGGGGCGGAGGGGTCGGCAAGGTTTGCGGTGAGGGACACGCCATCGATTCCTTCTGGGACGGGGACGCCGGTGAGTTCGCAGAGAGTGGGATAGACGTCTATACTCTCGGTGATGGCGGAGGTTCTCGCGCCGGGTTTTTCCATGCCGGGGGTGCGGATGACGAGGGGGGCGAGGAGGGATTCCTCGAAGAGGGTGTGCTTGCCCCAGACGGCGTGCTCGCCGAGGTGCCAGCCGTGATCGCCCCAGAGGACGACGATGGTGTTCCGGGCGAGGCCTGTTTTCTCGAGATGGGCGAGGAGCTGGGCGACCTGGGAATCGGCGTAGGAAACGCAGGCGGCGTAGGAGCGGCGGAGCTCGTCCGCGTAGGCGGGGTCTTTCCGGGGATCGCGGCCAGCGTGGTTGTATTGGCCGAAGAACTCGCCGCTGCCGTGCCAGGTGGAGAGGCCAATGGGTTTCTCCGGGTGGGGGATGGGCGGGAGGGTGGCGGAGTCGTAGATGTCGCGGTATTTCGCCGGGCAGGCGAAGGGGAGGTGCGGCTTCATGATGCCGACTGCGAGGAGGAAGGGTTGTTCCTTTTCCGCGAGGGTGCCATCTGCGAGAGAGCCTCGCGGGTGATCCAGCCATCGGTGTATTTCATGTCATCGCCCTGCTCGTGCTCGAGGGCGGGGGTGACTCCCTTTTTGCGCGGTCTGCCATCCGCGTAGCCGTGCATGGCTTTCCTGGGATTTTTCCAAGGATCCGTGGGCATGAGGGAAACGTCCCACGAGTCGGGCATTTCCGGGTGGCCGGGATCGTTCCAGTCCTCGCCACCGAGGCCGCCCGGATAGTGGGAGACTTTCCCTACGGAAACGGTGCGGTAGCCGTTTTCCCGGAACTGGCGGGGCATGGAGTAGGGCGCCATGTCCGCGTCTTTGGCGGCGTTCGCGAGGGCGTCGTTATCGCGGAGTTCGGGGCGGGAGGCGTATTTTCCAGTGAGGAGGGCGTAGCGGGAGGCTCCGCAGGTCGGCGCCTGGACGTAGTGGCGGGTGAAGGCGCGCCCGCTTTCAACAAGCGAATCCATGGCGGGGGAATGGATGTGCTCCACGCCTAGGGATTTCAGTTCGGGGCGGAGGTCATCGACGCAGATGAGAAGGATGTTTTGCTTTTCTGTTTCCGCGAGCGCGGGAAAAAGGAGGGCGAAGGCAAGGACGAGGGTTTTCATATAGATATATGCCGATTGAATCAGCGCTCCAAGACCGCCCTCATTTTCCATCTTGTCTTATTTGGAGGTGTCCGAATATTCGGCGGTTCTTATTCTGAGGATTCTCTCATCCCCTTTCCTTTCATTCTGACATCTTCCTCCACGGTCTTTCTCGTTTCGTTAGTCCGGAATCTGAGCCTGCCCAAGATTGATCCGGACTGAAAGCCCCGGCCCCTAGTGGTTGAAGATGAATTCCTTGGAATTGAGTAGCGCCCAGAAGATGTCTTCGAGAATGGTTTTTTGATCGTTGGGGGTTTTGCCTTCGTTGACGGCGGCGAGAAGTTTTTCCTTTTCGACCTGAGTGGGGGTGCGGGAGAGAGCCTTGAGGTAGAGAGCGTCGATGACCTCGGCAGGTGGTTTTTTCTCCGCGAGGAGGTCTTCGACGATCTTGCCTTGCTGAATGCGGGAGTGGACTGTTTCGCCGTTGATGAGGTGGAGAGCCTGGGAGAGGTTGGGTTCCATTTTCACCTCGCAGGAGCAGACGGTGGCGCGGGTGGCGCGGCCGAAGGTGGTGAGGAAGTAGTTGGTGGTGTTGCCATCGGCGATCTGGACTGCGCGGGCGCCTTTGGGGAGGCCTTTGTATTTCTCCTGGGTGGCTGTGACCTGGGAAATGCTGTCGAGCAGGACTTCGGCGCGAACCCGGCGGATCATGGCTTTGGAGAAGTTCCGGGTATCTGCCTCGTTGGTGGCGTTAGTCTCAGTGGAGAGCTGGTAGGTGCGGGAGGTGCAGATGTCGCGGACGAGCTTTTTGAAATCGTAGTCATACTCCACGAATTTTTCCGCGAGGGCGTCGAGGAGTTCGGGGTTGGAGGGAGGGTTGGAGACGCGGACGTCATCGACCGGCTCGACGATGCCGACTCCCATGTAGTGATCCCAGACGATGTTGACCACGTTGCGAGCGAACCACGGGTTCTCCGGGGAGGCGAGCCAGGAGGCCACGGATTCGCGGCGGGTGGTGTCGCTGGAGATTTCGGGTTTGGGGCCGCCAAGGAATTTCGGCTCCATGTCTTGCTTGGTGACCGGGTGTTTGATTTCCCCGCCGCCATCGAAAACGACGCGCTCGCGCGGATCCTCGGCGGGCTTGCGTTTCACCTGGGCGAAGAAGGCCGCGAATTTGTAGTAATCGTCCATCGTCCAGCGGTCGAAAGGATGGTTGTGGCATTGGGCGCACTGAATGCGGGTGCCCATGAAGACCTGTGCGACGTTCTCGGTGAGCTTGAGCACATCGTCCTCCATCTGGAAAAAGTTGGTGGCGGGGTTGTCGAAGGTGCCGCCTTTTGCGCCGAGAAGTTCGACGACGAGTTTATTGAATGGCATGTTGCTGGCGATGCGTTCGCGGAGCCACTCGTAATAATTGAGCGCGGCCTTGTAGGAGACGCTGTTGGCACCGTTGTTGACGGTGCGGATCTGCATGAGCTCGGCCCATTTCATGACCCACATCTCGGTGAATTCCTTCCGTGAGAGGAGGTCGTCGATGAGGTGGTCGCGCTTGTCGGGGCGGGTGTCGGCAATGAATTTTTCCCGCTCCTCAAGGGTGGGCGGGAGGCCGGTGACATCAAGGAAGGAGCGGCGGAGGAAGGCTTCATCGGAGGCAAGGCCGGAGGGGATGATGCGAAGTTTGTTGAGCTTTTCGGCGACGTGGGTGTCGATGTAGTTGAAGGGTTTGAACTCCGGGCGTTCGTATTTCAGATCTTGCGGGATGACGATGGCCTGGGAGCCCTCGGTGAAGGTGTGGAAGCGGCCGAGGAGAAACGCTTCGCCACGCTCTGCAGAGGTGGCCATGCCGGTGTGCGTGTCCATTTTCACGGAGTTGTCATTGGAGGAGGAAAATGATGTGAGGGTGGTGACATCACGGTCGGTGCCATCGGAGTAGGTGGCGCGAACGGTGAAAGGGATCTCCACGTCCTTTCCGGTCGAGGACGACCTGGGCGGGCTGGATTTCGATGCCGGTCGGCTCGGAGATCTCGCCTTCGTCGAATTTCGCGCCGTCGCGAATCCACTGGACGAGGGTTTCATGAAACGGGCTGCCTTCCTTGAAAAGTTTCCCGCCGGTGTGGGGGACGGCTCCGGTGGCCTTGGTGACGAGCAGCGACTCCCCGGGAAGGGCAAGGTTCACTCGGCGGCCGGCCATTTCCGTGGTAAGGCGGAAGTGGTCGCCCTGGGGATCGAAACCGTAGAGGGAGAGGTGGAAGCCGTCCTGGCCGCGCGCGGAGCCGTGGCAGGATCCGGTGTTGCAACCGGCGGCGGTGAGAACGGGCATGACGTCGAGCTGGAAGGATACGGGGCGGGGCTTTTCAGCGTCTTTTACGATGACGGGGACTTCCGCGGAGAGGCCGCGATAGGCGATGGTAAGTTTGGTTTCGCCGTCGGCCTTGGGTGTGAGAAGGTTTTCTTCGAGAATGGCGAATTTGTCGTCGGTCAGGGAGAGCTTGGACTGGCGTGTGATGTCGTGGGTGGAGGCGTCCTTCATGCGGGCGATGACGATGACACGGTGGAAATCGGCGGCGGTCTCCAGGCTGATATTTTTCGGAAACGCCTCGATGGATACGATGGAGGGATCCGCTGGCGCGTCCCAGCGTGGAAGGGCTGTTTTCGCGCGGGGGCGGAGGGTTTCTCCCTCGGGCCACTCGGCACCGGCTGTGATCCAGGTTTCCAGAGCGTGGATGTCCTCGGCGGAGAGAGGTTCACCGTGTTTCTTCGGTGGCATGCGGTCGCCGTCATCGGCTGGAAGGATGACGCGGGCGTGGATACCGGATTTTTTCAAGTCGCCGGGAGTGAGCGCTTTCCCGGAATCTCCTGTGGACAGAAAATCGCCGGCGGTCGTCATGATGAGTCCTCCCTTCGCCTCCTCCGGTGTGTGGCACTCGACGCAATTGACCTCCAGGACGGCTCTCGCTTTCTCAAACGCGGAGCGTTCGTCGTATGCGGAAACCCAACAGGTGGACGCGAGGATGGTGGCGAGGGCGAGGCGCATCAGATCATTACGAGATACGCGGAAAGCTTCTTACAATGCGGAACGGCAAAAAATCCCCCTTCCATTTCCACGGAGCAACCCCATTATCCGCGCGAAGTGCTACCAATTCTTATCACAGGAAAGTCCGGCCGGATGGGTCAGGCAGTCGCCGAGGCCGCCGAGGCGAACCCCGGAGCTACCATCGCGGCAACCCACGACGCGGGCGAGAATCTCGATGAGGCCGTGAAGGCCGCGAAGTGCGTGATCGATTTCACAACACATTCGTTTTCCGCCAGTCTCATCGAGGCCGCACTGCGACACAAGGTGCCGGTAGTGATGGGAACGACAGGCCACACGGACGCGGAACTGGAGATGATCCGCGCTGCCGCGGAGGAAATCCCCATCGTGCATGCGCCGAATTTTTCCGTGGGGGTCAACACGCTTTTCTGGCTCACGCGCCACGCCGCCCGGATTCTGAAGCAGGACACGTTCGATATCGAGGTCACCGAAATGCACCACCGCCATAAGATCGACGCGCCCTCCGGAACAGCCAGGCGCCTGCTGGAAATTCTGAACGAGGAGACAGGCACCTCCTACAAAGAGGATGTTTCCCACGGTCGTTTCGGGAACATAGGCCCGCGGAAGAATCGCGAGATCGGTATGCACACGCTTCGCGGTGGAGACGTTGTCGGCGATCACACCGTGATGTTCGCGGCTGACGGCGAGCGGGTCGAGCTCACCCACAAGGCGTCCTCCCGGATGACCTTCGCCTCCGGTGCCGTCCGCGCCGCCATCTGGCTGCAGGGGAAGAAGCCCGGTCTCTACGATATGCAGGACGTGCTCGACCTCAAATAATTTTCCGAATCCATCCTCATGAAATATCTTTCCCTGCTAGCGCCGGCACTCTTGCTGGCATCCTGCGAACAAGCTCCGAAAGCCACTGATTCTCCGCCTCCACCCGAAACAGAGGTCGTCATCGAGCCGATTTCGCTGACGGAGTCGGTCGTCCGGATCAACTCCACCAGCCAGACATGGAATCCGGCGCAGCCGTGGGAAAAGCGTCCGCCGGAAAGCCTTCGATCCCTGGGTGCCATCGTCGGAGCTGGTCAGGTTCTTACCACTGCGGAAATGGTCGCGGACGCCACTTACCTGGAGTTGGAACTTCCGGATGGCTCGAAAACCGCGGAGGCGGAAATCATCGCGGTCGATTACGAAGCGAATCTCGCTCTTCTCACCGTGAAATCGGAGGAGGAAAAGGCAGTTTTTTTTGAGAACACCAGCCCTCTTGCACTCGCCCCCCCACCCTCCATCGGCGATCCCATCCAGATCTTCCAAGTGGAGGACAACGGCACCACACTTCTCACCTACGGCACCCTCCAATCGGTGGAAACTTCCAACAGTTTTCTCCCGAACCAGAGTTTCCTCACCTACCTGGTGAAAGCATCCATGCAGAGCGCGGCCAGCAGTTTCTCCCTCCCGGTCATCATCGAAGGCAGCCTCGCCGGGATCCTCCTGAGCTACGATTCCGACGACCAGATTTCCGACGTCCTCTCCGTCGATGTCATCTCACGCTTCCTCGGAAACGTGAAAGAAGGAGGCTATGCCGGCTTCCCATCGCTTGGTGTGTCCGTCGCCCGTACCGAGGATCCCTCTTTCCGGAAATTTCTCAAAGTCGATGAAGCACAAGGAGGCATCTACATAAGCTCCGTCAAAGCGGGCGGGGCTGCCGATCTCGCCGGAGTCAAGAAAGGCGACGTCATTATCGCAGCGGACGGCTTCCCCATCGACAGGCGGGGCTATTACCAGCACCCGCACTACGGTTCCGTCTTCTGGGGGCACATCGTCAGGGGTGAGAAGGCGACAGGAGACGAGATCAAGCTCGAACTCATCCGCGAGGGCGAGCCCTTGGAGATCACCGCGACCCTCACCCGTGCCGAGCCCCAGGACAACCTCGTCCCCGACTACCAGTTTGACCGCGCGCCGAACTTCCTCGTGAAAGGCGGACTGATCTTCCAGGAACTGACCCGGCCCGTCCTCGAGGCATTCGGGAAAGACTGGTCGTCACGCGCTCCCCTCAACCTCCTCGATGCCTACGAGAATCCCGAGAAATACGAGGACAATGCGAAGCGGGTGATTTTCCTGAGCGGTTCCATCCCCACCCCCGCCACCGTCGGCTACGAGAGTCTGCGCAACCTTATCGTGAAAAAGGTCAACGGTGTGGAGATCGACAGCATGGGAACTCTCATCGAAGCCTTTGAGAATCCCGCCTCCGACAATCTGCACTCCATCGAGTTTCTGGAGGAAAACTTCACCGTGTATCTGGATGAAACCCTTTCCACCAATGTCGATAGCCTTCTGCTCCAGCGGGGACTGAACCGGCTTTCCCGAGCTGAATGATCAATCCTCCGATGGATTCCGACCAGTCTCCCTTTATCGCCGCTCTTCCGGAAAAACCGGAAATGAGATGCCTTGCTTTTTGCGGTCCAAAGGCGCTCCTACGGCTGTCCGGTTGGGAGGAGCAGAGCATGGAGGAAGCGCGCTCCCTCGCCCTCAGCTGGATCAATGCAAACCACGGGATCGAAATTTTCACCATTGAGACCACCCTCACAGACCATCAGGCCGTGGTGACCGTGTGGTATCGTTCCCCTTTTTCCGCCGATTGCCGAAACGAATTGGAAAACCAATCCGCCTCATGGGAGTGAGGCCTGCAGTCTCGTGCTTGAAGTCTGGCTTCTCCAATCTAGAGTCGCCGTCGTGAGCACATTCCCTGTCATTGATCTCCCAACACTTCCGGAAGACGGAGAATCATTTTCCGGCCAGCTTGGCGGAGAAATTTTCGACCTGCCCGGGGACGAGGCCACCCCGGTCGGTTCGCTTGAATACGATCTTTGGGCGCAGCGTTTTGGAAATGAGCTGCTTCTCACCGGCACCATTTCCGTCCCTTTCCGGTTCAAATGCGTGGTAACACTGAATGATTTTATCCAGACGATAAGTCTGGATTCAGCCGCCATCTCCTTGGAAATCGGCAATTCCAGCCAGCTTGATGTCACAGAAGCCCTACGCGAAGAGGTATTGCTGGCATTTCCTGCTAACCCGCGCTGCGACGAAGGCGACGATCCGCAGACGTGCGAGATCGATTCGCGGTATTTATCAGTGGACAAACCTGACGAAAGTGGCATATCACCCGTCCCCCGCACGGAGGGCGACGACCGATGGTCTGCCCTCAACGACCTGTCGGGTCTCAACGATCAACCTTAACTACCAACGACCATGGCCGTACCAAAACGCCGTCAATCCAAAAGCCGCCAGAAAATGCGCCGCGGCGCGAACCGCTGGAAGGCACCCGTATTCAGCAACTGCTCCGACTGCGGCGCGGCGATTCCCTCCCATATCGCGTGTCCGTCCTGTGGCACCTATCGCGGACGGAAAGTCCTCGAGGTGGAGGCATTCTGACCACAGGTTCTTCTGTGGAAAACCCGACAACCCCCGCTGGTTACCTGGCGTGGGTTTTTTATTCGTACCCGCCGGACAACCGGCTCTGACATTCCATCCGTATTCCAATGAAGGTAGCTCTCGATGCGATGGGCGGCGACAACGCCCCGCAGATTAACATCACCGGTGCCATTGAGGCGCTTAAAAATTTCCCGAAACTCGACCATCTCTACCTGGTCGGCGATGAAGAGGTGCTGAAAAAGGCATGCGCCGCGCAAGGACTGAATGTCTCCGGCTCAAGGGTCAGTATCGTCCACGCCCCTGAGGTGATCGGCATGGCCGAGCCCGGAGCGAAATCCGTCCGCCGGAAGAAATTGTCCTCGATCAGCATCGCCATGGATATGGTGAAGGACGGAACCGCCGATGCCTTCGTTTCCGCCGGGAACACGGGTGCCGCCGTCGCTGCCGCCACACTCAAGCTACGTTGCCTTCAAGGCGTGGACAGAGCGGGAATCGCCTCCCCTCTCCCGAACGAACATGGCATCTGCAATATTCTGGACGCGGGTGCCAATCCCGAATCAAAGCCCGAGCATCTCGTCGCCTACGCGGTCATGGGCACAGCGTATGCCAGATATGTTCTAGGTGTGAAGGATCCGAAGGTCGGCCTGATGTCCAACGGTGAGGAAGACGAGAAAGGTACCACTTTCACCAAAGAGACCTTCAAGCGCCTCAAAGCCACTCCCGGGATCAATTTTATCGGAAATGTCGAAGGTCACGATCTGTTCGAAACCCAGCTCGATATCGTTCTGTGCGATGGCTTTGTAGGAAACATCGTCCTGAAAAGTGTGGAAGCCACCGCCAAGGCCGTCTCGAAATGGCTGAAAACAGAAATCAAGGAAACACCTCTCCGCATGGCCGGAGCCGTCCTCGCACAGGGCGCCTTCAAAGCCCTGAAGGCGAAGAGCAGCTATGAAACCTACGGCGGCAGCCCGCTCCTGGGCGTCAACGGCGTCGTTATCATCGCACACGGCTCGTCCACCGGGCTGGCTGTCCGCAACGCGATCCGCGTGGCGGTCGAGACTGTGCAGCATAAGATCAATCCCAGGATTGAGGAGGCCATGGCCACCCTGCCGAAGCAGATTGTCGTCGCCACTGAACCCGTATGATCTAGCGATTGTCACTCGAGTAGTATCCGGGATTCGGATACGTCGATTGCCCTCCATCCCACCACCGTGATCGCCCGTCCGGCTTCCCTCCCCGATTCGACGGCAGACGCAGATCAGAGTTTCCACTCTCGATCCGCCCCCCTCTTCTCGATTCCAGAGGCAGATCGGAACTCTTGCAAGATACCGGGATTATCACGACGACTAGCGAAACTAGAACTTTACCACCCATTGTCATAATCCTGATACGACGTGATGCACCCGGATTCATTCAATCGGGACATGGATAACGCCGCACTGTTCACCACACCGAGGAATTTCACCCTTGATAATCGCGCTTAACAAACCCTATGGCGTTCTCTGCCAGTTCACAGCTGACAAACCCGGTCAGCGAACCTTGGCCGAATTCGGTCTTCCAGAGAATGTCTACCCGCTTGGTCGTCTCGACATGGACTCGGAAGGACTTCTGTTGCTCAGCGACGAGAAAAGCGTGAACGACCGCCTCCTGAATCCCAGGAACAGACATCTGCGAAAATATCTGGTTCAAGTCGAAGGAACTCCGTCCTCCGACGCATTGGAAAGACTTCGCAACGGAAGCATCGTCATTCAGAAACACAAGTGCCTGCCCTGCCGTGTGGAGTTACTTGATCCTCAACCGCGGATTGCTCCACGAGATCCCCCGATTCGCACAAGAAAATCAATCCCGGACACTTGGTTGGAAATGAACCTGATAGAGGGCAAAAATCGGCAAGTAAGGAGGATGACTGCTTCCGTAGGACATCCGACGTTGCGTTTGCTCAGAACCGCAATCGGAGAATTTTCATCTAACTCGTTAGAATCCGGCGAGTGGATCCCTTTGGCTGATAGCCATAGAGCGCTGATCGGGATCTGACTGTCTTAATCCCGACTTTTCTCGAGTTCATTCAACCAGAGCCGGAAATGATCTTCTTTCGCCCGCTGATCCAAAAGATGAAGGTTACGCGGAAACACGGAAAGACCATCACCAGGATATCTGTCAAGCGTCACCTTTACGATGTCAAGCTG
The DNA here is from genome assembly GCA_963758175.1 of uncultured Verrucomicrobiae bacterium. Lineage (GTDB taxonomy): Bacteria > Verrucomicrobiota > Verrucomicrobiia > Verrucomicrobiales > Akkermansiaceae > Luteolibacter. The sequence goes on from CAVWUI010000002.1 coordinate 586,725, forward strand.
GCCATTGGCTCGTTTAATCGTCAACATCACTTCTACCGCCGGTGTCATAGCGGCGATCGCATCCCGGAGGTTCTCGTGTGGGATTTCGCCTTCAAATGCCTTGCCATCAAGCGCAATGATCGCATCACCAACCACGAGTCCTGATTTTTTGGCCGGACTGTCCTTGACTACCATGGTGATAAAAACGGCAGGACGCGGATTCTCATCCCCATCGATCTTCACCTCTTCCGAGCGCATTCTAATTCCTAGGAATCCCCTACCCTCGCTGAGGTAATCCATATCACTAAGGGCTTTGAGGACATCAAGGCAACGTTGACGGATTTCAGGTTCGTCACTGCTTTCGGACAGTCTGAGCAGACAACATGAACCGTTCTCACCATGATTAGAGGCCCACTCGAGCAACAGGATTTGTGAAGCTTCGCGTCTTTGAAAGTCTTCAGCGGCTAATCCCTCCAGGACTTTCTCCGGAGGCTCGACCGCCGAAAGCCCTAAAAAGCCCAAGGCCGAGACTACCACTAGAGCAATCTCGGCCTTCATAAATTTACCGGTGTTCCGCGTTGACGGAAAAGTTTGAATAATGGGGACTACTGACCAAACCAATTTTTCTGAGGAACCTCAATGGTGTCATCCCGTTGCATCTCGACTCTCATAAACTGAGGATCCGTCAAGTCATAGGTTGTAGTCTTACCATTTCTGAAGAGCTTCACCCTTTTTAGACTACCGAATTCCGACGCACCACCAGCTCCTTGGACAGCTTGGTAGAGAGTAAGATTCTTTTGGTAAGCTACGGGACCCGGACGACGAACTTGTCCCCCAACGTGAACCATCTGTTCACGTGCAGACATACCGCCACGGGTGTCGATCACTTGGATCGTCGGATTTCGATAAATCTGGGCGGATCGGTATGCGTTCTGAATAGAGGCTGCAAGGGTTTCAGGCTGCAGTCCGGCAGCTCTAACGGAACCGATAAATGGCATATTGACGGTTCCGTTCTGCCCCACGGGATAAACGGCATCAATTTTGCCTTTCTCTTCAGCTGGAACACCCATGATAGTGATGTTGACGGACGTCCCTGTTTCAATCTGACCAATGAGTGGTGATGCAAGACAGGAGAAGAGAATTACAATATTGCGAATTATGCGAATGTTCATAATGAATGTGATTATTTGTTTGTTTTTTCTAATTATTCCCAGAAAACTTACAAGCTTGATTCTCAATAAAGGTCTGAGTCTTTGGAGTCCTCGTTGGTGCTCGTCTCAGCCCCGGCAGCAGCTTTAGCTCCGATGGGGGGGCCAACCTGCGACTCCGCTGGAGCGTAGTATGTGTAATAGCTGGTGTAGTATTGATATTGGCTATCACTACGGACATCAACGTTGTTAAGGACAACCCCGATCACGTGGCCACCGACATTCTCAACCGCTTGTTTGACACGGAGAAGCATGTTCCTCGGTAGTTTCCGATGCTGAACCACAATCATGGTAAGATCAACCTCGCTGGCGAGAACTGATGCGTCACTGACACCAAGAATCGGAGGACTGTCAACAAGAACGAGGTCAAACCGCTGTTTGACGTCCTGAATCAGTTCAGACATCCTTCGTGAGTTCAGGATTCCAGCAGCATCTGCCGGAAGGATACCCGACGGCATGAAGTAAAGGTTATCGACAGGCGTTTGGAGAATCACGTCCTCCAGCATGAGTTCAGTGGTAAGGAAGTTAGTCAGTCCGACCGAATTATTGATGTCAAAGAATGTGTGGAGACGTGGCCTTCTCAAGTCAGCGTCAATCATCAGGGTCGTATATCCACCCTGCGCGCAAATGTAGGCAAGATTGACTAGTGTCGTCGATTTTCCTTCGCCTGCTCCACCGGAGACAACCGTGATCGCATTGTCCTCGGGATTCTTTCTATTGAACTCAATATTAGTCCGCAGAATCCTATAAGCCTCCGCATCGGGGCTCATTCCGTTCTGCTTATGGAGCACTCCAACATCCTTGGGAATGACTGCAAGAACGGGAACTTGAAGATAACGCTCGACGTCCTCAAGGCTCTTAACGGAAGTATCGAGATATTCCAGAAAGAATGCGATACCAACACCAAAGATAAGTCCGACAACAGCTCCAAGAACCAGATTCAAAGTAACATTCGGACTGACCGGAGCATCGGAAATTACCGGATCATCGTGGACAACGATACTTTCCGGAACCGCCTTCGCCTCGATTTCTTTGCCAACGAGGTTTAACTTCATTTGCTCAAGCAACGCCTGATCTGTCTCGAAGTCCCTTTTTGCATCGACGTAATCCTGAGTATCAATACTTCGCTCCAAGTTATCGACTTTTGCCTCATCTCGCATGATCTCCACTTTCGCAAGACGCTCCTTGGAAGTTTCCAACTGACCCTGCAAACGAGTGCGGAGGTTCACGACCCCCTCATCAAGTTGCTCCTTCATTGACGCAAAGACCCGCTGGTTCGTCTGAATTGTTGGATGGCGGTCTCCAAGACCACTGGCCTTTAGCCCGTCGATCTGCCTTTTCAATTCAAGATATTGCGGGTAAATCGTCTTGATGATGTTGTCTGGTAAATCAAGGCCCGACGCGTAGATCAGTAACTGCTCACTGTCGTATTTGAGAAGGCTGTCAATCTGGGTCTCCAGTTGGATTTTCTCCGCCTCAAGACGGTTATACTCCTGCATTGCGAAATTGGCTTCCTGCATTTCTTCAAACCCACCCTCATTGCCAGATCCACCATTATTGCCATAATAGGCAATGTCCTTGGTGCGGCTGATTGTGGTAAGAACTTTACGCGCTTCTTCAACCTTGTCCTCTTGCTCCCGAACGGCCTTTCTCAACTCGTTGATTGTCTTCTCCAGTGATTTCCCTTCTAAATCAGTCCGATAGTCTTTATAAGCGCGAGCTACTTCGGCGGTAATGTCGCGTGCGTCTTCCTTCTTGGTGTGACGAACCGTTATGGCGATCAGATCCGTTCCGCGGATGTTCTGGGTGTTAACTATACCTTTTAGAACCCCGAGAACACTTTCCGGATCCATTCCCCATTTGTTGGACAGATCCAGTCTCTCCACCACTTTAGAAAGCGAATTTCTACTTTTGATCTTCTCAAACTCGGTGCCGAAAAATTGAGGAGTCATCGTCGGTCCTGCGCTCCCGGCCATCGGTCCGAGCGGCTGTGTTCGCTCTGGCGGTTTTACCTCAATCGTTGCGAAGCTCTCATACCGTTTGGGCATCACGTATGTGATGACTGACGCAGTCATGAAAACAAGCAGCAGGGTCAGGAGTATGACACCGTAACGATTTTTTATTACTTGCCAGTAATCGACCGCATGTAGTGACGCTTCGTTTTGTTGGAGGGAAGGATTCATGGAGGGAAAAATAAGAAGTCAGGCAGAAGGATAATCGAAAAAAAGACTCCCGCAACGCGAAACATTGCGGGAGTCGAAATTAGTGGACGGAGAATTTTACCATAGGACGGTAATATTCGGTCAATCCGACTGATTAGAATTCAGCGCTTAGGCCGACGGTAATGCGGTTACGGTCATAATTACGCCCAGGGAGATCGGAATCAGAATTCGTGAAGTTGTATGTCAGAGTTCCTGTCAGAATCTCGGTAAGCTTCATCGACGCACCGATGTAAGCATTCACCAAAGTCTCATCCTGATCGGGAATTCCGCCACCCCCGGTGGTAAGGTTTCTCCCGCTTTCGTAGGAGGTGTTAACCAAATCGACCCCGCCGTAGAGAGAGACACTTGGAGAGAGTTCGTAAGTTCCCGAGACACCAACACGCAAGGTCAGACGCTCGTCGTATTGAACCGGAACAGCACCGAGTGCAAAGACAGTGTCGTAATCCTCGACGCCATAACGGACGAAGCTACGAATGGCGAACTGCGTATTGACCTGAGTGCGAAGGTTGACCTCAAGAAATGGGTTGGAGCTGTTGTCACCTCCAAGTCCATCCACATCCCTGAATTGAGCACCGGCGCTTACGATCGCAATAGTGTTCGGGGTAAAGCGATGTTCAAGACCGACAAGAAGATACTGGTTGGTCGAATCAGTGGCAAGTCCGTCACCGTCGGTTTCAGAATAACGATAGGAGGCGGTAAGAACCGATTGAGGAGACAATTGATAACGGAACTGGTTGTAAAGTGTCCATGTGAATCGATCCTGGTTCGGCACCGAGCTATCGTAGCTCAGACCGCTGATTTGGAAACCAGAGATCGTCGCGAAACGCTCCGTCCAGCGATAGCCAAGTGAATTGTCCGTCTGGTAATAGAGGAACTCGCCAGTCTGGCGGTTACTTGCGAATCCATAAGAATAGTCTGGCTCAAGCTCGTAGGAGAGGAAATTCCGACTGTTCAAACGAAGACGCTCATTGAAACTGTGGGACAAATTGACACCGGCGCGAACTTGGCCGTAGACATCATCCGTTCCGGCAGCTTGCGGCTCATCAAGGTAGTATATGGCTCCAACACGGGCGTAAACGTCCCAAGTGGTCTGAGGAGTGACACTAACAAACGAAAGGCCAACATACGGATTGAGCGAGAATGTCTCATCTCCGTCCGTCGCAGCCGGGCCGGGCGTCGTGTTATCATCGTAGGTAGCCGTAATCCCAACGCTCCACCGAAGCGGAACGGATTCCTCCGTGTCGTTTGGAACGTAGTAGAGACCTTTTGCCTGCAACGCAGCCGTCGTGAGCGCTGAGAGAACGCCAATGGTAAGTTTGATTTTCATATTTGATTATCAGTTGGGGAAAATTCAAGTAGAGAGCTATCCGAAGCTTTAATCAAGGACTAGGAGGACTCACCGATGGTGTGTCCGTAGTCACAGGATTCGTATTCACTGGAGCGCCGCCGCCGCCTGAGTTGCCGGAGGAGTTACCAGCGGAACCTTGCGAGCTGCCACCATCGGCAGCACCTGTAGCTTGACCCGCTGGGGTTCCGCCTGGAGCATCCAGAGGGTTACCTGAGCCGCCAGAATTGCCACTTGAATTTCCAGATGAGTTGCCGGAGCCACCCGCTGAACTCTGGGCACCTGCATTGATGGCCGCAGCCGCACCTGGAGCAGCGCCGGTGGCAGCACTCACGATATTATTGATCTGGCCGGGAGCCGCGTTACCTGCGGTTTGGACGATCTGACCGACAAGAGCATTGTTCGCATTGGATGCCTGTATTGCAGCGACGACGATAACATCTGCGCATTTTTCGTTCTCTTCCACAGCCTCTTTGACAATGTTGAGAACTTCGCTTTTGTCCTTCTCGATTTCTTCCTTGACCTCCTTAACGATTTCTTCACAGAAGTCAGGAGTTTGCTGTGCATTGGCTGTGACCATTCCGAAAGCGGCGGTCACGAGCAGGTATTTGATGGTTGTTTTCATAACGTTTCTATTTTGCTGGATGTTGTTCGGAAATGTTTAGCTGGAGCGGGCAGCGGGAATCGAACCCGCATGTCTAACTTGGAAGGATAGCGCTTTACCACTAAGCTATGCCCGCGTTGTCGAGAGCATTTATCCCCGACCAACCGGTGACAGGCAAGCTTTTTTTCCATTTTTTAGACAAATCGACGGGATTCGACGTTCCACGGGGAATCCGTAGTGTTCCTGATGCCAAGGTTGCGGGGATTTCAGTCCGCTTCTTCTGACGCCAGTTCTGTTAGACGGCACTTCTTTCATCTGGAGTCTTCTTTTCAAAGTCCACCCGGCCTCTGGATAAATGCACTCTCAAGATCAAATCTCCGGGCGACGTCCCGACCCAGCCTCCTCACGCCGAATGTCTCGGTGGCGTAATGCCCCGCGTAGATCGTGTTCAAGCCTCTTTCCTCCGATTCAATGAAACTCCAGTGCGGGCCTTCCCCGGTTACGAAGGCATCCAGGTTCAGAGCCGCTATTCTGGCAGCCTCGGACCCAGCACCGCCGGTGATCACACCGACATGGGAAATATCCTGACTCCCTCCCTCGCAGACATTGACTTGTCTTCCCACGACCCGGGCGACGGCCTCGGAGAGACCGTCCAACCTTCCCGACCACTCGCCCGCGACTCCGGTGGCCCAACCGTTTTTCTCCAGAATCGGTTTGATTGACCGCAGACCTATCGCTTCTGCCAGAAGGATGTTGTTGCCGATCTCCGGATGCATATCCAGAGGCAGGTGTGACGAATAGATCGCCAGATTTCCTTTCATGGCCGTTTTTATTTTCCGGAAAAACGGTCCGGTCAGTGGCCGGGCTCCCTGCCAGAACATCCCATGATGTACCAGAAGCAGTGTGTCCGGGCTGTTCGCCGCCTCTTCCACCACCGCGAGAGACGCGTCCACTGCGGAAACGACCCGGCGTATGTTTCCATCGTTCTCCATCTGAAGTCCGTTCATCGCTCCGGGGTAATCCTCCACCTCGGACGTTCTCAGTTCCGTATCCAGATACGCCACGATTTCCTTGAGTCTGGTCATGGGGAAATCCTACCCGTTGCGGCTCCAGATGACAACGTCCTTGGCGAACCCGACCGGTTTCCCCGTCATGAAGTCCAGAAAGTCCGGGGCGGCCCGGCTTCCCAGGAGACCCGACCACCGCCCCATTCCAATGACAACGATGCCGCGTGGAGCGCCTGTCGCGGCAAGCCCATCTCCCCCTCCAGTTCCGGAGTCCAGCCCTCCTCCATCCACCGGAGATATTGCGAGCCGTCGTTCTGATACAGCTTGTCCCCGACAATAGGATAACCGCTGGCGGCGAGATGCACCCGGATCTGGTGCATGCGTCCCGTTTCGGGAAAACACCTTACCAGCGAGAATTTCCCGCCGTCTCTCGTAAAACGCTTTTCCACTACGAACCTAGTAGAACATTCTTTCCCACGCGCATCCACCACCTGGCGCACCCAGATCGCTGATTCCCCGATGTCGCCGGCGCGGGCGATCCTCCCATCGCAGCTCCACTCGGCGGTCTCCGACCACCCACGGACGATGGCCAGGTATTCCTTACGCGCCTCTCGTCTTTCGAAAATCATTCCAAGCTCCCGCGCGGCGGCGGTGTGCTTGGCTACGAGCACCAGCCCGCTGGTCTCCCGATCCAGCCGGGTCACAATGCCGAGGCACGCGCCGTTCTCGATCTCGTAGGAGAGCAGACTTCGCAATCCTCCGAGGAGTGTCGGTTCCGGCTTGTTGTTCGCGGGATGGACGATCAGGGGCGCGGGTTTGTCCACCACCACCCAGTCATCCGTTTCGTCGACGACGCGGAAAGTTGGAACGACCTGCAAGCCCATGTTTCTACGAAATCTTCCCAGCACTCCAAAAAAACACGCCGAAAGCCCGCATGAATACGGACTCCCGGCGTTGGTCGAAAGCGTTCAATCCCAGCGGACTAGGACTTGTAGCGGAGACGCTTCTTATGGCGGTTCTGCTTCATGCGCTTCTTGCGCTTGTGCTTGTTGATCTTTGTCTTACGACGTTTTTTGATGGATCCCATGGTGTTGTGCGGGGTTGGTGTTCAGTGGAAAAATTTCAGGGGACAAGCTTGTTGAGCGGATACTCGATGATCCCCTCCGCCCCGAGGGCTTTGAGGTCGGGTATCATATCGCGGACGAGGATCTCGTCAATCACCGTTTCAACCGCGACCCACCCCTTCTCGGAAAGGTGGGAGACCGTGGGGCGGCGCAATGATGGAAGTTTGTCCAGAAGCTCGGCCAGGCGCTCTTCCGGCAGGTTCATCTTGAGACCCACCTTGTCGCGGGCGCAAAGGGCGGCCTTGAGTAGCAGAGCGATCCGCTCCATTTTCTTGCGCTTCCACTCGTCGGCCGCCGCCGCGGGGCTGGAATAAAAATGCGGGAACGAGGTGAGCAGTGTGTCAACGATGCGCAGCCGGTTCGCCTTGAGCGACGATCCCGTCTCGGTCACATCAACGATCGCATCGACCAGATCCGGCACTTTCACCTCGGTGGCTCCCCAGGAAAACTCGACATCCGCCTTGATCCCCAGCTTGTCCAGATAACGCCGCGTGATGCCGACGCCCTCCGTAGCGATGCGTTTCCCCTCAAGATCCTGCGGAGTCCTGATGGGCGAGTTTTCCGGGACGACCAGAACCCAGCGCGTCGGGTTCACGGATGCACGGGAGTAGGGTAGCTCCGCGAAATCCACCAGATCCGGCCCGCCCTCGGTAGCCCAGTCGAGCCCCGTGATCCCGCAGTCGATGAAGCCCTGTGCCAGATACCGCCCGATTTCCTGCGCGCGGATCAGATAGATGTCCAGCTCGGGATCGTTCGAGGTCGGCCGCAGCCCTCTTGCGGAAACATAGATCTCATACCCGGCCTTCCTGAAAAGCTCGACGGTCGGCTTTTCAAGGCTGCCTTTCGGTATGGCGATCTTGAGTGAGTTGGACATTGCGGAAAATCACGCGTTCGCGCGGGGGGCGTCTTTTAGTCCCGGAACGCGGGGAATCAAGCCAAGTTTCGAAAAAAACTACTCGCCGCCCAGATTCACCTTCAGCTCGAAAAGATCCCGCCGCCTGTCCATCAGAGGTGTCACGGAGCCCGCCTCGCGCGACCGGTAGAGATCCCGTATGTCCAGATCCGTCACCAGCATCGTCTCCACGTTCGGATCCGCCTCGGCCTGTATCCCGTCCCGCGCGAATTCGAAATCCGAAGGCGTGTAAACCGCCGCACGCCCGTAGTGGATGTCCATCGCCGGCACATCCGGCAGGTTTCCCACCACACCGCTGGTCACCACATAGATCTGGTTCTCGATGGCTCTGGCCGCCGCGCATTTCGTCACTCGCAGGTAGCCCTGGCGGTTGTCCGTGCAGTAGGGGACGAAAAGGATCTCCACCCCCTGCTCCGCCAGGTATCGCGCCGCTTCGGGAAACTCCACGTCATAGCAGATCAGTATCCCTATCTTCGCCTTCGCCGTCTGTATCACCAGCAGGTCGTTCCCGCCCGTGATCCCCCACCATGTCGTCTCGCTTGGCGTGATGTGAAGCTTGGGCTGGGAAACAAAGGTCCCGTCCGGCTTGAAGACCATCGCCTCGTTCTGCAGGCGCCCGTCATCCTGCACCACCGGATGCGAGCCGGCGATCAGGTGCAGCCCCTGCTCGCGAGCCAGCGTGGACATCAGCTCGCGGAACTGCGGCGTCAGCTCGGCAAGTTTCCTGATACCCTCCCGCGATCCGTACGGCTCCATCGCGGAAAGCAGTTGAACCGAGAAGAACTCCGGGAAAAGCACATAGTCCACCCCGTAGTCCTCCCCCGCCGTTTCCACGAAATACCTCACCTGCGCCGCGAACTCATCGAAATCCGCGATCCTGCGCATCTGGTATTGCACGCACGCCACGCGCACCTTCCTGTCCTCGCCCTCGCTCTGCTGGTAGTCGGGATTCAGCCACTCGATCAGCGAGGCGAAATTCCCGCTCTTCGGATCGCGGATGTAGTTGGGCATCACATCGCGCACCACGAATCCTTCTCTCAACTGGAAGCCCAGCACCGGGTCTTTCACCAGCCCGTCCTGCACGGCGTACACATATTCCTCCGGAGTGTAGCTGGCTACTGTAGTTCGTCGTAATTCCAAAGCCGTCCCCCCGCCAGGATGCGGCGCAGGTTCAGCCGCTTGCACAGATCCCTGCGCAGCACGTAAAGCCACGCTCCTATCCCCCGCCCACGCTCCGCCGGATCCACGTACACATCCGCCCCGTAGAGAGTGTCACCCTGCGGATCGTGGTTGAAGAAATACCCGTCGTCCGTGATCCCGTAGTAGGTGTGGTGGCGCAGCGGGTCACGCCCCATCGATACGATCAGACTCGCGGAAACACCCACGATGCGCTCCTCCCTGGTGACCACCACCTGCCCGTCCGGAAACACCTGAATATGGGAGCGCAACTGGTCTTCCCGCCACACCTCGTCCGCATCGATCATCCCGGGAAAGCACCGCTCGTTCAGCGCGATCATCTCCGCGAAATCCTCCTCGCGCGGCGTCCGCGCCACATACCTCATCCCGTCGATCTCGTATTCCTTCGATTCCATGTGCGCGGAGACTCCACCATACCAGGGAGGAAATCAACATCCCCCGCCACCCGTCCGCCTTGCGGTGAAAATCACGCGGGTTTTTTGGGATCGTAGAAGATGCGGACTTCCGCCTCTTTGGTCCCGAGGAGCTGCTGGGCGCGGCGCAGGGCGTCGCGGGTGGAGATGTTCGGGTTGGAGGGCATGGTCAGGAAAATGTTGCTCTCGCCCTGTTTCCTGTCGGCGCCCTGCTGGAGGGTCTCGAGGATCCCGGAGCGTTTGAGGACTTTGTAAACGTCCTTGGTGGCTCCTGACACGAGCAGGTGAAGGCCTTTCCGCCGCATGAACTGGACGAGATCCTCCAGAGCCATGACGCTGGTCGCATCGAGGTGGCGGGCGTTTTTCAGGCGCAGGATGATGACGCTGATCGCGGGATCCGCCACGGTGCGCTGGATCTGGGTGCGGAAAAGCTCTGACGCGCCAAAGAAGAGATCGCCCTCGACATGGACGATGGAGATCGCGGGGATGGGTCTGGCGTGCGCCCCTTCCTTTTCCCGCAGCTCGCCGGTCTCGTTGAACTCGTATTCGGTGAGGTAGGGCTTGCTGGCTTTTCTCAGGAACAGGATGATGGAAATGGCGACTCCGATGAAGATGGCCACGTGGAGTGGCGCGAGGAGCGTGGACAGGAACGTGAAGACGATGACCAAGGCGTCGTCACTCGTGGAGCGGAGGCAGATGCGGATCTGGTGGACGTTGAAAAGCGAGAAGGAGATGGCGATGACAAGGACTGCGAGGGCGGATCTCGGGATGTAGTCGATGAGGTTCACTCCGGTTTCCCCTGGACCAGCCGATGAGTATGACGAGGGCGAGGGTGAAAATTCCGGTGAAGACGGGGGCTGCCTTCGTCCGTGCTCCGGAGCGGAAATTAAGAATCGGACCGGGTGAGCGAGCCGGAGGCGGGCATGCCGCCGGCGAGGGCGGAGGTGAGGTTGGCGAAGCCGATGGAGAGCATGTCCTGGTTCACATCCACCTTGTCCCCGGTCTGCGAGGAAATGGACTTCGCCATCAGGGTGTTTTCCAGCGAGGCCAGGAAAGCGATGGCGAGGGCGAGGCCGAGGAGCATGGAGATGTCCTCGAAGACACCTTTGTGGAAAATGTCCGGCGCGTGGGGGATCAGCTCCGCGAAGCCGAAGGTGCTGAAGGTGGCCTGGCCTGCGAACGGAGCCACCCCGGACTGGATGAGCGAGCCGAAAATGGCCGAGCCGAGCAGCAGGGCGATGGAGAAGGCGGGCCAGGTTCTTTTCCATCGCCGGAAGGCAAGATAGATGGCGAGCGTACCGGCACCGATGAGAACGGGCACCCAGTCCATGTGTCCGAGGGATTTGAGAAGCTCGCCGACAAGCCCGAAGAAAGTTGAGGTCTTGTCCGGATCGATGAAGGGGCTTACGCCAAGGAGCGGCTTGAGCTGGTTCCCGATGATGAGCACTGCGGCACCGGCCATGTAGCCGACGAGCACGCTCCGGGAAACGTATTGGAGCAGGTCCGCCACCTTCAGGACGGCGCCCACCATGGAGACGACCGCGATGAGAATCACAAGGAGGGGAAGCAGCGCCGGGATCCTGAATCTCAACTCCGGATGGGTGGCGAAAAAGCTGAAGAGCATGAACGCCGTGGCGTTGGTGGGGCCGAGGACGTTGAACTTGGAACTGGCGAAAAACGGGGCGGTGATGGCCGCGACGGAGGCGCAGACCACGCCGTAGATGATGTCCAGTCCGGCGATGGCGGCGTAGGCGATCGCCTGCGGCAGGGCGAGCATCGTGACATTGAAGGCCGCGCGGAGATCCGCTCCGAAAAGGTCTCCCGAATAATCGCGCGGCGAGCCGATGCGGGGAAGGAAGGCGATTTTCTCGGTGGCGAAGAAATCGCGGGTCTGACGGAAGGCTTTTCTGGCGAAATTTCCGAAGATCATACCGATGGGGGAAATCTAGCGGAACCGCACGCGCCTGAACAGGAACAAGCCAAGCAGGACGCAGAAAACATTGGGAGCCCAGAGGACGAGGGTCGCGCCGAGATCCGTCTCGAACTCATCGGCGAGCACGGTGAAAAGGAAGTAGGCCGCGCCTATCGCCAGGCTGACGATGAGGCCGCCGGAGGTATCCTTCCGACGGCTCTTCAGACCCAGGGGCACCGCGACGCAGGCGAAGGAGAGGCAGGCGAGGGAGAAGGAATAACGCTTCGTGATCTCGGCGCGGAAGGAGACCTGCCTGTCCTCCGGCAGGCCGGGATTCTCGGCCAGGTAGCGGAGGATCTCCCCGTTGGTCATGGCGCTGGAGCGGACTTTCTTGTTCCGGTCGTTTCCGAAATCGAAGAGCCATGGCTCCGCCTGCCCGGCGAAGGCGAGCTGGGAGGTGCCGTCCTCCTGCTTGGTCTCGATGAAAGAATCGATGAGTTTCAGGCGGAGCTGCTGTTTCTCCTCATCCACGACCAGCGAGACCTTCCCCGCATGGACGTAGGCATCGGCACGGACCGGAGTCCCGTTGTCGCCGTTGGAAACCTGGTAGAGGTGGAATCCGATGAGTGAATCCCCGTCCTTTTCCTCTACGAAGACCTTCTGGTTCTTGAACTTCGACTGGACGATGCCGGGATCCAGAAGGGAACGCGGATCGCGTTTCGCCTGCTCATAGACCATGTCCGTGAGGGAGGCCTTCGCGAGAGGGACCACGTTCACATTGATCCACAGGCATACCCCGGAGAGCAGCGCGCCAATCACGAAAACCGGCAGGGCGAGCCTCCCGAGACTCATCCCCGCGACGCGGAAACTCGTGATCTCATTGTCACCGGACATGCGCCCGAACACCAGCAGGATGGCCGAGAGGAAACCCCACGGGATCGTGAACATCAGGGAAAACGGGAGCACGTTGATCACGAAGCGCAGGACCAGGCCGAGCGGGGCGTGCTGCTCAACCAGAAGCGGCCGGGCCTGCTTGAAGAGATTCCCCATCACCAGCACCAGACTCAGCACCACGATCGCGTAGAGCGTCCCCACGAGGATCTGTCTGGCGATATAGCGGTCTGCGAGGCGCATGGCGTAGACTCGGGACTAGCCGGGGGAGTTGCAAGATGCAAGTTGGTGGACACGGGTGAACGGAGGCCTAGACTCCGGGCGTGGCCGCCGTCCTGATCATTGAAACTTCCACCCCTTTCGCCTCCATCGCTCTGGCGGATGAGGGGGAGATCGTCCTGGAGAAAACTTTCACCAGCGACAGGAGGCACAATGCCGCGCTCTTCGCACCGCTTTCGGAAATCATCCGGGAGAACGGATCGCGGTCCTTCGACGCGGTGCTCGTGGGCAGCGGCCCGGGCAGTTACAGCGGGACCCGGGTCGGGATCGCGGCGGCACAGGGCGCGGCGCTTGTCGCCGGGTGCAAGGCGGTCGCCGTCCCATCCATTCTCGCGGTTCCGGAAGCCCTCACCGGGGAAACTTGCATCGCCGTGGGGGACGCCCGGCGCGGCTCCTACTGGGTCGCGCGAATTTCCGGAGGCCAGCTCGATACCGGACCCGAGCTGACCGATGGGATAGGCCTCGATTCCGCCGTCGGGCGGGCGCGAGAAAACGGTCACGCCGTCTTCTGCCTGGAGGAGGTAAAAGGAAAAGCGATCCAGCTCTCAAAACCCACCGCCGCCGGACTATGGCAGACATGGCAGACCGCATCCCCCGGAACCAGGGCCCAATGGCTCGCCAAAATCCCCCAGCCCATCTATCTCAAGCCGCCGCACATCACACCGTCGAAGAAGCAGGTGTTCGGATAGGCGGTCCGGACATCCAAGCCCTCCGCCGTTTCACAGGTTGGCGCGACCGTCGGTTTTGCGAAGCCTTCCGTCCATTTCTCGAAGCCATCCGTCCATTTCGATGGCCCGTCCATCGGTTTCGCGTCCGGTACATCAGTTTGCCCCACTAGTGTCGCGGAAAATCTAAACTGATGGATGCGTGGAGGATAGCAAACGGCTAATCTTGCGATTGCGGCATGATACCTCCTGCCCGGTTGTCTTGCCGTCCCGGAGGGATAACAGCCTGTAGCCGGGGGTCGAGCGCAGCGGTTACCCCCGGATCAGGGCACATGATTCTTGCGATCCCGGCAGGGATCGGAGCGGGCCGCTGGCATCCCTGCCGGGATGCGTCTCCTGCCGGACAGATTCCGGGGGTGTTCGCTGCGCTCGACCCCCGGCTACATGCTGGAATCCCGCTGGGATTCGCACGAGGCACCCGTGCCGATCTTTTTTCCACACCCGGATACACTATCCGTCAAATTAAGCTTTTCGGAACACTAGGCAGGGATGCTTTGATAGCAAGGGTGTCATGGCACCGCCGACTCCCCGGCGAAAACCCTCCGGTTTAATCCATGCGGACTGTGAGGATCCCCTCCCCGTGTCGGGAGGCCTCAGTCCCCGCTCTTCAGGACCTTGATGAAGGCGTCCTGGGGGATGTTCACTTTGCCGAACATCTTCATCTTCGCCTTACCTGCTTTCTGTTTCTCGAGGAGCTTGCGCTTGCGGGAGATGTCGCCGCCGTAGCATTTGGCGGTGACGTTTTTCCGCATGGCGGAGATGGATTCGCGGGCGACGATTTTCCCGCCGACGGCCGCCTGGATCGCGACGACGAAGAGGTGGGAGGGGATGACTTCCTTGAGGCGCTCGGCGAGCTTCCTGCCGTAGCCCTCGGCCTTGTCACGGTGGACGATGGTGGAGAAGGCCTCGACCGGATCCCCGGCGATCAGCATGTCCATTTTCACCATTTTCGCGGAGCGGTAGCCGGCGTGCTCGTAGTCCATGGAGCCGTAGCCCTTGGTGGAGGATTTCAGTCTATCGTTGAAATCGACGAGGATCTCGGAAAGCGGCAGAACGCAGGAGAGCATGACGCGCATGTCATCGATTGTCTCAGTGTTGGAGACTTCGCCGCGTTTTTCCAGAACGAGCTGCATCATGTCGCCGATGTATTCGCCGGGAACCATGATGTAGACATTCACGACAGGCTCGCGGATTTCCTGTATCACCTGCGCCTCGGGGAAAAGGGTCGGGTTGTCCACGATGACTTCCGTGCCATCGGTGAGATCCACATGGTAGATGACGGAGGGGTAGGTGGAGATGACATCCATGTCGAACTCGCGGCGCAGCCTTTCCTGGATGATCTCCATGTGCAGCAGGCCGAGAAACCCGCAACGGAATCCGAAGCCAAGGGCGGTGGAGCTTTCCTGCGAGAAAGTGAACGCCGGATCGTTGATCTGGAGTTTCCCCATCGCCATCTTCAGAGCCTCGTAGTCCGACGAATCCACGGGATAGATCCCGGAGAAACACCATCGGCTGGATCTCCTTGTAGCCTGGTAGCGCTTCCGGGCAGGGGTGGGTGGAGTCGGTCATCGTATCGCCGATCTTCACCTCGCTGGCGGATTTCATGTTCGCGATCACGTAGCCCACGTCGCCCGGCACCAGCTCGTCGCGGGCGACCATTTTCGGGGTAAAGACGCCGACTTCCTTGATCTCGTAGGTCTTGGAGGTCGCGAAGAGCTTCACCCGCTGGCCGCGCTTTATCGTTCCGGAAAAGACCCGGACATAGGATACGACACCGCGGTAGGTGTCGTAGAGGGAATCGAAAACCGTGGCCCGCAGGAGCTTGTCGGGATTCTCCACCGGAGCGGGGACCCGTGCCACGATGGCCTCGAGGATCTCCTCGATCCCGATTCCTGCCTTCGCGGATGCGGGAATGCAGTCCTCCGCCGGGATGCAGAGGATGTCCTCGAGCTGCTTCTTGCACTTCGGCACGTCCGCGGCGGGGAGGTCGATCTTGTTGAGGACGGGGATGATCTTCAGGTTCTGCTGCTCGGCCAGGTGCAGGTTCGCGACGGTCTGCGCCTCCACGCCCTGCGCCGCGTCCACCATCAGGATCGCCCCCTCGCAAGCCGCGAGCGCGCGGGACACCTCGTAGGAGAAATCCACGTGCCCCGGCGTATCCAGCAGGTTGAGCTTGTAGTTCTTCCCGTCCTTCGCCTTGTACATCATGGCGACCGGGTGGGACTTGATCGTGATCCCCTTCTCCCGCTCAAGATCCATGGAATCGAGCTGCTGCGCGGAGCTTTCCCTCATGGTGACCGTGCTCGTCGCCTCCATCAGCCGGTCGGAAAGCGTGGTTTTCCCGTGGTCGATATGGGCGATGATGGAGAAATTTCTGGTCAGTTCGGTGGACATGGGCGCTGGGGGCGCATGGATTGCACGGAATGACCGGAAATACAGCAAAAAAACAGATCGCGCGCCATACGTTTCAACAAGATGCGGCGTCCCGCATGACCGCTTCGCCAATGGCGGACAGCGGGTTTCCTGGAGACTCCGAAGCGGTCATTTCCCAGGCCAGGAAAGCTCCACACGCCCGTCGGTCACCGGGATTTCGCTGTGTCAATTTTCGCCAGTCAGGACAAGTTTATCGAAACAAATGGCAAACGGTAGCGGCAACGAAGAGGATCTGTCCCTCATTGTATCGGCAAGGGCGGGATGCCTGACGTCGTTCGGGGAGCTTGTGTCCCGCTATCAGTCGCAAATCCGCGGATACCTTGTGAAACGGATGGACGGGGCGCACGAGGCGGAGGACATCGCCCAGGACGTGTTTCTCATCGCGCACTCGAAACTGGCGGAATTTGATACCGGAATGCCGCTGGGACCATGGCTGAGGGGCATCGCGCTGAATCTCCTTAGGAACCACCAGAGAAAGCGCCGCCCTTTTGCCGTCGGCGGGGATGCGGAGCTTGCCAGCCTGATTGATTCCAAGGCATCCGGGCATTTCACCGATCAGCATGAGCCGGAGGTATTCGCCGTTCTGGAGGAATGTCTGGACAAGCTGGATTCCCCGTCGAGGCGGCTGCTGCTGAGGAAATATCGCGACGGGGCAATCGTGCGGGATCTCTGCAAGGAAATGAATCTCAATCACTCCACGATCACGATGCGGCTGCACCGCCTGCGCGCGGCACTCGCCGATTGCATCAGGCAGAACCTACAGACGACATGAAAACGAACGACCCGAACAACCTGCTTGCAGCGTATTTTTCCGGAGAAAAACTATCTTCCGCGCATCGTCATATCCTACTGAACCATATATCCAGGTCGCCGGATTTCGGAGCGGAGGCTGCGGATCACCTCATCATCTCACGGCTCCTGAAATACCGGCACTCCGCAACGGAAAACGACGATTTTACCGCAGAGGTGATCGCCCGGCTGGGAAACGGGGAAAGCGCTCCGCCGACCGATGAAGAACAGAAGGAAAGTGTAATCCCCCTGTTTTCGAGAAGAAAGTGGATCACCACGGGAGCTGCTGCGGCTCTCGCTATGGGAACCGGTTTCTGGTGGTCGCGACGCAGCGGCGGGGCGAAAGCGATCGCGTGGATACGTGGTGTCTCCAGCGCGAACTGGTCTGGAGGCGATACCTTGGAAGTGGGTGACGGAATGAGCGCCGGCGGCAGGGTGAGACTGCTTTCCGGTTTCGTCGCGATTGGTTTTCAGAAGGGCGTGGAAATTGTCCTCGAAGGAGCTGCGGATCTTGAAATTCTTTCCCACAACCACGCGGTGATCCATCAGGGAAGTGTCGCGGTCTATGTTCCACCGAGTTCCCAAGGGTTCACTCTGGATGGCCCGGGAGGCCGCGTGAAAGACCGGGGAGCCTGCTTCGGGGTCAGTGCAAGGGGGAACGAAATGGATGTCCATGCTTTGAAAGGCAGGGTCTATGCCCATCCGAACGGCCGCGCCCCGGTTACCATCCCCGCGCTCACCGCCTTGCGCATGTACGACGGGATATCCGATCTGATCCTGGCAAGACCCCAGGATTTCCTCACTACCCTTCCGCCGGAGCATTCCGATGCCCGGGTGCCATACCTGCATTGGTCTTTCGATGAGATGGAAGGGGTCACCGTCAACGCGCAGGGTCGCGGATTCGATCTCCGAGAGGCGGGAGGCACGTTTGTGACACCCGGCCAGGGAACTCCAATGGCCCCGGCCTGGGGGAAGGGAATTTCCGGCTCCGCGCTTTCCTTCAGCGGCAAGGGGGATTATGTGAGAACCGGATTCTCCGGTTTGGGAGGGTTCGCGCCCCGGACCATCGCATGCTGGGTGAAAGTCCCTCGCGATTTCAACACACACGAAGGCTATGCCCTCATCGGATGGGGTGCCCACATCGCTCCCGGGGACACCTGGCAGATGTCGGTCAACCCCGCCGGAAACGAAGGACCGCTGGGCCGCCTGAGAATGGGCACGAACGAAGGCCAGGTGATCGGCACCACGGACCTCCGCGACGATACCTGGCACCATGTCGCCGCCGTTCTCTACGAAGGCCGCCCGGCGAACGTCGCCACCCATATCCTCCTCTATGTCGATGGGAAACTTGAGTCCGCCGCCGCGAAATCCGTGATGGCCATCGACACGGACATCAGCGATCCGAAGTCGTATCCTGTGGTTTTCGGATGCAACACCGGAGTGCTTGAAAACGCCGACCGTCGGTCCTTCCGTGGCATGATCGACGAGGTGACCATCTGCGCCGGTGCGCTCGGACAAGCGGAAATCTTCGCCCTGATGGAGAACGGATTCCCACGGGAGAAGAAATCCGGAAATTTCTGAATTTTTTTGTGTCAGGCGCCCCAGCTTGGAACAATCCCCTTCAACCCACTCCAGTAGGGATCACTACCATGAAACAACTATCAGTAAAAACATTCGCTTTCTCCGGAAAGCGTCACCTCGTCGCATCATCGCTTGCGGCCTCCCTCATGTGCGCCAGCGCCAACGCTGCCGTCCTGGCGACTTACTCGGTCTCCGGCGGGTCTTTGACCGCATCCGGCGTTAATTCGATCATCACGACGACCCCTATTACCAACACGGGTGTCGCTGGGGGATTCGGCGTATCCAGTGGAAACAGCCAGATTCTCCTCCGGGCAAGCGATACCGGGGCGAACACGCTGGCCAACGCCGTGACCGAAGGCGACTTCGTCCAGTTCACGATCACACCAACCGGAGCCAATGTTGTCTCATTGACCAGTGTCTCCCTGGATCACTTCGGATCCGTGAACGCAAATGCCGGTGCCTACAGTTCCTCGTTCTCGGTTTTTGCCTCAATCGCCGGTATCCCCACATTCACAGCGGGAAATGAGCTTGGGACTTCAACGGTTTCAGTGGCGAACTCTGGTAGCGGGACCCCCGGTGAAGCTTGCGGAGGACGCTTCATTCACCTTGGGTGCTGCTTTCCAGAGCCTTACCAGCGCGAATACGGTGACCTTCCGGATCTACGGATTCGACAACGGGAGCAACACGGATCAGATCAACCGCTTCAACGACGTCAAGATCAACGGGAATCTCGTTCCCGAGCCTTCCACCGCCCTTCTGGGCGCACTCGGCGCGCTGGCGCTTCTCCGCCGCAGACGCGCGTAGATTCCGCCTCTGGATTTCCACGGATGCCTGTATATCATCGGCATCCGTTTTTCGTTTTCTGCCTCCTTGAAAACCCTCTGTATTCTCTTCCTGTGCCAGGCATTTTTCGCCACCGCCGCCCCGAACATCGTTTTCATCCTCGCGGATGACATGGGCTACTCGGACATCGGCTGCTACGGCTCGGGTCGTCCCAACGGGCGGGTGGATCGCTGCGGCTATGCTGCGGCGGCAGACCGCATGGATACCGTTCCGGACTCACCGGTATTGCCGACATCCAAGCCCGCTAATACCTTGGCCAAGACCTGAAAATCCCATGAACCGAAATCCCCACACAATTACCGGCCTTGCTGCCACCGCGCTGCTGTTAGTCACCGTGCTTCATCTCTTCACTCCTGTATCCGCGCAGGGCGATAGCGTAGCGGAAAAGCGTCCGAACATTCTTGTTGTGATAACGGATGACGAAAGCTGGCTGGAACGCGGCGCATATGGCTGGACGACCACGCCCACACCGAATTTTGACAAGTTTGCGAAAAGCGGTGTCCTCTTCAACCACGGCTACTCATCCGCTCCTTCCTGTGCTCCCGCACGAGCCTCCCTCCTCACCGGCCGGCATTTCTGGGAACTGGAACAAGGTGCGTTCATCCAATCCTGGCTGCCGGAAAAATTCCCTGTCATGGATGCCATCTTGCGTGACGCCGGATACCACACAGGCTCCGTCGGGAAATATTGGGGGCCTGGAATTCAAAACGAGAAGAGCCACGGCTACGAGATCGTCCGCGATCCTGAAAACAACCGTATCACAAGGGATCCACCCGCCCCTTCCTTCGACCGCAGGGACTACGCCGCGAATTTCGACCGGTTTCTCGAACGCAAGCCGGATGACAAACCGTTCCATTGCTGGGTCGGCATCGCCGAACCGCATGATCCCCACGACAAGGACAATTACAAACGTCTGGAAAAAGAATACGGTATCAAACTCGGAGACATCTCCATGCCGGGTTTCCTGGTCGATACCATTCCGAACCGCCGGATCCGCGCCAATTACCTCTACGAAGTCATTGATGCGGACAAACAGCTCGGACTCATCATGGACGTTCTGGAAAAGTGTGGTGAACTGGAAAACACGCTTGTCATTTCCACCTCGGACAACGGCACCGCCTTCGACGGAATCAAACGGGGAAAGGCCTTCGGCTATGACTGGGGTGTCCATGTCCCGCTTGCGATTTCCTGGCCTGGAAAAATTCCCGGCGGACGCACTGTCGATGATTTCGTAAGTTTTCCCGACCTAACCACGACCATTCTCGAAGCTGCGCAATGCACCGTTCCCGACGGCATGACCGGCAACAGCACCCTCGGCATCCTCCGCTCGGAGAAGCAAGGGCTGGTCGATCCAGAACGGGATTTCGTCGTGACCGGCGTGGAGTGGCATGGCGAACTCGCCCCCGTCAGCCATGCCGCACGCATGATCCGCGACGAGCGCTATGAACTGGTCTTCTCCTACGGAAACATTCCCGGGGTGCAAATCGAGCCCGGCGAGCCACTGCCCATCTCCGAGTACGAAACCAGCCGTCGGAAAATGGGCACGGCTGACATGCTGAAAAACTTTCCAAACCATCCCGAAATCAAAGCAATCTTCGACGTTGTGACCAGGGACGTGGCACCCAAGGAACTTTACGATCTGGAGAAAGACCCATGGCATTTGCACAATCTCATCGACGATC
Organism: uncultured Verrucomicrobiae bacterium; assembly: GCA_963758175.1. GTDB lineage: Bacteria > Verrucomicrobiota > Verrucomicrobiia > Verrucomicrobiales > Akkermansiaceae > Luteolibacter. The sequence goes on from CAVWUI010000002.1 coordinate 607,872, forward strand.
CCTCACACGCGGAAGTAGCGGAGCGTTTGGAGGAACAACTCATCATTACCCAGCAAAAACTTAACGATCCCCGCGCGCCCGGAGGAGACATGTCCCTTTTTGAAGAGACACGGAAGTTCGTCGAGAACCGGAAAAAATCCGGCTACAAGAAATGAACCCACTTTCGCGGGGATTCCCACTGAAATCCTAATCGGTATCTCAATCTCGGCATTCAGCAATCGCGCGATTCGCAGCCGGAGGACTGATACTGCTCCGCCGCAGCCGCGATTGAGTCGTTTGATCTTTCAGAGCGGATTTCCGGCCGACCGCTGGTATCCATTTTTTGTTCAGAATCTTACCAAAGCCGCCGATACGGCGAGATAGGATTTTTCCCCGGATCGGACGAGGCGCATTCCTACCTTTGAGCTTGGGAAGATCGCTTCGAGATTCGGATTTCTTTCCGGATGAATCCCTAAGAATCCCTGTCGGGAGCTTTCCGCCGAGAGGATCAATATAGCCGATTTCGAACTATGACTGGTTCGATTGGAGTTCGCCGGGCACCGAGGTCATGGTCACGAAATGCCCCTGGAGAGCGATCCACTGCCCATTGCGTTTCACAAAGCGGCGGATGCTGAGAATGGGCGGAAAACCGGTGTCCAGCGAGAGCGGGCGAGGCGGGAATGGACGCGCAGCAGGAACCCGCGCTGGCTCTCGCCGGATCTCAGGAAAAGAAAAATTCGTCTCCGAGAAAACCTACGACGACGGCACCCAGACCACTCTTTTCCGCTACGCTAACAACAAGAGCCTCCAGATCCTCTGGAACGACAAAGGCTGGCCGGAAATTGCCCTCCCCCTCGCCGCTGAAGGCGAAATCACCGTCACCCTCATCGACGGCACCATCCACACCCTCCACCCTGGCGAAAACACCACCACGCTCAGCGTCGGCCTGGATCTCCTCCTCCTCGCCTACACCTCTTCCGACCCCCTCCCGGAAACCCTCGGCACCCCCGCCGCCACTTGGAGCGACCTCCCGGAAGGTATTTCAGCCAAAAACGAAAGCCAGCTACCCGTCACCACCATCAGTGGCTCCGCCCCCAACACCATCGCCCCTCCCGGCTGGACAGTCTCCACCGGCAAGCCCGGTTTCCTCACCATTACTCCACCCTCATCCACCGCCGCCCGCGAAATCCCCTTCACTCTCACCCTCGGCTTGGAAAACAAACCCACCGGCCTCCTCCACCGCCGTCTCCCCATATCCCGATAGTCGCGCCCGGCACGATCTCCACCAGAGAGTAATCTATCTCAGAAACTCTTTGTCCATCCCACGTAGCCTGAAAACGTGGAGCTACAAGGATCCGGGATTGATCCCTTTGCAAATGCTCCGGAACGCTGTATTATGGCTGATGAAAATCACACATCCTCCGTTCTCCTCAGTCAGCGCCGTTGCTCTCAGCCTTCTGTCCGGAGTCATTCTCATAGCCCCGGATACACTTTCTGCCCAAGAGGATACCGCGAAGGACACCGTCCCGGCAGGAAAGGACGCAACTCCCATAGGAAAGGACGCGAAGCCTTCGGAGAAAGACACAGTCCCCGCCGGGAAGGATACCGTTCCAGCGGTTCGGGTGACGAACCAGCGGGCCAGGACGCGCGTCCAACTGGCAACGACGCGGCTCCTTCGGAAAAAGACACGGTTCCTGCTGGGAAAGATGCTCGTCCAACTGGCAGGGACGCGAAACCTTCCGAGAAAGACACGGTTCCCGCCGGAAAAGACGCTGTCCCCGCCGGTAAGGATGCGGTTCCGGCAGGAACAGGTGATCAACCCGCCGGCCAGGGCGCGCGTCCTACCGGGAAAGACGCACTACCTTCCGAAAAGGACACGGTTCCCGCGGGTAAAGACGCAAGACCTACCGGCAAGGACGCGAAACCTTCGGAGAAAGACACGGTTCCCGCTGGCAAGGACGCCGTTCCGGCTGGAACCGGGGACGAGCCCGCGGGCAAGGATGCCACTCCCATTAAAAAATAGACCTCCTGATTTCTTCCAGATGATCCCCTCCCCAGCGAAGCCCTTGGTTAGTCGGTCTTCTTTAATTTCCGATTATCGAAATCGGTTCCCGTCACAAGCCAGTCGTCAGCTGTGACACGGACAATCTCCGCCTGACGAAGGTCGTCACCCGCTTTTCTTTTTAATGCGAGTGTAGTCCGGAAAGCGGCGAATCCCGGCTGGACGAATGCGCTCGGGAGAGAACTCGAATCCTTATCCTGTCGCTGCCGCGCGTTATCCTGGATTTCAGCCATCGCCTCAGCCTGGGCGCCGTCCCGCCTGCAATACCCGTAAATGACTTCGGGGTGATCCGGACTTTTCAAGGCATAGCAGACCCAGACCGCATCATCCGCGTAGGCTCCGTTGTAGTAGTTGTCTTTGGCGGCAACAGTCCGGAATGTCCCGCCATCTTTTTTCCCGTTCATGAAATCCACGAGCGGAACCTCCGAATACCGGGCGAATGCATCGAAATCGATAAGCCAGTCCTCGCCTCCTTCGGCATCCGGGCGGAAAAAGACCACCCCTAACGGTCCAGCCACGGGCACTACGATAAGTGCCGCGGCCTGGACTTCAAAGGACTCCACCCTTCCCACCCAGTGGATCTCCGCCGCGCGGGGGAAATTCTCGAGAAACGCGACCACCTTGTCCGGAGACATCTCGCCGGGATAAATCAGGCTTTTCACCTCCGCCTCATCCCGCGATGCGAGAAGCTTCTGAAGCCTGGGCACGGCGTCTTTCGCATCGATGATTGGCGGAGGCGCTGGTTCTTCCGCCTCGAACGGAAGCGGAACGAACTCGGCAAAAGAACCTTCCGCCGACGGCTGGCGGAACTTCACAACCGCCTTGAAAATCGCACCTCCCACGCAAACGGCCAGCAGTGCGAACAGAAGGGCGATCCTGCGTTTTCTCTGCCGGTGTTCGCGCTTCGGTTTGGCGGACACCCAGTCCTTTTCCGTATCCTCGGAATTGGGACTTTTTCGGCGTGTGCGCTTCTTTTTCGCTCCGGCCTCGATGCGCACGTCCTCGTCCTCCACTGTCCGGACAGCCTTGAACCGTTTGTCCTGCGAGTCTGTCCGTATGCCTTTCCTGCGGATATTCATGATGGGGTGGAAACAATCCTGCGAAGCCATAGCCCTTTCTGGCTGCCCCGACAAGAAATCGGTGAGACGAAAAAGCAAATTTCACCTTGGCAACTGGCGTGCTCGCATCCATGATCTTTTTATCGGAAAGAAACAAATCCTTGTTTCCCCGGTTTCTCCTCCCAAACCAATGAACCAAACCGTCTAATGAAACTTATTCCCGCATCTCTAGCCAGCCTTGCGCTCTGCGCTGTTCCCTCCGCCCATGCCGTGGGACTGATCTCACTTGTCGATCTGGGTCTCGGTGCCCAGTCGCTGAATCAATTCGATTCAGCCACGCCAGGCGTTCCGACTTCCCCTGCGGTCAACATCAGCGGATTGGGAACGGGAGAAACCCTACTCGGGATTGATTTTCGTCCAGCTACCGGCCAGTTGTATGGCCTAGGTTCCGGTAGCCGCCTCTATACGGTGAACACCGTGACTGGCGTGGCCTCCCTCGTCGGAACAGGCTTCTCCTCGGTTTCGCTCACCGCCAGTGAATACGGTTTTGATTTCAATCCCGTCATCGATAGGATCCGTATAGTAGGCACTGATGATTCTAACACTGTAGGCAATCCAATCACCGGGGGTGATACCGTTGTTACTCCGGTCTTCTATGCCGGAGGAGATCCAAATTTCGGCGCTGATCCAAACCTTGTCCACCATGCATACACGCTTAGCTTCCCCGGAGGATCCAGTTCCACCCAGCTTTACGCGATTGACAGCGCCCTCGACATTCTGGTTACCCAGGCCAACAGCGCCGGAACCCTGAACACCGTCGGATCCCTCGGTATCGATATTGGTGAGCAAGGCGGTTTCGATATCGCGGCAGTCGACGGCGTCGGCTACGCGGCTCTCGCGGACGGCACTACTGGTGTGTCCAGTCTCTACACCATTAATCTGGCAACTGGTGCCGCCACACTTGTTCCCGGTCTCACTGGAAACGTCTCAGGCCTGACTGCCGTGCCGGAGCCATCCGCCGCAGTTCTTCTCGGCCTCGGTTTCCTAGGTCTGCTTCGACGCAAGCGTAACTAGGCTGATCGATTCGCACATGCAGGCCGGTGTGAAGGGGTTATCCCGGATCACCGGTTTTTTTTGTCCCGAATTCGTAATCAGGAAATTGGAACCCCAGTTTTCAGCGGAGCAATCCCGAGCATTTCCGGTAGAGCCAGGCGGGGTCTGTCGGTGAGGATCTCCGGATCTCCATGGGTGATCAGGACGGTGTGCTCGAAATGAGCGGAAGGTTTCCTGTCCTCGGTGATGACTGTCCAGCCGTCATCGAGGATGCGGACTCCGGCGACTCCGGCGTTGATCATCGGCTCGATGGCGAGGCACATGCCCGGAGCAAGGGTCGGGGATTTTCCACGCGGACGGTAGTTGGGAACCTGTGGCTCCTCATGGAGTTTCCTGCCAACCCCATGGCCGACGAATTCCCTGACGATCGTGAAGCCGAATGGTGCGGCGTATTCCTCAACGGCTCCGCAGAGATCAGCGAGCTTACGACCTGGCCGAGCCTTGGAGATCGCTTCGTAAAGGGATTGTTCCGTCACAGCAAGAAGGCGTTTTGTTTCCGATGGTATTTCCCCGCATGCGACAGTCGTGGCGTTGTCACCTACGAAACCGCTTTTGATCACTCCTACGTCGATTTTCACGATGTCACCAGGTTGGATGCGACGTGACCCGCCTATTCCATGGACGACCTCTTCGTTCACCGAAATGCAGATTTGCCCGCTGAAGCCCCTGTAATTCAGAAACGCGCTCCGGCAGCCCTCCTTCTCCATGAGATCGGCGGCGAGGTTGTCGATTTCCTTGGTCGTGACGCCCGGGGCGACAGCCGCGGCAAGCTGTTGGAGGATGTTCGAGGCGATCCTCCCGGACTCCCGCATACGTTCGATCTCTTTCGGGGACTTGATTGGTATTCTGATGCGCATGAAACTCTAGAATTTGGACTTGAGACTCTGAAGGATATTGGCGGCGACCTCGTCCCTGGTGGCTATGGCAGGAATTGAGATCAGGTTTCCGCAGGAGCGGTAGTGATCAATCACGGGAAGGGTGAGCCGGGTGAACTCGGCGTAGCGGTTTCGGAAGTTCGCCTCGTCGTCATCCGCGCGGGCGGCGGCCTGGTGCCCGCACTTCGGACAGTTCGCGGATCCGGCGAGCTGGTTTCTCTGGCCTGACCAGCGGCATTCCGGGCACTCGACTCGGTTGCGGATTCGCTCCAGTAGCTCCAGGTAGGGAACCTCGAGAGCGATGGCCGCGTCAAGTTCGTCCCGCTGCTCCAGAAGCGTGTTCGAGAGATACTCCGCCTGCGGAAGGCTGCGTGGAAAGCCGTCAAGAACCCAACCATCACTGTCCGGATTGTTTGTGATCCAATCTCCTATGATCGGGCACATCAGGTCGTCCGGCAGGTAGCCTCCGCCGGCAAGTATCGGTCTCGCGGCATGACCCAGAGGGGTGCCATCTTCCATGTTTTCCCGGAGTAGGGCGCCGGTGCTGAGATAGTCCAGCCGTAATGTGCGGGCAAGACGCCGACCGTGGGTTCCTTTTCCTGAGGCGGGGGGGCCGAGAAGAACGACACGCATGGCAGAGGTTGGCCGCATTCCGCGGCGAGTAAAGGATGGACCGGTCTATGTGGATTGACTGGCATCAGAACAACCCGTTCCCAGGTTTTTTACCGCTGGTAGATCCAAGCGGTGATTGCAAGAACGATCAGGATGGCGATGACGACCCAGAGATAAACGATCGCGTTGCGCGGTGCGGCGTTGTTCTGATTGCCAAGTCTGTCATAGCGACCCTTGAGTTTCCCTTTTCTGAGGAAGCCGTCATAATGCTTCTGCAAGAGGTGGGTTTCCACCTGGCGCATGACATCGAGGACGACTCCGACCATGATCAGCAACGAGGTGCCGCCAAAGAAGTGGAGCACGAGCGATCCGGGAGGAAGGCCGACGAGTTTCCCGATAAGTGCGGGAAGAAAGAAAAGGGAGGCAAGGAAGATGGCACCTGCGAAAGTGAGGCGGGTCATCGTGAAGTCGAGGAAGTCCGCCGTCGGCTTGCCCGGGCGCTGGCCGGGGATGTATCCGCCGTTGCGCTTGAGGTCTTCCGCGATCTGGGAAGGCTGGAACATCATGGCTACCCAGAAGTAGGAGAACAGGAAGATGCCTACACCGCCGAGGATATAATACCACATGCCACCGCCCACGAGTTCGCCGTACAGCTTCGTTGCCCATGGCTGGCCCGGGAAAAACCACTGGAGCATCATGGGTGGGAGGGAGAGCACGGCCGAAGCGAAGATGATGGGCATCACGCCGGCGTAGTTGACCTTCAAAGGGAGATATTGGGTCTGGCCTCCCATTTGCTTCCTACCAACGACGCGCTTGGCGTATTGGACGGCTATTTTTCTCTGCGCCTGGGTGATCGCGATGGTGGCCGCGATAACGATCAGAAGGAGAGCCACCATGACAACCATCATGATCGCCTTGAACGGATCACCGGAGGTAAAGAACGCCCATGCCTGAATGAGAGCGCCGGGAAGGGCGGAGATGATGTTCACCGTGATGATGATCGAAATTCCGTTGCCTATCCCTTTCTCCGTCATCTGGTCGCCGAGCCACATCAGGAGGATGGTTCCGGCCACGATCGTGAGGACGGTCAGAGAAAACCATGCGAGCGATGGATCGGGAACAAGCGGGCGACCGATCTTCTCAATACCGGCCATGTAAGGGATGTTTCCGGGGCTGGTGAGAGATTTCGCTACAAAAAAGCCCTGCACCAGTGCGATCACGATGGTGATGTAGCGGGTGTATTGGGTGATTTTCTGCCGGCCTCCGTCCTCGCGGGCGAGACGGGAGAACTTGGGGACGATGGCGGTCATCAGCTGCACCATGATGGATGCGGAGATGTAGGGCATGATTCCCAGCGCGAAGACGCCGCACTGGGTGAGACCGCCGCCGGAGAACACGGTAAGAAGCGCGGTCATGCCTCCGGTCTCGGTGGCGTCCCGCTTTGCCACCTGATCCAGCCACTCCTTGATGACTGTCGCGTCGACACCGGGAAGGGTGATGTGCACGCCGAGGCGGACGATTACGATGAGGGCGAGGGTGAAGAGGATCCTGTCCCGAAGCTCGGGGATTTTCCAGGTGTTCGCGAAAGCTGAAATCATATTGTTAGAAAAAAAATCAAAATTCGAAACTCAAGGCTGGCTCGGGTTGGGAATTTCTGTGGGAAAGACGCGGGTTTTAATAGCAGGGAGAGGAAGCCTGCAAGTGCTTCCTCTCCTCAAATTCAGATGATGACTGCCGGAGCGATCAAGCTTCGGAATCGCCTTCTTCTGGCTTGGCAGGAGTCCGGGTTTTTGGTGCGGGGTCGCCGAAGCTTCCGCCAGCTTTTTCGATCTTTTCCCGGGCGGTCTTGCTGACTTTGTGGAAAACAACCTTGTAGGAGTTTTCGACCTCGCCGTCGCCAAGGAGTTTGATCTTGTCTGAAGGCCCGTTGACCAGGCCGCATGCGCGGAGAGACGCCTCATCGACGGTGTCGCCGGATTTGAAGCGGCTGTCGAGGTCGCCGACATTGACGACGTTCCAGGTGTAGCGGAAGTCGAAGTTGTTGAAGCCGCGCTTAGGAAGACGACGGTGGAGGGGCATCTGACCGCCTTCGAAACCGACGCGGGTTCCGGAGCCGGAGCGGGCTTTCTGTCCTTTGTGGCCTTTGCCAGATGTTTTGCCGAGGCCTGAGCTTTCGCCGGCGCCGAGGCGCTTGACGCGATGCTTGGCACCGGGGTTTGGGCTAAGATTGTGAAGTTCCATAATTGTAAATGGGGATTGGTGATTGGGGATTGGAAATTGGGTTTCTTCCCCAATATCGAATTTCAAATATCAGATGGCCTTTTCCTTCTTCTGCTTGCCGCGTGATCCGAGGATCTGGTCGCGGGTGCGGACGGACGAGAGCGCTTTAAGGGTCGCTTTGACCACGTTTGCGTGGTTGGAGGATCCCATGGATTTCGCAAGGACATCGCGGATTCCCACCGCCTCACAGACGGCACGGACACCGCCGCCAGCGATGATGCCCGTTCCAGGCGACGCGGGCTTGAGAAGGACTTTTCCGCCACCGAACTCGGCGCAGATCTCGTGTGGAATGGTTCCGTCGGTGATGTTCATCGGGACGAGCACCTTGCGCGCTGCCTCACTGGCTTTGCGGATGCAATCGGCGACTTCGTTCGCCTTGCCGAATCCTACGCCGACCTTGCCTTTCTTGTTTCCGCATACCACGAGAGCAGAGAAGCTGAAGCGGCGTCCGCCTTTCACGACTTTCGCACACCGGTTGATGAAGACGACTTTCTCGGAGAGTTCGTTCCCTTCCTCGTCGGTAGGTGCCGCGCGTTCTTCACGGCGTGGGCCGCCGCGCCCACGTCCACCACCACCGCCGCCGCCGCCGAAGCCGCCACGGTTTCCACCGCCGCCGCCCTGGTAACCACCGCGTTGCGGTGGGCCGGAGTTTTCAGTTGCGGCTGGTGCCGCCGCGGAAACGTTAGGTGCGGTTTCCGGCTTGGGAGTGTCTGATGCTGCCGGGACTGCCGCTGCGGCGCTTTCGTTTTCTGGAGTATTGGCCATGTGTTAGGAAAAATTAGAATTTAAGACCGGCTTCGCGGGCTGCGTCTGCAAGGGCTTTGACCTTGCCATGATAAAGATGGCCTCCACGGTCGAAGACCGCGTCGGTGATATTCGCTTCAGCTGCGCGCTCGGCGACCAGCTTGCCCACCTTCTGTGCGGTGGCAACGTTGGACGCGTGGCCTTCGAAGGCCTTGTCCATGCTGGACGCGGAGGCGACCGTGCGACCCGCGGTATCGTCGATCAACTGCACATACACGTGCTGGTTGGAGAAATAGACGGCGAGGCGCGGGCGCTGCGGGGTGCCGGACACCTTGCGGCGTATGCGCTTGTGAATGCGCTGGCGAATGGATTTGCGTTGGATTGTGCTCATTGAACGGAGATGTTTTCTGGTTATTTACCGACGCTCTTGCCTTCCTTGCGGCGGACTTTCTCGCCGACGTAGCGGACACCTTTGCCTTTGTAAGGCTCAGGCTTGTAGAAAGCGCGGACTTCCGCGGCGAACTGGCCTACGAGTTGTTTGTCGATACCCTCGACCTTGATCTTGGTGTTTTCGTTCACCGTGACGGTAAGGCCGGATGGGATGGGGTGGAGAAGCGGGTGCGAGCGACCGAGGGAAAGATCGAGATCCGATCCTTTGACTGCCGCGCGGAGACCTACGCCGTGGATTTCAAGATCCTTGACGAAGCCTTCGGAGACGCCGGTGATCATGTTGCTGACGATGCTGCGAACGGTGCCATGGAGGGCACGGTGCTCGCGTTGCTCGGATGCGCGGGAAACGGTTACGTTACCGTCCTCGCTTTTGAGGGAAATTCCCGTAGGGACGCTGAAGTCGAGTTTGCCTTTGGCACATCGACGTTGACGACATTGCCATCAATTTTGACGGCAACTTTTTCAGGAAGTGAGATTGGTTTGAGTCCGACTCGTGACATTTTCTTAGATTGGTTCGAGTTTAGGATTTACCAGACATTGGCGAGGATTTCCCCGCCCAGTTTCTGGCGTTTTGCGGATGCGCCTGACATTACGCCTTTCGAGGTGGAAAGGATGGAAATACCGAGGCCGGACAGGACGCGTGGAATGTCCTGGGAGCCGACATACTGGCGGCGACCTGGTTTCGAGACGCGCTTGAGGTCGGTGAGGACAGGGCGCCCTTCGATGAACTTGGGGCTGACCTTCAATTCGGTACGCTCACCGGTGATGACTTCGTACTTCCAGAGATAACCCTCTTGTTTGAGAATCTCGGCGATGTCCGCCTTGATTTTGGAATATGGTGCGGTGAATTCCTCGTTTCCGGCACGTGCCGCGTTTTTGAAACGGGTGAGAAAGTCGGAGATTGGATCTGTGAGAACTGCCATTGTTTTGGTTCCTGATAAGGTTTTCGTTACGGGTTATGCGGTGGCGGCTTCCTCGGCTTTTTTCACATCGCGGAAAGGCATGCCGAGGGCGGTGAGAAGCTCGCGCCCTTCGTCGTTGGTGCTGGCGGAAGTGACGAAAATCAGGTCAAAGCCGATCTGGCGTTTGACTTGGTCGATTTCAATCTCAGGGAAGATGGTCTGGTCGGATATGCCGCAGGCGTAGTTGCCCCGGCCATCGAAGGATTTCGAGGAAATACCACGAAAGTCCCGGATGTTGGGAGCGGTGACGTTGATGAAGCGGTGGAGAAACTCCCACATGCGCGGGCCACGGAGGGTGACCCTGGCGCCAAGCGGCTCACCCTCACGGAGCTTGAAGTTTGCGACAGCCTTCTTCGAGAAAGTGATGGAAGGTTTCTGGCCGGTAATCTTGGAGATCTCGACGACAGCGTCATCGACCGCGACCTTGCGATCCGGGGACTTTCCCATGCAGGAAGTGACGACGATTTTCTCCAGGCGTGGAACCTGGTGCGGATTGGTGTATCCGAGCTTCTCTTTGAGAGCCGGGACGACCGTGTCTTTGTAGTGTTGTTGTAGTGCGGGAGTGCTCATGGTTTCAGCGGGTCAGCGCGGTTTGTGGTTAACGCTTAAGCGCGGGCGGTCTCTTGCGGGAGACTTAGCCCAGTTTCTTTACATTGGAAATATGGATGGGTGCGTCGACGGTTTTGAGGCCGCCTTCGTCGCCCTCGGAGGCGCGGGTAGCCTTGGTGACAGTACGGCCACCTTCGACGACCACGGTGCCTTTGGCGGCGTTGACACTGAGGACATCGCCCTCCTTGCCTTTGTGGTTGCCTGCGATGATGCGGACTTTGTCGCCTTTCTTGACGTGTGTCTTGATGGTGCTCATTGAGAAAACTGCTTGGGGATTAAAGAACCTCGGGGGCGAGGGAGACGATTTTCATGAATTGCTTTTCACGAAGCTCGCGGGCAACGGGACCGAAGATGCGGGTGCCGCGGGGGTTGTTGTCCTTGTCGATGAGAACGCAGGCGTTCGAATCGAAGCGAAGGATGGAGCCGTCCGCGCGGCGAACCGGGAAAGCGGTGCGTACGATAACGGCCTTCACCACGGAACCCTTTTTCACCGAGGCGGTGGGAATGGAATCGCGGATGTGGGCGGTGATGATGTCACCGACTCGTGCGGAGCGTGTGCGTTTTCCGAGGACGCCGATCATTTTTGCGGTGCGTGCGCCGGTGTTGTCAGCAACGGCGATCTTGGATTCCATCTGGATCATGGCTTAAGGAAATTTTGAGATTTAAAATTTGAAAATGGGATCCCAATTAGTGGGAAAGGACTTCGTCGAGTGCCCAACGCTTCAGCTTGGAAACGGGGCGGGTCTCGATGATGCGGACACGGTCGCCGATAGCGGCTTCGGATTTCTCGTCGTGCACGTAGTATTTCTTCGAGCGTTTGACGATCTTGTTGAACTTCGGATGGGGAACGCGGGCAATGTGCTCGACGACGATTGTCTTCTCCATTTTATCGGAGATGACGATGCCGACGCGGGTTTTGCGCTTGTGCTGGACGGCCGGTGCGGCTTCCTGTGTTTCTTCGCTCATGATATGATTGGTCTGGTTCAGGCGGGATTACGCCTGTTCGTTTGATATGGTCAGGATTTGTGCGATCTCGCGGCGCACTTGTTTGAAGCGAGCCGGGTTTTCGAGGGTTCCGGCCGAGCGTTGGAGACGCAGGTTCATGGATTCCTGTTTGAGGTCGCGAAGGCGTTTGAGGCGCTCGTCCGCGGAGAGTTCGCGTATGTCTTTGGCTTTGGTAAGTGCCATGGTCGTGGTCTGGGTAGGAGTTATTGGTGCGGATTGCGTGCGACTAGGCGGGTGCGGAAGCCGAGCTTGTAGGATGCGAGGCGCATCGCTTCGCGGGCGGCGGATTCCGGGACACCGGCCACCTCGAAAAGCATATTGCCGGGGCGGATGACAGCCACCCAGGTATCAACGGCGCCTTTGCCCTTACCCATACGGGTTTCCGGGGGACGGCGTGTGATGGACTTGTGAGGGAAGACGCGGATGAAGGTTTTTCCTTTCCGTTTGAGGGAGCGGTTGATGGCGACACGGCAGGCTTCGATCTGACGGGTGGTAAGCCATCCGCGCTCGAGGGTCTGCAGGCCGAAGTCTCCGAAGGCTACGGTGGTTCCACGCTGGGCATTCCCGGCGCGTGATCCGCGGAAGCTTTTGCGGAACTTGGTTCTTTTGGGCATCAAAGGCATAATGTTCTCCTTTTAAAGTGTTAGGTAATAAGGGGGCTGTGTTAAGCTGTTGGAGCTGGCGCCGCGGCAGGAGCCGCCGGCGCGGGGGCAACGGATTGTGAGCGGGTGTTCTCGCGGTCGCGTCCGCCACCGCCGCCACGACGGTCTCCGCCGCCGCCTCCGCGGCGGTCGTCACGTCCACCACGGCCGCGATCCGGGCCTGGTTTTCCGTCGTCTTCCTTTTTATTGATCCAGCATTTCACCCCGATGATCCCGTAGGTGGTGCGGGCTTCCGCGAAGCCATAGTCGAGAGGCACGCGCAGTGTCTGGAGAGGCACTTTGCCTTCGCGATAGGACTCGGCACGAGCGATGTCCGCACCACCGAGACGGCCGCCGCAGCGGACACGGATGCCCTCGGCACCGAATTCCATGGCTGTCTGGATGGAGCGTTTCATGGCACGGCGGAACGCGATACGGCGCTCAAGCTGGATGGCGATCTGCTCGGCGACGAGCTGGGCGTCCAGCTCGGGCTTGCGAATCTCGAGGATGTCGAGTTTCACCTGGGAGTCTTTGCAGATCTTCTGGACTTCCGCGGTCATGATCTCGATCTCTTTTCCCTGGCGGCCGATAATGAGGCCGGGGCGGGAGGAGTGGAGGGTGACACGGACACTGTTCCATGCGCGCTCGATGACAACGCGTGCGAGGCCCGCGTTCACCAGCTTGTTTTTGAAGTATGCGCGGATGGCGAGGTCTTCGTGAAGTTTGGTGGTATAGTCCTTGCCGCTGGCATACCATTTGGAGCGCCAGTCTTTGTTGACTGCGAGGCGGAAGGCGATCGGATTTACTTTTTGACCCATGGTGTTGTGTGGAGAGTGTTGAGAAAAGGGTGATTAGGCGGTGGCGGTCGCGGCCTGGTCGGATTCTTTCGCGGAAGGTGCGCCCTCGTCCTCAGTGACCGTTTTCTTGGCGGCTGTCTTTTTCTTGGGCGCGCGCTTTTTCTTTTCCGGAGGGGCACCGACGAGGGTGACGGAAATGTGAGAGGTGCGCTTGATGATGGCTCCGGCGGAACCTTTGGCACGTGGTTTGAAGCGCCGCATGGTCGGGCCGGCACCGATAACGGCCTCCTTGATAACCAGTGAGTTCGCATCCAGGGAGAAATTGTTCTCGGCATCCGCGATTGCGGTTTTGAGAGTCTTCCCGATGAGGAATGCCGCCTTCTTGGGAGTGAAGGTGAGGATGTCGAGGGCGTTCGAGACAGGTAGTCCCTGAATTTCACGGGCTACGTCACGCGCTTTCTTCGGCGAGAGACGGACAAATTTGGTGGTGCTGGTGACTTCCATGGTCGCGGTTGGTTAGAGAGTTTGGGAAAATTTAGTTTTGTGTGAGGAGGACGGCGGTGTCGCCGAGCCGGGGTGTGTGTTCCTTGGATTCGATCTGCTCGACAAACGCGCCGGAAACGGACTTTCGCACATCCGCGAGAATGGCTTTTCCGTAAGGCTGCTGGCCGTGCATGAGGCGGAAGGTCATGCCGATTTTCGCTCCCTGGGTTTCGCCAAGGTTGAAAACAAGCATTCCGCTTTGCTGATCGAGACTGACGATCCGCGCCTGCTGGAGGTCGCCGGTGCGAACGTCGGGGAGGGGTTTCTGGCGGAGTCCGCTGAGGGAGTCAAGCTCTCTCATCGCAGTTTCCACACGAAGTCGTGCATCCGGATCGGAAACAACCGCGGTGCGGAGGTAGTCCTGGACGGAGGCGGCGAGCTTCATTGACACGGATTCAAGTTGTGAATTGCGCTCGTTGGAGAGTTCAAGGTCGGCGGCGGCCTGGATCAATCGGTCGTCTCCGCCATCGAGAAGATTTTTTCCGAGCGCTTCCAGGCGCTCTCGCACCTGGTTGAGTTGGTCGGTGGATTTTTTCTCGGCCTTGTTGGACTCGACGAGGGCGCGCTGGAGATTCCGGTTCTGTTCCTGGAGATCGGCGATGAACTCCTGGAGCTCTTCATTCGTCGCTCCTTGTCCGAAACACGGCACCACCAGCGCCAGCAGCCCGAGGGCGGCGGCGAAGGATCGTGTGTGACGGATAAGGAACATAAACGTAGAGATCAGATTTTTACTTCTTACCGATACCACCGTGCGCGCGGAAAATGCGGGTAGGTGCGAATTCGCCAAGTTTGTGGCCGACCATGTTTTCGGTGACATAAACGGGAACAAAGGTCTTCCCGTTGTGAACGGAGAAGTTGTGACCGACGAAGTCCGGAGTGATCATGGAGTTGCGAGACCATGTCTTGATGGGCTTGCGGTCTTTTCCGGCTTCGGCGACGGCATCGATCTTGGCGAGAAGCTTCTGATCGACGAACGGGCCTTTCTTGAGGGAACGTGGCATAATGTGACTTTAGTAGATGTTCTTTGAAAGGGTTACTTGGAGCGCTTGTGGCGGGACTCGACGATGAACGTGCTGGTGGTTTTCTTCTTCTTGCGGGTCTTCTGACCTTTCGCGTGACCCCATGGGGAGAGAAGGTGCTGGCGACCACCACCGGACTTGGACTTGCCCTCGCCACCACCGTTCGGGTGATCGACAGGGTTCATACACATTCCGCGGACGGTCGGGCGGACACCCTGCCAGCGGGTCCGGCCAGCTTTTCCGGAAACCTCGTTCATGTGATCGCGGTTGCCGACTGCGCCTATCGTGCAGTAGCATTTTTCGTGGAAACGGCGGAGCTCGCCGGAAGGCATTTTGACGAAATTCCAACCACCGTCGCGGGAGGAGAGGACGGCTGCCTGTCCAGCGGAGCGGGCGACTTTTCCGCCGCTGCCCGGGAGGAGCTCGATATTGTGAATTTCCGTGGAGAGGGGCACCTTGCCGATAGGCATCGCGTTGCCGACCTTCGGAGCGACGTTCTCACCGGAAACAACCTTGGCTCCGTCGGTGAGACCGGCCGGGGCGAGGATGTAGGATTTCACACCGTCCTTATACTGGAGAAGTGCGATGCGGCATGTGCGGTTCGGATCGTATTCGATGCCGACGACGGTTGCCTCGATGTCGCGCTTGTTGCGTTTGAAATCGACCAGGCGGTAGTGACGCTTGTGACCACCACCGATGTGACGTGTGGTGATGCGGCCGGTGTTATTCCGTCCACCAGAGCGCTTGAGCGGGGTGAGCAGGGACTTTTCAGGCTTGCTCTTGGTCACTTCGTCGAACGACGGAAGCTGCTTGTAGCGGTTGGAAGGAGTGGTGGGATTGAAAGTTTTAAGTGGCATGACTCAGTGGAAGGTTATGGCTGCGAGCTTAAACGGCTCCGAGCAATTTAGATGAGGTCGAGTGTTTCGCCGTCTGCGAGACGGACGATGGCTTTCTTATACTGGGCGGTGCGGCCTTGGTCGGCGCGGCGCTTGCGACGGACTTTCCCGTCGTAATTCGCGGTGCGGACCTTGACGACCTTCTTGTCGAAGATTGTCTCAACGGCCTGCTTGATCTCGAGCTTGTTGGCAAAGCGATCCACTTCGAGAACGACCTCGTTGTTCTGCTCTTGGAGCAGCGAGGCTTTTTCGCTGAGGCGGACGTTTTTGATGACCTGGTAGATGTCTTTCATGGTCGTGGGTAGGTTTGGAAATTAAGCGGTGCGTTGTGCGAGGACTTCGACGGAATCGCCGACGAGAATGACGACGCGGGCGAGCAGAAGTTGCTCGACGTTCACATCGGTGGCGGTGACGAGCTGGGTCCAGGCGACATTGCGGGCGGCAAGTTTTGTGGAGTCGTCGAAATTACCCACGATGAGAACCTTGCGGTCGGCATCGGTGAGGTTTTTCAGCTCAGAGAGGAAGGATTTGGTTTTGCCATCGGAGATGGCGAAAGATTCGGTGGAGAAGAGTTTGCCATCACGGGTGTGATCACCGAGGACACGCCGGAGAGCGACCTTCCGGGTCGATTTGTTCACATCCTTGGCGTAGGAGCGGTTGCGTGGGCCGAAGACAACACCACCACCGACAAAGATAGGAGCCCGCTTGTCGCCGTGACGGGCGTTACCGGTGCCTTTCTGTTTGTAGATCTTCTTGTTGTTACCACGGACTTCACCGCGGGTCTTGGTGTGCGCGGTGCCGGAGCGACGGTTGGCACGGTATGCGGTGATGAGGTCGTGGACGGCCTGGCGTCCCTTGTCTTCGCCGAGGAGGACAAGGTTTGCGGATTCGGCATCTGCGGCTGTGAAGGCTTTTGCGGACATGGCGTAAAGTTTCGGTTAAAAGTTTGGGAAAGGCTGGGTGCGGAATTACTTCTTCTTCGCAGCGCGGATGGTGAGGTAGGAACCTTTGTGACCGGGAACGGAGCCGGAGACGAGAATGACCCCGTCCTCTTCACGGATGGCGATGACCTTGAGGTTCTGCATGGTGGACTTCGTGGTGCCCATGTGTCCGGGCATCTTCTGGTTTTTCCAAACGCGGCCTGGTGTGGAACCGGCGGCGATGGCGCCTGTCCGGCGGTGCATCATGTGGCCGTGCGCCATTGGCTGGCCGTGGAACTTGTGGCGCTTGACGGCGCCTTGGAATCCGCGACCTATGGTGTTGCCGATGACATCGACGTATTGGCCGGCCTCGAACAGGGCAAGACCCGGATGCTCGGTCGGAAGCTCCGCTCCTTTCTCAAAACGGAACTCGAGGACGCGGCGTTTCGGCGCGGTGCCGGATTTCTTGAAGCGGGCGAGATCCGGCTTGTTGACGCGGAATTCCTTCTGATCATCGAAACCAACCTGGACGGCGGTGTAGCCGTCGGATTCGACGGTCTTGGATTGCAGGAGAACGTTTCCGGAAACGTCGATGACGGTTACAGGAATGCTGGAGCCAGCTTCTTTATCGAAGATGCGGGTCATGCCGATTTTTTTGCCGAGGAGTCCGAGTGACATTGCTTTGGAAAATTTGAGATTTGAAATTGGAAGTTTGAGGTTCGCCGTGAAGCGAAGGGTCAGATGCGAATCTTGATGTCAACACCGGCAGGGAGGTTGAGTTTCTTGAGCTCATCGACGGTGCGGGCGGTCGGGTCGACGATGTCGAGGAGGCGCTTGTGGGTGCGGATCTCGAACTGCTCGGCGGACTTCTTGTTCACGTGGACGGAACGGTTGACGCTGAATTTCTCGATGCGGGTTGGAAGAGGGATGGGACCGGCGACACGTGCGCCGGTGCGCTTTGCGGTTTCCACAATCTCGAGAGCCGAGCGGTCGATGGCGCGGTGGTCGAAGGCACGCAGGCTGATGCGGATTTTCTGGGCTGACATAGAACTTGGTTGGTTTGGTGGTTGTGAGATTGACTGGGAAATTTGCTAAGCGACGCGGTCGATCGCGATTTCCTCGACGATGGCGGTCGGGACTTGCTCGAAGTGGGACGGGGTCATGGCGTAGGACGCGCGACCGGAGGAAAGTGTGCGGACGGCGGTGGAGTAGCCGAACATTTCCTTGAGGGGGACGTTTGCCTGGACGACGGAGAAGGCACCTTTGGATTCCATGCTCTGGATCTGGCCGCGGCGGCGGTTGAGATCGCCCATGACGTCGCCCTGGTAATCGTCCGGAGTGGTGACTTCGACGGCCATGATGGGTTCGAGGAGGATAGGCCCGGCGTTTCTAAAAGCGTCCCGCATGGCGAAAATGGCAGCCATCGTGAAAGCGTTTTCGTTGGAATCCACGTCGTGGTAGGAACCGTCCAGGACTTCCACGTGGGTGTCGATGACAGGATAGCCGGCGATGGCACCGTTCATGGTCGCTTCGCGGCAGCCTTTGATGACGGCATTGATGAATTCCTTGGGGATGGAGCCACCGACGGTTTTGTTTTCGACAGTGATCCCCTTCCCTGCCTCGTTCGGAGTTACCGAGAGGATGACATGGCCGTATTGGCCTTTGCCGCCGGTCTGTTTGACGAGCTTGCCTTCTCCGTTGCCGGTTTTGGTGATGGTTTCGCGATAAGTGATCTGCGGTGCGCCTGTGTTGGCATCCACTTTGAACTCCCGCTTGATGCGATCCACGATGATCTCGAGGTGGAGCTCGCCCATTCCGGAAATGATGGTCTGGCCGGTGTCCTCGTCGGTTTTCACCATGAAGGTAGGGTCTTCGTCGGAGAGGCGGGCGAGGGCGAGGGCGAGTTTCTCCTGATCCGCCTTGGTGCGCGGCTCGACCGCCATGGAGATGACAGGCTCGGGGAAAGTGGGTGGCTCCAGGACTACATCGTGACCGACGGAGGCAAGGGTGTCACCGGTCGTGGCGTTTTTCAGGCCGACCATCGCGGCGATGTCTCCGGCGAAGCAGGCCTCGATGTCCTTGTGCTCGTCCGCCTGGATGCGGATCAGGCGGCCGATGCGCTCGGATTTGCGGGTTCGCGGATTATACACGGTGTCGCCCTTGCGGACGACGCCCGAATAGACCCGGAAGAAAACAAGTTTTCCGACGAACTTGTCTGCCCAGAGCTTGAAGGCGAGAGCGGTGAATTTCGCGTCGTCGGTGGTGGGGACCGCGATGGAGAGTTCCTCGTTTTCGGGATCCATGCCGGTGGCGGCGGGGATATCAAGAGGGGAAGGAAGGTAGTCGATGACGGCGTCGAGGAGATACTGGACTCCCTTGTTCTTGAAAGCGGAGCCACCTGCGACGGGAACGAGTTTGTTGGCGATGGTGGCACGGCGGATTGCCTGCTTCAGATCGGTGAGGGAGATCTCCTCTTCCATCACGAATTTCTCACCCAGCGTCTCATCGCAATCCGCAGTGGCGGAGACGAGCTCGTCATATGCTGATTTCGCAAGAACCTTCTGGTCTTCAGTAAGTTCCTTGACGGTGTAAGTGGAGCCGAATTTGTCGTCGTCCGAGAAGTAGACCGCCTTCTGGTTCACCACATCGATCTGGCCTTTGAGGTTTTCCTCGGCACCGATCGGGATCAGGATGCGGACTGCGTTCGCTCCGAGTTTCTCTCTGATTTCGGAGACAACGTTTTCAAAATCCGCCCCGGTGCGATCCATCTTGTTCACGAAGACGATGCGCGGGACGTTGTATTTGGTAGCCTGACGCCAGACGGTTTCTGTCTGGGGCTGGACACCGGCTACTCCGCAGAAAACCACGATGGCACCATCGAGAACCCGGAGGGAACGCTCCACCTCTGCGGTGAAATCGACGTGACCGGGGGTGTCGATGATGTTGATGCAGTGTTTCTCGTCGTCGTAGAGTTTGATCACGCCCTCCTCCTCGTGCTGCCACCACTCGGTGGTGACGGCGGCGGAGGTGATGGTGATTCCGCGTTCGCGCTCCTGCTCCATCCAGTCGGTGGTCGCAGCGCCGTCGTGGACTTCGCCAATCTTGTGAATCATCCCGGTGTAGAAAAGGATCCGCTCGGTCAGAGTGGTCTTTCCCGCGTCGATATGCGCGGCGATCCCGATATTGCGGGTCCGCTCAAGCGTATAAGGACGATCTGGATGGTTCAGGCTCAAAATCTAAATCTCGATTGGAAGCTGGTTAGAAACGGAAGTGGGCGAAGGCGCGGTTGGCCTGTGCCATCTTGTGGACGTCGTCGCGCTTGCGGACTGCGGCTCCCTGGTTGTTTGCGGCGTCCTTGATCTCGTTGGCGAGGGCGACGTGCATCGGAGTGCCTTTGCGGTTGCGGGCGTAGCTGACGAGCCAGCGCATGGCGAGGGACTCGGAGCGATCCGGATCAACTTCGAGAGGCACCTGGTAGGTGGCACCACCGACACGGCGGGACTTGACCTCGACACGTGGCTTGGAGTTTTCCACCGCGCGGGTGATGACTTCCAGCGGATCGACGGTGTCCGTTCCTTCGTTGGCGCGGTCGATCGCCGCGTAGACGATACGCTGTGCGAGCGAGCGTTTGCCGTCCTGCATCACCTTTGTGATAAGATGGCCTACGACGGCGCTGTCGTAACGGGGATCGCGACGATCCGGCTTGGTGAAGATTCTTTTGCGACGTGGCATGATTCTTTAGGTTGAAAGGTTGGTGGAAATTATTTCTTCTTACCTGCGGCTGCCTCCTGGCCGGGCTTCGGACGCTTGGTGCCGTATTTGGAACGTGCCTGGCGGCGCTTGTCGACTCCGAGGGTGTCGAGCGATCCGCGGACGATGTGATAACGGACACCCGGAAGGTCTTTCACCCTGCCACCGCGGACGAGGACGATGGAGTGCTCCTGGAGGTTGTGGCCTTCACCACCGATGTAGGCGATTACTTCGAATCCGTTGGTGAGGCGAACCTTGGCGACCTTACGAAGCGCGGAGTTCGGCTTCTTCGGCGTCCGGGTCATGACCTGGAGACAAACACCGCGGCGCTGCGGGCAGTTTACGAGAGCGGGTGATTTCGACTTCTCGACTGGGACGTGACGTCCTTTGCGAACGAGCTGATTAATGGTCGGCATGATTTCCTTCGTGTTATCTGGTTTTGTCTTGAAAAAGTAGTAGGGACAAACCGGCACGAAGACGGGGCTATGATAACCCGTGATCGCTTTTTTCCGGAGCTGCACCCGATAATATCCACTGTTTGTTGCGAAAACCGATGATTTGGGGTCGGTCAGCCTCGTTGTGGGGGGCGGGACTTTATTCTCCGGAACCAATCCGACAAGACTTTTCTACACATTTTTTGAAAAACCTTCGGATCGCATGAAAAGCCCATGCCCATGGGGGTTTTTGATACTTCAACGCGGCGAGACTCGGAATCAGGTAGGAGCCAGTCATGACGTCCCCTTTGATACCGATGAATCGGCAACGAGCATTTTAAGAATGACAACTACGGAGTCCGCCTACTGAGGATTCTCAAGCCACTGCTTGGAGATAGCGCCTTCCTTGGAGACCTTGGTATCCTTCGCCACACCTTTGGTCATGACTACCAGGTAACGCCCCTGAGTTCCGGCGACGGAGGAGATGCCGTAGCCCTGGGCGGTCTTTTCCCTGATCCATGAAACGGGCCATGGGCCGGGGTGGCTGAAGGTCTGGTCGGGGCGCGGGGTGGTGGTTTTACTCATGACGAAGATGAAGCCGTTGCCGGTATTCTTCGCGTCGTCGTCCCCGCCGACGGCCGTGAGCGTGTAGCCTTCCTTCCAGCGGTCGACCACCCATTGCTGCCGTGATTTCGTGAAAGGGGTGGGCATGCTGAATCGCTGGGAGGTGATGGTGGAGTCCTTCTCCATCATGACGCTGAATTTCCCGGCGAACCCGGAGAGCGCCTTGATATGGAAGCCCTGTGCCTGGAGGCGGGCGATATCGGTCTGGTCGAAGGGAAGGAGCTGCTGGGCGTAGCCGCCTTCCTTCATGGCGATGGTATGGCCTTTCCCGGAGGCACCCATGGAGGTGATGCGAAAATTTTTCGCCCATGCCTCGTTGACCTCTTTGTTGGGGAAGCTGGCGCCGGCATTGATGATGAGTTCCTTTGCGCGGACGTCCGCGGCGCTCATGACGAGGAGGCTGTCGGCGAGGCCGCCGGCAACCGCGACAGTGGAGTATTTGCCCGGTTTGAATTCGGTGACGCTGGGGCCGGCCTTCACGGGGGTATCGAGGAATCCTTCGGGGAGCATGTCGAAAAGGCCGCCGAGGTTGTTGTGGATCTCGGAGGTCTTGCCGCCGGCGAGGGCTTGGGCGGCTTTCTTGTCGAGTATGCCGCCGCATTCGATGGCATTGGCCATGGCGGGGATCTTCTCGGCGGATTCCATGATGATTTTCCGGATGTCAGCGGGAGAAAGGGACGCATGGTCGCGCGGAGACCGGCGCAGACGCCGGCAAGGAGGGGGGAGGCCATGGATGTGCCCTGCATGTAGCAGTAGTTCCCCCTCATGGCGGTGGAACGCAGGTTCTCCCCGAGGGCGGCGATCTGGACGGAGGTTTTCCCGTAGTTGGAGAAGCCGGAGAGGTTTTTGTCCGGCCCGTGGGAGGCGATGGCGATGACATTGGGGAAAAACTTGGACAGGTAGGCCGGCAGCGGAGCCATCGAGTCGTTATCGGAGGATTCGTTGCCCGCCGCGATAACGAAGAGCACCTCCGGGTTTTCGTAGAAGAGGAGGGCGTATGCGGCCGCTTGGGCGATGCGGGCTTCCTGGAAGGTTTTTCCGAAAAATGACTCGGCCTGCTGCGGTGACATCTTCTCGATCTCCGGAAGGTTCGCGGGGAAATTCATGCGCTGGCGGAAATGATTGTAGGCGGTTTTGACGGGGCCGATGCCCTTGTTGCCGGAGCTCCAGCTCATGTTGACAAGGCCGGCGCCGGTGGATTTCAGATATGCGCTGCCGCGTTTTCCCCTTGCGAGACACGCCTCCCGGAAGAGGTCTATGTGTTTCGCGGAAAATTCCTCGAAGGTGCGTGAGGTATCGAAGATCTTGCGGTATTCGTCATTGGAAAATCGGTAATCGGAGGACTCGAAGCCACCCCAGTCGGAGGTGTGGACGAGGGCTTTCCCATCGGATCCCTGCAATACGAGACCCGCGACGTGGGTGCCGTGGGAGGCGGAGGTGAGCATGTCCGCGTAAGTGAAATCACTCATGTCCACGCCCACGCGTATGAAAGACGCATAGCCCATGCGGGTCACGAGGGGATTGGTGTAGGATGTCATCAGCCTGTTCTGCGCGTCAATGGCGCGCTCCTGCGGCTGGTTTCCCGGAACGAGCTTCGAGGACTCCCCCAGCAGGTAGGTGACGTAATCCTCGTCCTCCTTGGTCACGACTCCGAAATCGGGGGTTCTCGGAGGTTTCTCCACGGCGACGTTCCAGCCGTTCACGTCGTCGATGAAGCCGTTTCCATCGTCGTCCACGCCGGGCTTGCCCTTGAGTTCGGCCTCGTTCCGCCAGTAGTTCCTGCTCAGGCCGGGGTGGGTGTAGTCCACGTAGTTGTCGCTGATGAGAACGAGGTTGCGCCGCTTGAGCGTCCGGTTCACCTCGGCGTTGTCCCGGACAAAACGGTAACAGCGCAGCACGAGCTGGATGGGGTTGAAAGGATCCGGAGCAAACTGGTCGAGGGCGGATTTCCCGGCGGCATCGGTCGCTGCGGGATCGGCGCCGGCCAGCAGGAGGGCGCGGACGGTCTCGAAACTGCCGCTGGCGGCCGCCAGATTGAGAAGCGGCGTGCCGAAGACATCCTTGGTATCGGGATCCACCTCGGTGAGAGCCTTTTCCACGAGATCCGCGTCTCCCGCGATGGCGGCCTGAACAATGATCTCCCCGGGTGTCTGTTCGGCAAATGCGTAGCTTGAAAGCAGGGCGCAGAGAATCAGGCAGGTGGTTCGTTTCATTGAAATACCAATTACCGGAGCCGGAGATTTTCCGCGATAAAAAAAGCCCGGTTCGAACTCTTCGGGGCAAGTCGAGAGGATTCCTCGGCGAGGCGACATGGCATCAGGGGCTGCGTCGGGAGAGGCCGCGGTGGATACGATCCCTCGCTTCCGCCTTGTGAAAAATTTCACAATCGGCTTGAGACATGCTCCGCGACACCCCATGTTCCGGGTGAAACCGGCTTTTCCATGGACACCCTGACGCCCGACACCACCCCTGCCCACGCCGCCTACGACTCCAAGATCGAGGGCAACATCATTTTCACCCGCGTGGATGCCGCCATCAACTGGATGCGGAAGAACTCGCTCTGGCCTATGCCGATGGGGCTGGCCTGTTGCGCGATCGAGCTGATGGCGACGGCCTCGTCGCGCTTCGACATCTCGCGCTTCGGTATGGAGGTGATGCGCTTCTCGCCACGCCAGTCGGATGTGATGATCGTCGCCGGGACCGTCACATACAAGATGGCGCTCGCGGTGAAACGGGTATGGGATCAGATGCCGGAGCCGAAATGGTGCATCGCGATGGGCGCGTGCGCATCCTCCGGCGGGATGTACCGCTCCTATGCCGTGCTCCAGGGGATAGACCGGCTGATACCGGTGGACGTGTATATCTCAGGCTGCCCGCCGCGCCCCGAGGCCTTGATCGAGGGGCTGATGAAACTTCAGGAAAAAATCGAGCTGGAGACTTCCACGGGAGACCAGAAGCGCACCTTTTTCGAAGAAAACGCCTGAATTCAACCGATCACCTCCAGCCAGTCACTTCCATGTCCGTAGATTCCGCCGTCCTCGAGAACGACCTCCCCGCCCTCCGCGAAGCCCTGGGAGGAGGCATACTTTCCGAGGTGGAGTTCCGCGGAGAGAACACCCTGAACGTTTCGCTCGAATCTCTCCCGAAAGCACTCGCTGTGTGTAAGGAGAAACTGGGCTACGAACTGTTACTCGACATTTCCTCACTGGATCACTTCGGCGAGGATCCGCGTTTCGAGATGGTCTACGAGCTGGCCTCGTTGGATGACACCCGCCATCTGCGCCTCAAAGCGAAAGTGTCCGAGGACGAGTCCGTCCCCACCGCCATTCATCTCTGGAAGGGCGCGGATTGGCACGAGCGCGAGGTCTGGGACATGATGGGCATCCCTTTCTCCGGCCACCCGAATCTCAAGCGCATTCTCATGTGGGAGGGTTATCCGTATTTCCCGCTGCGAAAGGATTTCCCCCTGGCCGGGCGTCCCACCGACATGCCGGATGTGGCCTCGACTGGAGTCGCTCCCCTGGAAGGCGGCCCGTTCGTGACCGCTCCGGGAGCGGAAACCATCGCCAGACGCGAGCCGCGCGCGAGGCACCAGGAATAACGCTCCGATATTCCCTTGATGATCCCGCCAGCCCATCCCGATACCATCAACTCGATGGGGTCGGACGCGGGGCGGGTAAGGCGTGCGTTCCGGCAGCTTGGAAATTCTCCGGGTACCTGGATGCTCGTCCGCATCCTCCTCTACTTTCAGACTATACCGGTGATCTGGAACATGATCGCCGCGAACGGGACGGACAAGCTGAACCAGTCGCAGCATCTGCTCGGACTGTCGAAGACGGGGCTTCTTTCCGGAGATATATGGCAGCCGGCCAGCTACGCACTCATACATGCGAACTGGCCGCACCTCCTGATCAATGTCGCGACCATCATTCTCTTCGGCTCCAAGCTGGAGCACATCGTCTCGAAGACAACTTTCTGGCTACTCAGCCTGTTCGCCGCGCTGGCGGGCGGGCTGCTTTTCATTCCCCTCACCTACCATGGCGGGCTTGTTCCGCCCACGCTGGTCGGCTCCTCGGCCATTTCCTTCGCCTTCCTCGTGCTGCTGACGACCGTTTCACCGGAGTCGAAATTCCTGCCCTTTTTCCTAAGCGGACGGCAGGTCGGGATTGCCATCATCCTCGCGAACCTCATCCTAGCCATGTTGAACCCGGAGCTCCCGACGGGGCCGCTTGCGGAGTATGGCAAGCGGCTTTCCCCGAACGGGAACATCCATGAGATCAGCCACGCGTGCCATCTGGGCGGATCGCTGGCAGGGTATTTCTACGGGAAATGGTTGCTCCGATCCCGGGTGTCCCTGAAGTCCCTGCAAAAGGCGCGGGCGAAAAAAGAAGCGCGCGGAACGCGGCGAGCGAAATAACGGGGAGCAGTCATTTCAGGAGGCAGGTGAGCACGGGCATTTTGAAAGACCGGAAACGCTCTCCGTCATTTGAGACCGTATCGCTCTCC
The DNA here is from genome assembly GCA_963758175.1 of uncultured Verrucomicrobiae bacterium. GTDB lineage: Bacteria > Verrucomicrobiota > Verrucomicrobiia > Verrucomicrobiales > Akkermansiaceae > Luteolibacter. The sequence goes on from CAVWUI010000002.1 coordinate 633,751, forward strand.
GAAGGCTTTTTTCTCGGCCTTGCGCTCGGGGGTGTCGGTGGGCCATCTGCGGTGGATATCGCGGAGGGAGTCGTCTCTCGCCTCGCCTTCGGGGAGGGTTAGCGCCCACTGGGTGGCGGTCTGGGGATCGTATTTCGCGACAGCTTCCACGTAGCCTTTTACGGAAGCCGTCTTGGTCGGGCCCTCCGGTTCTTTCGCAAGCCATTCACCGGCCGCCCGGTAGTCCGAGTTCGTCCAATTCTGCATGGCACCGGAGATCTCGGAATCACGCGTCTCTCCGGACAGACTCTCCCCCATCCAGGTGATCCACCGCCCCTTTTCGGCACCCTTCGCGGAATCGGCCAGACTTGAGGCGAAACCGGAAAGCTCTTTTTCGGAAAGTTTCTGGTCGGTGATCCACTTGCTGCCTTTTTCAAAACCATCACCGGAGATCCCGTCCGCCAGATGATACATGGCCATACCGTCCCCGTCATCGGGATTCGCCTTCCGATGAGAGCGCAGGAGTTTCAGAAACTCGGAACGCTCCTCCGGTGTCCTCACACCGCTGGCAATCTGTCCCAGCGCGCTTGAAGAGTCTTCCATCTTCAGCTCCGCGATAAGTTCAAAGGCGAGTTTCATGTCCTTTACAGCTGCACCTTTCACGAGGGCGGCCCCTGATTTCGTCCGTGATCAGCTCGGGGTGTTTCTTTCCGTTTTCCCGTATCCATTCCAGGGCGCTGTCGGGATCGCTGCTGGCCCAGTTCGCCAGGGAACTGGAGAGGACGTAATTGCCCATCATGCCGCCGCCCAGCAGATCCTCGCTCTCCGTGAAAAGGGACAGCGCGGCCTCCGGGTGGTCGTTTGCCAGGGTCATGATGGCGAAGACGATCATGCCGTTGCGGGTCTCGTCCTTCAGATCGGTGGCCGCACGGAATTCCTCGATGAGAATTTTCATCCCGGAGGCATCCAGGGAGAGCATGAGATCCATCATTCTCGCGATCTGCTCCTGCATTTCCTCGCCGGGTTCCTCTCCGTTGTCCTTGTATTCCTCCATCACCTTCGCCAACTCCATCAGCTCCTTGGCTGCCGCTCTAGCCCGCGCGTCTTCGTCCTCACGGGCGCGCTTGGTCACGAGGGCGGGTGAATCCGGGTTCTCCGGATCGATGGAAATGCCGAGGGCGGCGGCTTCGGCGGAGAGCTTCGCGTGATTCTTCCGGACGGATTCAAGGCGGTTTCTGTCCGAGATGCCGATGAAAGCGGCGACGGCGAGGATGAGGATGGCAATGGCGATGGAAATTTTCATGGGCGGGTCAGTCGAGCTTTTCGAGGGCTTCCTCGCGTTTCTTCGGATCGGAGATTTTCCCGGCGAGTTCCCTTGCCTCATCCGTATGCTGGAAGGTCTGTGCCTTATCCAGGAACCCGGTGAGGACATCGTCGTCTCCGGAGGACTCATGATACTTCAACGCGAGATCCGCGGCTTCCTGGAATTTCATGCCGCCCATCGAGTGGCCGCCGAAGGATGCCAGATTCCCTATGCTTTCCCCGGTAACCCTGTCCACTGATCCGGGAGCCTCCGTCGAGAGCCATGTCCGCATCTCGTCGACGTCCTCCGTTCCTACCTTGGACTGGAAGCCTTTCCCCTGCAACCTGCCCAGAGCGGCTTTTTCAGCGGCTTTCACACGCTCGTCCGGAGTTGCGGCGATATTGTCGAGAAACTTGGAGGCATCTTCCAGGCTGCCGTGCATGGCCGCGTTGGATGCGGATTCCCCGAAAATCTCGATACGTTCCTTCTGGGTAACCTGACTCCGGACGAGAGCCGCAAACGCGGCATGATCCGTTTCCTTCATCTGCCTCATGCCGAAGCCGAATCCGTTGAGCGCCTCCTTCCGCTGGTCGGCCGGGAGAGCCGCCACCCTGGCCTCCGCGGCTGCCGGATCTTTCGAAATGAGCATCGCCACCAGGCTGGACTCGAACATGGTGCGCATGCGGTTTTTTCCGTCGAGCGACTTGCTGTCAAAAGTCCCGGCGGCGATCTCCCTGTCGAACCAGGCGGTCGCCGCGGCGGGGTCTTTCTTCGCCCACTCGCCAAGTGCGGATGACAGCTGCCAGCCCATTCCCATCTCCTCGTCACCCAGGTTCTTCGAAAAACGGGTCAGGGCGAACTCGGGATCCTTCTGGATCAGCGGACCGATCAGCATGGTTTGGAGCATCGTTCTCTGTGTCTCATCGATGTCGAGCGCGGCGATTTCGTCAAGCGCGGCGACGAGTTCCTCCTTGGACATTTTCTGGAGACGGCTCTGAAGGGACATCATCGTGCGCATGTCCTTCATGCCGCCGGTGCGACTCATCTCGCCAAAGGCTTCCGCCATTTCCTCCCAGTCGATGGCGCTCTCCGCCGTTTTCTGTGGACGCGATGGGGTGGGAGGATTTTCGACCAATGGCGGGCGGTTTTCAGCCGAGGCGATGAAGTTGCTGAAGACATCGCTCTCAAGCTCCAGCCTGGAAATCGTCTGCCTTTGGGCACCGAGGATTCCTCCAGCTATGGCGAGAGCGAGGGCTGGAGGGAGGAGGAGCTTGGGTTTCACGCTGCAAGCATTCCCTATCGCGGGGGATGTTGTCAAACACGTGCGGTGGATCGAGCCCGCATCTTCCGGCCATGATTCGCGGGAGCCGGATCAGCTCGCGTTGGCAGGTGCGCCACCCCGAAGATCGGCTCCGCGCAATAGATTCAGTAATACGATGATAAAGAATTCCACACCTTATTGCGCGGGACCCTCGGGTCGCTCCCGGCGTGCATTTTCCTGTTGTTGCTCCTGCTGCTGGCGAGCCCGCTCCTGCTGTTGTCGTTGCATTTCCTCCTGCTGACGGCGCGCCTGTTCCTGCTGCTGACGCTGCATTTCCTCCTGTCTGCTTGGCGGGCACGTTCCTGTTGCTCCTGCTGCTGGCGCATCTGCTCCTCCTGCTGGCGTGCACGTTCCTGTTGCTCCTGCTGCTGGCGCATCTGCTCCTGCTGCTGCCTACGGGCTTCCTCTTCTTGCTGACGCATCTGCTGCTGGCGTTGCATTTCCTCCTGTTGGCGGCGGGCCTGCTCCTCCTGGGCTTCGCGAGCCTCCTGCTGCTGGCGCTGCATTTCCTGTTGTTGAATGCGAGCCTGTTCCTCCTGAGCCTTGCGAGCCTCTTCCTGCTGGAGCCGGGCTTGCTCGGCCTTTGTTTCAGCCGCTTCCTCCTGTTGCTGGCGCATCTGCTCTTGCTGTGCCTGTTGTGCTCTCGCCGCTTCCTCACGCTGGTTCTCGATCATTTGCTGCTGTTGTTCGCGAGCGAGTTCGGCCTGGTCGGCGCGTGCTTTCTCCTGCTCCGCCTGCTGCTGGAGCATGGATTGCTCCTGTTGGCGGCGCGCTTCCTCGGCTGCCTGAGCAGCCTGCTCCATGGCCTGATCAGCCTGTTCCCTGCGCTGTTCCCGCATTTCCCTGTCCCTTCCGGCGGGTGGGGCGGGTGGCTCCGCTTTCCCCGGCATTTCAGGACGCTCAGGCTGGGTGGCAGGCGGCTGATCCGGCTCAGGTTCCTCAACCGCGGGCACGTCGGGAGTGGCGGGCGCTTCTTCCGGCATGGTCGGGCGGTCGGGTCTGGCAGGGCGCTCGCGTCTTCCGGGCGCGGGAGGTTCCGGTGCTTCGGGAGTGGGTTCAACCTCGGGAGCTTTCGGAGTATCACCGGGAACTCCGGGACGGTTCGGTCTGCCCGGGCGGTTCCCGCCTTCTCCGGGTGGCATGACACCGGGAGGATTTTCCGGCACGCTCGGAGCGGGGGTTACTCCCGGGGGAAGCTCGGGATCCGGATCGGTGCCAGGTTTCGCCGGCGCTTCGGGTAATGTCGGAATCTGTGTTTCGGGAGCAGGTTCGGCTCCGGGAACCGCCGGTGGCTCGGGAAGGGTCGGGATAGGAACTGAGCCGTTGGGACGGCCGGGGCGGCCGGGACGAGCCGGTCTTTCGGGACGATTCGGAACCTCCGGAATCGTGGCGACGGGCGGCTCGGGATTGGGGGCAGGCTGCGCTGGCGCAGGTTCCGGTTCGGGTTCTGATTCGGGCTTCGGCTGGGGCTGAGCCTGTATTTCCTCATCTTTTTGGCGGGCGTCTTCCAGACGTTGACGGCGATCGCGCTCGAATCGTTCGCGGCCACCGGTTCGGGCTACAGCGGTTTCCGCCTCACGTGCTTCCTCGGCACGGCGCTGACGGTAGCCGCGGATCACTTCCTCCGGAAGTTCGCGCGAGCGATCCACGGAAACATCGCCGAGTCTGCGGCTCACCCGCTGCGGACGGAGCGCCTGATTCCAATCCGCGTCCATGCGTGGAGCGGCGACGTCCAGCTCCTTCCCGCGGAAGCGGGGGCGGAGACCGCGGCCCGCGCCATCGAAGCGTGGGCTCTGATCCAGACGAAGGCGATGGACAGGGAACGGCCGGCCGATTTCCCGACACACCCTCTGATAACGCGGGCCTCCAACGAAGACCCGGTTGTTCGTGACTTGGTATCGGGTGATACTCGTGCTGCCCCGGTAAATGACCGTGTTGCGGGAAACGGGGAGACAGTAGGGACGGATGTTGTTTCCGAAATTATTGTAACTGACGAAGGAAAACCAGCCGGAGCCAATGCCGAAGGTGACTTCCACGGAAGAGTCCCACTGCCTGCCGCGATAGGCGAGGGTCTCAGGGGGCAGAGGCGCCCAGCCGATGTGTCCGGGACTTTCACGCCAGGTAACCCAGGAAGGCGCCCACTCGCTGCCGGGAACCCAGACCCAGCCGACATTTCTCACGAGCGCCCAGCGACCGTAGTGATAGCAGGCCCAGCCGAAAGGCTCGTCGGAGACCCATGTCCAGCCTTGGTCGGTGAAGGCCCAGCGGCCGCGAGTGTAGGGGCGCCATGAGGAATCCCTCACGACGGCGGGCTGGTAGACATATCCGTAGTCCGTCGTATCGAACCATGATCCGTAGTTCCCAAGAGGCTCGTAGAAATTCGAAAAGTCCCCGGTGGGCGGGCCGCTGACGTAGGATTTCACAGGACGGAGGTTCGGCAGCGGCTCGCGCCCGGCGAGATCCGCCTCGCGCTCGTTCAGCTCGCCTTCCAGACCCGTGAGTTCCTGCTGTCTTTCCTCGACCTCGCCGCGAAGATCCGAAATTTTCTCCTCCCGTGCGGCAAGCTCGGATTCGCGTTTCTCCAGCTCCGCCCGCGCGGCCTCCGCGTCCGTCGCCCGCGCATCCTCCATGGCGTAGCGCTCCTGCTCGATGAGCGAACGTTCGCGCTCGATGGCTTCCATTTCCGAGGCGAGCTTCTGATCCGCGAGTTCCTCCTCCAATTGCCTCTGGCGCTCGGTGGCCTCCGCGGCGGTGCGCTCCAGCCTGTCCAGCTTTTCACTGAGTCCGTTGTCATCGGGCTTTTCACAACTGGTGAGGAAAACCGAGAACAGGGTGGCAAAGAAGGCGGGAGCGGTCAGTTTCATGGTGGAGATGGTTCGGATTGCGGACGATGGGACGGGATGTGGGCGGGGTTGATTCGACTTTTTTCCAGCAGTGTCGGATAAGGTATCGCCCGGTGCGCGGTTTTAAACCGATAACATTCAGAAGAGGAAAACGCGAATGTTCATCGGCCGCGTTTTGGTATGATTTTTGCAAGGGGTGCGACGTGTCGCGCCTGATGCCAATCATTTCCGCCCTATCCCTTTCGCTTCTTGCACGATTCCCGCTGCAAGCGCAGGGATTCGGACTTGCGCAGGTGGAGGATAAGGCCAGGCAACTCGCCGGGCGTGAATACGACAGACCGGTAGCGAGCGAGGCACTGCCGGAGATGCTGCGAACCCTCACCTACGACCAGGACCCGGGCCATCGCCAACAACCCGGAGCGCCGGCTTTGGGATGATGGAAAAACTCCCTTCCGGCTGGAGCTTCTGCACTCCGGCTATCTTTTCAGGCGACCCGTCACGTTGAACGAAGTTTCGGCGGACGGCATGGTTGTGGAAAAAATCGGATTTGATCCTTCCACCTTCGATTACTCGAACCTTGTGCTGCCTGGCGGTTTCGATTTTTCAACGGTGGACAGTTTCGCGGGCTTCCGCATCCAGCATCCGCTTAACGGAGTCGAATCCCAATGGGATGAGATAGGGTCGTTCGCGGGCGCCAGCTATTTCAGGATACTCGGACAGGATCAGCGCTACGGTCTCTCCGCGCGGGCGCTCGCTCTGAACGTCTCGCAGAGCGGTCTTCCGGAGGAGTTCCCGGATTTCGTCGAGCACTGGCTTGTGAAACCGCTGCCGGATGACAGGACACTCACCGTATACTCCCTCCTGGACAGCCCCAGTGTGACCGGCGCCTTCTCGTTCCGCATCGACCCGGGAGTGGACACGGAGGTGGATGTGAAGGCCTCGTTGTTTTTCCGAAAAGAAGTGAAATCGGTGGGGCTGGCTCCACTGACCTCCATGTTTCTCTTCGGTGAAAATTCCAGGGAGAGAAAAATTTCCGACTGGCGTCCCGAGGTGCATGATTCCGACGGTCTCCTCGTCTGGAACGGAACCGGAGAGAGACTCTGGCGTCCACTCTGCAATCTGAATCATATCCGCTACTCATACTTCGGGGTGGAAAAGCCAGGCGGGTTCGGCCTGCTCCAGCGGGATCGCGATTTCGCGAACTACCAGGATCTCGACAACCCCTACCAGCTCACTCCCAGTTACTGGGTGCAGACGGAAGAGGGTTTCGGAAAAGGCGCGGTGCGGCTGGTCGAACTGCCGACGCGCTATGAGACGAATGACAACGTGGTCGCTTTTTTCGAACCCGCGGAATCACCACCTGTGAATATTTCCGAACCGTTGCGCGTCTCTTACGTACTGAAAGCGAAAATGCACTCCGAGGAGGAGCTTTCCCCTGAGAAAGCCGTGGCCACTCGAATCGGAGTCGATCCGTCATATCCGGACTGCCGGAGGTTCGTCGTGGACTTCGACGGGCCGACGCTGCGCTCTCTGGACGGCGAGAGCGGGGTATTCGCCGTGATCAATTCGGGGGCGAACGGCTTCGTCACCGAGAACCGCTGTTTCAAAAACCAGGAAACGGGAGGCTGGAGAATCGCCTTCAAGCTCGATACCGACGATACGAACACGGAGCCGGTGGAGCTCCGCTGCTTTCTCAAGCTTCTGCCGGAAGACCGCACGCTCACCGAGACATGGACTTACCAATGGCACCCATCATCAACAGACAATCATTGAAATGAACAATACCGAAATCACCAAAGACAGGCTGGATCTCCTCACCGGACGAAATCCCGGTTCCGAAGGGCGGATGGAGCCGAAACCTCTGTCCTTTTACTGGCAGCGCGCGCCAGGTGTGGCGGCCAAACCTTTCTGGGAAAGGGTGGAATTCCGCCTCCTGGTGTCCAGCATCGCCGGAGCCGCCGCGATCCTGGCTCTGACAGCCCGCTGAACCACGTCCGCCCATGAAACGATGCCCGGCGACCACCGCGTTTTTCATTTCGGCCCTGATCATCGCGCTCGCGGGATACGCGATGCTCGGGGTCATGCTGGATGCTGACGGGTGGACTGCTGCGGAGGTGATGCTGTTTGCGGTTTTCGCCATCCTCTTCGGCTACCTTGCCTTCGGCTTCACCCATGCGGCAACCGGTGTGGTCGTGAGGTTTCTCTCCCGATTTCAGAAAACGCGCGACGAACCGGCGGATACCGTCTGTTCGGAGGGTAGGGTCGCGATCGTGATGCCGGTTTTCAACGAGGATGTGGACAAGGTGTTCCAGCGCCTGAAAGCCACCTTCCGATCCGTCCTCCGGGAAAATGACGCTGATTTGTTCGACCTGCACATTCTTAGCGATTCGAACCGTTCGGAGCAGTGGTTGCTTGAGGAAAGGGCGTGGTTGGAATGGGTGGGAACCGAGAAACTGGAAGGGCGTGTCTTCTATCGTCACCGCAACGACAATCACGGCAAAAAGGCCGGGAATGTTGCGGACTTCTGCCGCGCGCGAGGGAACGATTACGAGTTCATGCTGGTTCTCGACGCCGACAGTGTGATGACGGGCGCCACAGTCACGGAACTGCGGCGGAGGATAGCAGGGGCGGAGAGTGTCGCTCTTCTCCAGACGGTTCCCAGGCTGGTGGGCGGGAGGACATTTTTCGGAAGGGCGCAGCAGTTCGCCAACCGGTTCTACGGCCCGGTGTTCATGGCGGGTCTTGATTTCTGGCAGAGGGAGAACGGGAACTTCTGGGGGCACAACGCGATCATCCGACTTCGCCCGTTCATGGACGAATGCGGCCTTCCGGAACTACCCGGCCCGGTGCCGATCGGAGGTCCCCATCCTGTCACATGATTTCGTGGAAGCGGCGCTGCTGTGCAAGGCGGGCTGGCACGTGAGGCTCGCGGCGGATCTGGAAGGGAGCTATGAGGAGAGGGCCGCAGTCGCTCATCGATTCCGCGCAACGCGACCGCCGCTGGTGCCAGGGAAACATCCAGCACAGCCTGCTGCTTCTCGCACGCGGCATGCGTGGCAGGACGCGGGTGCATTTCCTGAACGGGATACTCGGCTACCTCGCCTCACCACTTTGGCTGCTGCTCATCCTTCTTTCCATTGTCCCGGCAACCGCCGCGATTTCCCCACACGGCGGGCTGTCGATAGGACTGCTCGGCTTCACCCTGGCTTTACTTTTCCTGCCCAAGTTTCTCTGCCTCGCCGACCTCCTGGCAGACCGGAGCCGCCTCCGGGAATTCGGCGGATTCTGGAAGGCGCTTCGAAGCGTCGTATCGGAAACGGTCTTTTCTTCGTTTGTCGCTCCGGTGAACATGATGTTCCACTCGCATTTCGTTGCGTGCATTCTGTTAGGGAAGAAAGTGGCATGGGACGCGCAGAACCGGGAGGCGACCGGGACTTCCTGGCGTGCGGCCGCATGGACACACAAGTGGCACACCGTGGCCGGTATCATCGGAGGAACGGGAGCATTCCTTTTTGGTGGCTCCACTCTATTTCTTCTTACCCTCCCTGTCTCCCTGGGTCTGGCGGTTTCGATCCCTCTGTCGGTTCTCACAAGCCGCCCGCTGGCATCCAACCGCATGTTTCGCGTGCCGGAGGACGGCTCCCCACCCCGCGAACTCACAGAAGCACTCGCTCCCAGACCAGTCGGCAGCGGAGAACCGCAGGGGCAAAACGTTTTCGCGGAGATGCTGGGAAATCCACTCTGGCTCGCAACCCACCTGGCGCTTTCGGAAAACGGTGCCGAGCATCACTCAATAACGCCATTGTCCGATGATCTGAAACCGATCTCAGATTTCGAAAATTTCAGCGAGACTGAAAAGCTGGCCATCCTGGGAAACGCCGAATCATTTTCCCATTCAAGCTACCGTGTCGGCTAGGCGAATATCCGATGGAGCGACGGCGTATCGATTCTAGCCCTGGATGACGATATCAACATGCCCCGGGAGATCGTCGCTACCCTCGGCAATCCGGCGGTTGATCTTCGCACCGATGGCGGATTCCATCGCTCTCTGCTCCATTGCCACGGCTCGCGGATACGCTTCGAAAACGGGTCGAAGGGGATGGTGGAACTCACGGAGTATGATTGTTCCTGTCTCCTCATCGTGGAGACACTGTAGGAAGAGACCCTCCTTTTCCCGGATTTTCGAGAAGAGCCGCGCTTTGTAGAGAAGGGTGGTTCCTTTGCTAAGCCGAGCTATCCAGTCCTCTTCCTGGTTCTGGAAATATAAAAAAAGCAGGCGTTCCGGAGCTGTTTCGCCGAACAGACTCCTGGCATGGTTGAGCATTTCCAACGTGAAGCCTACCGGGATGGACGGAAACAGACTTCCGGCCTTTTCCGAGAGCCGGTAGAAGATCTCCGGTCTGCCGATCTCAGTCCGGGGAACGCGGGTGCGAATCAGATATCCGCGCTTGGTCAGATCCTCGCAGTGCTGCTTCACCGTCATATAGCTGGAGCCGAGACGACGCGAAAGCTCGCTAACGGCGAGACCTCCCGAGGCTTTCAGTTCGGTCAGTGTCGCAAGCCATTGCGGCTTGAGCAGATCGTGGAAGGCAGGGGTGAACATGGGATCATCGGCACGCGCCCGGGAGCGTCGCGGGAGCAATCTAGTCCGGGATCGCCACTTGTCGAGAAGTCGGATCGCCGGTCGCCCTCCACGGGCTTCCCGGCATCCTCGATACGCGGACTGTGCTGCCGCGCAGAAGGTTTGTGATTTCTTTTGGAAATCCCGGAGGGATGGCCGGAACGTAGCCGGGGGTGAAATGAAATGTAACCCCCTGATTCCCATCCCGAAAATCCCCCCGTCCCGGAAGGCCGCCGGAAGGCTTCCCGGAGTCTGCGACCTTGGTTCAACGGAGCGACTCCGACGACCCTCCGGGGCGCAGAACCCTTGCTGCCGCTCTTCCGGGGCTTGCGCTGCGCTCCACTCCCCGGCTACGTTCCGGCCATCCCCCCGGGATTCCTGGTTTTCACAAATCTTGCTCGCGACAATATGACAGTCCACGCTCCAAGTCATTAGGCCTCTATATGAACTCGTTCACCAGGTTCTCCAACATTTCCTGCCTTCCGGAGTCGAGGGTAGGCTCGCCGTTGGAGAGCGCGTATTGGCTGAGCTCGTCGAGGGAAGTCTGCTTGCCCGCGATCTTCGCGCCGATGCCTGTCGTCCAGCTCTTGTAGCGGTTGTCCACGAAGTCCTGGAGGCGACCGTCCTCGCGGATTGCTGCCGCGATTTTCAGGCCGCGTGCGAAGGCATCCATGCCGCCGATGTGTGCGTGGAAAGAGATCCGACAGGCTCGTGTGACTCGCGGCGGCGTTTCGCATCGAAGTTCAGGCCGCCGGTGGTCAGGCCGCCCATTTCGAGGATTTTCAACATGATCTCGGTGCAGAGGTAGATGTCGGTCGGGAACTGGTCGGTGTCCCAGCCGATGAGCTCGTCGCCCTGGTTCGCATCCACGGAACCGAGCGCGTTCGCATCGATTGCGACGGTCATCTCGTGCAGCATCGTGTGGCCGGCGAGAGTCGCGTGGTTTGTCTCCAGGTTCAGCTTGAAATGATCCATCAGGTCATACTGGCGGAGGAAATTGAGGCACGCGGCGGAATCCGAATCGTACTGGTGGGTGGAAGGCTCGCGCGGCTTCGGCTCGATGTAGAACTGGCCGGTGAAGCCGATCTTTTTCGCGTAGTCCACGGCGAGGTGGAGCAGGTTCGCGAGGTTGTCGAGCTCGCGCTTCATATCGGTGTTGAGAAGCGTGGAGTAACCCTCGCGGCCACCCCAGAAGGTGTAACCTTCGCCGCCGAGTTTCAGCGTGCCGTCCATCGCGGCTTTCACCTGGGCTGCGGCGTAGGCGAAGACATCCGCACTCGGCGAAGTCCCGGCGCCCTGCGAGTAGCGGGGATGCGCGAAGAGGCAGGAGGTGCCCCAGAGAAGCTTTTTACCATGCTCCTTCTGCAGATCCAGCAGGTGGTCGGTGACCTTTTCAAGGGCGTCGGTGGATTTCTTCAGGTCGCCCAGTTCGGGAGCGATGTCGCGGTCGTGCCAGCAGTAGTAGTCGATCCCCATCTTGTTGAGGAACTCGAAGAAAACATCCGCGCGCTTGAGGGCGTTATCAACGGAATCGCTGCCATCATCCCAAGGCATCAGGGCGGTCGGGCCACCGAAGGGATCGGCAAGGCCGTTGCGCATCACGTGCCAGTAGGCGGCGGCGAAGCGCGTGTGATCCTTCATGGACTTTCCGGCGACGATCTCGTCCGGGTTGTATTGTTTGAATGCGAACGGGTTCTTGGACTTCGGGCCTTCGTATTGGATTTTCGGGATATCGGGAAAAAACGACATGCGTGAGCATTATGGATTCCGAAACCCGGCGGCAAGGGGGAAAATCCACCGAAATCGGGGAGATGGATTGCTAGGCGGCTCCTGCCTCCCTAGAATGAACCCGTGAGCCGCCCCGTGGATTCCGTTATCGATTTTCTGAAAGCCGAGCAGGCACGGGGGAGGAGCCATGTCTATCTCGACCAGGATGCGCGGGATGGCTTGCGGGATCTTTTCAAGCGTTCGCGCAACCCGGTCGCATCCCCGGAAATTTCCCAACCGGAGGCCGCCCATTCCGCACCGCTGACTTCCGAGGCCGTGATCTCAGGTGATACCAAGGTTGCGAAACTGGAAGGCTTACGGAATCAGGCGGCCAGTTGGACACCCGCCACCGCGCTCGGAACCCTGCGCGAAAAGATGGTCTTCGCCACCGGCAGCCCGGATGCGGAAATCATGCTTGTCGGCGAGGCTCCGGGCTACAACGAGGAAAAGGAAGGCGAGCCTTTTGTCGGGCCAGCGGGGAAAAAGCTTAACGACATTCTCAAGGCGATGGGTGTGAGAAGGGAGGATGTCTATATCTCCAACCTCGTGAAATTCCGCCCCGCAATTGCCAGGCAAACCACGAACAACCGCAAGCCCACCCCCGAGGAAATGGCCGCATGCCTGCCTCTTGTCATGGCGGAGATTTCCGTGGTGCGACCGAAAATCATCATCGCTCTCGGCGGAACCGCTGCCGAAGGACTACTTGGCCTAGAAGGCACGGTCGGCTCCATGCGCGGTAAATGGCACGACCTCTCCGGCATCCCCGCCCGCGTCACCTACCACCCCAGCTACCTCCTCCAGAGCGGCGGCTCGAACGAGGTGAAACGCTCCCTCTGGGAAGACATGCTGGCGGCGATGGAAAAGCTCGGAATGCCCATCTCCGAAAAGCAAAAAGGTTATTTCCTGCCGAAGTAATGACGAATTGCAAAACACTGGTGTTGATCGCCTGCTCAACCTGCCTCGCAGCCGCATCACAACCAGACCGCCCCAACGTCATCCTCGTGATGGCGGACGACCTTGGATACGGCGACGTCTCCTACCTTAGCAAGTCCCTCACCCGTAACGACGGCTCACCCCATCCCGACCAAGGTTGGATCCAGACACCCGCCCTTGATGAAATGGCTGCAAACGGCCTGCGATTCACCCGTTTTTACTCCGCCTCCGCCGTCTGCTCACCCACCCGGGCAAGCTGCCTCACCGGGCGGAACCCCATCCGCGTCGGCGTGCCCTATGCGAACGAAGGCAGCCTCGGGCGCGATGAATCCACCCTTCCGGAAGTGACTCCAAAATGCAGGATACCGCACCGGTCATTTCGGGAAATGGCACCTCGGCACCCTCACCACACTGCGCAAGGACGCGAACCGCGCCCGCCCCGGCTTCACCGAAGAATACTCCGCACCCTGGCACCACGGCTACGACGATTGCTTCGTCACGGAATCCAAAGTCCCCACTTTCCACCCTTACCGGAAACCGAAAAACTCACTTCCCCTTCCCGAAAGTTTTTCCGACCCGAACTTTTACGGAACCCGCTTCTGGGAAATGCCGGAAAACCCTGAAACCGCCGCCGAGGGAAGAGCAGTCCCCCCTTCCGAAATCAATGATGCGGAAAACGGCGATTCTTCAAAACTCACCACCGACCGAGCCCTGGAGTTCATCGAAGCCTCCGTTTCCGACTCAAAACCCTTCCTCGCCGTCATTTGGTACCACACGCCCCACAAACCCGTTGTCGATCCGTCCAGCATCGAGCCGACTGATACACCGCTCGCCGCCAAGCGCGCCATCGAAGCCATGGACAGCGCCATCGGCACCCTTCGCAGCCGTCTCAACGAACTCGGCGTCCGCGAAAACACCATGGTCTTTTTCACCAGCGACAACGGCCCCGAAGACGGCATCGATTCCCCGCACGAAACCAACAAGAAACGCCCTTTCCGCTCCGGCCACCTCCTGAAACGGAAACGCAGCCTTTCCGAAGGTGGCATCCGCGTCCCCTCCCTCCTCGAATGGCCAGCCGAAATCCAAACCGGCGCCACCACCGCATATCTCTCCTCCACCAGCGATTACTACCCCACCATCCTCGATTTTCTCGGACTCCAGGCGGAAAACCAGAAGCCCCTCGATGGTGAATCTCTCCGCCCCACCATCGAAAACGCCGAGGCCACCCGGAAGAACCCTATCGGTTTTCTCATCCGCGATCGCAAGGCATGGATCTCCCAAACCCACAAACTCGTCGATGACGGAGGCGGCTGGAAACTCTACGACATGACCCTCCCCGATTCCGAAATGGAGAAGCAACCGCTCGATACCGAAAAGGGCGAGCCTGCCGCAGAAATCCGATCGGAAATGTTCAACGGTTTCCAAAAATGGAAGGAATCCGTGGATACGGACTCTGCACCTCCATCTTCCTAGCAACCCGAGGTATTGGGCAATGTGCGGAAGAGCCCACCCTAGAGAGCACCCTACTCCTTATCCAGCATTTCCGGGGGGGCAGAGGACTACGCTCCAGACACAGTGCTTGGGGCCGTTCTCGATGCGGACGAGGACGTCGTTGTAGCCTTGGTTGTATGCAAAAGGTCTGTCCCTTTGCGGCAGCGGATTTCCGGCGACTCTCTTATCCCGAGATCGGGCTTAAAACAGTGCCATTCCGGACCGACCCCAATCACCGGTGTCAATGCCACTCTTCACGGACTCAACCCGAACCGGTACCCCACACACCCCGCAACCCACCCCGAAACAGCGATGGACGAGAGTAGCAGTAACATGCCCCGCAAAAAAAAAATTCGTGAATCACTCTGGAAAGTGCGGAGGTAGTGGTGTGAACGAGTCCCAGGCCCAAGATCCCACCGAAAGCTTCGTCAGGCTCCTGACGAAACACGAAAGGGATCTTTACCGATACATCGTCTCGCTTCTTTCCGGCGCGGCTGAGGCGGATGATGTGATGCAGGACACGGCGATCATCCTATGGAAAAAATTCGGCGAATATGATGCGGCTCGCCCTTTCCTGCCCTGGGCGTTCCGCTTCGCCTACTTCGAGGTGCTGAAGCTGCGCCGGAAAAAAGGCCGCAGCCGGCTCATATTTTCCGAAGAACTGCTGGGCCAGCTCGCGGTCGATCACGAAATCCTCCAGCCAGCCTTGGAGGTTAGAAGAGCAGCTCTCAAAGAATGCATGGCAAGGCTGGCCAAGGAGGATCAGACCCTGCTTCTCACCCGCTACGGCTCCTCGAAAACAATACGGGAGCTGGCCAGGGAACTGAAAACGGAATCCCACCGGCTTTATTATTCGCTGGAGCGGATCCGCGCCTCGCTGATGGACTGCGTTTCCCGCCGCATGAGAAAGGAGGGCTTCGATGGCGCGGTCTGAATACTTCCCCCGGCAGGAACTTGACGGCCTGCTCTCTGCGTTGTGCGACGGCAGACTGGAGGATGACGCGCGCCAGCGGCTGGAGGAAATCCTCGGGCGGAGCCGTGAAGCCCGTTTCCGTTATCTCGCCTATCTCGATCTCCATCTGGAGCTGGACGATGTCTCGGAGCGGCAGCGCATGATCACCCTTCCCTCTGCGCATGGTGTCGCCCCGCCGGTTGCCCGGAAAGGTTTTCCCACCAAACCCCTGCTCGCCGCTGCCGCCCTGCTAACTCTCTGCGCGACCGCCTACCTGGCCAGCCGGGAGCCGGATGGAACAGCCCCGCCTACGGTGCTTTCGGAAGAAACCGCCGCCCCGCCCGTCGCCCGGCTGCGCACCTCCCTCCCGGCGGAGTGGGGCGGAAATGGCGCACCTTCAGGGGAGGGACTGCGGCCCCGCACTACCTACGAGCTTACGGCAGGCAGGGTCGGACTCCGCTTCCTCTGCGGAGCCGAAGTCACCCTCGTCGCCCCGTGCCGCTTTGAAATCGCCGGGGAAAAGGACATCCGGTTCGATTTCGGTCGGATCGCCTGCTGGATCCCGCCCTCCGCCCGTGGCTTCACCGTTTCCAGCGGTAGGACTCGCTTAGTCGATATCGGCACCCGCTTCTCCGCGAACTTCGGTTCGAACGGCCGCTCCAAACTTCTCGTCACCGAGGGACAGGTCGTTGCCAGCTTCGAAAGTCAGGACAACGCACCGGAAACAACCGTTTTGATAACCGCGGGCGGCTCCGTCCGCGTCGATCCCGCCGATGGATCCATCGCGGAAATTCCTTACGAGGCCGGCGGTTTCGCGGAACCTTTGGAAATGGAGCGGGAGCCGCTTTACATTCCGGGAACCTACCGACAGGCAGTCCGCGAGGCCTCACCTTCCGCCTATTGGACCTTTGAAAGCGGAGAGAACGGCGTTTTCCCCGATGAGACCGGCTCCGGACGCTACGTGCGGGCGGTCGGAAACCTGACAACTGCGGAAACAGCAGGAAACCGCAGCATAGTCCTGGCCGCGCAGGGCGAGGCCAGCATCGCCGTGGACGGGGTTTTCGAGGGCATCAACGACGGCAGGGGCTACTCCATCGAGTTGTGGTTCAACGCGGATCGGCTCCAACACGGCTCCCTCGCTTCCCTGTTTCTTCCCGAGGCAGTGGAGCCGGAAGTCTCCGGCCCCTCCGGCCAGGTCAACCCCTATCTCGCCCATCTCGACTGGCCCGTCGGGGCGAGTCCCGTGATCGATGGCACCGCCCGCCAGCCTTTCCTGATCCGGCAGACCCACCGCTCCCCTCCTGGAATCACCGGCGGGACGGATGTTTTCAGCTCCCTCACCTACAGCCCCCACACCTGGCACTATTTGGTCGCAGTCGCCTCCGCCAGCCACATGGCGATCTATCTCGATGGCAGGGAAGTCGCCTGGCTTCCTTTCTCTCCTCCCACTGGCCCGCAGGCCGCGAAACTGGTGCTTGGAGACTTGAATCTACCCGAGAGGCACGCGGGGCAAAGACGGACGTTCCGCGGCGGCATGGACGAGATCGCTATCTATCCCCGACTGCTCAAGGCGAAGGAAATCGCCGCCCGCTGGAGTATCGTCGCAGGATCTCCGAAGCCGCTTTCCGAAAAATAATAAAAATAAATTCCGAATCCATCCCTTGGCGGCGGAAGTTGATAGCGAATGTCCGCCTCCACTAAGCAAACCAGCATAAAACAACCGAAATGAAATCCAAATTCCACTCCATCCTCGCTCTCGCCGCAGCTTTCTGCGTCGGCGGGTTCTACGCCACTCCAGCCAACGCCGCAGCCATCCTATTCACCCCTGCGGTCACCATCTCCGGCGATAGCGACGTCAGCACCACCGGCACGCTCAACCTGGCCTATAACTTCGGCACCACCGGCATCACCGCTACAACGGTGAATGGAGTGACGTTCGCCGCGTATAATGTCGGAGCTCAGCCGTCTGACACCGCCATCACCAGCACATTTACGCCAGATTTGGCTGGGAGCACCGGTGGCTTCACCTCAACTTCCAACCCCTACAACAGCCTTTCCGCTTCCTACAAGACGCTCCTCTCGTCTGCCATCTACCAAGGCGGAGTACGGCCAACAACCTCACGCTGACCCTCAACAGCCTCATCATCGGCACGGCGTATCAGGTGCAGCTCTTCGTGAATGATCCGCGCGCCACGCCCGGCGGCTTGCGCACGGAAACTGCCAAAGGCGGCGCGGGAGCCACTGTGACGATCGACTACAACACCAACAACTCCAACGGCGGCGTGGGGCAGTTTGTGCTCGGCACCTTCACCGCAGATGCCACCTCGCAGACCATCGGCTTCATTGGCGCAGCGACATCGGGCAACCCCTCCGCGCAGGTGAACGGCCTCCAGCTCCGAGTGGTTCCCGAGCCCGGTTCCGCGCTGCTCCTCGGCCTCGGCGGCCTCGCGCTGACGCTCCGCCGCCGGCGTCGCTAGTTTTCCAAAGCTGAAGGATTCGATTTATGCCGCCGCGTGTCTCCTTGCGGAGCACGCGGCGGTTTGTGTTTCCGGAGCACGATCGCTGCGAAATGAAAAAACCGAAAATACCATCCCCCTCTCCCACGCCCCGCGCGGCGGGCCGATCGCGGCCCTGCTGGCCTTGGCAACCGTCGCCTCCGCCACTCCATTCGCCCGATACTCCTTCGAGGAAATTGGGATCGGCGGCGGGTCGGCGGCTTTGGACGCCAGCGGCAACGCGCGTCACGCGTCATACTTCGGCTCGCCGATCGGCGAGGTTCCTGCCCTGCCTCCCAACGACCGATCCACCACCGGAGTCTTTTTCGATGGCATCGACGGCCACCTCGAGTCCACCGCCTTCGGTTCTTTCGGTCGCGCTTGGCGGTGGCTTCACCGTGGAAATGTGGCTCAGCACCGATCTCGGCCCGGACTCCAATGCAAACCTTTTCGGGTGCCGCCAACGACAACAACACCACCAACCTCTCGGTCAGCCTACGCTCGAACTCATCCGCCGATGACCGTCCCGACATCCGGCTCTTTTTGCGCGATCAGGATAGCACGTATGCCAGCGTCCGAGTCACCTCCGCACCGATCTTTGACAACCGCCCGCACCATCTTGTCTTCACCTACAGCGGGTCCGATGCGGGCGGCGCTTCCGCATTCGCCATCTACATCGATGGCGTCGCCCAGCCGCTGGCCGGGGGCGACCCCATCGGCGGGAATGGCAAGCTCGATGGCTTCGTTTCTTTCACCCACCCGTTCCGCATCGGCGTCGGCGGTCGCGCCACGCCATCGGGAATTCGCTTCCGGGGCAGCCTCGACGAGTTCGTCGTCCGCACCGAGGTGCTGACTCCCGCAGAGGTGCTTGCGCGATTCCTGGCCGTCGGCCCCATCCCGCCGATCCCCTACAACCAGGCCGTCGTGCCGATCGATCTGGGCCTCCTTCACCGCGCCACCGCCCGACGATCCAAACGCCGTCCGCATGGCCGCGATCCTGCTCAATGCCAACCGCTACGCGCTCACCACCTGGTGGTCGGCCAAAGGATTCGCAGCCCAGAGCGGAAACGAATATCTCGACTTCGGCGGTCGCTCCGAGCATTTCATCCGTCCCGTTTCGATGGAAGCGCAGGCCCTTGCCGTCTCGCTGAAAATGGGCGTCTATGATCCCGCCGTCACCGGAGTGCCCACTGCGGAGGCGCGCGGAATCACCGTCAAAATGATCCGCTCGCTCGGCCACCGCCACCTCGCCAATACGAGCGGCGGCTGGGGCAATGAATGGCAGAGTGCCTACTGGGCCGCCGGCGGCGGCTATGCCGGATGGCTGATGTGGGACGAGCTTGCTCCCGCCGACCGCCAGAATCTCCGCCGAATGGTCGAATACGAGGCCAACCGTTTCCTCGGATACAACGTCCCATACTATCGGAACGCCGCCGGGTCCATCGTCTCGTTCGGCGATAGCAAGTCCGAGGAAAACGCCTGGAACGCCTCCGTGCTCCATGCCGCCACCGCGATGATGCCGGATCATCCGAACTACGGCGCGTGGATGGAGAAAAGCACGGAGTTCCTGCTCTCGGTGTACGCACGCCCGTCGGATCTCGCACGGGCCGATGTCTATCACGGTCGCCCGCTCTCCGCGTGGCTCGGCGGCTCGAACAGCCACGAGGACGGGACTTTGGTGAACCACAGCCGGGTCCGATCCTGACTACATGGGCTCCGGGCTGATCGAATTCGCTCCGGCCAATTTCTATGCCATGGCGAACCGCCCGACGCCCGCGGCCGGTCTCTTCAATCTCGACCACACCTACCGCGCCCTCTACGAGCGGCAGTTCGTCGCCGGAACCAGCCCCTACAATGTCGGCGGTCCGATCCAGTCGCCCGGCGGGACGATCTATCGCAGCGGTTCCTCCGACATCTACTACCCGCAGGGCAACGACTGGGGCACAGGCCGGCGTCTGCACTTCGCCGCCGCCGACGCCATCGCCGCCGCCTTCAGCACCGACCTCGCCATCCGCGACACAGGCGAATACTGGGAGGCGCTCCACGGGCAGGTCGTTCTCGACATGCAGGCGCGCTTTTCCGACGGGCGCACCTATGGCGCCACGTCCGAAGACACCTACCCCAGCCGCGAGGAGTGGATCGCCAACATCGCGGCCCGCGCGTGGGCAGCGAAGTGGATCGTTGCTCAGAACGCCTTCTCCATCACCAACGAAGCCTATACCGAGGAAACTTCCACCAAGTTCGGAGTCGAGCCGTGGGACGCCGACCTCGCCGAGTGGCAGGAAAACCGCGGCTCGTTACTTGTCCACCGCGATACCGCCGTCAACGCCGAGCAGACTGCCCTGATGATCAGCGGCAGCGCGGCGTCCGGGAGCGACTTCATCGCTTCGTCCGCACCGCTAGCCTTTCCGGACGGACTCGATGCCCGCCTTGTTTTCGTCCATCCTGTCGCCGACACCCTGGTCGAGGGACCGGAAACTATCGTTATGGGAGTTGGGGAGGAATCCGCCATGCTGACCTTGCGTGACCAGCCTTTCGACGACTGGAGGTTCCGCCACCTTACGCCGACGCAACTCGCCGACCCAGACCTTGCGGCTCCGGATGCGGACGCCGACGGCAACGGGCTTGCCAACGTCGTGGAATTCGTCCTGGCTATCGACTCCGCCGACATCGGCTCCCGCTCGTTTCCCGGCACCATCGACCTTGCCGGAAGCCGCCACCTCACGCTCAGCTACCGAAGAGCCAAGGAAACCGGGCCGTTCCAAGCCGTACCGAAGATCTCGGACGAACTCTCCGCATGGTCGCCCACCGTTATCGAAGTCTCCCGCGAAGACCGCGGCGATCACGACTTCATAACCGTCCGCGACCCGCTGCCGCTCGGTGCCCGGCCTTCCCGATTTCTCTCAATCTTCATTGAATAGCAGCGGTCATGGAAGCGCGCGAAAGGGGTCCGAAAGTGTGGATTGGGATCAGTGGATTGGGGGCGGATTGGAGTCAGTCCGTGAAGAGTGGCAGTGGAATTGTCGCATACGTTCGGGATATTCGTCTGGCGTCGGGTCTTGAAGTTTGAATTTGTTTGGCGCGCGGGTGGCTCGTGAGTGAAAGGGGTCAGCAACAAGCGAACATTGGGACTGGAAGGGGTCAGTCCCAACAAGAACTGGAAGTATCGCAAAGGGAGAGAGAACGGGAGCTTGGCAAATCTCACGAACGGTGTCATCCAAACCACACTTGGTAGCAACGGAGGGCAATCGACAACTCCTAGCAACGATCAGGATACCCGATTCACATTCGACCTCGGCTCACTTCAGGCGATCGCCTGGGTCAGTGCCTACTCCTCACACGACAGCCTCAGGACGACCCATAAATTTAATCTCTTTGCAGCCACCGGTGCGGAAAGCGGTTTCGATGCGAGCCCCGCCATTGGAATTGATCCGACGACCACTGGCTATACCCTGCTTACAACCGTGACATCGGGAATCGATCAAAACGGCCAGCATGACTCGACGGTATTTGACGATACATTACCGACCATCGGCACCTACAGATACTTCCTAGTAGAAACCCTCGACGCGGCTGGCTCAAGCCAGCGGACGAATTACGGGGAAATCGATATCATCGCAGTTCCCGAACCCGGAACGACTCTCCTCATAGCGTTTGGCGCACTTGGCTTCATCAACCGCCGTTCGCGGAAATAGCCCACAGTTTTTGGAAATTTACTTTCCTTGCCCCCGCCGCCGCTCCTTCTACTGCGAATAGCAGAAAAACAATCAACATTGTCACCGCAGACAAACCGAAATGTTCACCCACGGAGCAATCTTTTCGTTATCCCATGCGCCCGGGCAACAAATAGCTCGTAAGTCTTGATTGTAAGTGGGCTCGGAACAAGCATGGGGAGATTGCACCCGCTATCCTGAATTGCGAATTAAACGGAAGTATAAGGAATCCGGTTTGGAAAAATGCGGGCAACCCGGCGATGGTTCCCGCCGCCCCATGAAATTTCCCGAGAAGATCTCCCAGAAAATCGCCGCATTCCTACTGGCCCTGCTCCCCGCAGCCGTTGTAGCCGCAACCGATCTCGCATCCAACGGCTCCTTTGAAACCGCCGGTGAGGACGGTGTGCCGGCCGAATGGCGGCATCAGACGGACAACGGCGAAGTGGCCGTGGAAAAGGAGGGGGAGGAATCCTTCGCACGCATCGCCATCGAATCACCGGGCGAAGACAATTTCATCCAGCAGACCATTCCCCTTTCCGGGAAAAACGGCGTGATCCGGCTTTCCGCGAAATACCGCTACGAGGGAATCGTCCCGGGAAAACAACGCCACGAGCGCGGTGTGCTGACCGCACGTTTTACGAAAAACGGCAAGGACACGGGGAAGTGGCTCGGCATAGACTCGCCCTCCGGCAGCTCCTCCGGCTGGGAGGAAAAATCCCTCACCGAGACCATCCCTGACGGCGTGGACGGGCTGATGATTCGCCTCGGATTCTATGGAGCGAAAGCCGGAACCCTCGATGTGGCCAACATCACCGCCGCCTTCACCGAAGTAAAATCCGCCACCGTGCCGGAAGAAAATTTCCGCCCGGACGGGGAATACGGCCCGGAAGTTTCCCCGGAGCGCCTCGCAAATCTGAAAAAGGGCGTGAACCTCAGCCACTGGTTCGCCCAGGCATACAACGCGAAGCCCGATGGCAAAAAAGGCGGATACAACACCGACCACTTCGCCCGCTGGATCACGGAAAAGGACGCGGATCTCATCAAGTCCATGGGCTTCGACCACGTCAGGCTCGGCATCGAAGTCGCTGAATTCATGAAACCGGACGGCTCGCTCGATCCGAAATTCCTGCCCGCCCTCGACAAGGCCGTCGCGATGTTCACCGGGCGCGGCCTCGCCGTGAAACTCGACATCCACCCCAAGGGCAAATTAAAGAAGCTCCGCAGTGCGACCATGCAAAACCTGTTCGCCAGGTTCTGGTCGGAACTCGCCAGCCACCTTTCCACCACCGATCCCGATCTGGTCTTCCTGGAAATCCTCAACGAACCCTCCTTTGGTGGTCAGGCCTGGTGGGAAATACAGGATAGGATGATTACCGTCATCCGCTCCGCCGCGCCGGAACACACCATCATTGCGAATCCCGGCAGCTACCAGCGTGCCGAGGACTTCCAAGGCTACGTGCCCCACCCGGACCGCAACGTCCTCCACGCCTTCCACTACTACTCGCCAACTCCGTTTACCCATCAGGGAGCCATGTGGATGAAGGGCTGGTATCACCCCCTTCGCGACATCCCGTGGCCGCTCACCAACGAGAACCTCCCCTCCGCGGTAGCCGGGCTGGATCGCAGCGGAGGAAACGCCGCCAAGGCCGGAGAATCGGAACAAGTCCTCCGCGGTCTTGTCAAAAAGAACGCCCTCGGCTCGGAGCAGATGGAAAAGGACTTCGCGATCCTTAAAAAATGGTCGATGGCTCACGACCGTCACATGGTTCTTGGCGAATTCGGCGTCTCACAGGAACACGCTCCTCTGGAAAGCATCCTTCGCTGGGCCAAAGCCACCCGGGAATCCGCCGAGCGCCTTGGCTTCGGCTGGTCTGTCTGGGACTACGCAGGCATCTACGCTGTTGTCGAAAATCCGGCAAAACCTGCTTCCCGTTTTCCGAAAAACGAACTGACCGAAGCCCTCGGCCTGTAGTTTCCCGAATGCAGATGCTGCTTTTCCCGGGTGGATTGTTGCAGCAGCATCCGAGAAACCCTTGGCATGAGAATCCGCCTCCAACCCATCATC
Source organism: uncultured Verrucomicrobiae bacterium (assembly GCA_963758175.1). Lineage (GTDB taxonomy): Bacteria > Verrucomicrobiota > Verrucomicrobiia > Verrucomicrobiales > Akkermansiaceae > Luteolibacter. Next base: position 657,234 of record CAVWUI010000002.1, read on the forward strand.
GCCGGACTTCTGTTCCTCAACCAGTCCGCTTTCACCGAGCCGTTGACCACCATTCCGGAGGTGCTCTCCCTGACAGCCGGCGAAGCGGAAAAAGAACCGGAAGTCAGACTCGAAGGGGTCGTTACATTCTCCGATCCCGAACGGGGCGACCGCGTTCCTCCAGGAAGACGGAAAAGGTATCTATTTCTTCACCGGAAACCGAAACTCCGAATACCGGTCTGACGTTTCCCCCGGCGACCGCCTTGAAAATCCGAGGCATCGCCCTTCCGGGAAGCTTCGCACCCATCGTCTCTTCAAGCCGCAAGAACTGGACCGGTGTCTGGAACCGAAACATCTCCAAAGGCGCCATGCCCGATCCATTGCCCGTTTCCCCAGAGGAAATGCGCGAGCAGAAATTCCACAACATGTTCGTCGAGATCAGAGGAACCGTCCGCAAAGTGGGCATAATCCCGGAATTTCGAAACCTCCGTCTCGAAATCAGCACCCCACACGACATCTTGGAAGTGTTGGTTCCGAATTTCGACGGGAAGGACACAGCAATTCCCAAACAGTGGCTAAACCAACCTGCCATCCTACGCGGGGTCCTGAGCGGACGGGGAAACAACCTCCGCCAGCAGTATGAACTGAGACTTCACGTCCCGTCTCTCGAGAATGTTTCTGTCACACCGGGCCTCCTCGATGCCGAATTTTTCAAACCCCGTAAACCCATCGAGGCTCTGATGCGTTTCGACCCCGCCCGTTCCGAGAAAAGCCCGGTGAACATTCGTGGCACAGCCACCCTCCAGCTTCCCGGCCGTGGTATCTACCTCCAGCAGGATGGCGCGGGAGTCTGGGTGCAGTCTTTTCAGTATGGGAACTTTCCGCCCGGCTCACCCGTTGCGGCGCTCGGCGTCCTGGGACTTGAAAGCGGGCGCGTCATTCTCCGTGACGCGATCCTCCGGCCTGCGGCCCACTCCCCACCCCGAAGCCCCTACCCGTAAGCCTGGACAAAGCTCGCTCCGGCCTTGTGGACGGCACACTTGTGGAAATGCATGGCCGTCTCGTCGATTTCGTAAGCGGTAGCCCGGGTTCGCAGGTCATTGTCATGGAAGACCAGGGCAGCCGTTTCAGAGCGGAACTCGTAGGTTCTTTCGGAAAAATCAACCACCTGCCCGGCAGCATCCTCAAACTCACGGGTGTCTGCGCGAATTCCAACGCAACCAGCCCTTCCGGTGACCGCCGCCAGCGCGACTTCACCTTGCTCGTCCACACGATGAAAGATATCGCCCTCATAACCCCACCTCCCTGGTGGACACCCGACAGGATCTGGAAGCTCATCGCTTCACTTGCCACCATCCTTTTTGCCATCGGTATTTGGAACCTGTTGCTCCAGCGGCGAGTCACCCGCCAAACCCAGCTCATTCAGCAAAAACTCGAACACGAGCTTCTCTGGGAAGAACGCAACCGCATAGCCAGGGAACTTCACGATACGCTGGAGCAACATCTTACCGGCATCACGATGCAAATCGACACGCTAGCGGCGAACCCGACCGCATCGCCGCTCCGTCGCTCCCTCTCCAAAGTGAAAGCCATGTTGAACCATAGCAGGGCTGAGGCGAAAAATTCGATATGGGATCTACGCTCCCGCACGCTCGAGCTGGGCGGCCTCCAACCGGCTCTCGAGGAGATCGCCCGCAATTTCGATACCGGGGACAAGCGCCCCGTCACAATTGAAACCAAGGGTAAGACACGCCGTCTTGGCCGCCAGACCGAATTCCACCTGATGCGGATCGCCCAAGAGGCTGTCACAAACTCCTCCAAACACGGCAAAGCAACGGATATCAGCGTAACCCTTCGACTACAGCGGCGGTCTGTTCTCCCTCTCAATCCGAGACAACGGAATTTCGTTTCCCGAGGAATCCGACGACACCAGCACCGCTCACTTCGGCCTCTTGGGAATGCGGGAACGTGCCGCCAAAATCAAAGCCCGGCTCGAAATCGAAAGCAGCCCCGGCGAAGGAACGCTCGTCCGCATTTTCAATATCCCATACCCTGACTCGCCGTCCTCATGAATCGCCCAGAAAAAACCATCCGTGTCCTTGTCGTGGACGATCACTTTTTCGTCCGTATCGGCCTCAAGGATTCCCTCGGAATCGAACCCTCGATAGAGGTCGTCGCAGAAGCATCATCAGGCGAAGAGGCTCTTGAAAAATTTCTCAGACACTCGCCGGATGTGGTTCTTATGGACGGCAACCTGCCCGATATTCACGGTATAGAGGCCACAAGCCGCATTCTCGAAAAAAACGGAAAAGCCAGGGTGATCCTTCTCTCCATCGACGAAGGGGAAGAATCCATTCACAAGGCTATCAAAGCCGGCGTCTCAGGCTACTTGGCAAAATCGGTCTCCCGCGACGAACTGATCGAGGCCATCCGCAAAATTCATGCTGGCGGCAGGCATTTCACCGACGAGGTCGCTGCCAGCATCGCCCGCAGGAAAACCCGCGAGTTTCTGAGCGACCGTGAGATCGAAGTCCTCCGTTTCGCGATGAAAGGCTACGCCAACAAGCAGATCGCAACGGAACTTGGCGTGACGGAATTTACAATCAAGGCACACATGAGCCGAGTTCTCTCCAAGCTGGACGTCCCCGACCGCACCCGTGCCGTCGCTCTTGCCATCGAGCGAGGGATCGTAAAACTTGAGTGACTCACAGTGGCGCGGAACGGTGCCGACGATTCGGAAGCGATTTACCGGCGTCTGCGGAACAGCGCCAACCCCAGCGCCGACAATGCAAGTGCCGCCGAAGTTGGTTCCGGAACCTGAGTTACCGTGAAGTCCGAGAACGTCCCTCCGAGCGAGCGTCTGCGCTCTGAAAGGGTTACCCCGAATGCGTTGTTGCTTGCAAGGGAAGTAATGTCCACATCGTTCGCGACAAGTGTGTTGGAATTTGTTCCGTCAGAAAGCATGAAGGAAATATCAACCTGCGTTGCGGTATCGTATGTGACTCCGATGTTGAACGTGTAATCAGCAAGTCCACCAAGGCTGTTGTTTGATCCAGTGAGGAAAGTCCCTCCAGACTCATCGGCTCCGCTTTCCGGGAAATTCCCGACGTAGTTAGTCCCGGCATTGGGCCGGTTTGTTCCGAGACCTAAGCGTTGCCCTCCGAGGTAGCCCGGGCGGCTTTCAGCGAGAACCAAACTAGCAAAGATCCCTGTCGAGGGATCGGATGTATCACCGAAAAGGGTGATACCGAACGTGCTCACTTGGTTGGTGCCATTGGTTCCAGCAGCCGCGTTTGTCGTTACCGTGAAGCCGCCAGTCACGGAGAAGTTCGTCCCGGAAGAGAAATCGGTCACATTGGCAAGGGCGCTCTGGAAAGCCGGATCGTCGGTACTCGTTGCAGAGTGTTCGAAGCTGGTTCCCCCGCCATCACTCCATGCGCTGGCCGGATTGACCGTGAGATCAGAAAAGGTGAACGCATTGGATAGTGTGGCGGCGTGTGACTGGCCGCAGAACAAGGTGGCCGCAAGCAGCGCGGATGCGGGGATTCTGGTGGACTTGGTTTTCATGGTTATACTTTTTCGATTTTTTTCAACTTGTTCAGTTTGCTGTGGAAGTTCTTCCGTCAGCTTGACAGCCCTATAGTTCCAAAATTCAAGGGGGTGACAACCCGGTGGGGTACAGACTTTAGTGCAACCCCATGGATTTCCTCCGGCAGATCCAGCGCACAGCCTCTTTTGAAATTAAAGTTGACGACTCTTGTGATAAGCCTCTGGGGGCTCCTGGATAAATCTCGTAATAAAGGCAATCTCTCCAAAGAAAAAATCTCAGATGTGGAAAGATCCGTAACCCAGGGTGATTTCATCCTTGCGGCGGCTCCCTAGCCCTCCCCCGGAATCGAAATCTTCCCGGGGGGTATTTTTCCTCCGCAGGCCGGAACCGCCTCCGGGAATTCGGCGGATTCTTAAAGGAGCTTCGAAGCTTCATTTCGGAAACGGTGTCTTCTTCGTTTGTCGCCCCTGTGAACATGATGTTCCACTCGCATTTCGTCGCGTGCATTCTGTCAGGGAAGAAAGTGGCATGGGACGCGCAGAACAGAGGCGACCGGGACTTCCTGGCATGCGGCCGCATGGACCCAAAAGTGGCACACCATGGCCGGAATCGCCGGAGGAACGGGAACATTTCTTCTTGGCGGATCCACTCTATTTCTTCTTACCCTCCCGGTATCCCTGGGTCTGGCGGTTTCGATCCCTCTGTCGGTTCTCACAAGCCGCCCGCTGGCATCCAACCGCATGTTTCGCGTTCCGGAGGACAGTTCCCCACCTCGCTGCCGATGGACTGCTCGGCCTCGAAGGCACGGTCGGCTCCATGCGCGGTAACGTGGCACGACCTCTCCGGCATCCCCGCCCGCGTCACCTACCACCCCAGCTACCTCCTCCAGAGCGGCGGGTCCAACGAGGTGAAACGCTCCCTCTGGGAAGACATGCTCTCCGCCATGGAAAAGCTCGGCATGCCCGTCTCGGAAAAGCAGAAAAGCTATTTCCTCCCCAAGGCCTGACCGGCCTCACCCCTCCCCCAGGATAGGCATCTTCTTCGGAATGTTCTTCCTCCGCAGGCCGAACTGCCGCACCGCATGCCGCTGGAGATGCGCCTTCGCCTCCTCCACACTGTCGGTGAAAAAAATGAGATCCGGATCCTCCGGGCTGATCGTCCCCTCCTCCGCCATCTTGTGTACAAAGTCCATCAGCGGCTGCCAGAAATCCTTTCCCATCAGGATGATAGGGAAGTTCCTCAGCTTCCCGGTCTGGATCAGCGTCATCGTCTCGAACATTTCGTCCAGAGTCCCCGCGCCCCCCGGCATCACGATGAAGGCATACGAGTATTTCACCAGCATCGTCTTCCGTGTGAAGAAATACCGCATGTCCACCGAGCGGTGGACGTAGGGGTTCACGTTCTGCTCGAACGGCAGGATGATGTTCACCCCGATGGATTTCCCCCCGGCCTCGAACGCGCCCTGGTTCCCCGCCTGCATGATTCCGGGGCCTCCCCCCGTCAGCGTGGTGAAACCCAGCTCAGCGCACGCCGCCCCCATCTCCCTCGCAAGCTCGTAATACCGCGTCCCCGGCTTTGTCCGCGCGGATCCGAAAATCGTCACGCACGGCCCACGAAATGCAGGATGCGGTAGGCCTTGATCAAATCCAGACCAACCCGGAAAAGCGACGCCAGATCGTGCAGCCTCGACCGCGGCCCCGAAAGCCAGGACCCCTCCTCCGTCTCCAGCTCGAAAACCTCCTGCTGCCGGATCTCCTCCTCGGTCACCTCATCTTCTACTGCGACTTCCGGGCAATCCGGGCAGGGCTTCTTGCTACTCATCGCGCCTACCTAACACCATCCGAACCGTGCGGGGAAAGAAAATCACAGGCGGCCCAACCCGCACCCCCTTTCCCCAAACCCTTCACATATTCCCGCGGAAGAACCCCGTGAATATCCCGGAACTCCCTCCTGAACCCTCCCGTGGAAGCGAAACCCAGCCTCTCTGATACCTCTGAAAACCCCGCCCCTCCACCCATCATCCTTCTCGCCACCACCATCCTCTCCTGCCGCATCCATATCTTCGGCGGCAGGCCGATATCCCGCACAAACACCTCATACACATACCTTTCCGAGCAATCCATCACCTCCCGCATCCCTTTCACCCGGTAGCCGCTCGCCAGCGCCAGCTTCTCCAGTGAAAGGGGTTCCCTGCCATCCGGGAACAGAACCCGCCATGTATCCATAGGCCTCTCCAATCTCATAGGGCATACCAGCTATCCCAATCCCGATGCCACGGCAAGACAAAGCTCCACCACCTTCATCCCGCCCGCTTACAATCCCCTGCAACTCTTTCAACACATGGTTTCCGTCCAAGAAAAAACCATGCGGTGGAGCGGATTCCCGTCCGCATCCATGGTTAGGAAAAATTAAGATCACTTCCGGTTTTGAACACAAAGACCTGTTGCCACGCCCATACGGAAAAGTATGGAATGGCACCGTGCGCAAAGCATTCCGACCTCAGCTCCGCACCCCTTCCTCCGCCACTCCACCCCACCAATGACCTTCTCCCCTCCATTCCGGATTCCTTCCCGCCCGTCCGGGGAAGGCTCCAGCGCACCCGTGGAAGACTCCAGCGCACCCGGCAGAGACTCCGGCGCACCCGGGGAAGGCCGTAGCGCACCCGCTCGGGGCAACAGCGCACCCTCCCAAGGCAACAGCGCACCCATTCGCCCTTCCCCCGCACCCGCCCGTGTTTCCCCCGTGCCCTACCGGCACCGCAGCGCGGCGTGAACATCCTCCAACCCTAGGGAAACGCTGAACAAAGGCGTAAGTTCGGATTTCGAACCGGTCTGATGACTTCGCGTGTTGCCGAGATCCGCCGGAAGCGGTTTCGGGATGGTTTTTGATGACCGGGTTGGCAGTTGTTCGTCCCTTGCGGGTGCGTTTGCCGCTTTTTCCGGCCTGGCTGCGCTCCGTTCACGCGGTTTGCCGGGCTGCGACCACGAGATTGCCCAGTCCGAAGAGGACTTGCAGCTGGTGGTGGTTTTTGGCCAGACCCCGGTAGCGGGTCTTCCGGTGCCTGAAGAGGTTCTTGATGATATGGAAGGGGTGCTCGACGAAGGCCCTTACGGAGGCCTTGGCTTTTTCGGCGGCCAGCAGGGCGTCTTTCTGCATCCCGTCCCCCATCTTTCTGATCGGCTGGCGGCGGCTGGCGATTTGCCAGTCGATCTTCCCCTCGGGATCGGCCCGCCTGATTTCGTCGCGCTTCGCAACCCCGACGTAGCCTGCGTCGGCATGGACCTGCGTTTCGCTCCCGTGCAACAGTTCGGCTGTCCGGGAGATGTCGGAAACGTTCGCTGCGGTTGAGACGACGGTGTGAACCATTCCGCTGTGACCGCTCCGCCCCGATGTGCGCTTTCATCCCGAAATACCATTGGTTGCCTTTCTTGGTCTGGTGCATTCCGGGGTCGCGCGCCTTGTCCCTGTTCTTCGTGGAGGAAGGCGCGTTGATGATGGTCGCGTCCACAAGCGTGCCTTCGCGCATGAGCAGGCCCCGCTCTTCGAGGTGCGCGTTGATGGCTTCGAAAATGGCCGCGCACAGGTCGTTTTTCTCCAGAAGCCGCCGGAACTTGAGCAGGGTGGTGGCGTCGGGCACGGGATGGGAAGCAAGGTTGATCCCGAGGAAAGAGCGCATGGCCTGGCTGTCGTAAACGGCATCCTCAAGGGCTTCGTCGGCCAAACCATACCATTGCTGGAGGAAATACAGGCGCAGCATGCGCTCCAGCCCGATGGGCGGACGCCCGCGTTTGCCCTCCGGATAACTGGGTCTGATTACGGCGAGGAGCTCCTCCCACGGGACCACTTCTTCCATGGCTGCGAGGAATTTCTCGCGACGTGTGATCTTTCGCTTCCCTGCGAACTCGAGTTCTGAAAATCCGGCCTGATGATCCATGGCCGAAGATAACCATTTTTCGCTTGGAGACGAGCTGGATTAAATCAGCGTTTCCTTAGGAAAACCAACAGATTATGCCAAAATCAGACTACATCCCCGACACCGACGAAGGAACCGCCGCCCTCTTCGAGCGTTTCCGCGACACCATCGGCTCCTACTCCGCCCTCCTCGGCCTCACCGCCCCTGAAGTCGCCGCCCAGGCAGCGGATGCAACATGGTTCCGCTACACGCTCAACCACGCCATCAGCATGCGGGACTCCGGCAGCCAGTGCACCGCCTACAAAAACCTCCTCCTCACCGGTTCCGGCGATGCCCCCATCCCCGTCACCCCGCCGCTTCCCACCCCCGAGCCTCCCGACGTAATGCCTGGGATCCTCACCCGCTTCCGCGATCTCGTCCGCCGCGTCAAAGCCGCCCCCGCCTACACCGAATCCGTCGGCGAAGCCCTAGGCATCATCGGCCCGGAATCCGAAATGCCGGATCCCTCAACCGTCACCCCCGGCATCTCCCTCCGCACCACCGGCGGGCAGGTCGAGGTCGTCTGGAAAAAAGGCATGATGGAAGCCATCGAGATCCAGAAAGACCCCGGCACCGGCACCTGGCAGTTCCTCGCCGTAGATACCCGCCCCAACTACACCGATACCACCCCCTTCCCCACCCCCGCCGCCACCTGGAAATACCGCGCCATCTACACCAAGGACTCCCAGCGCACCGGCCAGTGGAGCAACGTCGCGGAGATCAGCGTGGGCGGTTGATTCGCTCCTACATACCAATCAAAGAACAACAATTGAACATGAGCACTGCCTACACATCGAAAAACTGGAAAGCTTGGCACGATACGATGCCGGGAAGCCCGCCAACACTCCACGTCAAGGGGGAGGTGACCTGCCCAACTTCCGGATACTCCGCGAACCTTGTTCCCAGGGTGCCCCAAGGCATCAACCCGGCCATCTATATTATGGATCTGGAGGTCACCCCACCCGGGGAGGGCACAGTGGTGCACCAGACCGTCACTGACGTGCCGGTTCACTACTCGGAAGATACGGACGTGGCCTATGGCTCGATCGATATTCAGCCGGAAGGGATTACGGTCGAAGTCGGAACGGTCTCCTGATATCCCCCCCCGCACCGTCTCCGCAACCGGCGCCCGTGCGGGGTTTTCTGTAGCGGGGAAATAAGGAGAAGGGGATTGCGTCCCCTTTCGCGGAGGACGGGGAGATGGATTCGCCGGGGTTGTGCGGAGGGGATGCAATCCCCTTCTCCCTATTGCTCAGTGGCTCGTCTTGTAATGCGCATCCAGCGCCCCGTTCTCCGCGAGGAGGGCGGTGATGCGGCGGGTGTGGTGGGTGAATTGCTCGGCCTCGTCGGGGGTGAGGGGGCGGTGGAGGAGGGTTTCGAGAGAGTAGATGGCAAACACATTCTTGCCCCTTTAGTTTGAAGCTCCTAAGCTTTGTCCAGATTCATGCTTCAGCCCGAAGGAAATGCCGCTGCCTCCCATCAGAAAAACAATGGGAAGTTCCGTGCCGCTTCGCTATTTACAGGGATCGGTGGCTTTGACCTCGGGCTTGAACGTGAGGGTTTTGAAATCACCTTCCAATGCGAAATCGACAAATTCTGCCGGAGCGTACTAGCCCACAGATGGCCACACCTAGACTGCTATGAAAACATCAAAGAACTCACCCCAGACTCCATACCTGTTTCCGACGTTTGGGCGGAGGATTCCCATGTCAGGACGTCTCGCTGGCTCGCATGGGCGCACGAGCGGGGCTTAAAGGGAAGCGCTCTGGACTCTTTCACGAATTTGCTCGCCTCGTGGGAGAAGCACGCCCCCGAGTTGTTTTACTCGAAAACGTTGCAGGTCTCCTTAGCTCCCATCGAGGAAGAGATTTTGCCACCGTCATCCGGACGTTGGCCGGTTTCGGGTATTCTGTCGGCTGGCGTGTGCTCAACAGCAAAGACTTCGGAGTCCCCCAATCTCGCCAAAGAGTCTACATTGTTGGGTGTCATCGAGACGTTGAAGGTCGCCGGACAAATACTTTTTGAAGGCGAACGCGGCGAAGGGGATGCTGCGTCGGGCAAACCAAATGGGAAGGCCGCTCTTTCCCCCTTTAAGAAAGTCATTGGAGAAGATGGTGGAAATGGACCAGTCTATCAATCCATCGCCTACTGCCTCTACGCCAGTTCCGCCCGCCACACCGGCACAGACTGGAGCAGAACCTACGTCCAGTACCCCAAAAAAGGCGAAGTCCGCAGGCTCACGCCAAAAGAGTGTGAAGGCATAATGGGATTCCCTGATGGCTGGACAATGCTCGACAAAGAAGCATCCGGTGAGGGCGACATCGATTCCCTCCGCTACCACGCCCTCGGCAATGCCGTGACCCCTCCCGTTGCGCAATGGCTCGCCCAGAGAATTAGAAAATATCTTGAAGCAACCTCCGATAAGATCGCATGAATCTTACCTTACGACCCAGTGGTGGACGCGGTGAATACGAGTTGGCTGGTTCACAAGGCGATCTCCACATTCCTGATGTGTTGGATCTCCCCATCCTGCTTGAAATTCTTCCCGAAACAGAGATCAATGCCCATTCGCGGTGTAAGCGGAAAGACGGCAAGCCCCGCATACGTCTCGATAAGTCAGTTAAAAATTCACACCCGTCATCGCTCATCGCTGCTGCGATGCTTCTCCCAAAGCCCCGGCGCGAAAAACATGAGTGCCATGGCAAGGTTCTGCCAGAGTGGAATAATTTTGTTGTCCAAACAATTCGACTCGACGTGGTCAGACGTGCCACCACCGTTTTAATCAGACCGGTGATTGTAAGGATTGAAAATGCCGATGGTCTGAAATTGGACATCAGGTTCGCTGATCGCATGGAGAGGGTTTTACGCATCTGGACGGCTGCCGCGACAAAAGAAGATCCAGTGTCTCTTGCGGTGATGGAGCACGCGAAGGCCTTCACGTCCCTGAACTCAACGCAAGAGGAACTGACAATATCCTACACTAGGCTCCACAAGGCTTTGAAATCGCCGGAGGGTGATATTCTGCCACTCCTGGAAAGTCAGTATCTGGTTGGTTCGTTCGTTGAAATTGACGGGCAAGATGATGAAGGGAAAGACGACTCGGATGAACTTGTTGAAAACGTGGTGATAGACCCTGCGAGCGCGCGTGCGGAAAGGGTAAGGCAATGGAGATTGGCTGCGATCAGAGGGCATTCCGCCAAGGTATTCCGCGAGAATGTCCGCAACGCGTATGATTCTCGGTGCATGTTTTCTGGCCAAAAAATGCCGAGAACATCAGCTACCCGAAGTCCGGGTGTGGATGCCGCTCACATCCTGCCGTGGAGCCGTTTTGAGATCGATTCAACCCGAAACGGACTCTGTCTGAGCAAACAGTGCCACTGGGCATTCGATGCCGGACTTTTCAAACTGAGCCACGATAGCGGAGAAAACTCCTATGTGCTTTCAATTCCGGAGTCCGTGAAAGCCGCGACTCTTGCCGCCGATTTCGATCTCGGACTTTTCGAAAAGATGACCGGCAAAATCCCCCTCGGGAATCTTCCGTCCGACACGAAATTATGGCCGGAACCAACCTACCTGAGTAAACTGAACGAGTTCCTGGAGAACGACGCAGCATAATGAAATGCGCTTCACTCTACACCGGTTGAATACCGCGCAGGATAGAACTCAGTTCTTCGGCTTGAGGGATTCGCCGACGGCGTTGAGGAGATTCGCGAGGGCGGGGTAGCCGGAGGTTTCCGGGACGCCGACGCTGAGGGAGGCGTGGAGCTGGGTGAAGTGCTCGGCATCGTCGGGGGTGAGGGGGCGGTGGAGGAGGGATACCGACGGAACGGCCAGGTTGAACTAAGCCTTCTCCGAACGCCAACGGTGTTTCGTATTTAAGCCCCGGGTTGGCGCAGCTACCCGGGGTATTTCCGGTTCTGAAATACCTACGCCAAAGGTGTTGTGGCCGGGTCTGAGATTCCCCGCGCTGATATACCAACGCCAAAGGTGTTGTGGCCGGGTCTGAGATTCCCCGCGCCTGGACGCAAGCCCTACAGGCTTGGAGAATATGGCGGGTGATTCTCCCAGGGTAGCCTGCGTTTCACTCCGGCAACTCTGGACAGTTCCGCAAGCCCGTTGGGCTAGAAAACTACTACGACGTTTCAAACCATTTCTCCCTAGCTGCCCGTACGCTCGCCCTGTGATGGGCGTCAAACGTAGCGCTCTCCTCAGGGAGGACGGTGATTCGGCGGGTGCGGCGGGTGGTGCCGTTAAGGCGGGTGTAGAGGAAGCCTTCGCCGATCGTGCCTTGGGGATTTTTTGCTGTTGTGGAACCCGTCGCCCGCTAGGTTCGCAGTATGAGTGAAGAACTTGAGGAACTGCGGAAAGAGGTGGCGAAGCTGAAGCTGGATGTGGCACATCTGCTGAATTTGCTGGATCAACAGGACGACGATCCCGAGTTCCCGAGGCCGGAGTATGCGACGTTTGAGGCGTGCCATCTTGCCGTCCGCGGTGGGGACATGCGCATCCCTTTCCACGTGATGGCCACGGACGACGGCGTGGAGCTCTCGCTCTCGGATAAGAACCATATCGCCCGAGCCATTCTCAGGATCGGTGAGGACTCCGCCGTGTTGGAATTCCGCAACGCGAAGGGTAAGCTGATCACCCAGCTTTCGGAGGCTGAGGACGGCAGCGGCCAGTTCTGCGTGTGCGATGCGGAGGGCAAGCCCCGCGCCGGAATGCGCGTGAGCGAGCTTGGCGGCATGGTGAACACCGTGAACAAGGAGGGCAAACCGCAGACCGTGATGCTAGGCGGGGAAGCCGGTGGCGAGGTCTTCGTCACGAACAATAACGGGCAGATGGCGGTAAAGCTCATGGCTGCCGGGAATGGGGGCATGATCACTGTGCATGAGCTCAGCGGCCAGATCATGGGCTATCTCTCGGCAGACGCAAATACCGGCTCTGTGGGCGTTCATGGCCCGCTTGGTGAAATGGCGGCTGCCCTCATTGCCAATGACTCGGGCGGCAGCATCCTTTTCAATGACGCCGAGGGTAAGCACAAGGCCATGCTGCCGTGAGGCGTGCGGCGCGGGATCCGGCGCCATACTCGTGCAGAAAAGAAAAAGCAGGGTGCATCGCGCACTCTGCTTTCTGGGAAAACCGATGTATGGAGTAAGACCCGGTTTGAGTTTTCGGGAGAGCCAAAAACTCACCACCGCCCGGCATTCGCCATGTGTCCGGGGAGATCGGGGGCGGCCTTTAGTGGCGAACCCGTGCGAGGGCTGCGGTCTTCGCCCTTGCTGGGGCGGCTTTCGCGGCCTCTTCGCCCACGCGCTTCAGTAGAGCGATAAGGGAGGCGGTGATAAAATATTCTTTGAGAAGGGCTTCGCGACTTTCTCCGGATTTGGTTTTGTGAACGATTTTCATATTACGTGTTTTATTTGGACGGATGCCTTCTTCGCAGTATCCGCGCCATGCGGAAGTGATTTGGAGCATCCATTCATAGGAGCGCCGCCGGGGGAGGTTTATTTCAGGTTTCTTTCCCCTGCTCCGGCTCACCCACACGTCACTCCGTGGCGGGTTCGTCCTCCACGGGATCCGCCGGTGGTGCGGCTTCAGGCTCCCGCATCGTGTATTTTCCTTCCGTGATCTCCTCGTAGCCGAGGGTCATCACCTTGCCGTCTTTTGTCCGGATGGTGATGGTGCCCGCCTCCTCATCCGATGAGACCTTTTCCAGATCCGGCGACATGTTCACGACCAGCTCGGCAGCGGCACGCTCCGGGTTTTTCTGGAAATCCACACCAAGCTCCCTGGCCTTGTTCACACCCCAGAATCCGGCGCCCACAATGACGATGATGGCGATCAGGAGCAATCCACCGCAACCTATGCCGACCCAGGCGATGGGCGGAAGGCCTTTCTTCACGGGGGCGGGAGCGGGAGTGGGCGGAGGAGTGACCGGATGTTGTTCCATATGATGAGAAAACGATAACCGCGGGTTTCCGCCAAGCCAAAATTGATCTCCCGGAGAAGCTTCACCGAATTTAGAATTTTAATTCCGCGGTTTCCGTGCAGCCTCCCCGCCATGTCGCAACGCAAGGGAATGCTGATGGTGGTCTCCGGTGTCCGGATCCGGAAAAACGACCCTGTGCAGGCGTCTGGCGGACGAGGGAGAGGCGCATTATTCCATCTCCTGCACCACCCGTGCGCCCCGCGCCGGCGAAATGGACGGACGGGATTACCATTTCATCTCCCGCGAGGACTTTTCAGGAAAACGGGAGGCCGGTGAGTTTCTCGAGAGTGCGGAAGTCCACGGAAACCTTTACGGCACCTTGAAATCGGAAGTCACCTGCCATCTCGAAAGCGGGACGGACGTGGTCATGGATCTCGATGTCCAGGGAGCCGCTCAAGTCCGCGAATGCGGCGATCCCTCGATCCGCCTCTCCGCGCTGGATCTTTTCGTGATGCCACCCGATAACGGTGAGCTGCTGGCACGCCTTTCCGGGCGCGGCACCGATTCCGCCGACGTCATCGCACTACGGATGAAGAACGCGCTGGAGGAGATCAGCCAATGGCCTCTCTACGCCTACCGACTCCTCTCCAGCAGCCAGGAGGAGGATTACTCCCGCTTCAAGGCTCTCGTCACCGCGGAGCGGATGCGGGTGAGCCGTCTCCGGAATGCGTGAGAATCCACTCCGCCATCGTCGCGTAGAGGGGGAAATCGGTGACCAGCACATTGTCATGGTCGGCGGTAGGCACAGGCAGCCATCGCTTCGCGGTTCTCTCGGGAAATGAATCGAACAGCGCCCTTCCCGAGGACATGGGGATGAGACCGTCCGAATCCCCGTGGACGACCATGGTCGGTATGGCGATTCCAGCCGCCTTTTCCGCCGGCCTGATCTCGGAGACGTTCACCCCTGTCCTCCATTCGAAAATCGCCCACGCCGGATTCCTCACCGCCGCGCCGAGAAACACTTCCGCGGGTATTATTCGCCGAGGTGCGGCGCGAAAGCCGAATCGGAGGATTGGGGGGCAGGCTCAAAGGTTAAATCGAGTTAGTGGGAAATCTCGCCACTTGCGAAGGCATACTGGCCGGGTTCAACTGGAGCGGTGACCAAAGCAGAATATCTCCTCCGCGAACTCCGCACCAGCCTCTGGCTGAAACCGTCCGTCATGGGAGCCGCCGCGGTGACGTGGGTAAGCGTCGCCTACTTCGGCGACAGGTTTCTCCCGGACAAGATGAAGATAGGCATCGAGCGGGAGATGCTCATCACCCTGCTGGGAATCATGGCCTCCACGATGCTCACGGTCGCGACCTTCTCGGTCACGGCGATGGTGAGTGCCTTCACCGCCGTCTCCACCACGGCCACCCCGCGAGCCACGCGCATTGTCATGGGGGACAAGTCCACTCAGAACTCCCTGACCGCGTTCCTAGCCGCATTCATCTACGCCATCGTCGCGCTGGTCGCGATCAGCCTGGATTCCTACTACGGCCCCGGCGGATATCTCCTGCTCTTCGCCGGATACTGCCTCATGGTCGCATGGGTGCTGATCGCCTTCGTGCGCTGGGTGGACCGCGTCTCCAAGCTCGGACGGATGGGCGACACCCTGGAGCATGTCGAGAACGCCTGCCGCAGGGTCTTCGACTCGTCCGAGACCATGGGGACGCTCGGAGCGAGGAAAGCGGACGGGGATACCTTTTCCGGAGCGGAGATCACCTCGGAGACGATCGGGTATGTCCAGAACATCGATGTCGACCAGTTGGAATCGATCGCGTCGGATCTCGGCACCACCATACGTGTGCAGGAGCGCCCCGGCGCGTTCGTGGATCCCCACGATTCCCTGGTCATCGTCAAAGACCGGACCGATCTCGACGATGACATCGTGAAACGCATCCGCGAGGCCTTCCACATCGGGGATTCCCGCCGCGTGGACAACGATCCGCGCTTCGGCATGATCATGCTCTCGGAGATCGCCGACCGCGCCCTTTCCCCCGCTGTCAACGACCCCGGCACAGCCATCGCCGTCCTCGGCATACAGGTCCGTCTCATGGAAACGTGGAGTAATCATCATCGCGAGGAGGCGGAGGTGAAATACGAGAACGTCGTTGTCTCCTCCCTGGATCCCGAAGACCTGCTGGACGACGCCTTCACCGCCATCAGCCGCGACGGCGCCGCCATGTTCGAGGTGGGCGCCCGTATCCAGAAAAACCTCGCCGTCCTCACCCGCCTCGGTAACGACGCCCTCTCCACCGCCGCCCGCCGCCATTCGAAGCTGGCCATGGAGCAGGCGGAAATTTCTCTCGCCACGAAATCACACAAGGAACTGGTGAGGAAACTGGCGGAGAAGGTAGGTTAGCGAACTCATCTCATACTCGCTCCAACTACGGGTAGTATGTCAAAGACCATGCAGGTGCGCCAACAGCCTGCGCTAGCTCACAATACCCCTAGTGCTGCGTAAAATCTGAAATGATGAACAGGGATTTCCTATGACGAACCGTTCCCAACACCAACGGTGTTACGGATCCAAGCCCAGGGTTGCCGGAGTGAAACGGAGGCTACCCTGGGATCACAGGCGCGGGATCTTCCAACCCCGACGGGGTTGTGTCCAAGCCGTTCCCTCGCGCGCGGACGCAACACCTGTGGCGTTGTGATTCCCGGGCGGGATTCCGGGTAGGCTACCCGTT
Source organism: uncultured Verrucomicrobiae bacterium (assembly GCA_963758175.1). GTDB lineage: Bacteria > Verrucomicrobiota > Verrucomicrobiia > Verrucomicrobiales > Akkermansiaceae > Luteolibacter. The sequence goes on from CAVWUI010000002.1 coordinate 673,377, forward strand.
GCTCCGCCGACCCCGGGCTAAAATCCGCAAGCCCGTTGGGCTGGTGTCATGGGAATCCCGTGCTTGGAACATGCCCTTCCGGGCAGGAGCCTTTCTTCGGGCGATTTCTCCGTTTCCCATCCGTCAGTTTTGATTTTACGCAACAATGGGGGCTGGAGATCCTGCCGCATGCTCCTACTCCAGGATCGCTTTCCGGCTCATACTAAGGCTCGCTCACGTGGATCTTTGACGCGTTCACGATCAGCGCGTCCGCCGTTGACTGCGGAGCCACAATCCCGCTGACGGTCACGGTGCTGAGTTCCCTGATCCCATCGGTGCCTTTGATATTCCCTTTCAGAACCCGTCCGTCTTCTCCCGGGATCTGGATGGAGGCGATGCCGTTGCGGAGATCCTCCTTGGAATCGCAGCAGGCGTCCCATGGGGTCGGGCAGTGATCGTCCTCGCCCATTTCGCTGCACGGGGTGAGCGTTTTCGGATCGCCGAGGATGAAGGAGGCACGGCCATCGACGAAGACATTCTCCCGACCCATCACCAGACCGCTGAGGGATATTTCATCGCCGGGTTTCACGTTGCCGCGTATTTCGGAAATCGACTGGCCGCCGGGGATGGCTTCGTCGGTGAAATATTTCTCCAGAGCGGGATCCGGGGCGGCTTCGGTGGCCGAGGTTCCGGGATTCTGTTTCTCGCAGGAGACGAGTGCCAGGAGTGCGAGGGCGAGGCAGGTTGGCAGTTTGTTTTTCATGTTTTCTGTTTGGTTCTATGATCTGAGGGCTTTCGGAAGGGAAGGTTTGAGGCAGCGTATGGCGGGGGGGACGGAGCCGATGATCCCGAGCAGGGTGCCGGTCACCAGTCCGGTCACGGCCACCGCCGGGGAGATGGTGACGGCGAACGCTCCGATGGAGAACGGGACCGTCCTGCCATCCAGCAGAAGCAGGGCGATGACGGAAGCCAGCAGAGTCCCGGCAAGACAGGCGATCACGCTTTCCTGCACCAGACTGAGAAAAACCGCGCCTCTCCCGAAGCCTATCGCCTGCAGGGTGGCAAGCTCACGGATGCGTGAGGCGAAGGCGGCGTAGAGGGTGTTGAAGCCGCCGAAGATGGCTCCGGCGGCGACCAGACCCGCGGTGATCCATGTCATGACGCGGAGCGGTTTGTAAAAGCTGCCGAGAGCGGCGTAGTAGTCGCTTTCCCGGATGGCGGCCAGTTCGAGATCGAGCCGCTGTTGGGCGAAAAGATCCGCCTCGGAAAAGTCCCCCGGCGTTTCCATTCGGAGAACGACGCAGGAGACCGTATCGCGCTGGGCGAGCATGCGGAGATCCCCGAGCACGGCCCAGATCTCCGATTCCATGACGGTTCCCGGCGCGGCGAAGGTGCCGGAGACGGTCATCTCCGAGCCATCGATTCTCACTTTTTTCCCGGCGCGGAGAGCTTCTTCCGGCAATCCGAGTTTCCTCCAGGCGAGCTTGCCGGCCATCACCTCCCCGGCGCGGGGGAACGTGCCCTCGGTGAGGCGAACTTCGGGATGCACGAGGAGGGCCTTGGCGGTGACACCGCGGAAGAGTCCCTGGCCTTTTCCATCAGACGTTTCTAGAAACGACATGTAGTGGATCTCCGGGGAGACGGCGGGAGTATCGAGGACGGTGGAAACGCCTGGAATCCCGGCCTCCGCGATCCCCCCGAGCTGCGAGGAAACCTCGCTGCGCTGGATGCTTTCCTCACTGCCCGCACCGAGAAGGATGGCGTTTCGAGGAGATCCGGATGCGGAAAGAACCTTCGCCATCCCGCTGTTCAGGGCGGACGCCGCCATGACCAGCAGCACCACCAGCGCGGAGCCGCCGACCGTCTGGACGAGGCGGGACTTGTCGCGGAATAGGTTCCGGAGGGCGTAGGTGAGGGGTAGCATGAAGAAAGGGGCTGGTGCCGGGTGACCAGTGATCAGCGGAAGGGCTTACGAGCGCAGCGATTTCACGATGGGTTGGCGGATGGCGACGAAGGCCGGGTGAACGGAAGCGATGATGCCCAGAAGCAACGCCCCGCCGGTTGCGAGGAGGGCGGTGGAAATTTCCGGGAGGATGGCGAGCGTGTGGCCCTCGCTGCCCATGGTGAAACTCTGCCAGCGGAGGAAAATCCAGGCGAGGCCCGCTCCGACCGCGCCACCGGCGAGACCGAGCATCCCGCCCTCGCTGAGGACGAGAAACATGATGGCCTTCCCCGGATAGCCAAGGGTGCGGAGGACGGCGTTCTCTTTCACGCGGGAGCGCACCATGAGGAGGATGGAATTCGCGACAAGGCCGGTGACCGCCAGAACCGCGCCAAGACCCAGCCAACGGGTGAAGCCGATGAGCTCGATCAACTGGCCGGCGGTTTCCGCGAAAAACGCTTTCTCGGGGCGGGTGTTGGTGGGTTGCTGGTCGGACTTGAAACGGCTGTCGATGGCTTCGGCAACCGGTTTCAGATCGGACGATTTCTCCACCCGGACATTGAACTGGGTGACGGTGCCTAGTCCTGCTTTCGAGGCCTGCTGGAGGAAATCAAGGTGGACGTAGGCGACGTTGTTGTCTTGCGGGAAAGGCGAGCGGATGATGCCCGCGACGTGGACGGTGATCCCCACGGCGTCGAATTTGTCGCCGGGCTTGAGACCACGGCGCTTCGCGAACTGCTCGCCGAGGAGGGCGGCGTCGGTGCGTTTTTTCCAATCACCCTCACCACCCTCGATGATCTCGATCTCCGGTGCGAACCTGGTAAGGAGTTCGTCGGGAACGCCGCGAAAAGTGATGACGTCGAGGCTGGCTCCGCAGTTGTTGACTGTGATCTTGATGGGGATCACCTCGCGGACATTCGGGATCTCCCGTATGTCATCGGCGTAGTGCTCGGGAAGGTTGCTAGTCATCGGGCAGAAGCGGTTTTCCCTATATACCACAAGTGTGGTGTCCGCGGCGGTCTCCTCGGTGACTTCCGCCAGGGATTGCTGGAGTGTTTCCACGGAGGTGAAAAGAAACATCCCGGAGGCGACGCCAAGAACGGTCAGCAGCGTGCGAAGACGGTGGCGGACCAGTTGCTTGAAAGCCAGTGAGAGAAGTGCGGTCATGCGGGGGTCGGATTGGGATCGGCGGTGAGAAGTTTGCCTTTCTCGAGGTGGAGAGTGCGGTCGGCGGCGGAAGCGGCGCGCGCGTCGTGGGTGACCATGACGATGGTTTTTCCGTGCTCTTCCGCGAGTGATCTCAAGAGGCGGAGGATGTTGGTGGCGGACTCGCGGTCGAGATCGCCGGTCGGCTCATCGGCTACCAGCAGCGCGGGATCGGCGACGAGGGCTCGGGCGATGGCGACCCGTTGCTCCTGCCCGCCGGAGAGCTCGCCAGGAGTGTGATGGGAACGGTCCGCGAGGCCTACAATATCGAGCGCGGCCTCCGCTTTTTTTCTCCGCTCAGTCCTGGAGAGGGAAGTGATGAGCAGGGGAAGTTCCACATTTTCGAAAGCTGTCAGGACGGGGATGAGATGGTATAGCTGGAAGATGTAGCCGACTTTTCGCGACCGCCAGCTCGTCAGCTGTCTGCGGGAGAATCGGGCGATGTCCTCGCCATCGATTTCCAGACCGCCGCTGGTCGGGGTGTCGATGCCGGAGAGAAGGTTCAGCAGGGTGGTTTTGCCGGAACCGGACGGGCCCATGAGGGCGAGGAATTCCCCACGGGGAACTTCGAGGGTGAGGTTCTCAAGCGGGGTGACGATGTTCGCTCCCTTCGTGTAGGATTTGGTGATGGATTTGCAGGAGATCATTTCAATCAGGGAAAAGGGGGTCAAGGCGTTGGCCGGCCTCGAGGCCGGTGGGTTTTGAGACGACCCACTCGCCGGGGCGGATCCCGGACTCCACGCGGACAAGGTTTTCGCGGATCAGCGAGGTTTCCACATTTCGTTTCTCAGCGCGGAGGGAATCGGAATCGCAGATCCAGACGGTGCCGCCTGAAACCGAGCTGCGCGGGACATAGACGGCGATGCCTGTGGACGTATCCACGGGATTTCCAGTGGTTCCCGGCGAGGCTTCGAAGAACTCGACGCGGCAGAGCATCTCCGGGCGGAGTTTCTCGCTTGGATCCTCGATGCGGACTTTCGCCTGGAGGGTGTTTCGCTGGAGATCGGCGGAGCCTTCGATCCGGGTGACTTCTCCTTCGAAGACCATGTCGGGGAGGAGGTTGCAGCGGATCTTGGCACGCTGGCCGACACCCAGACCCGCCGCATCGCCCAGCGGGACATCGACACGCACCTGGAGGTGCCCGGGATCATAGAGGATGGCGATGGTGGAGCTGTCCTCGGCATCCATTCCCGCCATTTTCTTCTGACCGGGAGCGGCCATGAGAGCCAGGACGCGGCCATCGGAAGGGGCGGTGATCTTGGTCCGGCTGTGGGCGAGTTCGGCTTTCTCCAGCTCACTTTCCGCCGCACTGATCCTCGCCTGGATCGCGAGAACCTGGTAGGCGATCTGGTTGAGTTCCTCGGAAATGCCTGCGATACGGGCTTTCGCCGCATCGACTTCCGCGAGGGCGCGGGCGTGATCAAGGCGGACGGCGACGCGCTCGTCCTCCGTGATGGAACCCTTGGACATCCGTCCGTAGCGCCGGAGTTTGTTTTCAGCCTCCTCGGCGTCCGCCTCCGCTATGGTGAGAGACGCTTTCTCGATTTCCATCCTCTGGAGAGCGATCTGCGTACCGACGCAATGGGCGTCGAACGAGGCCTTCGTGTCCGCGAGTTTCGCCGCCATGAGGTCGCGCTCGATGCGGGTATCGGTCGCGATGAGGGTGGCGAGAAGGTCGCCCTTTTCGACCAACTCTCCTTCCAGGACGTGGACTTCCTCGACGATGCCGTCCGTGAGAGCGGTTGCTTTCATGGGGAGAGGATCAGGCTCGATCCAGCCGGATGCCTGGAAAAGTAACGAAACGGTGGAGGAAGTTTTTTTGGAGTCGGATTTCTCCGTGATTTTTTCCTCGATGGCCACTGCCGGGAAAATCTCCACTGATTTCGCGGGTAGCAGCCTGTCGCGGAAGAGCAGGGCGAACAGGATGGCGAAACCGGCGATGATTCCTAGCGGAAGCAGCCAGACGCCGAGGCGCGTTCCGGCGGATCGGGTAGTTTCTGTGGGACGGCCGATGATCTGGCCTATTGTGGACATGGTTTTCTGAAAATTTGAAGGTGATGGGGCGGATAGCCCCGTGAATGAACGACATCGCCAGGATCACCCGGCGGGAACTTCAGACACATCGCTTCAAATTAACAGACGCCGCTGGACTAGATAGAGGCGAGGCCGATCCGGCGGGGCGCGATCGTTTTCAGGAGAGATCGCCTCCTTGCTGGCTGCGGGGACGATGTCCATGGTGGAAACCGGCAGAATGATCCAGGCACCGGCGAGCGGGACATGGACCGGAGAATATTTCTCCGCGTTCGGCAGAAGCTTGGCGGAAATCATGCAGTCGGGCGTGGCCGGCTTGGGCGCGTTCTTTTCCCCGCAGCAATCTTTTTCCTCCACCGGGCAGTCCTCACCGTCCACGAAGGCCATGCTCATGGTGCAAAAATGATGCTGCACGCCGGCCATGGGCAGAACCATGGCCATAAGGGCGAACAGGATGGATGAGAGGAAACGCATCGTCTTGGGTTGGGAGCCTAACCCAAGGTGTTTATTCCACAAGAACGATGGCACTCATTTGCCAAAGGTGATGACAACGCCTTTTTTCGCCCAGGCGGATGAGATATCCTCCTCCAATTTTGCGAAACCCCTACCGCCATGAAGCGGCTCCAGTGCGGCCTCACCGCTCTTTCCGGCGAGCAGTCCTCTGAGAAATTCCGTGATGCGGTCGGCGTTCCTGTTGCCCTCCATGTGGAAGAAATAGTGGGTGACGAGGAGAGCCAGACCGTAGTTCGCGTTCGCACTGGCGCCGGAGAAACTCGCGTAGCTCTGTAGCATGAAATCCCGGAGAGACGGTGCCTTGATTTTCGTGCCGAGATTGCGTCCGAATCTCCCGTCGGTGCCAAACGCGGTGACGTAGTCTTTGACGGCGTTTCCATGGATGTCCGGACGGAACATCCCGGTATTGTAAGGAGTGGCTGCGACGTATTCCGCAAGGCCTTCGCTGAACCAGCCGACAGAGCCGTGGTTGTAATACGCGACCGGCGTGAGCTGATGCACCAGCTCGTGGATAAGGATCTGGTTCTCCTTTCCCACATCACGACCGTATCCCGTGCCGCCTTTCACGAGGCCGAGACTCTCCATGGGAATGAGGACGAGGCGATGCTTCGGGATGAAACATCCCGCGCTACCCCTCATGCCGCCGGATCTGTGATAGGACTCAGTCTCTCCGAAAAGCAAAACGCGTGAGCGGGCGGCCACGGCCTCGCCGCTCATCATGGAAACGGGGAGCGCGGCAAGATAGGCGCGGGTGGATTCGAAAACGGTGGCGAAGTTGCTGAGAGCGTCGTGTGTGATGCGGGCGTCGCAGTGGAACGTGTAACCGGGGCTCTCATAGATGTAGTGATTTTTCCCGCGATCCTCGGAAATAACCTTACAGGCCGGGTTGCCCTTCGGCCTGACCTCGCGCGGCCACGGTCTGCCGAAATTCGAATTCAGTGTCTCGATGGGACCACCGGAAGCCCGGATGGCTGCCTGTGATTCCGGACTCAGATGGAGCAGTGGGGTGAGGAACTCCCTTCCGCCGGCATGCGAAAAGACCGCGTTCGTGCCATCCAGCCGGAGGAACTCCGCTTCGAACCTCCGACCCTGCGAGGTGCTCCAGACCTCGGCGCTTGCCGCCGGCAAGCATAGCAAGACCGCCGTGGCGGGCATCGATCTGAGAAACCAAAACATTAGCCGGACATTGATATTCGCCGGATATTAGCTTTTCAGATTCTCCTGACAAGGAACAAGCGACAATCCAGTATTACTCCTTCGCGCGAGCCCGGGCGTTGAAAGAAGCCTACTTGGATTTCCGGAAATCCCAACCATCGACCTCCATCTCCCCGTCAACCCCGCAGCGGAATCGCAAGGGAGCCTCCGGTCCCGCCTTTCCGTCGTCCGTTTGATTCGGATACCGTTCCGCATCAGAAACGTTTATGAGTCGATTGTTCACGACCTCCGGCATTTCCTCTCCACCACTGCGGAACAGCGGTCGCGCCCGCCCCATGCACTCGACGATATTACCGCGGAAAATGTGGGTGGAGAGAACACTTTCCTTTCCGAATCTGAAAAGAGCCTCCGTTCTTTCGGACGGACCGGGTCGGGCGATGATGTGATTGTTTCTGACAACCATTCCATCGAACCCGTTGTCGTTCCAGATCACACCGCGCCCCGGATTGCTCACAAGGTTGTTATGGAAGACGGCCGGCCCCGCGGCATCCATGCCGTTTCCGCCGAAGCCGGAGATCACGTTGCTTCCGTCCTTTTCCACGTCGCAATCGAACAGGTTGTGATCGATCTCCGCACCGTTTCTCGGAAACTCGATCGCATATCCCTGGTCTGAATAGTTGTGATGGATGTGGAACGACCTTCCGCCCTCAGGCACGGCTCCTCCACCGTTTTTCGGGATCGAAACCGTGCCACGGAGGATGTTGTGATCGATCTCGACGCCCTCGTCATTCTCATGGGCGAACTCGATTGCGAAGTTCGTTTCAATTGTGTTGTGGTGGATGCGGACGTTCTTCGCCTTGCGACCTTTGATCCCGTAGAAGTGGAGATGCCTTTCTTTTTTCGTATCTAGGAATCGGTTGTTGAAGATCTCGGACTCGGCGATCCACACGGCGAAGATCCCGCCCCCGGTGACGCCGCCGTCGATTCCCGGCGTGCCATTTTTCCATCGCCGCCCGGCGTCCACAAAGATGCAGTCATGGATCTTGGCTTCCGCGATCCTGAAAACACGTATTCCGCAATACATGAAGTCATCGAAGCGCAGGTCGCGGAGAACCGGTTTGGAACTTTCCCAGCCGTAGATCCCTCCGTGCATATCCGGACCTGTCAGCGTCATGTCGGAAACAGTGATTCCCGCGGCTCCGCTGGCGAGGTGTATGAGGTAGCCTGTCTTGTCAAATTTCCTGTGATCCACCTCGGGATCGGGAAGCGTAGCCGGATCGCCCTTCCAGCCAGGCGCGTTCGTGAGAACGGTTATCCCCACTCCGGCACCTTTCAGCGACACACCGGAGCCTATCTCCAGCGGAGCGGAAAGCTCGAACCTCCCCTCGCCGACCTCCACCACGGTTCCGTTTCGCGCAGCCGCCACGGCTTCGAGCAGAGCGGCGGTGGTTTTCACCGGAGCGGCACCGGATGCGGCCGAGAGGAAACAGTAAAACAGGACGGTAGTGACTCTCATAAAAGGTTGCCGTCCTTATTTCATCTTCGTCCTACTCCCCCGGACCATCATCTCACCATCCACTCCGCACTCGAACGACAGCGGGGACTCCAGACCCGGTTTCGATCTGCCCTTCGGGTTCGAATACCGCTGTGTGTCACTGACGTTCTTCAGCAGGTTGTTGGAGATTTTCGCCTTCCCGCTCTCATCGTTCCGAAACAACGGCCGGGGTGTTCCCACACATTCGATGATGTTGTCCTTGAAAACGTGTGTGCTGAAATCGCTCCTGCCATCGTAACCGAAAAGTCCCTCTTTCCGTGGCGTTGGCGTGGGGCGTGCGAGGATATGGTTGTTGCGCACAACCATGCCGTTGAACGGGCGCTCGATCCAGATCACCCCGCGTCCCGGGTTACTCACCACATTGTTATGAAACGACGCTGGCCCCGCGCTCGCCCTTCCTCCGAAGCCGGAGATCAGGTTCCCGCCGTCCTTTTCCGCATCGAAGTCAAAGAGATTGTGGTCGATCTCCGCGCCGTTTCTCGGAAACTCGATGGCGTATCCCGTGGTGAAATAGTTGTGATGGATGTGAAACGTTTTCCCGCTCTCGGGCACCGCCCCACCGCCTCCTTTCGGGATGGAGACCGTTCCCAGGAGTATGTTGTGGTCTATCTCCACGTCCTCGTCGTTCTCATGGGCGAACTCGATGGAGAAATTCGTCTCTATCGTGTTATGGTGTATGCGCAGCCTCTTCCCCTGCCTGCCCTTGATGCCGTAGTAATGAAGATGCGCCTCCTTTTTCGTATCCAGGAAACGGTTGTTGAATATCTCGCTGTCCTTGATCCACACCACAAAGATCCCGCCGCCCGTGATGCCGCCCTTCAGACCCGGTTTGCCTTTCTCCCAACGCTGCCCCGCGTCCACGAACTCGCAGTCGTGGATTTTCGCCCCCGAAGTAGTGTAACTACGGAATCCCGCGAACATGAAGTCCTCGAAGCGAAGATCATGGAGATGGAGATCCGTGTTCTCCCAGCGCCCGAAGATCCCCCCGTGGACTTGCGGGCCGGTAAGGGTCATGTCCGAGACCGTGATACCCCCGGCCTTCTCCTGCAGGATGATGAGATAGCCGGTGCTGTCGAATTTTTTGAAATTCGTCTCAGGATCGGGAAGCGACCCCGGATTCGCCTTCCAGCCGCTGGTGTGGGTGACAATTGTTTTCCCGATACCGGCACCTTTCAAAGTCAGACCGGCTTTGAGTTCCAGCGGGGCTGAGAGTTCGAACCTCCCCGCGGCCAACTCGATCACGCTCCCCGATTCGGCGTCCGCCACGGCCTCCAGGAGAGCCGCGGGTGTGGAAACCGGAGCCGCGTGCAGAACCGCCGCGGCGAACAGGGGGAGAAACGGAAGGAAGGATAATTTCAACATGTCAGGTGGATCCGGGGAATAAATACCCCGGAAATTTCGGCCTCTTTCAGGGCTGATCGATTATTTTCCCTCACGCATCTCGCGTCTTCGCATCGGCATCGCGTCGATGCTGCGGTAAAGCTTTGCGAATGAGAACTCATTCAAGGCCCACTCGAGTGTCGTCCGACCGTCCTTCCCGATTAGATAAACCATTGGCTTTCCATCCGTAGGTTTGAGCCGCTTTCCGAACTCATCCGCAAGCTCCGGATTCGCGGCATATTCCTTTTTCCCCGAACCGCTGAGGATGAATACTTTGAGATCCCGCTCTTCCAGACCTGCCGTCTCCGAGCCGACAAGCCTTACCAATCCATCGTCCGCGCCGCTGATCACCAGAAGCCGGGACTTCCACTGGAAATCCGAAATCGTCCCTTGGGCGAAGGCCAGCGGGGAACAGAGTGCAACGATGGCGGCCATATGTTTCATCATTTTCACGGATACCCCCCGCATCCCGTTCACGCAAAATTCTTTCACGGAAAACAGCGGCTTTGCCCACGCCGACTTTTCTGGCGTGAAGCTTGCTGAAATCCAGACCACCGAACATTTTTGACAAATCCCCCACGATCACAGAACCTCCCGCCAGAAGAATTTTCCTCAGAAAAACGATACAATGAGCTACATCCGCACTTTCACCACAGGCTCCGGCGACGAGGGCAAATTCCACTCCCTTCCGGCTCTTGCGGAAAAATTCCCCGACCTGGCCAAACTTCCTGTCTCCATCCGTATCGTGCTCGAATCGGTTTTGCGGAATGTCGATGGCCGGAAAGTCACCGATGAGGATGTGGCCAATCTCGCGAACTATGATGCCAAGAACACGGGCGAGTATGAGATTCCCTTCACCGTCGCCCGCATCGTGCTACAGGATTTCACCGGTGTCCCCCTCCTCGTCGATGTCGCCGCGATGCGCGACGCCGCTGTCGCACGCGGCGCGGATGCCTCGAAGATCGAGCCGCTAGTGCCGGTGGATCTGGTGGTGGATCACTCCGTCCAGGTCGATTTCGCCGGATCCCAGCAAGCCCTGGATCGCAACATGGCCATCGAGTTCATCCGCAACCGCGAGCGCTACGAGTTCCTGAAATGGGGCCAGCAAGCCTTCGAAACCTTCTCCGTGGTTCCTCCCGGCATCGGCATCGTCCACCAGGTGAACCTCGAATATCTCGCCAAAGGCGTCCTCTCGAAAGACGGCACCTATTACCCGGACACCCTCGTCGGCACCGACTCCCACACCACCATGATCAACGGCCTCGGCGTCGTCGGCTGGGGCGTGGGCGGCATCGAGGCGGAGGCGGGAATGCTCGGCCAGCCGGTCACTTTCCTCGTCCCCGAAGTCGTCGGCGTCTATCTCCACGGCTCCCTCGCGGAAGGCGTCACCGCCACCGACCTCACTCTCCGCGTCACGGAAATCCTCCGTAAGCACGGCGTCGTCGGGAAATTCGTCGAGTTCTACGGCCCGGGTGCGGAAGCGCTTTCGCTGCCGGATCGCGCGACCATCGCCAACATGGCTCCCGAATACGGCGCGACCATGGGCTTTTTCCCTGTCGACGGAGAAACGATCAACTACCTCCGTGGCACAGGCCGCAGCGAGGAACTCTGCACCACCGTCGAAAACTACTACAAGGCGCAAGGCCTTTTCGGCATCCCCGACAAAGGCGACATCACCTACACCGACGACCTCGAGCTCGACCTCTCCACGATCGTTCCCGCAGTCGCCGGCCCGAAACGCCCGCAAGACCGCATCGACGTCCCCGCACTCCGCGAGAGCTTCGACACGCTCTTTTCCGCGAGCACCGTCGAGGGCGGTTTCGCCCTCCCCGCGGAGAGCCGCGACCAGGTCGGTCACCTTCTCCATGCGGGAAAAGGCCGGCGTCTCCGTCGATTCCCTGCTCTCCACAGACAGCATCCACAAGAGCTTCGAGGGTGAGAAACGCAACGAAAAGGAAATGGTCACCAACCGACCCACCGATTCCGAGATCGATCCCGATTGCTTTGAAAACGGCCCGCAGGAAATGACCCTCCGCCACGGCAGCGTCCTCATCGCCGCCATCACGAGCTGCACGAACACCTCCAACCCCAGCGTCATGCTCGCCGCCGGACTCGTCGCGAAGCGCGCCAACGAACTCGGCCTCACCATCGCGCCCTTCGTGAAAACCTCCCTCGGCCCCGGCTCGCGCGTCGTCACCGACTACCTCGATGCCACCGGCCTCACCAAGGAACTCGACCAGCTCGGCTTCCAGACCGTCGGCTACGGCTGCACCACCTGCATCGGAAACTCCGGCCCGCTCCACCCCGCCATCGAAGGCGCGATCAAAGAAGGCAACCTCGTCTGCGCCTCCGTCCTTTCCGGAAACCGCAACTTCGAGGCCCGCGTCCACGGCTCCATCAAGTCGAACTTCCTGATGTCCCCGCCCCTCGTCGTCGCCTACGCGCTGGCGGGCCGCGTCGATATCGACCTCACCACCGAGCCGCTCGGAAATGACAGGGATGGCAACCCGGTTTTCCTCAAAGACCTCTGGCCTTCCCAATCGGAGATCAAGACCCAGATCGAATCCGCACTCAAACCGGAGGTTTATGAGAAACTCTACGGAAACGTCGACACCGCGAACCCGAAATGGGGCGAGATCAACGGCTCAACCGGAGACACCTATGAGTGGGATGAGAAATCCACCTATGTCCAGTCCCCCCCGTTTTTCGAAACCAAGGAAGGTGCCAGCGAGGACATCACCGGAGCACGCCCGCTCGGCATCTTCGGCGATTCCGTCACCACCGACCACATCTCCCCCGCCGGAGCCATCAAGGAAACCTCTCCCGCAGGCCAATACCTCCTCGCCAACGGCGTCGACAAGGCCTCCTTCAACTCCTACGGCGCGCGCCGTGGCAACGACCGCGTCATGACCCGCGGCACCTTTGCCAACGTCCGCATCAAGAACCTCATGTGCCCCGGCATCGAAGGTGGCTACACCCAGTACTTCGGCGGAAAATCCGTCCCCGTCCCGGATGTCGCCATCGACTCCTACAGCGGTGCCATGCCTACCTTCATCTACGATGCATGCATGGCCTACCAGGAGGAAGGAACCCCCCTCATCGCCATCGGCGGCGAGGACTACGGCATGGGTAGTAGCCGAGACTGGGCCGCCAAAGGCACCCGCCTCCTCGGAGTCAAAGCCGTCATCACGAAATCCTTCGAGCGCATCCACCGCTCCAACCTCATCGGCATGGGCGTCCTCCCGCTCAACTTCGTCGACAAAGCAGACTACGAAAAAGTCAAAGACCTCACCGACGCCACCTTCGACATTACCGGCATCGCCGGCGAACTGAAGCCCATGCAGTCCGCCACGCTATCGGCCACCTCCCCCGATGGCACAAAGGTAACGATCCCTCTAAAAGTCCGCCTGGATACCCCCGCCGAAGTCGACTACTACAACGCCGGAGGCATCCTTCCATACGTCTTGGATCAGATCTTGGCCTAACGTGGCGTCGGATCTCATCCGTCATGAGAAATTTCCGGAAAGCCGCTCTCCGGACTGGGAGCGCGGCTAAATCTTTCTTTTAACCAATCCCAGAGTCCCCCTGGCGACGCCTTGTGAAGTCGGACGGGTTGTCATGCGCATACAGGGTTCCTTCCGCACTTGACCCAATCGGAATCGTCCCAATCTTCCTGTATGAGATTCCTCACGCTGTTCCTCCCCTTTCTGGCCGTATCCTGCGCTACCCTTCCCGATCCATCCGAAGCCACCGCTTCTTCCAATAACCCCGATGCCTCCAGAATCATTGCGGAATCCGCGGCGGCGCACGGAGATCCCTGGAAGCGCTATGAGAGGATAAAGGTCTCTTTCGACGGGGAATGGAGCGGCCTCGCCACCAGGATACAGCCCGTTCTCACCGATCCCTCTTTCCGGAAAACCTCCGTTGAGACCTACCGCACCGGTGAAAGGAATGTTTCCCAGACACACACAGGCCCCGCCGGAATCAAAACGGTGGAAAGGGCCGGAAACTCGGTCACCGTTTCTTACAATGGCACACCTTCGGATGATGCGGAGAAACTGGACGCCGCCGCCCTCGTCGCCGACGCATACACAGTTTTCATTTTCGGCTCCTCATGGCTTGCGGAGAATGGCACCGGCTTCGGGATCCTCCCTGGCATGGAAATCGACGGCGAGGCCTGCCATCTGGTCTCCGGCCGGATCAATCCCGGTCTGGGGAGATCCACCGAAGACAGGTTCATCGCATGGATCGCGAAGGACACGATGCTTCTGAAACGCTTCCAATTCACCCTCAACGGACTGGAATCGACAAGGGGAGCGGACGTCGATGTCACTTTCTCGGGAATGAGAGCCCTGCCCGACGGATCAGTCTGGCCTACCCGTTTCCTGGAAAGGGTTCGGCGCCCTGTGAAAATCAAAGCCCACGAGTGGCGAATGTCCTCCCTTCATCTCGATGACCGAAAAGCATGGTAACCGCCGGGCAAAGGACATCTCATTATCAGCGGAAATTCCCTTCCGTATGGCATTGTCGGTTTTGAGTTTCTAAAAGATGATCGAACCGATGAGCCGCTGCCTCGTTATCGCTCGCCCGTTTTTCCGACACTGCCTACCGACTTGCATTCCCGGAAAAAAAACAACGTCAGCCCCGTTCGCGGGGTCGGGGAATTAGGAATGAGAAGATTCCCGGGCAAAACCCTGATGCCATGGTTCGTCTGGCTGGTTCTTTTCTATACCGCTTGGCTGGCGTTGGTATTCGCCGGAGGTCATTGGCACGCCATCGCTGAGCACTGGGGGATCGCTGTCGCGATGGCTGCCGGGAGTTATGCCGCCGGAGCGACACCCATGGGCGGCGGCACGGTCGGCTTTCCCGTGCTTGTCTTGCTATTCAATGAATCTCCCAACCTGGGAAGGGATTTCAGTTTCGCCGTCCAGAGCATAGGAATGACCAGCGCGTCGGTTTTCATCATCGCACGACGCCAGCCGGTCGAGTGGCCAATGGTGCGGTGGGCGATGCTTGGTTCTCTGGTCGGAACCCCGCTGGGCATCCTGTATGTCGCACCACTGGTTCCATCCATCGTGATCAAACTGCTCTTCGCGGTGGTCTGGTGCAGCTTCGGATTGCTCCATCTTTTCAGATTGAAGGAACTGGTCCGGCACGACGGCCTGGCTCCCGGCGCGCATCGATTTGATCGAAACGCCGGATTCACCACCGGTCTGCTTGCAGGAGCCACCGTCGCCGCGATCACCGGAGTTGGCATCGACATGGTGCTCTACACGGTCCTCGTCCTCCTCTGCCAGGCGGATTTGAAAATCGCGATTCCAAGCTCGGTCATCATCATGGCGTGGACTTCACTGGTGGGAATCGCCGTGAAAAATCTAGCTGGAGGGTTGCAGCCTGGCGTGTATGAAAACTGGCTTGCAGCGGCTCCGGTCGTGGCGTTGGGAGCGCCGCTCGGAGCGTTTGTCGTGGACAAGGTGGGGCGCGCTCCCACGCTCGTGCTCGTTTCCATCCTGTGCATCGGCCAGTTCGTATGGACGATCTCGGACGAATGGCTCCGTCTCGGAGTAGGCGGAACGCTCGCGGCATGCGCCGGGGTCGCCGTTTTCAATGCGGGATTCGAATGGCTGAGAAAGAAAGGGCATCGCGACAACCGGCGGGGCACACCGGAGATCACGGAAGAAATCTGACTCGCTCATACGATCGAACCGGCCGCTCTTCTTTATCCCTTTCCTCTACCAGCCCGTCTTTGTATCCAATCCCCTCAATGAAACTCGTCCTCAGCCTCGCGTTGCTTCTCATCGTCGCTTTTTTCCTCCCGCTTTCCGTGGGGTCTCCGGCTTTGGAACGCCTCGATCCCGGCACCGTCAGGCTCGGCCTCGCCTTCTTCGCCTGTATCGCCTGCCTGTGGATGACGGAAGCCTTACCGCTGGCCATCACCGCGCTCCTCGTCCCCGTCCTGGCGGCGACGCTCGGCCTTTCCGATGTGAAATCCTCGCTCTCCGCCTTCGCCGCGCCCCCCATTTTCCTTTTCTTCGGAGGCTTCGCGCTGGCCTCGGCCCTCTCCGCGCAGGGACTGGACCTGTGGCTCGCGGAAAAGCTGGCCCGCCTGGGGAAAGGGCGATTCGTCCCCGCCGCCCTCATGCTCTTTCTCGGCACCGCGCTGCTTTCCATGTGGATGAGCAACACCGCCACCGCAGCCATGATGATACCGCTCGCTCTTGGCATTCTCAACCGGTTCGGAGGCGGAGAAAGGAAGCTTCAGAATTCCTTGTTCCTTCTACTTGGACTCGCGTACTCCGCCAGCATCGGCGGGCTGGGTACCATTGTCGGCAGCCCGCCCAACGGCATCGCCGCAAAACAGCTCGGCATCGGTTTCTCTGAATGGATGATGTTCGGCATCCCCGCCGTCGCCCTGCTGCTGCCCGCCATGGTCGGCGTGCTCTATCTCGCCTTCCGCCCCACCAGTTCCGCGCAGGGAGAAGCTGTCGCGGCAGGGGAACCCTTCAGCTTCACCACTCCCCGAAAGGTGACCCTGGGTATCTTCGCCCTTACCGCCCTCTCCTGGATTTTTAGCGCGAAACTCTCCGAATCGTCTGGCATCACGGACATGGATACCTGGATCGCGATCGCCGCCGCCATCGCACTTTCCGGCGCGAGAGTCGTCACATGGAAGCAGATCGAGTCCGGCACCGACTGGGGGGTGCTGTTGCTCTTCGGCGGAGGCCTCGCTCTCAGCTCGATACTCGGCTCCTCCGGCGCAAGCCTTTTCATGGCGAGAGTCCTGGGCGGACTGGTTGAGGCATGGCCGCTCTGGGCGATCATCGCCGCCGTCGTCTGCTTCGTTATCTTTCTCACGGAACTCTCCAGCAACACGGCCAGCGCCGCTCTCCTCGTACCGATTTTTTACTCCATCGCGACCGAATTCGATCTCGCCCCCGGCGCTCTCATCCTCCCTCTCGCGCTTGCCGCCTCCTGCGCCTTCATGCTCCCCGTCGGCACCCCGCCCAACGCCATCGTCTTCGGCACCGGCCTTGTCCCCCAGCGGGAAATGATACGGGTGGGAGTCTTCCTGAACCTCCTTTTCGTCCTCCTCATCACCGCACTCTCCATGGTCATGTTCTGATACCGCCCCGCATCATGGTACCGCTAGGAGGCCCGAAATGGCCTCGACGGGCGAAATCAAACAGTTGAGCTCCGCTTTATGATGACTGGTTCGCACCCATCCGCGTCTTCCGAAATTCGTGAAACCCGACTCCCCCGCCAAGGCGTCAGGGCAATGCTTACCACCATTACGGCCACATTTCTCGCCGCACCCACCGCCAGTGCCGCACGGCGCTGGGAAATGACGGGAACGGTCAACCACGTCCATCACGCCTTATCTGGGTAAGGGGAGGAAACGCTGCCCCTTGTGAATTGTCGCGGACGCTCCCGGGTCAACCGTAGCATCGTGGGATGTCCACTTCATCCGTCCCCAAGCCATGGAACGTCGCCGACGCGACCTTCGTTGAAATCGAGATCCGCCACCCCTCCGAGCGCCAGATGCGCGTCGAGTTCGGGTGCGGCGTCCGCATCGTCATCACCGACACAAGCCAGGTCGCCCTCGCCGCCAGGCTCATTGAAACGCTCCGCGCCGGGAAGGGGGTGGTGCGATGATCGGCTTCCCCTCCGGCGTGCGCGTCCACCTCGCCATCGAACCCCACGACATGCGCAAGTCCTTCAACGGACTTGCCGCCATCGCCTCGGTGCTGGTGGAACGCGGCCTGGAGAACGGCGCGCTTTTCGTCTTCACCAACAAACGCCGCAACCGCCTCAAAGTCCTCTACTACGACCGCACCGGCGTCTGCGTGCTGGCCAAGCGTTTGGAAAAGGGAACCTTCTCCTGGCCCCTTGCCTCCAAGGCCGGAGCCTCCGCCATGTCGCTTGCGCCCGAGGCTTTCCAGCTCCTTCTCGACGGCATCGACCCGCGTGGAGCGGAGATGAGGCCGTGGTATGAAAGGGACTGAAAAATCCTTCGTCAAAGTATTAGGAACCTAGTAGTTGGCGCGTTCCCTGCTTTATCCATCGCATCGAAACTCCGGAACAAACCATCGCCCGCCAGGCACTTGAGATCGAAGCGGCCAACGCGAAGATCGCCCTCCTCGAAGCCAAGCTCGACCACCTGATCCGCCGTCTCCTCGGAAGCAAAAGCGAGAAGATCGACCCCGCCCAGCTAGAGCTTTTGTTCAAGGACATGCCGGGAAAGCCGGAAGCCTCCCCCGGCGCGGCCGCACCGGGGGAGGCCGCATCAGACGCCGTTGAAACACTGGCTCCGAAGAAACGCGCCGCCCACCGCTCCCGCATAACCGGCCTGGAGAACCTCCCCGTCGAGACCACCGAACTCATCCCCGACCTCGTGGCCGCCGATCCGGACTCCTTCGAGCGCATCGGCGAGGAGGTGACCGAGCAGCTCGACATCACCCCGGCCAGGTTTTTCAAACGCCTCATCGTGCGTCCGAAGTTCCGCCGGAAGACCCAGCGCCACCTCCCACCCATCGTCGCGCCCGCGCCCGCCACCCCGCTTGTCGGAGGGCTGCCCGCCGCCGGACTGCTCGCCCACCTGCTCGTCGGCAAATACATCGATCATCTCCCGCTTTACAGGCAGGAGAAGATTTTCCTCCGCCACGGAGTGGGCATCCCGCGCGATCTTGTCATCCACTGGCTCCACAAATCCATAGCCCTGCTCGAACCCGTCGCGCTCGCCATCCGGGCGGAAACGCTTGGCTCGAATTACCTCCAGGTTGACGAAACTCCCGTGCGCTACCTCGTGCCCGGCAGCGGAAAAGCGTCGCGCGGATACCTGTGGGTCGCCAACGATCCGCAAGGCAGCCTCTTCTACCACTGGGGGGTAGGGCGCGGGTGTGACCGGCTTGTCGAAACCATAGGCGGAAAATTCTCCGGCCACATCCAGTGCGACGGCTACGGGGTTTACAAGACCCGCGCCAAAGCCAATCCGCGCGTAAGCCTCATCGCCTGCCTCGCCCACATACGCAGGAACTTCGTCGAGGTGCTGGATGCCGGAAAGGATCCCGATGCCGCGCAAATCCTCAACCTCATCGGCGAACTCTACGGAGTGGAAAAAGACCTGCGCACGAGCGGAGCAAGTCCGTCGCAACGCCAAAGCACCCGTGACAAACGTGGCGCTCCACTCGTCGAAGCCATCCGGGGAGCCATGGAAGTGGCTCTGCCGAAGCACCGCCCGAAAAGCCTCATGGGAAAAGCCCTTGCTTACGGCCTCGGCCATTGGGAAGCGATGGGCAGGTATCTTGAAGACGGTCGCTTCGAGATCGACAACAACCTCGTCGAGAACGCCGTTCGCCCCGTCAAACTCGGCGCGAAGAACTGGTTGTTCTTCGGCTCGAAGGAAGCAGGCCACAACGCCGCAATCATCTTCACCCTCGTGGAAAACTGCCGGAGACACGGAGTTCCGGTCGAAGCCTACCTGCGCGAACTCCTCACCCGCCTCCCCGGCCTGACCGCTCCGGAAACCATCGCCAGCCTGACCCCGGCAGGAATCGCCGCCATCCGTCGCGGAAAATCCGCCGCAGCCTGAGGCCGGTCAAGGTGGTCGCGTTTCCTCCGCTTACTTATCTGGGACGTTTACCAAGAACGAGGCATTCACCATCACCCTCGACATGGATGAGGACGCCCCTTTGAGATTCAAGGAAAACGTCAGCTCCCACAGCAACGCATCCTTCGCCAGCCGGACGAACCAGTTCTCTAGGCTGAAGGTGACTACCGAATAGGCGTGAAAGGCCGGGGTGTCATTCCACCCCGAGAAACGCGGCGCCTCCGCTGGTGAAAGCGTTCCGCCCTTCGATGCGAACAGTATTCAGCGGAGGGAATTTCCCTAGCGACCAGTTCTGAATGCCGTAAAATCGGACTGCTCCCAGACCCTTCCCGGAAAACGCGTCTTTCGCCGCCCTTTTGCTCCCCGACGTACGGTAAAGATACAAGTTTGCGAATAGCAGATCCCGGCAATTTTCCGCGCGTATGGGCATGCTGGTTTCCGCTTCTCCCTCTTCCTGCGTGTGCTCGGTCTGGAGGGCGTAGAAATTCCAGCCATTGGTGTTATTCAGGAATATCTCCGTCCCGTGCTTGTGTTCGAAGGATGCCTGGTAGAGCGAAGAGGGGATGTTGCTCCCTATGATTTCCAGACCGGCATTCGGAAGGTCGCCGCTGGAGCAGAGGTTTTTGAATACCCCGCCGCCTTCGATCCGCAGGGAAACGGACTGGCCGATGCCTTTTTCGCCCTTCGCCCGCTCCCAGTCCATCCAGAAATCGCCGAGGTAGGATTCGGCGCCCGCTTTCCAAAGAATGCCCATGGCTCCCGGGTTGATACCCGGATGAAGGCCAATGCCTGTCATTTGGTTTTTCCCGCCAGACGGGGTGATCAGCATCGGCTGGCGACGATCCCGGTTGGTGAAGCCCGGCGAGGCATCCGCCAGCACGAACCGGGTGCTCCGCGGATGCAGGCCGATAAGTGACGTATCGGGTGAGAGCTGGAGAGGGCGGGTGAGTCGGTATTTCCCCGGAGGGAAAAATAGAACGGGATGCGAAGCCATCGCGGCTTCGAGGGCAGGAGAATCGTCCGTTTCCCCATCGCCCGTGACGCCGAGATCCGTGACGTTTTTCCATTTGGAAACGGGTGGGAGCGGAGGGATATCGCTGCCAGGAACTTGCATTGCTCCGGGGGAAACTCCTTCCAAACGACGGCCACCGTTTTCCGCAAGAACACCTTCCTTCGGGACGGACACTAGTTTCCCAATCGTCAGGCGGGCGAGCCTGAAACTTCCTTCGGGCAGTCCGGGGACAATCTCCCCACCACGCGAATCCAACAATACCGGGCAGTCATCGAAACCTGAATCAAGGACGTTGAGCGTCTGTTGGATTTCATTTTCAGCAGGCAGGGAAAAAGCTCCCGATGAAATTCCCGCAAAGCGGCAATGCCGGAAAAACGCACGCTCCACCCGTCCGTCTTCGACAAACAGAGCGTACCTCTGCTTCAAAAAAGTGGATCGCACGACCGTCGGCCCGCATGTCCGGGTCATGATCGCGGCCTTCGCCTGCCCTTCGAAATGGCAATCGAGGATCATCGTCTGCCAGCTCACCGTGCTGCCGGTGATCGCATAATCGCCTCCGAAAACACGCACCCCGCTGATCTCGTAGCCGAGCCGCTCGATACCGTTGTTTCCAGGAGACAAATGGATGTCGATGGACGAAAGAAAGCAACCCTGCGCGGCATCGTATCGAATTGCGGAGGCTGCGGGGTTTCCCTTTTCGATGCGGAAATCCACATCGCGGATCCCGGAGTAGAAGGTGTCGTTCCCCTGTAAATCGCCCTGCGGTGCGTAGCTGAGGAGGAACCTTCGTTCATCCCCATCCCACCCCGGCGTGTTTTTCGCCAGTACAATGACAGGACGGGTTTTCCCGATACCGAAAATTCTCCTTCCTTTCTTCAGGAGCAGGGTATCGGTGATCCGGTATTCACCGGACGGAAGGAGCAGCACGCCGCCCGTTTTCCCGGACTCCTCCATCGCAGTCTGAAGGGAGGCAGTGGCATCGGTTTCCCCGTCCGAAGGGATGTCCGTGGCAATGTAAAGATCGTCACCCGGGGGAGCTTCCGACAACGCGGGCGCAACCACCTCTCCGGAGATGTTTCCGGAGAGAAAAAACAGAAAGAGAAAGCGGAATCTCATACCGGTGCCATGGCAGCCTACCGGCGGCGGCGAAGCAATGGCAAAGCCCCTAGCAGGCCGAGGAGAATGGCGGAAGGTTCGGGCACGAGAGTTGCGCTGCCATTGATATCCACGTTGTCGATGCGGACGGTTAGACCGTCACTGGTAGCGAAGGAGTAGAAGCGAAAACCAACCGGAGTGGCCGAGGTGAGATTTTCGAAGGCGACCGTATCGGGCAGTGTGTAGGGGACGGAGACGAAGGCCGCTCCTGCTTCAGTCGGCCGTCCGACATTGGTGAAGGTCGCGAAGTTGTCCAAACTGACGTCTAGAAAAATATTGCGAGTGCCCGTGGATCCGCCATACGCCAGATCGAAAGTAAGCGGCTGGTTTCTCAGGGTCAGGAGGTAATTTGAAGATGCGGTGAGGGTAAATTCGGCAAAGACATTGTTGGTTCGCGCGGAAGCCGCATTCGTGGAGGCAGCAACTCCCCTTCCGAAATTGAGATGTTGGGTGGAACCGGTCGGATCCGCCAGTGGAGAGGTTCTGATTGGCGGTACTGCCCGTGAAACCGATTGCGGAGGCATCGACCCCGGTGAGGGTGAAGCTTGGGTTGAGTCCGTTGGTTGGTTCCAGCTCCTGTGGTAAAATCGTAGGAAGCCAGCAGTGCGGCAGGACTAAGGGAAGAGAGCGAGATGAGGCATGCGGCGCTCAAAAGAACGGCGTGACGATTTTGGATAGATGATTTGAAGGTCATGGGTTTTGGTGTTTGGATGGTGATTCTTCCGGAAACTATTCCCGGATTCTGATTCTTATGCGCCCGGAACTTCCAGATTTAGCAATCGAGGGGAAAAAACTCCCCGCTACCTCTCAACGGGCTTTCCTGCTACCCAATACTCCCGGATCTCAGCGGAAGAAAATGCCCGCGAGGAAATCGAGAATTCGCTGAAGCTTCCGGAAAGTGCCTCCCGCGAAGTGATCCAGTAATCAGCATTCTCTCCGACAAGAGAACTGCCGATTTGGGAAACACCGAACTTCACATGCAGGGAATCCTTCATTCTGTGGCTTCCCACGTTTTCTCCGTCGCAGTAGAGCCGTGCCATTCCATTCGAGGAATCGTAAACGGCAGCAAGATGCACCCAAGTCCCCTCCTTGCCCTTCAGGCAGGGTTCGCTCACGGCGATGTCCCAGTTTGCGAGCTGCTGGCTGTCGGGATTCCTGAATTCGGCCTCGTTGCCGTATATCCCGAGCCTGAAACGGCCTTTGTCATCGATGTTCAAATGCGGACAACCGGGACGTTCGTCCTCAACACGCCAAAGCGCTGCGAGCCGGCGCGGGAGAGCATCGATTTTCACCCAAGCCATGAATGTCACCTGGCGGGTAGATCCCGGAAGGAAAAGCCGCACCCGGTCGCTCATGCCGTTGAGCTCCAGCGAGCTTGTTCCCGGCCAGCGTCCAGGCCCCGGTGCCCGCCAATGATGGTGCCGTCGGTTTCCGCGTCCGCGCCCGCGGCGGCGTTCGGCACAGTGCCTTCCGCAGCCTTCGGGAACACGTAATGAAGAAGGGTTTCCTCGGCGGACGAAAGCCCGTCCCTTGACGCGACCATGGCGGAATGGGCCCGCCGATAGTCCGATTGCTGCTGCTTTGAAATTTGTTCGGGATCAGGGAAAGCGGATAGGTCCGCCGCGATGGGAACGAGTTTGCCACCGGAAAGTTTCAGCCCGTCACCGCCACCAATTGTGGAAATTTCCGAAGCGGCACCCGGAAGCCCCACTTCGACCCGTCCGGAAAAAACGTGAACTTCGTTCCGCTCCGCGCCCTCCGCCATGACCCCGAACTCCGTCCCGATGTCCTTGGCCAACAATTCCGGGGTGGTGACAGTGAAACCCTGCGCAGCAGGAACCACCTTCACCTTCACGCGGCCACCGGCCAGATGCATTTCCATCGCGGAAACCAGCCGGAATTCCGCAGGCCCCTCCAACCACGCGCGCGCCCCGCTGTAGAAATCGATCCGAACGATCCCGCTTTTCAGAACCATTTTTCCCGGGCGCAACTCCTTCCCGGCCTTGCCACCGGTCCAGACCGCATCCTCGGAAATGCCCAGCATCGCGACAGGTGCCTCGCTCTCCCCAGATGCAACCTCTCCCGCCCCGGATTCGTCCGCCGACCACTTCCATACGAAAAGCGAAAGCACCACGGCCGCCGCACATGCGCCCCAGATCGCGAGGCTCCGTTTCCGGAAATTTCCCTCCACAACATTTCCGGCACTCTCCAGTTGGGATGCGGTTTCCCCGCCCGCAAGATTCAGCCCCCACTCCCGCGCGAGCGCATGCTGCGAGGCGGCAGCCCAGAAAAGCTCCCGCCCGCTCCCCGGAACAAAGCATCTGCTCGAACCGCGCACGGTCGTCCCCGCCGAGCGATTCATCAAAATAATCCCCCAGCAGCTTTTTGAAAAGTTCCTCGTCGAACATCAGGCCTCCCTCCCTTCCATCCTGGTTTCCACACACTCCTGCAAGAGCTGCCTCGCCCTCGATATCGCGACGCGCACCGATCCGAGCGTCCAGCCCATCCGCTTTGAAATCTCCTCCGGCAAATGCTCGCCACGGTAGCGGAGCTCCATCACCTGGCGCGCCTTCGGAGCCAGCAGCTCCATGCATTTTTCGAACTCCCGCAGCCGCTCCGCCGGCACCGGATCGTGCTCCGGCTCGCTTGCACGGAGAGCCTCCATCGCCTGGTCGGAGAGCCTTTCGAAACGGATCGGCCCCGTCCGCAACGCCTCCATCACCTTGTAGCGGGCGATCGTGCACGCCCATGCGGCGAAGTCAGTCCCCGGCTCGAAGCTGCCCGCTTTCCTGCAGACGGTGAGAAACGTTTCCTGCACCACGTCCTCGGCAAGGTGGAGGTTCGGCAGCCGCGCAAGGATCGCAGCCCGCACGGCAGGAAGATGACGCACGAAAAGCGCCTGCACGCGCTCCACGTTTTCCGCCGATTCCTGAACCTTGACCATACTCTTTTCTATGCGCTCCCTACCGGTTTCTTTAGCAAAAAATCGCCGGAGCTGCTAAATATCCGCTCCGACCATGCATTGAGAGGAAGACCTTTCCGCCCTCCCGCTTTGAAAATCCCTCTCCTGTTCTCCATTCTTGCCACCGCCACCGTTTCAGCAGACCCAGCCACCCATCTCACCGCTGCATCGGGAAAACCGGCTGAAACGTCCGTCGCCGATGGTAAGCGCATCCCCTTCGGCTGGCCTTCCATCGAAATTCCCGCGGACACCTCAGCCACCGTGAAATGGGATTCGCGTCAGCTTCCACCCGGCGACACCATCCGTCTCCGCATCGCCTCCGCACTGGACTGCCGGGAAGGCCTCCGGCTCGAAATTTCCGTCCCATCGGACACGCAACCGCTCGGCGAAATCAATTTCACCCAGGCACCAGTTTTCCAAATCGGCGAGATCGCGCTCGACCGCACCCAGGCGGAGAAAGTCCTTTCCCAAGGCATCATTATCACCAGGACGGAAGGAAAAGCACCCTTCCGGATCTTCGCCCCCGCTTCCGGGAAACAATCCGTTCCCGCCCTCCTCCAGCCCCACCTCATGATCGCCGGGGACAACGATCCCTGGCAGGAATTCATGCTTCGCCTCGAAGACACCGGCACCATCCAGACATTCAGTTGGATGGAGGGCTGCCTGCTCGATGGCGTCCACGATCTCAGCCTCGCGTTTCCGCAGAGGAAATTTTCCAAAGCACTATCCGACCGGCTCGACCTTTACCTGGATCGGAAGAACCTCATCTACGAGAATCCCCGTAGCGAGCCTACCGACAACGCCATCTACGGCATTGAAGGCACCCTTCCCTTCGCCGCCATTTCCGCCACTCGCCCAAAACATCCCTCCATCGATCTTGCGGTGGATTTCTGGAAAGAGGAGACGAAAGAAAACGGCTCCGTCCAGGATGGCGGGACGATCACTGCGGAAGGAGCATATACCGTCGCCCATCCCATGATGCGCATTGCTGTGCAGCGTCGCGACAAAGGACTCGCGTCCCTCGCATTGGAGCAGATCCGCATCCGCACCGAGCTTCTCAAAGACGCGGAAGGGAACATCTACCAGAAAAACTCCGGTGGCCACCGGCAGATGAAAAACTGGGCTCGCGGGGTGACCTGGTATTATCTGGGCATGATCCGCACCATCGCGGAAGCCCCGCCTGGTAAGGATATCAAGGATCTGCGCGCCGAGGCTGTCCGCACCATGGACTTCGTCCTCGCCCACCAGCAAGCCGACGGCCTGTGGCGGAATTTCCTTCACGACCCGAACCAATCCGTCGATACCTCCGGCTCCGCAGGCATCGCCGCCGCTCTCGCAATCGGCTACGCCGAGGGCATCCTACCGGAGAAAGCCCGTTCCGCGGCTCTCCTTACCCGTGACGGGCTGAAGAAACACCTCACCCCGGACGGCCTCCTTGACCACGGCACCCCGAGCAACCGCGCCAACGAGGCAAAGGGCAATCGCCGCCTCATTTTCCCCGTGGGAATGGGGCTCGCCGCCCAGATGATTGCGGCATTCGAACAACCGGCAAGATAAGCCAAAAGCACAGGCACGTTTCCAATGGTTGCGGAGTAGGTTGTTTCTCGTTCTCGAATTACCCTACCCAAAAGCCCATGCAATGCTCCCGCCGCCGTTTCCTCTCCGCCGCAGCCCTCGGCGCGCGCTCATCGCAAAAGACGTGGACGGTCTGATGATGGCAGGCCGCTGCATCAGCGGGGATTTCACCGCACACTCCAGCTACCGGGTCACCGGAAACGCAGTCGCCATGGGCGAAGCCGCGGGTGCCGTCGCCGCCACCGCAGCCCTGACAAAACGCCTCCCCCACAAAATCCCCTGGCCGGAAGCACCCGAAGCCATCGATAGGATCTGAACGAAGGCCTAGGTTGGAAAGCGCATTCCTGGTGTCCAATCGCGGCCTTTTTTCGCTCTCATTTCCCTATGGAAGCGAAACACCCTATTCATTATCCTATATTGCGACCAATTCTCCTCACCTTGCTCTCGACCCTATCGCTCTTCGCTTCTGATCCCGTTGCCACGGTCACGGAAACCCCCGGTTGCGTGGCCTTCTGGGATTTCGTGAAACGTGAACCCGATGGCGAAAAACGATTCACCGCCCGCGTCCCGTCCGGCTCCCCCAACGACTTCCCCCTTGATGCGGGCAACTATGTGAAGGATCTCTGGCACAGGGGCCCGCCACTTACGCGGATTTCCCCCTACTCGGCCGCGGCCCCTTCGGCCAAGCGATACAGATCCGAAAGGAAACCGATCCAAATTTTCGTCCCTTTCTCTTCATCCCACGCGAGCGGCTCCACGATTCAGCCCTCGACATCAAGGGCGAAGGGAAATCCGTCTCGGTCGTCGTCTGGGCCATCCGGGAAAGCGGCAACCATGCTCTCGCCGGGATCTGGCACGAAGGCACCGACCTCAAGCAAGGCTCCACTTCCGAAATCAGGAAAGTCGAGCGCGGCCAACGCCAGTATGCCCTTTTCGCCGGGCTCAACAAACCGGGCTCCGCCTGCGGCCACGTTTCCGAGAACGGGGCTTCGTCCTTCACCAACAAATACGCCCTACACAAATGCAACTCCGTCGGCAGTCTCCCCGGAAGTCCCCGCCGACGCACCAGCGGAAAAAATCGACTCCAGCTGGCAGTGTTTCGCCATGACATTCAACCACGAAAAAGACGAACTCACCGGATGGCTCAACGGCGAATCCGGAAGGCGATGGCAAGAAAACCCGAAAAATGACGGCCTCATCTCCTACGCTTACAACGCCTATATGCAAGGCCACTACCACAGCCTCCCCGGCACCCAGCCCGGTGAAGATCCGAAATTCCCAGCTGACCAGTATTACAACCCGCCCGAAGACAAGCCCCTCTCCACCAGAGTCCTTAGCGAAACCGCCGACGAACGCATCGAACTCCGTGAATTCCCCTACACGAAAATCGAAGTCACCCTGAGGAAACAGTCCGACGGTAGTTTCAAGGAGATTTCCCGAGACCTCACCGCCCTCAGCCTGAACCCATGGTGGTATCCCCACGGTATCTACACCCCGAAGGACGATGGAAGCGGCGGCCCGTTCACCATCGGACGCGTCATCCACAGCTCACGCAGCGTCGGCTTCACCGGCTGGATCGGCGGAGTCGCCGTCTTCGACCGCGCACTCTCTGTGGAGGAACTCGAAAAACTCTCGGCCTTCCGGAAGAATCCCGTTCCCTGAACTAGCGAGTGGAAAAAATTCTTGTCCAATTTCTCCGGGAAATATGCTCTCAATGCAGCCAGAACCCTTGGATACCGAACCAACATGCCCCGAAGAGGATCGCCAGACCGCCTTCCTCACCCTGCTGACCACGCCATGAACGGAGGCTGGCTATCTACGTCCATTCCCTCGTATACCGTCACGGCGGATGCCGAGGACATCCTCCAGCTCACCAAGCTCCAGCTCTGGCACATTTTCGACCAGTTCGAGCAAGGGACGAACTTCCTCGCCTGGGCGCGGCAGGTCGCGTTTTACCAGATGCTGAACTTCCGCCGTGCGGAAAAAGTCCGGCACCTCCCGCTCGCGAACGACGTCCTCGAATCGCCTCGCCCACGCCGTTGCCGAACTTTCAGATGATGGTGACGACCGCCGGGAAGCACTCGAAACCTGCATCGCCAAGCTCCCCATCGACCACCGCCGCCTCATTCTCCTGCGTTATTTCGAGGACATGGAAATCCCGGATCTTGCCAGTCGCATCGGCTCGACAGTCGCAGCCGTGTATCGCTCCCTCAGCCGCATCCGGATGAACCTACTCACCTGCATCGAAAAGGAAACCACCTGATCCAAATGACCCCGCACGAACAATTCCAACTTGCGGAAGCCCTCGGTAAACTGACGGCCGGAACCCTTGATGCGGAGGAACTCCACTCGTTGCAGGAAACCTTTCGCAACGACCCGGCCGCACACGCATTCGCCGCCCGTTTTCTCCACCTCGAGGGCGAATTGAAAGCTTCCGCACCCGGCATGGAAAAACTCCTTTCCATGCATGCCTCAACGGAGACGCGGATGCACAAGCTCGTCTTTTCCCGCAGCGTCCCATGGAGCCTTGCCGCCGCTGCCGCCATCGCGCTGCTGCTCGCACTCGTTTTCAGGAAACACGCCGGAGGTGGAATTCACCAAGTATCCCGAAACCCGAAACCGTCGCCACCCTCACCGAGGCGAAGAATTGCCGCTGGGCGGAAAGCTCTCTCCCCACCGTCCAGGGATCACGCATCGGCCCCGGTTTCTACGAACTCGTCGAAGGCCTCGCCACGTTCACCTTCGAGTCCGGGGCAGTCCTCACCCTGGAGGCTCCTTCCACACTTGAAATCACCGATGCAATGAACTGCCACCTCCGCAAGGGCGCGCTCATCGCCGATGTCCCGGAGTCCGCCATCGGCTTCACCGTCGATACGCCGGATGCGACGGTCGTCGATTTCGGCACGAAATTCGGCGTCTCCGCCAATGACGACGGATACTACGTCGTCCAGGTTCTGGAAGGTCTCGTTGAGGTCACCGACAAGGAAAACAAAGCAACCAGACCGCTCACCATGGGGCAGCGCATCACGGTCGGGGGCGAAAACCTGCCGGATCCCTCCTCTGAAACTCCCAACCCCGCCCGCTCCGCCGATCCCGACTTCGACGATGGCTGGCAGCGACTCACCACCGCGTATGGAGACGGAGCCGACAGCTTTATCCAGCTTGGCACTTATAAAGCGACCGCCTCGGCCCTCCGCGAATTCGGCCACGACCCCATCATGCGCGTCAAGCGTGCCGATGGCGATGAAAAAACCTGTCGCAAAGCTTACGCACGCTTCGACCTCTCCGCTCTGGAAATCAAGAAACTGAGCGCAGCGAAGTTATCCCTCACCATCGTTCCCGGCGAACTCGGATTCGCCACCCTCTGTCCGGATGCCACTTTCAGCGTATATGGCCTCACCGACGAATCCCAGGACTCCTGGTCGGAGATCGGCCGGAACTGGCAGTCGGCACCCGCCCATCTCCCCGGAAGCAAGGATTACCACCTTCCAGATCCCTCAAAAACCACCAAGCTCGGCGAGTTCACCATCGAGCAGGGCACCACCTCCGGCACCGTTTCCATCGAAGGCGAAGCCCTCGTCGATTTCCTGAAAGTCGATACCAACGGCCTCGTCACCTTCATCATCTGCCGCGACACCGACGAGACGGACAAAGGCGGATACGCCCACGAATTCGCCACCAGGGAGAACCGCACCGCCTCCGCCCCGACTTTGAAAATCCGTTACGGAAAATAATTTCCACTTTTCTGTCCAAACCCTCCCGGAAATCGCTCTTCCGTTTTCAAGAGCGCAGTTCCGCTCGTATTTCCACAACGAAACAAATACCAATGAAAACTGAAACTCTTCATCTCGCCTCATGGCCGCAGCCGCCATGTCCTCTCGACGTCGCGAGTCATGGTATCCCCTGTCGGCGGACACAACATCACCGGCACCACTTACGCGCGTCGGCCAGCGTGACCGAGTGCATGCCGGAACCGCTACCCTGGCAATGCCGTCGCCACCGATTCAGCTCAGGAATCGTTTACGCGGAACGGAATTCGACATTCGGTATCTCGCAACATCAATGACGGTGACAACTAGCAACACCACAACCAACGACGCAGCGGTGAGGCAGCGGAGCAGCCGAACTGCCGCAGATCACTGGAACGGAACTTTCAACATGCCGTCGACTTCTCCTCAACACGAGCGGACAAATACCCTTGAGGGTATGACGGGTGACGTCGATGGCGTCGACAACCAACGGTTCAGACCGTCGCGTCAACCGGAACTTACGAGATTTTCTGTCACCACCGTGGCCAATCCAACGGAGAACCACCCTAGGTCCTACTGCTCTACAGCGGTTCACGCACCGGCTCCGGTCACTGACTTCGGTAACGCTTTCCCTTGGGCCGACAACCACTCAAGAACGCCGGACAACAACATCCTACGCCACCGGAGTCAACACAGTTGATGGCAGCGTCCTGACGCCAGTTTCGGTCAACTCCTAAACACCAGCGACAACTCTTATCGGGGTGCGACCTCTTGGAAACCACCCGCGTCCCCGAGCCAGGCCGCTCCTGCTCTCCGGCCTCGGGGTTCTTGCCTTCCTCCGCCGCCGCACAAGGATAAGCCTTCCCTCATTTCATGATACCCTCCGCAGCAAACCGCTGCCGGGGGCTCTTTTTTGCCCTTCGCTCGTATCGGGGCAGAACTCCCGCCAAAGCCAACCCAACATGACTTCCCAGAAGCCTCCTATCCGCCTTCCTCCTCCTGCTTTGCATCCTTTCCTCGCAGGCCGAAGACCGATCCGCCGACATCATCGTCTATGGCGATTCCCCCTCCGCGATCACGGCCGCCGTGGAAGCTGGCGGACAGTGGCAAAGGACGTCCTCCTCGTTTCCCCGGTCCAGCACCTCGGTGGGATCATTGCAAATGGTCTCGGCAGCCAGGATGTCGACAAGCGCGCCGGGAACGCGCGAGCCCATCGGCGGCCTCGCACGCGAGTTTTTCATTCGCATTTCCCGCACCTATGACCCCAAGTCCACACAACCCGAAATACAAGTTCGATTCGTCACACGCCGAGCAGGCGATAGACGATTGGCTCGCAGAGAAAAACATCCCCGTCCTCCGCAACAAACGCATCTCGGAAAAGCCCGGCTCGGTCACCAGGGAAAACGGCCGCATCACTGGCTTCACCTGCGAGGACGGCACGCGTATCACCGGGAAAATCTTCATCGACGGCACCGTCGAAGGCGATCTCATGGCCTTCTCCGGCGTCACCTACACATGGGGCGGGAAGGAAACGAAAAATACGGCGAGACCGTCGGCGGGATCATCAATCCCACCCGCGAACAGCAGTTCCATGTGAAGGTGGATCCTTACAACACCCCCGGGGATCCATCCTCCGGCACGATCTTCGGAGTGCAGAACGAACCCGTCGGCACCCACGGAGATCCCGACAAGAGCGCCATGGGCTTCTGCCTCCGGCTGCCGCTCACCAAGGATCCCGAAAACAAGATCCCCATCACCGCACCCGAAGGCTACAAGGCCTCCGACTACGAACTCTACCGCCGCTTCCTCGTGGCAGGCGGCACCAACGACTGGCTCGACGGCCCCGGCAACCGGAACAACGACCCCGAAGGCAAAGCTCATCGACCTCGGGAGCTGGCATGAGCTTTCCGGAAATTTCTACGGACGCAACCACGGCTACCCGGACGGCACCTACGCGGAGCGCGAAGGCCATCTACGAGGAACACCGTAGTTACACGCCAGGGTCTCATCCACTTCCTCTCCACCGACCCATCCGTCCCGGAAAAAATCCGCGCCGAATGGTCGCAAGTGGGGCCTCTGCAAAGACGAGTTCACCGACAACGGCGGCTGGCCGCGCATGCTTTACCTCCGCAGCACCCGACGCATGGTCTCCGACTACGTCATCACCGAGGCGGATGTCATTGCCCGACCTAGGAAAGGTGAATCAGGCCGGATCCTGGAACCCGCGCCACCCGTCGAAGACCCCATCGGAATCGCATGGTGGTTCGTCGATCTTCACGCCGCCCGCACCGTGATCAAGGACGGCCAGGTCTATAACGAAGGTGCTTTCATCAATTACAAAAACTACGCCCCTTTCGGCGTCCCCTACCGCTCCATCGTCCCGAAACGCGGAGGAATGCACCAATCTCCTTGTCCCCTCCGCGCTGTCCTCGTCATACGCCGGCTACGGAGCCGTCCGCTTGGAATGGACTTACATGGTTCTCGGCCAATCCGCCGGAGCCGCTGCAGTCCTCGCTCTCGAGAAAGACATCGCCGTCCAAGACCTGCCCTACCCTGAACTTGCGGAACACCTGCTATCCCGTGGACAGAAACTCACCCCTGCTCAGCCTAAGAAAGCCTCCGGCATCATCGTCGACAACGCCGAAGCGGAAATGACCGGTGAATGGAGCACCAGCACCCGTTACCCCGGCTTCCACGGGGTCGGACTACCTCCATGACGATGCCGAAGGAAAAGGCACCAAATCCATCCGTTTCACCCCCTCGCTTCCGGAATCCGGAGAGTACGAAGTCTACACCATCTGGAGCAACAACCCTCCCCGTGCCGACAACGTTCCAGTGACCATTACCCACGGAGGCGGTGTCCAAAAGATCTCGCTGAACCAACAAAAAGACGCGAACGACTGGCAACTGCTCGGCACTTGGAATTTTACGGAAGGAACCTCCGGAAACGTCCTCTTCGAAACCGCCGGCACCTCCGGCTATGTCATTGCGGACGCAGTAAGCGTTTGTTAGAAAAACGAGCCCGAAATAGCATGTATCCAAAAACCTTCGCCACCCTCACCCTCTGCTTCCAGGCCGCCATCGCGCAACCGGAAGTCATCGTCTACTCCGCCAACCCGTGCGGCATTTCCGCAGCCATCACCGCCGCCCGCTCGGGGAGCGAGGTGTTGCTGATCGAGCCGACCCGGCACATCGGCGGCCTTTCCACCTCCGGCATCAACACCGCCGAATCCGAGCACATGCTCAAGTGGACCATCGGAGGTTTCGCGGACGAGTTCTACCGCGCCCTCGGCGAGCATTACGGCTCGGGGAAGGCGGAATATTACTTCGAGTCCTCCGTCGCCGAAAAAGTCTATCTGGAAATGCTCTAAGAGGCCGGCATCGAGATCCGCTACGGCGCGAACGGTGGAAAAAGCCACCAAGGACGGCACCCGCATCACCGCCATCACCCTCACCGACGGCACGGAGGTTCCCGGAAAAGTCTTCATCGACGCCTCCTACGAGGGCGATCTCATGGCCCGCGCCGGGGTCTCCTACTCCATTGGCCGCGATGCGAAATCAACCTACGACGAGGAGGCCGCCGGCATCCGTTTCGACAAACAGACCCGCCAGGCAGCCACCGTGGATGCGGATGGAAAACTCCTCCCCGGCATCACCGGTTGGGCGAAAGACTACACAGAGGGCGACGCCCATCCCGGCGTGATGAACTACAACTTCCGCCTCACCGTCGCCCGCGATCCCAAGCTCCAGGCACCCATCCCCGCACCTGCAAACTACGATGCGTCCCGCTTCGCGATCCTCGCCAACTGGTTCGGAAACCACCCTGACGCCAGGCTCACCGACGTTCTGGATTTCTATAAACGCCGCAACGGTAAGTTCGAGCTCAACAACAAGCAGGCCGCCGTCTTTTCGCTCGGAAACTTCGGCAAGCAATTCGACTGGCCGGACGCCTCCTACGCAGAGCGTGAAGAGATTTTCCAAGACCACCTGGACTACACTCTCGGCCTCCTGCGTTTCCTCTCCAACGATCCGTCCGTCCCGGAAAAAGTCCGCACCGAGATGAAATCCATCGGCCTCCACAAGGACGAGTTCGCCGACAACCGCCACCTACCCTACCAGCTCTACGTCCGCGAGGCGCGCCGCATGGTCGGCTCTTACGTCGTCACCCAGAAAGACGTCCAGGAAGACCGGCACAAGGACGACTCCATCGGCATCAGCAGCCATTTCATCGATAGCCACCACGTCCAGCGGCTCGCCGTTTCCGAAACCGAATTCCTCAACGAAGGCCGCATCTGGCGCATGGGCTACGCCTACCAGATCCCATACCGCGCCATCACACCACAGGAAAAGGAATGCACCAACCTCCTCGTCCCCGGCGCCGCCAGCTACTCCCACGTCGCCTACTGCACCCTCCGCCTGGAGAGCGTCTGGATGATCACCGGCCAGGCCGCCGGAGCAGCAGCCGCCATCGCCACAAAGGAAAACCAACCCGTCTCCCAAATCGACATCCCCTCACTCCAGGAAACCCTCCGCAAGGGCGAGCAGATCCTCGATTTCCTCCCCGGCCAGCCCGGGAAATGCACGGAACTCGACGGTCCGGCCCGAGTTCTGAGGCGCTGGAGATCCAGCCCGCCGTTTCCAAAAAGGCCCTTGCCCCTCCGCTGGAGACATGCAGACTTCCGTGCGTATGAAAAAAACCACACTCTTCCTACTCCCCCTCATCGCAGCCGCCCTTGCCACTGCCGCGCATGGAGCCACCGCCATTACCTCGCTCACGCTCACCCCGGCACCGACCAGCCCTCCCACGCTCAATGCCAACGTCCAGTACGACCTGGCAACCATCACCGTCGGTACCACCGTCTATGTCGCCGTCGAGGGCGGCACCGCCACCGGGACAACCGTCGGCAGCTCTGCGTCGGCCAACTTCATCTTTGGGAACTTCACCACCGTCGTCCCACAGTACGACCGGACCGTTGCGAACAAAAACGCCGCTCTCTCCGGCCTCGACATGTCCCTCTACGTCGCCAACGCAACGGATAACGGCGGACTGCCCAACTGGACCTTCACAACCACCCTCGACCAGTTCGACGGCTTCGCCTTCTTCGAATCGGATAACGGCGACGGGGACACAAACGAAGTCCCTAGCTTCCAGCTCTACGACGCGTTCAACGTCCTCGTCGGCCAAGGGAGCTTCAGTGCATACCAGGACAACCTCATCAGCGGCCCGGGCGGCAGCTTCCGCCGCAAGGGCACGGACTCTTCCACTGGGACCGATGTAAGCACCGTAAGCGTTCAGATTTCCGGGGTCTTCTTCACCCTCGCGGACTTCACCCAGGAAACCGGCCAGGACATCAGCACCGCCACCCAGATCCGCCTAACCGGGGCGTCCGGCATCGATCCCGGTGCCCTCATCGCCGTGAACATCCCCGAGCCCTCCGCCCTCCTCCTCGGCGCCCTCGGCCTCCTTCCCCTGCTCCGCAGGAAACGCTAGGAAGGTAGATATTCGGTCAGGGCAGGGATGGCGCTCCGTGTGAAGGCCGTCCCTGCCCTAGACTACCCTTTCCACGGCCCAGAGGAGTCCGGAGAGGCAGATGAGGCAGGAGGCGGGTCTTGCGATGAGGCGCTGGTAGGAATCCTTTTTCCACCACGGGGCGACCGCGAGCCAGGCGATGCCGACTACGACGAGCTGCCCGGCTTCGATGCCCATGTTGAAACTGAAAAGGGCGGCGAGGAACTCGGACTTCGCCTCCGGCACCGCGCCAAAGGAATGCGCGAAGCCAAGCCCGTGAACCAGCCCGGAGGCAAAGACCACCCACGGTCTCCAGCCGGAAAGGCGTTTCCGGAAAAGGTTCTCCGCGGCGACGAAGGCGATGCTCAGGGCGATCACCACCTCAACGATGGCGGAGGGAGCATCGAGGATGCCGTAGAGGGAAAGGCCAAGAGTGAGCGAGTGGGCGAGGGTGAAAAGGGTGAGCTGGAGGAGGAGGTCGGAGGCTTTCCGCGTGAAGAAGAACAGGGCGAGCAGGAAGAGGATGTGATCCGCGCCACTGGGGATGATGTGGCTGAAGCCGCTCGCGAAATACCCTGGCGCGACCGCCCCTGCGGAGGCGATTACGAACAGGGCTGGAAGAAGACGGGGCATCTGCGGCCGATTGCGTAGCCGTGTCGCCGCGCTTTGTAAAACAGCGATTGCTCAGCCGCCTTTCCCGCTGAGGGAAAATGCGAGAACCATCAGCGAGACCGCGACGATCCAGGATCCGAGAATGCGGACGCCTGTTCCCGCCCAGGGTTTCCCGGTGGCATTGGAAGAAGCGAGGGCGGGATAAAGCGTGAGCAGGATGAGGCCGGCCCAGGTGCCGACGAGGGTTTTCGTGATGGCTGCCCAGCCTCCCGTCTCCACACCGGAGTCCAGACCCAGGGCGAGGGCGGAGGCGAGGCAGAGGGCATGGATGAGAAGTGGCGGGAGGGTTTTCCCGAGGGCGACGAGTCCGCCGAGACAGAGTGCGATCACACAGAGAACCGGCTGCGGTATCTCGCCGCCCACGCCAGCCGCCGTCAGCCCGAGCGCGAGCGCGGCGGAGGTTGCGAAGACGGCGAGGGGCCGTTTCACCCGCAGCGGCACCTGTGCGCCGAGCAGGAGACGCCAGCCCGGCGATCACGAGGATCTGCGCCGGATTCACCAGCGGGTGGATGGCTCCGTTCGCGAAGATCACTCCAGCCCTCCACCGCCACGTGGGCGGGGGCGGGCGGAGGAAACGCGAAACCAGTCATTTCCTAGAGCGTGCCGGTGAGGAACAGGAGGCCGATGACGGCGATGGCGACTCCGCCAGCCCGAACGGCGATGATACCCTTGGGAACTTTCTCCAAGAAGGCCGAAGGCGATGCCCGCGAGATGGAGCAGGCCGGTGGCGATCACGAAGCCGATGGCATAGGTCAGCGGGCTGGCGGCCTCCGGAAGCTCCGTGCCGTGCGCGTGGCCGTGGAAAATGGCGAAAACCCCCACGAGGACACCCGCCACCCAGAGCGGTGGCTTCACCGTGAAGGCGACCATCAGCCCGAGCACGATGCCGGAGAGGGCGATGCCGATTTCCACGAAGGGAAGCGGCACGCCCATCACGCCGAGCGCTCCACCCAGAGCCATGACCACGGGGAAGATCACGGGCAGCGCCCACATCGCGCGTTTTCCGAGGAAACCTCCCCAGAGACCCACGGCGACCATTGCGACGACGTGATCCAGCCCGGTGACGGGATGCATCAGACCGCTGGTAAAACCACCCGCCGCGCCGTGTTCAGAGTGCGCGCTGGCGGCTGTGGCACTGGCCAGAAGCAACAGCCCCGGCATCATCTTTTTCATCGTTTGGTTTGTCATGGTATCTGGTGGTTAGAATCTTTTCGTGAGGGAAATGCGGAAGGTGCGCGGCTCGGCGGGGTGGAGGTGGATGTCATCGACACCCGCCACCTCGGTCTGGAGCTGCGAGGTGTAGAAGTATTCGATGTCATTGTCCTCGCGTCCAAGGATGTTCAGCACATCCACGGCGATTTCCCAGTCGTCCTTGCGGTAACCGAGACGGCCGTTGACCTGCCAGGAGCGTCGGGAATCGACGCTGCCGTCCTCGACAAGCGGCCTTTCGCCGAAAATACGCGAGCGCAGCGTGCCGTAGAAGCCCTCGTCGCGGCCTATGGTCACGCCGGTGTTCATCGTCAGCGGCACCGCGCCGGGAATCTCGTTTCCGGCGGCGTCTCCGAGCAGGACGCCCTTGCTGAGGGTGAGTTCGTTGTCAAACGTCAGCCAGTCCTCCGGCCTCCAGTAGGTGGCCCACTCGATGCCGTAGCGCTCCGTCGCGGAGCCCGGCTCCGTGGTGCCCGCATCGCCGACGTAGAGCAGCTCGGAATCGCTGTGCAGGTAGAAGAGCGAGACGGTGCTGACGACGTTTTCAATGGCCTCCGTGCGCACACCCAGCTCGTAGCCGTAGGTCTGCACGAGCGGATCGGCGGGAGTGACGGGGCGAGCGCCACCGGATCAAATGTCGTCGTCACGCCGCGCGCGTCGTTCGAGTGGAAGCCCAGTGCCGGCGCTGGCGTAGATCTCCGTCTCATTCCACGGGCCGAAGACCATGTTCAGCTTCGGGCTGACGATGGCGTCGCTTTCCGTGCCGGTGTTGCGCGGGTCGTCGCTTTCCACATCGAAGTAAAACCCGTCCGCCCGCAGGGAGGGCTGCACGCGAAACCAGTCGTTGACCACGTGGTTGGCGGCGGCGTAGATGCCGACGCTGCCCTCGTAAACATCGTCCACGCGGACGGTGCCCGTGCGGACGGTGCCGGTGGTATTGTAGAGGCCGATGCCGCTGAGGAAATCATGCCTCGTCTGGAGGCCGAGCGGTGAGGGAGCTGCCCTCCCCGTATTCCCACATGCGGTTCACCTCGCCGCCCATGTACCAGCGCCCGTCCTCCTGCTCGAACTGGTCGCCGTTCGCCGGGTTTTCCAGGAAATAGGTGAAATTCGAGAACAGGTCCAGATCGTAGGTGCCGACGTAGAAATCCGCGTGGGTTTTCCCGTTCGCCTCGTCCCGGTTCCACTCGCCCATGAGGCTGTAGCGGGAGGATTCGCCGCGCACGGTGTTGTCGATGTTGCCGAGGCGGTCGATCATACCCGAGTCGATCGCGCGGCGCGGGATCTGGTCGGTGGAGTCCCAGTCCGCATCGTAGGCCATCGCGGTGAGGCTGAAGCTGTCGCGGCCGGATTGCTGGAAGTATTTCAGGAAACCGTTCACGCGCTCCGAGTTCCCCTCGCGCTGCCACGGGCCGTCGTAGTAGCTGTATTCAAAGGCGTAGGTGAGCGATGCCATCCCGCCGTTTCCGGTGATGGCCGGGACATCGAGTGTATCGGCGAGCAGCCCGCGGAAGTAGTTGTGCTGGCCCACGCCTATGCTCGCGATGCCGGAGGGCAGCGTATCGAAGTAGTTGAAGCGCGCCGCGCCCGCCGTGCTGAGATCGCCGAGGTGGCCGTGGAAAGGGCCTTTCCAGTAGTCGACGCTTTCGACCAGCTCCGGGATGAGCGGGTTGAGATCCGCGTAGCCCTGCCCGTGGGCGTGGGTGATGAAGTTCACCGGCTGGCCGTCGGTGAAAATGGCGAAGTCGCTGCCGTGGTCCAGGTTGAAGCCGCGGACGAAATACTGGTTCGCCTTCCCGTCGCCGGAGTGCTGGGTGATGATCACGCCGGGCACTACCTCAAGCAGCTCGCCGCGCCGGAGGTAGGGGCGCTCCATGAGCTCCTCGTAGTTCGCCTGTCCCTTGGAGGCGGTGCCGGCCTCGCCGATCAGGCTCTCGGATTTTCCCGTGATCACGAGAGGATCAAGCTGTCCCGTGACCGGTGCCTCCTGCGCGGAGACGTGGATGTGTGTCAGTGTGAGGAGCGATGCCATCGCCCCGGTGGTTTTGAAATTCATGTTGGTGGAAAAGTGGTTTGGAAATCGTTTCGTGGAGTCCGCGGATGGAAAAGACCCACGGGAATCGGCTGCGGGAAATGTCCCGGAGCCGGAGAAAGCGCGGCGTCCTGCCGCTGTCGATTTTCAAACCACCCTCGGTGGCGGGGCGGGAGGGGCGTGCGCCCACTGCGTGATCCAATGGATCTCGCGGAAAAACATTCGCCGGGGGACCTCATCGGAAAAGATGGCGAAGGAAGGAAGCTCCCATGGCAGCACCGGCTGTTTCGCCTTTCCGGCATCCGGCTTTGGCGGGGTATCCCGGCCGTTCTTGCGCGCTATCCGCATCGCGGGGGATATCCGCGATCGCCTGGAACTCCGGCGAGGAGAAAGCGGCCACCGCCGCCCTGGCAACGCCGATCCGCGGAGCCTCGCCAACGGTCAGTTTGCAGAAAACCGTCACGTGCAGCAGCACCAGCGGCCCGTCCCACGAGCTGGAGCAAGGCCAGCAGGTAGAGGAGGCGCAGCTTGCGGCAGCGGACGGGATCCATCGGGAAAGAAAGTGCGGAAACCCCGCCCGTGGCGCAAGCCGGATCTTTCCCGGCATCGGTGGAACCTCCCCGGGTGCCCGGGAGCCTTCCACGGATGCCCGGGAGCCTTCCACGGATGCCCGGGAGTCTTCCACGGATGCCCGGGAGTCTTCCACGGGTGCCCGGGAGCCTTCCACGGGTGCCCGGGAGCCTTCCCCGGTTGCCCGGGAGCCTTCTCCGGGTGCCCGGGAGTCCCGTCCGGGGAGGCGGGGAACGCCAGGATCAGACCTTTTCCACCGCCACCGGTTTCCCCCCGGCGATGGATTTGTAGATGGCCTCGCAGACGAGGATGTCGCGCAGACCCTCGGTGCCATCGACCTTCCATTCCGTGCCGTCGAGGATGGCTTTGGAAAAGAGATCCATCTGCACCTCGAAGTGATCGGTGGCCGGGAAATCGAGCTTCACCTCGTCCCGGGAGGTCCAGCCGTTCTGGCCGCCGTAGCCGTATGCGTTCTTCATGCCGAACTGGCCCTGCTCCGCGTAGGCGGTGAACTGGTTGTAGCCGTTGAGATTGTAGGTGGTGAAGAGGTTGGCGGTTTTCCCGGAGGGGAATTTCATCATCCATTGGATGGTTTCATCGACTTCGGCGAATTTCTCCGGGTCGGTCTTGGTTTCCAGCGCGGAAATGGTCTCCGGCTCCTCGCCCGCGAGGTAGCGCGCGGCCTGGAGAGCGTAGACGCCGACGTCCATGAGCGCGCCGCCACCGGCGAGGTCTTTCTTCAGACGCCACTGGTTCGGATCGCCGATCTTGAAGCCGAATCCCGCATCGATGTGCCGGACCTCGCCAAAGACCTTCTCCCTGGCGAAGCGCATGGCCTCGACATGGTGCGGCTCGAACTGGCAGCGGTATGCGACGCCGAGCTTCACCTTGGCGGCCTCGCAAGCGGCGATCATTTCCCGGCACTCTTCCGAAGAGACGGCCATGGGTTTCTCGCAGTAGACGTGCTTGCCGGTTTTCGCGGCGCGAAGGGTGAACTCGTGGTGCATGGAGTTCGGCAGGACGATGCAGATGACATCGACATCGGGGTGGTCGGCGATTTTCTCGAAATTCTCGTAGTTGAAAACATCGCTTTCCTTCAGCCCGTATTTCTCGCGCCATTTCACGCCCTTTTCGGGGGTGCCGGTGACGACGGCGGCGAGGCGGGAGTGGGTGGTTTTCTGAAGGGCGGGGGCGATCTGGTTCGTGGAGAGCGAGCCGAGGCCGACGAGGGCCCAGCCTATCTTTTTCCCGGCGGGCTTCTCCGACTGGGCGCGGGCGAATGTGGCGGCGAGACCGGCGGCGAGGGTGGTCTTCAGAAACGGGCGGCGCGAGATGAGATTTTCCATAGACGGGTAGCCAAGCACGGCGATCAGGCCTCCGCACGGAAAATCACGCGCCCCGGCACCGGGGGGACGGGATCGGGATTTCGTGTTGGCAAGGGGATTTGGCAAGCCGTATCATCCGAATCCCGGCACGAACCACCGGCTCTTTCAAATCCCATGAAACACCTTCCTATTCTCTCCCTCCTGGCTCTGACCGGCTCCGTCCACGCGGCTTTCCAATCCTTCGAGGGCGACGGGTTCGACGATTGGAAGACGACGGGCGACGCCTTCGGCCTTTCCCCCGTCCACGGGAAGCTCGACGGGATGGACAAGCCTTTCACGGCCTATTCGAACAATGCCTTCGCAGCCTCCGCCCATGGGGGTGACGAGGCCACCGGGACGCTGGAGTCGCCGGAATTCACGATCAAGGACAACTACATCACCTTCCTCATCGCCGGGGGCAGGCATCCGGGGAAAGCGGCAGCGCAACTGCTGGTGGACGGCAAGGTGGTCTTCGAAAGCACCGGTGACAACACCCTCCGGTTTTCCACGACGCAGTGGGACGTGACGAAGC
This sequence comes from uncultured Verrucomicrobiae bacterium, assembly GCA_963758175.1. Classification (GTDB taxonomy): domain Bacteria; phylum Verrucomicrobiota; class Verrucomicrobiia; order Verrucomicrobiales; family Akkermansiaceae; genus Luteolibacter. The sequence goes on from CAVWUI010000002.1 coordinate 715,086, forward strand.
TGAAGGGGAGCAAAGCGGTGATACGCGTAATCGATGAGGAGAAGGGCAGGTGGGGCATCATCGCGGTGGATGAGATCACCTTCGGCAGTTACTCGAATCCGAAATTCCCGGCTTCCACGAAGGATGGCAAACCTTTCATGGACGGGCTGGTCTCTACCGAGGCGCTGAGCGGCGCGACCATCCCCGACGGCAGCGTCCTGAAGATAGAGGCGGACTACAAGAACCAGAAAATCACCTCGCCCACGGCGCTGACATTCGATGAGCAGGGCAATGTCTATGTCGCCGAGACGCACCGTTTCCGCCACGGGATCGAGGACGACCGCAACCATCTCTACTGGTATCTGGACGACCTGCAGTCGATGAAGGTCGAGGACAGGAGGGCGTTGCACAAGAAGTGGGAGAAGAAGGTCTCCGAGGAATATATGACCGAGGTCTCCGAGGTGATCCGCCGCCTTTCGGATACCAACGGGGATGGCACGCTGGACGAGTCCAAGGTCTTCGCGGACGGCTTCAACGACGTGCTCGACGGCACGGCGGCGGGGGTTTTCTACTATGACGGCGCGCTTTTCTTCGCATGCATTCCGAAGATCTACACGCTCCGCGACACGGATGGCGACGGTGTCTCGGACGAGCGGAAAGTCGTCGAGGAGGGCTTCGGCGTGCGGATCTCCCTTTCCGGGCACGACATGAACGGCTTCACGCTGGGTCCGGACGGCAGGATCTACGGCACCACGGGCGACAGGGGATTTTCCATGATCACGAAAGCGGGAAAGGAACTCCACTACCCGAACGAGGGCGCGGTGTTCCGCTTCGAGCCGGACGGCACGGGCTTCGAGCTGATGCACACGGGGCTGCGCAATCCGAAGGAGATCGCGTTCGACGAGTTCGGAAACGCTTTCTCGGTGGACAACAATTCGGACCAGGGTGACGGCTCCCGCATCGTTTACCTCGTGGAGGGCGGGGACTCCGGCTGGCAGATGGAGCATCAGGCGATGCACACCTTCCACCGCCAGATCGGCCTCCAGAACCGTCCGCCGAGCCGCTGGATGAACGAGAAGATGTGGGAGAAGGAGAACGATCTCCAGCCAGCCTACATCCTGCCGCCTTCGGAGAATCTCACCGCCGGGCCATCCGGACTGACCTACCATCCGGGCACCGGCTTCCTGGAGAGCGAGAAGGGGCGTTTCCTTATCTGCGACTACAAGGGCGGTGCCTCGAACTCCGGCATCTGGCCCTTCGCCATGGAGCCGAAGGGAGCCGGGATGAAGATGACGGACGCACGCCAGTTCACCTGGGGCATCGCCGCGACGGACGTCGAGTATTCCTTCGACGGACGGGTGTTCGTCACGGACTTCGTCACCGGCTGGCAGTCGCACGAGGCGGGTCGCCTGATCTCGCTGGATGCCGGGGAAAACACCTACATGGCCGCGGAGGCGAAGGATGCCGCGAAGATCATTTCGGAAGGCTTCGAACAACGCGAATCGGCGGAGCTCGCCGGGCTGCTCGCGCATCCCGATTCCCGTGTCCGCCTCCGCGCCCAGATGGCCCTGACCCGGAAAAAGGACGGCGCGACGTTGTTCCTCAATGCCACGAAATCGAAGAACAGGCTGGAGCGTGTCCACGGGGTGTGGGGGCTGGGCATCATCGCGCGGCGCGGTTCGGTTCCGCGTCCCGGTGAGGATTTCGCGGCCGTTCCAGGAAAGGACGTGAGGGAGAGCGCGACAGGTTTCCTCGCCTCGCTGCTGAACGATCCCGACCCCGAGATCCGCGTCCAGGTGCTGCGCTGCATCGGCGAGGCTCCGGCGGATGGCAACGGCCTCCCGCTGGGCGGGCTGCTCTTCGACAGGAACCAGCGTGTGGCCTTCGCCGCCGCCATCGCGATCGGGAAGCTGAAAGCCCTCGGCCAGTATTCCGCGATCCTGGATTTCATCAGGAAGAACAACAATCAGGACAAATACCTTCGCCACGCGGGCATCTACGCGCTGGAGCACATCACCACGAAGCCTATGCAGATCAGCGCGCTTTCCACTGATCCGTCGCCAGCCGTCCGCCTCGCGTGTGTGGTCGCGCTACGCCGCCTGAACAGCCCGGAGGTCGCTTATTTCGTCCGCGATTCCGATCCGCGCGTCCAGGACGAGGCCATCCGGGCCGTCTATGACAAGGACATGACCGATGTCCGCCCGGTTGCCGCCGCGCTGCTGGATGATCTTGGCAGGAGGGAATGGACTCCCTTCATGCTCCGCCGCCTTATCCACAACGCCTACCGCGTCGGCACGGAGAAGAACGCCACCCGTCTCCTTAAAGTCCTGGCGGACGATTCCTTGCCAAAGGAGGTGCGCGAGGAGGCTCTCCGTCTCATCGAGGAGTGGGAGAAACCTTTCCCCGCCGACCAGCTCACCGGCCACTGGCGTCCCCTGGAGGCGCGCGAGCTGGACACGATCAAGCCCGCTCTGACAGCCGCCCTTCCCGATCTGCTGAAAATGGACGGCTTCGTCCTCACTGGCGCTCTGGAACTGGTAGAGAAATACAAGATCAGCATCGCCTCACTGGATGATGGCACCCTCCGCTCCCTGATCGCGAACTCCAAGCTCCCGGACGACGCCCGCGCGAAAGCGCTCACGCTTTTCATCGAGCGCGATGGCAGCGGCCTGGACGAATTTCTCGCCAGCCTTGCGAATGACAAGGCGGACGCGCTCGCCATCACCGCGCTGGACAGCCTCGCCACCCGCGATCCCAAGGCGGCCATCGCGCCTCTGGAGAAGGCCATAGATTCGGAAAACGCACCCCGCGCCCAGAGGGCATGGGCCATCCTCGGCTCCATTCCCGGCGATGACGCGGCGGATTTCATCGTCAGCCATCTCGGGAAACTGCAGGAGGCGAAAGGGATCTCACCGAGTGCCATCGAGCTCATCGCGGTCGCGAAATCCCGCAAGGAACCCACTGTCGCCAGCGCGCTCGCCGATTTTGAAAAAGCCATGAAGGAAAGCGATGACCCGCTCGCCTCTTTCTACATCTCCCTTGAGGGCGGCGATGCGAAGAACGGCCTCTCCCTTTTCACCGCGCATCCCGCAGGCCAGTGCCTCCGCTGCCACAAGGCGGATGATGACGCCCATTCCGCAGGAGGAGACGCCGGCCCAATCTCGCCGGAATCGCCAAACGCCATGACCGCCGCTATCTCCTCGAGTCGGTGGTGCATCCCGCCGCCGTCGTCGCGCCCGGCTTCGGCATCACCTCCGTCACTTTCAAAAACGGAGGCACGCTCGCCGGGAACCTGATCGAGGAAACCCCGGAGCATATCGACATCGCGACCCCGGAGAAAGTCCTCCGTGCGAAACGCTCCGATGTGGAATCCTTCACGCCGCCCGTTTCCGCCATGCCACCCATGGAGTTTCTCCTCAAGCCCGATGAGACCCGGGACATCGTCGCGTGGCTGGCCACTCTGACCAAGGAGGCGAAACAGCCGAAGAAAGCCGAGCCGGAAATGGTGGATCCCGCGAAACTTCCCGGCGCGAAGTGAGACGGAGGAGCGAGCCGGAGCCGGGCACTCCGGCGGTTCACCTCACCAGATCCTCTTCATACATCAGCTTGAACCCGCTGCGGTTCAGGACGGATGTCGCGAACTCGTAATCCTCCACATGCATCGCCAGAAGGGCCTGCCCGTCAGCGCCGGGTAGCAGGGCGTAGGCGAAATCGATATTCGTTTCCGCGACCATCAGTATGTCCAGGCACTGGAGGAGGCCCGGCCCCGCTTCCTTGAGCGCGACGACGACCAGCTCGCTGCTCATGTGCGGGATCCCTTTTTCACAGAAAATCGCTTCCGCGGAATCCGGATCGGAGAGCACCAGCCTCGCGACGGTCGCATCGCGCGAGTCCTGCACGCTCAGCCCTATCACCTCGATGGATGAGGATCGCAGAAGTTTCACCAGGGATGCGAGCGCGCCCACACGGTTTGGCAGCATCACGGCGAACTGCCTGACCGGAGAGCGGTCTGCTGTCACCTCTTCCTCTATCTCCTGGAGCTGGGGTTCCATGGTTCTGTTTCCTGTTCAGCCTCTCGGACCGCGAAGCCGCAGGGTGCGCGTTTCGCCACTGCCCGTGTCCTCGATGATGATCTGCCCGGGGCGGACATCGTTCACGACGAACTCCCGCCCGTCCTCGGAAGTGAAATTCTGTCCCGGCCTGGCGATATAACGACGCCCCGTCGCGGCGTCCTCCACCAGAGCCACCGGATCGTGTCCCGAGGCCGGCATCCCGGCCATCCATTCCCTGCGCTGGCCACTATCGGTGTCCTCCACTTCCACGATTCCGACATCCACCGGCTTGTTCTCGTTGAGCTTCCCCTGTTCCGTCCGCGTGAAAACTTTCACGACCATCAGGCTCGAATCCGGGATGGCCTCGCCCGCTTTCACCTGTATTTCCCTGGCTTCGGGCCTTACGATCCGCAGCGAGGCGACATCTCCGGAAACCTCCCGCACCTCCACCGGTAATTCCCGCTGGCGGTAATGACGCATGACGAGAGGTATCTCGGAAACGGATTCGGATTCGGGAGATTCCGAACCGTCCTCTGCCGGAGCGGCTTTCGGCTTCCCGATACGGGCACCTGCCAGAGTTCCGGGAACCGTGCGGAGCGTGCGTCCCACGCGCTCCACGCTCCTACCTGTTCCTTGCGGAGGGGATGCATTTTCTCCCCGGGCCTCCGTGACAGGTGATCTCTCTGAATCACCTTGAGAACCGTTTCCGGCTGGAGGAGGATTCCCGGCCATCCCGGCCTCCGAAGCGACGGCGAGCGCGTCCTGCGAACCAGGTTCGCCATTCATGGCCGTCTGTTCATCGTCCCCCTCGGGTGCGGCCTCGAATTCCTCCACATATTCCTCCATCGCCTCGGCGACCTGCTCGTCCGTTTCGAAAGCCAGGCTGTCCCCCGTAAATCCGCTCTCTATCATCGCCGCGATCTCCCCATGCCCCGCCGCCACGGCCAGGCTTCTCGCGGTGTCCCCGGTTTCGGTCGTGGAAAAACGGCTGGCTCCGATGTCGATGAGAAGGGCGACCGCCTCGGCGTGCCCGTTTTCCGCCGCGAGCATCATCGGCGTCCTGCCGTCCGCCATCCGGGCGTGAACGGACGCACCGTAGTTGGTAAGCACGTCGATCACCTCCGGTTTCCCGACCAGTGAGGCGACCAGCAGCGCGGAATCGAGATCGTCCCGGTTGTAGGGGGCAAGCTCCTCCACGGATGCCGATTTTCCCTCGCTTGCCGCGAGCATCAGCGCTGTGAATCCCGAGCTGTCCTTGATCCCCGGATCGGCTCCCTGGCCTAGGAGCCATTTCACCATCTCCGGCCTATCCGTCAGGACGGCTTCCATCAGCGGCGTCCTTCCATCGGTTCCCGTCTTATCCACCGAATGGCCGCGATCCAGGAGATATTCTCCCGCCCCTTCGCTCCCGGCCATCGCCGCGATGTGAAGTCCGCCTTTGCCGTCGGATGTCAGGGTTTTGGCGTCAAATCCGCCTTCCACCATCTTCCTCATCACGGCGACGTCGTTTTCCCTTACAGCATCAAACCACCCTTCGGCCGTCATCTCGTATCCGGCCTCGCGCACCTCCTTTTCCACGCTGGCGGATTTCTTCCGACAGCCCGATGCCCCGGCGACAAGCAGTAGGATCACCAACGTTTTCAAGAAGTCCATGCCACCCAATACTTTGGAAACATTAATCATTCAATCATGAATTTTCACGCCGCCGGACGCTTCCTTCCCCGCGATACCTTTGGATTGACCCTCGGTTCATAGGCTGATAGGTGCTCCCCTTCCCTTACAAGCATGTCCCAGTCCCCCTTCGTCGCGCCGTCGCCTGCTTCACTCGGCTCCCTGCTACCGGCGTTCGATTTCACTTCAGTCATCGAATCGGACGGGCGTGGCGCGGTTTATTTCGGAGAGCAGAAATCGCTGGAGAGGCAGGTGGCTGTAAAGCTTTTCCCTTCATCCCCAGGTAACGGTCCGTTCGAGAACGTGACCAAGGCAGTTGCCGGACTGAAGCATCCGAACCTCATCGGCATATTCGATTCCGGGAAGGTGGAAGGCATGCCTTACCTGGTGATGGAATTCGTCCCGGGGAAATCCCTGGCTCGCTCGACAAAGGGGCAAGCCATCGACCCGGATCTGGCCATGACGCTGATGGGCGGAATCTGTGACGGTCTTGCCCACGCCCATGAAAAGGGGATCGTGCACGGGAGCCTCGATCCCTCCGGCATCCTCCTGAACCAGGATGCGCAACCGAAGATCGGGAATTTCGGGCGCGGACACCGGGATGACGGGGGTGAGGTTTCCGACCTTCGATCGGCCTGCTCCGCGCCGGAAATCAGGGATGGATCGGGAAAGGCGACCACGCGCTCCGATGTGTATTCCCTGGGGGCGATTTTCCACGAACTGATCCACGGAAGCCCGTTCAATCCGGACTCAGCCCCGCCCCCGGCACTGACGAGGCGCGAAAAGGAGATGGCCGCGGTTATCGGAAAAGCCACCGATCCGGATCCCGCGAACCGCATGCCGGACGCCAGGGCTTTCCACGACGCGCTTCTCGGGAAGGCGGAAGAAAAACCAAAGTCGGCGCGACCCGCTGGAGCCAGGACGCCCGACGTGCGAGCCGTCGCTAGCAAACCGGCGCCTGTTCCGAAAGTCGGGTTCGATTGGAAACTGGTGCGCAATCTCGCGATCATCATCGGCCTTCTTTTCGGGATTCATCTCGCGTGGGAGAATTTGAAAGACGCCCGTGCGAACCGGGAGAAGGCAAACAGGGAGATCCTCGCGAAGTCCGCAGCCAAGCGGGAGGAGGCTCTGGCTGAGGCATTGCGGAACCGGAGACAGCAAGCCGCCGGAAACGTTCAGGACGCCCGGCCAGAGAGGACGACCCCGGCAGTTGTCCCGCGGGCAGAGACCCCGGAGGAATCATTGGAGAGGCTCCGTCAACGGCTCCTTTCCGGCGACCGCTCGGAAATGCCTGTAGGCGCGGTGAAACGGGGTGACTCGGACTATTTCCTCGTTTCCCATGAAATGGGATGGGCGGAGGCCGCGCTTCTCGCCGAACAATACGGCGGCCACCTCGCCGTCACGGAAGACGCCGGAGACATGGATTGGATGGCCGCCGAGGTTTCGAAAGGCAGGTCCTGGATCGGAGTCGCCCGGAGCGGCACGGAGTCCTGGGTAACGGTCAGCGGGAAGGTCTGGTCTCCGTCCGAGCAACCGGGCGGCGGAGGAACGTTTCTCGCCGTCGATCAGGGCGGCCTGCTCGTCGCGGAAAGCGCGGCGAAGCGCCACCCGTTTGTCATCCAATGGCACTCCGATGGATCGAACCCTGGCACACTCGCCAACCGGCTTGCCGCCACCCGCTCTTCTCTTGCCCAGCCATCGCCAGTTTTTCCACCCGGAACGGTGGCGCATGACGGTCGGTTTTTTCTCCAAGTGCCACGCGTCACCACGTGGGAAGAGGCCGATGTGCTGGCGGAAAGCGCCGGAGGTCACCTTGCGGTGGTTTCCACTGTAGAGGAGGCCGCGTATCTGCGGAAACTGACGGCAGATCAGGATGCGGGAAACCGTTTCTGGCTGGGAGGCAGGCTTGAAAACTCCCAATGGCGGTGGGTGACCGGAGAGCCCTGGACCACTGCCGATTGGACGGATGACGCGGACGGCGGCTCCCACGGTGCGGCACTCGTGATATGCCCGGGCAGGGGCTGGGACAGCCGGGATCCCGCGGAAACCTCCTCGGGTTTCATCATCGAGTGGAGCGCGGATTCGTCGTCCGCCGGGAAACGGGAATCCGGAACCGGCGAGGCGGGAGGGGAAGTGGCCGGTCTTCTCGCAAAGGCCGGGGAGTTGATCGCTGCGGCTGAGCGGACGCGAAACGAGGCGCTGGCCGCGAACATAAAGAAGCTGAAATGGGATCTCGATGCCTTTGTCAAAGGACAGAACAGCAGCGGCCAGGCACAATGGGGGCCGCAGGTGAAAAGGCTTAAGAATTGCGTCGAAGATGATCGTCTGATGCGCGAGGAGGCTCTTTCAAAAGGTATCAGGTTTTCAGCCGAGATGGCGAAAATCGCGGAATACGCCGTGAGGAAGCAGGGCGAGATTGACGCGAAGTTCAACGCAACCGCTGGCACCATTCGCGATTCCTTCATCGCCAAAATGGCGGCGATCCAGGAAGGGGCTACCGAATCCGGACAGATCAAAGTGGCGAAAACCGCGTCTGAAGCGATAGGATCCGCTCAAGACCTGGAAGCCTGGATCGAGAATATCGGTAACCGAACGGATCGGTGAACCCTTGGGAAAAGACCGGAAACCGGAACAAAACGCCCCTGACATATCGCTTATCATGTGCCACTTGTAACCATGTCCGCAATTCAAGCACCGGAACAGGCTTCCCCGGCCGCCATCGCCTGGCGTGCCTGGCTGGAAGAACACGGCCCGAAACTTTTCCTTTTCTCCCGCCAGCAGACAAGGACGTATGAGGACGCGCAGGATGTCCTCCAGGACGCGGTAGTGAAACTGGTCGAAAAAATCCGCGGTGATGAGTTCGTCGGCGGCCAGGAGGCGTGGCAACCTTACCTGTATACGACCATCCGCAGACTCGCTATCGACCTTTCCCGGAAAAACGACAGGCGCTCAAGGCGTGAGAACAATGTGACTGAGGACGCCGAAGCGCTCCAGCAGGACGCCTTCCATCCGTGGTTCGATAACGACAGCGGCGATGACGAGACCCGTGCCCAGCTTGAGGAAGCGCTCAAATCCTTGCCTGAGAAATTCTCGGAGGTCATCACGATGAAAATCTGGGGCGAACGGACTTTCGCGGAAATAGGCGAGGCTCTGTCCATCTCCCAGAACACAGCCGCATCCCGCTACCGCTACGGCCTGGAGGCCCTGAAGCGGGAACTTGGAACCGCCCGCATGAGGGGCGACCTCTCGATCTGAAAAATTTCGAGACCAAGAATGGTCGGCACACCGCTTAGACTGAACAGAATGTCAAAGATTCCATCCATCACCGAGCGAGAACTCAGAGATCTCAAGCCGCATCGCCTCGACGACTCCTTTCTCAACCGACTTACGGCCTGCGCCGGAGAGACGTTCACCCATCTGTCCGCTGAGGAGTCCGGATTCGAGGGTCATCTCGTGGAGATCCGTCCCGCCGCTCTTCATGAGAGCTTTGTGGGAAGGCTGCAGGAGAAGATCGGTGACGCGCCATTCGCGGTGAGCGAGAAAATCGTTCTTTTCAACAGATCCAACCGGCGCGGAAACGCCTCTCGTGGGAACCGGAGCAAAACGAACATCCTGCGATTCAACATCGCTGCAGCGGCGGCAGTCGCCATTCTTGGCGCTCTGGCGGCATTCATGGTTCCGGCTACCAGCCCCACCGTGGCGGAGGAGGAACCCCTGGAGAGCTTACAACCGCTCGCTCCGGCTTCCTTGAATTTTGCTCCGGCAGCTTATGAGCGCACTCTGAGTGGGACAAGTGACGAAGGGATCATCTGGCAAAACGGAACCCGACCCTACCGTGTGCTCCGCCACACCATCACGGACAAGATCACGGGTGATAATGGCAAGGGTGGAAAGATCGAGGTGGAAGCACCCAGCATCGAATACTCCCTTATCCCGGAAAAGATCGACTGAAGAAATTCGAACGGATCTGTCCTACTACTACGCTTCCAGTATGTAAATGAAAGCTATGAGAACAGAACCAGGAATCCTTACGGCAAGCGGTTTCGCAGCAGCCATGGCCGCGCTTGTCCCGTTTAATTCACTGGCCATCGAGCCGCCAGCGGACAACACCGAGCCACCTCCCGCTCTTGTAGATGAAAATGAGCGACCTCCCCGGGAAAACCGGGTATCGGAGGCCGAGCAGGACATCCCGTTCATAGGATTGGCGACGGCCGTCGTCCCGGACATGGTCGCGGACCACCTTGGTCTCGAGGCGGGGTCCGGCGTGATCATACGCACCGTTTTCCCAGGCAGCCCCGCGGAGAAATCAGGTCTCGCGATCAATGATGTCATCGTCACGATTGGGGAAACTTCGGTTGGCGACCCGGAGGCGCTTAGTTCGTCGATACGGGCGCACAAGCCCGGAGACCGTATTGAGATCGGACTGATTCACAGGGGCAAGCCTGGAAAGACCGAGGTCACATTGGCCGCGCGTCCGGCGGGTCAGATTTCCGGGATGGGGCGGGACAGTATGCCGGAAGGCCTTCCCAAGGCGCACGCTGACAGGCTACGCGGTCTAATCGAAAGGAATCTCGGATCCTTCGGTGGTGGATCCGGTGATGTCGGCCTTCCCTGAGAACCAACTTGAGGATTCCTTACGCATGATGCGGGAACGGATGAACCGCGCGATGGGAGGCGGCATCCCAGATAACGGTTCACGGGATGGCGGCGATCCCGGTTTTCAGCAAAGCTCAACGATACGCATGATGGACAACGAGGGGTCGATCGAGATCCGCACCTCGGACGGCCAGACGGACGTTACCGTTCGCGACGAGAAAAACGACGAAGTCTGGAGCGAGCCATGGAACAGCGAAGAACAGAAAAAGGCCGCTCCCGATTCGATACGTGAGCGAATCGAAAGAGTGAGGCCAGGAGGCGGATCCGGTTTCTCTTTCAGGTTTGGCACTGGCCGGGATCGTGGCTCGAAGACGCTGGACAACTGAAATCCGAGAAGCCAACGCCACGTATATCCGCCGATATGCCAGCGTTACCGGTGGCCGAGTTGGACTTTGATCGCATTGATGATTACCTCCAGATCCGAGGTTTTGCTGACAAAGGGCAGACCGCCCTTCATCTGAAGCTCGCCAGGATCGTCAGGATTCTCCTCTACAAGAGCCGTAAGCATCAGGACAGGTGTCTTCGCGAGCATGGGGTCGTCCCTTAACGCACCCACCACGTCACCACCGTCCATACGTGGCATCACCAGATCTATAACGCAAATATCGGGCTGAAATTCCCGAGCCTCCGCCACCGCTTTTGTAGGATCATTGACCTGACTGACCTCGAAACCGGATTCCTGAAGATTCTCGGCCAGTAGTTCGGTAAAATCGACCTCGTCATCAACCAGTAGGATTTTTGGGTTTGGGTTCATGCGTCAATCATTCCTGTTTCGCAATTTCTAGCAAGCGAGAAGGTCGTTTCCGCACGGGTAGAGCCGGCGAGTATGACATCCTGGCTGAGATTTCGGAATTAGGAATTTGTGATAGGCATGGACTTCCGACGGCTAGACTATTGCCAAAAATAATTGCCGAAACTTCCGATAAAAGACTGGTACGGTTGTTTGAATCCCTCCATCATCGTGGATCTGCCGTCCGCGTCATCTGCCGAACCCTGAGAACTGCCCCATCGAGGAGATCGAGGCGGCCATGGACTGTTCCCCCGACGGCAAGTCGGTGGAGGCGGCTCCACGCCATCCACCTTTTGCTCATCGGTGTCTCCTTCGCGCATGTCGTGCGCAACAGCCGCCGCAGCGAGCGCACCGTCCGGCTCTGGGTGGAACGTTTCAACTCCATGGGCGTCGACGGCCTCATCCACCGCCCGCAGCCCGGCAGGCCGCGCAAGCTGGCGGGCGAAACCGTCGCCTCCACCATCCTCCCTGTCGTCGACGATCCCACGCTCGCCGACCACACCCACTGGACTGTCACGAAACTCTTCGGATGGCTGCGTGAGGAGAAACAGCTCGACCTGTCCTACCGCACCCTCGTGCGCTATCCTCCACGAGCACGGCTACGCCAGACGCATCCCGCGCCGCATGCCGCAGCCCCCGACCGCGACCAATGGGAAGACCGCCGCGAAACATTCTGCGTGGAGCTCCTCGCCTTGCTTGAAGACCATGGCTGCGATGTCTTTTTCGGAGACGAGGCCGGCTTCGAGGGCGATTCCCGGCCCCGCCAGAAATGGGTGAAACGCGGTTCCCGCCCGACCCAGGGTTATTACGGCGGGCACGTCCGCCAGAATGTTGTCGGCGCGGTCAATCCCGCAAGCGGCCAGCTGGTGAGCCTCATCGTCCCGCACTGCGACACGGAAGTCTTCCAGGCATTCCTCGACACCATGGCCGCCGAAGTCCCGGCGACGAAAGGGAGGCGCGTCCTGCTGGTTCTCGACAACGCTAGCTGGCACAAGACCAAAAGGCTGGACTGGCACCACATCGCACCGGTCTTCCTTCCTCCGTACAGCCCCGACCTCAATCCCATCGAACGGCTCTGGCAGCATCTCAAAAGCCACTACATGGCCGGCTACATCACAAAGCGAGGGGAGGAACTCAACAACAAGCTCTTCGAGTCCCTGCGCGCACTGCTGGACCGTCCGGAAACGATCCGTTCGGTCTGCCGGACACACTCCGGGTAACGGCAATTATTTTTGGCAAAGGGTCTAACTCGGGGAGAAAAGTTGCGATTTTGTCCGCAGCGGTGGAGGGGACGGGAAGCCGGTGCTGGTGCCTCCATTGGTGATTGGAGCGTTTCCGATTGTCATGGCCTTGTTCCTGGCGGGGCAATGGCAGTCGGCGGGCGAGGATCAGAAATGTTCACGCTCCTTTCACCCGCAGCGAGAGGGTGGCCACTGCTCCGGAGCCGTCCTTGCGGTTTGAAAGCAGGAGTTCGCCGCCGTGCAGCTCGGCGATTTTCCTGGAAACGGTCAGACCCAGGCCGGTGCCTTTGCCAGTGGCCTTGGTGGTGAAAAACGGGTCGAAAAGCTTGTTGAGAGCTTCTTCGGGTATGCCTTTTCCCGTGTCCGCGACGGTGATGCGCACCATCTCGTCACCCTCGTGGGCGCGCTCTCTCAGGCGGGAGCCTTCGTCGTGGATAACGTTGGCGAGGTTCGCCCTACCCACACCAATTGTGAGTGTCCCGCCACCCTCCATCGAGTGCATGGCGTTGATGAAAACATTCACCAGCACCTGCTCGATCCTGGTCTGGTCCGCATCGACCAACGGGAGTGATCCATCCGGCGTGAACTCGATGGATATCCCGGCCTCGACCAACTGGTATTCCACCAGCTCCAGGGCGTCCGATACCAGTTTCCCAGGATCGTGGGGGTGAAACTCCAGCTTTCTGTCAGAGGAATAGTCCACCAGGCCGCGGACGATTTTCTTCGCCCGGTCGATACCTCGCTTCATCCGCTCGATGGTCTCCTTACCCTTGGTATCCTCGTCAGGAAGCCGCCGGGCGAGCAGTTCCAGCCCCATGCCTATCATCGCCAGAGGGTTTTTCACCTCGTGCGCCACGCCGGCCGCAAGGCGCCCCACCGATTCCATCTTCTCCGCCTGGATGAGCTGCTCGTGGGCGCTCGTCAGGTTCTCGTGGGTGCGCATCAGCTCCTGGTTCAGTTCCTGGAGAGCCTGCTCCGCTTTTTTCCTCTCCGTGATGTCGGTGGATATCCCGCCCACCGCGTAGATCTCCCCGTCCAGATCCCGCATGGGAAATTTCACCGATACGTAGGCGTGATCCCCATCTGGAAATTTCAAAGTTTCCTCGAACTGCACTGGCTCTCCCCGCTCTATCACCAGCCTGTCATTTTTCCGGAGCCTCCGAACCAGATTCTCATCTCCGATGATGTCATCGTCCGTCTTGCCGACAACATCGGTGGATTTCAGCCCGAAAAGCTCCTCGTAACGCCGGTTCACCATCAGGTAGCGTCCCGTGACGGATTTTGCATACATGGGTGAGGGGCTGTTATCGACGATCTCCTGCATCCGGTGCTCGGTTTGTCTGACCGCCTCCCGCGCCTTTTCCTGCTCGGTGATGTCGCGGTTGACACCGAGGATGCCGAACACCTTGCCCTCCCTGTCGCGCACCGGGACTTTCGTCGTCAGAAGATGGCGCACATCGCCGTCGTGCGAGCGCACGTGACTGTTGGGATTCACAACGGTTTCCCCGCGTTCCATCACCTTCGCGTCCTCTTCGATGAAAGAGCGGGCTTTGTGCTCCGGGAAAAAATCGTAGGGTGTTTTCCCTGTCACATCCCCGGGATCCTCCACGCCCACAAGATTTGCCAGAGCACGGTTGACAACGATATAACGGCCTTCGCAATCCCTCATGTAAATACTGTCGGGAATGCTGTCCAGGAGGCTTCTCAATGTGTTGCGTTCTTTCTCGAGAGTCTGCTGGGTCTCTATCATTTCGGTGACATCGCTGGAAATTCCGAAAGTACCTATGATCCGGCCTTGCTTGTCGCGGAGCGGCAGCTTGGAAGTGATGACCCAAGCGTCGCCACCGTCCGGCGTGCTCTCCTTCTCGATGAAACGCTCGCGTCCGACTCCGCTCGCAAGGATCTTTATCTCATCCTCACGATTTTTCCGCGCGCTCTCCTCCTCCAGAAACTCAGCGTCGGTCTTGCCGACCATTTCCTCCGCTTTCAGTCCGGAGTAATCGGCGAGCGCCCTGTTCACGTGGAGGAACTTCGAATCGCGGTCTTTGAAAAAGATCCATGACGGCATGGTGTCCATCAACGCGCTGAAGTAGCGCTCCATCTCGTCGCGCTCGCGTCTTGTCCTGCGGAGCCGCATCTGGCTCTCGAAAAGCTCCACCCGCGCCGACCCGGAAACACTCGCCATCAGCATCAGCATCGCCAGCCCCAACCCCAGGCACACCCAGCGGAACCACTCCGGGATGTCCCGGCCTACCGCCAGGGCGACGAGTATCAACGCCAGCGCCGCGCCCATCAGGGCGAACATCCGTTCTTTTCCGATCAACACCCAGCCATTCAATCAGGGTCGGGAAATCTGGCGAGGGTTTTTGCGCGGCTTCAGTTGCCCAGCCAGGTTTTCTGAGGAACCTCGATCGTGTCGTGAACCCGGGCTTCGACAGTTTTGCCCTCCGCTTTTTCAAGATCAAAGACCTGGATCTCCCCGTTTCTGAGAACTTTGACCCTGCTCATCGCTCCGAACTCATTGGCACCACCACCCGCCTGTATCGCTTGAAAAATGGTAAGGCCTTTCCTGAAGGGACGCGGCCCCGGGGCTTTCACCTGCCCTGCCAGGTGAACCTGTTGCTCCGGCGGAACGGTATCGATCGTGTTCGCAATGACCTGGACGACCGCATTATTGTAGAACCCACCGTCCTTGTACGCATTCTGGATGGACATCGCGAGCTCACCGGCTTCAAGACCGGCAGCCGGGAGCTCATTGACGAAAGGGAGATTGATCATCCCTTTTTTCGAAATCGGATAGGTCTCGTCGATCCGGGCTTTCTCCTCCGCCGGCACCCCCATGATTTTCACGATGACGGACTGGCCGGCCTCAATCTGGGAAAACGCGGATGTCAATAGACAGGCGAAAGCAAGCAGAATGGCGGTGAGGTTCTTAGGATTCATGATGTTGATTGTGGTGGGTGGAAGACTTTTAAGAATCTTCTCTTTCCTTCTATATATCGTTCGTAAACGGAGGACAAGCTCCAAGATTTCACCGGATCCGACAGATCCGGTCACCCGGCGGCCGCCACATTGCCTGAAGCCCCTGCGATCACATCGTGGATGAACTCCATTTTCGCGATCACACCCTCGGTGAGAACGAACGGATAGAGATCGCCCGAGCCTATGCTGCGCCCGAGCTGGTTGAGCCGGAATGTCGTCGAGAGCCACTGTTCCATGTTCTTCCTGAAGTCGGACTCATCCACCGTCCCGACCAGACCCACCGCATGGGATGTCTCGAGAACGTCCCGCATGTGCAGGAAATGGGCGAAACTCTCCGCCCAGTCCTCCCAGGGATGCGCCGCCGCATAGCGTGAGATGAAACCCGTTTTCCACGAGTTGTCGCGGGGCTTGGCGTAATGGTTCCTGAGCGCCACCTCATAGGAAACGCTTTCGTCGCCGAACACCGCCCGGAACTCTGAAATGCGACCCGCGTCCGAGATCAGCCTGTCCCAGAAATAGTGTCCGATCTCGTGGCGGAAATGGCCGAGAAGCGTGCGGTAGTTTTCCCCGAGCTGCTGACGACGTATCTCGCGGGTCGCGAAATCGGCTTCCGCGAGCGAGATGGTGATGACCCCGTTCTCATGGCCGGTGATGACGGGTTTCACGCTGTCCACGAGAAACCGGAAGGCCAGTCCTTTCACAGGATCCGCCGATTTCGGAACCGGTTGTATTCCGAGTTGGAAGAGCGAGAAGAGGAGTCGCCGCTTCGCCCGCTCCATTTCCGCCCACAACTCGCGGTTCACCTCGAAACCAAGATCCGGCGTGATTTCCGTAAACCGGCACGAGAGGCAGTAGGGCGAGGCCTCGCCCGCGTTGACGAGCTGGTTGCAGCTCGCGTATTGCACGGAGTTCTTGCAGAAACGGTAGGATTTTCCGTCGCGACCGACCGCCTGCCCCTCCGGACCGGTTTTCACGGAACGCACACTATAGGTGTCCGGCATGATCCCGAGTGTCGATCCGCAGCCAAGACAGCGGATGTTCTCGAAATAGACGGGCGAGTTGCAGTTGTCGCACTGGAAGGTTCTCATCGGGAGACATCCATCTCATCCGGAGGAGCCCATGTCCAGTGGCGGGAGGGGAGAGTTCGCGAAAGATCCCATGGCGGGTGGAGGCGGCCAGGAATTCGGAAAGCGGGCGATGTTCGGCATTTCCGACAATTCCGCTATGTCCGAGTGGATGCGCGCCTCATTGAGTAAACTCAAGCTCACCGCCGGAACTTCTCCGCGGCAGCCGTATCAAAGCTAACCTCGCGGCAGTTTTCACCGAAAAAGGCAGCCACCCGGAAGATACCGCTACCGAGCGCCTGATCCATGAGATCCTCCGCAGGCAGACAGAAACGTCCCGCCTGTTCGCCAAGCTTGAACTCTATCCCGGCAAGACCGTGCCAGCTGCGGTAAACCAACGCCGTGCATGCCAGCCGGTCGGTCTGCCGGAAATCGAACGCGAAGTCGAAGAGTTTCCCGACATGGCTCATCGAGCGGGACACCACCGCGTCAAGTGTCGCCGCGTCCACATCCGCACGGAGCACCACGAAGGAATCCACCTTCAGCGTCTCGTCCAGTTCCCTGAGCAGCACCCCGTCCTTTTTCGCCTCCACCACGTTGCCGCCCTCATCCTGTCCACCGACATACAGCGCGACATGCGGCCAGAATCCCGGAAGGAAAATATTCGTCAGGGCGTCCCGATGGCGGGTGACGATGATGTCGCCCGGTTTCAGAAAACGCCGCACCTCCTCAAGCGGCTGTCCGGGAACACGTTTCGGCATCGCGACGAGTCCCGTCATGGGATCCCTCATTTCGGAGACCGTCCTCCCGCCGGTCTCGAGAATGCGGAACATGGTGTTTTCAAACCCGGAACGGTTCCGCCTCAGGAATGAATGCAGACGGTAGCGGAAACGCTTCGCGAGATACTCGCTCCTGCGTTTCTCCATGAACGGCTCTTCCGCGACAAGCAGCGGTATGACTGCCCCGATCTGTTCGTCATCCGCCATCGCGAGGATGCGCCCCCTGTATTCCTCGTAGAACCGCCACGCCATGAAAAATTTCCACATGCGCTGGACGGAACTCTGCGCGCGATAGATCTCCGTGAAGGACTTCCGCCCTATCCCGTAGCGTGGCTCCGCCTCATCCAGCTTCCGGGCGACAACCGGTCTCCCCTCCGCGATACGGATCACGTAGGATCCGCTCCGCAACAGAAAACAGGCCGCCGTGAACCCCAGGACAAAAGCCCTCAGCCTGTCCTTTTCACCAAGGCCATCCTTCTTGTCGATCCATGGCTCCACCCTCGCCAGCGCCATTTTCAATCCCTCCCGAATCTCCAGATATCTGGCGAAAACATTCCTCAACCTGTCGTCCTCGTCGGGCAGGTAGTAGCCCCGCTGTTGCGCCGCTTCCGCGTCGGAAAGCTCCCGCGCCAGATCTGCCGGACGCGGCATTCCCTCGTCCACCGCCCGAAGGACACGGACGCAGCGCGCTATCCCGTTTCGTGAAAGTCTGCCCATCGCTCCTTCGAGTATCCACCGCCAGCCCACTGTTTCCAGAAAGATTCCCACCTGTGGCGACTTGCCTTGCGTGCCCGGGGAACGGATTTACTCTCACGCCACTATGGAAAATGAAAACACCCCGCAGACATGGCCTGATCTCGCGATCGGACTGTACGACCGCCTGACCGCCCGCAAAGCCGAGATCATCTACGAGCTCGAGAACTTCGAGATCACTGTTCCCGGCAAGTCAGGCGAGAACCCGGATCGCGCGAAATGGACATTGAACGGCGTGATGAAGATTCGCACGCACAGCGATGCGAACTGATCCGAAAACATCCGTGGGATCCTTGCGCATCAGCGGAAAAATCCGTGTCTCCTGTGGTGACACCAGGTTCACCGTGGATCTGCGGCCTGATCGCGCAATCGTCGATTTTCCCTCATTCTCACAGCTTTTGAAAATGAGATCCGAGGTCGATTCGCTGCGTGCCTCCATCTCCCGGCTTCCACCCCTCCCCGGCTCGATCAATCCCCCCGGACAACGAAGGTACCCTGTCCTGCCGGAATTCCGTCTCACAGTCCGCGACCGTTCCATAGGAAAGCTGGAGTTTCGCCAGGGTGGGGTGCATTTCCACCTCACTCCGTTCGACTTCATCACGAGGCGAATGTCATAGGCTTCCCGCGCTGAACAGGTATTTATTGATCTGAATTGACAATTAATATCTCTTAATCAAACTGAAGCCGTACCGGTTCCGCTGCGGCGTTTGCCGGGAAATCCTCACCGATACCGCTCCCCATCTTTCCCATGCGCAAGAAAACCTCACGAGCACGGCACCACAGGCACCAGGTGAAGGTGCTGAAGTCCGAGGTCATGTCGCCCCGCATCGCCTGGTTCACAGCGCTCGGCTTCCTGAAGTTGCTGGCGAAGGTGGCGACCGTGATCGGAATACTTCTCGCCATCGCCTACGGGGTTCGGCAAGCTATCGAGCACACCTTTCACCAGAATCCCGATTTCCGCCTCCAGGCGGTCAACCTGAACGCGAACGACGTCCTCGATGAAGCCGCCCTGGTGGAACAGCTCGAAATCGACCTCTCCGCGAACATCTTTGATTTCGACGTGGAGCTTCTGGAAAAGCGGCTTCTGGAAATCCCCGCGATCCATTCCGCGAAGGTGGAGCGCAATCTTCCCGGAACTCTCGATTTCAGCATTTCCACCCGCCAGCCCGTCGCATGGATCGCCTGCCCGCAGGAGGATATTCCCGTCGCCCGCATCCAGGGCGGTCTGCTAGTGGATCGTGATGGCTTCGCCTACCCTTGCCCGCCCGGCCAGCTGGAACGATGCCAGGCGCTGCCCATCCTGAACCTTGCGCCGGACGAAGCCCATCCCCTTTCAGCGGGAATTCCGCTGGATCATCCGCAATACAGACACTGCATGCGCTTGCTGGCCGCCGTCACCAAAGGATACCCGGAGGAAATTCCCTCAATTCATTCCATTTCCCAGGGCAGCGAATGGTCACTCGAGCTGACGTCGAAGACCGGCACGGTCGCGACCTTCGGTCTTGGCGATCACGCCCGGCAGCTCGAATATCTGAACCGCGCACAGCTCCATGCCCGGAAAAAAGGCTACCGGATCGCAACGATCAACTTGATCCCGAAGCAAAACGTGCCCATCACAGTCTTCGAAGACAACAATCCGCCGCGCGCGATCCCCGTCATCGAAGAAGACGGAGTCCCTTCCCGGGAATCCCGCCGCAAGAACGATCTCCGCTCCCTCCTGAATCGCAACTGAACCCCCCATGGCCCGCCGCACCAAAATTCATGTCGGACTGGAAATCGGCACCAGCAAGACCTGCATCGTCGTCGGGGAGGTGAAGCCGGACAGCGCGGTAAAAGTCCTTGGGATCGGCGTCACGAAATCCGCCGGTGTCCGCAAGGGCGAGCTTTCCGATTTCGTCCAGGCACGCGCCTGTCTGAAGGACGCCCTGGCGAAAGCCGAGGATGCAAGCGATGTGGAGATAGGATCCGTGTTTCTCTCCGTCACAGGCTCCCACCTTCAGGGCGTCAACAACCGCGGCACATTCCGTCTCCCCGAGAACCAGCAGACCATCCTCCCCGAGCACCTCGAGGAGGCATGCAACATCGCCCGTGACGTTCCCTACCCCCAGGACCACGTCTGCCTTCACACCATCATACGGAACTATCTGGTGGACGGTCTTGAGCAGACCGCCTCACCCATCGGACTGTTCGCAAAAACCGTGGAGGCGGATTTCCACATCGTCCACGGCATAGGGAACCGCATCCAGAACTCCATCAAACTCGTACGCGAATGCCCGCTGGAGGTCGATGACATCGTTTTCGCCCCTATCGCCACCGCCCAGATGGCGCTCGACCGCGAGCAGCGCCTCCGGGGCGCGTTGCTCATCGACATAGGCGGCGGAACAACGGATTTCGCCCTTTATCTCGGCGGTTCCATCGCCGCCTCGGGCTGCGTCCCCGTTGGCGGAGACCATGTCACCAATGATATCCATCTCGTCACCGGTCTGCCTTTCTCGAAGGCGGAAAAACTGAAAATCCTGGAAGGCAACGCCTCCTCCGATCCGTCACTCTCAGTCGGTGTCGCCAAACTCACCGACGAGAACGGCTTCGCCGATGTGGAAGTGAAACGAACCATACTCAACGAGGTGATTCGCCAGCGGCTCGAGGAAACCCTCAGATTGGTAAAAGAGAGACTGCCCAAGGGCTCGGTGGAGGCGATTGGCGCGGGAATTTTTCTCACCGGTGGAACCAGCCTCATGAACGGCTTCTCCGAGCTCGCCTTCGATGTGTTCGGCCGCGACATCTACCGTCCCGAACCCTCCGAGAACACGGACTCCGCCCACCCCTCTTTCAAAGATCCGCAGTTCGCCACCGCCATCGGATTGATACGCTACGCCCAGATCCTGGAAACCGAAAACACCAAACCGCCCGGCTGCATCGGTCGCCTCCTCCGCCTCTTCTGGCCGTTCGGCTCGTAAGGCCTTCAAAGAGCCGGGAATGGATCTGTGAATCCAACGTCCCGGAACCAATTTCAAATATCAAATTACCAATCAATTTTGACAAAATGATCTCCTACTCACGCGATTCCCACGAAGCCATCCCCTCCTCCGCAGTCAAAATCGTCGGTCTGGGAGGAGCCGGGGCGAACATGCTCGAACGCATCGCCCTCGACAGCATCGAAGGCGCCGAGCTTCTCGCTCTGAACACGGATATCCGAACCCTCGGCGCATGCATGGCAAAAGAAAAAGTCCAGCTTGGGGTGAACCTCACCAAAGGTCTCGGAACCGGCGGCGATCCTGAACTGGGACAGCAAGCGATGCTTGAGGCGGAGGCCAGCGTCCGCGAATCCTTGAAAGGGCAGCGTATTGTTTTCCTTTGCACGGGTCTCGGTGGCGGAACCGGATCCGGAGCCGCTCCAATCGTCGCCCGCATCGCTCGCGAGGAAGGTGCCTTCGTCGTGGTCTTCGCGACGATGCCATTCTTTTTCGAAGGGCGGCGCCGTCGCGACCAGGCGGAGACCTCCTTGAACCAGCTCGCGGTTCTATCCAACGCGCTCGTCACCTTTGACAACAACCGGATGGGAGAGCTTGTGCTCGCCAAACAGGGTATACACGAGGCTTTCGCCGCCGCCGACAGGATGATCTCCGAATCAATCAAGGCGGTGATCCGTCTCGTCATACGCCCCGGGCTTATCAACGTCGGCCTGGACGACCTCATGTCCGCACTGCGCACCAACAGATCACGCTGCCTCTTCGGATCCGGTGTGGCCGAGGGTAAGGACCGCGCCTCGAAAGCCCTCCGTAACGCGCTTTCAAGCCCCTTGCTCGATCAGGGTTCCCTCCTCAAGGAAGCGCAGACAGTCCTTGTCCACCTCTCGGGCGGTGAGTCCCTCACGCTTTTCGAGATCGAGCTCCTGATGCAGAATCTCCAGAAGCACGTCCCTGATCAGGCGCACGTCCTCTTCGGCGCGGCGATCGATCCCGCGATGGGGGACAGCCTCTCCATCACTCTCATCAGTGCGTTACCCGAGGACGCGCTCACCGGCGGTGCAAGGGATTCGATCAGTTCCACCTCGAAATCCATCGCGGATCTGGATGCGGAGAACACCTCCGAACCTGAGATAGAAAACCCTTTCAGCAAGATAGATAAAGAAGACCCGCCCTCGGACGAGCCCGGCGGGGAGCGGGAAAAGGAACCGGATGTTGAGGAAATCAACTTCCCCGCACCGAAGCGGAACGTGGTCAGGCATATCGGAGAGAGTATCTCCTCCGAGGAACAAACAGAATCAGAGCCCGATCAGGAACCTAAGCCCGACAATATCGAGAAATCTGGCGAAACGGACGAATCCCGACCTGAGGAACGCCCGTTCGCGGAGCCGGATTTCTCCCGTCCTGCGGAAAATGATTCCCAGCCCGACCTTCTGGATGATGAGATCCCTGAAGAGGTCGAAGCGGAAAACGACGAAGGGCCAGCAGAGGAATCCACGAAACCTTCCGGCCCGAGAACCCGTTCACGGGGAAAACCACTGTGGGGAAAAGAAAACACGGCCAAGGAAACAAAGCCGGTTCGTGATGATCCGTTCGAAGACGGGCTTCTGTCGGAGAATGAGGATGAAGATAGCGCCCCCCAGACCCAATTGAAGCTGGGATCAAAGCAGCCCGGCGATCAGAGTGAACTCGCATTCGACAACGCCCCCCGCGGCCGGTTCGAGGGTGAGAACCCGAACGTCTTCGACGGTGAGGATCTCGACCTTCCCCCGTTTCTCAGAAAGAAGAAATCCTGATGCGGCAGGTGGGCGAAAAAAAACCTTTCCCGCTTGAGAACGGGAAAGGTGGTTGAATTGGACAGAGGATTCTAGCGTCTGCGGCGGAGAAGCAAAACTCCGGAGAACGCGAGCAACCCGAATGAAGCAGGCTCCGGAACAGGAGTCAGAGGCTTATAGCCCACCATGTTCTGGAAGTCAGGATTCTTCAGATAGTAGATTTCGGCCGCGGTGTAGTTTTCGAGGTTCGCCAGATACTGGTTCCCGAGAGTCTGGGTAGCGAGGCTCGGATTGGTCGATGTGACCTTCACGTTTCCATTGCTAAGGTTGAATGACGAGGAACTTTCGAATGTGACTTCCCAGATCGCCCACTGCACCGCCGCGGCATCCGCGTTCGATTGCGTGGAGGACAGGAATCCGCCGATCAGCTTCGCCACTTTCTGAGAATTCGTCAGTTGCGAGTTGTCCGCGATCGTATAGGTCAGGGTTTGTCCCACAGTGATATTGGAGTCCGGTTCAACGCAGAACGCGTCGAAATCGAAACTGCCGAACTGTGAAGTGGTGGTGAAGTTGAGTACACCGGACTGATAGCTCTGCGTGGTTCCTCCGCTGTTGAAGGTTCCGTTGACGGTGAGCGAAGGATCGACGGAAATGAGTTTCGCATCAAATGACGTCTGTCCGTTCGCGGTGATAGCTGCAAGCGCGGACGCGACAGCTCCAATACACAATAGTGTCTTGAATTCCATGGGGGGGTAGTGTGGGGGGTAAACTCGGAGACTCGCGCCTCCGGCAGGGAACGGATACAAAATCTCGCGCCACGCGTCAAGATTCATAGAAAAATCGGATTTTCGAAACGATTGGTGATCCTCGTAACCCACTCAGCGTCAATGACTTATCGAACAAATCGATAAAACTGATTGAGTATTCCTAACTATTGAGAGTGACTAATAAATCTGAGTTCTCAGCCGTATCGCAGCTTCGCGTAAGCGGATTTCCGTCACCGTTTTTCCCAAACCGTCAACATCGAGCGCGTCCACTGGAATTTGCGGGAGGTCTCGCGTATCAGAAACGGCTCGTCGTTCTCGGAAATCAGATCAAATGACTCGGAAAGGTGACCCTTTAGCCATTCCAGCGTTCCATTCTGAGGCCAGTTCGCCGGAGGGGTGAATTCCTCAAGCCATGTGCATGGGGTTGCGAGCACTAGCTGGCCACCGGGTCTCACTAGAGCGGGGAGCCGGTCGAGAAGCTTCACTGGATCACTGAGACGGCAGAGGAGATTCGCGGCGTGGACACGGTCGAAATTCCCCAGATCCGCAGGCAGAGCCATCGCATCTCCCTGGAAGAAGGAGACACGGCCGGGAAATACCCCATCCGGCAGCCTCGCTTCAAGCGACGTTACCTCATGGGCTTCGTCGCGCCTGGTGTAAGCGGCGGAGCCAGCCTCCCCGATCTTGCGTGCGGCATTGACGAAGGCATGTGAGAAATCCATTCCTATGACCTCGTCGCAACTACGGGACATCTCGTAGGTGGATCGCCCCACCGCGCACCCGAGATCCAGCCCGCGCGCCGGATGATCGTTTGAGAAACGCGAGGGTGTCCTGACCGCGAAGCCGAGAGCATCCCTCATACCATCCGGCCATTTCACCGGCGGGGGAAGTATCTCGTCCTCGGTTCCGTAGTGGAAAAGAAGGTATTCGGAGACGATCGCCGGATTTTCGTAGATTCCGCTCATGACTTACTCTTCAAGTTCCTCGACCATATCACGCGCTTCATCAACACGCCCCATCCCCGCCTGGGCTTCGGCGAGGGAAATCGTTCCGCTGCCATCGGTATCGTAGAACTCGATAATCTCCGCCTTGCTGAAACCGCTGAGAATCTCCGCGTCTTTCAGTTCCGATGGGGATAGCTCGCCGTTTCCGTTGTAATCCCACCTGTCGAACTTCTCCAAAAGGCCGACCATTTTGCGTTTCACCGGACCTGGTGACGGCGCGCAGGCCGAGACTGCGAGAATCATGAGTAGCGCGCCGGCGATTCGAATCATCAGAAGACTCTGGAGCCTTGGGTCGAATTGGGCAAGGTTGCCTGCATGAGATTTCGAATTATTGTGGCGGGTAGTCCGGGTCTCGGTTTCGCGAAGACCGCCGTGAATGACTACATGAGACGTCTGGGCAGACATGGCTCCTATGAACTCACCATCGTGAAAGCCGGAGACAAGGATGCCGTATCGAACCGTCTGCTGGAAGCATCCGGAGGAAGTTTCAGGATCGCTCTCGACGAAAGGGGCGAAACACCGACGACACGCGAGCTTGCCGGCCACATGGATGCGCTGGAGATGGCTCGCGAGGTGAAAACCGTCTGTTTTCTCATTGGTGCGGCGGACGGGCACTCGGAAGCGCTCAGGAAGAGCTGCGATATGATCCTTTCGCTCTCAAGCATGACCATGCAGCATGAACTCGCGCTGGTGGTTTTGCTCGAGCAGCTCTACAGGCTTGCGACCATAAGGGCGGGTAGCCCCTACCACAGGGATTGAGTGGAGCCCTAGCGGCGGTACTGGTTCTGCGGCAAAGCGCTGAACTGACCACCGCCCTGCCCGGCTATGGGGCGGTTCCATGGGATCTTGCTGGTCTCGGAGACAGGACCCACCGGTTTTTGCTGCTCCTCATCCGCGCAAGATGAGAATCCGGCGGCCACAAAAGCAATGAAAAGGAGACGTTTCATGAAAAGGGATGTCGAGGAACCGTGACCGATAGCCTTCAGTTGGCGGATGGCTTCGCGAGGATCACACTGTCTCCCGGCTGGATGCGCACACCCGGGGAAAGGGTCTTGAGATCAATCTCGGCAATGGTCTGAGTCGGCTCGATAGCTGAAGGATTCACTTTTCCGATAAGGCGACCGTCACGTTTTACCAGAAGCGTGGTCTGAGGTGTGAAGCCCGAGTTGGATCCCGCCCCGATGACGAGGAAGCCCCAGTCCTGGTTCACGGCGGTGATGCGTGCCTCCATCGCGTTGCGGGCGATACGCTTGTTGCGGGAGTCTTTGCGCTCCGCGAGGCGTTGCACTTCCTTCCTTTTGGCAACCAGACTGGATTCCGCTCCTTCGATGAGAGTCTCCAACTCCTCCACCCTGGAGCGTTTTCCTTTGAGATCTTCCTCGATCTCACCGATCTTGTCACCGAGGTTGTCGATGTCGACATCTTCGCCCAGACCAAGATCCGCGAAGATCTTCTTGACCTCTTCCAAGGCTTTCTCGAGTTCGACCAGTTCGGCGTCCTGTCCGGCGATCTCGTTATCAAGCTTGGCGACTTCGCTATTGAGCGTGAGCGCGTCCGACTCCAGAGCACTCACACTTTGAGTGACCAGGGCGAGAGAATCCTTGGATTCCTCCAATAGGGCTTTCTCATCGGCTATGTTCTTGTCGGCCACATCTGCCTTCGCGGTGACCGCCTTGTTCGTGCTGATCGCCTCAAGGCGGACGGTCTGAACATCGGCGAAGTTCTCGGACGTGGTCCACGTGAAATACGCGGCACCGAGGCAGACGAGGATGGCGAGAATTGGAAAAATGAATTTCATGGAATCGGGAAAAGGATTTTTTTGGAAAGTCTGATCTTAGTTGGCTACGGGAGTCTTCTCGTCTTTGGAACCTGGCACCACACGGTCACCGACCATCAGGGTGACGTCCTCACCGACGGAGTCGGGGATGATGCTCGCGGTGGCACTCCTGCTCTCCACCGCTGTCACAAGGAGACGCGCGACTGTTTCGTCACCTCGTACAACATTGAGAACTGAATTCGCGATCACTCCGCCATTGTTACCGGCAGCGAGTGTCACGAAACCCCAGGACGGATAGATGTTACGGATGCGGGTGTTAAGGGAGGCGAGCGAGTCGCCCTTGTTGTAGGTATCGAGTTCGGTTTTACGCTGATCCGCGTCAGCCTGGGTGGCCGCGTTCTGCGAAGTTAGGTTCGCAAGGGTCGCCTCGCTGTCTTTGATGGATCCGTCCAAGTCGGTAAGCTCGACACGCATCGTTGTCATTTTGCCCGCGAGATCCCTGATATTGCCGATCTTCGAGGTTTTCTCACGAATTCCGTCGAGCTGCTGCTTGTTTGAGGAAATCGTCGCGGTTTTCGATTCGATCTGGGATTTCAACGAGTCGTTGGATTCCTTGAGAGTGGTTTCCTCCTCGGTTTTCGCTGCCGCCTGGCTGTCCACCTCCGCGCGCTCGACGGGGAGCTGCTTGAGAACTTCCTGGGCTGCGATCAGGCGTGCCTGACTTTGGGAAAGGCTCTGCGACTCGGTGTCACGGTTGACGATCTCGTTCTCAAGACGGGTTTTGTTTTTCGACGCGACAAATGCCGCGACCGCAAGGATGATTGCTGTGAAAATACCTAAAATATTGGCCATGGGGTTTTGTAGAAGCGTTGGATTCCGGGTGTGGGAGGGAGAATAGCGGCATTTCCCCTGCGGCGGCAATGCCAAATTACCTGATTTTTCAAAATCATTTCCCCCGGGCAAGCCGGACTTTACAATGTCCCGTCCCGCGCCAAGCGTCCCCCGCCCTACGGATGAAATCGATTCTCAGAGTATTTTCCTACCTCAAGCGCTATCCCAAGCTCGCAACGCTGCAACTTGTCTGCGCTGTGGGGATGACGGCGGCATTGTTCGTCTTTCCTACCATAACCGGATATTCAGTGGATGAGATCCTACCGAATCCATCCCGGCACGGGGAGTTTCTCTTCTGGGTGATCATGGCTTTACTCGCATTTCTGGCTAAAGACGGACTGAACAGCGCCCGGATTTTCATCAACAACCACTTCGAGCAGAAGGTGATCTACGACATCCGTTCCGACCTTTACGGGAAAATTCAGACCCTGCCGCTGAACTGGTTCGACACCCGCCGGACGGGCGACGTGATGACGCGCGTTGTGGAAGACGTCACGAACATGGAGCGTGTGCTGATCGATGGCGTCGAGCAAGGCATCATCGCTGTCCTGCAGGTGCTGGGAATCGGAATATATCTCTACGTGCTCAATCCGTTTGTCGCGGGTTGGGCGACTGTCCCCGTGCCTCTTCTTGCGGTGGGCGCCTGGTATTACGCGACCCATGGTCGCGACCGCTACAGGAACCAGCGCGAGGCTACTTCCGACCTGAACGCTCTCCTTCACGACAATATCGCCGGGATACGTCAGATCAAAAGCTATGCGGCGGAATCCGTGGAACATACGCGTTTCAACAGCTCCTCGGAGAGCCTGAGGCAGGCGTCCCTGCGAATGATGCGCTGGTGGGCGATCTACTCGCCCGGCATGTCGTTCGTACGCATGACCGGCTACGTGCTGGTGCTCGGTGTGGGTGGCGCGCAGGTAATGAACAATGCCATGACAGAGGGCGAGTTCGTCACCTTCCTGCTTTTCCTATCCCTGTTCTATGAACCCATCGACAGGCTCAATTCCCTCAACCAGATGATTCTTTCGGGACGGGCGGCGGCGGACAGGGTTTTTGAAATTCTCGATGCCGATGAAGAGACGAACGCCACAAGCGGCGAACAGATCCAGGAACCAGTGAAGGGCCGGGTCGAGTTCAAGGACGTTTCCTTCGGATACCAGGATCAGCCGACCTTGCACGGCGTCTCCATCAGCGCGGAGCCCGGACAGACCATCGCGCTCGTCGGCACGACCGGTGCCGGGAAAACCACCGTGCTATCCCTCCTCGCGCGATTCTATGAAAAAAACTCGGGCAGTATCCTGCTGGACGGGAGGGAGATTGGGAATCTCGACAAGACTTCCCTCCGCAGCCAGCTCGCCTACGTCACCCAGGAGCCGTTCCTTTTCAACGGCAGTGTCCGCGAGAACCTGGAGCTTGCGAAGCGGGGCGCGTCGGATGAGGAAATCTGGAAAGCGCTGGCCGCGGCCAACGGCGACACGTTCGTCCGTCGGCTTGACAAGGGTCTGGATACGAATGTCGGGGAGAGGGGGGTGAAGCTTTCCGGAGGGGAAAAGCAGAGACTGTCGATCGCCCGCGCGCTACTGAAAGACGCTCCCATCCTCCTGCTCGATGAAGCCACGGCTTCCGTGGACTCGGAAACCGAGCACCAGATCCAGGCCGCACTCGACCGACTGATGGAGAACCGCACCGCCTTCGTGATCGCCCACCGGCTTTCCACGATCCAGAACGCGGATAGGATCTACGTCCTGGACAAGGGCCGGGTCATCGAGGAAGGCACACACGCGGAGCTTCTCGAAAATGACGGGAAATACTCCGAGCTGAGCAGGCGTTCCTTCCTCACGGAGCGCTGAATGGAGCATGGGTTTTCAACCCGGGCTTCCGTGTTGGTTGCTCGGTTTGAAATCCCGGCTCAAAAAAACGCCTCCCCGTTTCCAGGAAGGCGTTTTCGAAAATATGGTTGCAGTATCAGCGCGAGTAAAGCTCGACGACGAGCTGCTCGTTCACCTGCGGGTCAATCTCCGAGCGTTCGGGGATACGAGACATGGTGCATTCCATTTTCTCACGATCCACTTCCAGCCAATCCGAATTCGGAACAGCCTGGGTGAGATCGAGCATACGGAGGGCGAGTTGCTGGGAGGAAGGCTTGGCGCCGACTTTGATCTTGTCGCCCGGCTTCACCTGATAGCTTGCGATATCAACGCAGGAACCGTTCACCAGGACGTGGCCATGGTTGACCATCTGACGGGCGGCCTGGCGGGAGTTGCCGAAGCCCGCGCGGTAGCAGATGTTGTCGAGGCGGCACTCCAGGAGCTGGAGCATGATCACACCCGTCACACCACGGCGGCGGGCGGCTTCCGCGTAGTATCCGCGGAACTGTTTTTCAAGAACACCGTATTGGAAACGGAGCTTCTGTTTTTCACCGAGAGCGACGGAATACTCCGACTTCTTCTTACGACCGGCGCGGACGCCGTGCTGGCCTGGTGGGAAATTGCGGCGCTCCAGGGATTTGGACGGGCCGAAAGAGCTACGCCGAAGCGGCGGGAGATTTTGGTGCGGGGACCGGTATAACGTGCCATAGGATTGGGAAAGTTAGTGTTTAAAAGGTTGGATTAAACGCGGCGGGCTTTCTTGGGGCGGCAACCGTTGTGCGGAATGGGAGTGACGTCGCGGATCGAGAGAAGCTCCAGACCGAGACCCTGGACGGCGCGGACAGCGGATTCGCGACCGGAGCCGGCCCTTGACGCGGACATCGACTTCCTTCAGACCGTGACCCATAGCCTGGCGGCATGCGTCCTGGGAAACAACCTGCGCGGCGTAGGCCGTGCTTTTCCGGGAACCTTTGAAGCCCATCTTGCCAGCACTGGACCAGCCGATGGAGTTGCCGTTCACATCGGTCACGCTGACGAGGGTGTTGTTGAAGGTCGCGGTCACGTGGACGATTCCGCGGGCGACGTTCTTCGAGCCTTTCGCCTTGTGGATCTTGACCTCCTCCTCGCCACCACCGATTTCAGCGAAGATATCCTTCTTCTGCTCTTTCTTCGGAGTGCCATCGGGATTGAGGGCGGGAGCCGCCGGTGCTTCACCAGCAGGAGCGGCTTTCTTGTCGTCACCCGCCTTCGCGGATGCTTCATCCTGCTTCGCTTCAGGAGCGGCGGCAGGGGTTTCGGGTTTGGCCTCGGCAGCGGGCTTCGCTACTTCTTCAGCTTCTGTGTTGTTTGTTTCTTCGGACATATGTCGGGAATGGAAATGGCGGGTCAAACGACACACCGGAAAAAATCATCTCGTAGCCAGCCTGTTACTTCTTAACGCCAACCGTCTTCTTCTTGCCCTTGCGGGTGCGGGCGTTGGTGCGGGTGCGCTGGCCACGGACGGGAAGGCCGCGCTTGTGGCGTATGCCGCGGTAGCAGTTGATCGAGGTGAGGCGTTTCAACTGGGAGGCGCGCTCACGGCGGAGATCGCCCTCGACCATGATGGACTCCGCCTGGATCACCTGGGAGATCTTGACGAGCTGGTCTTCGGAAAGCTGACCGGTGCGGATGTCCGGGCTGATACCGGCGTGCTCGAGGATGCGGCTGGCCGAGGAGCTGCCGATGCCGAACATGTATGTGAGAGAAGCTTCGATGCGCTTCTCGTTGGGGATTTCGATGCCTAGAATGCGTGCCATTTGTTGCGGGAGTTCACGTGAAGCGGGGCGAAACGGCAACTGCCGGAAGCCCCGCGGGGCGGGTGATTTATCAGAAGTCCGAACTCTGGCAAGCCGGAAATGGAAAAATTTGTCCCATCGAGCCATGTTTTTTATGAAAAGTCCCCCTGCCGGATCCCTACTCGACAAACCCGCAGTGCCTCCTAGCTTCCACACAGCATTTCACCATCCATGGATACCCACTCAGAATCACCCGAAGAAATCCCCGCCGAGACCTCCGTCGAAGACATTGAGGAGAATATCGAGAAAAACTCCGGATTCCAGCTCCCCCCTGACGACGTCGCCGCCATCGATGAATTGGGGAAAACCTTTGCCGCCTTCAAGGACGAACTGGCCAAAACCATCGTGGGGCAGGATGATGTCATCGAGAAACTCGCAATCTGCCTCTTCGCTCGCGGCCACGCCCTTCTCATGGGAGTCCCCGGCCTCGCGAAAACCCTACTCGTCTCCTCCGTCGCCCAGACCTTCGACCTCTCCTTCAACCGCATCCAGTTCACCCCCGACCTCATGCCCGCCGACATCACCGGCACGGACATCATCCAGGAATCCGGAGTTGGCGGCAAACGCGAGTTCGAGTTCGTCAAAGGCCCCGTCTTCGCAAACCTCGTGCTGGCCGACGAAATCAACCGCGCCCCCGCCAAAACCCAGTCCGCCATGCTTGAGGCCATGGGCGAACAGAAAGTAACCGTCCTCGGAAAAACCTACCTCCTGGAGCCGCCCTTCTTCGTCCTGGCCACACAAAACCCCATCGAGCAGGAAGGCACTTATCCCCTCCCCGAGGCACAACTCGACCGTTTCATGTTTCTCATCGAGGTAGAGTATCCTTCGGCCGAAGAGGAAAAACGCATCGCACGGGAAACCACCGGAGCCGCCAAGCACGCGCTTTCCAAACTCATCGACGGCGAACAGATCATCGCCTTCCAACACCTCGTCCGCCGCGTCCCCGTGCCCGACCATCTCTACGATTACGCCGTGGAAATCGTCCGCAAAACCCGCCCCGCCCAGCCCGAGTCCCCACAGTGGATCAAGGATACAGTCGGCTGGGGAGCCGGCCCCGCGCCGTCCAATACCTCATCCTCGGCGCGAAAGCCCGCGCCGCCCTGCATGGCAACTACATGGCCTCACTCGAAGACCTCACGGCCGTCGCCCCCGCCGTCCTCAACCACCGCGTCATCACCAACTTTGCCGCGGAATCACAAGGCATGACCTCCAAAAAGATCATCAAGAAGCTCATCTCGGAGATGGCTGAAGCCTGAGATTATGGAAAAAACCATCCGAAAATTCACTTCCCACGAGGAAATGCGTCTCGCCCATATCGAGGGATGGCAGAAACTCGATCTCGCAACCCGATTTTCCGAAGCGTGGGGTTTGGTGATCACCTACCGGGAAATGCACGACATCCAGCCACATGAACCAAGACTTCAAAGAACTGTTACAAATATTCGCAGAACTGAAAGTTGAGTATCTGGTCGCCGGAGGATACGCAGTCATCTTCCACACCCAGCCACGCTATACCAAGGATCTCGATCTTTGGATCAAACCCTCGCCTGACAACTCCAGGCGCATCCAAAAAGCCTTTCTAAAATTCGGATTACCGCTTGTCGAGGTAACTGCTGCAGATTTCGAGAGTGAAGGCCTCCAGTTTTCCATCGGTGTGGAACCCTGCTGCCTCGACTTCCTCACCACAATTCCCGGTCTCGTTTTTGACGCTGCTTGGCAGAGCAGGGTCACCGACGAAACCCTCGGATTTCCCGTCCACTACGTCGGAATGTCCGACATGAAAACCGCAAAAAAAACCGCCGGACGGCTCGTAGATCTGGCGGACATTGAAGAACTCGAACGAGCCGAGAAGTCAGCACCCGCCATCAGGGATCTGCTCACCCGCCTCTTCCTTGAGGTTTATAGTTAAAAATCCAAAGCCTAATGTCCGCCCACTCCTTCATCGACTCCGACCTCCTCTCCCGCCTCGGCTCCCTACCCATCGAGTCGCGCGTTCCAATGATGGGCAACGTCGCCGGAAAACACCGCTCGCCCCACCGCGGCTCCTCCGTCGAGTTCGCCGAGTATCGAAAATATGTCCCCGGCGATGATACCCGCCGCCTCGACTGGAAAGCCTTTGCCCGCTCCGACCGATTCTACATCAAGGAATTCGAAGCCGATACGAATCTCCGCGCCTACTTCGTCATCGACGCCTCCGGCTCCATGAATTTCCACAGTCCCGGCCAGGAAACGAAAATCGAATACGCTCGCAAAATCGCCGCCTCCCTCGCCTACCTGCTCGTCAACCAAGGCGATTCCGCAGGCCTCTCCATCTGCACCGACAAGCTCCACCTCGAAGTCCCCCCCTCCCGCCGCGCGGCCCATCTCGAACGATTTTTCACGACCATAGGGCAAGTCGAACCCTCCGGAGAAACCGGCCTTATACCCGCCCTCCACACCATCGCGGAAAAAATCGGCCACCGCGCCTTTGTCGTCATCCTCTCCGACTTTTTCACCGATACCGGGGAGCTCTCCGAAGCCCTCCAGCACCTTCGCTACCGCAAGCACGACGTGTCCCTCTTCCACCTCATGGATCCCCAGGAAATCGGCTTCAACTTCGATCGCCCCCAGCGCTTCGTCGATCTCGAGGACGGCACCGCCATCGTCGCCGAGCCGAACCTAATCGCCGACGAATACCAGACCGCACTCAGGGACTTCCTGAAAACCGTCCGGGAAAAAGCCCACGACGCCTCCGCCGACTACCAGCTCGTCACCACGGACACCCCTCTCGAACCCCTCCTCCGCGAGTTTCTCACCGCCCGCCTGCCGAACGCGAAGTAAAAGAACTCATGACCTTCCTCTCTCCCCTCCTCCTCTGGTTCCTCGCCGCCGCCAGCGTCCCGGTCATCATCCACCTGCTCAACAAGTGCCGTCACAAGACCGTGCAGTGGGCCGCCATGCAGTTCCTTCTCAAGGCCACCCGGGAGTCCCGCGGAAAGAAGAAACTCAAGCACATCCTCATCCTCACCTGCCGCGCCCTGGCCATCGCCGCCCTGGTATTTGCCGCCGCCCGTCCTGTCGTCTCCGGCCTCCTCGGCTGGGGCGCGGGCACGATAGGCACAGTGGTTCTCGTTCTCGACCGCAGCGCCTCGATGGAACTCCGCTCCGGCGACGGCCAGGCCGCGAAGCGGGAAATCGTCCTCCGGAAAGTCCGCGACGCCATGGCGGATCTCGGTAACCCCCGCCTCGTCCTCATCGACAGCGCGACTGGGAAGCCACAGGAGATCCCCTCTCCCGATGTTCTCGCTGAAATTTCCGCGACATCCGCCACCGATTCCGCCGCCGACTTCCCCACCCTCATGACCACCGCCGCCGAAGTCCTCTCCGGCACCACCGGTCGCTCGGAAGTCTGGCTTGCCTCCGATCTGCAGGCATCCAACTGGCAACCTGGCGACGAACGCTGGGCCGCCGTCCGCGCCAGCCTCGCCTCCCTCCGCCAGAAGCCCGCCGTCCGCGTCCTGTCACTCACCGGCGGCAACGCCCCCAACACCTCCCTCCGCCTCCTCGGCACACGCCGCACTGCCGACGGCCTCCTCCTGGATCTCGAACTTCTCCGCTCCGAGGAATCCCGCGGCTCGCTCTCACTCCCCGTCACCACCAGCCTTTCCGGGGCACGCACCACCGATACCATCACGCTCCCCGGCCAATCCCTCGCCTATCAGAAACGCATCAGAATCACCGATGAAGCCGCCACCGGCCACGGATGGCTCTCCATCCCCGCCGATGGAAACCCCCGGGACAATTCCGTATTCTTCGCCTACGGCCCCGCCCGCCCGGTGAAAACACTCATTGTCTCCCCCCCGGCGAAGCCGCCGGTTACCTCGCCCTCGCCGCCGCTCCCCCCGGATTTGAAAAACAAACCGCCGAAATCATCGATCCCGCCGCCTTCGCCACCACCCCGGTCTCGGATGCCGCCATGATCCTCTGGGCCGCCCCCATCCCCACCGGGCGGAATACCGAGATCCTTTCCTCCTTCGTCCGCGGCGGCGGTCAGCTCGTCTTCCTCCCCGCCGCCGGAGAATCCACCGCGGATTTCCTCGGCATGAAATGGCTTCCCACCAACCAGGCGGAATCCGGGAAATTCTTCATCCTCGCGGAGTGGAACAGATCCGACGGCCCCCTCCGGGACGGCATCGATGGCACCCCCATCCCCGCCGAGCGCCTGCGCGCCATCAGACGGGCCGTCCCCGAAGGCGACGCCGCCGTCCTGGCCCGCTGGGAGGATGGCGAAGCCTTTGTTACCAGGAAAATCGTCGACAGAGGCACCCTCTGGTTCCTCGGCAGCATACCGGATTACAAATGGTCCAACCTGGGCGACGCCGATGTCCTCCTCCCCGCCATCCAGCGTGTCCTCGCCCTGGGGGCCGACCGCTTCGACTCTTCCTACCTCGCCGAAGTCGGATCCGTCACCGGCGAAACCCGCACCCGCATCGATGATTTCTCCACGGGCTCCTCCGAGGGCGATGCCGGAGTATTCCGCGTGGGCGACCGCACCCTCGCCATCAACCGCCCCCTGTCCGAAGACGACCTCCAGATCGCCGGAAAAGACGAACTCGACACCATGCTCGAAGGCACCGGTTACCGCCTGCTCGATCAGGCCGGCCAGGCCTCCGACCCATCACTCTCCACCGACATGTGGCGCGCCTTCCTCATCGCCGTCCTCTTCTTCCTCATCAGCGAGGCCCTACTCTGCCTCCCGCGAGAATCCCGCGAAACACCTCCTGCGAAGCGAAGTTTCGCGTGAAATCCAAAATGACGGATGGAGGGTCCTACCGCTCCGCTCTTGCCTAGCCCGAAGGGCTTGCGTAATTCAGCCCGGGGTTGGCGGAGCTTCGCGGAGCCTACCCCGGGTAAAGCCATCCGGTATCACACAACGCCAAAGGTGTTGCGTCCATGCGCGGGGCAGGTGACGGCCTGGACTCAACCCCGGTTGGGGTTGCATACTCGGGCGGGCGGGATCCCGGGGTAGCCTCCGTT
The DNA here is from genome assembly GCA_963758175.1 of uncultured Verrucomicrobiae bacterium. Classification (GTDB taxonomy): domain Bacteria; phylum Verrucomicrobiota; class Verrucomicrobiia; order Verrucomicrobiales; family Akkermansiaceae; genus Luteolibacter. The sequence continues at coordinate 750,952 of CAVWUI010000002.1, forward strand.
GCTCTCCGGCAACCCCGGGCTGAAATGCACAACCCCGGTTGGGGTTGAACGTGTCATACGTCACTTTGAGTCTTACGCGAAACTGGTGGGTGTTGACAGGCACGTCTTGTTCTCCGGTTGTTTTTGTCGTGCCAAGCAGCGGCATGTCTTCGGTATCGTAGTGCATGTCATATCCCGCTTCACAAAACAGGCTTCCCGGCGAATCGCGACGAAATCACAACGGATTTCAAAAAACCGGTAAGACACCGCTCCAACCGGCGAAACCGGATTATTCAACAGTCTCGTTAGCCGTCTTCATTGGTTTGGTTTGGCTTCTGATGGCTCGGAAGAATCCCACTATGATGATTACCAGCATAATGACAGAAGGGTAGATTGCTATTCGGTAAAGCGGAATTACCGCATAGCTTGCGACTGTCGGTATGTCCGGATCTTCAGTCTGTAATCCGGACAACCACTGAGCAATGAATCTGAAGTCTGCCCTCATCAGCCATGCAGTCGCTGCCGCTACAATCAGCGAAACGGATGTATAAAGACCAAGTCTCCGCAGCATCCTGATTCTTGATTGGTCAGGTAGATTGAGAATAGCTGCTAGTGGAACAAGAAACCCTAGCACGCTAAACGCGAACACAGTCTGAATCCGGTGAAAGAATCTCTCACTTGGCATCGACTCATCGATTGAGCCAAGTATCGGTGCCGCTACAAGGTCTAGGAGGCCGGGATAGAGGATAAATACTGAGATACCCGCCAAAGCCGCGTAACAGAGGGGCAACTTTGGGAAATATCTAATCTTCATTTCTTTGGATAACGTTAAAGGAATGGCGCGCCGGTAAAAAGCTCGAATTTAATCAGACGGCTTCCTCGGCGTCGCCATCTCCGACTTGTTCGCTTTTGTTTTTCTTTGGGGATAATCGACGCTCGAACCAGCTCAGAATCGAATTAAACGGAGTGACAATTAGTATGATCACATAGTAATACCAGAAGTCCTGTTCTGGGAAATACTTTGCAGCAAAAGTAACTAGTAAAACAAAGATTGAAATCAATGCGGCAAATCCGAATATCTTCCACCGGGCTGGGCATCGGTCACCAGATAGCCTGTAGAAAAGGAGCATTGCTGGAATGAGGAAGAAACCCTGGAGCCACACAGGTAAACCAAGTGCATCCCCAACCCCAAATCCGATGACTACGGCGACAGTGATGATCGCCGCCTTCATGATCGTGCCTAAGATGTCTCGGATTGGATTCATTTTCTGAGCGAACGTCATAGGAATGGCGCGCCGGGGTCAAGCTCCAATTCAATCAGACGGCTGGTTCGGCGTCGACTCCTCCGCCTTGTTCGCAATTTTTTGTTCTAACGGCTAGATTCAAGGTCATGATCTGGAGGGAATAGGCAAGTAATTCTGACGTCTTGCGCTCTATTGTTCACGGATAACCTTGTAGACCGCGTCCGCCACCTGATCATCAAGCAAGGCATCTATCGCAAGGACGAAATCATCGGGCGCACTCTGCGCCTTCATGTTCAAAATGAGCTTGTTTAATTCGTATTTCCGTCGGGCTGGTTGCTGCCCTAAAATGACAGTTAATGACTTCCGGATTTCTTCATCCTCTTGTGCAACGAGAATGAGGGTCACGAATGATCTATTATCCCCGACTGATTTGACGCGATTAAACATGATCTTCTGGTTCTACCGCGAACGTCAAGATGAGGCACGATTTAGGCGCAGCCTGAATCGTTGTCCTCCATCGCATTGTTCGCACTTTAGTTTCTGTGGATGTCGATGCGGACGTAACAGGACTAGTCGGCAGCTTTTTTGAGAAAGTATCTGAATGGACGCGGGGTGCCCATGCCACGGGACAAGACAAGGCTTCCCTGGAGGAGCATGAGCGCCCGCTCGGCGCGTTCTGGGCGACAGCCTCCTAAAACCCGCATCTTTTACAACCGTTGTTAGCGCGTCGGCCACGCTTGGAAAGCACGTTTGATCTGGCTGGTAAATGGATCCTTCTGAATGCGAGGGGACGAAAGCAAGTTCAACAGACATGCCTGGCGACCTCCGGCATAAAACTTTTCGAGATTCGCCATCATCGCGTGCACTCGATCTGCTGGTGGAGAATCGTCTCGGAGGGACATGAGCACGTGATCGTTCAGCCACTTTTCAGCAGCAGCGAGGACTTCCCGCGCCAGCGGCTCCTTGCCCTCAGGAAAGCGGTGGTAGAGGCTTGCTCTTTGCAAGCCGGTCGCCTCCGGAGCAAGGAGAGTGCAAGCGTCCTCGTAACCCACGCCGCGAAACACACTGCTCACGTTTCTCCAATAAGTCGGCGTCCTCGATGGTCGGTGGTCTGGGCATGGAAGGAATATGTTACCGAACAATCGGTAAAATTGCTCTTGACGCAAGAGGAAAGATGCCCGATGTTCCAAACCGAACGAACGGTAAACAATGATTTCCGAGAGGAACGGAGATCGTGACCGTCCAATAAACTAACCCCATATCAGAAAGAAAATTGCCATGTTCCGAAACTGCAATAGTCGAGCTCTCGGATCCGAAATCAGGTTCGGAAGTAGCCCTGACCGCTCTTCAACGCCAGGTTCATCGCCTACGAACTCAAGGAATGGGCCAAGAGGTCGCTCTGAACTTCCAGGGTGCCGGAGTTCGTTGGGCGGGCGAAATCGTCAAGCCCGGGCACCCCGCGCACGCGCTTTATCAATTTGCGATCAAGGACAAGATGGTCGGGGTTTGTGGTTAGTTTTGGCGCGACCAAGACGAGGCTTCGCACCTCCGTGAAGTCCGGGAAGGAGACCCGGAACTAGCGGGATTCTGGATCTCCCGCTACCACAGCGGATATCGGCTTCTCACGTTCTAGCCCAAGTCGGCGAGGGCTGCATTCCTCATTGGAGCCATCGCTTCCGCAGAAACATGAAGCAATGTCCGATCGTTACCAGCCGGAGAACGGGCTTCATGCTCTTGCCCAAGCGGAAGAAGCACTTGAGACCCGATCGCATCAATGTCAGACCATCTTCCCGCTGTTATCCCATTTTCTGAACGGAGTCGGCGATATCTGGGACGATTTGCTCGCGAAAAGGCTCGGCGGCGTCTAGGGACACGTCGCCTCGCGCACCCGTTCGGACGTGACCGCGATGAACAGCGTATCCGAACTGTCCGAAATCATTCGGGCGAAACGGGAAGAATGAACCTTTGGATCCGCCAATCGGACGCGCGAAAGGTCGAGTTCCCGTTGGATAAGTCGCCCAGTTCTTTTGCAGGCATCCTTTAGAGGAGAACCACCAATCCCATCGCGGTGGAAAGGCCTTGATCAATTGACTGTCGGATACTGTCGCCCAGGCTGAGTTCAAATTCATCATACCCCAAACTTTTAGTCCGGTATTGGCAACTCGATCGCAAGAGGTCGCACGAATGATTCCTTCGACTGCAGTCGCGTGCGAATGAACCAATCGTATCTGAATTTAGTGGAACTCAGTTCTTGGTGCGAACAGGTTTTATTCGTATGACCCGCGAACAGGATATCCGGGATCACACTCTTCGGAGGATGGGGGGCTGGTTCGTTGTGTGGCAAGGGTTTGTTCCGGGGCGGGTGTGTATATCGGCCGCGGTTGCCGGGAGCGGGGAGGGGGTGCATGCCTTTCCTGATATCAATCCGCCCGGTGGGGTGGCGCGGGAGGGAGGTGGCGGGATGGAAGGCGGGCGCGGGGCGGCGGGTGGGGTGAACATGGGTTCGGCGGGACGGATGGCGTTGAGCCGCGGTGGGGAGAATCTCATCGTCACTTTCGCAACGGTGGATAGGATACCGGGATGAGCGTTCGAGTCCTTATTCCCATGCTGATGTTTTCCCTTTCGTTCTGCCGTGGGGAGGACGGGATTGTGGAGATGCCGGAGCCACCGGCGTCCGGGTATCTGGTTCCGTTTGTCGATGCCGCTTTCGGCTCGAAGGTCACGCGGGTGACAGGAGATCCCGGGCGTGCGATACCGGGAATCGACAGTGTGTGGGACGGAGTGGCCAGGCACCAGTATTCCAAGACGGCGGCATGGAACAGCGACCAGTCCCTGCTGCTGCTTTCCCGCCACAATGGCTTTCCGAGTTTCCTTTTTCTGGACGGGAGTTCCTACAGGCCTGTGTTCGGTCGCAACAATTGCCCTGGATCGGAGGTTCGCTGGCATCCGCTCCGGCCGGACATCCTGGTTTTCGTGAAGAACGACACGATAGGGATGTGGAATGTGCGCGAGGATACGACGGAGACTGTCGCGGTGATAGACGGCGGTTACTCCGCGTTCCACATCGGCCCATGGGAGGGGAATCTTTCCAAAGACGGGCGGTTTATCGTTATCAACGGGGTGAAAGACGGGACTGGGATCGCTTTCGCATACGATCTCGAGAACGGGAGGAAGTATCCTGACATCGTGTTCGATGGGATGGAACTGGACTGGGCTTCGGTTTCCGCCTCCGGGAATTACATCGTGGTGAACGGATCCATCGACGGGGACAACGCGGACCAGACGAAGATTTATGACCTTGAGGGGAGGCCGACGGGAGAATTCTGGGGTGAGGCGGGTCGCCCGAGCCACTACGATCTCACACTGGATGCTGATGGCGAGGATATCGCGGTGGGCGTTTCAAAATCGAAGCCAGACGACGGGAGGGTGATCAAGCGACGTCTCCGCGACGGGAAGGTCACCGTGCTGACTGAGGGTGGATACGCGAGCCATGCCTCGACCCGGAACACAGGCCGTCCAGGCTGGGCGTATGTGACCTACCAGCATCCCGGTCCTACCTGGCCGCCCTACTGGAACGAGGTCGTCGCGGTGAAGCTGGACGGTAGTGGAACGGTGGAAAGGATCGCCCACATGCATGCGAACACCTCGGACTATCTGACCGAGGCTCATGCGGTTCCTTCGCCGGATGGGTCGAAGGTTCTCTGGTCCAGCGCATGGGGGGCGGAGGGAGGAAGGCCGATCGGGGCGTATGTGGCAGAGATGGGCGGGAGCGGAAAAAAGTGAACAAAGCTAAGCCGCCCGGCTATCGGAGCTGGGGGAGATAAAAAAAGACCCGCCCCCCTGTGTGGAGGGGGCGGGTCTGGAGATTTTCCGAAACTGGCCTCAGTTGGCGGCTTCCTGGATGTTGTCGCCGACTTTCTCGACATCGCGTCCGAAGCCGGAGGCGGTGGAGCAGGAAGGAAGCGATCCGCCTGCGATCAGGAGGGCGGCTCCAACATAGAGGGCGCTTTTCCTGAAGCAGAACGGTTTTGCGATCTTGGTGGTGATTTTGGAGAGTAGGATTGTGTTCATGACGGGAGTTCCTATCGCAGCATCCGCGCCAAACGATCCTCAGGAGATTTTCCTTTGATCTACAAGGGTCGGCTTGGAAGCGGATCGGGTTATCGGGGTGCGAAATGCATACTTCGGTCTGACAATCGGGAGCTGACATCGCGTATTGCACTTCCAGGCCAGTGTTTCGTAAAATCTGAACTGATGGATGCGTGGAGGATAGCAAACGGCTGACCTTGCGATTGCGGCATGATACTCTGCCCGGTTGTCTTGCCATCCCGGAGGGATAACAGCCTGTAGCCGGGGGTCGGGCGCAGCGATTACCCCCGAACCAGGGCAGATGATTCTTGCGATCCCGGCAGGGATCGAAGCGGGCCGCTGGCATCCCTGCCGGGATGCGTCTCCTGCCGGACAGATTCCGGGGGTGCTCGCTGCGCTCGACCCCCGGCTACATGCTGGAATCCCGCTGGGATTTGCACGTGGCACCCGTGCCGATCTTTTTTCCACACCCGATACGCTATCCGTCAAATTAAGGCTACATGCTGGAAGCCCGCTGGGATTCGCACGTGACACCCGTGCCGATCTTTTTTCCACACCCGGATACGCTATCCGTCAAATTAAGGCTACATGCTGGAAGCCCGCTGGGATTCGCACGTGGCACCCGTGCCGAATTTTTTCCCACACCCGGATACGCTATCCGTCACATTGCGCTTTTCGGAACACTACTGGCCGGCCGCCCAGGTGACGGCGTTGGCGAGTAGCCTGATGAAGACGGGGTCTTCGAAGGCTTCGTTCGTGTGGCCGTAGGTGGTTCCGGCGACGCGGGTGCCGTGGTAGTCGTTTGTCCAGATGACGGGATACTCCTTGCCGTCATTTTCGCTTCTGGAGGTGGCGAGAACGGTTGTTTTCGGCCAGATCTTCTCAATGATGTATAACTCGTCCTTGGGGGTCACCCAGTCGATGGGGAAATCCTTCATGGCGGGGTGGTCGGTGGCCTGGACTTTCACAGGATAGTTGCTCTGGTGATCGTGGCGGAAACTGCTCACGCCGAGAAACTCGCGCCAGTCGTCGATTTTCGCGGAGCGGTAGGTGTGCATGGCGCAGTGGACGACCACGGCGGGGGCTCCCTCCTTGTGGGCGGTGGTGATTTTCCTGATGTAGTCCGCGTCGGTGGTGTCGGCGAAGCACTCGTTGTGGATCACGCAGTCGTAGGGCTTCGCCCATGCGGGATCGTCGTAGAGGGCGGCGCGGCCATCGGTGCCTTTTCCGCCCTGGTTGACGATGGTGAACTCCGCTCCGGTCAGTTTCCCGATTCCCCCGACCATGGCGGCGGACTGGAACTCGTAATCGTGGCAGCAGCCGCCGGTGACGATGAGGACTTTGAGGGGTTTTTCCTCCTCCGCGGTGGCGGGGGAAAGACAGAATGCGAGAGTGGCGAGGAGGCGGAGGATTTTCGGGAGCATCCGCGGATACTATCCGCCATCATTTCGGGGGCAAGACGGAAGGGTGGTGGGAATGAGGGGGAGGTAGCCCGGGAAAATGGCGAAGAGGAATTCCGCGTGAACTGAAAGTCCCCTTTCCTACTGGTCCGCGTAGGCTGCGACGCTGTCGCAGGTGCAGACGAGGTTGCGGTCGCCGTGGACGTTGTCGATGCGGGAGACGGACGGGCCAGAACTTGTGGGTGCGGAGGTAGGGGAGCGGGAATGCGGCCTGCTCGCGGGTGTACGGATGCGGCCAATCGTTCGCGCAGAGGGTTCCGCTGGTGTGCGGGGCGTTCTTGAGGACGTTGTCCTGGGCGTCCGCCGTGCCGTCCATGATCTCCTGTATCTCCCCGTGGATGGAGGCCATGGCATCGCAGAAGCGGTCGAGCTCGGGCTTGGACTCGGATTCGGTCGGCTCGATCATGAGGGTGCCGGTGACGGGCCAGGACATGGTCGGGGCGTGGAAGCCGTAGTCCATCAGGCGCTTGGCGATGTCCTCGACGGTGACTCCGGATTTTTCCGCAAGCGGGCGGCAGTCAATGATGCATTCGTGGGCGACGAGGCCGGTTCTGCCGGTGTAGAGGATGGGGAAAAATTTCTCCAGACGCCTGGCCATGTAGTTGGCGTTGAGGATGGCGATTTCCGTGGCGGATCTTCAATCCGGCGGCTCCCATCATGGCGATATACATCCAGGAAATGGTGTTGATGGAGGCGCTGCCGTACGGGGCGGAGCAGACGGCGTGGGATTTCTCCGCCAGGGCGAAATGGCCGGGGAGGAAAGGAACGAGCTGCTCCGCGACACCGATGGGGCCGACTCCGGGCCGCCGCCGCCGTGGGGGATGCAGAAGGTCTTGTGGAGATTGAGGTGGCAGACATCGGCGCCGATGAGGCCGGGGGAGGTGAGGCCGACCTGGGCATTCATGTTCGCGCCGTCCATATACACCTGTCCGCCGGCATCGTGGATGATGGCGGTGATCTCGCGGATGGTTTCCTCGAAAACGCCGTGGGTGGACGGGTAGGTGACCATGAGCGCGGAGAGGTTCTCGCGATGGGTCTCGGTGAGGGAAATGAGATCCGCCATGTCGATGTTGCCCCTGGCATCGCATTTCACGCCGACGACTTTCATGCCGCACATGACGGCGGAGGCCGGATTGGTGCCGTGGGCGGAAACCGGGATGAGGCAGACGCGGCGGTGGCCTTCGTCGCGGGACTCGTGGTAGCGCTTGATGGCGAGGAGGCCGGCGTATTCACCCTGCGAGCCGGCATTCGGCTGGAGGGAGACGGCGGCAAAGCCTGTGATCTCCGCGAGCCAGTTCTCGAGCTGGGTGAGCATTTCCGTGTAGCCCGTGGTCTGGGATTTCGGAGCGAAGGGGTGGATGGAGGAAACTTCCGGCCAGCTCAGGGGCAGCATTTCGGAGGTCGCGTTGAGCTTCATGGTGCAGGAGCCGAGTGCGATCATGGACTCGTTCAGCGCGAGATCCTTTGTCTCCAGGCGCTTGATATAACGCAGCATCTCCGTCTCGGAGTGGTATGAATTGAAGGCGGGTGCGGTCAGGAATTTCGAAGTGCGGTCAAAGGACGGATCCCATTCCGTCCCATCGGCCACATCGATGCGGGAGACATCGAAGAGCCTGCAAAGCGACCAGACATCGGTGGAAACCGCGGTCTCATCGAGGGAAATCCCGACATGCGTGTCATCGATGAGGCGCAGGTTGAAGCCGTGCTCGGGCGCGGCTTCAACGAGCTTCGCGGCATCGGGAGTCCTGACGGTGATGGTATCGAAAAACGCCCCGTCCCCGACTTCAAGCCCACCGGCCGCCAGGGAGGCTTTCAACTCGCGCGTCTGCGAATGGATTTTCCCGGCGATCCCCTTCAACCCCTCCGGCCCGTGGTAAACCGCATACATCGAGGCCATGACGGCGAGAAGAACCTGCGCGGTGCAGATATTCGAAGTGGCCTTGTCGCGGCGGATGTGCTGTTCGCGGGTCTGGAGCGACAGACGGTAGGCGGGCTGACCCTGCGAATCGATGGAAACGCCAATCAGACGGCCAGGCATTTTGCGTTTCAGCGCGTCCTTGCAAGACATGAACGCGGCGTGCGGCCCGCCGAAACCAAGCGGCACGCCGAAGCGCTGCGAGGAACCGACGCAAATATCCGCGCCGAACTCGCCAGGGGATTTCAGAAGTGTGAGCGCGAGCAGATCGGCGGCGCAGATGGTGGTGGCTCCGGCGGATTTGCATTTCTCGAAAAACTCCGAGAAGTCGTCAATCCGCCCTCGTGTGTCGGGATACTGGACGATCACCGCGAACAATGCGTCCGCGGACGCGGGATCGAATTTCTCCCAATCCCCGACGATGACCTCCAGGCCGAGCGGTTCGGCGCGGGTCTTCACGACGTCGATGGTCTGCGGGTGGCAGCGGTCGGAAATGAAGAGGGATTTCCCGTCGGGCTTTCCGGAAAGGGCGAGTGTGACGGCTTCGGCGGCGGCCGTGCCTTCGTCGAGGAGGGAGGCGTTCGAGACATCCAGGCCGGTGAGATCGGTGACCATGGTCTGGAAGTTCAGAAGGGCTTCGAGGCGACCTTGCGCGATCTCCGCCTGGTAGGGCGTGTAGGCGGTGTACCAGCCGGGATTTTCCAGGATGTTCCGCAGGATCACTCCGGGGGTGAGCGTGCCATAGTAGCCCTGGCCGATGAAACTTTTGAGAACCTTGTTCTGCGCCATCCATGCGCGGAGCAGTCCCAGCGCCTCGTTCTCGGAGAGAGCGGCGGGCAGATCCATTTCCCCGTCCATGCGGATCCCTCCCGGCACCGCCTCGGAGATGAGGCTGTCGAGAGAGCCGTGGCCTATCGCCGCGAGCATTTCCGAATGGTCGGACTCAGCAGGGGCCGATGTGGCGGGCGGAGAAAGGGGAAACGGTATCCATTGCGTGCCCGGGTTCATGCAGCAGGAGTGCCAATGAAGCAACCTCCGAAAACATTTCCCGGTGGAATCTTCCGTTTGACGCAAGATCCGTTTATGGGAACTTGGGGGATGTCCGAAAACAAAAATCTAGTCGCCGACGAAGCCGTTTCCAAACTCCAGGATCTCGTCAAGGCATCACCTACCTGCATGTTCGCCACAAAACTGGGCGAAGCGCCTTTCCACGTGATCCCCATGCGTGTCCAGGAGGCCGATTACGAGGGCGACCTCTGGTTCTTCAGCTCATCGGACAGCGCCCATAACGCGCAGATCAACGCAGATCCCCGCGTGCAACTCATATTCACCAACGAGTCCGCGATGGAGTATCTCACGGTGTTCGGGACGGCTTCCATCTCCACCGACAAAGCGCAGATCGACAGGCTCTGGAACGCGATGGTCGGCGCATGGTTCGAAGAGGGGAAAGACGATCCGCTGGTCACCCTGATCCGCGTGCAGCCCACCGTCGCGCATTACTGGGATACGGAGGACGGGAAGCTCGTCACGATGGCGAAAATCCTGACCCGTGCCGCCACCGGAGCCGATATCACGACCGGTGTGGAGGGCGATCTGAACGTTTAGAGTTTGCCGTAGGGCATCGAGAAGGTGTCTCCGCCTTCGATCTTGCCGCTCTCCAGACCCCTGTTGAACCAGCGCATGCGCTGCTCCGACGTGCCATGGGTGAAGGAGTGCGGAACGACGCGGCCCTGCTGTTTTTTCTGGATCGCATCGTCGCCGATCGCATTGGCGGCGCGCATCGCCTCCTGGATGTCGCCCTTTTCGAGATACTGGCGCGAGTGGTGCGCCCAGACCCCGGCGTAGTAATCCGCCTGTAGCTCGAGCCGCACGGAATACTCGTTGAAGTCAGGCCGGCCGCGCATGGCGTTCACCTTGTCCGAGGTTCCCAGCAGCTTCTGCACATGGTGGCCGACCTCGTGGGCCACCACATAGGCCTGCGCGAAATCGCCCGGTGCGTTGAAGGTTTTCGCGAGCTCGTCGTAAAAACTCAGATCGATGTAGATCTTGTGATCGCCAGGACAATAGAAAGGCCCCATGGCGGCGCTTCCAGTTCCACAGGCTGTTCGGATCTGTCCCCGGTAGATATCCATCACCGGCTCCTCGTACGTTTTCCCGATCCGGGAAAACTCCGCGGCCCAGACCTCCTCGGTCACCTCCAGCACCTTGCTCACGAACTCATAACGTTTCTCTTCCTCAGGGCTGGCATTCACGGGCGCGCTGCTCAGCGAGGAGCTGCTTCCGCCGAGAAGCATGCTCGGATCCACGATGCCCAGTTTCCACAAGACCACTCCGGCCACTATGGCGATAAGAATACCTTTGATCCCGAATTTCCGCCCGACCAGCGTGAGCAGACCCATGCCCATCCCGCCCCGGCCACCGCCCCCACCGCTACGTCCGCGGGAATCACGCACGTTCGAACTACCTTTTTTTCCGCGCAAATCCATGCGCGGGATGATTCACGATCCACCGGTCTTGTCCAGACACATCACCGCGTCGGAAACCTCCCCCCGCGAGGCATTTCCCGCCAGTATCCCAACCAGCTCCAGTCCGAAATCCATCGCCGTTCCGGCACCCCGCGAGGTCAGGATGCTTCCATCGAGAATCACGCGCTCGCCGTTGCTTGCCGGAAGCTCGTCCGCGGTCGTGAAATGCGCCGTGAAATTCTTCCCCTCGAGAATCCCCGCATCATGCAGCAACAGCGGAGCCGCGCAGATCGCCGCGATCAGTTTCTCTTCTTCGGAAAACTTCCGGATCAACGATATGACCGCAGCGTTTTTCCGAAGTGCGGTCACCGCGGGGCCGCCGGGCAGGAACAGCGCATCGAAGCCGTCTTCGGAAACGTCCTCCAGAAGTGCTTCGGCAAGAATCGTCACCCCGGATTTTCCGGTGACCTCCATCCCTGAGACTCCCGCTAGCAACACCTCCACTCCCGCCCGCCGCAGCAAATCCACAGGGGTGATCGCTTCAATTTCCTCGAACCCGTTTTCCAGAACGCACAGGACTTTTTTCATCCTGAGATTCTTAAGTCAGATCCACTCCGGTTTCCAGAAATGCTATTATTGAGAATAAATCTCAAATTTAAACTTGCTGATGCGATTGATTCTCAATAAACAGCCTCCCGTTCCGAGCAGACGGAAGTATCCAAAAATGAAATCACAACGACCAGCCACCATTCTTACAGGAGCCGCACTATGTTTCGCAACCATCCTGCCAGCTGCCGCGCAAACCTTTCGCGATCGCCTCACGGCCGGAGAAACCGCAACGGCGGCTGATATTGACGCCGCCTTCACCAGCCAGCAAAGCACCGCCTGGTATGACCGACTCAGCTTCGGCTCCTATGGCGAGGCTCATTTCAACACCGGCGATGTGCCTGACAAATTCGACATCCACCGCCTCGTGCTCTTCACCGGCATTAGAATCACCGACCGCCTCAGTTTCGTGTCGGAAGTCGAGCTGGAGCACCTTTACTCGAACGACCCCGGAACCGACCTGGTCTGGGAACTCGAACAGGCTTATTTCGAATACGATCTCGGAAACCAATGGCTCGTCCAGGCCGGCGCCATCCTTCTCCCTGTCGGCATCACCAACGAAATCCACGAGCCTACCACGTTTTACGGAGTCGAGCGAAACCGCGTCGAAACCGAGATCATCCCCTCCACCTGGACCGAATACGGCTTCCTCCTCCGCAAGACCTGCGACATCGGCCTCCAGTATGATTTCGCCATTCACCGTGGTATTGAGGTTGGGCCGGGAGACTTCAACCGCAACGGCCCGGACATCCGCAACGGGCGCCAGAAAACCGACAGCTTCCACGGCTCCGCCGCGACCGCACGGGTGAGATACACCGGCATCAAAGGCCTCGAGCTGGCCGCAAGCATGACCTACCAGGATGACATCTCACGTGGCTCGCAGGATAACAGCGCAGTCCTCACCTCCGCCCATTTCATCTACTCGAACGGCGGCTTCGGCCTCCGCGGCCTCGTCGCGAACTGGGAAATCGACGGCAACACCACCGTCGGCGGAGTCGTCACCCCCGGCTCCGACATCGACAACCAGTACGGCGCGTACATCGAGCCGTCCTACAAGTGGACGTTTGACAACGGCATGGCACTCGGCCTCTTCTCCCGCTACCTCTACTTCGAGAACGAGGACGCGCCCGGCGGTCAGAACGAATACCAGGCCGGCCTCAACTTCTGGCCAACGGAGAACACCGTCGTGAAAGCCGACTGGCAGCACGAAGACCGCGCCGATGGCCGGGGCAACCGAGACGTCTTCAACTTCGGGGTTGGCTACGCCTTCTAACCGACGACAATGGAGGTGCCCTGCGTTCACCGTTCCGCACCATGAAATACCTTCTCCTCCTCTCCATCGCGCTCGTCCTGACAGGCCGCACGCAAGGCGAGGAGCGGATTTACAAACAACCCTCCGAATTCATCAAGGCCGCCTTCGGAGGAAAAATCCCCGCGACTTCCGTCCTCAGACTCACCGGCGGTGTCAAATCCCGCGCCAGGAACATCATGGCGCACGAATACCGCGAATCGAGGGCCCGCTACTGGAAACAAGGGAGCCGCACTGTCTGGATCCTCGAGGAAATCGGCAAGACCGAACCTATAACTACTGGAATCCTGGTAGAAAACGGTAGAATCGGATCCGTGGAAATCCTCATATACCGCGAGAGCCACGGCTGGGAAGTCAGCAAACCGTTTTTCACAAGGCAGTTTTCGAACGCCTCCCTGAAATCCGGCGACCGACTCTCGACGCAGGTTCGCAATATCGCCGGAGCCACCCTCTCCGTCCGCGCCGTCACGAAACTCGCACGCCTCGCCCTCTATTTCGATTCCCAGGTCTGATTCCAGTGGCCTCACCCCGCAAAGCCAGAACCTGGATCCGCGCCTCCCACCGCTGGCTTGGATTGGTTCTGCTCATCCCACTCACGATCATCTGTCTCACCGGCCTCATCCTGAACCACACGGTCGATCTGGGACTCTCCCGCGAACACGTTGCCACTGGACTGGATTCAGAAACGCTACGGAATGTTCCTTGAAGGCCAACCGCAAGGTTTCGGTCTCGACGGTAAGGCATACGCCGCCACCTGGGATGGAAAAATTTTCCACAGAACCCATCTCATCCCCGATTCCTCCCTCCTGGTTGGAGCCGTCCCCCTTCGCGACGGCACGGCCATCGTCACCTCCGGAAAAATCCACTACTTCGGCCTCGACGGAGAGCTCATCGAAACTCTCGATTCCGTCACCCTCCCCGCCACACCCGTAACCCGGGTCGGACGCACCGAAAACCTCACCCTCGTTCTCGAGACCGCATCGGGAACCTTCACGGGAGACTCGCGACCTCCTCGACTTCACCCCGACCCCGGACGGGGAAACCGTCGCTTGGTCGGAGCAGGTGAGACCCACCGCCGCCGACCTCAGAATCTGGCAGAAAGCCTACTCCGGGGATGGTATTCCCCTCGACCGCCTCATCCTGGATCTCCACTCCGGCCGCTTCTTCGGCAGCATTGGAAAATGGATCTACAATCTCGCGACAATCGGCGTCCTCATTCTCTCCGCCACCGGCTTCATCCTCTTCCTGCGCACCCGTCGCCGCCCCCGATGAACCGTCGCCAGGCCATCACCATCCTTGGCGCGACGGCGCTCGGCTCCTGCCGCCGCCCGGATCCGCTGCTGACCTTTTCCACCATCGCCTTCGACACGATGGTTTACATGCGCACACACGGTGTGACCCCGGCATCCTTCCACGACCTCTCGGAAAAATGCTCCCTGCGCCTCCGTGTAATCGAATCCCTCTTCAGCCTCCGAGACCCCGGCTCCGCGATCTCCCGCCTCAACCGCGACGGAACACTGGACAATCCCACACCCTGAATTCCTCAAACTCGTCCGACTCGCGCTGGATCTCGGAAAACAGACCGCGGGGCCTGTTCGACATCACCGTCCAGCCTCTCTGGGATTTCCGCCAGAAATGGAAGGCCGCCGGTCTGAACGAGCGGAAAACCATGGAGGGAGAGCCATGGAAAGCAGCCCTGGCACTCGTCGATTACCGCAAAGTGATCGTCAGTCCCGATCGCATATCTTTCGAGAAGCCCGGCATGGCAATCACCCTCAACGCCATCGCCCAGGGTTACGCGACCGGTGAGATCATCTCTCTTTTGAGGAGAAACGGCGTGGCAAACGCACTCGTGAACATCGGCGAATACGCGGCTCTCGGCTTCGCCCCCGACGGAAGTCCCTGGCAGGTGGAGTTGGCGGCTACCGGAGAGAAAATCCCCCTTCCTCCGAACCGCGCCCTCGCCGTCTCATCCGGCGGCGGTCACACTTTCGATCCCGAAGGCCGTTTCCATCACATCTTCCGCCCCTCGGATGGGGGAAATATCCGGCCTGATGACAGCATCGTCGTCACCGCTCCAGACCCCGCGCTGGCCGACGCGATGGCTACGACCCTTGCGATCGCGAGCGGCGCGGAGCGGGAGGATATCCTCCGGACATTCCCTGGAATCACCTTCCGGAAATTCCCGGGAAAATGAGTCACCTGCCCGCTGTCTCCACCAGCTCCCGCAACTTCCAGTTGAATTCCCCGGCTTCCGCCAAGTCCGCGATTTCCATTTCCATCCTCCATCTCCAGTAGAACGGGATGATGGCCGGCACATTGATACGCTCGCCCTCGACGTCCTTGCTCCGCAGCCCCTCGTCCATCGCCATTAGATCCTGAAGCGGGAAAACCGCCCACATCGCCGGCGACCACAGATGCTGCTCGACGATGCGCCTCGCCATTTCGCCGCCAAGCTCGCTCTCGGGAAACGCCACTCCGAACATTTCCCAGGCGAATTCCGCCCGCTCCTGCACGTCCTCACGCCACCAGCCGCGCAGGGTCGCCATGTCGTGCGTCCCGGTCGCCACCACGCTCATGTAGGGAGCGTGGGCGGGATGGAAAAACCTCGTGCCATACACCTTCGGCCAGCGTTGGATTTCCAAAGACAGCATCCCCATCCGCTCCATCACTCCCGGCACACAGGCCGGCACCATACCGAGATCCTCGCCACATAGAAGCATGTCGCTGGCAGCCCGCATCGCCGGGAGCTTCTCATATGCCTTCGCCTCCCAGTATGATTCCTGGCGGTTGTAGAAATAGTCCTCGTAGAGCTCGCGCAGCCGCCACTGCGTATCCGCGTCAAGCGCCTTGAACGACCGCGTGTCCATCATGGCCATCCTAGGATGGAACTCCGTGCCCCCCGATCCAGCCACCTCCAGGAACAGCACCTCTCCCACCAGATCCATCAGGGACTCGCGCAGCCAGTCCTGGTTCGCCCAGTCGCCCTCACCGAGATCCCCGAAAAACTCCAGAATAGCCCGCTGCGAGGAAAATCTCTCTTTCATTCGGTAACAACCCAGTCCCAGGTCTTCCAGGAAATCCTGTCGTACCCCGTCCGCGAAATCCCCGAAGGCCTCCTTAAGCAGACCCTCGCGTATGAATGGTTTGCAGAACCTCTCGTAGTCGAATTCCACCCCGCGTTGGGAAAATTCCTCCAGTTTCACCGGCAGTGCGGGATCGAACCAACCCATGATCCCGTCCACATGCTCCACCGGCACCTGCCAGATACGGAAAAATCCCAGGATATGGTCGATTCGATACGCGTCGAAATAGCGGCTCAGCCTTCCGAACCGTGACCGCCACCACGCGTATCCGTCCTTCGCCATCTCATCCCAATCGTAAGTGGGAAAGCCCCAGTTCTGCCCCTTCACCGCGAACGCGTCCGGCGGCGCGCCCGTCTGCGCATCCATTTTGAAAAGTCGCGGCGCCACCCACGCGTCCGCCGAATCCCTGTCCACCCCTATCGGCAGATCCCCTTTCAGGGCAACCCCCACCGAGTGCATGTAGGCAACCGCGTCAGTCAGTTGCAAATCCAACTCGTATTGAAGCCAGACGAAATACAACACCTCCTTGCTAACGGCCAAGGCCTCGGCAGTCTTGGAATCGTACACCGCCCAATCGCCCCATTCGGCGAAAACAGCCGTACCGAATTCATCCCTCTTCACGCAGAACACCCCGTAGTCCAGCACCCAGTCCCAGTTGGTTTTCAGGAAATCCAGGAATGCCTTGTCTTTGAGAATCGCGTCATGGTCCCGGTCGAACACCTCCCGCGTTCTCCGCCATTTCACCGCCATCACCGCCTCGTAATCGAGTTGCTTCGCGCCGTTCAACCCATCCCTTTCCTCCATGAATCTACCTTCGTCCGACAGCGGATAGCTCATCGCGTCCAACCGCAGGTAGATGGGATGCAGCGCGTAAACACTGATCGCTGAATAGGGATAGCTGTCCGTCCATGTCCGCGAGGACGTCGTATCGTTGATAGGCAGGATCTGCAGCATTTTCAGCCCCGCCTGCGCCGCCCAATCGGCCATTTCCTTGAGATCCGCGAACTCCCCCGTCCCGCAGCCCCTCGCGCTCCGCAGGGAAAAAACCGGGATCGCCACACCCGCCGCGCGAAATTTCAGATCCGCGCTCCTGCGGAAACTCTCGTGGGAAACCCTCGTGAAATCCATCCCGTCGCGCCCCTCCAGCACACGGTTGTTCTCACCATCCTCCAGCTTCACAGCCTTGCCTTCGGAGCTACTATAAAGACCGTATTTGTATTCCACCTCCCAGTCCACCGGAAGATCCAGTCCGAGCTGCCAGTGGTTCTCAGCCACCTCCACCATCGGCACGGCCTTCGAGTAATCCCAGTCCCCGAGCGCGTCCAGACCGCCCAAAACGCATGGCACCAGTCCTTCCGGCACCCGGGACATGAACAGGTTCAGCTCATGGTTCCCGCTCCAGGAAACCTTGCCCGGCGCCCTCTCCACGCAACCGTCCACCACACCGAACACCTTCGCCGCATACACCCTGTCCTCCGATCCCGCCGAGCGCCAGTCGTCCACGAAGAGGACCCTCTGCCCCTCCCGCCCGCCTTCCCAGACACGTCCCTCCGGCTCACGCAGCTCCACCCCGTCCCGTTTATAGACATAGGAATACTCCAGCCGCATGTCTCCGGTGACCTCCGCGTCCACCTCCAGCTCCCAGTGCCATGGATCACGCCACTTCATCGGCAGCGTCTGCCTCAGCACGCTCCCTCCGACGCGCATCGCAATCTCCACCCACAGCGATTCCCCCGCCACCGTCCCGTAAGCCACCCGAAAAGTCCATTTCATCTACCACTACCTAAGCCGTCACCGCCCCAGCCCGCCACCGAAAAACGAGGACAAAAATTCGGGTGATCCGCGCCGGTTTCCACCGTTTCACGCCCGGAAATCCAGCTGAAGTAATTTCCATCCTCCGTGCGGTGGTCAGGTAGCGCATATTGTATCCATCCGAAATCCTGCTTCCCACCGCCGCCTCAGTCAGCATACCTTTTGGCATGAAAACCCCCGGCTATCCGCTGACCATCACCTTATTCCTGTTCTCCGAGATGGCGGCATTTTCGGAAACGGCTTCTCCATCGACTTCTCCCGAGGTCGAGAAATACATCAAGACGCAGGGAATCCCGTTGCTGGAACCGGCGGAAGGGACACGGTTCGAGGCGGAAGTGCGGAAAGACCACGCCACGTGGCTACGGCGGAACATCATCGTGCCATCGCTGGAAAGGATCGGAGAGACCAACCCCGGTCTCGGAGAAGAGCTGCATGCTATCGGCGAGGCGGTGATCCCTGTGGCTTTCGAGTTCCCGAGTTTCCCTTTCGATGATGTGGACAGAAAGACCGCCTCCGCGAAGTTAAAACCGCTGATCAAGGGGTTGCTGGAGCGGGAGAAAGCCCTGGCAACGGATCCCTTCCTGGCGTGGGTCGCGGCGCGAACCGACAGGAGCGGAGACAGGGACTGGCGCCACGCCTGTGATCTGATGGTGCGGGCGAAAAACTCGGCGGATTTCCCGGACGCTCCCGCTCCGCTGCGACTGCTGATCGGCACGACGTGGCTGGATGCCATGGCGCAGGGTAGTCATTATCCGACCGCTGACCTGGAGGATTTCCTGAAAAGGGCTCTGGAATGTTCGGAGGATCCCGAGGTTTTCACGCCGGACGAAGGCGAACTCGCTGCCCGCATCCTTTCACGGATACTGACCAACCGCACCGGAAGGCATTTTCCGGAGCTTTCCAGGCAGGTCGCGTTTGGCAAGGCGTTGCCGGAGTGGGCTTCGGAAACGCTGATGGGCTTGATGGAAACCGAGATCGCCTGGTATCACCGCGGGGGCGGCTACCAGGTCTCCCGAGACGGGGCGAAGGGATACCGGGAGCACATGACAAAGGCGAACAAGCACCTGACGAAATCCTATGCGTTGAACCCCGACAGTCCCATTGCCGCATACGGGATGATCGATGTGACCATGTCAGGCTGCGGTGGACGGGAAACGGAGAAGGACTGGTTCAAGCGGGCGGTGAAGGCGCAGTTCGACTACATGCCTGCCTACCGGAAATTCATTTCCGCCATGCGTCCGCGCTGGGGCGGGGATCACAAGAAGATGCTCGCCTTCGGCCTGAGCTGCGCCCGGACGCAACGTTATGACACCCTGGTGCCAAACGAATTTTTCCTGGCCCTGAACGGCATCATCGCCGATCTTGGAGGCTGGAAGAAACTCTATGCGAATCCCATGGTGGCCCCGGTGCTGCTGGAGGTGAGCAAGCGCTATGTGGATGCGCCTGAGTTCGCCCATCAGAAAGACGCTCGCGAATCCTATCTGGTTCTCAACGCGTGGCTGGCCGGATACAAGGACGAGGCGGCGGAGGCTCTCAAGTCGGTCAACCGGCCCTTCGACCCGGACATGGAGAAGAAGGCGAGCTTTCACGGGATAGATTCCTCGGAATTGCGGGGGCTGATCGAAATTCACTCCAAGGGTCTGGACTCGGAATGGGTCGCGTTCACGAAGGATTACGAAGCGGGGAAACTCGCTCACGCGCGTGAGAAGCTGGAGGCGGTATCTGAAAACTTTTCCGGGAGCTCCATGCCTGCGCTGATCCGCAGCATGCGGGCGGCATTGGATGTGGAGGAAAAGCTGGATGCGGGCGAATGGGCGGATTTGGCCTTCACTCCGGATCTGGCGGGATGGAAGGTCGTAAGCGGTGACTGGAGGCCGGGGCCCGGGGCTACCCTGATCAACCACGGGCACGAAGCAACGGGGGTGATCCTGCACAGGGCGAGGGTGGGCGCAAACTTCGAGGCGCGCGGGCGGTTCAGTGTGGAAGCGAAGAGCACCTGTTGCCGAGGGGCGGGAATCGTGATCGGTCACAACGGCCGGATCGGGGACGAGGCGGGCTTCATCACCTGCGCCGCCGCACAGGAGGGTCAAGGTAAGCTGACAGGACGGATTCTCAACCGGATGTGGAATTCAGCACATCAGAAAAAAGTCATTGGCATCCATGACAAATACGATTTCGAGATCCTGGCGAAGGACGGCAAGCTGACCTTTTCCGTGAACGGAATACAGGTATGTAAGGACTACGTCCCCGAGCCGAATCCGAAACATAAGCATATGCCAATGTCCATCGCGGAGAACGGTCAGGTTGGCTTCGCGCATCCCCGCTGGTGCGCTCAGAACGTCACCAAGTTCGAGACGTTCGAAGTAAAACGGGTGCCATAGAGGAACCGGGCATCAGCCCATCAGGTTTTTCATACTCTCCTGAATGCTTTCAACGGGGTGCGGGGACTGGTCCTGTTCGACGTGGCAGTGCTCCACTCCGTTCGCCTTTGCGGCGGCGATGATGGGGTCCATGTCGATCATGCCGTTGCCGATCTCCTTGAAGGCGTCCTTCGCTGGGCCGGTGTAGCTGGGCATCTCCACACCCTTTTTCAAATCCTTGAGGTGGAGCTGGGAAACGCGGCCGTTGAGTTTCTCGATGAGTGCGACAGGTTCGATCCCAGCGAGTTTCACCCAGAAGACATCGATCTCGAACATCATGTCCGGACTGAATTCCTCTGTGAAAACATCATATCCAGTTTTGCCGCCAGCCATGGGTTGGAACTCGAAGTTGTGGTTGTGGTAGGAAAGCCGGATCCCGGCAGCCTTCGTGATTTCGGCCGCTTTGTTGAATTTTTCGGCGACGGACTTGTAGTCGTCGAGGTCTTTCCGTCTGGTGTCCTGGAGATAGGGAATGACCAGATGGGAGAGTCCGGCATCCTTTGCTTCGCCGACGACTTTCCGGAAATCGGGGAGCGCGGCATCCTTGGCTTCCACGATGGTGTTCGAGTCGAAGTGCATGGAGTTGACCGCGAGGCCGTTGTCTTTTGCCGCGGCGATCATGGCCTCGGTTTGAGGGGAGCGGTATGGCTCCACCTGTTTGTATCCGGCATCTGCTACTGCTTTTATAGTAGCTGCGGTATCTGCGGAAATTTGGTCGCGGAGCGTGTAGAGCTGGATGCCCATGTTTTTCACATACGGGCTGGATGTCCCGGCTCCGAAAAGAGACTGGACGCTGGATAGGGCGAGAGCGGTTCCGGCGGTGTTGCGGAGGAAGTGGCGGCGGTTCATGGGTTTCATTGGCACACAATGATTCCGACCTCTTCCCCCGGCAAGTTGGATTTCAGGAAACGAACAGCCCTACGATGGCAGCGCTGGTGAGATTGGAAAAAGTTCCTGCGGCGACCGCTTTCAGGCCGAGCCTTGCGATTTCCGAGCGCCGGTTCGGAGCCATTACCCCGAGGCCACCCAGAAGAATGCCGATGGAAGACAAATTGGCGAAACCGCAGAGGGCGACGGCTCCGATTGCGCGTGATTTCGCAGTCAGATCTGGAACCATTGCTATATAGTCCACGTATGCGACGAACTCGTTCAGGATCAGCTTCTGCCCGATGAGGCCGCCGCCTCTTATGGCATCTTCCCACGGCATCCCGATCAGCCACGCGACGGGCGCGAAGCAGTAACCGAGGATCTGCTGGAGGCTGAGATCCCCGTTTCCAAACCACCCGCCGATGCCGCCGAGCATCACGTTGAGTAGCGCGATGAGACCGATGAAGGCGAGGAGCATGGCTCCCACGTTGAGTGCCAGGGAAAGGCCTGTGGACGCCCCTACGGCTGCGGCGTCCACCGCGTTGGCCGGCTTGTCATCCCCTTCCGCGAAGCCGAGTTCCGCTTCCTCGGGAGTTTCTGTCTCCGGTTTCATCAGCTTCGCGAAAAGCAGTCCGCCGGGTGCCGCCATGAAGGAGGCTGCGATCAGGTAGTTGATATCCACGCCGAGCGCGACGTATCCGGCGAGGATGGAACCGGCGACCGAAGCGAGCCCGCCGACCATCACCGCGAACAGCTCGGAAGAAGTCATGCGGGCTATGTACGGCTTTACGACGAGCGGAGCCTCCGTCTGTCCCACGAAAATATTCGCGGCGGCGGAGAGTGATTCGGTACGGCTCGTTCCGAGAAGTTTTTTCAGACCGCCGCCCAGGACCTTGATCACGACGGACATGATCTTCAGGTGATAGAGCACGGCGATGAGCGAGGAGAAAAAAATGATCATGGGTAGAACCCGGAACGCGAACACGAAGCCGATGGAGGCGTCCCCATCCGTGGTGAGCGGCCCGAAGAGGAAGTCCACCCCCACCTTCCCGGCTCCTATGGCGTCGGTGACCGCGTCGCTGAACCATTGCAAGGCCTCCCGACCCGCCGGTATCGCGAAAACGATAATTCCGATCCCCACCTGGATTCCGAGCGCGGCACCGACCGTCCGCCAGCGTATCGCCTTGCGATTGTCACAGAGTGCGTAAGCCGCTCCGAGGAGCGCGGCGATTCCAAGGAGTCCGGTCATTCGCCAGTTGTTAGCGGGTTCCGTGCCGGGTAGGAAGGGGAAATCGCGAAGGCGTCAGAACTCGCAGTGGCCTGGAGTCCGCGGAAAGGGAATCACATCGCGGATGTTCTGGATGCCGGTGACGAACATCAGCAGCCGCTCGAACCCCAGGCCGAATCCCGCGTGCGGAACGGTGCCGTATTTCCTCAGATCCGCATACCAGCCGTAGGCTTCCGGGTCGATGCCGTGATGTTTGAAATTTTCCAAGAGCACATCGTATCGCTCCTCGCGCTGGGATCCGCCGATGATCTCGCCAATGCCGGGGACGAGCAGATCCATCGCGGTCACGGTTTTCCCGTCGTCGTTCAGGCGCATGTAGAACGGTTTGATCTCCTTCGGGTAGTTGTAAACGGTGGTCGGCTGCTTGAAATACTCCTCGGTGAGCCAGCGCTCGTGCTCTGACTGGAGGTTCAGGCCGTATTTCACCGGATATTGGAATTTCTGCCCGGAGCCTTCCAAGAGCCTGACGGCATCCGTGTAGGTGATGCGCTGGAAGGGTTTTGCGACCACATGCTCAAGACGCTCACGAAGGCCTTTGTCCACGAATTTTTCAAAAATGGAAAGGTCGGGATCGGCGAGGGCTTCGCTGACGAGGAAGCGTATCATTTCCTCGGCGCAATCCATGTCGCCCGCGAGGTCGCAGAAGGCCATTTCCGGCTCGACCATCCAGAATTCGGCGGCGTGGCGGGAGGTGTTCGAGTTTTCCGCGCGGAAGGTGGGGCCGAAGGTGTAGATGTTGGACAGCGCGCAAGCAAAGGTCTCGCCCTCAAGCTGGCCGGAGACGGTGAGGTAGGCGCGTTTCTCGAAGAAATCCTCGGCCACTTTTCCCGCCTTCTCATCCGGCAGGGTGGTCACGCGGAACATCTCCCCCGCGCCCTCGCAATCGCTCGCAGTGATGACGGGGGTGTGGACATAGATGAAATCCCGCTCCTGGAAAAAGCGGTGGATCGCATAGGCGATTCGCGAGCGGATGCGGAATGTCGCGCCATAAAGATTCGTGCGAGGGCGCAGATGGGCGATGCTGCGTAGAAATTCCGGGGAATGCCCTTTCTTCTGAAGCGGATAGTCGTCCGGAGCAGTGCCGAGCAGCTTGATAGAGTCGGCTTGCATCTCCCAGTCCTGGCCTTTTGCCGGGGACGGAACGAGCTTTCCGGAAACGGAAACGGACGCGCCCGTCGCCATTTTCGCGATATCCTCATAACCGGGGATCCCGTCATCAGCAACGATCTGGATGTTTCCCAGGCAGGAGCCGTCATTCAGCTCGATAAAGGAAAATGCCTTCGAGTCCCGCCGGGTGCGCACCCAACCGGCTACCTCCAATGAATCGGTGGCGGAGGTGCGGGCGAGGACGTGCTTGATCAGGGTGCGCATGGAGAAACTCTAGTTTTCCGCAACCAAACCTCAAGGAAGATGGCTGGAACAAAATTTCCCACCCGCTGCGAAATCTTGTCCTTATCGGTGAGACAGATTTTCTCGAAATATGGTGGCGGGAGCGGCCGATCCATTGATTTTCAGGGATTCGGGCAAATGGCGTGGGTCGTGCATTTGTATTTGGCGACAACATCCGGTGGCAAGATGCCGACGGAAT
This sequence comes from uncultured Verrucomicrobiae bacterium, assembly GCA_963758175.1. GTDB lineage: Bacteria > Verrucomicrobiota > Verrucomicrobiia > Verrucomicrobiales > Akkermansiaceae > Luteolibacter. The sequence continues at coordinate 775,080 of CAVWUI010000002.1, forward strand.
TCACAAAACTATCAAAACAAGAATTATGAGCACACTATCCACATGGAACCCATATCAGGAACTCGAACGGTTGCAGGATCGCGTCTTTCGCGCCATCCGGGTCAACCCCGCGGAAAGGGATCAGGAAGGCGGAAACGCCCTTCTCACCCGCGCCGACTGGACGCCCACCGTCGATATCACCGAGGATGAGAAGGAATACCTCGTCACCGCGGATCTTCCGCAGGTCGCCAAGGACGATGTCAAAGTCGTCGTCGAGGACGGGAGCCTCATCATCCGCGGAGAGCGACGTAAGGACGACATTCACAAGGACAGGAAAGTCCACCGCGTGGAGCGCTCCTACGGAAGCTTCCAGCGCAGCTTCTCGCTACCCGAGGACGCGGATGGAAACGCCGTGACAGCCAGCTTCAAGAACGGCCTCCTTCAGGTCTCCCTGCCTAAGAGTGAGGAAAAGAAACCCAAGCACATCGAGGTGCGGGTGGACTGATCTGATCCCCGAAAAAACAGAAAACCGACGCAACGCGGGAGGTGCCATCAGGCGCCTCCCGTTTCTGTTTGGAGTTTTCTCGAACTAGAAAAGCCCACCCTCTTTGATATGCTCTTTTGCAATGCGGCATGGGCGGTTTCTTTTCAATCATAACCTGTAAGGACGTCTTTGCATGAATCAGCTTGGATTCGCGCCTATACGGGCCAGGGTCGCTGAAACCTATGAAAATATCCCGCCGCATCCTCCTTAAAATCTCTCCGTTCATTTTCTGGCAAGGCTCCGCATCTGGCATTCTCGCCGCCACTGCCGAATCGCCTGCTCCTTTCGGCGAGGGGTTCCCCATGCTCGATTCCCTCGCGACGGGTGAATGGTGGAAGGCGAAGGGCGGCGGGAAAGGCGCGCCTCCACCGATGAAGGTGCCGCGCAACGAGGTGGTCGCTTTCGCGCTCTACACGGCGCACTCGGGTGTCCTCAAAATGACCGCCCAGCTTTTTCCTCTCATGCCGGACGAGGCAAGGGAGGCAAGGCTTGAGTTTTTCCGCGAAGGGAAATGGGAGGAGGCCGCGAAAACCGAAGTCGTCTTCCCCGGCTGGAGCGCCCATTTCCGCCTTGAGGACTGGGACAACTCGCAGGATGTGGAATACCGTGTCCGCCATGGCAAGGAGGCAATGTTCGAAGGCACGGTCCGCAAGGATCCGAAGGACAAGGAGGAGATAGTCATCGCGAACATGTCCTGCAACTCCAGCCGCACTACGGGGCTGCGCCCGGAGATCGTCGAGCACCTGCTCTTCCACGACCCCGATCTGCTCTATTTCGCCGGGGATCAGACCTACCGCCACACGGAGCATACGGCAGGCTGGATCGAGTTCGGCCTCCAGTTCCGCGATGTCATCCGCGACCGCCCGACCATCTGCATTCCCGACGACCACGACGTGGGTCACCCGAATCTCTGGGGCGCGAACGGCAAGAGATCCGAGCGCCAGGACGGTGCTGACGGCGGTTATTTTTACCCGGTGGAATATGTGAACATGGTTCAGCGCCAGCAATCCTGGAACCTTCCGGATCCTGTCGATGCGGCTCCTGTGGAGCGCGGGATCACCGTCTATTTCACAAGCCTCAAGGTCGGCGGGGTTGATTTCGCCATCCTCGAGGACAGGAAGTTCAAGTCGGGGCCGCTCGGAAACATTCCGAAGATGGGGCCACGCCCGGATCACATCGTGGATCCCGCATACGATCCGAAATCCATCGACCTTCCGGGCCTGCAGTTGCTCGGGGAGCGTCAGGAAAGATTTCTGAACGAGTGGGGTCAGGATTGGACAGGGGCGGATATGAAAGCCGTACTTTCCCAGACCGCTTTCTGCGGAGCAGTCCACATGCACGGCTCTCGCAACGGACGTCTGCTCGCGGATCTCGATTGCAACGGATGGCCGCAAACTCCGCGGAAAAACGCCCTCCGGGAGATCCGCCGCTGCTGGGCGGTGCACCTATGCGGAGACCAGCATCTTGCTGTTGTTACGAAACAGGGCATTGATGAATTCGGCGACGGCCCGTACGAGTTCACCAGCCCGGCTCTAGTCAATACGGTCTATGGAAGGTGGTGGCATCCGCTCGATGAAAAAGCCGGTCCGAATCCCGTCCAGGGCAGCCCGCTCCCCTGGACGGGCGATTTCAAGGACGGCCTCGGCAACAAGCTCTCCATGATGGCCTATGCGAATCCTGAGAACCCGGACGATGAAAAACAGCGGGCCGACGGCTACGGAGTGGTTCGTTTCAACAAGGCGGCGCGCACCGTGAAGTTCGAGTGCTGGCCGCGTTTCTCGAATGCGAGGGATGGCGAGAAAGGCCAGTTCCCCGGCTGGCCGGTCACCGTTTCCATGGAGAATAACGACGGGCGCACGGCTGCGGGACACCTGCCGGAACTCACTTTCGAAGGCATTGAGAACCCCGTGGTCCAGGTTGTTTCCGAAGAGGATGACGAGATCCTTTACACCGTGCGCATTCAAGGAAACCGGTTCCAACCGCGCGTTTACGCGGGCGGAAAACACACGGTGAAGACCGGAAAGGACAAACCCGACGGACAGACCTTCACCGGGCTTGAAGCAACAGGCGTGGATGCCGCAGGACAGATGAAGATCATCTTCTGACCGTTCCGTAAAAACCCTTCTTCTCGTGACTTCGACCGCGAGCAGCTCTTCCATGTCGCCGCGGATCCCTTCGAGGAAGACGACGTAGTCTCCAGAGAGGAAAATGCCGGAAAGCTGGCCGAGATGAAAACCCGCTTCGCCAGGTTGAAAGAGGCGGCAAAGTGAAATACGAGTTCAACTACCTCCGGTCGGAACCTGCGGAAAAAAATTCCCTCCATGGAAAAACCGACCCGAAACCCATCCCGCATCGACCGATTCAGAAAATGAAAACCCTCCTCTTGCCTCCTCGCCACCGCCCTCACCCTCGCTGCCGCCGAGAAGCCCAACATCATCGTCATCCTCACCGACGACTTGGGCTTTTCCGACATCGGCTGCTACGGCTCCGAGATCGAGACCCCGAATCTCGATTCCCTTGCGGAGAACGGTCTGCGTTTCACCCAGTTCTACAACACCTCCCGCTGCTGCCCCACCCGCGCCTCCCTGCTCACCGGCCTCTGGTCCCACCAGGCAGGCATCGGCGGCATGACCACTGACGAGGGCAAACCCGGCTACCGCGGCCGGCTCAGCAAGAGCTGCGTCACCCTCGCCGAGGTGCTGAAACCCGCGGGCTACGCCACCCTTATGACAGGGAAGTGGCACGTCGGCGATGGCGAGGGCAGTGACCCGTGGGATCGCGGCTTCGACCGCTTCTGGGGCACACCCTCCGGCGGCGGCGTCTATTTCAAGGAAGCCCTGAGGATCCGCAAAGACCTCTCGTTTTACCACAACAACACCAGGATCGATCCTCCAGATGACCTCTACGTTACCGACGATTTCACCGACCGCGCCCTCGACTTCATCGACGAGGCCGTCACAGAGACCAAAAAACCATTCTTCCTCTACCTCGCCCACATCGCTCCCCATTGGCCCTTGCAAGCGAAGCCCGAGGACATCGCGAAGTATAAAAATCGCTACGACATCGGCTGGGACGCCGTGCGCGAAAAGCGTTTCGTCAAACAAAAGGAATCTGGAATCATCCCGCAAAACACCACCCTCAGCCCCCGCGATGCGAAGGCAAAAGCTTGGATCGACGTCCCGAAGGACGAGCGCAAAGACCTCGCCCACCGCATGGCCGTCTACGCCGCCCAGGTCGATTCCATCGATCAGAACATCGGCAAGCTCATCGCCAAGCTCAAGCAGCACGGCCAGTTCGACAACACCCTCATCCTTTTTCTCTCCGACAACGGCTGTTCCGCCGAGGGCGATGCCGGCGGTTTCAGCCGGGGGAAAAAAGGCGCGCCCATAGGCTCGCCGGAGTCCTACGCCAGCGCCGGCCTGGAGTGGGCCAACGCCTCCGACACCCCCTTCCGGAAATTCAAGACCTTCACCCACCAGGGCGGCATCGCCACCCCTCTTATCGCGCACTGGCCAGCCGGGATTTCCGCGAAGGGCGGCCTTCGCCACCAGCCCGGTCACGTCATCGACATCATGCCCACGCTCGTCGAGCTATCCGGCGGGAAATACCCGGAGACAGCGGGCGGAAAGGAGATCACCCCCATGGAAGGCAACAGCCTGGTTCACCTTTTCAAAACGGATTCCACCACCTCGCGCGACCTGTTCTGGGAACACATGGGCAGAAAAGCAGTCCGCCGCGGCGACTGGAAGGCCGTTGGGATCAGGAATGACTGGAAGCTTTTCAACCTGGCCGAGGATCCTACCGAGCAGGACGATCTCGCTGAAGCGGAGCCGGAGAAGACCGCCGATCTCGTCTCACTGTGGACGGCGTGGGCATCACGGTGCGGGGTTTTGGATCCCGCCGAGATCGGGAGATGACCGCCACCGTTTCCTACCACCTAATACACCGGCGCACCGCCGTAATCATCAGTGGCATTCGTGCCGTCTCCGCCATTGTAGGTGGCATCCGCCTTTCTTTCCATCTCGGAGCCTAGGATACGCATGTCGCGTCCCAGGCCTATGGTTGTGTTGCATGAGGAAAGGAAGAGACCGGAGATTGCGAAGAGACCGAAGAAGAAGGATTTCATGCCGGAGTATTGCGCACGGATTTCCCGAATCGCAAGAGCGGAATGTCAGCTGCGTTTCAGCTCGCGCCGGAGCTCGATGATGCCGTCGCGTATCCCGAATATCTCCCCCCGCAGATGTTTGAGAGCCGCCACATGGTCGGAGTCCTCCTCCGCCTCGATCAAATCCCCGCACCCGCCGATGGATTCGTTGATCCAGCCCAGGCAGCGTTTCAAAACCGCTAGAATAAAGCCGGCCTCGGGCTCATACTCGTCCTCGCGATCGTTTAGCACCCCGGCGAGCTTCGCGGTGACCTGCATGAGATTGGAGACCAGCCTGTCCTGCGGGCTGTTCTCTTTCCCGTCGCGACCGACCAGCGTGAACGCGCGCATCGCGACCTCCTGCGCACGCGTCTGCAGCGGATGATCCTCCCCCGCCTCCCAGGAATCCTCATCGTCCACATCATCTTCGTCATCGTCGTCCGCATGCATCCACTCGGAGCCGGACTGGTCCTCGTCGTCCCCCTCATCGTCGTCGTCTTCGAAATCATCGTAGTCGTCGTCCCCTTCCTCACGATCCGCCATGGAGCCGAGAAGACCGTCCCACCCCATCACGAAGGCCTCTTTCCGCTCGCTTTCGGGATCCTCCATGTATTTCTCCAGCACCTCCTGATAGGCGTCAGTCAAACGGTCGGATTCCTTGAGGCGTTCCTCCCACTGGAACTCGTTCATCTCCGTCCGGACACCATTTTTTTTCCCGGAAGATTTCTCGGAGCCGGGCTCGATACGTTGTATGACTTGCGCCAGGAAATCCCGCATCGAGCTGAGATTCGCAAGCTTCTGCGCCTCTTCAGCGTCCGCGTCCATGTCCCACTCCCGGTCGGAAATTTTCAGGGAGAACCCCACCGTCTCTATTAAAACCCGCCCGTTGATCTCGCTGAACCACTCCAGGTAAAGCGTGTTCTGCCAGTTCGTCGGAATCTCTTTCCCGTCGCGCAGGTATTCATCCATCTCCGCATCGCTGATCGTCGGCACCCGCGCTTTGCGGGAGGCGGTCATATCCCCCACGATCCCGGTCTGCTCCGTATCCAGGCTCACCGCTTCCGCATCCTTCTCCGGGTCGGGATTCTCGAATTCCAGGATCGTGCCGGCCAGATCACGCCAGCAGTCCCCGTTGAGCGAAAGGATCAGCGGCTCGTCCCGCCCGACCAACCAGATCTTTCCCGTGGTGGTGCCCTCGACCGTGTTGTCGATCATCCCGTGCTCCACCGCCTCATCCAGTCTCCATGCCATGCCGTGATTTTCCACATTCCAATGCCGGGACGTCAAGCGGGGGATTGCGTCCGGAAGAGAAGCGGGATACCAGCTTCGCATCGGGCAGCCGATTGTCTGGAAGCGGGACGATGTGGCGAGTTCAGGACAGGCGTTATTCATCACGGAAATCACAGGTTTCGGTCATTTATCACGAGAGAAATTTACGATTGAGTATCGGATCGGTTGATCTAGAGTTCTCCGGATGAATCAAGAAAATCACTCCCGCCGCCACTTCCTGACAACCGCCGGAGCGACGGCGGCTCTCGTTTCCTTTCCGAACATCCTGCGCGCGCAGGGAGCCGCGAAAGACGGTAAGCTGAAAATCGGCCTGATCGGCTGCGGCGGGCGCGGAACCGGTGCCGCGACACAGGCACTCAGCGCGGATCCCGACGTGAAACTATGGGCGATCGGGGACGCCTTCGCCTCCCAGCTCGAAGCGTGTCTGGTGAACCTGAAATCTTTCGAAGGCAAGGTGGAGGTGCCCGCGGCCAGGCAGTTTTCCGGGCTGGACGCGTATCAGAAGGTGATCGATAGCGGAGTGGATGTGGTAATCCTGGCGACCCCACCGGGATTCCGCCCGCAGCATCTCCGCGCCGCCGTCGAGGCGGGGAAGCACGTTTTCTCGGAGAAGCCGATGGCGGTGGATGTCGCCGGGGTGAAATCGGTTCTGGAATCCGCGAAGCTGGCGACGAAAAAAGGCACGACCATTCAGCACGGCTACTGCTGGCGTTTCTCGCCGGACACCCGTGAGGGATACGGGAAAGTCCTTTCCGGCGAGCTTGGCCGCGTGATCTCCGTTTACGGCACCTACCTAGCGAATGTCCCCAAACCTTCCACCGCGATCGACCAGCGTAAGGATGAATGGGGTGATGTGGAGTGGCAGGTCCGCAATTGGATGGGTCACCAGTGGCTCTCCGGCGGCCCCCTTCTCGAGCAGGGCATCCATACGGTTGATAAGGTCGCGTGGGCCATGGGCGATGTGGCTCCCGTCGCGGCACGTGGCTCCGGCGGCCGCAGTCAGCGCGACGATGATGGCAATGTCTGGGATCACTACGATGTCGCCTACGAGTATCCGAACGGAATCTTCTGCAATGTGGCCGAGCGGCAGTTCACCGGAGCGTTTTCGGAAACGATGGACAGGGTTTTCTGTGAAAAAGGCACCCTTGAGGCTCCGAGCAGGGTGCTCACAAGGGATCCTTCCGGAAAAGTCAACTGGGCATACCGTGGCGCGCCGGAGAACATGTATCAGGTCTGCCACAACGAATGGTTCGCCGCCATTCGCGCGGGCAAGGAACTGAACACCGGCGAATACATGGCCAACAGCACCATGCTCGGCCTCCTAGGCCGTGAGGCGGCGCATACCGGCCAGCGCATCACCTGGGAGGAAATGTGGAATGCGGGTCAGGATCTCGCGCCGGACACGCTGGGGATGGCCGACGAATTCCCAGTGGCGCCCGTTCCCGTTCCCGGAGATTACAAGCTTTCCTGATCGGTAAGGCGGCCTGGGAAATTTCCAGTTTCGCCCGCCTCCGATCCGCGCTTGATTGGCGGATGGCTGACATTTTCACACCGGAGAAACGCTCCGAGGTCATGTCGAAGATACGCGGCAGGGACACCAAGCCGGAGATCGCCGTCCGCTCCATGCTGCATGGCCTGGGTTACCGCTTCACCGTGAACGGCCCGAAGAACCGCAAGCTTCCCGGCCGTCCTGACATCGTCCTGCCGCGGCACAACGTACTCATCTTCGTCCACGGCTGTTTCTGGCACGGCCACGAGGGCTGCGCTGATTTTCGCATGCCGAAGTCCCGCACCGATTTCTGGGAAAACAAGATCTCCACCAACAAAGCACGCGACAGGCGCAATCTCGCCACCCTTCACCTGGCGGGGTGGAAGGTCGTGACCATCTGGGAATGCGAAATGAAGACCCTTGCGGCGAAGGCCGCTCTCCTGGCGCGCCTCCCCGCGCTTATTGAGTTGGAGCAGGTGACATCCTATGCCTTTCGCGAGGCGCAACCCATGCCCATGGCGGCCGAGGACGCCTTGGAATACGGCTCGAAAAACGGATAGCTCAGGCGGGTTTTCGAGGGAGATCGCCATTTTCCAAATACTCCGTGGGATCCGCGATACCCGCGATGAGAAACGCCTCCCTTCTCTCCACGCAGGTTCCGCATTTCCCGCAATGGATTTCCCCGCCTTTGTAGCAAGACCAGGTCTCCGAGAAATCAACGCCCAGTTCCTGCCCCCGCTTTGCGATGTCCTCCTTTCGCATCGAGATGAACGGACGCAGGAGTGCGATGTTCGCGTAGGTTCCGCTCGCGATCGCATCCCCCATGGATTTCATGAAATCCTCCCTGCAATCCGGATAGACCGCGTGATCCCCCGAGTGCGCGGCGATGACAAGCCCTTCCGCGCCAACGCTCTCCGCGTAACCCGCCGCTATGGAAAGCATGATGCCATTGCGGAAGGGAACGACGGTGGACTTCATGTTCGCCTCCTCGTAGTGCCCTTCGGGGACTTCACCGCCGGATTTCAGAAGATCGGATTTGAAAAGGCCGTCCATGAAAGAAAGCGGGATGGTGTGGTGAAGAATGCCGTTTTTCTTCGCATGGTGGATCGCGAAGGGGATTTCCCGGTAGTTGTGCTTCGCCCCGTAGTCGAACGACAGGCAGGCGACGACCTCGTGGCAAACCATCGCATCGTAAAGAGCCGCCACGGAATCCATACCGCCGCTGAGAAGAACGCATGCTTTCATCTGTCCGGATAGGTCGCTTCCGTCGTAAGCTGGATGCCGCCCCGAGCGCCGAACTCGCCCCGCACGATCAGTTCCTCAGGTTTCATCGCGGCAACGAGGTCGTCCAGGATACGGTTCACAATCTCCTCGTTGAAAGCCGGCTGGTTGCGGAACGATGCCAGGTAAAACTTCAGGCTCTTCGTTTCCACGCAGGAAGCTCCCGGGACATAGCGGATGGTGATGTTCGCGGTATCCGGCTGGCCTGTCACAGGGCAGAGCGAGGAGAACTCCGGGCAACTCAGGGTGATCCAGTAGCGCCGTCCGGGTCGCAGATTTGGAAAAGTCTCAAGAACCGCCTCCTCGGGCGAGGAAGGCAATCTGGTATCCGCTTTCCCGAGCAGGGAAAGGCTCTTCAAATCATCACGTTCGGACATGCCCACAACTTGGAAAGGAACCCGCCACAGGTCGAAACTTTTCTCGGACATAGGCAGCATCAACCGGCAGAGATTTCAGCGTGGAGATGGGCGACGAGTTCGCCGGATTCCATTCGCATTCTCGGCCAGAGTATGGATTTCAAATAAGATCTCTGACATTTATACGCTTCCACCTGAGATTTTTTCGGCTTCGTTTCAGGGTGGCCTGGTCGTAGAAAAGCACTGTGGAACCCTCCGAAGAATCATCCCTGTGGCAGGAAATCGAACGGCTACGGCGGCGCCTGGACTACCTCGACGAGCGCCATTCCGAGGCGATCGATTCAATACGCGGGGAGGTTCGGACTCTGGAGGCGAGACTTCAGAAGTCGGGATCTGACGAAACACCGCCACCACTTCCAAAAGCGGCGATTCCGGAGAAACGTCCCGCGCCCGTCGTGCCGAAGCTGGCCACAGAACCCGCGCCCGCAAGACAGCCATCCCCTCCCCCCGTCATTCCCGCCCCGGATCCTGTTCCGAGTTCCCATCGGGAGCTGGATTTCGGCAAAGTCTGGTTCGTCCGCATCGGCATGGTCATCCTGCTTACCGGACTGGTGTTTCTCGGAAACTACGCCTATCAGAACTGGATACGCGAGATGCCCAACGGCGCTCGCCTTGCCGCCCTTTTCGCATGCGCTCTCGCCCTGGTGGAAACAGGGAGACGCCTCGCCGCGAAGGAAACCCTCAGCCGCTTCGGGGAGGTGCTGCTTGCCGGTGGCATGGCGTTTTTCTACTACTGCGTTTTTGCCGCGCACCACGTGGGGCGATTGAAAGTGATCGACAGCCCGGTTCTCGGAGCGGTGCTGTTATTCGGAGCGGCGGGTGCCATCGCCGCGGTCTCGTGGCTGCGCCAGGCGAAGGCGACCGCCGCGCTCGGCTTCGTGCTCGCGGCTTACGCGACCATGCTCCAACCCATAGGCTGGATGTCCTGCGTCTCGAACGTCCTTCTTGGCGGCATGGGCTTGTTTTTCATGCTCAAGCCCGGCTGGTCCGGCCCGGGATGGGCGTCCATGCTCGGCAGCTACGGGGCGTTCCTCGGCTGGCAGTTGCTTGGCGCGTCCGGAACGGGAACACGCACCGACGACCCCGCCGTGCTCTGGTTTCTCCCGCCGCTATGGGCGATGTTCTCCGCACCGGGAGTGGTCGGGAAATTCCGCGAAAGCCTTTCCGAGCGCGCCCGCGCCTGGTTCACCGGTGCCAACAACGCCCTGTTCTTCCTCCTGTTTTCCGCAGTCTGGATCCACCAGAACGGGCACGCGGATTACTGGAAGGTCGCCGCGGTCATCGGACCCATTCTTATCGCACTCGGCATTCTCGGGCGTAGGCAGGACACCACCGCGGGGGGCGTCAACATCGCCCAGGGACTTGCGGTTGCGACCTTCGCCCTCGTCCTGAAGCTCGAAGGCCACCACCTCGCGCTCGTCCTCGCCTTCGAGTCACTCACTCTCGCCATCGCCTCATGGAAATTCCGTGGCAGGAGCGAGGCCGTCTTCTCGTTGCTGGCAGGGCTGGTCGCCGCGTTTCTCGCCTCCCGGTCAAGTGTGTTCATACCAGTATTCAGCGAGGCGCTCGTGGCCGCTCTTCTCGCCGCAGCCTCCGTGGTGACCATCCGTATCGAGCATCCGGCGAATTTCTCCCGCTTCACCCGGGTTTCCGCGGCCACACTTTTCACAGCCGGGACAGCCGTCGCCAGCCACCTGTGCCTGGACAGCCTGGCGGACAATGCTGCACTTCTCACAGCCATCGGCCTGTCCGGTGCCACCTCCCTCGCGTCGCTGAAGCTCGATGGGAAACGCCGTCAGCCGGAGGTCGTCTGGGCAGCTCTCTGGTTTCTTGGGATAAGCGGCTGGCTCGCGGTTTTCAGCGAGGATGCCTGGCCACTCTGGGTGGCATGCGCGGTTTCGCTCGACGCCTGCCGGATGTGGCACCGCCAGCCGGAGCCTGAGGGCTACGAGCCTTCCGCCGATCTGGCGAAATTTCCTTTCGTTCCCGCCTGGGTGTTTTCCCTGTCAGTCCCTTTTCTCGCGTTCCTGGCTCTGCACATCACCGACGTGGGGGATACGAGGATGTTGATTTTCAGTGAGTCCACAGCTCTTCTGATCGCCGTCCTGGCCATAGCTTTGCGATGCAAACGGCTTCTCGCCGCATCCGCCGCAATGGCGCTTTTCAGCCTCGAATTCGCTTCGCGTGGTGTTCCGGAGGATCCCTGGCTGCTCTTCATCGCGGCAGGCATCTGCCTTGGTTCCGCCGTATTGATCCATCTACCATGGAGCAGGGAGAGGGTGGACAAGACCTACGGCACCGTCTCGGCCTGGTTGTTTCGCGCGACCGCCTTCATCGCCTACTGTGCCGCTTGGTATAGCTCCTCCCCGGAAAACTGGTCGGACTGGCTGGCGCTCACCTCCATCGTCCTCACCCTCGCCGTTCTTTTCCTGAAACGGAGGCTGGTTCCGGAATCCGTCGGCCTTGCGGCGGTCTCCGTCATCGCACTCGCCGCCGCGACCGCCACCTCGCCCTGGCACCTGAGTCCGGATGAAAACGGCTGGCGGGGCATCACCGTGGTCATCGCCTTGTTGTCTCTCGTCCTGACTTATCGCCAGCGCCCGGCTCTTATCGGAGATCCCGAAATCCGCGCCCGTGCCATCGCCGGGTATCGCAGGCCTCACCTGTCTTGTCACCGCCATCTGGGCCACTCAGATGCTCGTGTGGAGATTCGGCTGGAAACCTGCGGCCGTCCTCTGGACAGTCCTCGGCTTCGCATTCGTCAGCGCGGGTCTATGGCAACGCCTCCATATCCTCCGCGTCTGCGGATTTTTGCTTCTCATCATTTCTTTCGTGAAACTCTTCGCAGCCGATGTATGGGACTTCACCACCTTCATGCGGGTCACTTCCTTCATCGTGCTGGGCGCCGCATTGATCCTGCTCGGCCTTTTCTATAACAAGTTCGCGGATGTGATCAGAAAGCTCCTCGATGACGAGAGGGGATAGGAACCGCGGATTCGGCTAATGGCGGTCGCGTCCGCCAGGGATCCATAGATGCCCGGATCACCTTCGAAGTGCGTGCCGGTCAGATCTCGAACTCCACACCCGGCTCCGGGATGATCACCTCCACGCCGGGCAAGCGGGATTCCAGCTCTTCCCTGAACCAGGCCATCGCCCCCACGTCCCCGTGGACGAGGAAAATTTTCTTCGGTTTCACCCTCACCGCGAAGTCGGCGATGGCATCCCTGGTGGAGTGTCCGGAGAAATCGAAGGCGCGCACCTCGCAGTTGAGCTTCACCTTCGGGTGGGCTGGATCCAGCTCCACCATGTCTCCTTGTTTCGCGGCGCGGATTTTTCCGCCAGGGGTCGCGGAGTCCGCGTAGCCGACGAAGAAAAGGCCATGCTTGCTGTTTTCCAGAAGTCCCTGCCGGGCGAAATTGTTAGAGACGGTCTTCTCGGACATCATGCCGCTGGAGAGGGCGTAGATGCAGCCGTTCCGGAACGGGATGGTGCCCACCCGTTTCTTGTTTCCCCCGGCCAGCTCCATGTCCGTGAGGAATTTGAAACCCCGGCGGTTGCGGCGTGTGACATCGGAAAACTTGTCGTAGATCGTGGTCATCTTCGTGCTAAGCCCGCCTATGTAAACCGGCACGCGTTCATCGATCAGGCCGTCCTCCTTGAAACGCTGGAGCATTGCGAGCACCTCCTGGGTTTTCCCCATCGCGAAGACGGGGAGAAGCGCCGACCCGCCGCGATCAAGCGCCCCGTTGATGGCCGCGGCCAGCTCGTCCTCTTCCGCGCGACGGGAGTAATCGGCGCGCCGCGGCTGCTCGCCCCGTGTTGTCTCCACGATCAGCACATCCACCTCCTCCTCCGGAAAAACCGCGCCTTTCTGGATGGTGCTGTCTTCGAAATTCACATCACCTGTATAGAAGATCTTTTTCCCCTCCGCCTCGAACATCACCCCCACAGACCCCATGATATGCCCGGCGTCGAAAAATTCCGCGCGTATCGTGCCGCTCTCATCCACATCGAATTTCCGTCCGACATTCCGCCTTTCGAAAATGCCTTTCATCCCGTCAAGCTGGCGGTGATTGAAGAACGGGTAGTCGGTGATACCCAGCTCCACGCGCTTGGATTCCATCACGTTGACTGAGTTGTGCAGCATCGCGCTGGCAAGCTCGGCGGTCTCAGGGGTCAGGAAAATCTTCGCCCGCTTCTGCCTTTTGGAGATGACGGGAAGGGTTCCGACATGATCCAGATGGGAGTGGGTTACGAAAATGGCGTCCGCCATATCGTCTTCGACCATCTCGTAGCGTGGCTGGGCTGTGAGCCCCTCTTCCTTCGGGTGCATACCGGCGTCGAGAATCACTTTTACCCCTCCGGATTCCAGCAGATACGAATTCGCCCCTATCCCGACATCCCTGCACATGCTTTTGAAAACCATAATTTCCCGCACCCTCCGCAATCGGTCGCACTCTGTCAACCCGTGCGCGGCTCCCGGGTTCCGGGAGAAAACCTGATGAATATCCCGGATTCCCGGCTATAATGCAGAAACCCCGCATGTTCCCCCCGTTTCATTCAGTCTTGAAATCCTTTGCCCTTGCGCTTCTCCCCGGAGTCGCGGGCGCGCTGGAAATACGGCAATACTCACCTTCCCGCCATGACCGCTTCACCACCGGCGGTTTCAATAACGCCGCCTATTACAATCCCCTGCTCTACACGGCGGTCGGCTACGCTACAAATCCGGCCGACCCACGCCAGTTCGCTCTCGTCACACCGCAACACGTCCTTTTCGCCAGGCACGTATCCTACGGAGGCGTCATGCGCTTCATGAATTCCGAAGGAAACACCTTTGATCGTGCGATTGCCTCAACCATTGATGTCCCCAACGAAAACGGCGGAATATCTGATCTGATCATCATGAAAATCTCCGCACCCGTCGGCGAGACTGAGAAGATCACCCCTCTCCCTTACTTGAATTTGAATTCGGAAAATTCTTATAACGGCATGGTTTTCGTCACCTTCGGACAAGACAATCGCGCCGGGCGGGGTGTATTGAACGGAGGCTTTTCCAATTTCAGCCAGACAGGGCCGCCTGAAATAGGCAGCACCCGCGTCTTCACATTCCAACACAGCACTTTCTCGGGAAACCGGGATGACGCGGTCGCCGTGGTCGGCGATTCCGGAAGTCCCACTTTCGCCATTGCAGACGGCAGACCCGCTCTCGTCGGCGTGCACCTCGCCGCCTCCCGGGGAACCTTCACCAACATCACCTCCGATACCTTCGTCCCCCACTACGCGGAAACCGTAAACGGTCTCCTCGCCCCCGAGGGCTACCAGCTGATTCCCGCCTATCCCGAGGCTGTCACACTCAGCTCCACCGCTACGCACGCCCCTCTCCTCCAGGCTTCGTCCGGCGATGTCACTTTCGGCCTCTCCAATTCCGATCCGGATACCGCCACGAATGTCCGCCTTGACCTCGATTTTCCCGCAGATGCCATCCCAACCTCCGTTTCCGCTCCCGGCTGGATCATTGAAAACACGTCTTCCGGCAGCTACAGACTCCGCACCGCCACCCTCGCGGGGAACAGCTCCACTACCGTCACCGCCGCCTATTCCGCCATCCCTACCGTTGCGGAAATTTCCGTAGCCGCCACCTACCGCTCGGACGGCAGTTCCCTGACCGACAGGACTTTCAATCTCCCCGTTCAGATGACTTTCGCCGGGTTCGTCTCAGACCTGCCTCTGAAAGGCCGGACAGACGATCCCGATTCGGATGGTTTCGGAAATCTTCTCGAATATGCCTTCGGTGGCGATCCGGGAACCAATTCGGCGTCCGGCACAGGAGGACAATCCCTCGCACCCGTTCACTCTTCCGAAACCGACTCCTTCAGCCTCACCTTCCCACGCCGGACGGACGCCGCCGGTAGGAATCTCAGCTATGGGATCGAGTTTTCAGAGACACTCATGGAAGGATCCTGGAGTGCCACGCCTCCGCCCGGTTTCACCATCTCCGCCACACCCTACTCTCCGGACATTCACGGCTTTGAGCAAGTGACCGCTAGCATTCCCATAGATGGGGGTGAAAAATTTTTCGCGAGAGTCGCTGTCACTCTGGACGAGTGAGTCCTCTCGTCCAGCCCGGAAGCTGCCTCCGCGTTTTCGCCTTTTTTCGACCGTCATCGGTGGTATCCTACCGGATATGAAAAAAATCCTCGCAGCCATCGATTTTTCAAATGCCACACAAGGGGTCGTCAGACAGGCCGCGGAGTTGGCAAAGGCCTTTGGCGCGGAGCTTCACCTGCTCCACGTGATAGAGCCGGAGCCCACCTACACCGCTTACGGATTCAGCCCGGAGGAATTCCCCGCGATCGATACTTTTCACGGGGAGACCCGCTCACGTGCTGAAGCGACCCTACGGAAAGCCGCTGAAGGAGTGGAAGTGAGAGACGTCTCACCCACCATCCATCTGGCGGACGGCAGCCCGTCGCATGTCATACTGGAGAAAGCGAGGGAGCTTGGAGCGGATCTCGTCGTGCTCGGCGCCCATGGCCATGGCGTGGTCGCATCCCTCCTGCTGGGAAGTGTCGCTGAGGGCATGGTGAGGAAGGCGGAGGTCGCCACCCTTGTTGTTCCCGCCGGGAAGCCAGATGTGGAATAAGGAATTTCAGAAATCAAAAAGCATTTCCTGGGGATCTTCCTTCTTCGCTTCCTTGGGCGGTTTCCCACCGCCCAAGCCCTTGATGCCGAAGGCGGCCCACAACGAGAGAAGTTGGTCGGAATCTTCGCCGGGGGCAAGTGTCACGAGGGATTGGGAAAGACCGGATCCGAAGATACGCCATCCCGCGGCCAGCTCGGCGGGCGGGGTTTCCGGTAAGGCGCGGGTTAGAGCGGTGAGAAACCGCTCCCTGACCTTCTCGCACAACGCTGCGAGCACAGGGGCAAGGTTTTCCTCAGGGAAGACCAGGATCCGCCCTGCGATTTTCAGAAAATAGGATTGTTCCATATCCAGACGCCTCGCGGTGGTGCTGAGAGCGTTCACATAGGCCGCGATGATATCTTCGAGGACAACAACCGCCTTCCCCGCACGCCGGCGTTCAATCTGATCCATGGCAGCCAGTCGTTCTTCGCAAAGCGGCTCGAGGATACGCGTCATGACCAGATCCAAGAGACCCTCACGGCTGCCGAAATGGTAGTTGACCGCCGCGACGTTCGCTTTCACCGCCCCCGTGACATCGCGGACGGACACCGTATCGAAGCCCTTTTCGGCAACCAGTGACTCGGCCGCATCGAGGAGCTTTCTTTTCGGACCATCCTCCGGGATTTTCAGAACACGCACGGGGACGAGCCAAGCGATACGGCGATCAATGTCAATCCAAGAGCCGGGTCGCCCCGTGGCCAGGAGACTACGTGATCGCGTCATTTCCATTCGTGGAAGATGTGTTACAAATTACCTTGTGTAAGGGATAGCACATTAGCCCCCCCAGAAGGCCCGAGGGCGCCGGAACAAAGGACTCCGGCGCCCTCGGTTTGTACCGGACGTAAGTTTTCCAGCGCGAATTCGCACCTTGCCACGAGGATCCGGCGGTCTATCCTTCGGAATGCTTCACAAAATCCTGATCCCTGCCATCTTCATCTCCGCGGGCGCTTTCGCCGCTGACATCTCCAAAATTCCCTTCGAAACGGCTGAAGGCGAAAAGACCAGCCTTGCGGACTACGAAGGCAAGGCTGTCCTGCTGGTCAACGTTGCCTCCAAGTGCGGAAACACGAAGCAATACACCGCTCTCCAGGAACTCTATGACGAGAGGAAAGACGACGGGCTGGTGATCCTCGGCTTCCCCTGCAACGACTTCGGCGGACAGGAGCCTGGGACGATCGATGAGATCGTCAAGTTCTGCAGCAACAAGTATTCGGTGACTTTCCCAATCATGGAGAAGATCCATGTGAAAGGCGATGAGCAGCACCCCCTTTACAAGGAGCTCACCGGCGAAAAAGGCGCTTTCCCTGGGGACACGACCTGGAATTTCGGAAAAATCCTGATAGGCAGGGATGGCAAACCCGTCGCGCGTTTCGATCCGAAAACCCTTCCCGCAAGCGAGGAAGTGACCAAGGCGATCGACAAGGCGCTCGCCAAGTAAGCGGAAAAATTTCCAGACATCATGTGGGGACAACGCATCAGAGCCATGGGACGACTCGCCCTCGGCATCGCGGCGGCTCTGGGACTGGCGCTCTCCACCACTTCGTGCGTCCCTCTGTTAATCGCTGCTGCGGGTGTAACCGTTGGCTACATCGCCAGGGATGAAGGGGTGGGTCAGGCGCCTCCCCTGGAAGGAGGAGGATATAGGGACAGCCGGACAGAGAGCTACAGGGAGCCCGAACCATATGGGGATGGAAGCGGCGGATCGTCCGGCGGTGACTACGATCTACCGGTCTATTGAGCCTATACGGACTTCCCCGAGAGTTCAGACCTGAAGCGGAGGATAAACAACCCCCTTCATGACCATTGGAATTGATCGGAAGGCGCGCTGCCCTATATGATCGGTCATGATCCCGCTGTTCAAGCTGCTGGCGTCCATATTCCTGCTCGTATCCAGCCTCCACGCCGAACTCGCTCCTGAGACCTATTTGGAAATGCAATCCAAGGCTCCCGAAGCTGTCAGAATCAGGGTGGAGGAAATCAGAAGCACGAGAGACGGCTTCCTGGGACTGAGCGGCAAAAGAAATGAAACCGTGACCGCCACCGTCATTTCGGTGACGCGGAGCATGTCCGCGCTAGAAGAGGGCGATCGTATCATCATCCGATACTCCCACGGAAAACAGAAAGGTGCTGGCGCTTCTCCCGTTCCCAGACTTAAAAAAGGCGCCACATATCCCGCCTGGCTATCGAAAAACGGCAACGGTTATTTCAAACCGGCCGCCGGAGGCTTCAGTTTCTCTCTTGTTGATAGATGAACATTTTCTCTCTCAGTCTTTCCCACTGCTCCACCGCAAGTCCCGACGATTCCAGGCCACTCTTTCCAATTTCTTTCCAAAGAAGCAGCAAGAAGGGAATCTCATGGATACCGCGGTGAGCGGAGTGAGGCGAAGGTGGCTTACCCTCGCGGATCGTAACCTGCGGATCAGGGGATGTGGTCATGTGAACGCGGGTTGGCGGGGTGGTTGTCCACGCTGGCTTCCACGGGTTCTAGATCCCGGCGCGAACTCCGGTCTCTGATCACCTTCTCCGCTTTGAGCATGCCGCAGCCCGCGGCGACATCTATACCCCGGCGCTGGCGGAAGGTGCAGGGGATTCCGGCCGCGCGGAGAATTTCCTGGAAAACCCGCCCCCCCGAACTACTAGATCCATCGTATCCGTGGGTGGGGTTCAGCGGGATGAGATTCACGTGGCTGTCGATCCCTTCCAAAAGGGCGGCGAGGCGAGCGGCGGTTTCCGGTGAGTCGTTTTTTCCGGCGATCAGAGTCCACTCGAAAAAGATCCGGTTCCCGGTCTTCCGGGAGTAGGTGCGGCAGGCTCGGACAAGATGTTCGAGATTCCATTTTTTACTAACCGGAACCAGGGAGGAGCGCTCCTTTTCCGTGGAGCCATGGAGGCTGACGGCCAGACGGTAGGGGCTTCCCTCATCGGCCATCCGTAGGATATGGGGAACGTATCCGACGGTGCTTATCGCGATGTGGTTCGCGCCGACACTGGCTCCTCCGGGATCGGAGACTACATCCATGGCGCGCATCACATTGTCGTAGTTATGCAATGGCTCGCCCATCCCCATCAGGACGATGTTCCTTAAACGCCTGTCTGGATGACTCATCGCGAGAACGCGCCGGACATGCCGGACCTGGGCGACAATTTCCCCGGCTGTCAGGTGACGAACAAAGCCCATCTGCCCGGTGGCGCAGAAGACGCAGCCCATGGCGCAACCTGCCTGGGAACTCAGGCATGCGGTGAAACGCCCGCCGTATTCCATCAGGACGGTCTCGATCACCTGGCCGTCGGCGAGGCGGAGAAGGTATTTCCGAGTCAGTCCGTCGCCGCTGTGGATTTCCTCGGCCTGCTCCGGGAGATCGATGAAGAAGCGTTTCCCCGCGCCGATGTTCCCATCTACCCATCTGCGGAGCGGGGGGAGAAAATTCTCGGCGGCGAGATCGGCGAGAGCCTTCCGCTGCACGGCTCCCCACAATGCCTTCGCATGATGCCCGCTCAAGCCATCCGCAATTAGAATCTCTTTCAGCTCCGCGAAACGGAGGCCGAGCAATGACAGCAGGTTTTCGCTCACGGCTCGACAGGGACGGCACGAAGCACCTCGGGAACGATCTCCGCGCGCCGGGGCACGACCTCAGCGCGTTCGGGAACTACCAGGGCTCTTGGTGGAGCTGGCTCGTCAGGCATGGAGGGTCTTACCAGCACGGCCCTTGGAGGCGCCGGATCGGCTCCGTTCCTGTTCCGGTTCCTCCTCTTCGACGGGAAGCGCCCTGGGTGTCACTTTCACCGGCGAGTCGGAGGGAGGTGTCTTGCGCATCTTGATCTCCACGCGCCGGTTCGGAGCCTGCACCTCAGCGTCGCCGTCAGAGATGAGCGGTTGGCTTTTCCCGAATCCGCGGGTGATGATCCTGTCCGCGTTCAGCCCTGTGGATCTGACGAGATAGTCTTTGACCGCACCGGCCCGTTTTTCCGAAAGACGCTGGTTGAATTCCTCACCGCCCACCAGATCCGTGTGCCCCTCGATCCAGCAATACAGGTTGGGATTCTTGTCTATCAGCAGCACCAGTTTCATCAGCCCTATCTTCGCGGTCTCCCGCAGGTTGGAGCTGTTGAACTCGAAGATAAGATCACTTGGCAGCATGGTTTTCCGGGAAAGCAAAAGATCGGGCGGGAGGTCGAGCATCTCATCAAGCGATTCGATTCCGTCCAGCTTGCCGTTGTCCACGAGACCCTCGTTTCCCTTTCTGATGAGGTCGTCGGTGAAATTCGTCATCTGCCCGTCATCCACCTGCACGGCTCCCGGATCGACAGTGATCTGCCCCACCGCGGCAGGTTGGAGCTCAGTCTCCATCCTGCCGAATTCGGGTAGATCCGCGTCCAGATCGAAGCTTGACGAAACGGATGCCGCATCGGCGTCCAGATCGCCAGCGGCCAGCGGATCGGAGATTTTCAGGGCGTATTCCGGGTCGAGGACGCTGGGAGCCATGTCGATCTCCACATCTTCCGGAAGGAGGTCGAGCAAGTCCACCTCCTCCATCAGCGACGCGGAGTCATCCGGCGGCGTCACCGTTTCCTCGGAAGGCAGCGCGCGCTCTGGTTCGTAGGGTCTTACCTCCACCTGCCGGACGTTCACCGGGCCGGTGGAAATCTCCTCCCGCTGCTGGATACCAAGCGCGATCCTGACATGATCCAATGCGAAGAAAACCAGGACGTGCAGCAATATGGAAACCAGCATTGCGACCGTCGCCCAGCGCCCGAGGTTCTCCGGACCTGGAAGACGGTATCCGCGGACATCACGCGTGTCGCTCCAGCGGTACTCCTGCTCCATGGCTTCCATCATAAACCATGAAATCATGCTGGCAATCCCGGAAAATCCTGCTTATTCCGCGCTCGGCACCACGCGTGCTTACTGAAATCCAGATCACCGAAACAACATGCCTGCGAAGAAAACAACCAAGAAGGTGGCGGCGAAAAAGTCCGCCGTGAAATCCGCTCCAGCCAAGAAAACCGCTGTCAAGGTCGCCAAAAAAGCACCTGTGAAGGTAGCGAAAAAAGCCGCTGCGAAGAATCCCGCCCCAAAACCTGCCCCCAAGCCCGCTCCGTCCCTCGACGCGATCGCCAAGGCCGCCTATCTGAACTACCGCCGACGCGCAGAGCAGGGCTTGCCCGGCGACAACGACAGCGACTGGCTCGAGGCAGAGCGCTCCGTCATGAACGGCTGATCGGGGACACACCGAAATTCCACAGATGACCTCCGGACGCCCCCTTTTCCGCAAAAAGGAGGGTGTCTCATTTTTTAGCGGTTGCCACATCAGGGGAAAAGTAGATAGTCATCCCATCTTGATTAAAAGCGCTGTCAGCAGGACGCCTTTTGATGGCGCCGCGCGGATGTTCCCCCATCCCTCCCACCCCCTCCCCGGGTGGATCGCCCGCCCCCTCCTTTTTCCTTCCGATCCTGTCCATGAACCCCGAACCCGTGAACCCGTCATCCATGCAATCCGCGCTATTTGAAGAGACACCAGTCGTCGCCAGCCCCAGAAAGTCCCGCCGGATCTCGGCCTCCAAGACAATTGAGGAATTCGGACTAAAGGCACCCTCGAGAATGGGTAAGAACTACGTTCTCGATACCAACGTCCTCCTCCACGATCCCGCCTGCCTCGAGCGTTTCAAGGAAAACCACATCTGCATACTCGTCGATGTCCTCGCGGAGCTGGACAAGTTCAAGAGCGAGCAATCCGAGCGCGGAGCCAACGCCCGCCGCGTCCACCGCCGCCTCACGGAAATTTTCGCTTCCGGCGGTATCCCGACAAATGGTGTGCCCACCCTTGGCGGCGGCACCATACGCCTTGTTATATACGATCCCTCCGCCTGCCCGGACAACTCCGACCGCCTGAAGCAGTTCTACAGAATTTTCCCCGACCGGGAGCGAGTCGATCACCGCATCCTCGCCGCATGCTTTCTTATTCAGCGGAACAACCCGGACGGCCAGGTCGCCCTGGTGACGAAGGATATCAATCTCCAGCTCAAGGCGCGCGCCGTCAGCATCGAGTGCCAGGATTACCTGAACGACAAGGTCGATGCCCGCGAGGTGTCGAATTACGAAGTCCGCCGTATCGAGGTGGAGTCCGCCGAGCTCCACCGCTTCGCCAGCACTGGGGAAATGGCAATGGACGCGGAGCGCTACCCCGGCTGCTCCGTCAATGAATACGTCCTGCTATGCTGTGGCGAGAAGCAGACCATCCCCGCGCGGCTCCAGTTCGACGGAAGGTTCGTGAGGCTGAACATCCCGGAAGTTCTGAAAATTCCCGACGGCCAGTCGCTCAAGCCTCTCAATCTCGGCCAGCGCTGTCTCATAGACGCCCTTCTCAATCCCGACATTTCCCTGGTCACCTGTTACGGACATGCCGGAACGGGTAAGACCCTGGTTGCCGTCGCCGCGGGTCTTCATGAGATGTTCAACCGGAAATACAACGGCATCACCGTCAGCCGCCCGGTGGTCTCCATGGGAGATCAGCTCGGATTCCTGCCCGGATCGCTGGATGAGAAAATGCGCCCGTGGCTACAGCCGATCCATGACGCTCTCGATCTTCTCATGCGCCCGAACGTTCCTCTCGGCCCGAAGCGCAAACAGCCGAAACCGGGCGTCGCCCCATTGGTCAAGAAACCTTATGAGGCGCTGATGGAACAGGGCATCCTGGAAATCGAAGCCCTCTGCTACATCCGCGGTCGCTCAATTCCCAACCGTTTCTTCATCCTCGACGAGGCGCAACAGCTGACTCCGCAGGAAGCGAAAACCATCGTGACCCGCATGTCGCGGGATTCGAAACTCGTCCTCGTCGGAGACCCGGCTCAGATCGACAATCCATACGTGGACAGCCGCAGTAACGGCCTCGTCTATACCCGCAACCGCTTGAAAGACCAGCCATTCAGTGCCCACGTCGCATTGAACCGGGGCGAGAGATCGGAGCTGGCCGAAGCGGGAGCGCAGCTCATGTGATGGCGAGCGGTCTTTGGCCTTCTCTTCTAGACTAAGAAAGCCGCCGGATCCCTCCGGCGGCTTTCTTGAGAAACTAATAGGGGGAGCTTACGCGTCCGCGAAGTTTTCCGCCACCGCGTCCCAGTTGACGACATTCCAGAAAGCCTCGATGTATGCGGGTCGCTTGTTCTGGTAGTTCAGATAATAGGCGTGCTCCCAGACATCAAGTCCGAGGATGGGCTTGCCGTCATCGCATCCGCCGAAGCTTGATCCCATGCACGGGTTGTCCTGGTTCGCAGTGGAGCAGACATCGACAGTCCCGTCGGACTTCTTGCAAAGCCACGCCCAGCCGGAGCCGAACTGACCGGCTCCCGCGTCGGCGAATTTCTTTTTGAAATCCTCAAACGATCCGAATGCCTTCTCGATTGCCGCCGCGACATCGCCGGTAGGTGCGGATGCGCCGCCTGGTGCGATGACCTTCCAGAATAGCGAATGGTTCGCGTGACCGCCGCCGTTGTTGCGCACCGCCGTGCGGATGTCCTCCGGGACGGAACCAAGGTCTTTGACCAGCTCGCAGATGGATTTCGATTCGAGTCCCGCCTTGCCTTCGACGGCCGCGTTCAGTTTGTCGACGTAAGCCTGGTGGTGCTTGTCATGATGGATTTCCATCGTTTTCGCATCGATGTGCGGCTCTAGGGCGTCAAAGGAGTATCCGAGTTCTGGTAGTGTGTGTGCCATAATGATAAATTGATTGGTTGTCTGGTTTGTATTGTCGGGCGCAGCCATGAAAAGCATGATCGCACCAACGCCCAACACAAACGCGAGCATCTCCCGCCCCGCAAGAGGAATTTCACCATGCCCCCGGAACTAGAGCCCCACCTGCCACTCATCTTCACCGCCATCGCCTCCCTTTTCATCGGTTGGCTACTCACCTTCCTTGCCGCCGGGAGCAGGAAATCCGCACTCGCGGAGCGCCTGAGATCCGAGGAAAGGCGCACGGTGGAGGCCGAAGCCCGCCTGGCCCGTTCCGAGGCGGAAAACCAGGGCAATGAGTCCGCCGCGCAGAATTTCCGTAACCAGCTCGCGGAGATGACCAGCCTCATGGAAGCCGAAAGAAGAGCCGCCGTGGAGAAGCAGGCGCTCCTCGACCGGGCGGAAACGAGACTCTCCGATACCTTCAAAGCCCTTTCCGCGGATGCGCTGAAAGGAGCCTCGGAGCAATTTCTCCACCTCGCGAAATCCACCCTCGCTTCCCAGACTGAGGAGGCGAAAGGCGAGATCGAGAAGCGTAAGACGGCCATCGAGACCCTGGTGAAACCCGTCGCCGATTCCCTCGGAAAATTCGAACTGCGTATCGGCGAAATCGAAAAAATCAGGCAGGGCGCCTATTCCGAGCTGAGAGAGCAAGTCCGCGCACTCGGCGAGGGTCAGCTTGGTCTTCAGAAGGAGACCGCTTCCCTTGTGAAGGCCCTCCGCCAGCCGACCGGACGCGGACAATGGGGCGAAATGCAGCTGCGCCGCGTTGTCGAGCTGGCCGGTATGCAGGAGCATTGCGATTTCACCCTGCAGACCTCGTCGACCAGCGACGAGGGGAAACGTCTCCGCCCGGATCTGATCGTGAAACTTCCCGGTGGGAAAACCATCGTGGTTGATTCCAAGACTCCCATGGACGCCTATCTGAACGCGCTGGAGGCCACCGAGGACTCCGATCGCGAGCGGTTCCTCACCCAGCACGCCGCTCAAGTCCGCACCCATATCCAGCAACTCTCTTCCAAGAAATACACGGATCAATTCGAGGATACCCCCGAGTTCACCGTCCTGTTCCTCCCCAGCGAATCATTCTTCTCCGCAGCCCTCCACTCCGACCCCGGCCTCATCGAGCGCGGTGTCGACCATGGTGTCATCCTCGCCACACCCACCACCCTCATCGCCCTGCTCAAAGCGGTCGCCTACGGCTGGAGACAGGAAGCGCTGGCTCTCAACGCAAAGGAAATCTCCGCCCTTGGCCGCACCATGCACGAGCGTCTCGGGAAACTGGCCGACCATTTTTCCAAACTTGGGAACTCGCTCAACTCCGCCGTTGATCATTACAACCGTGCCATAGGGTCATACGAGACCCGGGTTCTCACCACGGCCCGGAAATTCGAGGAACTCAAAGCCGCCCCCGAGAACACCACCCTGCCAGACATTCCCGGCATCGACAAAACCACCCGCCCCCTTCTCGCCACCAATTCTGAAATCGACATAGAGGCAAAAGATGAATTCGCCTTCGTGCCCCGGAAAGACACCGCCTCCAAAGACGCGGCGAGTGATCTGAGGAGCGCGTTCGAGGATTTCTGAACAACTGAGAGATCTGGAATCTTGGGATCTCGGTTCCCCGAACAATTGCAGTTGGTCGGGCGAGGACATTTATACCTTCATGCCAACGTATCTTGGTCGTATGAACTCCCGGGGCTTCCGAGTGGTTTCCCACCTGATCCCGCGTTTCCGTCACTCCGCTGCCGCCCCTAGGAAGATCCTCGTGACCTTCCCTTCCGAGAAGGTGAAAACCATGCCACCGTAGATGGAACCGACGAGGCGCTTGTCACCATCCGCCTCGATTTTCTCGGCCTCCTCCTCTTCGGTCTTGTAGTCCGCATACGCCCTGATGACCTCGTCTCTGGTCGATCCGATGCCTATCCCGTGTTCCGTTTTCAGCGTTGAAGGAGCTACGATGGCGATGGAAAGGACGGTTTTCGGCGCGCCTGACTCGCCCGAAACCATGTTCGCGGAGAATCCGGCGCCGGTGAATGTCCATGTTTGCACGGCCTCCCCGAACGCTTCCGATATCTCATCCTTGCCTCTGGACAGTTCGCCGAGATTCTCCTTTTCACCGATCGCGACCACCTCCGACTCCGGCGCATCAAGAGCCAGGCCGCCTATCCTTCCATCCGCCATGATGTCCGCTCCTATGATTTCGATAGCGGCGATCTCCGAACCCGGGCGGTAGGTGGTGGTGACCATCTCACCCGCCTTGTAAATCCCGGCCGTCCCGTTCTTGTTCGAGAGGCGGAAAAGGAGACCCGAAGGTTGCCGCGAAAAAGTCACATATTCCCGCGCCTCCAGCTCACTTGTCACTAGTTCGACGGCTTTTCCGTGGATCTTCTCGGCATCCTCAAGAGACATTCCGGGATGCGCACCCTCTTCCGTCCTGTAGTCCGGAGACAAGACTTCGATGGATTCCACAATCGCCTTTCCATCAATGGCGGAATTCGCGACTTCCTCGCCCGTACTGAGTCTGAGAATGGTCTCGCCATCCTGGCTGACGGTGATCAGAGCCAGCCCCCCATCCTCCGTCGAGCGCTCGAATGTGGCGGATTTCATCAACTCCCTGGCTTCGGAAACAGCCATGCCCAGTTTGATCTGGCCGGCGGAATTCGCGGTGACGAGGACTGCGGTGGTTTCGACAGGCTGCAGTTCAGGGTCTTCTCCCTGCCCGATCGCGAGGCTTGGAGGCAGCAAGGCTGCGATGAGACCCAGGTATTGGAAAAAAAGTTTCATGGCATCCGGCGGATTCGGGGACTGGTGTTTTTCTCTTGTGCGGGAAGGACTGTGGCGGGAGGGTGCTGCCATGTCAAAACTATCCCACGCCGTCAGCCTTCATCCGTATTTTGAGATCCGGGAAGGGAATCTCGACGCGTTTCTCGCTCTGATGCCGGATTTCGTGAAGGCCACCGCTGGGGAACCGGCCTGCGTTTATTATGATTTCTCACGCAGAGGGAACACCGCCTTCTGTCGCGAGGCGTATGTGGGGGCGGAGGGTATCCTTGCGCATCTGGAAAACGTCGGGGAGCTGCTTGGAAAATTCCTCGAACTCTCGGATCTCGCCCGACTTGAAGTGCATGGTCCCGAGGAGGAGATAGACAAACTCCGTGAACCAATGGCCGCGCTGAACCCGGATTTCTTCATCAGGGAGACCGGGCTGGAGAAATGATGGTGTTTTCAGAGACCAAGCGCCTGCCTCACCCGTGGATCGTCCAGGGCTTCCGAAAGAAGCGGATGACGAAGAAGGGTGCTGAAGTTCCGCTCCTTCGCCAGATCCGTTAGCGCCGGATCGTCAACGATGATGGCGCGTGGATAAGGTCGACCTGTTTCCGGGTTGATCATGGGTTCCACGGACTCGCCCGGGCTTGCCGCGATCATTTTCGCCAACTCGATCCGGGGCGGAGTCGTCAGCGGATCAAGCCAGTCCATCAGAACCCGCGGGATCGCGGCGGAGATCGAATCCTTCAACCGCTGTGGAAGACCGGGTGTGGATGGCTGGCTGGAGCTGCTTTTCACGGAATCCCGGATCTCGGCCACCGAGCCGATATGATGGATGAACGTCGCCGCCGTGAGACACAGGACCGCAGTGGGAATGATCGTGATGATGAGCCGGAAAAAGAACTGACCGGAGGATTTCGGTGCCGTCTCTCTCACGCTTCCCGGAACCGGCGCCCGGAAAAACCTGATGATTTTCCGCAGGAGCAGGAAAGTGACGGCGAAAGCAATGAGAGGCAGTCCGGTGGTCACAAGCTGCGAGGTACCGAGATTCAATTTTATCGAAATCGCTGGCGCCTGCTGCCAAACCAGGAAGCCAACCCAGGCGCTGAAGGTCAGCATGGCCGTGTTGACGAAAGTCCGCACAAGACCCCGTATGATCATATATCCCGCGCACACCACGAATATGATGAGGGCGGCGGTGCCGAGGGAGATTTCAGGAAGCGTGTCCATTCTAAGCGCCGATCGAGCGCTGCCGGAGGAAATGGTCGGTGAGGACAAGTATCGCCATCGCTTCGACGATTGGCACCGCGCGGGGGAGTACGCACGCGTCATGGCGACCACGGCCTTGCAGGGTGGTGTTCTCGCCACTGTCCGTGACCGTATCCTGGCTGGAAATGATGGTGGCGGTGGGCTTGAATGCTACGCGGAAAACGATGTCCTCTCCATTGCTGATGCCTCCTTGGACGCCGCCGGAACGGTTCGAGGAGGTGCGCACTTTTCCATCGCGCATCTCGAAGGGGTCGTTGTGCTCCTTTCCGGTCAGCAGCGTGCCCCCGAAACCGGAACCGATCTCGAAACCTTTTGTCGCCGGGATGGAGAGCATGGCGGAGGCCAAGGCGGCTTCGAGTTTGTCGAAGACTGGCTCACCCAGACCCGGAGGACAGTTGCGAACCACGCATTCCACGATACCACCCACTGAGTTCCCGTCTGAGCGGATTTTTTTTATATGGTTGATCATGGTGTCCACGACTTCCGGGTCTGCCGTGCGGACAATGTTGGATTCGACATCACCGGAAGTGACTGTCGCGGGATCGACGTTCGCATGTATGTGCTGGATGGTGCTGACCCAGGCGATGACTTCGATCCCAGGGCAAAGGGTCGCAAGGACCTGTTTTGCGACTGCGGCAGCCGCAACACGTCCTATGGTTTCCCGGGCGGACGCCCGACCTCCGCCCGACGGCGCGCGTATACCGTATTTCGCATCATAGGTGTAATCGGCGTGCGAGGGTCGGTATTTCACGGCCATCTCCTCGTAAGCGGAGGGGCGCTGGTCGGTGTTCCTGACCATGATGGAAATCGGCGTGCCCAGGCTTTGACCATCGTGAAGACCCGAGAGGATTTCCGCCGTATCCGCCTCTTTTCGGGGCGTGACGATCTCGGACTGGCCGGGGCGGCGGCGATCGAGTTCCGCCTGGATCTGCTCCAGGGAAACGCTGATTCGCGGAGGGCAACCGTCAATGATGACACCGACTCCCCCACCATGGGACTCGCCGTAGGTGTGGATGCGGAAGATTTTGCCGAAGGTGGATGACATATGGTGGGAGTGTGGACTTGAAATAACGAACCTCAATCCAGGTGCTTCGCCAACTTGTGCGGAAGCAGGTAGCGGAGGGTGGCGCGGCGGGAGGGTGGATTGATTTCCAGGCAGATGACCGATCCCTTGCGGACTTCGATGGTTTCGCCAGAAGCGCCCAGCGCGAACTGGATGAGCCGGGAGAAGTCCGGCTCGTGCCCCACGATCATGATACGCTCGAAATCCGGATAGGCGCCAAGTTCCCGGACAGCCGTCTCCGGGGACATTCCGCATGAAAGCCAGGACTGGACGACGGCTCCTGGCATCCTGGCCTCTCCCGTGAATGTATCAGCCGTTTCCCTGGCGCGGACGAGCGGGCTGGTGAGGACAAGATCCGGCAAACTGCTGGCAGCACGAAGAATACGTGCGGCGTGGCGAGCTTGCTCCATGCCTTTTTCAACGAGCGCCCGTGAGAAATCACTCCCATCGGGGCTGTGATCCTCGGCCTTGCCGTGGCGTAGGAGTATCAATTCCATCTGATAAAAGTCGGTGCGTCACATCGTCATCCCGCCATCCACCGCCAGAACCTGGCCGGTGATGTAGCGTGCCGATGGGCTGGCGAGAAATGTCACGGCATCCGCGATGTCGGAAGTGTTTCCGAATGACGCGAGGGGAATCCTCCCGATGACCGCTTCCTTCACGCTGTCCGGGAGTTCGTCGGTCATGTCGGTGGTAATGAAACCGGGTGCGATCGCGTTGCAGGTGACAGCCCGACCGGCGAGTTCCCTCGCGATGGCTTTCGTGAAACCGATGAGCCCGGCCTTGCTTGCGGAATAGTTTGTCTGACCGGCGTTACCGATCAGGCCGATGACCGAAGCGATGTTGATGATGCGGGAGTTCTCGCCCTTCATCAACGGCCGCATGAACGCTTTCACGGTGTTGAACGCGCCCTTTAGATTTGTGTCGAGAACCGTGTCCCAGTCGTCTTCTTTCATCCGCATGAGGAGACCGTCGCGGGTAACCCCCGCGTTATTTACAAGGATGTTCGCCGCTCCGAGTTCATCCCCTATCTTTTTCGCGAGTTCCTGGACTGCATCGTGATCAGACACATCGACGGGGTAGGCTGTGGCGGAGCCGGGGAAGGATTTGTTGATGTCTTCGGCAGCGCCGCCGCAGCTCGATTCGCTGCGGGAAATGAGTGCTACTTTCGCTCCCTGCGAGGCGAACGCCCGGGCGATTTCCTGGCCGATGCCCCTGCCGGCTCCGGTGACTACTACGATCTTGTCTTTGAATTGCATGGTTCTGTGAATAAAGGGTCTATCCGGCCATTGTCATCCGAAGAAGCTTCTCGAATTGTTCGAGTGCGGTCGAGTATTTCCCGACGAGAGCGGGATTCGGAATCAGTCGTGAATCCGGCGCGGGCATGCAGAATCTTTCCTGAAGTCCTCCGAGATCGTGCCCCCCTGCGGTGGCGGCGATCAAAGCGGCTCCCAGGGCGGCAGAGTTCGCGACCTCCAGCCTTTCCACGGGCGCATCGAAAACATCCGCGACAAGCTGGGCGATGCCGTCGTTCTTCGAGGCCCCTCCCGTAAGCCTTATGCGGTCGGTCGAGACGCCCATCCATGCCGAATGAAGCCTCATGTTCAGGAACTGCCCTTCCAGCAGCGAACGGACGCGCAGAGCCGGGGTGGGTTCCTCGACAAACTCCGTGACAGGTCTCCCGAAATCGTGGCGCGGAGTGATCTCCGCCCCGTAGAATGGCAAAGTGAGGTTCTTCCCGGCGGAAAGTTCCGTGAGTTCCAACGCGCCCCTCTCAAACGCCGTCCAATCGACCCCGAGCTCGTCGCGGAGAGCCTCCCGTGCGAGAGAGCCGTTGCGGAAACAGATGAGGGACATGAAACCACCCGCGGGATTTCCGAACACATGCCCGAACCCCTGCGGATCGGTCTTCGCTTCCGGCATCGCTGCGAAGAAAGTGTCGCTTGTCCCAAGGGAGATGACCACCTGCCCCGGTGCCGTCGCGCCCATTCCGACAAGCGAGGCCGGATTGTCTCCGGTAAACGGGCACACCCTACAACTACTAGAAATACCGTATTTCAGGGTGAAATAATCGGATATTTTTTCCTGCGGCGTAAGGCACGACGCTGGTGGGATAAGCCTTTTACCCAGGTCGGGAGCCGTTGCCTCAAGCAGATCACCGTCCCACGCGAGATCCGCCAGGTTGAGGAGATTCATCCCCGCGCCATCCCCGTAATCGATGGGAATGGACTTCCCGGCAATCACCGATGCGATGAAAGAACTGACGAGGTGGATGTGCGCGGTCTGGCCGTAAGCGCCGCCATTCTCCTTCCAAAACCTTCGGATCTGCGGCCCGGTGAAACGCTCGATGGCTACGGAGCCGGAGCGGGCGCAGACCTCCGGGGAGCCGCCTAGCGCGGTCGCGATTTCCGCGCACTCCTCCCCGGTGGACGTGTCCATCCAGATCGGTGAAGTGTTCCGCGTGAATTCGGCGGAGAGCTGTTCCGCCAAACCCCTCCCGGGATCGAGCCGTGACAGCGCGTCATTGAACCCCTCGCCAAGATAGACCGATCCATGCTGCTGCCCGGAACCCGCGATAATCGTTATCGCGGAGAGATCCGCTGCTTCAGAGAGCCTTTTGAAAAGAAGGTCGAGTGCTTCCAACCACATCCGGGGATCGGTGTGAACCACGCCGTCTTTCCCGCCCGGAATAAATCCGCTGGGGGATCCGTAGTGGGGAAGGTCGCTCCCGAAATTCACCGACTGGCTGGCAATGATCCCTCTGGATGCGGGATCAAGGACAACGGCACTAAGCGATTGGGTGGAGGAGTCGATACCTAGGAACATCCCCGGAGTTTTCGACCAATCATCAGTCGTTCAAGCAAGAAACGAAAAAAGAGCGGCTGCCGAAGCAACCGCTCTTTAGATAATTCAGTCTGTGAACTTCAGATTAGAAGCTGACGGCGAGACTCACACCAGTCCAGAGCTCTTCGCCCACACCGGCGTAGAAGTTTGAAGAAGGGTCGTTGGTGAGACCCCATGAAGCAGCCACATATGGTGACAGCGTGGCAGTTTCGGTAAACGCCCAGTCAAGGGAAACCTTGGCCGTGACTTGTGCGAACTCAGACTCCTCGACGAGGTATCCGAGAGCAGCACCTGTGTTAAGGGCAAGGCATGGGCTGAGCTCGTAGCCCTTGTCGACCGTGGCCTCAAGGTAACCACCTGAACCGGAACCAGCGTCTTCAGTCTCCCAGTAGTAGGTAAGAGCGGTCTCGTAACCGAAGAACTCCTTACCAAGAGAGAAATAAACTTCCTGGGAGTCGAAACCGGTGCCACCAGCCGCGTTCGGGAAGTGGTAGAAGATGTAACCGACCGCTGCGGTCATGAATCCAAGATCCTTGGACACTTCCGCGTAAAGATCAAGTTCCTCCGCATCAACTCCACCTACATCGTAAGTGGCGTACCATGCTCCGGCGCTGAGGCCGAAACCTGCCAGCTCGTAGCTCGCATCGATACCGGTTTCGATCAGATGATCGCCGAAGTTGAGTCCACGGAAAATATATTCTGTGGAATATCCCGCATGGATTTCGAATTCCAGACCGGCGCTGCCGTTGGAAACGTCGGCGGCGTTCTGTTGATATGGCTGTGTGAAGCCGCCACTTGAGTCCTGTGCCGAGGCGTTGCCAGCCACGAGAGCGGAGGCAGCGGCCAGAGCGCCAATTGTTTTGCAGTAGTTTTGCATAATGTTGTTGTTGTTTTCGGTTGCTGGTAGCGCCCCTCACTGAACCTGTTGAATCCAGAAAAGGGTTGTGATGTGAGAGCGGATTACGTGCCAGAATTTGATCCGGCCCATTCCCTCGCGCTTTGTTTAACAAAACCTAAGGATCTGTCCAGATAAATTTCGGGCACGGGATCCTCCCGCACGACGGCGGTGTAGGAGGCGGCACCATTCCAGGCAAGACATTTTTTCCAAAATCGATCACCTGCGAAGAATGCTCCTGAAATCCGGGAAAGCGGTTGTTTCGAGATTATTACCTCTGGAGGAATGCTTCGGAGGCACCATGGCACTGGAAGAAGTTGAACCTCCATGTTTGCCCTGTGAGACGAGCAATATACCTGACCCCGGATGCGGGATCCTTGATGATCCGTCCCAAGCTTCGCCTGTCCGCGATCCAATCGTAGTCTCATGGATGAATTTGCGGTCTGATCCGAATGTATCGTCCCTGGTGTAGGAGGCCTGGTGGTTGTGGAACTGGTTGTCCGGGACGTTGGCACGGGGTTTGCTTTTCGGTGCCGTGCTGCTCCCTGGCGAACCATCGCGAAGGGTCAGGCAGTAAAATATCCGACAACCCCGACCACAATATGACCAGACGACATCCAATGACACTGCGAGCCCTAGCCCTCGCGGCAGCAGCTTGCTTCGCAATTCCCCTCATGCCAGTGACCGGTTTCGGTCAGGACGAGGCGACTCCCGCGCCAACCGAAGAGGTGGCGGAAACCCCGGCCGATGCCGATGAACCTTCCGAGTATCAGGCGCTCGTCGACGGCTACAATGCGGAGGACGACGACGGCAATCCTGTCGATGTGTCCGAGGCTTTCGACTTCTTCACCGTGTCCATGCTCTGGACGGTGATCGCCGCAGCGATGGTATTCATCATGCACCTCGGTTTCGCCACTCTGGAAGCCGGCCTTTGCCAACAGAAAAACGTGGTAAACATTCTCTTCAAGAATGTGTTCATCATCTGCATCGGTCTTCTTACCTATGCGTTCATTGGTTTCAATACTCACTACCCCGGTGATTTCAACGGTTTCGTCAGTATTGGCGAACCGATAGGTGACCTCAACGATGGCAATGGCAAGACCTGGGCATATGGTGGTCTTGCTCTCGCAATGACCGGATACGGTGATTTCATCTTCCAAGCAATGTTCGCGGCAACCGCAGCGACCATCGTTTCCGGGGCGGTCGCAGAGCGTGTCAAGCTTCCCAGCTTCATGGTTTTCGCGACTCTTCTCGTGGCATTCGGCTACACCATCGCAGGCTCATGGCATTGGGGTGGCGGTTTCCTTGCCAACCTCGAGGTTCCCTTCAAGGACTTCGCGGGATCAACCGTGGTTCATGGTTTCGGCGGAGCTGCCGCACTCGCATGTGTGCTTCTTCTCGGAGCACGTCGTGGCAAATACACCAAGGACGGCGTGAAGCCCATCCTCGGCCACAGCCAGCCATTGGCAGCGATCGGCGTCTTCCTACTCTTCTTCGGATGGTTCGGATTCAACGGTGGATCGGTTCTTTCGGCGGATCCGGGCCCACTCGGCCTTGTGTTCACTACCACCGCCCTTGCGGCAGCAGCTGGTGGTTTCACCTCCATCATCACATCCTGGATCGTAATCAAGAAGCCTGACCTTTCGATGGCGCTAAACGGTATCCTTGCCGGCCTTGTGAGTATCACGGCAGCTGCGGACGTCGTAACCGTCATGGAAGCGATGATCGCAGGAGGTATCGGTGGTATCCTGGTGGTATTCTCCATCCTGTTCTTTGACAAAATCAAGATCGACGATCCGGTCGGCGCGATCTCCGTCCACGGTGTCTGCGGCATCTGGGGAACGCTTGCGGTGGCAGTCTTCGGCGGCTCTGATTTCAGTTTTGTCTCGCAACTTATTGGTATCGGAGCTGTCTATATCTTTGCGTTCGTTTTCTCACTCATCGTCTTTGGAATCATCAAAGCTGTGATGGGTGTCCGGGTTGACGCGCAGGAAGAGGAAGAAGGCCTCGACATCGCGGAGCACGGTTCGCCGGCTTACACCGACAGCCACGCATAACCAAACTCTTCGAGTTTTCATTAGACGGGCGGTCTCTCATGAGGCCGTCCGTTTTTTGTGTGATGAAGACGCCGGCAGTCAATCATGGGTTCAGTGATGTGGACCGCGAGCTAGCGCTCCACAAAATTTCCTGGCTCCGTTTCTCCATTCGGATTGAGGAACCGAAAAACCGTTCAGCTACTGGACGGCGAGCGCTTTTCTCATGAGCCGGACAAGGCGCTCCTAACTGCCACTGCCAAGCCCCGGGGACAAATCAGGTTTCCAACCCGAAGCTACCAGAGAAGTCCTCGGATCGCATTCACTCTCCGAGATGTCAGCAGTGCCCGGAATCGGTTGCTTCGCCTTCGCCATTTACATTCTCCCTGTTTCCATTTCCATTCGCGCGGATTCGCGGCCATTCGCGGTCTGAAACTTCTACTTTTACCGTGTCCACTCTCCTCTCCGCCAACGAAATCCGGCTCGCCTACTCTTACCAGAACCTCCTCGATGGCGTCACCATCGCCGTTGCGGCAGGGGAAAAAGTAGGCCTCGTCGGACGCAACGGGTGCGGCAAGACCTCCCTCCTGAAAATCCTGACCGGCGAATCCCAGCCGGATTCGGGGGACATTTCCCTCCGCCGAGACATCCGCACCGGCTACCTCCCGCAGGAGTTCGAGCTCGATCCCGAGCTCTCCGTCCACGAGAACATAGCCCTCGGAGCCGCCGACATCGTCGAAGCCATGACGCGCTACGAAAACGGCGACGGCACTGAAACCGAACTCCAGGGTTTCCTCGAACTATTGGATCACACCGACGGCTGGAACCTCGATTCCCGCATCCTTTCCCTCTCCAACGCCCTCGGGACACCACCGCTGGAAGCCCCCACCGGCCCGCTCTCAGGGGGAGAGAAACGCCGTGTCGCCCTCTGCCGTGCCCTTGCCTGCCAGCCTGATCTTCTCCTCCTCGACGAGCCGACCAACCACCTGGACGCGGAGTCCATCCGCTGGCTGGAGGATGCCCTCAAGAACTTCGCCGGAGCCGTAATCTTCGTCACTCACGACCGCTACTTCCTCGATGTCATCGCCACCCGCATCATCGAGATCGACGGAGGAAAAGCCTACTCACACCCCGGCAACTACACCGCCTTCCTGGAGTCAAAAGCCATCCGCCAACAGATCGCCAGCAACAACGAACAGAAGCGCCAGAAATTTCTGAAATCGGAACTCGAGTGGGTGCGCGCAGGCGTCAAAGCCCGGGGCACGAAACAACAGAGCCGCCTCGACGCCTTCTACGAAATCGAAGGCCAGGAGGCTCCTCCCGAAGAACGGGAAATGGATCTCCTGCTCCCTCCCGCCACCGACCTCGGAAACATCGTCATCGAACTGGAAAAGGCAGGCATCAATTTCGGCACCGAAAAAAATCCCCGCTGGCTGTTTCGCAACCTCGACCTCTCCATCCGCCCCGGCACCTGCACCGGCATCGTCGGCAAAAACGGAGTCGGGAAATCCACCCTCCTCAAAATCTGCCTGGATCAGCTGAACCCCACCGAAGGCACCGCAGTCCTCGGGAAACGGGTCAAGATCAACTACATCGACCAGAACCGCATGGTTCTTGATGGCACAGGATCACTCCTCGATGAGGTCGCCGACGGCAACGAGAAAGTCCAGTTCGGCAACGAAACCCTTGGTGCGAGAGCCTACCTCCGCCGTTTCCTTTTTAACAACGAGCGCATCAACGAACGCGTCGACCTCCTCTCCGGTGGCGAACGCGCACGCCTCATGCTTGCCAAAGTCCTCAAAACCGGTGGCAACCTCATCGTGCTCGATGAGCCAACCAACGACCTCGACCTACCCTCCCTCCGCATGCTCGAGGAAGCCCTCTCCGCTTTCGGCGGCAGCATCCTTTGCGTCTCCCACGATCGCTATTTCCTCGACCGCATCTGCGACCAGATCATCGCCTTCGAGGACGGCGGCATCCACGTCACCCCGGGAAATTACTCCTATTATCTGGAAAAACGGAAACTCCGCGAGTCCG
Source organism: uncultured Verrucomicrobiae bacterium (assembly GCA_963758175.1). Lineage (GTDB taxonomy): Bacteria > Verrucomicrobiota > Verrucomicrobiia > Verrucomicrobiales > Akkermansiaceae > Luteolibacter. The sequence continues at coordinate 811,541 of CAVWUI010000002.1, forward strand.
CCCAGAAGGATCAGGCGAAAGCCTACAAATCCCTCAAATCCGCCACGAAGCCCACGGAGAAACCCCGCAGACTTTCCCAGAAGGAACGCGCCGAACTCGACACTATGGAGGACCGCATCTTCTCTGCCGAAGACGAAGTCTCCACCATCGAGACCCGCATGAACGACCCCGAGTTCCAATTGAACCACTACGAGAAAATCCCATCCGAAATGGAAAAACTCGAAGCCGCACGAGCCGCCACCACCGCCCTGTACGAGCGCTGGGAGGAACTCCAGGCAATCGCCGAAGCGGAATAGTCCGTGGATCGGGCTATTCGAACGTGGTCACCGTGGCGTTGACCTTGATCGTTCTTTTCAAATTGAAGGTCACGTGCTCAAGCAGCTCGGGAGCTCCGTTTTGGAAGGGTGTGATCGTCAGGATCTCGATTGTGTAGTCGCCATCAAGATCGACGAAGCTTTCCAGATCCGTCAGGGTGAGCACGGCGTTCTGGGGGGCGTGTGTGTTGTAAGACACCACGGTGGACGGCAATGGATCGCCGGTGGTTCCGATCACATGCGGCCCCTTGTAGATCTGTGCGTATGTCACGCTCTGCGGATAGAGGTTCTTCACCGCGAAGCGCCCGTCGCCCGGCACCTGCAGGTAACGCTTGCCTTCCTCTATGCCTTCGATGGCGGCGGTCGCCACCGGCCATATCTGGACGGTTGCCTTCCCCAACTCGCTGACAGGCTTGCCGGGCGGATTCAGCCCCGCGGTGTAGATCTCTTCGCCGGAAAGGAGGCTGGGATTCTCGCCGGGGAGGCGCTGGATGATCATGTTGTCCACATAATTCCCGTCCTGGGTGAAAGCGAAGGAATCGGCGTAATACCCGGTCTCCCCGGTCGGCTGATGGGTCACCGGATCGTAGAGGCCATACGAGCGCGTGACGTTGATGGTTTTCGCATACTGTGGCACGAGGGGGTTGGATGCTTGAAGAGCGCTCACGTTGATCCTGACTCCGTAGGGCTTGTCGGCACGGGTGCGTGGCGGGAAATATGGATCCTCGGAGAGTATCTCCACCGTGGTGACGGGCATGAAAGTTCCCACCGCTTTCTCGTCCAGTTTTTTCAGGGTCTGCGTGTTCGACGTTGAGGTCACCGTCGTGTAAAGCTGAAAGATGGCTGAATCGGCAGTCAGGGGTCGGGACATCACGGATCCGGTGTCCGTGGAAACCGGCATGTCGTAGATGACGGGCTGGTTTTCGAACGTGTGGATCTGCCGGATGAAACCGCCCTGGCCAAGGGCGACAGCGGGAACGCAGAGGAATAGGAGAGTGAGTCTCATTGCAGCGGCGGGGTTGTGGTATTCTGCGCGGTCGCCGGATCGGGCGCCTTGATCACAGTGATTGGGTTCCCGTTATAGACGGCGATCACGATAAGCTTGTTTTTCGCCGCCATCTCCAGAGTCTCTGGTGGCAGCGGCTTTTTCCCGTAAACCTGATCCATCGTGACATCGAGAGTCGATATGATGCTGCGATGGTTTCTGAGAAATTCCATCCATGGGATCATTCTGCCCTCCGGAGATGCGAGACGGGTGGCTTCCAGCGATTCCGGAACATAGATGACCGAGTTTTTCGGAAGGATCACGTATTTCCCGTCCTTCCCCAGGAAATCGGAGTATTTCAGCAAATCCCACCCTTCGGGCTGCGTCTTCTCCTGCGCGAAGCCTCCAAACTTCGCGTTTTCACGCTCGGTAGTCAGCTGCCTGTCGCTCGTTGCTTTGCCGACGGGGGCGAGCCTCTCCGCCGGAAGGAATTCGATCCCGTGGCCGCTTTTTCCTGAATGCTGCGCGAACGCGCACGGGGTCAGGAAGGCGGCTGTCATGATGATTGCTTTCAGTTTCATGTCGGTAACTTCAGGTTTTCAGGTTCCACTCAGGAAAACGACCTCGCCGCTAGGGTCGTAGCCTTGGAAAGGCGGTGTCTGGGGAGTTCCTCCCATGCGGTTGATATTGTAGCCCACCGGGGTCACGTCCCCGCGGAGGACGTGCATGATGCTCACGTCAAGGGTGCCGGTGACCGAAGGCGGACCCGTCAGATATTCCCCCACGACGTAAAAATAACCGTTGGGATTCCGGTTCGGGATCTGGGAGTCCTGGCTCCCGGCAAGGTGGAAAACAAGGGTGACCTCGGGGTAGCCGAACATCTGCGTGGTGTGCCAGGTATCGCCGTAGATACGAACCGGGCCGGATGTCGCGCCGGGCCTGTCGCCGGTCACCTCGAGACGCTTCGGATAATACTGCGCCCAGTTGACCTGAAGTTTCACCGAAGAGTAGATGTTCGTCCGCTCGCCGAGACCTCCACTCCACCATCCCTTGCGGAAGCGCCGTTGCGGATCGTTCTGGTCAGGAAAGGCGCCGTCGCACTGGTCGCCCAGCGTGATGATACCCGCTACTCCGAAGATGGTGTAGCCGTATGGACGTCCGGCGTAGCTTCCGATCCCCTGTCCGTGCGAGTTCAGGACGATTGGAGAGGCCAGGTGCGGCGCCCAGCATCTTACATTCGCGCCGGTGTTGGCGATGGCGGAAGTGCAGCAGAGCGCACCGATCAGGCACATTGGTGCCGTTTTAAGTAGTTTCATGGCTGGTTGTATGGGTGGTAGCATCAGCTCGTCCATTGCCTCTCGAAACCGACCGGATCACATCGGAGCGGATTTTCATCCGGTTCCGGCGCAGCGGATTCCTGATCCGCGTTCTCCAGCCGTGGGGACTGCCGGAGAGATCTTTTTGTGGCCGCTTTCCGTAAGGATGGAATTGCTGACCCCTGACAATTAGGATAAATTGAATTTTTGATCAAGTTTATTTTAAAAAATCTGAACTTTTTTTGAACGAATTTGAAACCCCTGGAAAATTACCGTGTTTTCGACCGTTGATTTCCTCGTTACTCCGTATTCTGGAAACAGATTGAACACTCACTCCTCTCGTGCCAGCTTGCCGCGTGATCCCACCGTCCGCAGCCGCCCCGATATCCCCGAAGACCAAATCTCCCAGAACCTGGTCTCCCGAGAAATCCGCCGAACTCTACGGAGTCGAATCCTGGGGTCACAAGTTCTTCGGAGTGAACAAAGACGGTCATGTCACCGTGAAACTGGAGGATGGTGAGGATAGTGCGAAGGTCTCTCTCCATGACGTCGTCGAAGGGCTTCGCGACCGCGGAACGCATCTCCCCGTCCTTCTCCGTTTCCGCGATCTCCTCCACTCCCGTATCACCGAGATCAACGAGGCTTTCCGCGAGGCCATACGAGTCACGAAATACCAGGGAAACTACCGGGGCGTCTATCCCATCAAGGTGAACCAGCAACGGCAGGTGATCGAGGAGATCGCCGAGTTCGGGAAAAAATACCACTACGGCCTGGAAGCGGGGTCGAAGCCGGAACTCATCGCCGCCCTGGCTCACATGCACGATCCCGAGGCCTACATCATTTGCAACGGCTACAAGGACGAGGAATTCATCGACCTCGCCCTCCATTCCCAGAAGATGGGGATGAAGATCATGCTCGTGCTGGAAATGCCCAGCGAATTGGATCTCATCCTCCAGCGCTCGCGGAAAATCGGCATCCTTCCCAACCTCGGCATACGGATCCGCCTTTCCACCAAAGGCTCCGGCCACTGGCAGGAAAGCGCCGGCGACAAATCCGTCTTCGGCCTCAATGCCGCGCAGGTCATCGAGGTTGTCGATTCCCTCAAGGGATCCGGCCATCTCGCTTGCCTCAAGATGCTCCACTACCATCAGGGCAGCCAGATTCCCAACATCGCCGCCATCCGGGAGGGCTGCACGGAAGCCGTGCGAATCTATTGCGATCTGGTCAAGGAGGGAGCCCCGATGGGCGTGCTCGACATGGGCGGCGGCATGGCCGTGGACTACGATGGCTCCCATACGAACTTCGCCTCCTCCTGCAACTACTCCATCCAGGAATACTGCACCGACATCGTCGAGGTCGTCGCCCAGCAGTGCGACCGCGTCGGAGTGAAACATCCGAACCTCATTTCCGAATCGGGTCGCGCCGTCGTCTCCTACTACTCCGTCCTGGTCTTCAATATTCTCGATGTCACCTCCGCGCAGACCACGGACAAGGAGCCTGTCATGCCGGAAAAGGCACCGCAGAACCTGACCAACCTCTTCCACGTCAACAAGACCCTGAGCAAAAAGAATCTCCAGGAGTCGATGAACGACGCGGTCTATTACCGCGACCAGGTGCGCGCCATGTTCCTCTACGGAGCCGCCACACTCCGGGAGCGCGGCCTCGCCGAGGCGTGGTACTGGCATATTCTCACACGCATCTCCAACATGATCTCCGATATGGACGATGTTCCGGAGGAACTCACCGAGCTCTCCAACGGCCTGGCCGACTTCTATTATGGAAACTTCTCGCTCTTTCAGTCCCTCCCGGATTCCTGGGCGATAGACCAGCTGTTCCCCATCCTTCCCATCCACCGTCTCGATGAAAGACCCAAGCACCGCGCCGTTCTCGCGGATATCACCTGCGATTGCGATGGCAAGATCGACCGCTTCATCGACAAGGAGGACGTGGCCAAAATCCTCCCACTCCACGGCCTGAAACCAGACGAGCCTTATTATATAGGCATTTTCCTCGTCGGAGCCTATCAGGAGACGCTGGGCGACCTCCACAATCTTCTGGGAGACACGAACGTCGTCGGCGTTCATCTTGAAAAAGGCAAGCCCGTCTATACCCACGAGGTCGAGGGCGACACCGTCGCGGACGTCCTCACCTATGTGGAGTTTGATCCGAAGGAGCTCGTCTCAAAATTCCGCACCTTCGCCGAAAAAGCGGTGAACGACGGGCGCATTTCTCCGAAAGAGCGCAAGGAGATCATGGATCTCTACCGCGATGGATTGGGGGGGTACACCTACTTCGAGAGCTAGGATTTTCCCCGCAAACATCATTTGACCGGCTAGCCCATCCGATTCAAGTTTCGGGACTATGAAATTCAAAAAATTTGCCTCCGCCGGATTGCTCGCAGCATCGATCGTCGTTTTTCCGGCCTGTAAGGATTCCTCGGAAACCGCGGACGCGGCTGAAGACGTGAAAGAAGCTGTCGAAGAGACGGAAATGGATTCCAAGGAGGAAATGGAAGACGGTGTGGAGGAGACCGTCGAGGCACTCAACGAAACCGCCGAAGCTGTGGAAGAGGACGTCGAAGAAGCTGTTGAAGACGCGGATGCGGAAGGTAGCGCTGTCGCCCAGGAACTTATGGACGCCACCTACGCGGCCACCGAGGACTACGCGGATCTGATGGCCAGCATCAAGGACGAGGAGTCCGCCAAGGCCGCGCTTGAGAAATTCGACGACCTCGGCGCGCAATATGAGAAAATCGCCGAGATGGCTAAGGGCATGGATAGGACTGCGATGAGCCAGGAGGACGGGATGAAAATGCAGCAGGCGATGATGGAAAAAATGCAGCCGCTCCAGGAGCGCATGCAGACTTCGTCCATCAGTGCGATGCAGGTTCTCAGCGCCAACCCCGAGCTGATGAAAGAATTCCAGGAGAAATCCATGGCTCTCGCTCAAAAGATGACCCAGATGCAATCGGGTCAGTAAGATACCTCACAGTTTATATTACGTGGCATCGCCTAGGCGGAATTCGAACCTCTATCTGAAGGCAATCACGGTTTGGAGCCAATTGTGATACAGCATCACAATTGGCTTTTTTTGTGAAACCACCCTTGAAGCCTGCTTCTATCGGCTAGCTTGGCTGAATTCCGTCAGGTTTTGATGAAGCTTCCGAACATGAGTATTGTTAAACTGAAGAGAGACTTTTCAGAAGAAAGAGCGGAATGCCAGAAGGTAGGTCGTTGTATCGAACTCCCCAGTAGGAGTATCCATCGTCTGGTATTCCACTCCGGCCTGAATCTTCGCGTTGTGGCCGCAGATGTAGTAGTTTAGTCCTGTGTAGAAGGAGTGATGTGAGTCCCCCCGCCCACCGTTGATACCGCCTGTGCCGCGCGCTCGTCCGTAGCGGCTGTTTACGCGGACACCATTGATGTTGTCCGAGCCCTGATACTGGTATTGTCCGACAACCTGCAGTTTTTCATCCACCAGCCACATCCATGGCGTGACCTGGAGACCGTAGAAATCGCCGCTGCGTGTGGGGGCACCGGCAAGAGTGGCGTCGCCATTGTCACCGTAGATGAGATCCGCGTTCACGCCCCACGGCCCGGAATCATACTCGGCACCGAAACCGACCGCCCATTCGTAGTCCATCACGGAATCCTCCGTCGCGCTGCCATCGGCATCGTTGTAGGTGAAATCGCCGCGCAGCAAAAGCCGGTCGCCGACCTGGTAGCCGAGATTGAGCAACAGCGAACAGCCGTCCTGCCATCCGTTGAGCTCCTCATTGTCCGGGCCATCCGTTGTGGAGCTATATAGCGATGCGGCAAAGAAAACCGGGCCTCTCGCTCCATCCAGCGTGAGGCCGGTCGGGCGGTAGCTCCCATATACCTTGTTGGAAATCGCGGAACGCTCGATTGTCAGGAGCTTGGTGGATGAGAGATGCGCCTCGGTTCCGAACAGGAATTTCTGGCGACCGTATTTCAAGGAAAGCCGGTCGAATCCCGTTTCGCCCAAAGCCTTCCCGAGATCAAAGGAAAGATAGGCTTCATCAATGCTGTCGTAGCCCCAGTCAAGCTCGCCACCACCGCCGTTTCGCCCGTCGTTGACAATGTTGACCTGGTATTTCAGACCGAAGTATTGGAGGAACCTCGCTTTCAATCCAAGGCGAACCCGGCGGTATTCGTCATATGTCTCGTTGAAATCACCTCCAGCGATGTTCTCGCCATCGACATATCCCATCTGGTATTGGAAGCGTCCCTCGATCTGGATTTCCTGCAGCCAGGGATTCTCCTTGTCCGAGTATAGGATGCCAGGCTTGTCCTGCAGCCAGGAGCACCAGTCTCCCGGGTTTGACGCGGGCGTGACCGCTGTGGCAGCCTCCGGTTCCGCGATCGCCAATGCCGTCATTGCGAAAGTCCCTGCGAGAGCCATTCCATTCGTGATTTTGTTCATCTTTGTTTTTTAGTTTTGGCAGTCGCCGGGGATCTCTTAGGTGACATATCTGTGACATGCGAAACATCCAATTGTGACAGGATTGTCACAATTCATCCGAATACTGGCAGGATCCGACGAATTGTCCGCCGCGTGGTAGATTTTCCAGGGTGCCTCTGGTCTTTCCGGCCTTTGTGACAATCCTGTCACAATTCATCTTTTGCCAGTGTCACCGAGAAACGTGACCAATTCCGGCGTGGACGCGATCCGCGACACCCAACCAATCACGTAAAATCAGAACATGAAAATCACCGCATCCATCGCAATCGGCTCGATCCTGGCCGCCGCTTCCTGCCTCGCGCAGGACAAGCTTGTCTTCAAGGGTTCCGACACACTGGGCGCCAAGATGGTTCCCCAGCTCACCGAGGCCTACACGGCCACTGGGAACAAAGTCGGTTTCGAGATCGCCGCAGAGGGGTCATCCGCCGCGTTCTCCAACCTTCTCGCCGGAACGGCCGATATCGGAATGTCCTCCCGCGATGTGAAGGACGAGGAAAAGGACGCCTTCACCGCGAAGGGTCAGGAATTGGTGGAGATCACCGCCGGTTACGACATGATCGCGGTCGTGACGAACAAAGCGAACGGAGTGCGCGATCTCACCGTGAAACAGATCGAGGGCATTTTCACAGGAGATATCGCGGACTGGAGCGAAGTTGGCGGCAAGGCAGGGGCGATCTCCGTCTACACCCGCAATACCACCTCGGGCACATACAAATCCTTCCAGGAGATGGCCATGGACAAACGGGACTACGGCACCGGCACCAACAAGATGGCCGGTAACGAGCAGATCGCGGACGAAGTGGCCAGCAACCCCAACGGCATCGGCTACGTGGGTCTCGCCTATGCGGACAAGGACGGCCTGCGTTCCGTGAAGGTCGAGGGCGAGGCTGCCAAACCGAAGAACAAGGACAGCTATCCGCTTTCCCGCACACTTTATTTTTATACCGTCGGACAGCCCAAGGGCGAGGCGAAGAAATTCCTGGACTGGGCCACGACCAGCGAAGAGGCGGCCGAGATCGTCGAGACCGTGGGATTCATCCCGGTGGAAAAATAAGCTGCCAGCCTGGCAGTCCGTAAGATAGGGATGTGTCGTTTCTGTAACGGTGCGTCCCTTTCCTTTTGCCAGGTTCCGCGCTCTCACTCTCCCTCCAGAATTTCATGGCCACCCATTTCAAGCGGAAAGGAAAGAAGCTGCTCGGAATCGGGCGGCAGGACGCGATCCGCTTTTTTTTCGGAGGGAACGCGATGATCTCCATCCTGGTGCTGGGCGCGATCTGTCTTTTCCTTGCGAGAGAGGCTTTCCTGTTTTTCCCCCAGCACCGGAAGGAGATGGAGGTCTTCCGCCTGACAGGGCAGGAATACGCGAACTTCGTCATCGAGGAGATGGACGAATACACGGAGCTCAAGAGTCTGACGAACCAGGCTTTCTATCAGGAGATGAATGAGGGCCATGGGGTGCGGCGCGGCCTCGTTGACAGCTTTGGAGTCCTTTCCGGAAACCTCCTGGATGACGGCGAAGAGCTGATCGAAGAGCTCGAGGAGGCTCGCGATGCCTTCGATGACGCGGACGATGGAGATGAAAAGGCGCTTGCTCTGACGGAACTGGAAACGGTCCAGGAAAGGTGGGACGGCTTTCTCCGTGCGGAACTTGCGAAGGCCGACAGAAAGACAGTCGATTCGTTCGGACGGCTCGGAAAGAAGGAGTGGCAGGAGCTGCTTGACGCGATGGCCGGGTGGGATCCCGTGGAGGACGAACCCCCGCCATTTGTCGCAGCCGCGAAGGCCGAAATGGACGAGGGCATGGCCTCCTTCGAAGCCGCGCGGACGACCATAGCCGGCGCAGGATCGGAGCTCGCGAAGTTTCGTGGCGAACTGATCAAGACCACGACGGCGATCCGTGACGAGGCCGTGGCGGACATGTCCTCGGCCGCGCGAAAGGAGGCGCTGCTCAAAGGATCCATCAATGCTCCGACCGAGGAAGACAGGGCACGCCTGAGGCAACAGGCCGAACAGATCACCATTCGGGAGAATTTCCCCTACGCCGAGCGCATCACTGTTCTGGAGGGGAGCGATGAGAGGCACAGGGCCGCGGTTGCCGAACTAAAGGCCGGACTTGCGGCAGGTGTGGCCGATCTCCCAAAGGAATTCGCCTCCCCCGAAGTGGCGGATCTGGTTGAACGTGTGCGGAGCAGGACCCCTGATTTGATGGCATACCTGGATGACAGCCTGGAAAAATCGGCCGACTGGCGTTATGACAGGCCGGTGAGCTGGCTGGGATCCGTCAGCTCCTTCTTCTTCGGGAAAGACTGGATCACCAACAGCTCGTTTCATGATTTCTACGGACTTCTCCCGCTCTTCACCGGATCGCTGCTGATCTCCGTCATCGCTCTTCTGACCGCGATCCCCTTCTCGCTCGGGGCGGCGATTTACGTGAACCGCCTCGCCGGCCCCACACAGCAGAATTTCATCAAACCGGCCATCGAGCTGATCGGAGCCATCCCATCCGTCGTTCTGGGGTTTTTCGGTATCATCGTGCTTGGCGAGGCTCTCCGCGAGGTCAGCCAGGTGCCGTGGCTTTCGTGGGTGCCCGGCTTCCCCATGCAGGAACGTCTGAACATCCTCAACGCCGGCCTCCTTCTCGCGCTGATGGCCGTGCCTACCATTTTCACTCTCTGCGAGGACGCGATCAACAATGTTCCCGCCTCCTTCACTGAAGCTTCCCTCGCCCTCGGTGGCTCGAAGCTCCAGACAGTGATGAAGATCGTGGTTCCTACCGCGGTCTCAGGTATCCTGGCCGCGATCCTGCTAGGTTTCGGGCGGGTGATCGGGGAAACGATGGTGGTACTGCTGGTCGCGGGCAACCAGATCGCGATCCCGGATTTCGGCCTCGGGGTCGGCGTCATCACCCAGCCCGCGCACACCATGACGGGCATCATCGCACAGGAAATGGGCGAGGTCACCTCCGGCACCATTCACTATCGCGCCCTGTTCTCCGTCGGCCTGGTTCTCTTCATGATCTCCCTGCTCATCAATATCAGCGCCCGCCGCATCATCAGGCGTTTCGGTCTTACCGCCTGATCCGTTCTTCTTGAAATCCGTCCCATGAATCCCTTCAAGTCCAGCTCCACCTCGCGGAGAACGAAAGACGGCATCGTCGCGTGCGTCCTCGCGGCGCTGACCTATGTCATCCTGGCCTGCACGCTCTACATCTTTTTCGACATCGCAAGGAAAGGCCTGCCCGTGCTGATGCCGGTCTTCTCGGAAAAAGGCGGAGAGGTTTTCAACACGGACTTCCTCACCCGTATGCCCGAGACACTCGTCGATTTCACTGATGTGGACGGGGAAAAACAGTCGATGGCATCATCGGATTTCATCGAATACACGAAGGACAACCCGGATGCTGTCGTGGAGAACAAGAAAACCAACGCATACTCAGGCGGAGGAATCGCAGGCCCGCTGGTCGGCACCGCACTGCTTGTGATCGTCTGCATGGTCGTCGCGCTGGTGGTCGGCGTGGCCGCGGCGGTGTATTTGAACGAATACGCGCGACAGGGGCGATTTGTCGGTATGATTCGTCTCGCGATCATGAATCTCGCGGGCGTCCCCTCCATAGTCTTCGGGCTCTTTGGCTTCGCGTTTTTCTGTCTCTTCCCCTTGCTCCCGGTTTTCACCGATACGCCGAACATGGAGAAATCCCTTCTCACCATAGGGATGTTCGGCGGCTATCTTAGCTTCGAGGGCTGGGGAAACTCGCTCATCGCAGGTGGCCTCACGCTCGCCGTGATGGTGCTGCCCGTCATCATCGCCGCATGCGAGGAATCTCTCAAAGCGATCCCGAAAGGCTTCCGCGAGGCATCACTCGCACTCGGGGCGACGAAGTGGCAGTGCATACGCACCGCCGTGCTGCCCTACGCGACCCCTGGCATTCTCACCGCGTCGGTTCTAGGCGTCACACGGGTGGCCGGCGAGACCGCGCCCATCATGTTCACAGCGGCGGTCGCTCTGAAAGGGAAACTCCCCTGGGAGGCCGCCAGCGGCAACGGCATCTTCTGGCTTTCCGACCTGCTCACCGATTCGGTCCAGGCCATGCCATACCATATCTACACGGTAGCCGCCCGCATTCCGCGCACCGACGCGACCGCTGCCATGCAGGACGGATCTGTCTTCGTCTTCCTCCTCATGGTCATGGTTTTCGCCTCCGTTTCCATCTACCTACGCATACACTTCCGCAAAAAACTGAAATGGTAACCACATCCTCACCATCCACCGCCGCCGCTGAAATCGCCTCCGCGACCGAGCCGGAGGAAGATTTCGCGAGACCCGCCCCGCGCCCCGTTTCCAACCGGACGGAAAACAATCCCAATCCGGTCGCGAAGGAGGACGCCATGATAGAGATCGACGATGTCTCTTTCAGCTATGATCACGGCAGGACGGAAGTCCTGAGGAACATCTCCTTCAATATCCCCGCCGGGAAGGTCACCGCGCTCATCGGCCCCTCGGGTTGCGGAAAATCCACCCTCCTCCGCTGCCTGAACCGCATGAACGATCTGGTCGATACCTCAAAGGTCACCAACGGGCAGATCCGCATCATGGGTCAGGACATCAACGCGAACGATGTCGATCCCATCGAGCTACGCAAGCAGGTCGGCATGGTGTTCCAGAAATACAACCCTTTCCCGAAGTCCATCTACGAGAATGTCGCCTACGGCCTCCGCATCCAGGGAGTGAAAAACAAAGCCAAGCTCGACGAGGCGGTGGAGAAATCCCTTCAGCGGGCGGCCCTCTGGAGCGAGGTGAAAGACCGCCTCGGCTCCAGCGCCCTCGGCCTCTCCGGCGGCCAGCAGCAGCGCCTGTGCATCGCCAGAACCATCGCCGTCAGCCCGCGAATCGTGCTGATGGACGAGCCTTGCTCCGCCCTCGATCCCATCGCCACGGCACGTATCGAGGAGCTCATCGCCGAGCTTCAGACCGAGTTCACGATCGTCATTGTCACCCACAATATGCAGCAGGCCACCCGCGTTTCCGACCGTACCGCCTTTTTCTATCTCGGCGAGATGATCGAGTATGACGATACTGCCACCATTTTCGGAAATCCGTCGGTCAAGCAGACTGAGGACTACGTCAGCGGTCGTTTCGGATGATGTATGCGCCAGTGAATCCCGTGCTTTCCCCAAACCCTTATCCAGGCTAGAATAACCTATGAATTCCGCACCTCACATCATCAAGGACTTCGATCACGCCCTCGCGGAACTGAAAAGCGACGTCCTCACGATGGCGGCGAAGACCCGCCACAATCTCGAACGCGCCATCCGCGCCCTGCTGGAGCGCGACCTCGAACTCGCGAACTCCGTCATCGCCGATGACGACGAGGTGGACGAGCTTGAACGCGTCATCGACAAGGCGGGGATGGCACTGCTTGTGAAATACCACCCCATGGCCAGCGACCTTCGCTTCGTCGTCTCCTCCATGAAGATTTCCATGAACCTCGAGCGGATATCCGACCACGCGGTGAACATAGCAAAACGCGCCAGGAAAATCATGGCGAAACAGGATCTGAACGACATCACTCTCATCGAGCCGCTCTACACCCTTGCCGACCAGCTCTTCCGTGATGCGATCTCCTCATTCAACGATGGCGACGGCCCCTCGGGGCATCCATCCACCAGCGTGACAAGGAACTCGACCGGATGCACAAGCGGACAACCGCACACTACGGCGACCGCATCGAGGAAACGTCCGGCCGCAGCCAGGAATACCTGCACCTCATCCTCATCGTCCGCTCGCTGGAACGCGTGGGCGACCTCTCCTCGAACATCGGCGAGGACGCGGTCTATCTCGAACATGCGAAGGATCTCCGCCACACGAGCAAGACAGAGCGCCAGGAGATCTGAAGGAGGCCCGGCTCGCCGGATTGCCTTACCAGTTACTACAGATCCAGTATTTCCTTCGAAACCATCCGCTCTCCCTCGAACGCGAATTTCCCCAACAGCCTCCTCCCGCCGATCACAAGCGGCAGCCAGTGCCTGTCATCCTCCCACATCCGCTCGTAGGGGATTTCATCCAGCCGCGTCCATATCGGCACGGCCTCCTCCGTCTCGGTCGGTGTCCCATCGAATTCCCCGGCCAGAAAAACGTGGCAGAGAATGTCGGGGTAGTCGGACATCGCGAACCATAGCTCTGCCACCTTGCGGGCGTCTTTGACGGAAATACACAGTTCCTCCTCCGTTTCCCTCACCGCGCATTCCAAAGGAGTCTCACCAGGGTCGATTTTCCCACCCGGCCCGTTGATTTTTCCCGCCCCGTGCCCCCGCTTTTTCTCGATGAGCAGGATACTCCCCTCCTTCACCACGAAGAGCAGGGTCGCCAGCACCTCTCCCTTCCAATCGCTCCAGTCGAAACCGTCCATACGGCGGACTCTGGGTCTCTCCTGCCCGGCTTGTCCAGCTCCAGGCCTTTCGGTATTTGCAAAAAGCGGGAAACACAGCCAGACTCCATCCTCCCGACCACGCGATCCATGCGCTTTCTCCGATACATCCCCGCTGTTTTCTGCTCTGCCCTTGCCTATGCGGATGACTCGTATCAGACCGAGATCGAGCCGCTTCTTGTGAACTACTGTTTCGATTGCCACGGCGACGGCATCAGCGAGGGCGATTTCGAAATGGACGCCTTCAAGGATCTCGCCGCCCATCTGGATGACACGGCGCACTGGATCCCTGTTTGGAAAAACCTTCGCTCGCAGATCATGCCGCCTTCCGAGGAGGCACAGCCTTCGCCCGCCGAGAAAACAAAGCTTCTCTCCTGGATCGAGTCCGCCGTTTTCAAGTTGGATCCTGAAAACCCCGATCCCGGCCGCGTGACCATCCGCCGACTGAACCGCAACGAATATCAGAACGCGGTGTTCGACCTCCTCGGCGTGGAATACGACACGACTGATGCCTTTCCGCCTGACGACACAGGCTACGGATTCGACAACAACGGTGACGTTCTCTCCATCTCCCCTCTTCTGATGGAGAAATACATCACCGCCGCCGAGGAGGTCGTGAATCTCGCCCTTCCGGACGACGCCTCCGCCCAGGTGCCCCGTGTGGATTTCGGCGCGGAGGATTTCAAGCATCCGGAGATCTCCCCCACATGGATACCCTTCACGGACAAAGCGGAGTTCAACCTGAAAGTCCCGGTGAAGTGGAAAGGAAAATACCAGGTCACCCTCCAGTATTCCATTGGCGGAGCGACGGAGGCAACGACCGCCGAGGCCTTCCTCGATCTTTCCGCCGACGGAAAATCCCTAGAACAGACCTCTATCGGCTGGGATCAGCGTCTGAGCATCGATCTTGAGTCCAGCGTGGAGTTGGAAGAAGGGGATCGTGAGATCAAGATCACTTTGAACCCCGCCCACCCGCCCGCTGATGGCGAGGAGGCGCTTTTCCTCTCCATCCAGCGTCTCGTCCTTCAGGGGCCGTTGGATGGCGATCAGACCGAGTATTCCAAAGGCTACCGCATGATACTGGTGGATGGCCCGCCTCCTGAGTCCGAGACCGCCGCCGCGCTATACGCCCGGAAAATCATGCGCTCCTTCGTCTCCCGCGCCTTCCGCCGCCCTATCGACGAGCGCGATATCGATCGCCTTGTCAACATCGTCAACGAGATCGACAAACTTCCCGGAAAATCCTTTCAGGACGGCCTCAAGCAGGCGATCGCCACGTGCCTGGCTTCGCCGCGTTTCCTCTTCAGGGTTGAGATCCAGCCGGAGCCTAACAATCCCGACAAGGTCGTCCCTCTCGATGAATACGCCCTCGCCGCACGTCTTTCCTTTTTCCTCTGGTCTTCCGTTCCCGATGACGAGCTTCTCTCACTCGCTTTCAATAAAAAGCTCCGCGTGAACCTTCGCGAGCAGGTGGATCGCATGCTCGCGGATCCCCGGGCGACACGCCTTACGGAAAACTTCATAGGGCAGTGGCTCCAGGCACGTGACATCACCACGGTTCCGGTCTCCACCACCACCATCCTCGGCGTGGACACGAACTACGAGGCCGCGAAGATCTTCGATCCCCGCCTCCGGAGCGACATGCGGAAGGAGACCTACGCTCTCTTTGATTTCATTCTGAAAAACGACAGGCCCGTAGAGGAACTCATCTCCGCACGCTACTCGTTTTTGAACGGGCGCCTTGCAGATTTCTATGGAATCAAGGGAATCGAGGGCGAGGAGTTCCAACCCGTGGATCTCACGGAACACCCCGAGCGTGGCGGCTTACTCACCCAGGGCACCTTCCTCATCGTCACCTCCAATCCCACCCGCACCTCTCCGGTGAAGCGTGGCCTCTTCGTATTGGAAAACCTTCTCGGCACACCCGCCCCCCCAGCCCCGCCCGACGTGCCCGAACTGGAGAGTGCGAAGGAGGATGCCAAGGCCGCCGACGAACCCACTATGCGCCAGATGATGGAGATTCACCGGAAAAATCCCGATTGTGCCGGCTGCCACGCCCGCATGGATCCCATCGGCCTCGGTCTGGAAAACTTCGATGCCCTGGGTCGTTTCCGCGAAACACAGGGCGGAAAACCAATCGACTCCGGCGGCAGGCTCATTACCGGAGAGAAATTTTCCAACGTGGCCACTCTCAAGGACATCCTCGCCGAAAGCCGCAGGCGAGACCTCTACCGCGCCCTCTCCGAGAAACTCCTTACCTACGCCATCGGCCGTGGCATCGAATACTACGACTCGGTCACCATCTCCCGCCTAGTCGAGCACCTTGAGGAAAACGACGGCAAACTCGTTGAACTCATCCATGCCATCACCAACTCCGCCCCTTTCCAAAAACGTCGCGGGGACGAGTGAACGGGATGCCTTGGATCTGTAATCGACGAGGAGCTTTCGACTTACATCGAGGAGAGTGGAATTCAACCAGCTTGAACACTGCGACCTTCCATTCTTGCAAAGTCTTCCGAAATCCCTAAGCTAAATATCCATGAGCATCCACCTGACATCCCGTCGTGGCTTTCTTCGCGGCATTGGCGCTTCAGTCGCCCTTCCGGCATTGGAAGCCTTCCGTCCCCTGATGGCGGCGAGCGAAGCCAGCCGCGCGCTCGCAACCACTGCCAGCGGAGCACCGCTCCGCATGGCCTACCTCTACGTTCCCAACGGGGTGAACCTGGAAAAATGGCGACCAAGCGGAACCACGGGTAGCTATAAGATGGGCGCCTCATTCGGCGAAATGGAGAAACACCGCGAGGATTTCCAGATTTTCACCGGCTTCGAGCAGAAAAACGCCCGGGGCGGCTCGGACGGAGCGGGAGACCATGCCCGCGCGAACTCGGTTTTCCTCACCAGCGCGCGCCCGAAGAAGACCGCCGGTTCCGACATCCAGCTGGGTATCTCCGTGGATCAGGTCGCGGCCAACGCGGTCGCGGATCAGACCCGCTTCGCATCCCTCGAATTATCCACCAGCGGCGTCCGGAAATCCGGCCAGTGCGATTCCGGCTACTCCTGCGCCTACCAGTTCAACCTTTCATGGCGCTCCGAAAACCAGCCTATGACCCCGGAATCCAAGCCCAGGGCGGTATTCGAGCGCCTCTTCGGCGCAGGCAACCAGGGCGAACGCGCGAAGTCCCTCGGTCAGAGGCTCGCTTCGAAAAAATCCGTCCTCGATTTCATCAGCAATGACGCGAAAGCCCTCCGACGCCACCTCGGCCGCACGGATCAGCACAAGGTCGACGAATATCTGACCGGTGTCCGGGAAATTGAGAAGCAGATCGAAAAAGCCGAAGCCCTCGGGATCCCCGTCGATCCCGGTGTCCCCGCTCCGGGCGATTTCACCAGCTACGAGGATCACCTGAAAATGATGTTTGACATGATGGTGCTGGCTTTCAAGACCGACTCGACACGCGTGACCTCATTCATGATGTCTCACGACGGCTCGAACCGCTCCTTCGGGAACATCGGAGTCGATGACGGCCATCACAATCTCTCCCACCACCAGGGCAAGAAGGACAATCTCGAGAAGATCGCGAAGATCGACGAGTTCTATCTGGCTCAGCTCTCGTATTTCCTTGAGCGTATGAAGACCACCGAGGATGTGGACGGGAAATCCCTATTGCATAACTCGATGATCGTTTACGGCAGCGGTATTTCCGACGGTAACCGCCACAACCACGACGACCTACCCATCATCGTCGCCGGAAATGCCGGTGGCGCGTTCAAACCCGGCAGGCATGTGGAACTGGGCGAAAATGTCCCGATGGCGAATCTCTATCTCCGCATGTTGGAGGAATTCGGGGTTAAGGAAAAACGCTTCGGGGATTCAACAGGAGCGCTTGGAAAAGCCTAGGAGCCGGATGATAAAACGGATCCCGTCATTCCGTTCGCAAAAGTGATGAAGGAAACCGCGGTGCCACCGGTCATCAGAAGCTACGCCGATTCCGGATTTCCGAATCCTTCCCGAGACACCGCCGCGTCTTCCAACTAGCCTCGTCAATGACCGCCAGCATGAAGTCCGCGTGGTTCCCTATAGACTCACACGACTGGTCTGATGCGGAGGGAGTTCCCCCGGGTAACCGCCTCAATCACCGATAAGATCCCTCAGCGCGTCATGCGCGGCAGGCTCATCCTTTCCGATTGGCAGCGCCTTCACTAGCTCCGCTACGATCTTCCCCCCCGCTCCATGGACCGCCTCATCTGCGGCGACGTAGGATTCGGGAAAACGGAAGTCGCCATCCGCGCCGCCTTCAAGTGCATCACCGGCGGCAAACAGGCCGCCCTCCTCTGCCCCACCACCGTCCTCGCCGAGCAACACTGGCGCACCTTCCGCGAGCGCTTTTCCGACTACGCGATAAGAATCGATCTCCTCAATCGTTTCCGCACCCCCGCCGAAGCATCATCCGCGATGCCATACGCCGCGAGATGAAACGCGGCGGCCAGGTCTTCTTCCTCCACAACCGCGTAAAAACCATCGAGCAAGTCCACAAAAAGCTCAGGAAGCTCGTCCCCGAAGCCCGCGTCCTCGTCGGCCACGGCCAGATGGAAAAGCACGACCTCGAGAATGTCATGCACGCCTTCGTCAACCACGAGGCCGACGTCCTCCTCGCCACCACCATCATCGAGACTGGCATCGACATCCCCAACGCCAACACCATCCTCATCGACCGCGCCGACCGCTTCGGCCTCGCCGATCTCTACCAGCTCCGCGGCCGGGTCGGCCGTGCCGGGGAAAAAGCCTACGCCATCCTCCTCCTCCTCCGGGAAATGATCACCCAGGGCGACGCCCGTAAACGCATCCACGCCATCAAGCAATACACCGCCCTAGGCTCCGGCTTCAAAATCGCCATGCGCGACCTCGAGATCCGCGGAGCCGGCAACCTCCTCGGCACCAAGCAATCCGGCCACATCGCCCAAATCGGCTTCGACCTCTACTGCCAGCTCCTCCGCCAATCCGTCGACCGCCTAAAAGGCAAACAAGACCCCTCCCTCCAAGAAACCACCTTCAAAGCCGACTTCATAGTGCCAACCGAAACCCAATGGATCTCAAAAGCCGAGCCCTGCAAACTGAACACTGAACACTCGCAAACTTTACCCGCCTTCATCCCGACTTCATATCTCTCCGACGCCAAGCTCCGCATCAACGCCTACCGCGAACTCGCCGAAGCCAACACCCCCAAATCCATCACCGCCCTCGAGAAAAACTGGATCGACCGCCACGGCCGCCTCCCCCACCCCATCCAGAACCTCCTAACCATCGCCCGCATCAAAGCCGAAGCCGCCTCCAACCAAATCACCTCCGTGGAGATCTCTGGGCAGAGGCTGATGCTGCAGAGGAACGGGAGCCCGATTCTGATGGACTGGATCGCGGTATCCTAGGCTGGCGAAGACGAAACCGGGGGAGAAGCTGGATGAGGCTCTAGAGATGCTCAGGAATTTCTAAATACCACCGGATCGCTGGATTCAGGCCACTTGTCAGGAGAAAGATTGGCAATTTTCCCAGAAGTTGATTGCCTGCATGATGTATTTCATAGCAGTTTCATTTTGTAACTGTATTCCTGCAAGCAAACTAACATTATGATCAGAACCTCCCTCCCAATTGCAATCACCTCAGCCCTCGTAATTTTCATCCCCCCAACCATCCAGGCCGCTTTCACGATACGCTATGACGGCGTCGACTCCAATTCGCCAAGTGATGATGCAGATATCTCCGGTAGCGATGCAGGGTTGGTTCTGGCCAGTAAATTTGCCGGGAACGGAGACTCCGCGGGTATCTCAGTCGGGAACCGCTCTCCCCAGTATGTGGGAAAGATCGAATCCACGTTCATTGGATCAACCGAAGCCGACGCTCTCGCCGACACGGAATTCTTCAGCTTCACCCTGAGCCTCACGAACCCGGCGACCGACAGGCTGAATCTGAGCGCACTCAGCTACACATTCGGTGGTTCCAGGGAAAACGGAAATGCCGCATATAGTGTATCGGTCTTCGGTCAGTCCAGCGTGGGCGGCTTTGGCACCGGTAACCCGGTGTTGTTCCAGGGCTCCAGAAACGTGACGAATAATGTCTCGGCTGGACTTGATTTGACGAGCGGCAACGTTGATCTCAGCGGCGCAGAATTCCAGGACTTGACGGATATCACCTTCCAGATCCGTTTTGCCGGAACGGGCACCAACAGCCAGCAGGACGTCTTCGTCACAAACGTTGTCATGACTGGCGAGGTCGTTCAGTTCCAGAACCATCCTCCGCCCTGCTCCTTTTGTCCGGATTACTTGGATTCGCAGCATACCGCCGTAGAGGATAGAGGCATCCAGGGAGTTGAATTTCAACATTTTTCAATTGGCAAAGCCTGAGGAGTAGGCGCGTCCCCGCGCCTTGAGTTCCGGGCGGCGTCCCCGCCGCCTGTGCAAAAGCCTTTCCCACTGCGGGTGAGGACACCCGCTTGAACTCAAGGCGCGAGACGCACCTACTCCGGCGGTGACGCCCCTACTCCTTTGCGCTTGCAGCGTTTCTTCGAAATATTAATTTCAACCCCATGTCTGATTTCCTCGACCCCTCCGAAGAAATTCAAAAGCACGGCTCCAAACTCCCCCATTGGCAGCAGGACGGCGTGATGCAATTCGTCACCTTCCGTCTCGGCGATTCGCTCGACGCATCCGAACTCGCAGGAAGGCTCCGGCACCTGCATTTACGGAAAGCCGTCCTTCCAGGCGGCTGGATTTTGCCGAGGTTTCGGTGTGCTTGGCTAGATTCTCTTGGGTTCCGCTGCCGCCTGGAAGGACGGCTCTCCACACTCTCATCCGCGATCCCAAACACTTTGCCAACTGCGTGCGCTATATCAGGAGAAATCCCCGGAATCTCCCATCACAATTTCCCAGAGAAATAGTAAGGAATCCTCTTGCCACGGGCTTTCAGACCTGTAGGATGCGGACATGAGCACGAAACGTTGGTTGGCCGGATGGGCGGATTCCGATACGAAACCCGCGATCTACCACTGTATTTCACGTGTGGTGGATCGACGGTTCCCATTCGGGGACGAGGAGCGGGAAGCTTTCCGTATGTTTATGCGGATGTATGAGAATTTCAGCGGCTGCCGGGTGCTTTCCTACTGCGTGATGTCGAACCACTTCCATCTTCTTCTGGAAGTCCCCCCGAAACCGGAGGACGGCATTTCCGATGAACTGCTCTTGCAAAGGCTCGGTGCCCTGCACAGCGAGAAATTCGTCGCGGGAGTGGCCGCAGAGCTGGCGGAAGCGAGAACCGAGGGAGGGCTTGTGGGCGGCAACGAGGCGCGGGTGCGGGAAATCCACGGGCGTTTCACCTATCGGATGGAGTCCCTGAGCCACTACATGCAAGGGCTGCTGATCCGATTCACCCGTTGGTTCAACCGCAAGCACAAGCGCTCCGGAACCCTTTGGGAGGAACGTTTTAAGAGCGTGATCGTGGAAAGCGGCACGGCGGCGCGGACACTGGCGGCCTACATCGATCTCAATCCCGTGCGGGCAGGCATGGTTGAAGATCCGGCGGAATACCGCTGGAGCGGATACGGAGAGGCCGTCGGCGGAGGAAACAAGGGCAATGGGAAGAAGGCGCGGGAGGGACTCGTCAGGGCTTACCTCTGCCACAACGGAACGGGCTTCGATTCGGGAAAATGGCGGGATGTTTCCCGTGGATACAGGAGACTCCTGGGCATGGCGCTCGAACGGAAATCCGGCAAGTCAACGGCAGGAGACTCGACGAACGCTACGGAAGGGAAAAACCAAAACGAGGCGGAGGGTCTTGAAAGCGGAGAAACCGGACACGTGCTCAAGGAGCTTTCCGTCGCGAAAATTTTATCCCATCGTGTCAGGTATTTCACCGATGGGGCGGTCATCGGCAGCAGGGAGTTCGTCAACCATGCATTCGCCGCATCCAGGGATCGCTTTTCATCGAAACGCAAGGACGGTGCGCGAAAAATCCGAGACCTGCCTTCCACGGCCAAGGATCACCTCTGGAGCATCCGAGACCTGAGGACGGAGGCTTGATCGTGGATGGTGTCAATCCCCGAACCTCGGATTCTTTGCCTTCCGTAAAAACTTCTGTCAATACACCGCACCTTAGCTCGACACCCGAATCGCAACCGCCTATTCTACCGGAAGATGAACGCCCTCTCCGGCCACCTTTTTTGGGATGTAAACCGGGATGCAATTCAATTTCCCAGAGAAATAATAGAGAATCCCCTTGCCATGGGGATTTCCGCCGCCAGAATGCGGGCATGAGCAGGAAGCGCTGGCTGGCGGAATGGGCTAATTCGGAGCAAAAACCGGCGATTTACCACTGTGTCTCGCGTGTGGTGGATCGTCGGTTTGTGTTCGGGGACGAGGAAAGGGAGGCTTTCCGGATGTTCATGCGGATGTATGAGAATTTCTCCGGTTGCCGGGTGCTTTCCTACTGCGTGATGTCGAACCATTTCCATCTTCTCCTGGAAGTCCCGCCGAAACCGGAGGAGGGCATTTCCGATGAACTTCTCTTACGAAGGCTGGGTGCCCTGCACAGCGAGAAACACGTTGCGGGAGTGGCTGCGGAGTTGGCGGAAGCCCGAAAAGAAGGCGGTCTTGTGGGTGGGAACGAGGCACGGGTGCGTGAAATCCACGAGCGTTTCACCTACCGCATGGAGTCCCTGAGCCACTACATGCAGGGGCTGCTGATCCGTTTCACCCGTTGGTTCAATCGTAAGCACAAGCGCTCGGGAACCCTGTGGGAAGAACGCTTCAAGAGTTTGATCGTGGAGAGCGGCACGGCTGCGCGGACGATGGCCGCTTACATTGATTTGAATCCGGTGCGTGCCGGGATGGTTGAGGATCCTGCGGAATACCGTTGGTGCAGCTACGGGGAAGCGGTCGGCGGTGGTAACAAGGGCAATGGGAAAAAGGCGCGTGAAGGTCTTGTCCGCGCCTACCTTTGCCATAACGGGACTGGATTCGATTCCAAGAAATGGCGGGACGTTTCCCGCGGCTACAGGCGGCTTCTGGGAATGGCCTTGGAGCGCAAGTCCGGGAACGCAGATATCCCCTGCCCCGATGCGAATACCAACGGGAAGGATCAGAACGAGGCCGAAGCTTTGGAAAGCGGTGAGACCGGTGCGGTGCTCAGGGAGCTTTCCGTTGCGAAAATACTCTCCCATCGGGTCAGGTATTTTACCGATGGGGCTGTCATTGGTAGCAAGGAGTTCGTCAACCAGGCCTTCGCCGCATCGCGGGAGCGGTTTTCGCCGAAACGCAAGGACGGAGCGCGGAAAATCCGAGGTCTGCCGAAGGCTGCAATGAACCAAATCTGGAGCATGCGTGATCTGCGGGTGGAGATCCCTTCCTGATCAGGTTTGGAAATCCACCGCCGCCCACCCTATCCCGCAAGAAGCCTTTGATTGGTATGACGAGTATGCACATGGCGTCATCGACCGCCGTCATTGGGGTCAGGTGTGAATGGCGCTGACTTAGCGGAAGTTTCGGCGCTTTCCGCGATGATGCTCCATGAGCGGGAGTATCGAATTTTCGCCTTGGAGGCGAGTCGGATCAAATCAGCGTTTTCCGTCGGAATCCCCCGGTAACATGGCAACATTTGCGGGCTTTTTCAAAAAAACGTCTCTTGCCATTCGGACTGTTAGGGAGTAATCGAAAGCGCGTCGCGAAAAACAACTGCCCCTGGGTCTCCTGACCGGGAGTATTCAAGACTTTACCAAACCCACGGCATCAATCATCCTTATGTTCCGCATACCATTCGACCGCGTGAACTGGACAACCTCCAGTTTCCTCATCGGCACCGCGTTGATCGCCCTCATCGGCGCTCCAATCTATCTTTTCCACCATGGCATCGACTGGTTTCAGTTCGCCATGTTCTTCTTCTACCTCTGCGCCACGATGATGAGCATCACCGTCGGCTACCACAGGCTGTTTTCACACATCTCCTTTCAAGGCGAAGAAACCGGTGAAACTGTTCACACTCATCTTCGGAGCCTGCGCTTTTGAGAACTCCTGTTTGAACTGGTCTTCCGACCATCGCCGCCATCACAAGCACGTCGATCACGATGACGACCCTTACGACATTTCGAAAGGATTCTTCTGGGCGCACATAGGATGGCTGCTCTTCAAGCTGGATCCCGAGCCGCCCATGGACAACGTCGCGGATCTCCGCAAGGACAAGCTCGTCGTCTGGCAGCACAAATACGTCCACTGGATCGGCCTCGTCGTCGGGCTTATGATTCCCGCCGCCCTCGGCTACGGCTACAATGCCCTGGTAGGACTGGATCCTATGACCGGTGCCCTGGGAGGCTTCCTGATCGCCGGCGTCACCCGCATCGTCATCGCCCAGCACCTCACGTTCTTCATCAATTCCCTCTGCCACACCGTGGGCACCCAACCCTACTCCGACAGCCATTCCGCCCGCGACAGCGCGGTCATGGCCATCCTCACCTTCGGTGAGGGCTATCACAACTATCACCACGAGTTCCAGCACGACTACCGCAACGGAGTGAAGCCATGGCAGTGGGATCCATCAAAATGGACGATCTGGACGCTTTCCAAGCTCGGTCTGGTGGAAGGACTCCGCCGCGTCCCGGACAGCAAGATCCTCCTTGCCGAAATGGGACAGGCACGCCGCCACGCCGAGGCCAGGATCACCGAGATCCGTGCGAACCCGGGCTACTGCCAGCGCACCGCCGAAATGCTGTCCCAGGTTTCCGAGAAACTCACCGCGAACTACCGCGAGCTCGAACACGCCGTCGCCGACCGGGTGCAACTCTCCAAGGAGGCTCTCCGGCAATGGCAGGACGAGACCCGCGCCCTAATGCGCCAGCTCTCAAGCATCGCAGAACCGAATCTCGCCTGAGGTGTAACCTTCTACGAGTGGGCGACACTCCCGGACCGGTTGCCCGCGTCAACCACCCAACCCGTAAAGCTGCTCACTTCAGGTTCGGGAAGTTACGTTTTCCTCGCGCAGCCACCCGCACGATTTAGATAATTATTCCTGGCAAGCAGTCCAATCCCGGGGTCTAGGACGATTTTCCGGCCGCAATGCGTAGAACTTAAGGTGGATTGACCGCTGTGTGGATAGGGCATTTTCAGACGACTCCGTAGGCGAGCATGGCGTCGGCCACCTTGACGAATCCGGCGATATTGGCGCCGGTTTTGTAATCGACGGGCTTGCCTTCGCGGGTGCCGTAGCTGACGCATTTCGCGTGGATGTCAGCCATGATGTGCATGAGTCTGCCATCGACTTCCTCCCGGCTCCAACTGATGCGAAGCTGGTTCTGGCTTTGCTCCAGGCCGGAGACGGCGACTCCTCCGGCATTGGCGGCCTTGGCGGGACCGAACAGGACGTCGTTTTCCAGAAAATGCTCCGTGGCCTCCGCGGTGCAGGGCATGTTCGCTCCCTCGGCGACAGCCCTGACCCCGTTTTTCACGAGAGCTTGCGCGTCCTCGATAAGAAGCTCGTTCTGAGTGGCGCATGGGAACGCGAGATCGGCTTGGACGCCCCACGGGGTTTTGCCCTCGTGGAAATCGCAGCCGAATTTTTCGGCATACTCGTGGATGCGGCCCCGGCGGTTTTCCTTGAGATCAATGAGCCAGTCCAGCTTCTCGCGGGTGATGCCCGCAGGATCGTGAACAAAGCCGGAGGAGTCGGAGGCGGTGAGGACTTTCGCGTCCAGATGGAGGAGCTTCTCCATGCAGTAGAGGGCGACGTTGCCGGAGCCGGAAACGACGGCGGTCTTTCCTTTCACTTCGTCGCCGGCGTGCTCCAGCATGTTTTTCATAAAATACACGGCCCCGTATCCGGTGGCCTCCTTGCGGACGAGGCTGCCTCCGAATGCCAGGCCTTTTCCCGTAAGAATTCCGGCGAAGCGGTTTTCCAGTCGTTTGTAAGTCCCGAAAAGGTAGCTGATCTCACGCGCGCCGACGTTGATATCACCCGCCGGGACATCCACATCCTCGCCAATGTGGCGGTGGAGCTCGATCATCATGGACTGGCAGAAGCGCATGACCTCGCGATCGGAGCGGCCTTTCGGATTGAAATTGGAACCACCTTTCGCGCCGCCCATGGGAAGACCGGTGAGGGAGTTTTTCAGCACCTGCTCGAAGCCGAGAAATTTCAGGACGCTCTGGGTGACAGTGGGATGGAAGCGAAGGCCGCCCTTGTAGGGGCCGATGGAGTTGTTGAACTGCACGCGCCAGGCGCGATCCGCGTGGATGGCTCCGGCATCGTCCTCCCAGGTGACGCGGAAAGTGATGATGCGGTCGGGTTCGGTCATCCGCTCCAGGATGTAGGCGTCCCGGTAACGGATATGCTCGGCGGTGAACGGAATGATGGTCTCCACAACCTCGTGGACAGCCTGATGGAACTCCTTTTCGCCGGGATTGCGCTTCCTCAATCCGGACATGAACGCTTTTATCTCTTTCTCGGCGGGGTTTTTCTCGGACATAGCATGGCTAGTCTGCATGATTTCGCCATGAGGGAAATCATTTAAGTCGGAAAAATTCCATGGGCGTCGTCCGAATATCAAGCAGGGCTATTGGCTTGTCAGGCCGGGCAGATTCGAGGATAAAGCGGGAGTTCCCATGAGAAGAAGATTGTTCCTATCCTGATGCTGGCCTCTGCTTACGTCACTTTCCGCCCAGCGGATGGAACTCGCGGAAGTGCGACAGGTTCTGGCGCAGGCGATACGTGAATCGCAGGTCTCTTCGCCCGCCGAGAACCGGGTGATCGCCGTGGTGGACAGGGAGGGTCACGTGCTGGCCGTCTGGGATGTGAACGGTGCGGCGGCTACCGGATCCGGGCCGGCGAATGTGGCCGCAGCGGTCGCCAAAGCGGGAACCGCCGCGTATCTTAGCAGCAACCAGCACGCGTTCACGACTCGCACGGCCGGTTTCATCATCCAGCAGCACTTCCCCCCGGAGGTGCGACAACCGTCCGAACGGCTCGCTTGTCGGGGTAGGCTTCTCAAGCCTCGCGTTCTCCGACACGAACAAATTCCGCGCTCCATCGCCGCCGCCGGGAAACACCTTCCCTCCTCCGGCGGTTCCGGGAAACAGTC
The DNA here is from genome assembly GCA_963758175.1 of uncultured Verrucomicrobiae bacterium. GTDB lineage: Bacteria > Verrucomicrobiota > Verrucomicrobiia > Verrucomicrobiales > Akkermansiaceae > Luteolibacter. Next base: position 838,171 of record CAVWUI010000002.1, read on the forward strand.
CGGCGGAGGATATCCGGAGTGCGACTCCGGCCGACGAGTATCCGGAGCGTTCCGTTCACCTCTCTCGCCGCGAATCCCGGCGGGGTGGCACTTTTTAGGAACGGAATCCTTATCGGCGGAATCGGCGTGGTCGGTTTCAACGACCCAAGCTGTCGAAGGGTTTGATATCAGCTTCAAAGGCAGCGTGAACGAGCGGATCGCCCTTAGCGGCCAGGCGGGTTTCCGTCCGAATCCGGCGCTCGCCGGAAGCAAGGTTTCCATCGACGGACTGCGGGTGGCCTATCAGGTGGAGACGGGGTCGAACACGGTTGCAGCCAACCCCGCCATGTTTCTCGCGGATCCGGTAAACGGACAGTCCGTGTTCCTCATGGACATCGACGGCATGCTTGGATCCGCTGATGACGGTGCGGTGGATTATTCGCCGAAGGCCTCGCCACCGGCGGTCGTTTACCCGAATCCGTTCGGGCTGACCGGAAAAGGTGGCGTTCCCGGCCAGCTGCGTTCCGCGATTCGGGCGGATCCGATGCCCGGGACTATTTCAGGGCAGCCGCGGCTTACCGCCGCGGAGGTGGAAAGCATCATCCGGCTTGCGGCGGAGCGCTCGGTGATCACACGGGCGGGGATACGTCTGCCGCGCGGGCAGATCGCGAGGGTCTGGATTACGGTGGTGAACAATCCGTTCGCGAACCAGGTCGAGCCGGTGATTCTCGGCACCTACCGCACACCTGACGCGACGATATTCAGTTGGGATGTCTCCTCCCAGAAGGCTCGGACGGCCTTGTTCTTTTCACGCGGACTGGAGCGTGAACCCTTCGCCGAGGGCTTTTTCGTCCAGAGCGGTAGGCTTTCTCGCCCAGGATTTTTTCCCACCTGGTATCGACGGGACACCCCCGGGGCCGTTCAACGACGCTCAGGAAGCGGTTTCCCTGAGCGGTGGGACTGTTCCACCCACGCCTCCCAATTTGAATGTCCCGAACGGGATCACGATTTTCCCCGGTGGGTTTCCGCTTTACAGAAACGGAGTGCTGGTTGGTGCGATCGGTGTCTCCGGGGACGGGATCGAGCAGGACGATATCGTAGCGGCAAGCGGAGCGAGGGATTTCCTCGCGCCGCAGCAGAGCCGGTCGGACAACATGGTCTACCAGCGTGCGCGTATTCCCTATGCGAAGTTTCCGAGAGCGGCGACGAGCTTTTGAGAAGTCGGATAAGGGAGCAACGGGCGTTTGCGCCGATTCGCTTGCTTAGAATCCGAGCAGGAGGATGCGGTAGATTCCGGTTTTCTCCGACGGCATGGGGAAGGAGATGGACGCTTGTCCGGCGGTTGCCTTCACCGGGTTCAGGGGTGCGTTTCCCCATCCTTGCTCGCCAAGGATCTGAAGCTGGTAATCGCGTCCGGGAAGACTGTCCCAGGTGATTTTCAGTTGGCGGGTGCCGTTCACGAGAGCCACTTCCATCCCGAATTTCTCGATAATGAGGCGGACCTGCTGATTGAAAGTGTCGGAGACGAAGACGTTTCCCTGGGGATCGCAGACAGCGGCGCTCGGGGCGGAGAGGGAGTTCGCACCGGGTGCTTCCCCGCCCCCGGCGAACATGGAAACCATCCCATCCGAGTTGAGCCGGAAGAGGGCGTTTCCGAAAGACTCGCAAATGATGAATCCGCCATCGGGGTGGGCGGTGATGTCGGTGGGTTCGCAGAAACGGGCGGCGAGACGCGGGCCGCTCACGCAGCCGGACTCCGCGGAGTTCCCGGCGAAGGTGGTGACGACGGCTTGCCGGGGTCATGCGACGGATGGCGTGATTAAGTGAGTCCGCGATATACAGGTTCCCGTCAGTGCCAAGGCAGAGACCGACGGGCGAGTAGAAGCGGGCGGCGGAGCCGGTTCCATCGGCGGCTCCCCAGACGCCGGGCATTCCGGCAAGGGATGTGACTGTCCCGTCGAGGTTCACGCGGCGGATGATCTGGTTACCCGTGTCGCTGACATACAGGAACCCGGCGGGGGCATAGGCGATGCCGCCGGGGCTGTTGAAATCGCGCTTCGGCTCCTGTGCCGTCGAGTTGTGGCTCGACTTCGGTGAACGCGTTGCCGTAGTTCAGGTCGATGTCATCCGCGCTTCCGAGATCGCCGGCGATGGTGCTAGACGGTGCCATCGGCGAGGATTTTCCGTATGCAGTGATTTCCGCTGTCTGCGACAAAGAGCGTTCCGTCTGGCGCTACCGCGACATCAGCAGGGAAATGGAAGCGAGCCGAGTGCCCGATCCCGTCGACGGCACCGGGTTCACCGGGTTTTCCGGCCAGGGTGGAGACTACGCCGTCCCGGTGAAATTTTGCTGATGACATGGTTGCGGGCATCGCAGATGAAGAGGTTGCCCTCGACGTCCCGGGCGAGACCCATGGGGTCGTTGAAACGGGCGCCGCCGCCGGTGCCGTCTTGATGGCCGGCTTCTCCGTTTTCTCCCGAAACAGGGGCGAATATTCCGAAGCCATGGAGGGGCTGGAAGCTGCCGTGAGGAGCGCGGGATGGTGAGAATACGTTTCATTGGTTGAGACCCTCCGGTTCCCTCCGTTGTCTCAGGCGACCGCGGTAGGCCGGTGGTTCTCCGCTTTTCGCGGAGCGTGGGACGCTGAACTCGGTGGTGGGTTCCAGAGCTTTCCGTAGGTGTCCAGAGTGGTAGAGCCGGATGCCGTGTTTCACGTCCGCCACTTTGTAGAGTTCGCCAGTCAGAGTGTCGGTAGAAAGGCTTCCATTTCCCTCAGGTTGAAAGGACGGGATCCGCTTCTTCCGAAAACGACCGTCTGGTTGCCGCTCTCATCGACCACCCGGTCCCGGTCGAGTCCACGGGAAACTGTGACCGCGTCGCCCTTCGTCGGGTAGGTGGCGATGAGCTTGGGGACGGGTCTTGGCGAGAAGCCCATATGTCCGGGACGTTCTCCGGAGAGATCATCTGGATGGCGCGCATGCCGTTGCGACCGTCGGCGACCAGCGCATACATTGAGGCGTTCACCGAGCCGATCTGGACATCGCGCGTGTCGGAGAGCGCTCCGTCTGCGGTGTATTTTCCTGACGAATTTCGGTTTCGTGGGATTTTTTATGTCAATGGCGGCGAGACCTTCCGAGCCGTTGGCGACGTAGAGATAGGTGCGGGCGACGTAGAGGCCCTGGGCATTTCCGAGTGAAACGGACGCGGTTGGCATAGGCTTCACCGGATTGGAAATATCGAAGACCTTGACCCCTTCCTCATCGGTGACAAAGCAGTAGTGCCACTGAATGGCGACCTGTCGCGCGCCTCGAGGGCTGGGCCGGAGTAGCCGCCGGCGAAGACCGGAGCGGAGGGGTTTTTCACATCGACGACGGCAAGCCCCGAGGCGGTGGTGATGTAGAGCCATTGTCCGGCCATCCATGAATGGCGCGCGCCGTCGAGCATGCCGCCGGGGTTGAAGGTCGCCGTGCGTTTCACGAAATTGTTGGCCGGGTTCCCATCGAGCATCATGGAGACGTCCGCGACGATGAGCCCTTCCTCGAGATCGGTCACGAAAGCGTAGCCGTGATAGTCCTCGATGGGCGTTTCCTCATTCTGCGGAAGTCGCTTTCGTTTCGGATCGTTGATGAGGGTGCTTGGCAGGGTGATCGAGGTGGCGTAGCGGGTGTTGATGAAGGTGTCCTGGCCAAGCGGCGAGACCGGGGAGGAGACGATGCGCTCGGAGAAATTCTTGTTATCGATGTTCGCGATGTCGAAGACGCCGAAGCCCTTTTTCCCGAGAGCGGCGTAGAGATACTCGCCACGAGCCTGGAGATCGAGGACGGTGCCCTTTCCAGGATGATGGAAACCCGTTTTCAGGATGTCGCCGTTGCCCTTGTGTTCCTGGAAATTGTCCGGGTAGGCGATGCGGTGGAGATTGCTTCCGATGGCGGCCTGCGGCTCGGTGCGCTCCGTCCAGGCAACCCCGGAAAGTCCATGGCTATCGGTGCCGACCCATGCGAAACGGCCGAAGAAATTGACCGTGCCTGTTCCAAAGCCGAGGAGCTGGGTCATGATGGCGTTGTTGTCGTTGTTCTCGGAGATGTGGCAGTCCGTGCAATTTTTCGTTGTGCCGACCCCGCTGGTGGTGTGCGCGAAATGCGGATTGAAGGCCTGGCCGGAGTAGCCCTCCGAGGAAACCGTCTGCTGCTGGGTGTAGAACCATTCCCGGTTGGGCCTTGCGATCCGACAACCACCGCGCTGGAAGAACGGAGGACCGCCATGCGGTGTTTCTTCGCGGTGCTGTCCTTGCCGAGCATGAAGACATCGTCGCGGACGACCTGCGGATTGTATGAGCTGAAATTCCTGGAGGTGGTGCCTTCGAACTTGTTCGCGGCCATTTTCATGTTCGCCTCCATGGGCATGTGGCAGCCGAAGCAGCTCGTCGCCCACGAGGTGTGGCAGATCTGGCAGTCCATCGCATCGTTGCTGTGGGCGAGTTCGTTGGCGCACCGCGCCTTATCGTCCGGGACTCCGCCCCAGGTCTTGCCGTCGCGTTTAAGGTCTTCGCGTAGGCGCTCATGGCGTTGTAATGGCTCGAAGCCGGATCAACGGTGTCGAGCGTCTGCGGGACTTCCCACTGGAGGTCGGCCTCCATGGATGACTGCTGCATCAGGCGTTTCCCATCCGCGCTCCATTGGAAACGGGGCCGAAGGGGGTGTTGCTTTCGCGAAGGTTCACGGGATCGAGACCGTCCCCCTCCTCGGAGAGTGTGCCGCCGATTCCGGAGGTCACGAGGGTCGTTCGCTCGCTGACGGTGCCATGGCAATCGACGCAGGTGATCGCGGTCGCGGCGCGTGGCTCGACGCTAAGGAGGCCGTTTCCGTGGGTGTCGTTGAGGAAATGGCAATCGACGCACTGCATCCCGCGGGCGAGGTGGACGTCCTTGAGGTGGACGGCCTGCTTGAATTTGTCTGGCGCGTCGGAGGGAATCTTGTCGCCCTCGAGCGTGAGCAGATTCCCTTCGCGGTCCTTTTGAAAACGGCGCGGAAGATCCAGCCATGGCCGTGGTAGTCGGCGAACTGGGTGTCCTTCAGCTTCGGGTTCAGCTCGGCGGATTTCTCGAGGAAATTCACATCACCCCAGAGCCCCCGGGCGGCAGCGGCCTCCGGATTGCTGCGCAGCGCCTTCGCCATCTCCTCGTCGGAGGGGTTCTTCTGCTTTTTCGGATACATGTGCTCGGCATCGGATTCCTGGTCCCACCAGGTGTAGCCGAGGTAGGGATTCACGAAGAGATTCCCCTGGTGCATGTGGCAGGTCATGCACTGGCTGGAAGGGATGCTGCGGGTGAACTTGTGCTTGATGGGATGGCCTTTCTCCTTTTTTGAAATCATCGGATCGGAATCGAAGGACAATCCCTGGTTTCCGAAACTACTATAGAAGCCGGAATTCGATGGCGAGCGGTCGTTCGCGTAAACGACATGGCAGGAGGTGCAGCCGCTCGAACGGTAGTCTCCCGGCCTGTCGTTGGAGCCGAAGAAGTCGAGGAGCGGATCGTGGAGGCGGGTCTTGTGCGCGCCGATGATGACCGGATCGACGCGGGAGAACGTTCCGAGGCCGCGCTCGCCAAGACGGCGGAAAGGTTTGCCGGGCGGCTCGAAGGGATCGGGGTTCCCCAGTTCGGCGAGACGTGTTCCGCCCTTTTCGAAGATGCGGAAGACATTTCCCGGCTGGCCGACATTGAAGCGAGGTAGAGGGAACATCTCATCGACGATTCCGAGGGTGCGCTGCATCTCGGGTGTGACCTTCACCGGGCTTTTCATCGCGAGCGAGACGCCATTCGCGCCGTATGCCTGGCCGAAGATCGAGTCCTTGAGCGGATAGGCGCCGTTGTTGTAAGCGGCCGCGCCCCAGAGCATCGCGCCGTGGCGCATCATGCTGTGGCCGACGTGATCGACGGACTCCGCGTGGCAGTCTCCGCAGGTTTTTTTCGCGACGCGGAGGTCGCCCGGATTCACGAACTGGATGAACTCGGGAGACTCATGGTTCAGAAGGACGTTGCTGCCGCTGGGATTCGCGGAACTTTCGAAAAACACGGGATTGCGTGGTTCCGGGTGGGCCTGGCGCATGGTCAGGCCGGGTGAGGCGTCGCCGCCATGGCAGTCCGTGCAGCCGAGGCGGACGAACTCGCTCTCGTGGGGATCCACCGAGTTCTCATGGCAATCGATGCAACCCCGGCTCTTGGACATTACGGCAGCCTTGGACTGGTCATACAGGTTCGCCTTAGGAATGGCCGCGGCGTTGCCTTGGGATTCCCGGACGGAAATGGACGGAGCCGAAGATGTTCCCATGGGGATCGTCCTGGGAGAAAGCCGGCGGAGCCACTCCGCCGGTGGCGAGCACCAAGGCTATTCTAAGGTGAACGGTGGATCTGGTCATCATCAAAAGGTTATGTTCGCGGATAGGAAGGCGGAGTAAAGGACATCCGGGACGTCCTGCGCGTTGGCCGGGGAAAATCCGGGCACGCCCGGTGAAGTGGTGCGGTAGATGTCTTTCATGCCGGCTCCCGGAAAGAGCATGCCGAGCCCGGCGAAAAGCCTCACGTTGTCGGTCAAATATGGCCTGTATTGCACACCGAAGCTGAGATCCCAGCCGATCTCCCGGTCGATGTCTTCGGTGACAAGCGCCGAGGAGATCGTGTCCGTATCCATGAACATCAGGTAGTTGAGGTTCGCGAAGACGCGCACCTTCGGGGTGAGTTCCCATTCCTCGCCCAGACCCGCGATGAAAATTCCGGGATTCACGAAGTTCGATTGTCCGAGAAACTTGTTCGAGCCGAGATCCGGGATGAGGCTGAGGCGCTGTTTCAGAAGGACACCGGTTCCGCCGAGATTGAAGCCCTGCCTTTGCCAGTAGCTTGCGGGGCCGCCGATGAAATTCGGGTTGTCCACGATCGCGTCCCAACCGGTCGCCTTGTCATCCGTCGCGTCGTCATCGCCGGAAGCGTAGAAGAGCGTGAGCTTGTGCCGCATCCAGTCGGTGTCCACCGAGACCTCCAGCGCGGCCATCCAGGCGCTGATGTCCACCTCGCGACCCGCCACTCCGTTCAGATCGTCCGTGCCGAAGACATGGTAGAGAGAGTGGGAGATGTTCATTCGCCCGATGTGGCCCTCGCCGTTCCAGCCCAGATAATACGCGTCAAGATCGTGAGGAGCCACCGTTCCTATGGGCGAGGGACGGACGATATTTCCCGCGCTGTCATAGATCAGTCCGCTGTCCGTCCCGTTGTCCCAGTTCGCGAGAAAACTCAGCTGCGCGGTGTAGCCTTCGAAAAACAGATCCTGGTAGTACACGTTCGCGACGAAGACGTTCTGGTTGCGGTCATCAAAGGTGTTCAGCTCGGAAAAGGACTCCTTCTCGAACATATCGAAGAAGGCTATGTTGTATTGAAGCCGGTTCTTGAGAAGGTTTCCGGTGAAACGGTAGCCCCAGTTCGAATCGAGAAACACGTGCCCGCGGAAGTCCGCGTTGAAGATCTGGGTGCCGGCGCGCAGCGCGGCGAAGTCGTAGTTTTCCGAAAGATCGAGAAGGTGGATCTCGAAGAAAAACTGCTGGAGCCCGACGTAGTCCTCGTATCGCTCCGTCGCCTTCGTGTTATGGAAATCGGAACTCGCCGTGTTCAGAAGCGGATCGAGGAAAGCGTCGATGTCACCGGGATTGACGAGACCCGGATTTCCCGTCTGGAACGGGTTCGGCGGAGCTCCGCCTGTCGACGAGTCCAGGCCCCGCGGATCGGGCGAGACGACGGTCGTCTCGAAGCCGGTGATGTAGTTCGTGTTCACGACCGGGTTGATGCGGAACAGCCACTCCACCGGTTTGAACGACGTTTCACCTTTGAAGATGTCCACGATGATGCCGGTGTTCGTGATGGCCACACTCTGCTCTCCGTTTCCGTAAAATTCCGCGTTGAAAGGGCGGGCGGTGCTGACGCCGGAGGGAAGTGGTATCTCATGTATCTCAAGATCGGTGAGATTCTGCAAGGTGACCGAGGCGAAGATGTCCTGGCCGATGACTGGCACGTCGCCCTTGTAAACGCTCTGGTAGTAAGGATGCCAGAGATAGGGCGTCGGCCTCTCGTAAGGAGTTTCCGCGACGCTGTCATCCTCGTAGCGATCCCAGACGCCAGTGGGGATGCGGTAGCGGTCTTCGATGGAGGTGGTGTTCGGGGCGTCCTTGACATGTTCATGATGCCCGGAGTGCCAGTGCTCGAAAATCCGCTCCTCGTAGCGCACCCCTCTTCGGGGAAGAAGGAGCGCTCCTCCGATCTCAGCCTCGTATCTCTCCACGGGGCCGCCGCCGACAAGCTCCGCGTCCAGTCTCCGCAGCGTGACGCCGTCGCGGGGGAGCCTCAGATCGTCCGGTATGTCGGGGATGAATTTGGGAAACTCCTTGGGCACTCCAGCGTCCTGCCTGAAGAAGCGGTCGTCACCTCCGCCAAGGTCGTTTCTGAAAAAACGCCCGGAACCGGCGTCGAAAGGATTCCCTTCACCATCTCCCGCGAGTTGCTCCGCCTCCGCCTCGACGCGCTCCGCACCCATTCCCGGATCCGGGTTGAACTCGGAAGGGGGCAGCGGCGGCTCCTCGGTGACTATCGTGTCCTCGGTGATTTCGAAAACCGGATCGAGCGGTGCCAGCTCGAGATCCTCACTGGGATCGGGCGAGAACTCATCGGGTGCGAGCGGATCATACAGCGCCAGCTCCTGCTGGGCGGTCAGGCGGTCCGGACGTTTCTCCCCTTCCGCGAGATCCCACTCCGGAGTCCGCTCGTGGGGCGGGTGGTAACAGGTGGTCAACAGGACGCTTGTACACATGAGGACGGACCGGCCACCTGTTTTGATAAATCCGCGTCTCATCTCCTTCTGTCCGCGCTACTCGGCCTCCGGGTTCGATGTTGAAAGCTGGTCGAGTTTTCTCACGAAAGCCTCGCCCGCGTCGGAGTCGAAGCCTTTGGCGGGCTTCGCCGCATCGAACAGTTCGTTCAGGAAATCCTTCCTTACCGCCGTCCCACCGAGTGCCTGGTTAAGCCGGTCGATAGCGAGCGCGACCCGCTCGGAATAGTAACCGACCGCCCAGGTCCGGAACTCCACTTCCACATCGGGAAATGCGTCCGTCCCATATGCGTCGCGGTTGGTGAGAAGCCTCCGCAGCATCGCCCTGTCCTGACCGGCCTCCATCGTGGAAGCGGAGATTTTCTTCGCAAAGTCATCAGCCGCTCGCGCGGTGTTCGGGGGGGTGCCGTCCCACCCGGTGGCTGTCGCTTTCAAGAGCATGGAAATGGCCTGGATCTCCGCACCCCTGCGCCCGCCCGGCTCGCGGCTGGCCTGTGCGGCGGCCTCGCGCAAGGCCACGGCCTGGCCCACCAGCCAGGTTTTCGCATGGGAGAAATTCCCGTCCTCACGCCAATGCTTCGGCTCGGCGACAAGCAGTCCGTCCAGTTCGAAGACAAGTGAAGGATGGTTCGCGTCGACCAGCTCGTCGGTCAGGTTCTGATGGCAGGCCACGCAGTTGTTCGCACGCTGGTAGGCGCTGTCGAGCTGACGCATCCCCAGGCTCGTCAACGCGTCCTTCGGGTAATCCGGACGGGTATGGGAAAGTATCCAGTTTTCCGCAGGGCCGTGGCAGCTCGCGCAGGATACGCCGCTGTCCACCCCGTGCGGATCGGCGGTCGGCGCCAGTTTCGCCGCATCCACCCCCGCCATGGGAGAATGGCAGACGGTGCAGCTTTTCGATTTCGCGGCATCCTCTAGTTTAAGTTCCGTGGCCATCGCCCGCGAGCGCCCGTTGGAGAGGGTCGCGGATGCCTTGTAGTGCGGATCGTAGGTCTTCCAGATGGTATACGCGCCCCTGTTCGGCCCCGCGCCTCCATGGCAGCCGCTTGTCATACATCCCTGGGCGCCAAGGATACGGGAGGTATCTAGTGGGTCAGCCTGACCGCTCTGATGGAGACAGATGCAGAAGATAACGGAAAAATATAGCTGAACCAATCTCATCCGGAGCGGGTTTTAAATGCTCGGAGATGATGTGGCAAGGCAATAGTCGCCTCGGAAGAACTGCAGGAAAATTCTGTTAGCGAAAGTAGTCGCTTGACTGGAATCTCCGGATTTGCTTTCTAGTTCGTAGCGAATTCGTGCCCGGACTTCCGGCTGTGAAGGCCTCCTGTCATTGAGCTTGATAGCTTCCGAAGTATTTTTCCATCTAATATATCTATAGCGTGAACTACCAGATACTACTTAGCTCGGCGATCAGCAGCCCCTTCCTTGCCATAGGACTTGGCGGAGGTTTCATCATGCTCGGATATATCGGTTCGCAATGGTGGACGGTCGTGGCCAGGCACCGTTTCGAATCGAAGCGCAGCAGGCTGGAGCTTGAAGCGCTAGGCAAAAGCATCCATCTGCTCAACAGGAAGGCGGAAGCCGCTCCGGAAGTTTCGTGGAACGGTTACCGGAAGTTCACAGTTGCGAGAAAGGTTCTGGAATGCGAGGATACATATTCGTTTTACCTTAAGCCACACAACGGGAAATCCTTACCCTCTTTCAAGCCCGGACAATATCTGACATTCGAGATGCATCCGCCCCAGGCGACCAAGCCACTGGTGCGCTGCTACTCCCTCTCGGACGGCGCGATCAATGACGACTACTACCGCGTGACCATCAAACGCGCGTTGCCCTTCAGCGACGATCCCAACGCGCCTCCGGGAATCATCTCCGGTTATTTCAGCGACAACGTGAAAGAAGGGGACATCCTCGACGTGAAGGCGCCAAGCGGCCGTTTTTTCCTGGATGTGGAGGTGGGCCGGCCCGTGGTCCTGATTTCCGGCGGTATCGGGATCACCCCCATGCTGGCGATGGCCCGTGTACTGACCCACATCGGAGACACCCGTGAGATCTACTTTTTCTTCGGGTGCCGCAACAGCGTGGACCACATGTTCCGCGACGAGGTGCTGGAGCTCCAGAAGACGAACCCGAACATGCGCCTCCACATCTGCTACAGCCGCCCTCTCGCGGAGGATACGGAAGGAGAGGACTACAATCACCACAGCCGCGTCACCATCGATCTGATGAAGGAAATACTCCCTTCCAGCAACTACGAGTATTATCTCTGCGGACCCGGCCCGTTCATGGACACGTTGGTGAAAGGCCTCTACGACTGGGGTGTCCCGAAAAAGGACGTCAAGTTCGAGGCATTCGGACCGGCCACCGTCAAAAGCGGCCCAAGGAAACGACCGCCAAGTCCGACACGGGCGACAAACCCGCCATCCAGATCGAATTCTCCCGCACTGGGAAGACGGTGCAGTGGGACGGCGCTTCGGAAAACCTCCTGGACTTCGCGGAGGCTCACGGGATCACCACCATCGAGGGCGGTTGCCGCGCCGGAAGCTGCGGCTCGTGCCTGGTCGCCATCAAGCAGGGCGATGTGGAATACGTTCTGGAGCCGGGCGACAGCCCCGAGGAGGGAAGCTGCCTCAGCTGCATCTGCCGCCCCGCCGGGAAAATGGTGATCGATGCCTAACGCACGCTAACATGGCAAAGACCAATTCAAATCTAGCGACCCTCACCCGCCAGGCGGAACGCCCGAAACGCTGGGACGATCCCATGGATCCGAACATGGATGAGGGAACGCTGGATCGTCTGATGGTGACCGAGCCCTTCGCCAGCATGGATGAGAAGGCCTTTCCAGCCGGCACACCGCTGCGCGAAATCCTCCGGGCGGACTCCGCCGTGCGTGAATACGGCGACGGGGAGATCGTCATCCGCAAGGACGATTACGGCACCTCCGCCTTCCTCGTGCTGGAAGGCAAGGTGGATGTCGTCATCAAACCGGACATCGATCCCCGCAAGCTCGGACGCGCGCCACGGACGAAAAAGAATTTCATCAGCCGCCTCGCGCAGCTCTGGAACAACAACCCCGAGCCGGAAGGCTGGAGCGACCGGTCACCCCGCGCGAGCGACAACCTGAGCGCTGTCGGGCGCAAGAACGCCTCAGTCTATCTGCAGGACTACCCGCGCGTCGTCTCCGGCAGCCAGACCGTCGCCCTGGGACAAGGGGAGCTCTTTGGGGAAATTTCCGCCCTCAGCCGCATGCCCAGAACAGCGACCATCGTCGCCTACGGGGATGCCACGAAGCTTCTGGAGTTCAGCTGGGAGGGGCTGCGCGACATCATGCGCTATGATCCCGCGCTGAAAAAACGCATCGATACCATCTACCGCAAGAACTCGCTCAAAGCCTTCCTCAGCAGCCATCCCCTTTTCAGCCATCTGAACGAGGCGCAATTCGTTCAACTGTGCGACGAGGCGCAGCTCCAGACATTCGGCGAATACAATTGGTCCGGCGCGTACCAGCGTCTGCTGAAAGACGGCGATCCGTCGACAAACGCCAGCGAGCCGGCCATCGTGAAGGAGGGTGAATACTGCAACGGGATTTTCCTCATTCGCGCCGGATTCTGCCGGGTCAGCCAGAAATACGGAAGCGGCGAACGCACCCTCAACTACATCGGTGCGGGCGGTGTGTTCGGCTACGAGGAGATCGCGGATCATTGGAAAAATCCCGGCAAGGAGATGGTCTCGACCTACTCACTCCGTTCCATCGGATACACCCACCTCATTTTCATCCCCACGCCCTCTCTCGAGAAATTCGCGAACCGCGGGCTTTCCGAAAAGGAGTTCCCCTCCAGTCCCCTGCCCCCCGCATCCGTTTCCTCCCCACCTGCTGAAAACCGGGTAGGCGGAGAGGACGGATCGTCTCCCGGCCGCCTGATGGAGTTCATGGCGGAGAGACGTTTCCTCAACGGAACCAAGTCCATGGTCATCGACATGGATCGTTGCACCCGCTGCGACGACTGCGTGCGCGCTTGCGCCTCCACCCACGATGGCAACCCGCGCTTCCTCCGTCACGGCCCCATGATCGACAATCTCATGGTCGCCAACGCGTGCATGCACTGCGTCGATCCCGTCTGCATGATAGGCTGCCCGACCGGGGCTATCCACCGCACCAGCTTCAGCGGTGAGGTGGTCATCAACCCCGCCACCTGCATCGGCTGCGGCGCGTGCGCGGCGAACTGCCCTTACGACTCCATCCGCATGGTCGAGGTGCGCTCGTCCAAAGGCCAGTTCCTCGTGGACGACGAGTTCCAACCCATTCTCAAGGCGACCAAATGCGACCTCTGCATCGAGCAGACCAGCGGCCCCGCCTGCCAGAACGCCTGTCCTCACGACGCCCTCAGCAGATCCGATCTAACCAATGTAACCCCTCTCGCCCGGTGGCTGACAAGATAACGGATCTCAGACGGCGGCGGACGCTCAACATCCTGCTCACCGCCCTGCTGGTGGCCGGACTGGTCGCGGCATACTTCACCTTCGCTCCCATGTATCCTCGCAACGCCTACGCCAGCGGCTGGGTGCTTTTCGCGGTAATGCTGGTGCTGACGTTTTTCAATCTCCGGAAAAAAGTCCCCTTCCTGCGCTTCGGCACAGCGAGGTTCTGGCTACAGACGCACCTGTATATAGGTGTTTTTTCCGGCGCGCTGTTCCTCGTCCACATGGGATGGACGTGGCCATCCGGAATTTTCCGGCAGATCTTCGCGCTCTGCTACGTGGCGGTGTTCCTTTCCGGCGTCGTCGGGATATGGATCAGCCGCTCGTTTCCGAGGAAACTCACCGTCGCCGGATATGAGACTCCCTTCGAGCGAATCCCCTACGCCCGCTTCAAACTGCGAGAGGAGGCGGAGGCGCTGGTATTGGCCGGTGTCGATGGCCAGACTTCGCCCGTCCTGGCGGAATTCTACACGGACAAGCTCGGGATGTTTTTCACGAAACCCCGAAACTGGTGGGCGCACCTCCGGCGTTCCCAATCGCCATTGGCCGCGCACGCCTCGCAGTTCGACGAAGTCCAGAGATACACGAAAAAAGCCGAGCTGGTGATGCTGGACGGACTGCGTGATCTCGTGGAACGGAAGCACATGCTCGACTACCAGTATTCGCTCCAGCTCACCCTGCGCCTCTGGCTTTTCATCCACATACCGCTCAGCTACTCAATGCTGATTTTCAGTCTTCTGCACATCGTCCTCGTCTATTCCTTCTCCGGAGCCGTCTCATGAAGAACCATCGCAAGACCCCGGATTTCCCCACACAGGAATACGTCCGCCCCAACCTGGACTGGGAATGCGGCAACCTTTGCAAGGGCTGCCCCTGCCGCATCGGCCCGTCTCCAAAGGGGAAATGCCGGGTCTCCTTCGAGTGCTCCCCACGCCTCGTCGTGCAGGATGGCGAGGAAAAAGGCCACTGGACCTGCACCCGCCCCAAGTCCGGCGGAGGGAAATGCGAGAACGGCCCCACTCCCGATGGCACCTGCTGTAATGCCATTCCGAAATGCCAGCCGCGCCGCACCCTGCGCAACATCCGCCGGCGCGTCGTCGTCTTCACCGTGGTCGCCAGCATCCTAGTCCTGCTCGTCGGACTGAGCACACAGACCCGTGACGAATTCACCAACCCCGGGCCGCTTTCCACCGTCCACGCCAGCCAGGCTTTCGAGGACATCCATGCGAATTCCCGCCAGGGAAACGCCCCTTCGGAAAGAGCCACCACCTGCGCCGCGTGTCATGAAAGCGCCAGACAGGGTGTGGATTCCTGGTTCGGGAAAGCCTTTGACGCCTTCCGCCACGGTCTGACACCTTCCGAAATGATCAGGAAAGGCCCTCTTGAAACCGACGCCATGGACACGGCCTGTCTCGCATGCCATTCGGGAAAAGATTTCCACCAGCCAAACATGCCCGCGGATTTCTCCTGCCACGAGTGCCACAAGGAGCACGAGGGCAGCGGATTCATGGCGGATGTATCCAGCGGCTATTGCACCGATTGCCATGGCTCCGAAAAGCTCATGGCCGATGCACGGAAACTGGGCGCGGATGTCGATCCCCACGCGTTTCCCTCGTTTCTCGCGGACTCTGATCTCAAAACCCAGGTTCGCGAGCGCCCGGCCGATGGTTACACCGATCTCATAAGCGCCTTCCACACCGACCACCCCGAGTTCCGCCTCATCCGCGACAAGGTGGAGGACAGGAACACTCTCAAGTTCAACCACGAGGTGCATCTCAATACCGGCGACATGCCCCGGACCATGAGTTGCACCGACTGCCACGAGCAGGACGGCACCGGTGAATACCAGCAGCCCATTACATACCAGAAGCACTGCGTTGAGTGCCACACCCTCCAGTTCGATCCGGAGACAACCGCCGGAAACGGAAAACCCGGAATCCAGCTCCCGCACGGCGATCCTTATTACGTCCGCTCGTTTCTCCGCAGCCTGAACATCCAGTACGAGGAATACGCCCGCAGCCACGAGGACATCACCCGCCCGGAGGAGCTTGCCGATTACGTCCGCGAGAAACGCTCCGGCATCGAGTCACTTTACGAGACCGGTGAGAATCTTGAATACGGTATTTTCTTCGCGGACATGCAGGGCAAGACCCCGGCCGGTCTCCAGGTGCCCTTCGCCGGTTGCGCCACATGCCATGAGGTCACCCCCCCGGAAAACGAGAACGGCACCCCTCTCATCGCCGGCGTCTCCGTCCCCGACCGCTGGATGACCATAGGAAAATTCGACCACGACCTCCACAAGAAGGGTCTGTCCTGCCTCGATTGCCACGATGTCATGACCAGCGCCCTCACCAGCGATGTGAACCTCCCTTCCATCAAATCCTGCACCGACTGCCACAGCCCCAAGGGCGGCATCGACCACCGCTGCACAACCTGCCATACCTATCACAATGATCTGCCGGCTCCCGTCCTACCAATCGTCGCGCCGGAGGAATGAGAGCCGCGACTATCGCCGCAGCGTGCCTGGCGCTCGCATCCTGTTCCGAAGAAGAGGTTCCCACCTACCGCGTGGCGACAGACGAGCCGGCTCCTGAAAAAGTCATCGAAGGGAACCGTCCACTCCGCTGGAAAGCTCCGGATGACTGGGAAACGGAAACTCCGGGTGAATTACAGATCGCGCTCTACAAGGTAGGGGAGTCGGGAAACGTTTCCGTCTCGAAATTTCCCGGAGACGCGGGCGGCATACCCGCGAATGTCAACCGCTGGCGCGAAGAGATCGGCCTTCCACCTAGCCCCGATCCTGGTGGGCAGGTCATTTCCCTGGAGGCCGGTGGTTCGCGTGCCATGTGGTTCGAGCTGCGCGGCGAGGATAACAGCATCCTCGCCGCCATCGTCCCAGTGAACGACGAGACATGGTTTTTCAAGCTCACCACTCCCGGTTCCGCTCTCGAGAACATCCGCCCGGCCTTCATGGAACTTCTGAAGAGCATAGAGATAGGCGAAAAGCCCGTGCCACCCCGCATCAGCCTCGAAGTCCCCCAGGGTTGGGAGAAACAACCCGCCACCGACATGCGCGCCGCCAGCTTCCGCATCCCCTCCCCGGACGGAATCGATGGCGATGTCTCCGTCATACCCCTCCCCGGAGATGGCGGAAGCGACCTGGAAAACGTCAATCGCTGGCGTGCCCAGCTCCGCCTCCCGCCGACGGAATCCGATATCGGCCAGTCCGTGAAAGGCGAATCCGGCGACTTCCTCCTCACACGCATGGTCAGCGCCGAGAGCCTCTTCAGTGACAACCGCAAAGGAGCCATCACCACCGCCATCCTCCGGAAGAACGGCTTCACCTGGTTTTTCAAGATCGCGGGCGAAGCCGAAATGGTTCGGGCACAGGACAGAACCTTCGAGTCCTTCGTGAGCTCCGCCATCTTTCCATAGGTGGAGCCGGAACCTTGAAGACGCCCGGTTCATGATTCCAGAAAACAAGACTCGCGGCAGCCTCACTCTCCGAATAATTTGCCGCAGATGTCCGCTGCGAAAAGCAAACTCGGGTTCCAGGCGACGTGGTCCATGGCGGTCGGCGGTATGGTCGGCGGCGGGATTTTTTCCACACTTGGTGTGGTCATCTCCATCGCGGGCCAATGGGCGTGGGTGAGTTTCCTCGCCGCCGGTCTGGTCGCCCTCGCCTCCGGCTATTCGTATTCCAAGCTCGCGGAGAAATACGGTGAGGGTGGCGGAGCGTTCACTTTCCTCCGCGAGATTCACAAGGACGGCTTCGCGGGCAGCCTCTCGTGGGTGCTGATACTCGGTTATATCCTCACGAACTCCGTCTATGCCTACACCTTCGGCACCTACCTCGCCCATGTCTTCGATGCCGGGGCGTGGTTGCCCCGCGCCGCCGCGCTGGCGATACTCGGCCTTTTCGTGGGGCTGAACCTGAGGGGAACCGGTGAATCGAGTGGCGCGGAGATTTTCTTCGTCTGGTTCAAGCTGGTCGTCCTCGTCGGACTCGCGTGCTTCGGCCTCTTCAGATGGGACACCGGGGAACTCTCCGCGGGTGTCCCGGACTCCGGCCTCCCCGCCGCGATTTTCGGAGCCGCTGCCGTCTTCATGGCTTATGAAGGTTTCCAACTTCTGGCATATGATTACGAGGAAATAGGAAACCCAAGGAAAACCCTCCCCAGAGCGCTCATTTCCGCCATCCTGATCGTCATCGTGATATACATATTGGTCGCACTGGGGGTGGCCATGCTCATCGGCGCGGGAGAGGTCGTCGAGAACGAAGAGGTCGCTCTCGCCATCGCGGGCAAGGCGGCACTCGGCACCACAGGGCTGGTCATCGTCACCATAGCCGCGGCATTCTCCACCGGCTCCGCGATCAACTCCACCCTCTTCGCCACCGCGCGCCTCGCCAAGACGGTGGCGGACCACGACGAACTGCCGCGCTACCTCGCCCGTCTGAACTCGAGGGAAGTCCCGGGCCGCGCGATCTTAGGCCTCGGCCTCTTATCCGGTATCTTCGCTGTTCTGGGAAATCTTTCCATGCTGGTGGAGGGAGCCAGTCTGACATTCCTTTTCACCTTTGCGACGGTCAATGTCCTCGCCTGGAAGGCGAAAGCCGGACACCGGATTATCACAGCCACTGGTGCCGTTCTCGCTTCCGCCGCCACCGTCGCGCTCACCGTCCGCCTCGCGAACGAGCAGCCCTGGTCGCTCGCAGCCATCGGAGTCGCCATCCTTGTCGCGGTCGTCCTCCGCCCCTGTCTGCTCCGCCGCTGAACGCGACAGCCCTTTGCCCCGGCGTGAAGGTTCCGGTTATTTTAACAGCCAAACCATGTCCCGCGATTTAAGAAAGCACCGGGCATGGCACTGAAAGATCGCATAAGGGGAGGAATCCCGAAGACGTTGGTGGCGGCTCTCGGCCTCGCATGGCTGTGGATGACATGGCTCGCCCACACAGGCCAGGTGGTGCGGGCGGGAGAAATCGATACAGAGGTGGTTCTCAGATACTACGACCGTAGTATGAGATTTTCCGAAGCGGTGGAACGGGGCGACGCGTTCGGGAACTGGATGGCGGGCGCGACGGAAGAAGAGGAGTCCGAGTGGCTGGAGGAGACCCGGGAAACAGTAAGAGACCTGTATCTGGGGGATCTCGGTCGCCCCGGCGAGATCCTGTTGGACGCGATTTCCCTACGCCTTGGCGAGGGGGTGACCCACGTGGAGGGAACCCGTGACCCCACCTACCGGGAGGAAATGAGAGAGTGGCTGCTGGAGGGCAACGGGAGCGCGTGGGACTTCGAGCTTTTCCTCGATCAGGAAAACGACCCCGCTGTTCTCTTGCGCTACCGGGAGGAGAACGACCGTCTGCTGGCTCGCGCGATATGGAGCGGAAGCATCGACAACGTCATCCTTATCATAGGGCTTGGTATCGGAGCTTACTGCCTGTTCTGGCGCGAACGCGATTCGGTGCGGCTATCAAGGGTGCCGGATTCCTGGGCGGCAAGCTCGGTTCTCGGCGCGTTCTTTCTCGCGGAGCTGCTGCTCGATCCCTGGCTATCGATCCTGGATTCCGCTTACTACGCCTACTACGCGCTTGGCGGGATCCTGGACATCTACCTTCCGTATGACGCGCTGTGGCGGGCGTTCCCCGCGGTAGTGGTGGCAATCGTCTTCCTGAAAAATCCGGCTCGGATCCGCCGTGTCTTCGCGCCTGGAAGACGCATCGACTGGCCGCTTCTTATCGCCGCGCTTGCGGTGATGGATGCCTTGCACTGGGTTCTCTATTTCATCACTCCGGGGACTGAGACCGATCCCACCGATTTCATCGAGACCACCTCGCCCGACGCCTGGCTGCTCGTATCGCTTTTCGTGAGCAGCGTGTTGTTCGCACCGGTTTTCGAGGAAATCGCGTTCCGGGGTTTCCTCTTCCAAGGACTGAAATCGAAAACCGGAGTCTTCGGCGCGGCCGTGATCTCCTCCCTTCTGTTCGCGTTCGTTCACACCCAGTATGATTTCTGGGGATGGATCTCTGTTGGAGCGATGGGGATGGCGGCCTGCTATCTGACGTATCGCACTGGCTCGCTGAAAACGGGGATCGTCTTCCATGGCATCGGCAATCTGCTGATCTCCGCGGACGTTTACCTTTTCTACCAGCTCCCGCTCTGAGGCTCGCCTCACAGAAACTCTTCCCGTAAACTTCGCCGATGACCTCCCATACCGTCCCGCTCGATACCGCCCAGGTGGCGAAACTGCGCGCCGTCCTGGAGGCGAAGGGCTTCGAATTCCTCGCCAAGCAATACACTATTTTCGCCGCCAGGAAGGGAAAGCTTAGCGTCAGTGTTTATGAAAAAGGCCCGAAGGTTCTGATACAAGGGAAGGAAACGGAGGACTTCGTCCGCTTCATCCTGGAGCCGGAGATCACGGGCATCGCGAGATTCGGCCGGGAGGAGGAAACAGACGACACCGGGCGTTTTCTCCCCCACTTCGGGATAGACGAGAGCGGAAAGGGCGACTTCTTCGGCCCTGGTAATCGCCGGCGTATATACGGACGCGGAGATCACCCGTCTTCTCATCCGGAGCGGCATCATGGATTCGAAACGGATCACCACGCCCGCCGCGATACGCAGGCTCGCCTCCATCATCAAGGCCACTCCCGGCATTCACTTCGATGTCATCGCCATCCGCCCTGGAAAATACAACGAGATCTACCCCTCCTTCAAAAATCTCAACCGCATGCTCGCATCGGGCCATGCGACGGTCATCGAGGAGCTTGTGAAAAAAGTGCCGGACTGCCCCCGCGCCCTTTCCGACCAGTTCGCCCGGAAGGATGTCCTCCAGTCCGCGCTGAGGAAAAAAGAGATCACCGTGGAGCTCGACCAGCGCACCAAAGGCGAGTCCGACACCGCCGTCGCCGCAGCCTCCATCCTGGCTCGAGAGCGTTTTATAGATTGGATGGACGCTGCCACGAAAAAGGCCGGATTCACCATACCGCTCGGAGCCTCCTCACTGGTGGTGGATGCCGGGAAAAAACTGGTTGAGACACACGGGCGGGAGTCTCTCGGAAAATTCGCGAAGCTTCATTTCAAAACTACGGCGCAGGTGACCGGCGGCCTATCCTGAGAATCCGGTCGCGTGGATCACCGGAATGCCGAGACGCTTCGCCTCGGCTCGCACCTCACTGTTTTCCGAGAACACCAGGATGAAATCCAAAGGCAGTCGCTTGGCCAGATCAATCCCCTCCAGATCCCCTGCCGCCCTGCCGGTGGCCTCCTCGTATCGGATGTCGCCATGGAGGCATTCGTCCGATAGCGGAAGGCCGCGCTCTTCCTCTCTACGCCAGACCAGACCGCGGTGCGGCTTAATCCCCCGCGCATCCTCTTTTTTCAGCCATCTCAAAAAAGTGACCCCCGGCCCGACATATACCTTCCAGCGTTCCTGCAGCCAGAACACATCCATGGGCGAGACCATCATCGCCCGCTCCAGCGCCTCCATGCAGTTTTCGGAATCGTAGGGCCTGTTGACACGGTGGTAGCGCGCGCTCCATTTCCCAGGTGAGACCGTCCGCAGGGAAAGGGAGAGCACCTCACTCTTGCAACGTCGTGCCAGGAGGCTTGGCAGCGGACTGGCTCTGGTCAGTCTTCCGAAAAACGAGACCACCTCGCCCTGAAGACCCACGCGCTGATCCGCCAGAATTCCTATCACCCCGTTCTCCCTGAGGAACCCGCTTACCTGGTGGAGGCTGTCGCGTTTTGAAAAGAGAACGGTTCCGTCGGCCTCGCGTTCTTTTACGACACGTTGGTTGAGAATGGGATTGTTCAGCGGGCGGTAAAAGGCACCGCAGCGGATTCCATCCGGGAAAAACCGGTGCAATCTTGTGAGTAGCTCCCAGTTCCCCATATGTGCGAGAAGGAGGATCACACCGTTGCCAGGCGCGACGGCCTCCTCCAATAGCTCGGGATTCTCCACGGCTAGGATCTCCCCGAGTCGCTCCGGAGGCAGTTTCGAGGCCACGGAGGAGCTCAGGAGGTTCGCCGTCGTCCTGATGAAACTTTGCTTCGCAAGCCCGGCGACCGAGCCGGTTTCCGCCGCGATACCCGAGATGCGGAGATTTCTCGCGACCGTCTTCTGCCGCGCGGTCATCAGCGGCCAGATCATTTTCCCCACCACCTCGCCGAACAAAAAGACACCACCCGGCGGCAGCAGGCTCACTACGGCGGCTATGAAAGAGTAGGCCCACGCCTCGATCCTCCAGGAAACCCTTTTCGAAAAACGCGCCGCCATCTAGTCCAGCTCCTCCCTTCTGCCCAGAGTGATCGCGATTCCCAGCGCCCCGACGAACACAAAATAGCACGCGAGCAGTTCCAGGTAGCTTTTGCAAATCCGCGGAATCTCCGGGTTGAAACCTTCACCCAGCGAGGCCTCCCAGAACTGCGGCGCACCCACCACACGATTGAACACATAGAGTATCAGTAACGCCGCCGCGATGAAACCCGCCCCGGCATGATGTCCCATCGTCCCGATAAATTTAACCATCGTCTTGCGGTGACGCAGGATGGTGATCAGTGCGGCGACCAGCAGCGCGCCTATTACCCACCCCTCCGGAAATGGCCAGTCCAGAATTCCTGATATGAAATCCTCCAGCTCCCCGACCAGTGCCGCCGCCAGCCCGAATGCCAGCACCCTGCAGACCGACCGCCTGTGTCCGGAATGAGCCAGTGCCCCCGTCATCACGGCCGTCGCCGCCGCCAGCAACCCCGCTTGCAGCAGTTCGACGGATCCTCGCTCGAGTGGCGCTCCCGGCTTGTTCGGGAGCCAGGCTGGCAGAAGGATGGTCACTGATCCCGCGCAGATCAGGAGTCCCCGCAGCAGGGTCTTTTTCCAGGACGACTGTTCCTGTCTTCTTTTTTCCGAATGAAGCACCCGGAAGGGGTAGGGCAATTCACCCCCTCCACGCAAGGAGGATGCATCGGAACCACACCGTTCGCCATCCTTTGGAAAATCATATAGGCCTATTTGCAAAACACGTGATCACGTGATGCGAAATCTCTTGCACCGGCCTCGGCTCCCGACTACCTCTCCGTCGTCATGCACTCACACCCCTCCCCCCAGGGTGGTTGGCTGGCACTCCCCCTCATCGCATTCGCGTCGTTGTGCAGTGTCGCCTCCGCTCAGAATCTCTCCCCCCTCTCGGACTACAGCGTCGTCGTCAGCGGGAATCTCTCCACCAACTCTGACATCGAAGGGCGCACCATCGTCGGCGGAAACATCACCTCTTCAAGTTCCGCGAATTTCGGGATCAGGCTCCAGAACAAGGTTCCGAAAACCGATCTTGTCCTGCGTGTCGCCGGAAACATCGTCTCGGGGAGTTCGATTCAACTGAACGCCGGAAGCCTTGAACTGGGCGGGTCGAAAAACGGGCGCAACATCAACTTCAACGGCGGCGGCTCACTGGTCTCCAACCCCGGCGTCAGCTACAGCGGCATCATTGATGATCTGACCCTGGCCAGCCAGAACCTCGCCACCTACGGTGCGAATAGTAACGCCATGCTGGTATCCAACGGCCCGGGCAGCCCGGCCCCTTCCGCATGACCGCATCCCCCGACGCCAACGGCCTCTCCGTGTTCAACATCAACTCCAGCGCCCTTTTCGGAAATAACAAGGTGCAGCAGATCGAACTGATCACCAACAACTCCACGAACATCGTGATCAACGTCGCCGGCACCGCCGTCAACTGGGTGGCCGGGAACATGGTCGGTGATCTGACCCAGAACTCCTGGCGCGAGCGCGTGGTCTGGAATTTCTACGAAGCCACCAGCATCGATTTCAAAGGAAAGAACATGAACGGCCAGGTGTTGGCGCCCTACGCGGATGTGAAAGCCGCCGGCCCCATCGACGGCTCCATATTCGCCAAGAGCCTCGCCACGACTGGTGAGGTTCACCTACCCGGATACAAGGGAACAATCGGCTTCAGCCCCGTGCCCGAGCCTTCCTCCGCAGGACTTCTTCTGCTGGGAGCGACGGCGGCACTTCTCCGCCGCAAGCGGATTTCCTGATTTTCCCCATCACACTTTCAATGGCGCGACCTCCGGAACGGGGATCGCGCCTTTCTGTATTCCGGGTTTGAGCTTTCGGTTCCAGCCGCTACTTTCGATCCACCAGTGAAGACGCTTTTTCAGAAAATCTACGACGGCGAGGTTCCCGCGGAAATCATTCATAAGGACGATTTGTGCTGCGCTTTCCGCGACATCTCCCCCCAGGCACCTGTGCACGTCCTCATCGTTCCGAAAAAGCCGATCCCCCGGATCGGCGAGGCTTCGCAAGACGACAGGACTGTCCTGGGTCACCTCCTCCTGACAGCGGGACAGCTTGCGGCCGATCTGGGTATTTCTGAAACCGGTTTCCGCATCGCCATCAACCATGGCTCTCATGGCGGAGAAACCGTACCCCACCTCCACGTTCACCTCCTCGGCGGACGCCAACTTGAATGGCCTCCCGGCTGATAATATGATCACCGCACGCGTCATCCACCTTTTCACCGGAGTTTTCGCCACCGCCGTCTCCTGCCATCCGCAGCCACAACAGCCACGCTACGAGAAAGTGGTGATGGTTCACGGTATTTTCGAGGACGGCAAAGCCTTCGATTCCCTCAGGCGCCGGCTCGAAACCCACGGCATCCGATGCTTCGTACCGCAGCTCAAACCAGCCGACGGACGTGGCGGCCTCGACAGACTCGCCGCCGGACTCAAGCAGGACATCGACAGGGAATTCGGTGAGGAGGAAAAATTCGCCCTCGTCGCCTTCAGCATGGGAGGCCTCGTCTCCCGCTATTACCTCCAGCACCTAGGCGGAGCCGAGCGGTGCGAGGAATTCATCACAGTCTCCACCCCCCACCATGGAACGAGAGCCGCCTATACCTACCCGACAAAAGGCGCGTTCCAGATGCGCCCGGGCAGCGATTTCATCCGCGATCTGGAGGAAACGGAAGACAACCTCGGCGACATTCCCATCACCTCCTACCGCACCCCTATGGATCTCATCATCCTCCCCACCACATCTTCCGTCTGGGCTCGCGCCGAGAACCGCTCCTACAACGTCACCCTTCATCCCCTCATGCTCCACACTCCGTCGGTGCTGGATGACATCGAGCGCAGGTTCGTCCTTCCTGAAGGGGAAGATTGACCCTTTGTCCGTAAAGCCAGACGAGCACGCCCGTAGAAAAATCCCGGAGGCTTCCACTCGCCTTAGGGAGCCGCCTTGGATCTCGGCCTGTTATTCGATCTCTCCAACATATTTCCCTCGCCGATACACAGTAGACCATGGCCATGGCTCGGCAAACCGCTTCATCACTCCGTGGAAAGCACCTCGAATAGCGGGAGCTTCCGCCCTTCCCACCGCGGGTCATCCTTCTCAAGCACATCCGCCCCCCTTTTGACGATCACGCGGAACGGATCGTCGTTAAAGCAGATTTCCCGGAAGCGGTACAATCCCGATGAACTTTCATCCAGCGTGAACATCGGAGCCAGTGCCCCTGCACCTGTGGTATAGGAAAAGCCTCCCCAAACCTCCACTCGTGCCCCGCTCGTCGCCTCGACCAGCGTTCCCCCGCGTTCCGTCTTCAAGCCCATGATCCACAGTGATCCCCCGTCGACGCTGACATGGGTTCCCTCGTTCTCGGGATTCAATTGCCGCGCCCATCCCCTCACTCCGCTGAATGCGAAGTTCGACTCCGGATTCGAGCAGACGTCTTCGATAAACACCTCCCCGCCCCCCGAAAATTTCAGACCCGTGTTGATGCAGCCTGATACAACTACCGTCCGCCCTGTCCGCCCTTCGATCACAGGCCTCTTCTCATAGTTTCCTTTCAACCCCTCGATGAGAACCACGTCCGCGTTCCCGGCCTCCACGACGAAGAGACCTTCCTCCGAGCCCTTATATTCGAGGTATGCCTTTAGTCCGACAAGCCTCTCCATGTTTCCCCTCACAGTGATCTGTCCGTCAATCCTCCACTTTCCTCTCGGCAGATAGACTGTTCGCGCTCCGGAATCTATCGCCTTTTGGATTGCCTCGGTATCATCCATGTCGTCATTCGGATTACCACCGTACCCCAATGGTGAGACCCAGTTCCTCACCGCATCCGGCGCGAGGGACGGGACCTCTCTCACCTCCAGCCTGTCGCCCCGCTCCCGCTTTCCGAATCCCGTCGCCGTTTCACTTAGAAATTCATCTGAAACCCCGCCCCCTATTCCCTTCGCGTAACCGGAGACCTTAACGTTTCTCGCGAGGATGTCCCCCTGCTGTAAGACCGCCGCCGATCCTTTTTTCCCCTGAAGCTCAGAATCCAGAAGTGTCAGGAATCCCTTGTTCAAAATCGCCGGAGCAGCGTTTCTGCTGATCATGTTCCTAATGGAAAGCGTCTGCCCGTCCGACCGGACGCCAGCCTTGTTCTGATCCGCGAACAAACAGGCCCTCGACAGTCTGGCTGTTGATGGCTCCGCCCGTCCAGATCCCGTAGTCGAAGCCGACCACGGCGATATTTTTCAAAAGCAACGGCCCTATCTCGCCGGTAAAGCGCATGTCTATCCCCGCCACCCCGCGCCCGTCTCCGGAGACAGTGAACACGTCCATCATGTGTCCCTGGTTGTTCGCGTGGAACTGAGCGCCGCAAGCACCCGGATTGCCGGTTCCCGTATGCAGGGTGAGGTCGCGTATCTCGTTGGAAAACCTTTGTGCCGGAGCCAGCCCTGTCCATACCAGCCCCTTGGGTTCGCGCGGATTTCCGAAACCCTCCGCGCCGCTTTTCAAAACGACCACCGTTCCCATCCGGCTCTGACCCTGGAGACGCACGTTTTTCCACTCGGAGCCGCCTTTCCCTTCCGGCGCGTCCGGCCAACGCAGGGTATCGGAGACGGGGTAGATGCCATTGGGAAGATAAAGGATGGCGCCGGAGTTCGGATGGTCGTCCAGCGCTCTCTGAATGGCTTTCGTATCATCCGTGATCCCGTCGCCCTTCGCGAAGTACGGCGCTTCCCGTAGGTTTACCACCCCGGAATCCTCCGGGTAGGCCACTCCTGCTTCCTTTTCAGATGGCAGACCCATGAAAGGATCTCCGGCCTTGATGATCTCGTAGCGCTTCACGAAACGCTCGCGCGCGACTTTCCGATCCGGAGAAACAAAGCGAACCTCGCTTATCGCGACCGGTTCGCTGCTTTGGTAATTCGATTTCACAACCAGTTTCACGAAGCGAGCCTTCGCCCCCTTCATGGCGATCGTCTGCGCCTTTTCGTCGGGTCTTCCCGAGGCCAGTTTCAAAACAAATTCCGCAGCCTCCTCCCAGTCTTTCCCGGCCGAGGAAACCCACAGCTCCACATCCTTCGCGCCACGCCCCGTCCTGCCTTTCTCATTCCCGTTCCAGATCTGCACAGCCGTCACCGGCAGAATTTCCCCGAGATCGAACTCCAGTTCCGCCTTGCCTCGTCCGTTCGGGTCGCCATAGGAGGCGATCCAGATCGCACCCCCGCCCTCGGTGGATGAATTCCCGTGAACCCAGATGTCGCTCTCCGGCTGCGATTCCGCCAATCCCCCTCCGTTGATCATCGTCACGGCGGGAACAGCCTGCGTGCTCGAAGCCTTGACCTCCTCAGGTGCGAATCCAAGCGAACTCCACTCCTGCGCTCCAGCGCACAGAACCGCGGCCAACCACCCGACCGTCAAACGTATCGTCATCTGAACCATACGTGTCCGCCCCGGCAATTTTTCAAAGTTGGAGTTTCGAATTTAAGGTCTAGGATCTTCCGGATGATCCCGATCCGCCTTCCTCTCGCACTCGCCGCCTTTCTCACCGCCTGCTCCCCGGGAAACCCCCCACCAGGTGGAAATGCGGCTCCTGCCACCGATCTCTCCGCAGCACAGAAGGCCGCCATCGGAAAAAAAATCTGGCAGAACGAATCCGGCGGGACGGTCAACGGGCTGACCGCATGGAACGGCGGCGAGGAATTCCCGTCGCTGGGCATAGGCCATTTCATCTGGTATCCCGCCGGTTTCAACGGTCGCTTCGAGGAATCCTGGCCTTCTTTCATCGCCTTCGCGGAGAATAACGGTGCCAACCCGACCGCAATCGCGAAAAGCCGTTTCAGCCCGTGGCGCACGCGCGGTGAATTCCAGGCGAAATTCGATTCCCCGGAAATGACAGCTCTCAGGAAATGGCTGGCTTCCACCGTCACCCTCCAGACCGAGTTCATCATGAGCCGCTCCCGTTCCGCTCTGCCGAAAATGCTTGCCGCCGCACCAGCTTCCGAGCGGGCGAAAATCCAGGCGAACTATCAGAAGGTCTCCACTACGCCCCAGGGCACATACGCCCTCATCGACTACGTGAATTTCAAAGGGGAAGGCACCAGCGCCTCGGAGAAATACAACGGTCAGGGCTGGGGACTTCTCCAGGTTCTCGGAGGCATGAACAACGTCCCCGCCGGTTCCCCGGCAGCCAGCGAATTCGCAGCCTCCGCGAAAAGGATTCTCTCCAGACGTGTGGCGAACTCCCCCCCCGCCAGGAACGAGAGGCAGTTTTTGCCCGGCTGGCACAACCGCTGCGAGACATACGCCCGGCCGCTCTGAACACTGCCATGCAAAGACTCCCGGAGGTTTCCACCCCCGGGAGTCCGACCAGACACTGTCTACACGTAAAACCTAGTGACGGAAAGTGAAGCTCACGCTGGATCCCGAACTACGGCGTCCGTCGTAGCGCGGATTGTAGCCGGCGTTGCAATTGTCGTATCCCCTTTGATGCCCGCGTCTGGGTGCGGAAACCGTGCGATACTGGTAAACCGGACGGCGGAATCGGTCGTAACCGACAAAAACCTTCTGGGTATAGACCGGGCGGCCGTGGCGGTATCCGCTCACGTAGATCTGACTTGCGGGAGCCTGGTTGCCATACCCCCCACGGTTCGGGCGGGCGTCGGATTCAACAGCGGTTCCGATGAATGCGAACGCGCCGATTGCGATGGTGGTGATTAGTTTTTTCATTGTTTTGGTAATTTGTGGTTACGCAAGCTTTGACCTAACCCCGTGCGGAAATATTCAGCGATCCATCAAAAAAAATCCTCCTTCGACGACATCATCTCCTGGAATCAGGATCCAATTTCCAAAACAGGACGACACCGCGCCCCTCTTCCCCCACCCGAAATACCGGACGGTTCACGCGGGAATTAAGTGGCCACCGTCATGCAAACCACCTCGCCGTCACGGCGTCACAGGTCGTTTCCAAGCACGCTTCCCTCCATGGGATCGAGGGGTTTTTTCTGACGCTCCGATTCATGCGCCAATGAGAAACAGCTATTTTCCCCAACGCTCCATCAGAGTGCTCGCCATGTCGCTCGGTGTCTCTGCGACGGCGATACCGCATTCCGCGAGGATCTTTTTCTTCGCCTCGGCGGTATCTTCCTCACCGCCGACGATGGCGCCAGCATGACCCATGCGTCGGCCGGGAGGCGCCGTCGCCCCGGCGATGAATCCGGCGATGGGTTTCTTGCAGTTGTCCTTCGCCCAACGCGCGGCCTCGGCTTCGGCGTTACCACCGATCTCACCGATCATGATGATGGCCTCCGTCTCGTCGTCATCATTGAACATTTTCAGAACATCGAGGTGATTGGTGCCGTTGATGGGATCTCCGCCGATACCGACGCAGGTGCTCTGGCCGTAGCCCATCTGCGTAAGCTGGAACACCGCCTCGTAGGTGAGCGTTCCGGAGCGGGAAACCACGCCGACATTTCCGCGCTTGTGGATGTATCCGGGCGCAATGCCGATTCGGCAACCGCCATGGCTTTTCTCGCCAAGGCCGGGAGTGACGATGCCCGGGCAGTTGGGGCCCACCAGACGTGATTTCGAACCCTTGAGAGCTTCCTTCACTTTCATCATATCCATCACGGGAATTCCCTCGGTGATCGCCACGATAAGTTCGACGCCGGCGTCCATCGCTTCGAGGATGGCGTCGGCTGCGAACGGAGGCGGGACGAAGATCGCGGAGGCGGTCGCACCAGTCTCGTTCACCGCCTGGGAGACCGTGTCGAAGATAGGCACGGTTCCGGAAAATTTCTGTCCGCCTTTTCCCGGAGTCACGCCGCCGACGAGTTTCGTCCCGTAGTCGAGAGAGAGCTGCGCGTGCTTGCCGCCGAAGCTACCGGTGATGCCCTGCACGAGGATCTTTGTGTTTTCGTCAATGAGAATGGCCATGGTTTCTAGTTTGTTGATTTTTAAAAATTCAGATTTCGAGTTTTTCGAGGATCTCGGTTGGGATTTTTTCTTTGAGCCCGGGGTTCGCCTCCAGCAGTCGTGAAATATCCAGAAGATCTTTCATGCGCTTGCTTCCACGGCGCTCCGGAGCGGAAAACGCAGCGAGCTTTCCTCTGAGGGTATCCTCCAGTGAAGCGACCCGCATCAGGATACCGTGGACTTCCGTCGGCAGGGAGCGGGATGGGAAATCAAGATACATCTCCTCGGTGCTGATCTGGATGGAAACTCTGGACTCACCCTTGAAATTGATCGACCAATCGAAACGCTTCTCCTCGAAGCCCAACGATTTCAATGCATCGACGGCTTCCTCGATTTTTTCCGAGGCGATTACAAGATCCACATCCGCCGTGGCCATTGGCTCCAGCGCCCAATGGTTCACCGCGAGACCACCCATCATGCACCAGGAAATTTCCCGCTCCTCCAAGGCGGCGACGAGTCGCGAGACATCCTTGGCGCCACCCAAGGTCTGCCAGTCGTAAAATTGCCGTAGCGTCATCGGATCGGTGATTTTCAGCCAACCGCTTTCACGATTTTCTCGGCTCCGTCAGCCATGTCATCGGCTGCGACGATATCGATTCCGGAGGCCGCGAGGGTGGCTTTTCCGGCCTCCACGTTGTTGCCTTCGAGGCGAACCACCAGTGGGATGGGAAGTCCGGTTTCCTTCGCTGCGGCGATGACTCCTTCGGCGATGACGTTGCAGTCCATGATGCCGCCGAAAATGTTGATGAGGATACCTTTGACGTTGGGATCGCCGAGAATGATCTTAAATGCCGCCGTGACCTGTTCTTTGGTCGCGCCGCCGCCCACATCGAGGAAGTTGGCCGGCTCGCCTCCATAGTGCTTGATGATGTCCATGGTGGCCATCGCGAGGCCGGCTCCGTTCACGAGGCAGGCGATGTTCCCGTCGAGGCCGATGTAGTTGAGATCGTATTCGGAGGCGGCGACTTCACGCGGATCCTCCTCTTCCTTGTCGCGCATGGCGACGATGTCCGGGTGACGGTAAAGCGCGTTGTCATCGAAGCCGAATTTCGCATCCAGCGCCAGCACGCGCCCGTCGGGAGTGGTCACGAGCGGGTTGATCTCCAGCATGGAGCAATCGCAATCGATGAAGAGCTTGTAGAGGTTTTTAAGAGTCTTGCCGAATTGTCTGGCGATATCTCCGGAAAGGCCGAGTTCCGCGGAAATTTTTCGAATCTCGTATCCCTGGAGGCCAAGGAGCGGGTGAATGACCTGACGGAAGATTTTCTCGGGGGTATCGTGCGCCACATCCTCGATGCTCATGCCGCCTTCGGTGGAGGCGACGATCACTGGCGCGCAAGTGTCCCTGTCCATGAGAATGGCCAGATAGTATTCGTGGGAAATGTCCACCGCCTCCGCGATCATCACCTTGCGCACCATCCGCCCGGCTTCACCCGTCTGCACGGTCACCAGGGTCTCGTTCAGCATTTTCCCGGCGAACTCCGCCGCCTGCTCGGGGCTGTCGATGAGATGCACCCCGCCTTGGAAGCCGTTTTTGAAATGTCCTTTGCCGCGACCACCCGCATGGGCCTGTGCCTTTATGACCAGTTTGGCACCTGCGAACTCCTTCGCGGCGGATGCGGCTTCATCAGGACTTGCGGCCACTTTCCCCTGGGGGCTAGGGACTTGGAAACGGTCAAACAGCTCCTTGGCTTGGTATTCGTGGATGTTCATAAAATTTTCGCGGGCTTTTCCGGGCGGTTTTATCCCCCACCCGACGATACGGTCAAGCAACGCCGGAGAAATCTTCCTGACGGCCAGCCGCTACACCAGACCTACCGCCCGTTTCACCCGGTCCAGCACCTTCGCCGCCTCCTCCCTCGCGCGCACCGCACCTTTCGCCAGAACCTCATCCACATACCCCGGCTCCGCCAGAATCTCCTCCCGCCGCTTCCTCATTTCAGAGAAACAGTCCCAATACGCCTCCGCCAGCCGTTTCTTGAAATCCCCGTAGCCGAAGCCACCGCTCTCATGATCCGCGATCATCTTCGCCAGTTCCGGCTCGCTCGCGAAAAGCTTGTATAATGCGATCACCGTGGAGTCCTCCGTCGGCTTCGGATCCTCCACAGGCGTCGAATCCGTCACGATTTTCATCACCAGTTTCTTCAGAGGCTTCTCGTCCCCGAAAATCGGCAGCGTGTTGTTGTAGCTCTTGCTCATCTTCCGCCCGTCCGTGCCGATCACCAGCTCGGTCTCCTCCTTGATGATCGCATCCGGCATCACCGCCGTCCCCTCGCCATAGGTCTCGTTCAGCTTCGTCGCGAGACTCCGCGTCACCTCCAGATGCTGCTTCTGGTCTTTCCCGACCGGCACCTTGTTCGAATCATAGAGCAGAATATCCGCCGCCATCAGCACCGGATACGCGAACAGCGCATGGTTCGGTGAAATCCCCTGCGCCACCTTGTCCTTGTAGGAATGGCATTTGTTCAAAAGCGGCATCGGACAAACCGTTGATAAAATCCACGCCAGCTCGTTCACCTCCGGCACCGCACTCTGCCGGAAAAACACCGACTTCTCCGGATCCAGCCCGCAGGCCAGGAAATCAATCGCCAGCTCCCTCACATTTTCCCGCAACGCCGCCCCGTCCCGCCCCGAAGTCATCGCATGGTAGTCCGCGATGAAATAAAAGCACTCACCCTGCCCCTGCAGCTCCACCGCAGGCTTCATCGCGCCGAAATAATTCCCCACATGCAGTTTCCCGCTCGGCTGCAATCCCGTCAAAATCCTCATGCGCGGAACCATGGCTGCCCACCGCCCCACGGTCAAGCGTGCAAGCCCTCCAAATTAGGGTTTGAAGATTCGGAGTTGACAGTTTAGGAAACGCCCATGCGCATCCTCATCACCGGCGGAGCCGGATTCCTCGGCTCCCATCTCTGCGAACGCCTCCTCAACGAAGGCAACGACGTCATCTGCCTCGACAACTACTTCACCGGCCGGAAAGAGAAACGTCGCCCACCTCCTCGACAACCCGAACTTCGAGCTCGTCCGCCACGATGTCACGCGAGCCCTTCATGTTCGAGGTGGACCGCATCTACAACCTCGCCTGCCCCGCCTCCCCGCCGCACTACCAGCACAACCCGATCAAGACGATCAAGACCTCCGTCCTCGGCGCCATGCACTCCCTCGGCCTCGCGAAACGCACCGGCGCCCGCGTCTTCCAGGCCTCCACCTCCGAGGTCTACGGCGATCCCGAAATCCACCCCCAGCCCGAATCCTACAAAGGCTCCGTCAACCCCATCGGCATCCGCGCCTGCTACGACGAAGGGAAACGCGTCGCCGAAACCCTCTTCTTCGACTACCACCGCCAGCACGGCGTCGAGATCCGCGTCGTCCGCATCTTCAACACCTACGGCCCACGCATGCTCGCCGGATGACGGCCGCGTCGTCTCCAACTTCATCGTCCAGGCCCTCAAAGGCGAGGACATCACCATCTACGGCGACGGCACCCAGACCCGCTCCTTCTGCTACTGTCGACGACCTCATCGAGGGCTTCGTCCGCCTCATGGAAAAGGACGACATCACCGGCCCGGTCAACATCGGCAACCCCGGCGAATTCACCATGCTCGAGCTCGCCGAACTCATCCTCAAGAAGGTCGGCGGGAAATCGAAACTCACCTTCCACCCCCTCCCCGGAGACGATCCGAAACAGCGCAAACCCGACATCACCCTCGCCCAAGCCGAACTCGGCTGGGAGCCGAAAGTGAAACTCGAAGAAGGCCTCGACCCCACCATCGACTACTTCCGCAAACTCCTCGCCGAATCCTAGTATCGGGTAGAATCCAAAATGACGGATGGAGGGTGCTGCGGCTCCGGTCTTGCCTAGCCCGAAGGGCTTGCGTAATTCAGCCCGGGGTTGGCGGAGCTTCGCGGAGCCTACCCCGGGTAAATCCATCCGGAATCCCACAACGCCAAAGGTGTTGCGTCCATGCGCGGGGCAGGTGACGGCCTGGACTCAACCCCGGTGGGGTTGCGATCTTCCGGCGGGCGGGATCCCGGGGTAGCCTCCGTTGCTCTCCGGCAACCCCGGGCTGAAATGCACAACCCCGGTTGGGGTTGACCGTGTCATCCGTCACTTTAAGTCTTACGCGACACTGGACTCAACCGGAAGGCTTCATCCGCGCCAGGCGCTTGCCGCTGACAGCCTTCATATCGCCATCTCAAAAACTTCCTCCGCTGTCGATAAATCCGTCTCCCCAGCCAGCAACCAGCCTTCCACCGCCTCACGGAGATTGAACTCAAGCTCCTCCCGGCTCTCTCCCTGGGTCACGCAACCGGGCAAAGCTGGAACCTCAGCCCAGAAACCGCCCTCTTCAGCCGTGTGGAAGATCGCTTGAATCTTCATGGAATCACCTTAACCCCTGCGGACATACAACGACAAGCTGACATTTCTCCGCAGCGCCTAAGCCGAACTCGGCTGGGAGCCGAAAGTGAAACTCGAAGAAGGCATCGACCCCACCATCGCCTACTTCCGTAAACTCCTCGCCCAATCCTGACCAAGGAAACCCGCCCAGCGGTGGGAGCCAACGTTAAAGGAATGGGAATCTCCGGGGCAATGCTCAAAGTTAATCAGACGGCTACCTAGACGTCGCCATCTCCGCCGAGACAATCTTTCTTCGCCTTAAGTTCCAGCGCGTAGTCGAAAATCTTTTGTGAGTCGGCGATGATTGTCTTCAAGTAGACGACTGCCTTGTCACCAAATAAGAGGCATGCCTCTAGAGAAAAGACCTCTCTATGATCGCCTACTAAATGGTAAAGGGTTGGATGGGTATACTTGGAAAAGTATGAATACATCTCCCCGTATTCGCGCTCCGCCTGCCCCCCTACCTCCTTCGCCATATCACCTATTCTTGGAGTCGGCTTAAGTTTCTTTCGGCCTCAACTTCTCGTAGTGCGCCAGTTGCTCTTCAAACTGCGGGTCCATTTGGCCTCTTCCACCTAAAGCCTTCCAAGCTTTCATTGTGTCGAAATGATCTGCGGCACACTCCTCTTGTATTAGGTTCGAAGAAATGACTGCCACCGCGACTAATCAAATACGCAAATGTTAGTGCCGATTCGTAAAGTCCACGCGTGGCATGAGCGATTAAATCTACATCGTCCACATCCTTCTCTCTAAGCCATTTTGCTATTCGAAGCCCTTGCGTGGACTGATATCGAATGAACGAGCAAGTAATCCCAACAGCAGGATCCAAGTCTTCCTCGATCA
Organism: uncultured Verrucomicrobiae bacterium; assembly: GCA_963758175.1. Classification (GTDB taxonomy): domain Bacteria; phylum Verrucomicrobiota; class Verrucomicrobiia; order Verrucomicrobiales; family Akkermansiaceae; genus Luteolibacter. The sequence goes on from CAVWUI010000002.1 coordinate 873,002, forward strand.
GCATTTGAAGGCTTGTACTGCGCAGACTGGACGCCAATTCGTCGACTTCTTTGGCCAAATCTTCACAAGTTCTCATGGATTTTATGGTTCGCCGCCAACCCATCGATATCCGTTTGCCATTCCAGCGTCACCTTAAGTGAATGTTCTTCGATCTTCGGACAACACAGCTTTGAGAAGCCAACCAGCATCTTTGGCTGCTTCAGCGATGGCAGCACCATCATTCTTGCCTCTGCTCGAATGCTTCTCAAAAAGCGGGTAAAGTGGTGTTCCCAACCACTCAAAATTCTCGCCGCCCATTAGGTCACGAAGAGCAAATTGTTCACCTGATCGGTTCTTGACCCAGCAATAAACGGCTCCTTGTAAAAAGTCACGAGCACGAAGTAGTTGGTCTTCAGTGAGACCGTTTACGTTGCGAACGGTGGACGGTGGTTGAATAGGCATAATTTTTTGGTTACTGTGTCAATAGTATCACCGACCGCCGATATGCGGGTCGGTTTTACTGGATGGAAGGGTGGGGAAATGCGGGGGGAAGTCAACAGGCGTCTTGGTTGGGAGGGGGGATGTCGGGAAAGGCGGGATGGGCGGAACGAAGCAGGGTGGGGCGTTGCGACTTTTCTCAATGGCATACTAGAAGCGGGTGAAGCGGTGCGACTTTTCTCAATCGCCTTCCCGACGCCGGGTGGGGCGTTGCGACTTTTCTCAATGGCATTCCCGAGAGCCGGGTGGGGCGTTGCAACTTTTCTCAATGGTCTTCCCGAAGCCGGGTAGGGCGGTGCGACTTTTCTCAATGCCCTTCCCGAGGCCAGGTGGGGCGTTGCGTGTTTTCGCAATGCCCTTTCCGAAGCCGGGCGGGGCGTTGCGACTTTGCGTAGTGGCCGACAGGGCAACCACATTTGAAACCAAAGCGCCCCGTCGAAGAGTTTTAACCGCAGATGGACGGGATGAACGCGGATAAAGAGGATGGGATTCCTGGTTCTTGGTGACAACCCGGTGGATTTTCCAACCCATGAGACTTCGGGTGCCATCATCTTTTCTTCAATCTGCGTTCATCCCGTCCATCTGCGGTTGAAATATTCCAAATGTAGTTGCCCTGAGAGCGGCCGAAAAACCGGATTGACACCCCGGGGCCTCCGGGGAAGGCTCGCAACGCTCGGGAAAGCCGTTTTTCCCGCACAAACCACAATCCATACCAAGGAAAACCACCGCCATGATGTCGCTCCAGCGCTTTGCCATCAATCCCTTCGCAGACAGACAGATCAGCATCGACGAGCTCCGCGCCTTCGCCGTGGATCACCGGGGGAAGCTGCTGCACCTCGCCACGGAGGGCGGCGATTACGACGAGATGATCACCCTGATCAATGCGGCGCTGGAGGGCTTCGGAGACTCGGTGACCGACGAGCTGACCGCGAAGGCGATACAGAAAGCCCGCACCTCCGCGCTGCGGACCAAGCGCGAGGCCATCCTTGCGGAGCTGCCCCTCGTGCAGGCCACGGTCGTTGTCTCCGGCTTTCCCAAGGGCAGCGAGGCCCACACCGAGATTTTCCCAAGCGGCCTGACCCCTTTCCGCGACGCGACCACCGACGGGCTGGGCGACATGCTCGACTCCCTCCTCGAAAGGCTCGGCACGCACTCCCCCGTCCTAGGCGACTACACGAACCTGGTCACCCTCGCCACCCAGTGGAAGGCGATGCGCGGCAGCCATCTCCAGGCCAAGGGCGATTCCACCGACTCCGCCGGCGACCGCCGCGCGGCAGCCGACACGCTGCGCGACCAGCTCTTCGACAACCTGCTCGCCATCGCCCGCATGAACCGCGGCAAGCCGGAGGAGATGACGAAATACTTCTCCCAGCATCTGCTGGAGGATCCGGAGACATCCCGGGACGATGACCCGGTGCCGCCCGTGGAAGGCTAGCCGGGGAACCACCTGGGCTCGTTGCCCGGCTTCCACTTGATGTTGCAGCCGCTGCTGGGGATGCCTTTTTCCGGCACCTCGCCCTCAAGCATTTTCCCGACCGCGGTGCGGAGATCATATCCTGTCGCCTTCCCGCGTCCGGGCCGGCTGTCATCGAACTGCCCTGCGTAGACCAGCTTCCCCTCGCCATCGAAAAGGAAGAAATCCGGCGTGCATGCCGCGCCATAGGATTTCGCGATCATCTGGGTCGCGTCGATCAGATAGGGGAAATCCCATCCCTGCTCCTCCGAGAACCGTTTCATCGGCTCCGCCCCGTCCTGCGGATAGTTCTCCAGGTCGTTCGAATTGATCACCACCGTTCCCACCCCTTTTTCGGAAACCTCCCGGGCCAGCTCCCCCAGCTCCTTCGCAAGATGGATCACGAACGGGCAGTGGTTGCAGGCGAACACGACGATCGTCCCCTCGTCTCCCGCGACATCCCGCAGCGAATACACCTTCCCATGCGCGTCCGGCAGGGAGAACCCCGGCGCGTTGTCCCCATACCTCAGTTCGAACGTCGATAACACTTCAGCCATCACCTTTCCTAAACTTTCCCTGACAAACCCGCAACCGATCTCTCCCCCGATTCAGGGCAAGGAAATCAAACCGCGAATGAACGCCAATAAACGCGAATCGAGTTGAAACAGGAAACGCGGAAAAGAATTTCATCAAATCGAAAGGCAGACAAGTAGCAAGCCACCTTCGATTCGCGTCCATTGGCGTTCATTCGCGGTTAAAGCCTCTCAATGGAACATGGCCTCCTCATTGAAGTTTGAAGTTTGAAATCTGGAGGTTATACGACCCCTGTGCTCAGCCCGGAAGAAAAAGCCCGCTACTCCCGCCACATCCTCATCCCGGGAATTGGCGAGGCCGGACAGCTCCGCCTGAAGAACGCCTCCGTCCTCCTCATCGGCACCGGCGGCCTGGGCTCGCCCGCCGCCCTCTACCTCGCCGCGGCGGGCGTCGGCCGCCTCGGCCTGATCGATCCCGATACCGTCGATCTCTCCAACCTCCAGCGCCAGCTTCTCCACTGCGACTCCACCATCGGGAGAGCCAAAACTCGAGTCCGCCGCCGCCCGCCTCCGCGAGACCAACCCCCACGTCGCTCTCGATCTCCACCCCGTCCGCTTCACCCCGGAAAACGCCATCGGCATCGCCGAGAAATACGACATCATCCTCGACGGCTCCGACAATTTCCCCACCCGTTTCCTCGCCAACGACACCGCTTTTTTTCTGAAAAAACCCCTCGTCTACGGAGCCATCCACCGCTTCGACGGGCAGATGACCGTCTTCGCCCCCCATCTCGGCAGCCCGTGCTACCGTTGCCTCCTCCCGGAAACGCCCGCCCTTGGAGCCGTCCCCTCCTGCAACGAAGCCGGGGTGCTCGGCGTTCTCCCGGGCATCATCGGATCGCTCCAGGCCATGGAGGCCATCAAGCTCATCCTGGGCACAGGCGAGCCTCCGCTCGGGAGAATCCTCATCTACGATGCCCTCCGTACTTCCTTCCGGTCTCTCAGACTCCCCCACGATCCCGCTTGCCGCCTCTGCGGGGAAAGTCCCACCATCCTATCCGTCAGCAATCCACAGACCACCGCCGAAACCACCTGCTCCACCATGCAAACCATCACCGCCGAAGAACTCAAAGCCCGCCTCGACTCCGGCGACCTCAACGCCCTCCTTCTGGATGTCCGTGAAAAGGATGAATACGACATCGCCAACATCCCACAGGCCAGGCTCGTCCCCCTCCAGACCATCCCGACCTACGCGCCGAACCTCCCCAGGGACACCCAGATCATCATCCACTGCAAGTCCGGCATGCGCTCCGCGAAAGCCTGCGAATACCTCTCCTCCCTCGGTTTCGAGAACGTGGTGAACGTGACCGGTGGCATCGACGCGTTCCAGAAACTGTGAGTCTTCCCCAGGCGGGCCTGAATCCCGCGAAGATCGTTGCGAAGCATCCGCCCCGGTGTTTCAATCCAGCCCGTGGCCTATCTGGAAATACAGGATCTCGGAAAGCACTTCGTGAAGAAATCGGGAGGCGTTTTCAATTCCCGCGTTGAGACCGTCAAGGCGGTCGACGGAGTGACCCTCGAAATCCAGAAAGGCGAGATCCTCGGGCTGGTGGGGGAATCCGGCTGCGGGAAATCCACGCTCTCCCGGCTTGTCATGCAGCTCATCCCGCCGACATCGGGAGCGGTCGTCCTGAATGGCGAGAACGTCAGCTCCCTCAGCCCGGGAGAGGTGAGGAAACGCCGCCTTGATTTCCAAATGGTTTTCCAGGATCCCTATGCCTCGTTGAACCCGCGCATGACCGTTTTTTCAACCATCGCCGAGGCGGTGCGGCAACGGCATCGGTCGATGAAAGGCGCGGAGCTGGAGAAAAAAGTGGTCGATCTCATGTCCACCGTAGGCCTCGACCCGTCCCAGATGAAACGCTACCCGCACGAATTCTCGGGAGGCCAGCGTCAGCGTATCGCCATCGCCCGCGCCCTTGCCCCGGAGCCGGCTCTCATCATCGCGGACGAGCCGGTCTCCGCCCTGGATGTGTCCATCCAGTCCCAGATTCTCAACCTCCTCAAAGACCTCCAGCGCGATCTCGGACTGACCATGATCTTCATCTCCCACGATCTCGGCGTGCGTCCACTACATCGCCGACAGGATCGCTGTGATGTACAAGGGGAAAATCGTGGAAACCGGCACCGCCGAGGAAGTTTTCCGCGATCCGCGGGACGACTACACGAAACGTCTGCTCGCCTCCATCCCCAGGCTGGCGCGTGATTGAACCCCGCCGACCTCTTTTCAGAACCCATGAACCGCCAACCGCAAGCACCCTCCGCCCTAGTCTTCTGGATCATCTGGTTCGCGATTCTCAACGGCCTTTTCATGATCCAGCTTTTCGCCGCCGGCGGTATTCCGAAAGGTGAAAACGAGGGCGACGCGCCCGCGATTTTCGTCATGCTCGCCGGGGCTCTGGCTCTCGGGGCGATGGCCATCCGTTTTCTCGTCATCCCGAGGCTGGGCACCGTGGAGAAACTCATGCCCGCCATGATCATCGGACTCGCGCTCGCGGACGGGGTCGGGATGACAGGCATGTTCCTCGTCGGGAGGGAGTTTCCAGAGACCAGGCTCGCGCTCTTCGTGGTTTCCGTCTCCGCGGTCGTGGCGTTCGCGCCCATCTACGTGACCGCGCTGAGGGAGAGGGAGAAGATGCGCTGAGACTGCCACGCTCGCGGCTCGTGAAATCCGAAATGACGGATGGAGGGTGCTACCGCTCCGGTCTTGCCTAGCCCGAAGGGCTTGCGTGATTCAGCCCGGGGTTGGCGGAGCTTCGCGGAGCCTACCCCGGGTAAAGCCATCCGGAATCCCACAACGCCAGAGGACTCAACCCCGGTTGGGTTGCATCCCCGGGCGGGCGGGATCCCGGGGTAGCCTCCGTTGCTCTCCGGCAACCCCGGGCTGAAATACACAACCCCGGTTGGGGTTGACGTGTCAACCGTCACTTTAGGTCTTACGCGACACCAGTGTTCCGAAAAGCTTGATTTGACGGATAGCGTATCCGGGTCTGGAAAAAAGACCGGCACGGGTGCCACGTGCGAATCCCAGCGGGATTCCAGCATGTAGCCGGGGGTCGAGCGCAGCGAACACCCCCGGAATCTGTCGGGCAGGAGACGCATTCCGGCAGGGATGCCAGCGGCTTCGATCCCTGCCGGGATCGCAGCCCTGGGCCCGGGGGTAATCGCTGCGCCCGACCCCCGGCTACAGGCTGTTATCCCTCCGGGATGGCAGGACAACCGGGCAGGAGGTATCATGCCGCAATCGCAAGGTCAGCCGTTTGCCATCCTCCACGCATCCATCAGTTCAGATTTTACGAAACACTGGCGGCTCGTGAAATCCGGTCGCTTGCGGTGGCGCGTGCGATCACCGTCCGCTTACGGAGCCAGGCGCAAACGGAGGAAGCCTTTGCCGCGCGGGTCGGTGACTGGCCAAGGGCAGCGGAAGATGTAGGTGGAGAAGCCGTTCGCAGTGGTTGGCTGGCCAACTTGGACGGCACTCTGACCGGTGGGGAAGGTCAGGTCTTCTGTCGCCTGAACCGACCAGGGGGCGGAAACGAGTTCTTCGCGGATGCGGACGCTGATGGTGAGATAGCCATTGGGATCGGCAAGGCCGATGGGCCGTGCCGGTCCGGACGGCTGCCGGAGGGATGAGCGATGGCTCGGTGACGCCCGGGTTTCCTCCGAGGAGGAACTCGATTCCGTTGTCAAAGCCGTCACCATCGGGATCCGCATCGAAGGTCTCCTGCCCTTGCGGGAGGGTGAAGCCCGCGATGAAGTCGGCGAAGTTCGATGCGCCGCCGGACGGCTGGGATTCGTTTCTCAGGCGGGTGATAATCCGCACGCTGGAATCGCCGTTGAACTGTGTGAAATCACCGCCCACCCAGAGTTCACCATTTTCCGCCAAGGTGAGAGTCCGGACGGTGCCGTTGAAGCCGCTGCCGATGTCAAATCTGCTCTCGACGGATGGCGCCGGGCTGCCGGGCTTGAGTTTCAAGAGACGGTTGGTCGCGTTTCCATTCACAGTGGAAAACGCGCCGCCGAGGTAGATATCACCGGATGCGTCCTCTAGAAAATCCGAGATGCCGATGTTCGGCTGGAGGTTCTGGAAAAAGGCGGTGTTCGCGATTCCATCCGCGCCGAGGAGTTCGAGCCTGGTCTGGTTCGTGCCGGTAACCAGCGACCCATCGCCGCGCTGGAATAGAAACTGCGTGGAGATCCCCGATTGCAGGTAGTCGATGGAGGAATTGAGGGTTCCGTCGGAATTGACGAGGATGACGTAGCTGTCGGTCGTGGAGCCGGTGCCGTCCCAGTTGCTGAAGACACCGCCAAGCAGGTAGGTTCCATCGTTCTGCGGGATGACGTTGTAGACGATGCTGCTGGCGTTGGAAGTGAATCCGGTATCGCGGGTGCCGTCAGGGTTCAGGCGCACGAGGTATTTGAAGGTGTTGTCATTGATGGCGACCATGTATTTCCCGTCCCGGTCGATGGCGAGAGCGTAGACTTCTCGGAAGCCAGGGAAGGTGGTGCCGGGATCGAAGGTGGTGTCGAGTGTGAGATCGGCGTTCAGGCGGGCGACCTGGTTGCGGGTCACCCCGTTGACAGCGGTGAACTGCCCGCCAATCAGAAATTTTCCGTCAGGGAGCCGGATGATTTTATTGACCGTGCTGCTCGCCGTAAGGGACGGGGTGCTGGAGATTTCGCCGTTGGCATCCATCAGGGCGATGTTGCTACCGCTGGCCTGATCAAAGGGATTTCGCAGATTGAGAAACGATCCGCCGATGACGAACCCGGCCGTTTCCAACCGGAACAATCGCGCGTACCGAGCCATTGGAAACAGTCGGCTGGGTGAAGCCGTCCGCGATCGCACCCTGGTTGAGGAAAACGGAGAGGGCGGCCGGAGCGGAGACGGTGCTCCCCAGCGCATTGGTGACGCGCACGGTGTAGTCGCCGGCATTCGCGGCGGCGACATCGGAGATCACGAGCACGCTGGAGTTGGTGCCTTGGAATGTTGCGTTGTCGGAAAGTGCCGTCCCATTCCGGGACCACTGGTAGCTTAGCGCGCCCTGGCCGTATGCGTTCACGTCGAGGATCACACGGAAGCCGTCCGCGGTCTCCACCGGTGCGGGCGGGGTGAGAATTTTCGGAGCCGCGAGCAGCCCGATTGAGGCGGAGGAGGAGGGGAAGATGCCGAGAGCGGTGGTCATCTCACAGCGGTAGGTGCCTTCGTCCGCCTCAGTGAGGGAGGGGATGGAAAGAATGGCCGAGGTTTGCGAGGGAAGCGGCTGGCCGTTTCGGAGCCATTGATACGATTGCACCGGGATTCCCGAGGTCTCCACGGAAAGGGAAACCGGGCTGCCCGCGGTGGCGAATCGCGTGACGGGCTGGCGGGTGATGGTGAATTTCACCGGCTCACCGTTCAGGAGGGCGACGCGCTTGCCGCTGTTGAAGCCCAGGATGTCCCCGCCTATCCAGATGCTGCCGTTTTTAGTCACATCCAGTGAGTTGACCTTGCTGCTGAGGCCGGGATTGGTGAACTGGGGAACCACGAAGAGCGGATCGATCAGTCCCGCGGTGGTGAGTCGCACCAGCCTGTTCGCCGTGCCAGAGCTGAAGCTCCCGCCGGCAAGGATTTTCCCGTCCGCCTGCACACCGACGGTGAGCACGGGTGCGGCGACAGGATACACCTGCGCCAGGACTCCGGCCGGGGTAACGCGGCCGACGGCTCCCGTGACCGAACCGACCGTGCGGGTCGCCTTCAGGCCGACAATGAGATCTCCGTTTGCCGCGAGGGCGATGGAATTCACCGGGATGCCATTGTGGAAAATCGATTGCCCGGTAGCTGAGTAGCGGCGCAGATCGCTACCGGTACCGCTTACGACAAAGGTGTTATCCGGCAAGGCGAGGATGTCGACGACCCCGTTGGACGGAGTGCTTGCAGCTGTAAACGCCGTCTCCAGGCTTCCATCGGCTTTGAGAACCCTGAAGCGCCCGCCGAAGGTGCCGCCAACCGCGATGTGTCCATCCGGGGAAAGCGAAACCGCGTTCACCGCGTTGTTCAGGGAGGTTCCCACTGCTGTCGCGAAAGCGGTATCCAGGGAGTAGTCCGCGTTGAGACGGATGAGGTTTTTCACCGTTTGCCCGCTCAAGGTGAACAGGCCGCCGATAACGGTTTTCCCGTCCGGCTGGACTGCGATGTCGATCACCGTCCCGGTCAGGAAGATGGGCAGCGGAATATCGGTGCCGTCCGGGCCGAAGCGGTAGAGATGCTTCGTGCCGGAGGGGGAATTCCCACCAGCCCAGACCCCGCCGTCCGGGGTGGCTTTCACCACACGGACATCGAAGTTCGATGGAAGGGCGTTCATCTGGAAGGCGAAATTCTGCGTGGTGGGATCCGGGCGGACGGCGAGGCTGGCCGGAGCACTGAGGAGACTCATGCCACCCCTGGTGACCTCCACCTGATACAGGGCTTCGACGGCCGTTTCGTAAAACGCGGAGGTCGCGCCATTGATCGCCGTACCGTCGCGGAACCACTGGTAGGTCGCTCCCGTCGCCGAGGAAAGGCCGACCTCGAAGCGCACGGGCCTGTTCATCACCGTTTCGGTGGAGGTTGGTTGAGAGGTGATGACAGGGCCGGACTCGTCATCGAGGATCTCGATGCGGAGGGGAGCGGTTAATGGCTGGCCTACGATTTCCAGGGAAAGATCGCGTAGCGGATTCGATGCCGCGTTGTCGACGAGGGTGAGGCTGATGTTTTTCACCCCGCTCTCCCCCGCCGCCCATGAGACCGTCTGGTTCACGGCGGTGAAATGGGCAGGGCTCGTCGCGGTGCCCGGCAGGGAGCGCACGGTGATGGACAGGGGTGCCGAGGCGTCGCCGCTACGGATGAGCGGGACTTGCACGGAACCGGAGTTCTCGAATGTCCGGATGACATTGCCGGCAAAGCGCACTGAGCGGTCATCCAGGACGAGTTTGATCAGCCCGGGCGAATCGCCATCGTTGATGCGGGTAAAGCTGCCGGCAACAATGAGTCCGCCGGCCGGCGCGGCGGTGACACTGGAAACGGAACCGTTCGGCTGGCCAGCCGGCGGAAAGTTCGGATCGATGGAGCCGTCGTAACCCACGCGGATGAGAAAACTGCCACCTGCGGTGAAATTTCCCCAGGCGAAGATGGATCCGGCGTATTCATAGAGTCCGCTGTAGATCCGCGCGGGGCCGGTGGGGGACTGGAAGCCAGGAACCGGATTTCCGTTGCCATCGACAAGGCTGAGATTTCCCGATTCGGCGAAGATCAGGCGCCCGTCGGCGAGCGGTAGGATGGCGGTGGGAGCTGTGGGGGTGACGATGCGGTTGAAACCGAGATCCCTGCTTCCATCGCCATTGAGGCGGGTGATCGTCCGGACGAATGATCCGCCCGCTATGATGTTTGATTGCACGATCAGACGCCCTGAGGAATCCTCGGAAATGCTTACGGAGCCTCCGTTTCCAACCCCGAGATTACTGCTGAAACCGGAATCAAGCTCACCGTCCGCCGAATATCTGCGGATTCCTGCGAGCGGCCCTGTCGTTTCATGGCGGTAGGTGCGCCCTGAGGCATCGGTGAAACGCACTACCTGAGCCGGGCGCGGATCGATCGTGCCCTGTGGAGTGATGCCGACCACTGTTCCGGATACTGCCGGGAAAGCCAGTCCTCCCACCGTATCGAACTGGCCGGAGACCTGGATGATTCCGGAAGGCAGCTCCCTGATCAGCCCGGCACTCGCTCCTCCGAACTGGTTGCGGGAAAAAACAACCTCGAACGCGGGGTCTGTCGTCCCGTCCGCCAGGAGCCGCTTCAGGCGGATATCGTTCCCCACCTTGATGGCGACGATGATACGCCCGTCGCGAAGAAACAGGGTGGACTGGATGGCACCCAGGCCGGTGGGACTGAAGGTAAGGTCACGCGCGCCGTCTTTCGCGATCACCGTCACGGAAACGGGAGCTGTTTCCACGAAGCCGAAGTTGTTGGTGAGAACGACGGTGTATTGGTCACCAGAGTTCGCAAGGGCGGACAGATTGCCGGTGAAGTCCGCGGATATGGCGTTCGGGATGGCCACCCCGTTGCGTTTCCACTGGTAGGAAATGGAGCGGGCGGAAGAGCCACGGACGGAAAACCGGATGTCCTGACCCGGCACGATACTCACGGAAACCGGCGGAACGGTCACGACGGGTGCCTGGTCGTCATCGAGGATGGTGATGATCGTCTGACTACGGGTGGAGAGGGCGGCTCCGGTCGCGCCGGAAAGGGTCACCCGGAAGGTTTCGTTGCCCTCGGTGTTGGTATCCGCGAGGATGGGGACGGAGATGAATTTCGCTCCCCCGGTTCCGGCCAGCCAAGTCAGCGTGCCGCTGGATGCGGTGAAATCCGCTCCCGCACCAGCCGTCTGACCGACAACCGCATAGTTGACGCTTGCGGCGCCCGATATGCCGGAAAGCCTGGTGATCGGTATGCTCAGAGTGGTGGTTTCCTCGACCACGCTGACTCCCGTCGGCGCGGAGATCACGCCCTTGGCTCCCGCGACGAAGTCACCCTCGAATTTCACGATCTTTTTCGTAGAAATCCCGTTCACGGAGCTGAAATACGAGCCGGAATACACGCTGCCGTCCGGGGAGAGGGAAACGTTGCTGAAAAAGCCACTGCCGGCCGCGAAAGGCGCGTCCGGGTGGTTTGAAAGTGCGTTGAATGTGGAGTCGAGTGAGCCGTCCGCGTTGATACGCACGAGCCTGTCGCGGGTGCCTGTGCTTCTGGTGATGAGGTAGTATTTCCCGGCGGGGGTTTCCGCAAGCTGGTCTCCGGAAACGGATGTGAGCGAGGAGTCCAGGACGAAGCTTGTATCCGGCGTGCCATCGGAGAAGAAACGGCGCATGACGGAGGGGCTGTTGATTGAGGGGGTGATGCTCGATCCGATGTAAAGGATGCGACCATCGGAATCGAGTTCCAGATCGAAGAGCTCAATATCCACCCCCAGAGCCGGACTGAACCGCGGGGTGTAAGTGGAGTCCAGCGAGCCATCGGGGTTGAGCCGCTGGCCGGTGTTCAGGTAGATTTTCCCGTCCGGAGCCAGCTCGATGTTCCGCACAAAGCTGTTGATGATGATGGATGGCTCCGCGGTGAAGCCCGCATCGACGCTGCCGTCGGCATTGAAACGGACGACCCCTTTTCGCGGAAAATAGCTGCCATCGGCATTCCGGACGCCGGCGAAGCCGCCTGCCGCGAGAATCTTTCCGTCAGGCTGGACTTCCACATCGTTGATGTAGTTCAGCCCGCCGCCCGCGACCGTGCCGCGTGTCTGGAATGTGCCGTCCGGAGTGCCGTCCGCATTGAAACGCACAATGCTCATCCCGCCGTGGGTGATGGCCGTGCCATTGGAACTGTAGCCTTCCATCACCCCGGCGGCGATGATTTTGCCGTCCGGCTGTAGGGCGAGGGCGTGGGTTTCGGGAAAACCGGGGCTGAAGAAAACAATCCCGGTTCCGCCGGCGTTCGCGACATTGTCCGCGCCAAACGTATTGTCCACCGTGCCATCGGCATTGAACCGGATCAGCGGGATCTGGAGGGGCGCACCGTTGACGATAGCGGGCATCTCGTTGGAGCCGAAGATGACTTTCCCATCCGGCTGGACGATGGAGGAGGCGATCCCCCCAATTTGATCCGAGGGGAAAACCTGCCCGGCACTGCCAGCGAAGGTTGCGTCCACAGTGTCCGGGGCGGCGGAAAGAAGGCTGCCGCTGGCAGCGAGGATGGATAGGAAGATATGAAGTTTCATTTTTTGCGGGGAGCTTTACAGATCCCCGCAATCCTCGTCCATCCCCTGAACAGGTGGGTAAAATTAAGGTAAAATCTACAGCCCGAGCCGCGTCGCGTGCCACGATGCCTCCGCGCGGGAGGATATGGAGAGCTTGTGGTAGATTGCCTTAATGTGGCTAGCGACGGTATTGGAGGAAATTTCCAGCGACTCTGCCACCTCTGCGTTTCGCAGCCCCCGCGAGATAAGGGCAAGCACCTCGCTCTCCCTGCGTGTGAGCGAATCCTCCTGCGCGGTGGGGCCGGTCAAGCTGAAATGCTTCGCGATGCGCCGCGCAATCCCCGGAGAAATCGCGGCCAGCCCATGCGAGAGATCCGCCAGTTGCACCCGGATCTGATCCTCTGGCTGGTCTTTCAAAAGATAACCGTCCGCCCCGGCAGCCAGCGCGGCGACCACATCGGAATCCTCCCCAAAGCTCGTGACGACCACGCATAGCGTCGCCGGACTGAGCACCCGGATGCGTCGCAAAGTGTCTAAGCCGCATCCGTCCGGCAAGCGGAGATCGATCAGGGCAAGATCAAAGTCGTTTTCCTTGATAAGGCTGTCAGGGACATCCGCCAGACAGGATGCCTCGGTCGTGAGCGGGGCAGGAAACGCGCTGGCGAGGAGCCGTGCCAGCCATTGGCGGGTCTCGGTCACGTTTTCCAATATCAGGATACTCTTCATTCTGTCTGTTCGCACCGGGCCGGGATCTGGATTGAAACCAGCGTGCCCTCCCGCGAGGAGCTGACCTCTGCTTTCCCGGAAAAAGGATGAAGGCGCTCATGAAAGTTCGCAAGCCCGCGCCCCTTCGAAAGCGCGCCGGTGTCGAATCCTCGCCCGTTGTCTCGGATCTCCAGTTTCATGGTGTCTTCGGAAAAGGCGAGAAGGATCTCCGCAACGGTCGCCCCGGAGTGCCTGATGATATTCGTGATCGCCTCCCGGATCACGGAGCGGAGCGCGTGGATAAGTCCCGGCGCGAGTCGCTCCGGAAACACCCCCTCGTATTTCCATACACAAGTGATACCGGCAGCGTCCAGGCGGTCTCCCGTCTCCATTCGGAACTCGCCGAGCGATTCCTCCAATGAAAGCCTCTCCGTCCGCGAGCCGCGGATCATCTCGCGGATTTCCGCCATCGTCTCGCGAATGCGCCTGTCCTTGCTCTCCGGATCGGCGGAATGCAGCGCGGAAATAAGCTGGGAGGCGATGTTGTCATGGATGTCCAAGGTTATGCGGGATCGCTCTTCGGTCACGCCCTTGTCATACGCGCCCCGGCTCTCCAGCGCGTGCGATAGCATGTTCCGGCTCTCCTGTGCCAGGGCGGAATCCGCGCGGGTAAAAAGCCTGCTGCCCCGTCCGGGATACTCCAGCAACAATGGCCCGGCACTGCCCACGGCGGGCACAAGCAGCATGGAACCATCCCCGGCAATGCTCACTGACGACAGTTCGGAGGGTGCCACCCTCATCTCCAACGGCTCAAAAAGACGGCCAAGCAGCGCTTTCCATTCCGCTTCCTGTTCCCCGGCTGGCCCAGCGCGACCCGCAGCACACTTGCGAACAGATCTTCCCTCCGCACGTCCCTCCGGGAAATCACCAGTCCCCAGAGCCATGTGCGGAACGAAAGCCAGAAAACCACCCCGAATAACAGCGCGAGTGCGAGAGCCAGCCCCGGAGCCAGCCGCAGCCCGACCACCAGCCCCAGATACACCGATACCAGCAGGGAAATCACCGCTCCCCACACCAGCACCGAGCGCCACCACGCGCCCAGATCAAAAAGGCGATACCGAAGGATGCCGAAGGCGAGCCCGGCATAGACCAGAATGAAAAGCAGGAACGCGTATCCCTGAAGGTGAGACGTATCGATCCCGAAGAGCTGCGGCAGTAGAATACATACCGCGAAAAGCCCCGTCCCAAGGATCCAGGAGAGCAGGAACCATTTCAGCGAAGCCCGCCCCAGCGGATCACGCCGGGTCATTATCCAGTGGACTCCCGCCAGCAGGAAGGTCGAGAAAACAGCGATCAACACCAGGAACCGCCGCGCGAAAGTCATCGATTCGAAGGCACCCGTCTGCTGTGCAACGAACCAGGCCACGAACAGCCCGACAATAGCGAGCCCCGCCCAGGACGGGCCCAGCTTTCTGGGATAATGCAAAAGCAAGGCCACGAAGCTCGCCGCGAACAGGCTCCCACCCAGAAAATTCAGGTCATTCGCCCAGCGGAAAAGCGTTCCGGGCAGGGCAAGTTCACGGGTCGAATAGAGAGCCGCCGCCGGGGCGAATACCAGCGTTGCCACTCCGCTGAGCAAAAGATACCACGCCGCCGGGCTACGGCTCCGGAACGCGAACACACTCGCGGAAATCAGGAATGAGACCAGCCCTACCCCCACCTGTATCCAGAAACCCGCAGGCAGGGAGGTCAGCGGTCTCCCCTCCCCGCCAGAACGTATCTCGACCGGCTCGCCCCCGGCGATTTCTACCCGAAAACTCCCCGCCCGCTGTATCCCCGCCAGCCTGTCCTGCCTCTCAAGGAAACGCCCGTAAGTCCTGTAATCACCCATGGATCCGTCCGGCTCCACAGTCAGATCCAACGGCAGGAGTTCCATGGCATCCACATCCGAGGCGATCCCGGTGACGGTCTTCTCTCCATCCATCACCACCCGCCCGCCATCCGGGGAAATGGAAAACGAAACCCCGACCTCCGGTTGACCGAGCGCGAGCACGATCACGGTCACCACCACGGCCATGCCTACCCCGAAAGCCGCCGCAAGGATTCCTAGCGGCGCGATTCTGGTCGCGAAGATCCTGGGGACTGCCGTCATGTTGCTTTTCAAGCTTTGAACCAATCACGGACTGTTAGAAAAAAGCAAAAGTTTTCCACGCTTTTTCCTTCTGTCTGCGTCCTTCCGCCGCTGTAGGTCTCAAGCAGTCTCAGATGAAACGCTACCCGCACGAATTTTCGGGAGGCCAAGCGTCAGCGAATCGCCATCGCCCGCGACCTTGCCCGGAGGCCGGCGCTCATCATCGCGGACGAGTCGGTCGGAGAGGGATAAGATGCGCTGAGATTGCCTCGCTCGCGGCTTGTAAAACCCGGTCGCTTGCGACAACTCTTCCGCCACGACCATGTCCGCAGCCAAGACCGCAATCACCCCCACCCGCCATGAGGATTTCCCCGAATGGTACCAGCAAGTCATCAAGGCCGCCGACATGGCGGAAAATTCCGAGACGCGCGGCTGCATGGTGATCAAGCCGTGGGGCTACGGTATATGGGAGCTGATCCAGCAGCAGCTCGACCGACGCTTCAAGGCAACCGGCCACCAGAACGCCTACTTCCCGCTCCTGATCCCGCTTTCCTATCTTGAGAAGGAAGCGGAGCACGCGGAAGGCTTCGCGACGGAATGCGCCGTCGTAACCCATCACAGGCTGGAGGCCGTGAAGGATCAGGAAACCGGAAAAACGAAGATGATACCGACCGGCGAGCTGGCGGAACCATACGTGATCCGACCGACTTCCGAGACCATCATAGGCGCGGCCTTCGCACGATGGGTGCAGTCCTATCGCGATCTCCCCCTGCTCATCAACCAGTGGGCGAACGTGATGCGCTGGGAGATGCGCCCGCGACTTTTCCTGCGCACCGCGGAGTTCCTCTGGCAGGAAGGGCATACCGCGCACGAGACCAGGGAAGAGGCGCTCGAGGAAACACGGATGATCCACCGTCTTTACGTGGAGTTCGCGCGTGATCATCTGGCGATCCCGGTCGTGCCCGGTGAAAAATCCGAGAACGAGCGGTTTCCCGGCGCGGACATGACGCTGACGATCGAGGCGATGGTGCAGGACTGCAAAGCGATCCAGGCAGGAACCTCCCATTACCTCGGGCAGAATTTCTCGAGAGCCCAGAACATCTCCTTCGCCTCGCGGGATGGCGGGCAGGAGTTCGCCCACACCACTTCCTGGGGCGTATCCACCCGGTTGATCGGCACCCTCATCATGGCGCACTCCGATGACGACGGACTAGTCCTGCCCCCGCGCGTCGCCACCCAGCAGGTCGTGATCATCCCCGTCACTCCGAAGGAAGATACCCGGGAAGCCGTTCTTGAGGCATGCCACGCTCTCGCGGAAACCCTCCGCACCACGAAAAATTTCCACGGCGATCCCATCCGCGCCCATGTCGATACACGCGATACGCAGGGCGGGGCGAAGAAATGGGACTGGGTGAAAAAAGGCGCGCCAATCCGCATCGAGATAGGCCCTCGTGACATCGAGTCCCGGAAAGTCTGCCTCCAGCGCCGCGACCAGGCGCCAATGGAAAAGGCGTTTCTCGACAAGGAGGAATTCATCCAGAACGTCCCGGGCATACTCTCAGGAAATCCATGACAATCTGCTGAAAAAGGCGGAGGATTTCCGCGACGCGAACATCTCTGTCTGCAACGAACCGGATGCCTTCCACCCGCACTGGGACACCGAGAATCCAGGCTGGCTGCTCACTCCATGGGCCGGAAACTCGGAGGAAGAGGAGACTCTCTCCAAGCAACACAAGATCACCATACGCTGCCTACCCGTGGAGGACGCCGGACTTCCGGAAGAACTTCTATCGAAAGCCAGAGCAACATGCTTCCTGACAGGGAAGGATAGAACATCCCTCGCGATCTGGGGACGGAGCTATTAGGACAGGCAAAATCTAGCGGCAGCCCTCGACAAACCGCGTATCCGGGTTACCTGTGATTCCATGAATTGGAAAAACTGCGGGGCGTTTCTTGCGACTGTATCCTGCCTGAACGCCCAGAACGGGGAAGCACCCGCCAACCCTTCGTCACAAGCCCAGGCGGATCAGATCCGCGCTCTTCTCAAAGACGAGAACGGCGATCTCGCCAAGCTTGCCAAGGGACTCTTCGGCTCCGGGGACACAAACCGCCTTTTCTATTTCCCCACCCGCGACGAACCAGCGACACCGGCGAAATGGGGTTTCAAATACGATGACGTCGACTTCCAGTCCGCGGACGGAACCAAACTCCACGGCTGGTTCCTCAAAGCGCGAGGCGAACGGCCGAAGGGCACCGTCGTGTTCTCCCACGGAAACGCCGGCTCCATCGGCCATCACCTCGGCTTCGTCATGTGGCTCGCGGAGGCGGGTTACCAGGTTCTCATGTATGATTACCGCGGCTTCGGGAAATCCGGTGGCATCCTGAATCGCGAAGGCATGGTGGCGGACGTGAAAGCAGCGTTTCGGTATGTGGAATCACGCCCGGACGTGGATCCCACGCGCATCATTTCCTATGGTCACAGCCTCGGCGGAGCGAAGTCCGTCACTGCCATCGCGGAGCAAAAGCCGCCCGGTCTCCGAGCCATCATTATCGACGGCGCCTTCGCCTCCTACCGTGCCATGGCGACCCTGCTCGGAGGCGAGCTTGGCGCGAGCCTCATCACAGACGAGCTTTCGCCCAGGGACTTTATCACGAAAATCACCAGAACCCCCCTGCTGGTCATCCATGGAGACCTCGACCAGGTCGTGCCGTTCTCACAGGCCGAGGAACTTTTCGGCCTCGCCAACGAGCCGAAGACACTTTTCGAGGTGGAAGGAGGCCACCACGGCGACTCGCTGTCAAAAGACGGGGGTGCCTACCGGAAACGCATGCTGGCCTGGCTGGACGGAGTGATGTGACGAAACAATACTCACACTTTCTCCAAGGACGAAATGGACAGTCATCACCTCATTCTCGGATTCAGCGCGATCTGGGCAAGATCCGCGAGGAGGTTCGCCGCGACGATGAGGAAGCCATAGAAGAGCACCAGCCCCTGGATGAGGAACAGTTCGCGATCGGTGGCGGCGTTCACGAAATGCTGGCCCATACCGGGAACCTGGAAGATGGTCTCGATGACGAAGGAGCCGGAAATCATCGCGGCAAAGGCCGGGCCGATGAAAGCGACCGCCGGGATGAGTCCGCCTTTGAGAGCGTGTCGGGTGATTATTTTCCTGCCCGGCACTCCCTTTGCCTTCGCAGTGCGAATGTAATCCTGGCTCAGGACATCGAGCATTCCGCCGCGCGAGAGCCGGGCGAGATAGGCGGCGTTGATAAGTCCCAGGGTGATGGCGGGCAGTATCCAGTCTGTCGGAGACGACCAGCCCGCGACATTAAGCGACTGGAGTTTGAGGCCGGCACCAACCGCCAGCAACGGCCCGATGACAAAGCTTGGAAGGCATATGCCGACCATTGCAAAGGCCAGAAGGGCGAAATCCGCTGGCGAGTTTTTTTTCACCGCGGCGATCACTCCCGCGGGAATACCTATCAGAAGCGCGATACCCATTGAGGCCAGCCCGAGTGCGAGTGACACGGGAAAGGAATCGGAGATCACCTCGGAAACTTTCACTTCCGGCTTCTTCAACAGATCACCGAGATCCTGTTTGATGAAAACATTTTCCAGATACCGGAAATACTGGACGGTCACGGGCTTGTCAAAGCCGGTGTATTCCATCCTGCGTTCGAGAATGTGCGGAGCGAGCGCCTTGTCCTCGGTGTAGGGACTGCCGGGCATCGCCTTTACCAGGAAAAACGTGATGGTGATCAGCACGAAGAGTGTGAGCAGTCCCTGGAGGAGACGGGATAGGAGCAGCTTGAACATGGTTATTTCGTTTTCGCGGGCACCAGCCGGACCCGCGTGTAGGGATGGTTGTCCAGCAGCAAGGGGTTCCAACCCCGCACGTCCGGACTCAGCAGGTAGTTTTTCCCCCACCAGGCGACCGGCGTGACCGGAGTGTCATCCAGCAGGATGGATTCCGCTTCCCGGAGCAGCGTGTAACGGGCGGCGGGATCGGTGAGAGTAAAGGAACTCTGGAGCTTGGCGAGGAAAGGCTTGCTTGCCCATCCGGTGTTGTTGTTGCCATTCCCCGGAGCCCACATTTCCAGAAATGTCAGCGGATCGATGTAATCACCTATCCAGCCTCCGAAGGCTATGTCGTAGTTCAGAGTCTGGGTCGCCTCAATGTAAGCGGTCCATTCCTTGTTCTCGATTTCCACTTCCACGCCGAGGTGCCGCGACCACATCGCCTGCACGGCGGTGGCCAGAGTCTGGGCGGTCTCGCGGGAGGCGATGAGAAGCTTGAGCCGGGGAAACCCCTTACCTCCGGGAAAACCGGCCTCGGCGAGAAGCTGTTTCGCCTTGGCGGGATCGTAGGAAACACCGCGCGGAGGATCGTATCCCTGCATGGGGGGGGTCATCCCGTAGGCCGGAGTGTAACCGCGAAAAACGTTTTCACAGATCGTCTCCCTGTCCAAGGCCAGGCCGAGTGCCTGGCGGACGCGCTTGTCGTCGAGCGGTTTCCGGGTGGTGTTGAAACGGTAGAGAACCGTCCCGAGATACGGCTCCTGCCTCACCACGGCGGGATTCTTCTTTTTCATCAGATCGATGACTTCGGGTGGCGCGGAGTAGGTGAGGTGGAGCTGGCCGTCGCGGAACATCCGCGCCTCGGTAAAAGGATTGGAAACAGGCAGGAAGCGCACGCCGTTGAGAGTGACGTTCTCCGCGTCCCAATAGTATGGATTCCGCTCGACCTCGATATGGTCGGTGCGTCGGAAGGATTTGAGTTTGAACGGGCCGTTGGAGACGAGATTGGCGGGGCGCGACCAGATATTGCCGACCTGACCGATCGTGCCGTGTTTCAGGATCGCATGCTTTGGCACGGGATACCAGGTGTAGTGTTTGAGAAGCTCGGGAAAGTAAGGGGTTGGTCCGCGCAGTGTGATTACGAAAGAAAGCGGACCGGTCACCTTCATGCCCACGGATGAGAAGTCGTCGGTGTTGCCAAGATTGAACTCCTCCGCGCCTTTCATGAAATAGAGCATGGAGGCATAGGCGGCTCCCAGCTCCGGGGTGAGGATGCGCTCGTAGGCGAAGGCGAAATCCTCCGAGGTCACCGGTTTGCCATCCGACCATTTTCCGTCAGGCCGCAGCTTCACTGTCCATTCGGTGAAGGTCGCGTCCGGCGTGACCTCGGAAGCGGCGCCTCCAGGAGCGGCGAGATCGACCGATGGATCGAACTGGATCAGCCCTTCGAACAGAGCGCGGTTGATGTTGCTTTCCAAAACGCCAGTGACGATCTGCGGGTCGAAGCTCTTCGGATCGTTCGAGTTCCCCACGATGAGGATGCCTTCACGGGTAGCCTTCTCCACCTGGCTCTCCTTCTGACAGGAAACGAGACATATGAAAGCGGTCGCGAGGAAAAACAGTCGGAGCATCTTCAGGCGGAGACTGTCATCTTCGGCGACCTTTGGCAAAGGAAAGCCATCACACCAGGCGGAAGCGGGGGACTGGCTCCAGCGCGGAAACCAGCCGCTTGGAACGGCGGTTTTACCTATTGAGAATCACCACAGCACTTTCACCCCGAGAATCGCGTTGAAGCCCGGCTCGTTCTGGCCGGAGCCATGGAGGCGGTAGTCGTCATCCAGGAGGTTCTCCAATGCGGCGGTGAGCTGGAGATGCTCGCTCGGTTGGTATCCGGCGCGGAGGGAGACGGCGGCGTATGACGGAGTGCCTCCGGTAGGGATGCGCTGGGTATCCCGGCGGTCGCCGGAGGAAAGCCTGTCCGCCTCGGCTGAGGCGAGAACGCGTCCCTCGATCCAGAGGGGCCTCGTCGCATCCTGCCAGCGCAACGCGACCGACCCGCTGAGGGGGAGAATACGGGAAAGGTATTCGTCATTCTCCGGGCCGCCGACAAAAGCGGGGGTCTGGGTGCGCCCGTCCTGCCAGGCGGCGAACCCGGAGAGCGTCCACTGGCTGTTGAGATTGTAGTAACCCTCCAGTTCGATCCCGTAAACATAGCCGTCGGTTCCGTTGGTTGTGACACTTGGCGCACCGGCAGCGGGAGTGACAGGCACTGAGGTGATCTGGTCGGAAATATCAGTATAGAAAACCGCCGCGCTGAACCCGAAGTCCTTGGTGTCATTGCGGACGCCAAGCTCGAAGGTTGTGAATTCCTCGGGATCTACATCCAGGGATCCTCGGGTCTGATCGTCGGATCTGGCGAGCAGGTTTCCCGAGAGGTCATTCAGGTTCGGAGAACGAAATGCCTGGGAGATACCACCGAACATGATCCACTCCGGGGTGAAGCCATATGTGCCGCGCAATGATGCGGAGAGATCGTCCCACGATTCCTCGGCAGACTGATCCATCATCACCCCAGGCGTGCTGTTGAAGGATTTCCCTACCTCCGCCCTCGCATAGGTGTAGCGGATGCCGCCCGTAAGCTCGAAACGCTCGCCTATCGGGCGGACATACTGCGAATAGGCGCCAAGGAGATCATAGGAGGAATCGTCGCCGACAGGACGCGTGGCCCGGTCGAAAACAAAGCCCGTGCCTCTGTCGCGCGAAGCGAAGGAATCGACGGAATCATGATAGTAATCCACTCCGTAGACCAGCGAGCCACCCGCGATGTCGGAAGTAAGCTCGATGTCCAGCCCGGTGGTATCGGTATCATATGTCTGGAAACGCCAGTCCGTAGGAGTACGAACCTGGAACTCATCCTCTGAGGACGACTGGTAGGATAGCGTCGTTGTGATGCTTTTCACAAAAGCGTCCGCCTGGTCGTTCTGGTGGCTGAGGCGGATGTAGCCGAGGCTGCGCTCCTGATCGTAGTCGCGGGCGATGAACGTGCCGGGAGCCACGACATGGCTGCCATGGATCCAGCCGGGGTTGTTCCGGGTCGAGTGCCAGCGGGACACGTTGTCCTGATTGAAATACTGATAGACGGCGGTGAGTTTCGTCTGTGTGGAAACGGCGAAGTCGATGCGGGCGTCGATGGCCTCCTCCGGGTAGCCAGTGCCACGCATCAGGCCTACAGCCGAGTCCTCGATGTCACCGAACTCTTTGGCGGAGATGCCGAGATGAAGTCCGAATTTGCCCCCTACTCCCGTCCTCGTTTCCACCCTACCGATATGGCTGCCACGACCGTTGGTACGGTATTCGTAGTAGGCAGATCCATGTGAAAAAACCTCGCCGTCGGCCTCGTCCTCAAAGCCCGAGGATTTCGTGATCGCGTTCAGAGTGCCGCCCGCCGCATCGGATCCGTAGAGAACCGAACCCTGGGAACGGATCAGCTCGAAGCGATCCAGGGAGAAGGAATCGATGGTGTTCAGCGACTGGATGGGCCCGCCCCGGAAGGTGGAGTTATTGAAGCGGACGCCATCTATGAGGAACAGATTCTGCCGCCCGGTGAAACCGCGAATGTAAGGGGAACCGTGCCCGTAGGCGGTTTTCTGAACAAGCACGCCCGGCGTGTAGCGCAAAGCGTCCGGGATGGTTCTTACCGTGTTCTCACGGAAGTCGGAAGATGAGAAAAGCTCACTGGAATAGGGAACTGTTTTCATCGGGACGTCGTCCCTGGTAGCGGTGATAATCAGAGGATCGAGAAAATCCTGGGCGGTGGCGGAAAGGACGAACAGAAGTAAGACGGAAGCTGTGTGTCGCATAGGTGGATAGGAAACGGCTTCGCCCGCAATTCCTTAGAAAAAAGAGCAGTGGACAAAGTCGTCAACGCGGTAAACACACGATCGAATCAGGCTCCGTATTTGAGGAATTGCTTCAGATCCGATGGTAGGGCCTTCCCGACTTTCAAATATTTCTCATACATGTTCGCGAGAGCGGCGGCTTCGGTGAGACGCGTGTAGCCACCGGAATTCTTGTTCTCGTCATCCGTGCCCCATACCTCGATGGCGGTCTTTACCTCTTTGTCCGCGAGATACACCTGGAGCGCGGCGAGGGCGGCATCCTGCGCGATCTGCTCCGAAGCTCCGGCATCCGCCGTGATCGCGACGTTGAACGCGATAAGAGCCTCGGTTCCCCGATCCGTATTCTGGAGAGCCAGCCCCCTGCAGTACGCGACCTGCGCGCGCTGGTAGCCTGGAAGGCTTTCCTCGTCCTGTTCGGCCGTGATGAGCAACACGCGATCCCATGCAAGGCTGCGGACGGCGTCCCACATGATGTATAAATCAAGCTGACGTATCTGGACGTCGCGGGTCAGGGGCGCTTTGACAAAGCTCTGAAGGGCGGCCGCAAGACCTTCGAGATCACCCTGCTTGCGCATGCACTCCATCTCATAGAACGCGGCCAGGGTGTGGTGGTTGTCCTCGAGCGGCGCGACCGGTTTGTAGTAGTCCTTGATCTCAGCGAACTTCGCCTGGGCCTCTTTGTATTTCCGGGCCTCGAAAAGATCCATCGAAGCGGTAAACTCCTGCGGCTCTTTCAAATAGATTGAGGAGAAATCGTTGATCTTGGCATCAGTGAAGTCGGTGGAAACGGCCGTCACCTTGTAGCGTATGCCGGTCGCGGTGGCGGCCAGAATCCATGCCTGGAAATTCTCCCCGTTCGACTTGGTGAGGATGGCTTCCGTCTGGAACGCGTTCTGGGAGAGAGCCGGAACGACAAGCAGAAGGGAAAGTAGAAGGTTTTTCATGATCTTGTATTTGGAATTCATCTGTCGGTGCGGGAGCCTAGCGTTTGTTCGCCTCTTCCTCCTCTTTCTTGAGCTGCTCCATGGATTTCACATTCGGATCGGCCACGTATCTCGCCACGAGATTCTCGACTTCAGTCCAGAGAGCCAGATCCTCCGCATCGAGCTTGTCCTTGAATCGGCCGGTCAGGTCGAGGAAACGCCAACCGCCATTGTAAGCACCCTGGCGATCGGAAACGACTTTCGGATCATCCGATTTCCGGTTGCGCTCGTAGGAAAGCTCCATCCAGCGTTTGATGGCGGGGGCGGAGACCTTGATGTAACCCATGTGAGCGGACCAGACCTTCACATACATGGCGATCGCGTCATCCGTCTTGCCGCGTTCCTCGAAGGACTGCGCGAGCATGAGGCCGACCTCCGGAGAGTACTTGCTGAAGCCGAGCACCTCACCGTCTTTCTCGTCACGGTTGAGATACTGGTTGGCGCGTTCGACAACCTTCTCGTATTCACCCTTTTTCATCAGGATCTCGATAATGCGGAACAGGGCGAACTCGCGCTCGGGTTTGTCCCCGGAGTCGCTCAGAATTCGCTCGAAGTCCTCGAGTGCCTTCGCGAGGTCGGCATCCTGGGTGGACTGGCCGTAGACGTCCGCACGACCAAGAAGGGCGGCGAAGCGGTAGGACTGATCCTGGCGGGAGAGCGCCTCGTCATAATAGGGGAGCGCCTCGCGTGGGGCGGAGGTGTTCTGGCGGAGGTAGTCGCCGAGCTTCACAAGGATGAAATTGGAGAGATCCGTCAGCGCGAAGTCGGTCTTCAGGTTCTGGAAAAGGACGGTGATCATCGCATTCGCGGAACGCTCCTTTGCAGCGTCGTCCTTGCTGCTTTCCGCAACATCCTCGAAGACGCCGATGATGGCGATGCGGAGCAGGGCGCGGGCGGCCTTGTCCTGGGTGTTGATGTTCGGGAACTCGTAGTAATGATCCTTGAGTTCTTCGGGAGTGTGGGTCTCCAGATACACTTCCGTATAGGAGTTGATCGCTTCCTCCAGACCGACGGCCTCAGGATTCTTCGCCATCGTGGAAATCACATCCTGAAGGCGCTTGAGAGCCTCCTCCCCACGGCCGGCGGCGTTGAAAGCGCGAACCTGGGCGACCGCGACCTGGGCACGGTAGGGTGAGCCCGCGGAATACTTGTCCCAGTATTTGTCCGCATAGGGAACGGCGTCCGCCACACGTGGACCGGGTTCCTTCCCTTTGGGCACCTCTCCGAGCATCGCGACAAGATAGTAAAGTGCCTCACCCGCCACGCCGTCGTTGCCACGGGTTTCCGCGATCTCCAACGCCTTGAGGTAGGACTCCTCGGCCGTCTCGAATTCCTTCTCACCCTGCAGGACGTTTCCGCGAAGGTTGTAGGACTGGTCCACGACAGGCGAATCGGGAAACTCGTTGATCACGCGCTCCAGTTTCTCGAGAGCACCATCCGGCTCCTCTTCCGCATAATGGGCGTTGGCGCGATCATAGAGCGCGAGAGGGGTGTAGGCCTGGTTGTCGGCATCCTTGTATTTCTCAAGAAATGCGTCAAGCAGTCTGGCGGCCTTGGCCCAGAACTGGAGACGGGAGACGTTGGAAGCCTGGAAGTAGGAGGCGGTGAGGGCGAAAATGCTCTCGGGATATTTCTCCACATGCTCGTCGAGAAGAGGGGCGGCCTTGTCATACTGGCCGGTATAAAAATAGGAACCGCCGAGGACGAACAGGGCGAGGTCATGCTCGGGCGAACCCTCAGCGGCCTTCTTGTTCTCGATGATGTCCGAGGCGATCTCGATACATGTCTCGTATTTTCCGTCGAAGAAAAGAGCCGAAAGCATCATCTTCTGGACGTCGGCCTTGTATTTTGATTCCGGGTAGTCTTTCAGAAATCCCTCACCGTATTTCTGAGTGGCGGCGACGTTGCCGATGACGGACGACGTGCGGGTGAGGTGGTAGAGGTTGTCCTCACGCTTCTCGGCCTTGGGGAAATAGCTTTCCAACTGGAGGTATGCGGCGTAGGCTCCATGGGTGTTGCCGACCGTCTCATGGATGTAAGCGACAGCCGCGAGCTTGATCATCTCGATGGACTTGTTGCCGCGTTGTTCGCTTTCCAGAGCGGCGAGTTCCTTCTCAAGCTGGGATTTGTCCAGGCGGGCGGAGCCATCCACAACGCGTGTGAGATTGCCCATGTCGCTGATGCGGTTCCGTAGATCGTCGATTGCCACCTCCGTTGAAGGGACGAACTGGTAGAGACTCAACGCGGTCTTGAGCATTTCCGCGGCGATGGCATCACCGGCGAGCTTCATGAAAAGCTTGGAAAACGTCTGCATCTCATAAGGAGGCACGATGAGTTCACCGCGGTTTTTCGCGATGAAATCGAGAAGCGCCTGCTCGTCCTGTTTCGTGATGCAGGCCGCGACCAGGGACTGGAAGCCGGAGACGATGGCGTCATTTGGAGTAGGGAACGTGGACTTGTTGTTGATGGCGATCTCAAGGTGCTCGCTGCCTTCAGGGATATTGCCCAAACGATAGTGGCAGATGGCCATGTTGATGTGGAAGGCACCCTGCGGATACTTGTCGCGCACCTTGTCGCGTTCCTCGAGAAACTTCTTCCACTGCGTGATCGCCAGCTCGTAGTCCGCCGCGCCCATCGCCGCCTCGCCCCATTTCAGCAGAGCCTTTTTCGCGAAGAGGTTGCCGCCACCCGCCTTTTTCCCGTCGTTGGGGAAATCCTTGTAAGTGACTTCAAAGGATTTCATGGCTTCCTCGAACTTGTTGAGTCTCAGTTCGGAAATGCCCTTGCGAAACCAGATGTTGCCGAACTGCGGTCCGTAGAGCTGGAGAGCATTCTTGCCGCCGAAACGCTCGACCGCTTCCTGGTTGAACGCGAGAGCCTGCTCCCACTCACCTGCCTTCATGGC
Organism: uncultured Verrucomicrobiae bacterium; assembly: GCA_963758175.1. GTDB lineage: Bacteria > Verrucomicrobiota > Verrucomicrobiia > Verrucomicrobiales > Akkermansiaceae > Luteolibacter. Next base: position 899,711 of record CAVWUI010000002.1, read on the forward strand.
CGCCAGTCCCTTGTTGGCGAGAGTTGGAAGATCGTCCTGGGAGAACGCCGCCGTCGGGAACGCGGCTGCCAGCAGTGTAAGAGCGAGAATCAGTTTTTTCATGTCCGGAAGTTTTTGGAAATTGGGAGACGGGGTTTTGTCAGATAGGGTTTGGCCGGGATCACGCGGCGGAATTCCGTGAAATAGAATGCCGCCGGTCGATTCCTGCAAGAGGGAACGTCCGGCGGCGTGAAAATTTTAGGAAAATTTATTCCAATCCGTCACTCGATCAGATCGGTGAAGGTCACGGAAGAAATTCCCGCGCCGGCGAGAGCGTTGAGGACATCGATCACGCGCTGCTGGAGAGCACCGGGATCGACATAAACCTGGACGAGCGGCTTGCTGCCGGCGCTGAGCGCGGCGGCGGAATAGAGATCGAGCTGGCTTTCGAGAAGCGGCACTTCCCGGACGCTGACATCGCTGTCGAGCGGCTGCTGCCCGGCGCCCGTTCCCGAGTAGATCGCGCCGGAGGCATCCACACGGATGAACATGGGCTCGATCTTCGGCTGCTCGTCGGATGGCGGGCTGGAGGCGGGAAGCTGGAGACCAAGATCGGTCTCGCGCGGAGTGATCGTGGAGGTGACAAGGAAATAGATAAGCAGGAGGAAACAGACGTCGATAAGTGACGAGATGTCGAGATCGGGATCCGGTTCCGGCTCGCGGGCTGATTTTTTGTGTTGGGCCATGGTGGGAGAGAGTGGTTATTCGCTTCGAAGGCCTTTATGGGTCTGGAACACTGCGAAGATCACCTGATCCACGCCGGCGGCAGCGGAAGCACGGATGGCGGCGCGGGAGAACTTGAACACCGCGTCCTGATCACCACGAAGGTGCAGCTTGGACACCACGCCGAGCGCGTCGTTGGCCTCTTTCTGGGTTTTGACCAGATCGAAGATGTCCGTCTCATCCTTCAGGATGGTATTGAAATTTTCCGCGGTATAGGTGCCGTCCTCCCGGACGTTCACCACGATACGACCCGCCTTCAGTTTCTGCTCAAGCGAGTTTTTCGCCACAGGTGGGAGCACCTCGGGATCGGTTTTGACGATGATGGCGGTGGCGTTGACGATGAAGAAGATAAGAAGAAGGAAGACCATGTCGATCATGGGCGACATATCGACTTTCGCGTCGTCATCATCGGCCGATCTGGCCTTGCGGAGTTTGGAGGATGCCATGGGGATTTTCGGTTAGCGTTTGATAGGAAGGAAACCGGGAGAGCCGCTATCATGTCGAGTCTCCCAAGGGGTTTCCCCTGTTTAAACGTCGATGCCTTCCGGAATCTTGGCGTAAAGAGTATCGGCGTTCACCGTGGCTACAGCGGCGTTGAGGAGCTCCTCGGCGGTGTGGACGGACTCGGCCACGAGAGCGTTGTATTTGTTCTTCAGGATGAAGTAGCAGAGGATACAGGGGATCGCGTTGAAGAGACCCCAGAGGGTTGTAAGGAGGGCGACGGAGATGTCACCGGCCAGCGCGGACGGATCGGCTGCACCGGCGGTTTTCAGGGTTCCGAAGGCATTGACCATACCGATAACGGTTCCGGTCAGTCCAAGCATGGGCGAGGCCTGGGCGATGAGGGAGATGTAGTTGATCCACTGCATGGATTTACGGGACTCGTTGTTGGTGAAGTCCGCGATGGCGTCCTCCACCTGGTCACGTCCAAGGGTCTCCGGCTGTGTGGCGTCGATGTTCGGAAAAGCGTAGGCGACCAGGCGGCCGAGGTACGAGGGATGAGAGGCGGCAAGCTCGATGGCGGAGCGGACGCGGCATTCCGTCATGTGCTCCATGAGTGCGGCCTGGAGATCGGCGGGGCAGAATTTCGCCTTGGTGAGAGACATGAAGTTGTAGACGGCCAGGGCGATGAACGCGACAACGGCAATCCCGATGAAGATCATGGTGGGGCCACCGTTGAGCACCCAGCGATCGAGAAGGGTTTCCTTGGCGGCGCTTTCAGCCTGGGCGAAGAGCTGCGGTGTAGCGAGCAGAGTGGCGACGATTGCTGCTGAAGCTGTGTAGCGTGGACGGATGGCGAGTTTTCGGGTCATTTGATCTGGTGATGTTGCGCTTGGAATTGCAGGTGAGTTTGGGAAGTGGGGAAGATTCGGCAAGAAAGATTTTGAAAAAAGGCCGGGAAACTCTCGTAAAGTGATCGATTCCCGGAAATCGGTGGCACGCCCCGCATACTACTCGGCTGGCGGACGGGTGATGACCGTGGCGTCTCCGGGGCTTTCAGGGGCAGCGGAGCGAAGCTGTTCGTCATCCGGCAAGGCGAGCATGTCCGGCATACGGAGGCCGTCGTCGTCTGGGACTGGCGTATCAGGTTGGGATGAGGGAACGGCGGCCTCCCGCACGGGCTTCTGCTTTGGCTCCTCCGCGATGATTAGCGCTTTTTTCGGCGAAGCGCAGGATGCGAGGCCGATGGCGAGGAAAAGGGCTGCCGGGGTTTTCACGGGAGAGCGGTCTAGCGCGATTCGACGGGAGGGACCGGGCTGAGGGTCTTCGGGCCGGTATAAAGAGTGAGCGGACGGTAGAGGCGGTTGTCGCGGAGCTGCTCGAGGACGTGCGCGGTCCAGCCCGAGGTGCGGGAGATGGCGAAGATGGGTGTGAACAGATCGGTCGGAATACCGAGCGAATAATAGACTGTCGCAGAGTAGAAATCGACATTGGCCTCCAGCTTTTTCCGCTCGCGCATGATGTTGGCGATGCGCTCGGACATCTTGATCCATTTCGGCTCGCCCAATTCCTCGGTCAGCTGAATGGCGAGTCTTCTAAGATGAGGCGCGCGCGGATCGAGCACCTTGTAAACCCTGTGGCCTATTCCCATGATCTTCTCTTTGCGCGAGAGTTTCCCCTCCACCCAGTCATCCACTTTCTCAAGATCGCCTATTTCCTGCAGCATGTGGATGACACCTTCGTTGGCACCACCGTGGAGAGGCCCCTTGAGTGTGCCTATGGCCGCGGTGATGCCGGAATACATGTCCGAGAGAGTAGCGACGGTGACTCGCGCGGAGAATGTCGAGGCATTCATCCCGTGATCCGCGTGGAGGATGAGAGCCACGTCGAGGATGCGGGCGGCGGTGTCACTGGGCACCTCGCCGTTGATGAGATAGAGGAAGTGCTGCGCCTCGGTGAGATCCTCGCGGATTTCCGGCAGATCGAGACCGTTGCGGAAACGGTGGAAGGCGGCGACGATTGTGGCTGTCTTGGAGCAGAGGGAAAGCGCGATGGCGGCGTTCGCCTCAAGATCCGGCTCGCCTATCTTCGCCCTGGGATCGTAGAGGCCGAGCATCGAAACCGCCGTCCGGAGCACGTCCATCGGAGAAGCGTCATTGGGGGCGTTCTTGAGAAAATCGATCACCTGCGCCGGGAGATCCCTGTCGGATCGGAGGCCTTTTTCGAATGCCGCCAGCTCATCCGCGTTCGGAAGCCGGTTGTGATGGAGAAGGAAGATAATTTCCTCGTAGCAGCAGTTTTCGACAAGGTCGTCGATGTGGTAACCAACGTAGCTGAGCTCGCCCTCTTTTCCAATCACATTGCTGAGGGAGGATTCGTTTGCTATGACCCCTTCCAGGCCGCGTGCGTATTCTGACATATTGTGGGTAAAATTTGGTGTTGGGACGGACTGCAAGCAAGGAAGCGTTTTGCGCGCCGGGGCGCAAGATAGAATCGATTCCGCAGCCGGGAAAGGAAAAGAAGAGCGTGGGACATCCAGCCTTAGCGCCGGTTGATTCCGGCGACAGCGCGCTCAGCCAGAACCCTGATTCCCGGATCCTCGGATTCCATGAGACGTCTCAAGGCGGGTATGCTTTTCGCCGTACCGATCTCTTCAAGAAGCGCCAGAGCTGATCTGCGTAGGTTCGCGTCCTCCGCGCCCAGCTCCCCGACAACAGGATCCTCGATGCGCGACCCGAATTTCATGTACCTGGACTGCCACAGGTTCGGATTCGACACCCACAGGCTATGGATCGCGGGAATGGCACCCTCGGTGTTCTCTTTCACGACCAGTTCGACCAGGGTCTCCGGAACGGGGCTGCCCTCCGCGGTATATCTTTTCACCACAGAGAGTGCGGCCTTACCCGCCTGACCTGGCTCCTCCGCCCAAGTGATAAGCGCCCGCGCGATCTCGCCGTGGAAACGCACGCCCGGTTTCATCATCAGCGCCACCAGCATCCTGCTGATATCCGTCCTGTAAATTTTCGGGGGCGCCATGGCCAGCCGTTCCACCGCGCGCTCCACCCTGTCCAGATCGATGCTCTCCAGCTCCCTCATGTTCAACTCATAGAACGCAGGATCCTCCGAGTTGTTCAGCTTCTCCGCGGATCCCGCGACAAACTGGTCGTTCTCCACTTTCACCACGATCACTCCGAGCTCGGGATGCGTCTCCTCCACGCTACCCAGATTGGCGGCGATGTTCGCAAGGGATGCGAAATCGGTCGTGACCTCGGTCAGCAGCATCAGATAGTTGCCATCGTCACGCGGATACGGATGAGAGGAAGGGCCAGCCTCCGCCTCCCTGATGAGATAGTCCCTGGCTGTATACATGTTCCTCCGCACCAGGTTGGTCAGATAGATCCCGTAGGCCTTGGCCCTTCCACCCTTCTCCTCAAGCCTTGTCTGCTCTGATTCGAGCGGATCCAGTCCGAAACGCGTCTTCAGGTCGTCCAGGGGATCGGGCTCCTCCTCCTTCGGGAAGAGCGGGGCGGTGCCATCGGCCATGGGTTCGAAGCCTGCCTTTCCGGGTAGATCCTCCCCTTTTACGAAAAACGGGATACTTATCACACCGGCCGCCATCAGCAGGGCGAACAGCCCGGCCTTCAAACGCGCCTTCGGGTTCGCATATACGAGAAGACACACGCCGAGGATGGAGATGAACGTGGCCACGACGAGTTTGTTGAATTGTGAGATACCGCCGAAAGCCTCACCGGAGTCTCTCGAGAAAATCAACACCAGCGCGGTGATGACCATCATGGCGGCACCGGCGACACCTGCGATGACACGCAAGGGGGATGTCGGCCAATTGCTCCGGATGGTTGAAATCCGCGTATTTCATCGTCTGCATCCCTTCCGGCGCGGCTGCGGAAAGCGGGACACGCTGGAAACGGTTCATGCCCGGCGCGTTCCGTTCACCGGGGTAGAATTTCTTCGAGCGGATGATCACCTCGTCATCAATGCGGAACCGCTTGTCGCAGCCGCCACATTCTACCATCCGATCCATCAGTCCGGCGTCCACGCTGAAACGCTGGCGGCATTCTGGACAGCGTATGCTTAGGGAAGGGCTGCTTTCTGGGTTCTCGGACATCGGAATCGGAAGATTGGATCACGCCCGCTTGGATTGCAACCCCGCTGACGATCCGCCCGGATGAAAAATTAGTTAAGAAAATTTAATTATTGATCTTTCTTAGAAGTCAGGATAACCCCTTATCAACTCGAAGTTGAAGCCATATGGATACCCTGCCTCTGACTCCCCTGCCCTCGGAAAACCCGGACGAATCCAATGACTACCGCAAGGTTTACGCCGATGGTTTCGTCGACGAAGCGGTGATACGCTCCGCTATCGCGCGTGATCCCTACGAGCGATTCGCAGGGATGCCGGAGGACATGGTTCTCTCCTCCTGCGAGGATGACTACGCGGGCTGGTTAGCTTTCCACTCCCTCGCCATTCCGCGCGTTTCTGGATGTGGGAAATTCATCTCCGGCTGAGACACCGGAGCCACCGATGCCGCAGTGCCTCGGACTCCCGGGCAAATTCACGGAACCCGGCATCGAACGACCCTATCGTGGAAATCGACGCTGGTGGCTGTTCGCCCTCTCCGGAGCCATGACCTGCGGAGTTCTCTCACTCACCCTTCTCAGCCTTGCCCAGCGCGAAAGCCTCCACGATATTCTGTCCGGCCGCATGCCCGCCGCCAGACCCGCCGCGGCGGTCGATTTCGCGATGGAAGAGCCGGAGAACGCACCCGCGATCGTTCGCCTGGATAGCTCGGAATAACGGCTCTTCTGAAAAGTTTTTCCTCTGGTCTCCGCCTGATGCCTACCGGTTTCAACTATTGAAAGAGAGCGACTGACCGCGTGGCCACCGGCGGAAAGCATCCGGGTGGATTGACAGGGACGAAAGCCCGGATCAGCCTACGCGCATGCTGAAAAAACTCATTCCCGCAATCACGATCCTCATGACCGCACTCACGCACGCCGGCGATTTCCGCCATGTCGTCCTTTTCAAGTTCAAAGACGACGCCACCTCCGCCCAGATCGAAGCCGTTGAAAAAGCCTTCGGCGAGCTGCCCTCCAAGATCGACACCATCACCGCTTACGAATGGGGAACCAGCGAGAGCGTGGAGGGGAAGAACGACGGCCTCACCCATTGCTTTTTCGTGACGTTCAAGGACAAGGCGGGGCTGGAAACCTATATCCCGCACCCGGCTCACGTGGAGTTCAAGAAGATCCTGGTGCCCATTCTGGACAAGGCGCTGGTGTTTGATTACACGGCGAAGGATTAGGCATTCATCTTCGCCTTTTCGTCCCTGATCCCGCCAATGAAGAGCAGGACGGCTGCGATGCAGATGCAGGAATCCGCGACATTGAACGTAGGCCACCATCCCTGGCTGGCAGGGACGATCCTGTCATAGAGCGGGAGTTTCACGGCGATGAAATCAACAACGTAGCCTTGGGAAAGGCGTTCCCAGAAGCTGCCGTCCTTCACCCGCTCCAGCAGAAATCCCTGTATGAGACGGTCTGTGAGATTTCCGAAAATTCCGCAGAGAAGGAGAGCCACGGCGATCCTGGATAGGATGTGGTCGAAAGCCCCTTTTCTCCAGAAAACCCGTATCATAACCAAGGCGATGACCGGAACGAGAAGGAAAACGATGGGCGCCCATGAGGTTCCGTTTCCAAGACCGAAGGCGACTCCCTGGTTGTGAACCCGCGTCCAGTGGAAAAAGTCCGGGACGATCATCCATGGGATGTCCTGGGTTCCGAAATAGCCCGCGTGGGGTTCGGTGAATCGCGAGACCGTCCACGCTTTCGTCGCCTGGTCGAGGATGTAGAGCGGAAGGCTTACGAAGAGGAGAAGCTTGGTGAGGGTCATCTGTTGTGGAAGGAATCGAAATTGTCAGGTCGGTTCAGCTGACAACCGCGTCGCAGCGCTGGCAGAGGCCGGAGGCGAGGACGGGTTCGTGTTTGCGGCAGCGGGGGCAGAGCGGGAGATCCGGTCTTTTTCGCGGTGGCCGAGAGTTCCGAGCCTTCCATGACCGTGAGCCCGGCGATGATGAAAAACTCGGTGGCGAAATCCCTGTCACGGAGTCTTTCCATGAGACCAGCGTCGGATGCCGGTAGTGTGAGTTCCACCTCGGCCTCATTGTTGCGGGTGAATTCCTTGGACTGGATCCTGCCTTCGATGGCGGTTTGCATCGCGGCTTTGATTTGAAAAAGTCTGTCCACATCCTTGCTGACCTGGCCTGGTGCGAAGTCGGGATCCGCTTTCGGGAAATCCTGTTCGTGGATGCTGCCTTCCGTGAAGGACGCGTGTTCCCATGCCTCGTCGGTGGTGAAAGCGAGGATGGGCGCGAGGAGTTTGGTGACGGTCGTGAAAATCTCATGCATCGCGGCCTGTGACGCGAGGCGGCGGGGGGAATCCGGGGCGTCACAATACATGCGGTCTTTCAAAGCATCGATGTAGATCGCGGAGAGGTCGTTGGTGCAGAACTGATTGATGGAGTTGAAGACTTTGCGGAACTCGAAGGATTCGTAGGCGGCGAGGCATTCCCTGGTGACGGTGTGGAGGCGTTCAAGTATCCAGCGGTGCAAGAGGGTGGGTTGCGCGTGGGCGAGACGTCCATGCTCCAGTCCATCCAGGTTTCCCAGGAGGATCCGGAGTGTGTTTCTCAAGCGGCGGTATGGCTCGGCCACTTGTTTGAAGAGATCTTCACCGAAGGGGACTTCGTTCTGCCAGTCGACGGAGGAAACCCAGAGACGGACGATGTCGGCTCCGTACTGGTTGTAGAAGTGGGCGGCGTCGGTGGGCTTGCCCTTTTTCTTATCGTCGGATTTGGATGTCTTTTTTCCGGTGTCCTTGTCCACGACGAAGCCGTGGGTCATCACCGTTTTATAAGGCGCATGGCCGCGGTATGCGGTGGAAAGCATGAGGGAGCTCTGGAACCAGCCCCGGTGCTGGTCGGTGGCTTCGAGGTAGAGGTCGGCGGGGCAATGGAGCTCCGGACGGGTGTCGAGCACGGCGGCGTGGGAGCAGCCGGAATCGATCCAGACATCCAACGTGTCCTTGCCTTTTTTCAAGCCGGCAGGAAGGCCTAGCTTGGCGGCGAGTTCGCCATCGGTGGATTCGAACCAGACGTTGGTGCCTTCCTTCTCGACGAGATCGGCGACTTTCAGGGCGAGGTCTGAGGTGAGGATGGCCTTGTTGTTTTCATCGAAGAAGACCGGGAGTGGCACCCCCCATGTGCGCTGGCGGGAGATACACCAGTCCGGACGCGATTCAACGGTGCCGTGGATGCGGTTGCGGCCCCATGCTGGAAGCCATTTCGCCTTGTCGATTTCTTCGAGCGCCTGGCCGCGAAGGGTGTCGAGGGAGATGAAGAACTGCTCGACGGCGCGGAAAATGATGGGTGTCTTGGAGCGCCAGCAGTGCGGATACGAATGATGGTATTCCTCCTGACCCAGAAGGTGGCCGCTTTCGGAGAGGATCTCGATGATGCGGGCGTTGGATTTGAAAACGTGTTTCCCTACGAGTTCTTCCAGGCCGACTTCTTCGGTGAAATTGCCTTCGTCATCGACGGGGGAGAGGACACCCAGGCCGTTCTGCTGACCTGCCACGTAGTCGTCCGCACCGTGACCCGGGGCAATGTGGACGGCGCCGGTTCCGGTTTCCGTGGTGACGAAATTCGCGAGGATGACTTTCGAAGTGCGGTCAAGGAAAGGGTGTCTGGCTTCGGCTCCATCTAGTTCCTTGCCTTTGATTTCCTTAAGCGTCTCCTGGAGAGCGAAGCCGGTTTTTTCGGTGAAAGCTTCGACGAGTTCGCGGACGATGACGAAATTTTCTTCGGTTTCTCCGTTGGAGAATTTTCCGACGATATACGTGAACTCCGGGTGGAGGGCGATGCCGAGGTTTGCCGGTAGGGTCCACGGGGTGGTGGTCCAGATGGGGATACTCGCCGCCTGAAGGCAGCGCTCGGTGGCGTTCTCCAATTCGAATTTCACGAAGATGGCCGGAGATACCTTGTCCTTATATTCCACCTCCGCCTCGGCAAGGGCGGTTTGCGCGCCGTAGGACCATTGGACGGGCTTCTTGGATTGGTAGATGGAGCCGCTTTCTACCAGCTTGGCGAAAACCCGGAGGATGTTCGCCTCGTAGGCGGGATCCATCGTGAGGTAGGGGTTCTCCCAATCCCCGAAGACTCCGAGGCGTTTGAAGGAAGCGCGCTGGATGTCGATGAAGCCTCTCGCAAACTCGGTGCAGCGGCGGCGGATTTCGGCGGGCTCAAGACCGGCTGCCTGTTTGACAACCTTGAACTCGATGGGCAGGCCGTGGCAGTCCCAGCCGGGGACGAAGGGAGCGTGAAAGCCCGCCATGGTTTTGGATTTCACGACCAGATCCTTGAGAAGCTTGTTCAGCGCGGTGCCCATGTGGACGTCGCCGTTGGCGAAGGGAGGGCCGTCGTGGAGTATGTAATCGGGCGCGCCGGAAGCTTTGCGGGCGGCGGTGATTTTCGCATAGAGGCCGGTTTTTTCCCAGATGGCGAGACGCTGCGGCTCATTTTTCACGAGATCCCCGCGCATGGGGAAACTCGTCTGTGGCAGTGTCAGCGTGTCTTTGTAATTCGGGGCGGTGCTCATGGCGGGCGCGGAAGCTAGCAACCGCTTTCCCGCGGGTCAACACCGGGGGGAGCTTCGCACAGGCTCCCAGGTCAGGATGAAAGTCGGTTCCTCCACATCTTATTGTTTCCCGCTCGCTATGATGATCGCGACAGGCAGGCTTGAGACTAGAGCCCGCTTCAGGAATTTTTTCCCTACGGATACATGCTGCCAAATATTCCATCTCGTCTGAGACCAGAAATCGGGGTTGTCGGTAAGGCCGGGAGTCGTTAGACTATGCGCTGTCCAGCCACCCTTCCGATCTCCGCCACATGGGAATTTTCAGCAAACCACTCCTCCGAAGCCAGCATAAGCGCGATGACATGCCGGAGGGACTCTGGTCGAAATGCCCTGAGTGCGGAGCGATGATACACACCCTGGAGCTGAAACAGAATCTCCAGGTCTGCCCTCCCTGCGGCCATCATTTTCTCATGGATTCCTCGGACAGGATCTTCCTGCTCGCTGATCCGGGGAGTTTCGAGGAAACGGAGGAGAACCTGTTTTCCGCGAACCCTCTGGGCTTCAGCGGGTATGAGGAGAAGATAGAGGGTCTGCGGCAGCGCACGAAAATGAACGACGCGGTCGTCACGGGGCGGCTCTCCATTTCCGGGAAACCGGCGATGGTGGCGGTGATGGATTTCAAGTTTTTCGCGGGATCGATGGGATCGGTTGTAGGCGAGAAGATCACCCGGGCGATCGAGCTGGCGATCAGGGAGAAAAGGGGGATGGTCATTGTATCGGCCTCTTCCGGCGCGCGCATGCAGGAGGGTATGCTCTCGCTGATGCAGATGGCGAAAACCTGCGGCGCGCTTGCAAGGCTTGGCGAGGCGGGGCTGCCTTACATTTCCGTGCTGACCCACCCGACCACTGGCGGCGTCACAGCCTCTTTCGCGACCATAGGCGACATCAACCTCGCCGAGCCGAAGTGCATGATAGGATTCGCGGGGCCGCGTGTCGTGAAGGAAACGACGCACCAGAATCTACCTCCCGGCTTTCAGACGGCGGAGTTCATGTTGGAGCACGGCCTGATCGACGCGATCGTGCCACGGCACCAGCTTCGCGAGCGGCTGGGACGCCTGCTGGGCTTCATGATGAAATGAGGCGGAATTCGCGAAGCTCAGCTTAGCTGCGTCTCAGCGAGAAACCGGTAAGTGCCACCCTGGACGTATAATTCGTCATGCGTTCCTTGCTCAGTGAGCTTGCCTTTTGTGAGAACGAGGATCTGGTCGGCGTGGCGGACGGTGGAAAGGCGGTGGGCGATGACGAGGGAGGTGCGCCCGGCCATGAGGCGCTCGAGGGCTTCGTTGACGAGTCGCTCGGACTCGCTGTCGAGGGCGGAGGTGGCTTCGTCGAGAAGGAGGATCTTGGGATCGGCAAGGATGGCTCTAGCGATGGCGATGCGCTGGCGTTGGCCGCCGGAGAGTTTGGTGCCGCGTGGGCCGACCAGTGTCTGGTAGGAGTCGGGGAGGTCGGTGATGAATTCGTGGGCGTTCGCCCGGGTGGCGGCGGCTTCGATTTCCTCACGTGATGCGCCGGGTTTGCCGTAGGAGATGTTTTCAAAAATGGTGCCGCCGAAGAGGAGGACTTCCTGGGGGACGATGGCGATCTGGGAGCGCAGGCTTTCCAGGGATACGTCCCCGGACTCCGTGCCATCGAAGAGGAGTTTCCCGGAAGTGGGATCGTTGAAGCCGAGGATGAGGGAGAAGAGGGTGGATTTGCCCGCACCGGAGGGGCCGACGATGGCGGTGCGCTGGCCGGAGGGGAGGGTGATGGAAATTTCTCTGAGGACGGGGATTTCCGGGCGTGATGGGTAGGTGAAGGAGAGGCTTTCGAGAGAGATCTGGCCGGAGAGCTTTGTATCCGAGGTCCCGGTGTCGCGCTCGGTTGGCAGGTCGAGGATTTCGCGGAGTCGCTCGGTGGCTCCGGCGGTCTGCTGGAACTGGGAGATGATTTCCGGAAACGAGCCGAGCGATGCGCCGACGAAGATGGAGAAGAGGATGAAGGCGAAGAAATTTTCCCAGGTGATCCCACCCTGGGAATACATGCGCGCGCCGTACCAGACGACGAACGCGATAGTGCCGAAAAGGGCGAGAATGATGAAAGAGAGAAAGGCTCCGCGGGCTTTCGCGCCACGGTAGGTGACGGCGAGAAAGGCTTGGAGCGAGGTCTGGTAGCGGTCTTGTTCGAAAGGCTCGTTGGTGAAAGCTTTCACGTCGGCGATGTTCTGGACGGATTCCTCGATGACCGTGGAGGCGTCGGCGAGGGACTCCTGCGCGGCCTTGGAATGGTTGCGGACTTTTCTCCCGAAGATGGCGATGAGCAAAACGACGACGGGGATGCAGCCGAGCATGACGAGAGAGAGTTTCCACGAGGCGATGAAGATGAAGACGAGCCCGCCGATGAGGATGACGGTCTGGCGGACCGCCTGGGGGACGGTGGAGATGAGCGTTTCCCGGACAAGGGCGAGGTCCGCGGAGACGCGGTTGGATAGGGAGCCTGCGCGCTGATCCTGGAAGTAGGGAATGGGAAGGCGCAGAAGGTGGGTGAAGAGGTCTTTACGCAAGCGGTTCAAAGCTGATTCACCCGAGCGGATGAAACCCTGGACGCGAAAGAAGCCGATTACGGCCTGTAGTGTCAGCGCGGCGAGGAGAAAAAGGATCGTGCGGTTGATTTCCTCCATGATCTCCGCCGGGGGAACGGAGTTTCGGAGGCCATCGACAGGGCTGCCGACGAGTTCCTTGAGGAAAAAGGGGAAAGCCAGGGCGAGTCCCGCGGTGACGAACAGCGCGATGAGGGAGGGGATGAAAACCTTTTTCTCCTTCAACAGGTAGGAGAAGATCCAACGGTGCGAGGATACGGGAGATTTTTTTTCCGCCGGGGGCATGACGGATGGGAAACGATGGACGGAGCCACGTCAATGGCGGGGGTGGCTTATCGTCTGCGGCGCATGAGGAGGCAGGCGGATGCCAGGGAAAGAAAGGAAGCCGACGGCTCGGGCATGAGGTCCGGTGGTGTTGCCGATGTCGTTCCGCGAGAGGAAAATATCCGATCCGAAGCTGATGTCTCCGTACCCTGCCGGATTTGCCTCGGAATCTTCATCCAGTGCGCCGTCGTTAACGAACCCCAGGCCTCCGGCGAGAACCCACTGCCCGCCTTTGAAGGTAAACATACCCCCGCCGGAATCGCCCAGTGCAGCCTGGCCGTCGTAAGCGGTTCCACCCGGTGCACCCGGTTCGGTAAAGTCCGTGGCAAAATAAAGGTTTCCATTGGAGTCTGGAATATTGGTGGCAGCAACTAAATTCGATCCCCAGCGGATGGGTATTGAATCGTCAGTCCCTGGAGTGACCCAGGTGTAGGGGGCGGTGAAATCCGTTGGCACCTTGAAGCCGCGGCCAATCATGATTGCGGAGTCATTGACCAAAGTCGCCGTATTGGTGAGGATTCACGGTGGGGAGGACGGCGTGGGTTCGCGCCGCCGACATGTGAATTTTCAGTCGCAGGTGGTGGCGTTGCCATTGGTCGCCATCGTGGCTGGATGCGGTGATCGCGTGAGCTGATGCCTCCGATTCCGACTGTTGCCGCCGGTGTCACGTGGTTTGCGGTAAGGAGCCATCCTTCCGAGGTGCCTTGATTGTACCAAGGTAGATTCCCGATGCATCGCTGTACGCCCGACGGATGTCCCGAAGGGCAAACCGGTGGGAGGCGCGGACAGGACGCTTGAGAGTGGCTCCGACCGGTTATGAGGACGTCGCCGTGGGCTGCCAACGATGTGAAGGCAGGCAAGTGCAGGCCGATTAAGACAGCCGAGGTTAATTCTCATAAAAGGTTTATGCTAGCCAAAGGTGACAGCAACTCGCCTCAAGGTCAAGAAAACGGGTAAAAGGTTGTGAACTCCGTAATAGATACGGCTAAATCTCCCGGGTATGAGACCGATCTTTACCTTGTTTCCCTGACATTCGGGCTTTTCCTGGCAGGCTGTGCCGGCGGCGGCGGCATGGGAAACATCCCCGAAGGCGGGGACGATGGCTCGGTCGGAGGCATTTCCGAGGTACCCAATCCCAGCAGGGAGATGGCATCCGCCAGTGGAAAATCCCTTGAGCAACTCCAGCGGGGGCACGTGGTCTACATGCTTAAATGCGGCGAGTGCCATGAGTATATGCTCCCGGAGGAAGTGGATATCATGGACTTTGAGGACGCCATGCCGAAGATGATCAATCACGCCGGACTCCCCTCCTCGGACGAGAAGGCGGTACTCGACTACGTCGTGGCGGTGAAAAAGCAGAAGGGCGTGGATTTTTAGACCGGAGCGGGCTTGCCAATGGGCGGTAGGCGTTGAAACTGTGCGGGACACCCCGTGAAGAGCTATTTTCTCAGAAGATTCCTGCTGATCCCCCCTACCTTGCTTGGGATCACGTTTCTTGTTTTCGCCATCACCCGTTTCGTGCCGGGCGGCCCCATGGACAGGATGCTCCAGCAGGCGGCGGGAAACGCCGATAGCGGAGGGACGAAACAGGCCTCGAACGAGGCGAGCGGAGGCCTTAGCGAGGAGCAGATGGAGGAGTTGGAGGAACAGTTCGGGCTGGATAAGGCCATGCCGGTCGCATATCTCCAATGGCTGGGGCTGCTCCCACGCGAAATCCGCATTTCCAAGGGCGAGTTCGGGAGACGTGGAGACGCGGGAATAGGAGGCGGCGAGGAGGATCCCGACAACACCGCGACGATGATCCTGCGCGGCGACGGGCGGTTGGCGAAGGTAATGAAAAAGGACGGCGAGATCCAGTCCGCGGAATTCAGGACGGGGGGCGGATCGATCCAGGAGGACGGGTGGAAAATCCGCTACGAGGATGAGAAAACCAGGCAGCAGCGTTTCAAGCGCAGAAATCCCGAAGGAGCGGAACCGCCCTCCTACCCGCCGCGCGTGGTCGCTTTCAAAACCCGCTTCAGCGGCCTCCTCCAGGGGGATCTGGGGCGATCGACCGTATATAACGATCCCGTTTGGGAAATGATCCTCGCCCGTGTCCCAGTCGCGGCCTACTTCGGGCTGCTCACCGCCATTTTCACCTACGGGATCTCGCTGCCTCTCGGAGTCCTGAAGGCGCTCAAGCACCGGACGTTCATTGACAGCTCCAGTTCCATCCTGATTTTCATCGGCTATTCCATCCCCGGTTTCGCCCTCGGCGCCATCCTTCTCGTGCAGCTTGGCGCGCGTCTGAGCTGGTTCCCCCTTTTCGGTCTCACCAGCCCTGATTTCGCGGAAATGGCACCTTGGGACCAGGCCGCCGATCTTGCGCATCACACGGTTCTTCCGCTGCTCTGCTACCTCGTCGGCTCTTTCGCGATGTTGACCATGCTCACGAAAAACAACCTGATGGATCAGCTTGCCGCCGACTATGTGCGGACGGCGGTGTCCAAGGGCGTCGGCTTTCGCACGGCGGTCTTCGGCCACGCGTTCCGCAACTCCATGATCCCGGTCGCCACCAGCGCGGGCAGCCTCATCGGTATCTTCATCGGTGGATCCATGCTGGTCGAGACGGTATTCGACATCCAGGGATTCGGCTTGCTGCAGTATCAGGCGGTGGTCTCGCGCGACATGCCCGTCATCATGGGCACCCTTACCATAGCGGCCTTCCTCATGCTGCTCGGCAACGTGCTTTCCGACATCATCGTCGCGATGGTGGATCCCAGAATCAAATTCAAATGAGCAAACGCACCATAGGAATTGTTCTGCTGCTACTCGGGGCCGCTTGCCGCCCTGGGGGAGGCGCGCGGAATCGATTTTCCCACCGCCCGCTGGTTCTTCGAAGCCAGCCGTGAGGTGCCCCTGCTGAAATGGGGGGAAGGCGCGGACCCGTTCCTCTGGTTCGGCTGGCTCAGCTCCGCCATCCTTGTCATGGGCGGAGCGCTCCTGGTGATCCGCTCGTTCACCGGCCCGCCGCCAAATCCCGTCACAGTCCGCCGGATGAGGCGTTTCAAGGAAATCAAGCGCGGGTATTACTCCCTCATCATCCTGCTGGCGCTGGCTGGATTGGCGGCACTGGATCAGGTCGTTGTCGGGAAAGAGGCGCTCGCCGTGAACTATAAGGGGAAATGGCATTTCCCCGCCTTCGACAGGGAGTTTTTCACAGGATCGGACTTCGGCATCGACGGCGAGCGTGCCGAAGCACCCGTCAACTACCGCAATCTCCAGTCAGCTTTGAAGGAAAGCCGTCAGGGGAAGGTCATCATGCCGCTCATTCCGTTCGGCTCCACGGACGACACCCTCAAGCTCCGCTCCAAGGCACTTGTCAAACGCCAGGGCGTCTATGAGGAAAGCGGCAGCAGGGAGCCCTACTTCGGACTCGCGGCGCAATACCACAATGAGGAGGAAGGCACCTTCCACCTACGTTACACTCTCCGCAACGGCCAATTCGACGGGGCGGTGGATGGCTGGAACGCCGATGGGGAGAGGGTGCTACAGCGCCGAATACGCGGATGGGGAAAAGGTCGACGGTAAGGAGAAATACAGTGGCGAGGGCACGGTGGAGACGTTCCTGGATTCCGGAAACAGCGAGCTGCGCGCCGTGAAATACCCGCCCTCCCCTCCGATCTGGGAAAGCAAGAACTACCTCGGCACCACCTCCCAGGGCTATGACGTCGTCGCCTACCTCTTCGGCGGTCTTCAGGTGAATTTCAAGGCGGCGCTGATCTTCGTGCCCGTCGTCTACATGATCGGAATCACCCTCGGCATGCTCATGGGATTTTTCGGCGGATTTTTCGATCTGGTCGTGGATCGTCTCATCGAGATTTTCGACAACATGCCCTTCCTCTTCGTCGTGATCATCTTCTCCAGCATGGTTCCGGAAAATTTCAGAGGACTCCCCATCATTCTCACAATCCTGATCGTCTTCGGCTGGATGGGTATCACACGGCTCATGCGCACCGCCGCATACCGCGACAAGGAGCGCGACTACATCGCCGCCGCACGCGTGCTCGGCGCCGGCACCCCGCGCATCATTTTCCGCCATCTGCTGCCGAATACCATCGCCATCATCGTCACCCTCGTGCCCTTCACTTTCTCCGCCCTCATCTCCTCTCTCACAGCTCTGGACTACCTCGGCTTCGGCCTGCCGCCGCAGGAAGCCACATGGGGCCGCCTTCTGAACGACGGGCTGTCCAACCTCTCCGCCCCCTGGCTGGTCTCCTCCACCTTCTTCGTGCTTGTCGGCCTCCTGGTGCTCATCACTTTCATAGGCGAGGCCATACGCGAGGCCTTCGATCCGAAAAAATACACCTACTACCGTTGATGAGATTCCTCACGCCCGCCCTGATGCTGACCGCCCTGCTGGCCACCTTGTCCGGCTGCAGGCACGACGATGTCGAGGGTGTCCGCGTGTCCGGATTCAATGATTTTCTCCCACAATACAACCGCTACATCAGGGACTGGCTCTCCGAACAGCAGGAGGCTACCGTCAAACTCGTCCGAGCGGCCGAGGCGGAGATGCTTGCCGTGGAAGGTGAGGAGCGCGAGGCCGTCGAGCGCCGCCTGGTCAATCTGAAGCGCGAGGAGGAGAAATGGGAATTCCGCCTCGGTCTGGGCGATTATTTCCGTTTCGGGAAACCGGAAGAGGTTCCAGCGGATCTCGTCTGGGAGGACGGGATGTCGCATGAGGAGATAGGCGATCCCCGTGCGAAAAAAGGCGGCACCTTCCGCACCTTCATACAGGCGTTTCCGCCCACCCTCCGCCCCTTCGGCGACAACTCGAACAACGGCTTCCGCAGCGCGATCTACGATGACATCGACATGCCCCTTGTCGGCCTGCACCCGAAGTCCATGGAAATGATTCCCGGCCTGGCGAAGGAATGGGCGGTTTCGGCGGACGGACGCACCGTTTACTTCCGTCTCGATGAGGAGGCGACCTATTCGGACGGCGTCGCGGTGCGGGCGAGGGATTTCATCTTCGGCTCCTACATCCGTATTTCCGATGACATCGTGAACCCCTACGCGAAACAATATTACCGCGAGAACATCGCCGGTGTCGTCGCCTACGATGAGCGCACGCTCTCCATTTCGCTGCCGGAGGCGCAGATTTTCGCTCCGGCGACTGTCGGCAGCCTCACACCCTCGCCACCCCACTTCTACACGGAATACGGCTCGGATTTCACCGAGCGATACCAGTGGCGCTTCCCACCGACAACGGGCGCTTACGAGGTGAGGGACGAGGATGTCAGAAAAGGTGTTTCAGTCACCCAGTCGCGCGTGAAGGATTGGTGGGCGAGGGATAGGAAATACTACAGATATCGTTTCAATCCCGACCGCATCGCCCACATCGTCGTGCGCGACGAGTCGAAAGCATTCGAGCTTTTCCGCGCGGGCGAGCTGGACACCTTTCCCGTCACCCGTCCCGACTACTGGTATGAGAAATCCGAGATCCCGCCCGTCTTCGACGGTTATATCGAGCGGTACACCTTCTACAACCAGTGGCCCGCCATTCCCCGCGGCCTGTACCTGAACGTTTCCAAGCCGCTGCTCGACGACCGCGACGTCCGCATCGGCATCCAGCACGCGATGAACTGGCAGAAGGTTATCGACGTCCTCTACCGCGGCGATTTCCAGCGGCTTGATGCCTTCAACCAGGGCTATCTCCTCTTCAGCGATCCGACGATCCGGGCGCGCCCGTTCTCTATCAGCGCCGCCCGCGCCGCCTTCCGCAAGGCCGGTTTCACCCGCACCGGCCGCGATGGCATCCTCCGCAAGGCGGACGGAACCAGGCTCTCCATCTCCGCTTCCTACACCGCGGGTCCCCGTTCTGGACAAGATGATGGCGATCCTGCGCGAGGACGCTAAAGCCTGCGGGTTCGATCTCCGGCTCAGCCCCGCCGATTCCAACGTCGACTACAAGATGTCAATGCTCAAGCAGCACGAGATCACGCTCAGTGGCTGGATGATCACCCCCCCGACTCCGGATTTCTACCAGTTCATGCACTCCAGCAACGCCCGCGACGAGCGGGGAAACATCAAGCCGCAGACCAACAACCTCTGGGTCTGGGGCAGGCCGGATACCGACATGCTTTCGGAGAAGGTCCGCTTCGCCCGCACCGAGGAGGAGCTGCGCGAGAGCGCGGTCAAGTTGCAGCGCATCATTCACGACGAGGCCATTTTCGTTCCGTCCTACACCAACGACTTCTCCCGGATGGCCTCGTGGCGGTGGATTCGCTGGCCGGATTGCGAAGAGACCCGCTTCTGCCCCCCGATCGTCTATGACCCGCTGGAAGCTTTCGTCCACTGGATCGACGAGGACATCAGGAAGGAGACCATGGATGCGAAGCGTGCCGGAAAAACCTTTCCGGAAGTGAACCGCATCATCGACACCTACCGTTTCCCCGGATCCGACCAGGCACCGGAGCCACCGGAAAAACCCGAAGAGCCGGAGGTTGGGCAATGAGCGACAGATATCTTCTCGAGGTGGACAAGCTCATCACCTCCTTCGAGACCGAGCGCGGCCTCCTCCGTGCCGTCGACCAGGTCTCCTTCAAGGTTCCCTACGGAAAAACGGTGGGCATAGTAGGTGAGTCCGGATGCGGGAAGAGTGTCACCGCCATGTCCGTCATGCGTCTGCTTCCCCAGCCCGCCGGCAAGATCCTTGGCGGGGAGATTCATTTCAAAGGAGAGGACCTCCTCCACGCCAGCGACAAACGCATGCGTCAGGTGAGAGGCGGGGAGATCGGCGTGATTTTCCAGGAACCCATGTCCGCCCTGAATCCGGTTCACCGCGTCGGCAGACAGGTCGCGGAGGTTTTCCGCGTTCATACGAAGATGGGAAAAAAGGAGGCATGGGACGCCGCCACGGAGATGCTCGACATGCTCCGCATCCCCGCCCCGGCGAAACGCATGATGGACTACCCGCACCACCTCTCCGGCGGGATGCGCCAACGCGTCGTCATCGCTCTCGCCCTCGCGTGCCGTCCCGATCTCGTTGTCGCGGACGAGCCCACCACCGCTCTCGATGTCACAGTCCAGGCGCAGATCCTCGATCTCCTGGGGAACCTCCAGAGCGAGATGGGGATGTCCCTCATGCTCATCACCCACGACCTCGGCGTCATCGCGGAATCCTGCGATGAGGTGGTCGTGATGTATGCCGGCCGCGTGGTCGAGAGCGCCCCTGTGGACGAGCTTTTCGAAAATCCGCTCCATGCCTACACAAGGGCTCTTCTCCGCTCCATTCCCACCCTTGATACCGTCCCTAAATCCCTACTCCCGACCATCCCGGGAACCGTCGCCGGCCTCGGCGATCACACCCATGGCTGCCGTTTCTGCCAGCGCATGGGACGCACCGGCGCGGTGACCCGGGAGCGCCCGAAATTCAAGGAAGTGGAACCGGGCCATTGGCTGGAAATCTGTAAGGAATGCTCGAACCTGTGACTGACACCCCCATGCTGACAGCCGAAGACCTGCGCGTCCATTTCCCCGTGAAAAGCGGCGTGCTTCTGCGCCAGACCGGTGCGGTGAAAGCCGTGGACGGCATCTCCCTGGACCTCGGAATCGGCGAAACTCTCGGCCTGGTTGGCGAATCCGGCTGCGGGAAATCCACCCTGGGAAAAGCCCTCGTGCGCCTCCTCGAACCCACCTCCGGGAAAATCACTTTCGAGGGCCGCGATATCACGCACCTCGGCCAGCGCACCCTTCGCCCGTTGCGCCGGGATTTCCAGATGGTTTTCCAGGATCCCTCCGAGTCCCTCGATGCCCGGATGAGCGTCCGCAGCCTGATCGAGGAGCCATACCGCATCCATGGCATGGGAAACCGGGCGGAGCGCAAGAAATGGGTCGATGACCTCCTCACCACCGTCGGCCTCTCACAGGCCGCCGCGGAGAGATACTCCTTCGAGTTCTCAGGCGGCCAGCGCCAGCGCATCGGCATCGCCCGCGCACTCGCACTGAAGCCAAAGTGGCTCGTCTGCGACGAACCGGTCTCCGCCCTCGATGTCTCCGTCCAATCCCAGATTCTCAACCTCCTCGTTGATCTCCAGAAGGAGTTCGATCTCTCCTATCTTTTCATCGCCCACGACCTCTCGGTTGTGAAGCACGTCAGCGACCGGGTCGCAGTCATGTATCTGGGAAAAATCGTCGAGCTCGCCGACTCCGAGACCATCTACCGCAATCCCAAACACGCATACACCAAGGCTCTCCTTTCCGCCGTCCCCGTCGCCGATCCGAAGGTGAAACGCGAGAAGGTCCTTCTCGAAGGCGACGTCCCCTCCCCCATCGACCCTCCCGAGGGCAGTGCCTTCGGTCACCGTATCAGCCACCCCCGCTACGAGGAGACCATCGGCATGGATCTGAGCCTTAGGGAAATCGAACCCGGCCACTGGGTCGCCGCGGATCCCTGCTGCCTGGAGCCCCGGGATTGGGAAAGACTGGCTTAACGGGAGCCTCCGACAACCCCCCGGTCATTCAGCGGTGGAAAGGGGATCCATTTCCCCAGTCACGCCATTGATCTCGAACCATTTCCCGGCTCCGTGGATGAAAGTGAAACCGCGTTTCCCATCCGCGGAAACGGCGGCATCGGAACCTGTGCCGCAGTCATGGAGTTCGTCCCATTTCAGTGGGAGGTGGTTCTCGAAGGCATCCTGGTTCGGCACGCGGATGATGCTTCCCCAGCCGCTGCCCCCCGTGCGGCTAAGCTCGAGAACCAGCCATTTCCCTATGGGAACGATTTGTTTCGCGGAGCTGCCGGAGCTGTTCCCGTCGTCCGTCTCAAGAGTCGCCAGAGGCCATATTCGCGAGCCGTTCAAAACGAACGGGACACTCTCATCGTCTCCCGTATCGATGAAGCCTTTCCATAAATCTCCCGAGACGGTGAAATACAGGTTGCCCTCGCCATCGAAAACAGGATTGCCCGCTCCCGGCGCGCGGCGGTTGAAAAGTTTGCCGGGAACTTTACCCGCCCCTTGGAAAATCCACCATGTGACGCCGCCATCCTCTGTCGAAGTCACCAGGACAGTCCGTTCGTTTTTCCCATCATAAGCGATGTTCTCGACGTTCTGGCCGTCCGGAGCGTTCCAGAAGGGCGACCACTTCCCTTCTTTCGGATCGTAGCTCACAACTACGTCCTCCCCGCCCACCAAAAGGACGGTCTTCGTCGCAGAGAGCACGGGATACTCAAAATTACAATCGGCGGGCCAGACCACTTCAGCCTCCGAATTTCCATCGATGGAATAGACCTTGAGTGAATTTTCCCCTGTGCGGACCAGGCTTTCTCCATCCGGAAAGACCGCACCAGTCCCGGCCAGGAGCGGACAGTTAAGAATGCCCGAAAGGAATACCAGGAGGATGCGGGTTCTCATGGCTCGACTATGTGTTCGGATCTTCCCACCCATCCACCGCAAAATCCGGTTCCGAGGAAATTTCGTCCACTTGCCGCCCTCTCTTCCCGTGCCTAGGATATCGGCTTATGCGATTTCCGGTTTTCAAATTGCTCGTATCTTTTGCGTTCGCCTTTCCGGCCAACGCGGAGTGGATAGACTTACCATGGCCTTCCATCGGGGCGGATCTCCCCGTCTGGAAACCGGATGGTTTCGATGCGGCGAGAAGGTATCCCGCCATCATCCACTACCACGGAACCGGCGGGGAGCCGAACGCCTCCTTCATCCACCGTGTCACCGGCGGAAAAAGCTTCGTCCTCGTAGGCATGACCTACAGCCACCAGGGGCGGTTCAACTATGGCGACCGGGAGATCTCGGATGAGCTCGGCCTCCTTGGTGCGTTGAAGAAAACCCTCGTCGGATCCCTTTCCGTCGATCCGTCGAAGATCTACGTGGGAGGATTCAGCAAAGGGGGTTGGCACACGGCGATGCTGCTGGAATACGACAGGGCGCTGGCTGGCGGTCTGGTTCTCGGCGGCGGCGTTTTCAAGGAGCGTCCCGTCCCGGTGAAATTTGACAGCCCTGTCCCGATTTACATTGGCTGCGGGAGATTCGATGGGAACTACCCTCCTTCCCTGGGAGCGCTGGTCTATTTCCGCAAACTCGGAGCGGGCCCTTACCTCGAAGCATGGCCGGAGACCGCTCATGCGTTTCCCGAAAAAACTCCGGAAGGATTGCGCCAATGGTTACGCCTACAGGCTGGGGAACCCGGTCTTACGGGAGAGGCCGCGGAGTGGATGGACGAGCGACTCGCGGAGATGGCTGCCATCGAGAATCCTGTCGCCCGGTGGCTGGCTTACGATGAATTCACCACCCTGCCTTTCGTGAAAAATTTCGGTGACGGGCGATCCGCCCTCGCAAACAGGCTGATCAGCGAATTGCTCAAGGAACCCTCCGTCGCCGCCGAGAGAAAATGGCGCGAGGAATCCCGCCGTATCCTTGTTCGTGAGAGCGGCGACCGCCTTGTCACCACCCTGGAAGCCGCATCCCGCGCCCACCACGCCCTCGCGGAAAAAGCGATGGGAACTCTCGCTGGAGCGGAGGCGCAGCGCGATTTCGAACGAACCCGGAATCTCCTGGAAACCGCCGAAGTGGTCAGCCGCCCGGTGAAGGGAGGCGCGAAAACGATCACTCCGGAGACGACCCCCGCCGCCCCTTCCGGCAACCCGAATCGTGGCCCGTTTTTTCCTCCAGGAATCAAGGTGAAATCGGCGGAATAGACTCACCGGATTGCGGCTCACCATGATTCCAGGCGAATATATCGCGATCGCTCTCGTTCTCGGAGCGCTTCTTGCGGTCGTCGTTTCCGTCCATGTTCTGAACCGCCGGTACGACTTCCCCCCGGAGGTTCCTCGGAAATCCATTCACGTCCTCATGGGCCTCGGTTGCTCCGCGTTCCCATGGATTTTCAGCAGCCCATTCCCGGTCTGGATTCTAGCTGCGCTCGCCACAATTCCCATCCTGCGCCATCAGGCTCGATCCCCGCGCTGAAGTCGGCACTTGGAAACGTCTTCCACGGCATCAAACGCCCCTCCTACGGGGAAGTTCTCTTCGCGCCCGCAGTCGCCACTGTCTTTCACCTCTCCGGGGAAAACAAAATCCTCCACCTTGTCCCCATCCTCATCCTGACACTCGCGGATGCCACAGGAGCCATCGCTGGAACGCGCTGGGGAAAACATGCCTACGCCGCCGGATGCGGATCGAAATCCATCGAGGGCTCCTCCTGTTTCCTCATCGTCGCGTTTCTCTGCTGCTTCATCCCGCTCTGGCTCGGGGGAGTTTCCGATCCTAGGAAACGCCATCTGGATCGCCCTTATTCTCGGCACGCTAGCCATGATGGCCGAGGGATTTTCCGACCGGGGTCTCGACAACATTGTCCTACCCATCGGCTGCTTCTTCGCCCTCGAACGCCTCCTCCATTTGGAAACGCCATCGCTCGTCGGGCGTTTCATCGTTCTCATGATACTGCTCGCCCTCAGTCCTGACTGGCTCCCGCTGGTCTAGCCTCAGCGGAGCGGCCTTGCTCGGAAGCGCCATGCTCGGCTACGGCTGCGCGGTCTTGGCGGACTGGCGATACGCACTTCCGCCAGTCGCCGTTTTCATCAGCCACATCATCACAACGCGGAAGCACGAGCCTCACCAACCAGCTTTCAACACCGCCTCGATGTTGTCACCTCACACGCGGTCGCATGTATGCCGTGGGTTCTCGCGTCCACGCTTTTGTTCCGCCATCACCCCGGCAACCGGACTCGTAGGGATCAGCCTCGCCATGGGCTGCCAGCTCTCCCTGCTCGATAACGCGACACGCCGCCGCGTAGGCAAACCTGAACCAACCGTTTCGCTCAGTCGCAAAAGGCCTAGTTTCGCCGCAGCGCTTCTCGGACTCGTCTTGTCCGGCGTAGCCTTCGATTTACTCGTGGCTCCTCTGCCGCTCTCAATCTCATCGCCACCCTTATCCTCCTACCCCTAGATACCCGTACGCGGAACGATGCCTTCGAAACTACCCGAAGCACCGCTTTTGGACGGGCAGGGGCTTTGCCATCACTCATCGCATCAACACCCGCCATTCTTCTCATATGATTGCGAATTTCACCAACCGACCCCTCAGCGGACGCGCGAATCACGATCGCCGGAGACGACGGAAAACCCCTCGCAACGACCGCTCTGTGGTGGAAAGACACCCCGCCTTACGAGGGGAAATTGGTCGGCACTATCGGCGATTCCAGCTCAGTCAGCCTGGAAGCCACCCGTATGCTTTTAGAAAACGTAACCACCCACCTGCGCCAAAACAGCTGTGAAATCTCCATCGGCCCGATGGATCAAAATACGTGGAAAAAGCACCGCTTCGTCATCGAAAGCGCCACCCGCCCTGCCTTCCTCCTAGAACCAGAAAACCCTCCAGAATATCCAGAATGGTGGCGCGACTCTGGCTTCACCGAACTCTCCCACTATTCCTCCTCAACCATCCCCCTCGACGGATCTACAACCGTTTCTTCTTCGCTAAAAAAGCGTATCCTATCTTCTGGCATTTCCATAGAAACCCTCGATACCACCCGCTTCGAAGACGAACTTCGCTCCATCCATTCCCTCAGCCTGAAAAGTTTCTCCAGCAACTTTCTCTACACCCCGCTCCCCGAAAAAGAGTTCCTCACCGCCTATTCGAAAATCCGCTTACACATTGATCCCGATCTCGTGAAAATCGCTCGGAAAAACGGAATCATCGTCGGCTACGTCTTCGGCATCCCAGATCTCGCCGCGGTAGGCAAACCCGCCCTCATCGTAAAGACCCTAGCGGTCGATTCTGCTGCCGGACCAGCAGGACTCGGCAGCTTGCTCGTGGACGAACTCCACCTCACCGGATTCGAGAAAGGCTACACCGAGGCAATCCACGCTCTTCAGCACGAATCAAACACTTCGCTGAAAATCACTGGCCGCCATCAAGGAACCGTCTTCCGCCGCTACGCACTTTTCTCTCAACTACTATGAACCTGGTAGATCTACTATCTTGAAAACGCCGGAACCAGCCACCCGGAAACACCTGCCCTGATCGATAGGCATCGCGGTAGCAGATCGCAGTGTAACCTACTGCCGATCTCGCCCGCCGTGTCTCCGCAGCTTCAGGTTTTCTACAAAATCTCGGACTCCGGAAAGGCCATACAATTCTGGTATTCCAACCCGTTTCCATCGAACTCTACGAGATCCTGCTTGCTGCATTCCATTCCGGCTTGCGGGTCATGCTCGCTGACCCTTCGGGAGGTCGCGATTTCATCTCTCTCTGCTGCCAACGCACCGCTCCAGACGCCTTCGTCGGCTCATGGAAAGCCCAAGCATACCGCCTCGCCATCCCGGAGCTCCGGAAAACCCGAGTCACCATACGCACCGGCGCATGGTTTCCGGGAACATGGCGCTGGGAAACCTCCGGAATAACTACTACATCCGCAGTGGTTCCAGAAGACCACCCCGCACTCATCACCTTCACCAGTGGTAGCACAGGCATCCCGAAGGCCGCCGTCCGCACCCACGGATTTCTCCTATCCCAGCATCGCGCTCTTGCTGAATCCATGGATTTCAGAGCGGGAGAAACCGATCTTATCACACTGCCAGTCTTCGTTTTCGCCAACCTCGCCTCCGGCATGACCAGCGTCCTTGCGGATACGAATCTCGCTAAACCCGGCTCACCGAATGATTTGCCATCCTCCGCCAATGCCAAGAATTCCGCGTCACCCGCTGCGCCGCATCCCCGGCATTTTTTCAAGCCCTCTCCGGAAACCTTCCCTCATTCAAAAAGATTTTCACGGGAGGCGCACCCGTTTTTCCGGATCTATTGAGAAAGCTACAGTCCGCCCTCCCGTCCGCTGAGATCTACTCCGTCTATGGCTCCACCGAGGCAGAACCAATAGCCCACCTATCCGCCGGCGACTACTCTGGCGAGACACTGGAAACCACCCGACGCGGTGGCGGACTCTGCTCGGGAAAATCGGCGCACAGGCATCGAACTGAAAGTCATCCGTAACCAATCTGGACAATCGCTAACCAATCTATCAGAAGACGAACTCGAGGAAATTTCACTCGCCCACACCCAGGCGGGGGAAATCATCGTTTCCGGCGACCACGTCCTACCTGGCTACCTGGATGCCCTCGGCGATGCGGAGACGAAGATTCACGTTGACCAAAACGTCTGGCACCGCACCGGAGACGCCGGCTGGGTGGACTCCGAAGGGCGCGTCTGGCTGCTTGGTCGCGCATCGGAAACACTGCCACCATTTCCCGCAAAACCCGATCTTCCATCAGAAGCACTACACTACCCCTTCGCGATCGAATGCGCCCTCCGTGAGGCATTTCCCGGCATCCGCACCGCCGCCCTTTCTTTCCGATCAAAACGCTGCCTGGTCACGGAATCAGAATCCCCGGAATTCTCGGAAAAGCTGCGAAGTCAGCTCGGGATAGACGAGATCATCCTAGTGAGGAAAATCCCTCTAGATCGCCGTCACAATGCGAAAATCGACTACCCGGCTCTACGAAAGCTCCTGGGGTAGTTTCCTCTCGTTACCAGTCCGTGCCAAGGCCGCTTTTCTCGGCCAGTTCCATCAGTTCGGGGCGCATGGGCCACTCGTCGCAACGCTCGCTTGTTGCGTGACGGGTGCTCGCTCCTTTGAGGGTCATGCAGCCGGTGTTGTCTCCAATTTCCCGGATGGCCTCGATCTCCTCCGCGGAAAGGCGGACATCCGGCATTTTTCCGAACTCCCGGATCTTGTCCTCAATGGGCCTGGCTCCTTCACCCGCTTCCTGGATGAAAGTAGGCACCACGCATTCCACCGGACTCTGGCTAAGGTTCCAGATGCTGGCGAACTCGATCAGGGAGAGATTGTATTTTTCCGCGATCGGGCGCATTTTCGCGACCTTTTCCATCCCCCTCCCCACCCAGCCATCGGGGCGGTAGGTGCGGTGGTCACCGGGTTTGAAAACATGGTCGGGACCGCCGAGATCATCATGGAAAACGCCACCGTAGTCGACGACGCGGGTGAGGGCGTTCTCCCCTTTCTCTCACAGGCGGGAAGGAGGAGGTTGGTCGGCCATGGCTCCAGCGGGTTCAGGATCAGCATCGTCCAGTCGATGATGTCGCCGAATTTTTCAAAGAAATCCAGCAGATCTAGGGTGAAACCGTTGGCCGGCCCGGAGCCATTCCGAGCTGTCTGGTCAGGCCGGTTTCCTTCGCGCGTGCCATGGCTTTCCAGACGGCGTCCGAAGTGTAGCCGTGGACGTCCGGATTATGTAGCATGAGAAGATCGAAGTGGTCGGTGCCGCAGCGCTCGAGGGAAGCCCTGGTCGCGCGCTGGACGAATTCGTCGTAGCCGTCCGCACCGCGCAGTTCCGGATCGGTGAAACGCGGATAGCCCTGGGAACCCTTCCGCTCCCCCTCGTAGAAATCGTGGCCAATCATTCCCACGAGGGAGTATGTGGCGCGATCGATTCCCCTTCAACGCCACCCCCAGCAATTCGTCCGCTTTCCCGTTCCCGTAAACATCGGATGTAACGAAGGTGCGGATGCCCGATTCATAGGCGGTTCTGATGCAGCCGAGGAAGCGCTCCTCGGAAAGAGTTTCGCCGAAATGCATGAAGCGCCCTCCGCTCCAGGTACCGTATGCCGTGTTTGTGATTTCCATGATGGTTGTTACCTTTTTTCCTCCAGGCAAGCTTCCACTCCGGAGGGGTGTTTCCGCAAGTAGGAACCGGCGAGAATGCAGGTATTGGAAAATCCCAGGCTCCCAGCTCGCGAAAATCATCGCCTAGCGCCCGGCTTGTCTGAATCACTTTTCCGACACCCAGCACCTGCCGCCCACCTGGCTCAGAAGTCTCAACCCATTTCCTCAACGCAGCAGTGAACGGAATCGCAGCAACAAAGCATCCGGCTGGTCGCACCAATTGAAGCGCCTTTTGCTTCACAACATACGCCATGCTCGGAGAGCCAAGCCGCAGACTGCAGCATTGCGTGGATGTCTGACGGAAGGATGAAGAACACTCCGGAGAATATGGAGCTGCCTGAAGGATCGCGAAAATGCTCCCGACAGGAATCGAACCTGTATCTAAGGTTTAGGAAACCCTTGTTCTATCCGTTGAACTACGGGAGCGGTTTCTCGTCAAGGACGCGGGAGGAATCTAGCGGGGCGGCTTTCCATCTGGCAAGGCCCATTCCCTTTGTCGGCAAGGCCGTTCAGAGGCGCTTGAGGAGCTCGGTTTTCTTGGCGTTGAACTCGTCGTCAGTGAGCACTCCGGAATCGCGGAGTTTGCCGAGATTTCCGAGGAGATCCATGATTTCGGAGAACCCTGGTTGGAGGCCGGGGCGCTCTGGCGGCTGTTGTCCGTGGACGACTGGCTCTGGAATCCGCCGCCGGAGGAGGACTGCTCCTGTCGGGGGGCGGCGAAGTTGGTGGAGTCCGGACGGCTTTCCCTGGGGAGCAGGCCGGGGCCGGAGACCATGGGGAGGTTGAGAGTGGAGATGGTGCCGAACTGGCTGCTGAAGGTGAGCGACGTGTTGCCGCCCTGCTGCTGGCTGACGCCGCTGATGTTGTGGTTGAGCGTGTTGAAGACTGTGACCTCGCCATCGCGCTGGACGGCGAGCCGCTGAGTCCCCGGGAAGAACGCGTAGCGGACGTTGTTCTGCGAGCCACTGCTGGAAGGTCTGCCCAGGTCTCCGGGCCACCAGTTGTTGCCGCCGGATCCGCCGGTAGCCGGGGGAAACATCCGGTTGTTCGCAAGCGCGCCGGAGAGCTCGCCGCAGAGATTGTTGACGGTGTTTTTCAAGCCGTGGTTGAACATGTCTCCGACCATGGTCATGCCGCCGCGCATCCACTGGCCGCTGCCCAGCTCGGGGCAGCTGAACTGAGCCATGGAGCCTCCGCCGCGGTTGACCGCGCAGAGCATGCTCACGGTGGAATCGAAGCTGAGATTGTAACGGTTGGAGATGTCCTGGACGATATCATGTCCTTCCGGGGTGAGCTGTTGCATAATTAGGGGAAAAGGTTGCGGCTGTTGTCGCCGGGTGGGCGCAGCTTTTATCATCAGAACGCTGTCTGCCTATCCAAATCGTCCGGTTCCTCCCGTTTCCCGGAGAATCCGTCCAGCTCATGTCCCGAAGGCCATGCTGAAATAAGCGGAGAGGGCGGCCTTCCCATCGGCGGAAATATTCTCGCCGGAGACGCCTCTTATGATTTCCGGGAGAATCTGGAAAAGGCGGGAGAGGGTGTCCTTTTCCCCGCTGGCGAGATCATAGAAGCTTGCTCCGTCGATTTCGCGGATGAGCGGGTTCTCCGGGCAGCGCGCGCCCGTCTCCTTGTCCGAGGGGGTGAAAGGGAGATCGAAGCGGGCGGGCTCCTTCGGGATGACGGTAACGAGGTAGGAGGTGTACCCACGATAGCGGCTGGCCTTCTGCATGACGAGTTTCTCGAGATTGTGATAGAGATCGGAGCGTTTGCCGCCGCTCAGGGTGTTGTGCTTGTTCTTCACCTCCGCGATGATTTTCCTCGGGTGTGAAACGAGATCCACCACGGATCCGGTGTTCAGATTCTCCCAATCCCGCATGGAGCCGAGGATGCTCTGGTGGAAATCGCCGACCTGGTTCTGAAGGGCTTTCTGTGCCTGGCGCATCAGCTCTCCGCGCACCCATGAATCGTGGTCGAGGCCGAAGCCCGCCATCTCGAACATGGCGGCGAAGGGATCGAGGACATTGCGATCCATCTCCAGCTGTTTCTCGCGCAGCGCTTCCTCAGCTGTGTTGAGCAGATGGCTGACCTCGGCGACGAGGGCGGCATCCGGGAGAAAGGTGGTCAGCACGGACTAGTATCCTTTTTTCGCGGAGACGCGGTTCTTGAGATCCAGGCCTTTGGCGAAGCGTTCGAGATTGTCCGCGATGAGTTCGTCCTGGCGGTCTGTCCGGGCATCCGAAACGCCGGCCACATGGGGTGTGATGATGACGTTCTCCATTTTCCAGAGTGGGTTTTCCGCGGGGAGCGGCTCTGGATCGACGACATCCAGGCCGGCTCCGGCGAGTTTCCCGTCCTGCAGAGCCTTCACGAGCGCGCCGGTATCGACAACCTTCCCGCGCGAGACGTTGATGAAGTAAGCGCCTTTCCTCATTTTTGCGAACTGTTCCTCACCAATCATCCCGTCCGTTTCCGGAGTGATGGGCACACAGCTTACGACCACGTCGGCTTTCCCGAGAAACTCGTCGAGCTCGTCCGGTTTGCCGCTGCCATCCAGGGTGCGGGTAAGAGGAATGTCATTCACGTCGATGGCGAAAACGTCCATCCCGAAGGCACGCGCGCGCTCCGCGACCTGCAGGCCGATCCCGCCGTAACCGATGACGAGCATGGATTTTCCGCGAAGCTCGACGAGGGGAAGGGCGGTGCCGCGACCTTTGTTCCAGTTGGATTCGTCCTGGGCTCGGGTGAATCCCGGCATGTTGCGGGTGAGACCCAGCAGGAGGGCGAAGGCATGGTCGGCGATCTCGGGGGCCTGGTAGATCTTCAGGTTCGTGATGGTGACGGAGTCGTCCCTGAGCTTGGGGAGATCCGTGTATTTCTCGATTCCGGCTGAGAAAATGTGCACCCATTTCAGTTTTCCGGCGGCCTCCATGAGTTCCGCGTCGGGTCTCGCCGATGTAGGCTTCGGCCTCGGGAATTTTCTCAAGGGCGTCTTCCGCATCCGAGTAGCCGACGAGTCTGAGGGACGGATTCGCCTTTGCCACGTCGGCGAAGCCTTCAGTCATGCCCTGCGGCATGAGAACGGTCTGGGCGTGGGAATGGATAGCGATCGCGAGGAGCAGGATGATGGTTTTCATGGTGTTATTTTTTGAAACGGATTACGCGAACCTTGTGGGTCTCGCTGTCACCGATATAGAGATCGCCGTTTTCCGGGTCGATCCCGATTCCGTGGAGGCGGGCCATGCGGCATTCCAGCGGATCCGGGGAATCGGGGCCGTCGCCCTTTTTCCCGTCGCCCGCGATGAGTTCCAGGGTCGGAGGGGATTTGGAAAGATCGATGGCGCGGACGCTGTGTGATTCGGTATCGGCGAGATAGATCCAGCGGCCGTCCGGGGAAGTGGCGACTCCCTTGGGGCCGGAGAGGGTCGCGTCTTTCGCAGGACCCCCGTTTCCCCTGAAGCCGCTAATCCCGGTTCCGGCGACATGATGGATGGTCTTCCTCTTCATATCGATTCGGAAAACCTGGTTCCCCTCCCGGGTGGCGAGCCAGAGATCGCCTTCCGGGGAAATATCGAGAGCCCGTGGGCCTTTGAGCGGCGTGCCTTTTCCCACCTCCGCACCGTCCCTGGTGATCGCGGGCTTTCCGTTTCCACAAAAGGTGTCGATTCCTCCCGTGGCCATATCGACGACCCGGATGCGGTGGTTCCTGATGTCGCAGATGTAGAGGTTTTTCCCATCCGCATCGAACTGGATGGAGTGCGGCTGGTTCATGGTCGCTTCGGAGGCAGGCCCGCCGTCTCCGAAGAAACCTTCCTTCCCAGTGCCCGCCACCGTTGTCACGGTTCCCTCGCCATCCATTTTCCGGACGACGTGGTTCATCCGTTCCACCCAGTGGATGTCCCCATTCGGGTCGAAACGGATCTCGTATGGCTCGTTCAGAGTGGCCGCGGAAGCTTTCCCACCATCTCCGGAATATCCTTTCTTCCCCGTGCCGACGACGGTGGTAATCACTCCGGAATCCCTGTCAACCTTGCGGATCACGTGGTTCTCGGTATCGCAGAACCAGATGTCACCTTCCGGGCCGACAACGACCCCGAAGGGCTGGTTCAAGGTGGCCTCCACGGCTTTCCCGCCATCGCCTGAGTAGCCGGGCTTTCCGTTCCCCGCGAAGGTGGAAATCTCGGCGCCGAGCGCGATTCCGCAGAAGAAGGCGATGATTCCCGGCCAATGTCTCATAAGAATAGAACTGTTACCGGCGCGTCAGTCTCCCACCGACATGGACGCCGGATCCCAATCGATCTCGGGGTATTTCATATCCAGCTTTTTCAACGTATCGACCATGATGCGCGCGACAACCAGGTTGCGGTACCACTTCCGGTTCGCGGGGACGACATACCAGGGCGCGTGCGCCGTGGAGGTGCGCGGCAGCAGATCCTCGTAGGCCGCCATGAAGTTTTTCCACAGAGCCCTGTCCATGAGATCGTCCGGGTTGAATTTCCAGTGCTTGTCGGGATTCGCCAACCGCGATTCCAGCCGCTCCTTCTGCTCTTCCTTGGAAATGTGGAGGTAGATTTTCACGATCGTCGTACCCTCCTCCGCGAGCATCCGCTCGAAATCGATGACATGCTGGAAACGCCGTTTCCAGACTTGCTCGGGAAACAGCTTCTTCACCTTCACCGCGATGATGTCCTCGTAATGGCTGCGGTTGAAGACGACAAGCTGCCCGTCGCGAGGCACCTTCGCATGCACGCGCCAGAGGAAATCGTGCGCAAGCTCCTCCTCGCTGGGCTTCTTGAACGGGCAGACGGTGATCCCCTGGGGATCGACACTCGGGAAAACGCTCTTCACACAGCCGTCCTTCCCGCCCGTGTCCATCGCCTGGATCACGATGAGAACGCGGTGCTTGCTCTCAGCGTACAGAACTTTCTGGAGCTGGCGCAGCTCGTCCAGAAGCTCCTCCATGGCCTCCTGTCCGTCCTCCTTGTCACCGTCTTCGAAAAGAGCCTTCTCGCCAGGATCGATTTTCCCGAGATCCACCTTCGATCCGGGTTTCACCAAATATCTCTCCATCGCTCCGCTGACTGGCATGGTGTCTTATCACCCGCCATCCGGGCCGTGACAAGTCCCGTCTGCCTCCCGGTGGCAGGACTGTCACACATTCCGCATTGTAAAACGGAGTGCGCGGGTTTCTCATCCCGACATGGTGCCTTCCCGGAAAACCGCTATCCCGCCCACTGCCGATCCGTCACGGCTGCTGACCGCCCTCCACATCGGAGCCAGTTCCGTATCCATGATCATCGCGGAGAGGGCGGAGGACGGATCGCTCCTCCCTATCGATTTCCTCGAGCAGCCCGCGCCCCTCGCCCAGGATGTCTTCGGCGGAAACGTCGTTTCGAACGCCACCACCGAGCGCATCGTCTCCATCATCCGCGGCTACCAGCAGACCCTCTCCGAGCTTGGTCTCGATCCCCACGATTTCACCCGCACAGTCGCCACCAACGTCCTCCACGAGGCGGCCAACCACGAGGCCGTCCTCAACCGGATCCGCATCGCCTGCGGCCTACCCATCTCCATGATCGATGACGGGGAAATGACCCGCCTCATCTACCTGAAGACCCGCCGCCGCATCCAGCACCTCCCGGCCATGAGCCAGCGCACGGCCCTCGTCGTCCACGTCGGCCCCGGCAACACCCGCGCGCTCCTTTTCCAGGAAGGCCTCATCACCCGCTACACCAGCTACCGCATGGGCACCCACCGCACCCGGGAGGCCGTCGAGGCATCCCTCGCGGAAGGCCCGTCCCTCCTCCGCGTCATCCGCGAGCACGCCTCCGGGAACCTCTCACAGCTCCGGTTCGATTACTCGGACGTCTCCATCGACGGCCTCGTCCTCATCGGCTACGAGATCCAGTCCGTCGCCAGTTTCGTCACGAAAAGCAACGAGGCCTGCTCGCTGAAAAACTTCCGCAACTTCACCCTGGAGACCGCCTCGCTCACCGACCTCGAGGCCGTCAAACGCTTCCAGCTCGACTACCAGACCGCGGAGGCGCTCATCCCCGCCCTCGAGATCAACCTCGCCATCGCGGAAATCCTCTCCATGAAGGAAGTCCACATCCCCATCAGCGAGTACGAGCAGGGACTCCTCCACGATCTCCTGGCCTCCCGCGAGCTCACCGACACCTTCGCCGCGGAAGTCCTCCGCTCCGCCCGCATCCTCGCGGAAAAATTCCAGTCGGATGCCGGCCACGGCGAGCATGTCGGGAAACTCTGCGAGCATTTCCTCGGGAACCTCCAGGATCTCCACCGCCTCACCGAGCACGACGCCCTCCTCCTCCAGGTCGCCGCCATCCTCCACGAAGTCGGCACCTACGTCAGCCCGCGCGCCCATCACAAGCACTCGGAATACATCATCCTGAACTCGGAGATCTTCGGCCTGGACCGCCTCGACGTCACCATCGTCGCCCTCGTTTCCCGTTACCACCGCCACTCCGGACCCAGGCTGGACCACCCCTCCTACGCCGCCCTCTCTGTCGATGACCGCATCCGCGTCTGCAAGCTCGCCGCCATCCTACGCGTCGCGGATGCCCTGGAGCGCACACACGCCCAGCGCGTCTCGAAAATCGAAATCAGCCGTACATCCAGCCGCCTGAACATCCGCCTCCCCGGCCTCGAGGACGCCGCCATCGAGCGCCTCGCCATGGGCTCCAAAGCGGATCTCTTCGAGCAGGTCTTCGGCCTCGCCGTGACGATTGAGGAGGATAACTGAACTTGATAACCCGGCCTTTCCCCTTACAAGTAAAGTATGACCGCCGCCGTGAGACATCTCGTTGAGGAAGCCCTTCGTCTCGCCCCGGAGGAACGTGAAGAACTCCTTGAAACCCTACTCAGTCACGGCGAGCCCGACGAAGAGTGGACCAACAAATGGGTCGATGAATGCAAACGGCGCATGGAGGACGTGCGATCAGGTAAATCAGAATGCGTGCCCGCCGAAGAAGCTCACCATCGGATGCGTCAGGCTCTCTCGGGGACCAGATGACCACCGATTTCCACATAAAAGCACTGGTGGAATACCACGATTCGGTCGTCTATTCCGAGAATGCCTTCGGTCTCGGCGAGGAATTTATCCAGGCCGTCGAACGCGCCATCGACGATATTTCATCAGACCCGATGCGCTACAAGAGTCCGGGAGAAAATCTTCACGACTTCCGACTGAACCGCTTTCCATACCACCTTTTCTATTTTCACGTCCCCGGCTCCAATCTCTTAACCATCCTCGCGGTCGCTCACACCAGCCGCCGCCCCGGCTACTGGAAATCCCGTATCACGGAAGCGTAACCCTCTTCCGTTTCAAATTTCAAATCTAGAGCTTTACCACCATGCCCGAATACCACAACCGCGAACTCTCCTGGCTCGAATTCAACCAGCGTGTCCTCGACCAGGCCTTGAAATCCGACATGCCCCTCCTCGAGCGCGTCAAGTTCCTCGCCATCTCCGCCTCGAACATGGACGAGTTCTTCCAGGTCCGTGTCGGCTCCCTCATGCTCCAGCGGCGCAGCGGGCGGAAGACCCGGGACAACTCCGGCCTCACCCCTGTCCGCAACCTCGCAGCCATCCGCGAGCGCGTTCTGACAATGAACGCCGACCAGTACGACCTCCTCAACGAAACCCTCATCCCCGCCCTCGCTCAGAAAGGCATCGTCCTCCTCGCCCCGTCCCAGCTCACCGACGCCCAGCGCGCCCAGACCTCCGCCATCTTCGAGGACAGCGTCTCCCCTCTCCTCACCCCCCTCGCCGTCGATCCGGACTCCACCCCTCCGACCGTCCCCGCCCTCCACATCGTCCTCGCCTGCCGCCTGCTCGATCCCGCCGACCAGACCACCCGCCACGTCCTCATCCCCATACACGAGAACCTTCCCCGCCGCATCGCCGTCACCACGGAGGATGAGACACATGCCTTCATCCTCATCGAGGACCTCGTCGCCGCCTACGCCGGGCGCCTTTTTCCCGGAGAGGACGTGAAGGCCACCACCGCCTTCCGCGTCACACGCAACGGTGACATCGCCGTCGAGGAAGAGGACGCCACCGATCTCGCCGATGAAATGGAGGACGTCCTCACCGCCCGCCGCTTCGCCGATACCGTCCGCCTCGAGATCCGCGCCGATGCCCCCCGCGATCTCTCCGGCATGATCAGATCCATCACCTCCTCCACTTCCCAGGAAATCTACCGCCACCCCGGCCCCCTTGGCCTCGCCTCCTTCATGGAGCTCGCCTTCCTCCAGGACTTCGACCACCTGCGCGATGAGGAATGGCCGGCCCAGCACAGCCCCGCCGTCGCCCCCGGCGTCTCCATGTTCGAGACCATAGCCTCCGGCGACGTCCTCCTCCACCACCCCTACGAATCCTTCGATCCCGTCATACGCCTCATCGAGGAAGCCGCCACCGATCCCGACGTCATCGCCATCAAGCAGATCCTCTACCGCACCGCGCGCCAGTCCCGCATCATCGACGCCCTCATCAAAGCCGCCGAAAACGGCAAACACGTCACCGCCCTCGTCGAGCTCAAAGCCCGCTTCGACGAAGCGCGGAACCTCACCCGCGCCGACGAGCTCCAGCGCGCCGGCGCCCAGATCGTCTACGGGGTGAAAAACCTCAAAACCCACGCCAAGATCTGCCTCATCCTCCGCCGCGAGTCCGGCCACATCCGCCGCTACGTCCACCTCGGCACCGGGAATTACAACGAAACCACCTCCCGCCTCTACACCGATCTCTCCTACCTCACCTGCAAGGCCGAGTACGGAAACGACGCCTCCCTCCTCTTCAACGCCGTCACCGGCCGCTCAAAGCTCCTCCGCTTCCAGCGCCTCATCCCCGCCCCCTCCGCCATGAAGCCACGCCTCCTCGACCTCATCGCCGGGGAAACGGAACGGGCCAGGCAAGGCCTCCCCGCGAAAATCATCGGGAAAACCAACTCCCTCCAGGATCCGGACATCATCGCCGCCCTCTACGACCGCCTCCCAGGCCGGAGTCGAAATCCTCCTCAACGTCCGCGGCATCTGCTGCCTCATCCCCGGCGAGAAATTCTCGAAAAACATCGAAGTCGTCTCCGTCATCGACCGCTTCCTCGAGCACGCCCGCCTCTTCTACTTCCACCAGGGCGGCGATCCCCTCGTCTTCATCGCCTCCGCGGACTGGATGACGCGCAACCTCGAGAAACGCGTCGAGCTCATGATCCCAATCGAGGAGAAAACCATCAAGCGCCGCCTCATCCGCATCCTGGAAACCTTCTTCAAAGACAACCAGAACGCCTACCACATCCTTTCCGACGGCACCTCGAAACCCGTCACCGCCAAAAAAGGCGAGAAACCCTTCCGCGCCCAGGAGCACTTCCACGAGCAGGCCAGACGCACCGCCAAAGCCCGCGAGCACGAACGCTCAATGACCTTCGAACCCCACGTCCCGCAGGAGTAGGGAAGGGAAACGGGAAACCAGTCCCAGCCCGTGACGGAGGGGCGCGCCGGTTCAGTCCTTCCGCGTCATTTCCACGAAAACATCCTCAAGGGTGGACTCGTGGCGGAAGAGTGAGCGCAGGGGCCAGTCGTTTTGCGAGGAGGCGGCGGATATGGACTGGCGGGTGTCGGTGCCGCTGTCCGACCAGACGGTGTAGCGGATCCAGCCGTCGCCCATGTCCTCGGTGCCGACTTTTTTGACGTTCGGCAGACCGGTGAGGACGGGTGTGGCGCTGTCGGCGGGGACTTGCAGCTCGCACTGGATCTTTCCGGCGGCGCGCATTTCGGAGATGAGGTTCCGCGGGGTGTCGGCGGCCTTGATCCTGCCGTTGTCGATGATGATGACGCGGTTGGCGATCATTTCGACCTCCGAGAGGATGTGGGAGGAGATGAGGACGGTGTGGTTGAGCGAGAGGTGCTTGATGAGCTCCCGGATCTGGCGGATCTGGATGGGATCGAGGCCGTTCGTGGGCTCGTCGAGGATGAGGAGATCGGGCTGGTGGACGAGGGCGTCCGCGAGGCCGACGCGCTGGCGGTAGCCTTTGGAGAGGGTTTTGATCATTTTCCTCCGGACTCCCTCAAGGCCGCAGGTGTCGATGACGTGGGAGACGCGGCGGCGGGCGTCCGAGTTCGAGAGGCCTTTGATGCGGGCGCGGAAGGAGAGGTATTCGCGGACGCGCATGTCGTCGTAGAGAGGGACGTTCTCGGGCATGTAGCCGATGCGTTTCCTGGCCTGGACGGACTGCCGGAAGATATCGAACCCGGCGACGGTGGCGGAGCCGGCGGAGGGGGGCAGGTAGCCGGTGAGCATGCGTAGGGTGGTGGTCTTGCCGGCTCCGTTCGGCCCGAGGAATCCGATGATTTCCCCCCGTTCGACGGAAAAGGACGCGTCGCGGACGGCGAGATGGCGTCCGTATCGTTTGGAGAGGTTGCAGACTTCGATCATGTGGCTGGGCGGGGATATTTTCACCCTGCAATGGTTGACGCAAGCCCGCTAGTCCTTTAACTACATCCCGCGCGGGCTTCGCCAAAGGGAATTCACCCGGGCGGGCGGCTCGCAGCGGACAAAAAGCTCATGAATTCATCGGTTTCGGCGCGGCTCAACGCGGACTTGCTAGACGAGAAGTATGCGATGTGGTGCGAGGACGCCCGCTCGGTGGAGACGACCTGGGCATCGTTTTTCGAAGGGTTCGAGCTGGGCGTTTCCCAGGCGAAGGCGAAGGGGGCTCCGCAGGAAGCGGCCGCTACGGGCTCCGCATCGGCTCCGCAAGTGGATCTGGAATTCAACGGGAAAGTCGTCGGCCTGGTCTACAACTACCGCACGCTGGGGCACACCCAGGCGCAGATCAACCCGCTGGACGATGAGCCGGAGGTGAACCCGCGCCTCTCCCTGAGCGAATACAAGTTCTCCGAGGAGGAGATGACCCGCGAGGCCTCCAACCCGTTCTTTTTCAACGGCGCGAAGATGCAGCTGAAGAGCATGGTTGCGGCCCTGAAGACCACCTACTCGGGCAAGATCGGCTTCGAGTTCATGCACATCCACAACACGACCGTGCGCCACTGGGTGCGCGAGCGTATCGAGCAGCACGGCTCGAAGGGCGCGACGAAGACGATGGATCTCCAGGTGAAATCCCTGCGCTGGCTGCTGGAGGCGGAGACGTTCGAGAATTTCCTCGCGAAGAAATTCCTAGGGGAGAAGCGCTTCTCCCTGGAGGGCGGCGAGGGCACGATGGTTCTGCTGAACGCCCTTCTGGAAAACTGCCCGAAGCAGGGCGTCCTGGAGATAGAGATGGGCATGGCGCACCGGGGCCGCCTGAACGTGCTCGCGAATTTCGTCAGGAAATCCCTCACCACCCTCCTCTACGAGTTCACCCCGGCCTACGAGCCCGGTCTCGTCGCCGGTGATGGCGATGTGAAATACCACCTCGGCTACGAGAGCGTCCGGGAATTTCCCGAAGGAAACGTCCGCGTGAGCCTGGCCGCGAACCCTTCCCACCTGGAGGCGGTCAACCCCGTGGTCGAAGGCAAGGCGCGCGCCAGCGCGTGCTCGGGGACGACGGCGCCGCCACCGACCGCAAGCGCGTCCTGCCCATCCTCCTCCACGGGGACGCCGCCTTCGCCGGCCAGGGCTCTGTCGCGGAGGTGCTCAATCTTTCCCAGCTCCCCGGCTACCGCACCGGCGGCACCATCCACCTCATCATCAACAACCAGATCGGCTTCACCACGATGCCGGCCGACGCACGCTCGTCCTCCTACGCGACGGATGTCGCGAAAATGATCGAGGCTCCCATCCTCCACGTGAACGGCGAGGAGCCGATGGAGCTGTACTGGGCCGCCCAGTTCGCCCTGGAGTTCCGTCAGAAATTCGGCCGCGATGTCATCATCGACATGTATTGCTACCGCCGCCAGGGTCACAACGAGGCGGACCAGGCCGCTTTCACCCAGCCTATCGTGGCCAAGGAGATCGCCGCCCGCGAGACTTTCGGCCAGGTTTACAAGCGCCAGCTCGTCAATGACGGCGTCCTCTCCCAGAAAGACGCCGACGCCCTCGAACAGGCCATCTGGGACAGGCTGGAGGAAGGCCATAAGAAGATGGTCGAGATGAGCGAGGCCGGCGACCGCACCGTCTTCTCCGGCTCCACCGCCGTCATCCAGCCGCCCTATTCCCACGCCCAGGTCGGCACCGGCATTTCCAAGGAACGCCTCCAGCACATCGGGAAAGTCCTCACCACCGTCCCGGAGACTTTCGCGCTCAATCCCACTCTTGAGAAACGTTTCATCCCCCGCCGCATCGACGCCCTCGCCAACGGCGGCCCGTTCGACTGGGCCTTCGCCGAGTCCCTCGCGTTCGGCGCGCTCCTGCTGGAGGGCTCGCCCGTCCGCCTC
Source organism: uncultured Verrucomicrobiae bacterium (assembly GCA_963758175.1). Lineage (GTDB taxonomy): Bacteria > Verrucomicrobiota > Verrucomicrobiia > Verrucomicrobiales > Akkermansiaceae > Luteolibacter. The sequence continues at coordinate 940,593 of CAVWUI010000002.1, forward strand.
TCCGGTCAGGATTGCCGCCGCGGCACCTTTTCCCAACGCCACGCGGTCTTCTACGATTACGAGACCCGCGAGCGCTACATCCCCCTGGAGAACGTTTCCCCGGACCAGGCGAAATTCTGCGTTTACAACTCCCTCCTCTCCGAGTTCGCCGTCCTCGGATTCGACTACGGATACTCCCTCTCCTACCCCAGCATGCTGCTCATGTGGGAAGCGCAGTTCGGCGATTTCTCGAACGGCGCGCAGGTCATCATCGACCAGTTCATCTCCTCCGCCGAATCGAAATGGCAGACTCCGTCCGATCTCGTCATGCTCCTCCCACACGGCTACGAGGGCATGGGCCCCGAGCACTCCAGCGCCCGTCTGGAGCGCTTTCTTCAGCTCTGCGCCGAGGACAATCTCATTGTCGGAAATTTCACCACACCGGCCCAGTATTTCCACGCCCTCCGCCGTCAGAAGCACCGCGACTTCCGCAAGCCGCTCATCCTGATGACCCCGAAAAGCCTCCTCGGCAGACCGGAGGCCGTCTCCTCCGAAGCCGATTTCCTCGAAGGCACCTGTTTCCAGGAAATCCTCCCGGACCAGATGATTTTCGAAAATCCCTCGGAGGTCACCCGTGTCGTATTCTGCACCGGCAAGGTCTATTACGATCTGTACGCCCATCGCAAAGAGCACAATATCACGGGCACCGCGCTCGTCCGCGTCGAGCAGCTCTATCCCTTTCACGGGGAGATGGTCTCGGCCATCCTCGGGCAGTTCCCGAATCTCTCCCGGTTCGTCTGGTGCCAGGAGGAGCCGAAAAACATGGGGGCCTGGACCTACATCGCCCCCCGCCTTGAGGAAAACCTGGGCGTATGGCCAGTTTACGCGGGTCGCAAACCCGGCTCCAGCCCCGCGGCCGGCTCCAAGGCCATGCACTATCGCGAGCAGAAAGCCCTACTCACATCCGCCTTCGAAATCTGAATTTTCCCCACCAACTTCCCAACATGGCCATCGACATCAAAGTGCCCGCCGCCGGCGAGTCCATCACCTCGGCGAATATCGCCAAATGGTATAAATCAGACGGCGACTCCGTCAAAAAGGGAGAAGCCCTCGCCACATTGGAAACCGACAAGGTCTCCAACGAACTTGAGGCCGAGGCTGACGGAGTCCTGACCATCATCGTCCAGGAAGGAGAGGAAGTGGCCATCGGCACCGTCATCGGGAAACTCGAGGAAAGCGCCGGATCCTCCGCAGAGCAAGCAGCCGAGAAACCCGCGCCCGCCGAAGCACCGGTGAAAAAGGAAGCCGACCAGCCATCGGGTGAACCCGTGGAGCTCACGGTTCCCGCAGCCGGCGAATCCATCACCTCCGCCAATGTCGCCGCATGGCGGAAGAGCGACGGCGACCATGTCGAGAAAGGAGAGGTTCTGGTCACTTTGGAAACCGACAAGGTCTCCAACGAATTGGAAGCTCCCGTCTCGGGCACCATCAATATCCTCGTCCCCGAGGGCGAGGAAGTGGCAATAGGAAAAGTGATCGCGAAGATCACCCCCGGGGGAGCTGCCTCCGGTTCGGCACCCGTTTCCAAAAAGGAACCAACTCCCGAAAAACCAGCCCCGGCTCCAACGGCTTCCAGAGAACCAGCCCCCCGCGAGAAACCGGATCTCTCCGTCGTCCCCACCCCGGAAAAAGCCTCGGCTCCTGTGGAGGAAGGACGCACAACGCGCCGCAAGATGTCGATGCTGCGCCGCAAGATCGCCACCCATCTTGTCAACGCCCAGCAGACCGCCGCGATCCTCACCACCTTCAACGAGGTCGATATGACAGCGGTCATGGATCTTCGCAAAAGCGTCCAGGAGGACTTCGTCAAGAAACACGGTGTCAAACTCGGCTTCATGTCCTTCTTCGTGAAAGCCGTAACCCAGGCTCTCAAAGACGTCCCCTCCATCAACGGGCGCATCGACGGCACCGATGTCATCGAAAACAACTTCTACGACATCGGCGTGGCGATCGGCACCGAGAAGGGCCTCATTGTGCCTGTCCTCCGGGATTGTGATGAGAAATCCTTCGCAACCATCGAGCAGGACATCATCGACTACGCCAACAAAGGCAAGGCCGGTAAGATCGAGATCACCGATCTCCAGGGCGGGGTATTCACTATCTCCAACGGCGGCGTCTACGGCTCACTCCTGAGCACTCCCATCCTGAACCCGCCCCAGAGCGGCATCCTCGGGATGCATACCATCCAGCAACGCCCCGTCGCCCTGAACGGCCAGGTCGTCATCCGCCCGATGATGTATCTCGCCCTCAGCTACGATCACCGCCTGGTCGATGGCAAGGAAGCCGTGACTTTCCTGATCCGGATCAAGGATCTCCTCGAGGCACCACACCGGCTGATGCTGGAGATGTGAGCTTGGAATGGAAAGCCGTGGCATCGATCAGAGCGGCCGGGTTCGAGACCCGAAGCTCAGTTCATCCGCGGCGTTCTCTGTGTCCTAAAACTGACAGTCGCCGCCACCCCCGCCCATTCCATCCTTGCCCGTGCCGGACGGGTGGGAGAGAATCGCCGCCCAGCGTTTGAAGAAATTCCTCCCATACTACCGGCACCTTCTGGAGGTGAAGTGGCACTTCCTTATCGGGGTGTTCGCCGGACTGGTCTACGCGGCCGCATCCGGTATGGGGCTTCCACTGATGACAAAGGTGGTCTTTCCCGTGCTTTTCAATGAAGGGGGCGAGCAGTCGGAATGGTACCTTAGCTGGCTGACCTCCAAGCTGGGCGGACTCTCGCGTGACGAACTCCTTGTCTACACCTGCCTCTGGATACCCGCCATGTTCCTCGTGCGTGCGATCGCCGGATACACGAACTCCTATTTCATCCAGCATGTGGGCATGCGTGTGGTGGAATCGATACGCACCGGTCTTTTCATCAAGCTCCAGAGCCTGCCCCTCGCCTTCTTCAAACGCAACAAGTCCGGCGATCTCCTCGCCCGCCTGATGAGCGATACCCAGATGCTCCAGCAAGTGATCGCCCAGGCATCCAGCGATCTCATCAAGCAACCCGCCACACTGCTCTTCGCCCTCGGCACCGTCGGGGTTCTGGCATACAGGGACAGGAGCTTCTTCATCGCGCTGATCGCCCTCCTCACGGTGCCGGTCTGCGTGATGGTGATCCGCGCGGCAGGGAAAAAACTCACCCGTCGCGCGAGGGCGCTTCAGGAAAAAGGTGGCGATCTGGCGGCATCCCTTTCCGAGAGTCTCCAGTCCGCCCTGGAAATCAGAGCCTACAATCTCCAGGAATCCCAGATCTCCCGCTTTCGCAAAAAGGTCGGGGAGATCTTCCGCCTGAGCATGAAGGTGGTGAAGTACCGGCAGATCATCTCGCCCTCCATCGAGGTCGTCGCCGCGGCGGGATTTGCCGCCGCGCTCTATTTCGGAGTGCGCGCCGGCATGACTCTCGAGGGATTCCTCGCCCTCGGCATGGCCCTCTACATGTCCTACGAGCCGATGAAAAAACTCGGCAACATCCACTCCCTCTTCCAGCAGGGGAAAGCCTCCGTGGACAGGATCGAATACATCTCGCACGCGGACGATACCATCACCAACCCCGCGAACCCCGCGCCATGTCCGGCGCCGGTCAAAGGCATCTCCTTCCACAACGTCACCTTCGCCTACAACGAGCTGCCCGTCCTCCATGACGTGGACTTGGAAATACCCGCCGGGCAGGTGGTCGCCCTGGTGGGGCGGCGGCGCGGGGAAAACCACCTTCGCGCACCTGGTCCCGCGCTTCTACGATCCGCAGGAGGGTGAGATACGGCTCGACGGCATCCCGATAGGGAATTTCCTGAAGCACGATCTCCGCAATCACATCGCCGTGGTTCCGCAGAATCCCTCGCTTTTCCTGGGCACTCTCGAGGAAAACATCCGCATCGGGAAAGCGACGCAACCCGCGGGGAGGTCGAGGCGGCTGCGAGGAAAGCCTTCGCCCATGACTTCATCACGGCCATGCCCGGAGGCTACTCCACACCTGTCGGCGAGCGCGGGGACCTGCTCTCCGGCGGCCAGCGCCAGCGGATAGCCATTGCCCGGGCTTTCCTGAAGAACGCTCCCATCCTCATTCTCGACGAGGCGACAAGCGCGCTGGATACCGAGAGTGAGGCGATGGTCCACAAAGGCGCTGGGCGAGCTGGTGAAAGGCCGCACCACTCTCATCATCGCCCACCGCTTCAGCACCATCCGCATCGCCGACCGCATCCTCGTCTTCAAAGGCGGGCGAATCGTTAGCGACGGCAGCCACGAGGAACTCCAGAACCTCGATCCCACCTACCAGGCCATGGTCGGCGGGGAGCTGCGGTAAGGCGTCTATTCCTTCAGCAGCCCCGGCGGAGTCCCGTAGCCGACCATCCTGCTCCTGCCCCCCGCCCGCGGCACCCGGAAATCGTAGACGCCGAATCCATCCCCCTTCCTGCCCCGGTAGGAGCGGCCACTGGTCGCGTTGATCATCACCGGGCGCCCGTCCTTTTTCTCATATCCCATGAACATCCCGACATGGGTGATCTTCGTCGTCCTCCCGTCGGTTGGCTCGTAGGTGCCGGGCAGAAGACCAGGTCGCCCGGCTTCAGCTCGGAGAAACTCCCGTCCTCCGTATCCTTCGCCGCGTTCGCCACCAGATGCAGCCCCGAGTTCTCCCTGATCCAGAGAAACTGGTCCGAGGAGGTGCGCGGCGGCTTGAGTCCGGCCTTGCGCAGTATGTAATACATCGCTCCGGAGCAATCGAAACCGCCGTCCTCCGGCCCGTTGCCGCCATATTTGTAAGGCATGCCCGCCACCTCGTGTCCCGCCGCGATCGCCGCTTCGATCAGTTTCCGACGGGGTTCCGCCAGTTCGGAAAAACCCTTCAGCTCGGATGTTTCGAGCATCGGAACCGTTTCCGCACCCATCGGCAGGTGAGCGAGAAGCAGGGAAACGGCACAGACGGCAAAGCGGAGCATGGGACAGTATACCACCTCAGTTCCCTTCGGACAAATCCACCGTTTGATTTTGCAAACCCCCGCCCCGCACCCCACCTTGAGGAGGTCTTGCGCAGGAAACTCCAGATCCTTGTCATCAGCGACGGGAAAGCCGGTCACGAGAACCAGTCCCTGGGTCTCGCCGAGGCCATGGCGCGCAAGGAGCCTGCGGAGATCTCCATCCTCACCCTGCCTCCCGGGAAATTCCTCCCCACCCGTACCGTATCCGCGCTGAAAAGCTCGGCCGGCCTTGCCAAGCCCGGTCTCGTCATCGCCGCCGGCCACTCCACCCACCTTCCCCTCCTGCTCCTCTCGCGGAAATACAACGCCCGCAGCATCCTGCTCATGAAGCCCACCCTCCCCGCCTCATGGTTCGGCTGGTGCGTCGCCCCCGAGCACGATTTCCCCACACCCCCCTCCGCAGGGAACATCATCACCAGCAGAGGCGCCCTCAACCGCGTCCGCCCCGGCCATGGCCCTCGGCAGGGGAAACTCTTCCTCATCGGCGGCCCGTCGAAAACCCATGGCTACGACGAGCCCGCCCTCGTCTCCGAAATCCGCACCATCGCGGGAGACGGCACCTGGCAGCTCGCGGACTCCCGCCGCACCCCCCCCACCTTCCTCCCCGCTGTGCGGAAAGCCCTCCCCCACCTGGAGATTTTCCCCCACCGGGAAACGCAACCCGGCTGGCTGGCGGAGAGACTCGCGGCGCTGGAGGAAGTCCGCGTCACCGAGGATTCCGTCTCCATGATCTACGAAGCCCTCACCGGCGGCGCGAAGACCGGCATACTCCCCATGCCGCGCCTCCGCCCGGACAACCGCATCATCCGCGGGCTGGAGAAACTCGCGGAGGACGGCTACCTCCTGCCCGGCGGGGACGGCAGCCCCCCTGTCCTGCGGGAGGCCGACCGCTGCGCGGGGATCATCCTCGCCGCCTTGGAGAACCGCCCATGACCAGGCTCTCCCTCGTCTTCTTCTTCCAGGGAATGGCCGGCGGCTTCTGGTCGCCCGTGCTGACGAACATCCTCGACACGCGCGGATACGGCTCATGGGTCGCTCCCGCCTTCGCCGTCCTGCCCGTCTGCGCGCTCATCACACCGCTCATCGGCGGAGCGCTGGCGGATGAGAGGATCTCCGCGCAGAAACTCTACGGATGGTTCTCCCTCATCGCCGCCGTGCTGGTCGCCATCGCCTTCTCCTTCCTCCATCTCGGCCTGGGCCCCCCTGTGGTTCGTCTGCGGCCTCGCCGCCTACGGCCTCGTCGGCGGGCCATGCTGGGGGCTGCTCGCCACCATAGGCCTCAGCAACCTCGGCAACCCGGAGAAACAGTTCCCCATCATCCGCCTCGGAGCCACCTTCGGGTGGGTGGCCGCCGGATTCCTCACCAGCTACATCCTTCACGCGGACAGCAGCCCCACCGCCGGATACGCCGCGGGGGCGTGCCATGCCGCCGCCGGACTGACCGGCTTCTCCCTGCCGGACACCCCCCCGCTGGGGAAAGGGAAATCCTGGCGCAGCGCCCTCGGCCTCGGCGGCTTCGTCCTTTTCAAAAACCGCGACCACGCCGTCCTCTTCTGCGTCACCGGCCTCTTCTCCATCCCGCTCTCCGCATTCTACATGTTCTCCCCGGAGCTTTTCAAAGACCTGGGCGACAGATCCCCCGCCGCCTCCATGACAGTCGCCCAGGCCAGCGAAGTCATCGCCATGCTCGTGCTCGGCGCCATGATGCTGAAATACAGGCTCAAGACCATCCTCCTCTGGGGTCTGGGCCTCTCCGTGGTGCGCTACGCGCTCAGCGGATACGCCGGGCTCACCGGCACCATGGGCTGGCACCTCCTCGGCGTCGGCCTCCACGGCGTCTGCTACACATTCTACTTCGTCACCGCGCAGGTGTATATGAACCGCCGGGTGGACCCCGCCTGCGCGGCCAGGCCCAGGGCCTCCTCAGCCTCATGACAAACGGCATAGGCCCCCTCGTCGGCGCATTCTTCTGCGGCTGGCTGCGGCAGGTCTGCGTCGACGGGAACGGAAACGGCTGGCAGGACTTCTGGTGGACACTCGCCGCCATGATCGCCGCCTGCACCGCCATCTTCGCCCTCCTCTACCGCGGGGAGAAAGGCCGGGGAATAGACCGCCGCACGCCGCCCCGGGACTGCGGTAGCCCGCTGCCACCCTGTACCGGCGCGGCCTGCCGCGACATTCCGCACCGCCCGGCAGGCCGCGCTCCCCCGGCGGCGGCAGGCCTCCGCAGTCCCGCCCGTCCCACGGCACCGTCACGGAATCGGCCAGGATCCATGGTTCATCGGAGCCCGCACCTTGCTCCCCGGGGCGGAGAAAAAGCCCGCCGGATTCCGCGTAAGGCATCCCGGTGCGCCATCCGGGGCTGACAGGACGCCGTTTTACGATGGTAGTATGTCATCATACGCTGATGGTCTGCCATAATACGATGATGTCATTCCATAAGCCGAGTTTATCCTGCATTTATAAGAGGATAGTGCTCTATTGTTCGTTAATAGTATGCCATCCGATGAAGAAGACGCGCCATATTATGCTGATTTTCAGGGATGATTCTTGACATTTCCGGCCTGATTTGTTGCAACTGCGGGGGAAAGGCGGCATTTCCCGCCGGTTTTCCGCGTAGACGACCCCGCCGCAATCCTCTCACCACCAACCCGCATACCCGGCCATGACCGATACTCCATCAGGCGCGCATCCCGCCAACCCTTTGCCGCCCGCCCCCGGCTTCACCCCGCGGCAGGTCACGGTGATCCTCCAGGACGAGGCGCGCAGGAACATCCTGCGGGAGCTTGCGAAGGACGGCAACCTGCCCGTCGGCGAGCTTGCACGCCGCTGCCGCATCAATCCCAACCGCACCTCCAAGAACCTCCGCCTGCTCAAGGATCAGAAGATGGTCACCACCGTTTACGGCGTCCTCTACACCCTCGTCCCCGCCCTCCGCCCCGCCCCCGGCGCCACCCACCTCGACTTCGGCGAGATCCTGCTGCGGATCTGACACCCTCCCCGCAGCTTGACACCCCCGCCACCACCCACATCCCCCGCAAAAAGAAATCATCCCCAAGCCCCCCGGAACACACCTCCCGAGCCCCCGATGCCGGAAATGGGGGTGGATTACATTCCTGCGATCAGCTCTTTGAGTTTCGAGATCCAGTCCTTCAGCTCCCACCCAGCCTCAGCCCCAAGGCTCGCAAGCTTCTCGAGTATTTCCGGATTCTCGATTTTCATTTCCTCAGGTGATGCATGTAGTTGTTCAACGCGTCTCTCAGATGCGGATGATCGTGGCCTGTCTCGCGGGTGAATTTGATGAAGATAGTAACCATTCGGCGCATAAGTGGCTCCGCCTCATCGAGGCGGTTGGTGAGCATGTGGAGCAGGGCGAGGTTGTTGAGTGCCGTGGCGACGCTAGGATGGTCTTCGGCAAAGGAGGCTTCGACTATGGCGAGAGAGCGCCGAATAAGTGGCTCCGCTTCGGCGATGCGGTTGGTGACTTGGAGGAGCGCGGCGAGGTTGTTAAGGTAGCTGGCGACGTTTGGATGGTTCTCGCCGAAGGAGGCTTCGGCTATGGCGAGGGCACGGCGCAAGAGCGGCTCCGCCTCGGCGAGGCGGTTGGTGGCCTGGAGGAGCTGGGCGAGATTGTTGAGGTGAATGGCGACGTTGGGATGCTCTTCGCCGAAGGAGGCTCGTCGATGGCGAGGGCACGGCGCATGAGCGGCTCCGCCTGGCGAAGCGGTTGGTGGCCTGGAGGAGTCCGGCGAGGTTGCTGAGGTCTGTGGCGACTTCGGGATGGTTTTCGCCGAAGGAGGCTTCGTCGATGGCGAGGGCGCGGCGCATCAGCGGCTCCGCCTCGTCGAGGCGGTTGGTGGCCTTGAAGACTTGGGCGAGGTTGTTGAGGGCCGTGGCTTCGTTTCGGTGCCTTTGGCGAGATCCATGGCGGCGGTGAGGGCGGTCTCGGCTTCCTTGTGCAGGGCGAGGGTGAGGCACATCATGCCGAGGCGGTTCTGCGCATCCCATGAGTTCGGGGCGAGGGCGGCGGCTTCGCGGAGGATTTCCAGGGCGGCGGGGTAATCGAGTTTTTGTTCGAGGAGCTGTGCCTGGTAGAGGAGGGGCTGGAGCTGGCGGGTGAGTTCCTCCCGGTGCGGACGGCTCGTTGTTTGTCCTGCGCGAGCTTGCGGGAGGTGGCCTCAATGTTTGCACGGATGGGGGTGGCCATGTGCTGGAGGAATTCCAGTGCCTGATCGATGCCGCCGTTTTTGGGGCGGAGGAGGATTTCCAGAGCTTCCTGATAGATGGGGGTGGCGTCGCCGGATTCGTAGTCCTTGGTGAGGCGGGCGACGAGATCATCCAGATCGGCGAGCTGCCTGTCGCGTATGGTGTGGACATTTGCGAGTTCCGCGACAGGGGCGCAGGCGGCTTTGAGAGCTGTAAGCTTGGTGGCGGCGGTGTCCTGGATTTCCTTTCGTAGGCGCTCGGTGGCAGCGGCGGGATCTATATCGAGCTTCTGATTCTCCAGCACTTGGTTGAGCTTCTCGTGGCTGGTGCGGTGACCTGCGGCGTTTTCCTCGCGGAGGGATCGATGCGAGTGGTGATGGCGTCGAGGTCTAGGCCGGGAAGCGGGGTGTGTTTCCCTTCGAGGAGGAGTTGTTTGATCTCGGAAAGGAAGGTGAGCTGGATGGCGGTGAAGGCTTTGCCATTCTGTTCGGCATCGTGCTTGGTGCAGCCCCATAGGCTGGGGCCGAAGCGGGTGGCGAGTCCCTTGGCGAGGGCGTTGCGCTCTTCTACGGTGAGTTCCGGGACGAGGGCGATGGCGGGTAGCCATTCCTTGGCGGTGAGGAGGGAGACGTTGCCCTCGTTTTTCACGAAGCTGTCGAGCAGTGTGGTGATATCAAACTCGCGCAGGGAGGCGAGGGGGTGATGCGGGGCTTCGATGGCGGTTTCCATTTCCCCGGCGAGGAACTCTCCGGCGGCACGGAGGCGATCCGGGGCGTTGCCAATTTTCTTGTGGTAGTCATCACAGGTCTTTTCGCAGGCGTGTCTGATGGCGCTCTGGAGGAGCTTGAGGACATCGTGATTCTGGAAGATTTCCCCGGTATCAGGGGCAGGTTTTGGGAAGAGTCTGTTGATCCAGTTCTGCACGGGATTGCCTACCATGCCGGAGAGCCAGGTGCATGTGCTGGCGAGGAAGACGCCGCTGCCGGGGTTAGAGATTTCCGCAACACTCGCAAGGGCGAGGCTGCCGAAGGCGAGGAAGACGGGGCATTTCCCGGGAGAGGCCATGATGTTAGCTACAGAATGGCGGGGCTTTGCAAGCCGCATGGGTCTGGGCGCGGGGGCTATGCTTCACGCCAGCTCGCAGGCGAGGCGGATGGCGGCGAGCATGGAGGCGGGGTTTGCCTGGCCTTTCCCGGCGATGGCGAAGGCGGTGCCGTGGTCGGGGGAGGTGCGGGGCTTGGGGAGGCCGAGGGTGACGTTGACGGCTTCGTCGAAGTCCAGGAGCTTCAGGGGGATGAGGCCCTGGTCGTGATACATGGCGAGGACGGCGTCGAATTTCCCTTGGGCGGCATCGCGGAAGATGGCATCGGGGACGTAGGGGCCGGTGAAGGAGGCGAGGCCGGTCTCGTTGAGGGCGGCGACGGCGGGGGCGATGGTGGTTTTCTCCTCGCTGCCGAAGGCACCGTTTTCCCCGGCGTGGGGATTGAGCCCGCAGACGGCGATGTGGGGATGGGTGATCCCTTTTTTCCGCAGGTAGGCGGCGGTGAGGCTGCCGATGGAGAGGATGGATTCCGCGGAAAGGAGGCGGGGAACTTCGGCAAGGGGGCAGTGGATGGTCGCGAGGCCGACGGTAAGGGTGGGACCGGTGAGGAGCATGCCCGGCCCGGCGACTCCCCACGCATCCGCGTAGAACTCGGTCTGGCCGGGAAAGGGGAAGCCGAGCGATTGGAGGCCTTCCTTCGAAACGAGGCCGGTGACGACGGCGGCGGCGGCGGTCTCCCGCAGGAGACGGGTGGATTCCTCCAAGGCATCGAGGGCGGCGCGGGCGGACTGGCGGGTGGGCTTGCCGGGGGTGCCCGCGGAGCGATCCCCGAGCACCCGGAACGTGAAGCCTTCGGGGAGTTTCCCGGAGGCGAGGGCGGCATCGATGACCTCGGGGCCGACGCCCGCGGGATCGCCGAGGGTGATGAGGATTTCCGGCACGGGCTATAGATGGATGGTTGAAAGGCGGGGTGGCAAGGTGGAAGCTCGCGGCGATGGTCAGTGAGGAAAACAAGGATCGCTTCGGCGGGATCGCGCGGCTTTACGGGGAGCGTGCTCTGGAGCGTTTCCTTGGAGCACGGGTGGTGGTTGTCGGGATAGGCGGGGTGGGGTCGTGGACTGTGGAGGCGCTCGCGCGGTCGGGAATCGGGAAGATCCGGATGGCGGATCTGGATGAGATCTGCATCACGAATGTGAACCGCCAGCTGCACGCGATGGACGGGCAGATCGGCCGGCAGAAGACGGCGGCGATGGCGGAGCGGGTGCGGGCTATCAATCCGGGCTGCGGAGTGGAGGTGATCGAGGGTTTTTTCACGGAACGCACGGTGGAGGAGGTGCTGGGCGGGGAGGTGGACGGGGTGATCGATGCGATCGATTCGATGAAGCACAAGGCGCTGTTGCTGGCGGAGTGCGGGAAGCGCGGGATCCCGGTGGTGACCTGCGGGGGGGCTGGCGGGAAACGGGATGCGACGCGGATCTGCGTGCGGGATCTCGCGTTTTCCGGAAAGGACGCTCTGCTGCACCAGCTGCGGAAAAAGCTGCGTGCCGACCACGGTTTCCCGAAGGTGGCCATGGGCTCGAGGCCTCAGGCTATGGGTATCACGGCGGTGTTTTCCGAGGAGCCTCCGGTGTATCCGGGTGGCGATGGCGGGGTCTCCTGCGAGAAGCCGGTGGGGGCGGACATGCGGCTGAGTTGTGAAACCGGCTATGGCACGGCGACGCATGTGACTTCCACTTTCGGCATGGCGGCGGCGGGGGCGATGCTGGAAACGCTTTCCGCAAACTTGTCACAAACGCCGGGAGGTTGACCGTATTTTACGTTTTTCCTCCTGTTGGCGGCGGCCTTCCGCTTAATTGGTCGCGCGGGACGGTCGCCTCCCGCCTGCCAGCAATATCGCAATCAGCCATGCAACGAAAACTACTGATCCTTTCCTCCGTTCTCCTGCCGATTCTCTGCGTTTCCTGCGGCGAGGAGAAGATACGCACTTACAAAGTCGCGACAGACGGCGAGGACGAAACCACGCCGCAAATGACAGCGGAGGAGGCACCGCATGATCACGCCGCGCACTCGAACGCGGTGGTCTGGCAAGCGCCGCCGGACTGGAAGCAGGAGGGCGGGAGCCGCTTCCTCACCGCCGCCTACACCCTTCCCGGCGGAGGCCGGGTGACCGTATCGAAGCTGGCCGGGGACGGCGGCGGACTCGCGGCGAATGTGAACCGCTGGCGCGGGCAGGTCGGGATGAAATCCGTGCCCGAGGAGGAACTCGGCGGCCTGCCTGTGGAGGTGCCCGGCAGCGGAAAGGAGATGCTGCTCTACAATCTCGCCCCGGAAAGTCTCGCTGCGGATGCCGATGGTATACTTGCCGCGGTGCTGCCGCTGGATTCGGAGACATGGTATTTCAAGTTCACCGCCCCGACCGCCGTGCTGCGGGAAAAGGGCGGGGTGTTCATGGATTTCCTCCGCACCGTGCGCCTCGCTGGGATGGAGGCCGTGCCAACTCCTTCCATGCGGCCCGTGAAACCGGCTGTCACCGTCACGGCTCCCGAGGGCTGGGAAAAAAGCGAGGGGAGCGCGATGCGTGTCGCGAGTTTCTCCATCACCGGGGAAGACGGCTCTACAGCGGACGTGTCCGTGATCCCGTTGCCGGGCGAGGCGGGCAGCGTCCAGGACAACGTGAACCGCTGGCGCAACCAGCTCGGTCTACCGCCCATCGCGGACGCTGAGGATCCGGCTCTCGGCACGGTGATCGATGGCCCGTCGGGTGAGTTTTTCCTGAGCCACATGACTGGCACCGAACCCGGGACGGATGGGAAGAAGTCCTCCATCAGTGCCGCGATCCTCGCGAAACCGGAGACGAACTGGTTTTTCAAGATCACCGGCGAAGCGGGACTGGTCGAAGCGAACCGCGAGAAATTCGAGGAGTTCGTCCGCTCCGCGAAGTTCCCTTGAATCGATTTCCCGACCGCGGATGAACTCTTCCATCTGAACAATGCCCCCCATCCTCCGAAAGACAGGCAGGATCCTGAGTTCCCTGCGCCTCACGGTCACGCTGCTGGGCCTGGCCATGGTGCTGATCTTTCATCGCCACCCTTTCGCAGGTCCACCTCGGCATCCACGAGGTTCAGGCGCTTTTCTTCCGCTCGTGGATCGCCTGGTGGGACGTGGTTCCCGGCGATGGGAAGTTCCCTCTCCCCCTCCCCGGCGGCACCCTTCTGGGCGTCCTCCTGATCCTCAATCTCCTCGCCGCCCACGGCGCGCGCTTCAAGCTGCGCTGGAACAAGGCGGGCATGATCGTGATCCACTCCGGTATTCTCATCATGCTGCTCGGGGAAATTCTCACCGGCCTCCTCGGCAAGGAGGCGCAGATGCCGATCGACGAGGGGAAAACGGTGAACTACTCCGTGTTTCCCCGGGAGATCGAGCTGGCGGTGGCGAGGCCGGACGGCACCGGGACTGAAACGGTCACCGCGATCCCGCAGAGCAGGCTGGAGGATGGGGCGGAATTTCCCATGGACGGATTCACCCTGAAAATTCACAGCTTCTACCGCAACAGCGAAATCCTGCCCGAGGAGAAGGCGGACGGGAAATTCGAGAGGACACGGGCGACCCGGGGGGTCGGACAACGTTACGCGGTGAAGGCGAAGTCCAGGGAGACCAAGATGGACAGGCGCGATCTCACCGCCGTCTTCGTCGAGATCGTTCCTGACGGCGGAAAGTCCCTGGGCAGGTGGTTGCTTTCGAACGTTCTCAAGGGCGAGCAGTCGTTCGAGGCCGGTGGCACGACCTGGAAGATGTCCGTCCGCCAGCGCCGTCTTTACCATCCCTTCTCCATCAAGCTTCTGGACTTCAGCCACGACCGCTATCTCGGAACCAACGTCCCGAAAAATTTCTCCAGCAGAGTGCGCATCATCAATCCGGAGACCGGGGAAGACCGCGAGGATCTGATCTACATGAACCATCCGCTGCGCTACGGCGGGCTGACCTTCTACCAGGCGGGCTTCGACAACAACGACACGACCAGCATCTTCCAGGTCGTCCGCAACCCGGTCTGGACTCTGCCCTACATCTCCTGCGCGATGGTCGGGTTCGGCCTCCTGTGGGTCTTTTCCCAGCATCTCATCAAGGCCGTCTCGCGCCGGAACAAGGAGGCCGCTTCATGAAACTCTCCCGCAAGATCCTCGCGTGGCTGATCCCCGCGCTCTGCCTCGTGTTGGTCGCCGTGGCCGTGCTCCGCGCCTTTTCCCGGGAAAAGGGCTTCCATTTTAAGGAATTCGCCGCGCTGCCCGTGGTATCGAACGGTCGGGTGCAGCCTCTGGACTCGCTCGCGAGAAACGCCCTCCTCGCCATCGTCGGGAAACAGCGGGTGCCCGGAGACGATGTCCCAGGGAGCCCGGCGGAGTGGCTCGCGGAGCTCTCCTTCCGGCCGGAGATCGCGGACGACAGGAAGATTTTCCTCATCCATCACGATGAGATCCTGGGACTCACCGGCCTCCCGAGAAACGAGGAGAAGACCTATTCCTATTCTCAGATCCTGCCATCCTTCCAGGCGCTCCAACCCGAAGCGCGAAGGATAGGAGCGAAGGACGCCCAGACGCGGACTCCCTACGAGAAAGCCCTGATGCGGCTGACCCGGAACCTCGGCATCTACAACCAGCTCAAGCACGCGCTCGGCCACCCGGGTCTGGTGGACGCCGGGGAGGAGTTCGAGGGCTTTCTGACCAACACCTCCGCCACCGCCGGCCTCAGGACGTGGGCGTCTTTCACGGAGACCTTCGTTGTGCCGTCCGGAAAAGGCGCGGACGGCTGGAGGAAACTGCCGGACTCTGTCACTGACTCCATGGAGACCGGCGGACTCCACCCGGCGACCCTGGCATACGCGCAACTTGGTGACGCGTACCGGGCGGACGATCCTTCGGCCTTCAACCGCGCTCTCGTGAACTACCGCTTCTGGCTTTCCGAAAACCGGAGCGAGCAGGCTGGCAAGGGGTATGGGGAAACCGTCTTCAACCGCGTCGCGCCATTCTATCTTTGCATGGTCATCTACGTGGTCGCTTTCCTGTCCGCCATTGTATCGTGGCTCTGGCAGGGCGCGGTTTTCCGCCAGGCCGCCTTCCGCACCCTTCTCATCGGGTTCGTGATACACACCGCCGGTCTTATCATCCGCATGGTTCTGGAGGGACGGCCTCCGGTGACCAATCTCTACTCTTCCGCCGTTTTCATCGGCTGGGGAGCCATCGTCCTCGCCATCGCCATCGAGCTGTTCTACCGGAACGCCATCGGCACCGCGGTGGCCGCGATGGTGGGATTCGCCACCCTGCTCATCGCCCACCACCTTTCCCTCTCCGGAGATACCCTGGAAATGATGCGGGCGGTGCTGGACACGAATTTCTGGCTGGCGACGCATGTGGTCGTCATCACGCTCGGCTATTCCGCCACCTTCCTTGCCGGAACCATCGCCATCTTTTTCCTGATCCGCAGGCTTTTCGGGGCGATACCCAGGGAGACGACAAACGCCCTGCGCGGGATGGTGTACGGCGTCCTTTGTTTCGCCACGCTGGCGAGCTTTGTCGGCACCGTGCTCGGAGGAATCTGGGCGGATCAGTCATGGGGACGCTTCTGGGGCTGGGATCCGAAGGAAAACGGAGCGCTGCTCATCGTCATCTGGAACGCGATCATCCTTCACGCGCGCTGGGGCGGGATGGTGAAAGAGCGCGGCATGATGGTCATGGCTGTTTTCGGAAACATCGTCACGAGCTGGTCGTGGTTCGGAACGAACATGCTCGGCATCGGTCTCCACTCCTACGGCTTCACCGATGCCGCCTTCGTCTGGCTCACCGGCTTCATCGTCAGCCAGCTGGTCATCATGGCGCTCGGTTTCATTCCCAGGAAAACGAAGCCTTCTGACAGGAAAATCATCTCGCAGGCCTGACTCCGCGGGCAGGACGATCCGGTTCATGTTCGACAAATTCCAAGGCCGATGCCATGAATGAACCACACGATGGCTGCTGAATTCAGGGATTACTATGATGTGCTGGGTGTCGCCAAGGAATCGACACAGGCGGAGGTGAAAAAGGCCTTTCGCAAGCTCGCGCGCAAATATCATCCGGATGTCGCCGAGGACAAGGCGACCGCCGAGGAGAAATTCAAGGCGATCAACGAGGCCTATGAGGTTCTAGGAGATGCGGAGAAACGGAAGAAATACGATGCGCTGGGCGCGAACTGGAATCAGCGGGGCGGCCCACCGCCGGGCGGCGGTTACTCCGGTGGCCCGGTGCCGGGTGGCGCGGATTTCCAATTCGACGGCACAGGCTTCAGCGATTTCTTCGAACAGTATTTCTCCGGCGGCGGGGCGAGGCGTTCCGCGGGTTTCGGCGGATTTCCCGGCGGTGGGGCGATGCGGGGCCAGGATATAGAGGGCGACCTCATGGTCACCCTGGAGGAAAGTTTCAGCGGAGCGATGCGCACCATTTCCCTCAGGAAAGCGGGTCGGCCGGCTCCCGACGAGGTGCAGGTCCGCATCCCGGCGGGCATAGGCGAAGGGCAGCGGCTCCGCGTCCCCGGGCACGGCGGTGAAGGGCACGGTGGCGCCGAGGCCGGCGATCTCTATCTCCGCGTCCGTATCGCCGCGCATCCCGATTTCCGCGTGAAAGGGCACGATCTTTTCCGCGACCTCCCGCTCGCACCTTGGGAAGCGGTGCTCGGAACGAACATTTCCATCGCCCTTCCCGGAGGAAAATCCGTCCAGGTGAAGATCCCCGCGGGAACCGGCTCCGACGACCAGCTCCGGCTCAGAGGCTACGGTCTTCCGAAAATGGACGCGCCGGGAGATCTCTATGTCGTCATTTCCATAGCCACCCCGTCATCCGCGAACGCCGGGGAACGCGAGCTCTGGGAAAAACTCCGCGACGTTTCGAAATTCAACCCAAGGGAAGACAGACCATGACAAGCCCCGATCCCCACCAGACACACCCGCTCGCGGTGGTCATCCGCATGACGGGTTCCTCGCGCCGGAAGATCGTTTTCTATTGCCGCAAGGGAATCGTGTCCCCGGTTGCCACCCATGATGAATGGCATTTCGATGAGGATACGGTCATGCGCCTCCGTCACATCGAGACGCTCCGCCAACGCCACCGTATGAACTGGGCCGCCATCCATACCATTATCGGGTTGCTCGACGAGGTGGAAAGCCTCAGGGAGGAGCTGCGGTTCCGGAGATAGGACATCCTGACGGTATATGATCAGTTCCTTGCGCGTACTGTTAAAAGGTGTGTGACGGTCTTCCACGATGCCGATTTCCGCGGCTCCGCGAACGGGTGCCGGGTGGGCTGGCTCATCCGATTTTATAATAAAACCGCGCCTGGCTCCGATCAGACCGACGGGGACGGAGGGCGGGGCAACCTGTCACAATTTCCGCATTGTGCCGGGAACGGAAAATGCTATCCACCAGGTATGTCAATCAAGTGGCTCATGCCGGTTTGCGCGTTTCTCGTGGGATTTCCGATAGCCATGGCGGAGGAAATCCCGATGCCAGTTCCCGGTGTGACGGTGATCAGTTTTTCCGGGAACGATGGTGGCGCGGCAGTCATCACGGATTCTGAAAACCTGGGGCATGTGATTTCCGCGACCACAGAGGACGGGAGCGTGGTCGTTGGCGAGGGCGGCTTCGATTGGAAGGTGGATGCCAGCGAACGGTTCGGGGTGGGCAGACTGAACATGACCCTGGACAGGGAGAAAATTCCCGGTGATCTCGCGATGGTTTTCAACGCGCTCACGGGCGATGGAGCGACGCTTGCCGTGCAGCTTTTCGACGGTGGCGGAAAAGCCCTGGCTCTGGATCTTTTCGGCGATCTTGCAAGCAAAGCGGACGATGCCGGGACGGACACCTTTGTGATTCCGCTGGTGGAATATCCGGATGCGGAAAGCCTGGTCGTCAGGCGCCTGTCAGGAACTTTCCGCGTGCGGGAAATCCTATTCATGCCCGTTGTCGCGAAGACCGCCGGGGCAACGGAGGCCTCGGAGCTCGCGCTTGCGGAAGCCTTGGGCGAACAGCTCAGCGGGCGGCATCCCTTGCTTTCGAAAGCCGGCCTGAAAGTCCATGTGATCCCGAGTATCGAGGAGATCAACGAAGTGGGCGCGGAGGCTCTGGCCGCCGTGGGCTATCCCCGTTACAGCGCCCTGGGTATCCTCGACGGAACCATCTGCCACGCTCCCATCTCCGGGACTCTCTATGACTTCGCGGGAATGGCGAACCGTTATGTCTCCCTCGGTGGCAGGAACCTGGTCTTCCAGTGGTCCTATGTCAGCAGTGCGGGTGTGAAATGGTATTTCGAGAACGACCCCTCGGAATACAATCTGGAAAACAAGCGCCCGCCCAAGACCGAGTTCGGCATGGCAAGCATCCCGCTTACCGAAGAGGCGAAAGCGGCCTTCAAGGAGCGCAACGGCTATCTTCCCATGGAATTTCCCATAGCCAGGAATGCCATAGAGGTCTTTGTGAACCAAGCCAACCCTATGGAAGAAATCACCATGGACGGGCTTCGGATGGCGTTCGGTGACGAGGACGCCGACATCATGGTCTGTCATCGACCCGGCCTCCCCTGTCGGGAAACTTCCGGTCGCCGCCATAGGAGGCGGCGCGGACTGGGGCACGAGCAAGGTTTTCCAGGAAATCGTTCTCAAAGGCGATGCCTGGCGTGCCGATATCGACTCGGGTCACGATGTCATCTATAGGGGCGGCGTGGAGCAGGAAGTCGCGGACACGGCGGGCGGAATCGGCTACGCTGTCCAACGGAAGCGCGGTAGCGACGTGAGAAAGCTCCGGCTGGAATCCACCGACGGAAACGGTTTCGTCCCTGCCTCATCCGGTGCGATCTATTCGGGCAAATACCCTCTCCAGAGGAAACTTTACGCATACGTCGCCGCGCCAACCCTCTCCGAGGCCTCCCCCGCTGTCCGGGAAATGGTGAACCTCATCCTCTCCGACCTCGGCCAGACATTCATGGTGCGCACCGGGTCGCTCCCGCTGTCGGTGGACGAGCTGGTTGCCACCCGGGAAAGCCTCGGCCTCTGA
This sequence comes from uncultured Verrucomicrobiae bacterium, assembly GCA_963758175.1. Taxonomy (GTDB): domain Bacteria; phylum Verrucomicrobiota; class Verrucomicrobiia; order Verrucomicrobiales; family Akkermansiaceae; genus Luteolibacter. The sequence continues at coordinate 959,917 of CAVWUI010000002.1, forward strand.
CACGCGCCGGGTGTTTTTCCGCCTTTTCCAGGTGGCGCGGCTATCGTTCTCGTGTAGTGTTCCCGCGAACAAATGGAACTGGACAAAAAACTCGCGATTCTGGCGGATGCGGCGAAATACGATGCTTCCTGCGCAAGCTCGGGCGCGCAACGATCTGACTCGAAGACGGGCAAGGGAGTCGGCTCCACGGGAGGCGCGGGAATCTGCCATTCCTACGCGCCGGACGGGCGATGCATCTCCCTTCTGAAACTGCTGCTGACGAATTCCTGTATCTACGATTGCCACTACTGCATCAACCGTAGGTCAAGCAACGTCCGACGCGCCGCGTTCACGGCGGAGGAGGTGGTGAAACTCACCCTCGACTTTTACAAACGGAACTACATCGAGGGTCTCTTCCTGAGTTCAGGCATCATACGCAATGCCGACCACACGATGGAACAGGTCATCGCCGTCGCACGAACCTTGCGTGAAACCCACGACTTCCGCGGCTACATCCACCTGAAGACGATTCCCGAGGCCTCTCCGGAGCTGATCGAAACCGCAGCACGTTACGCTGACAGGATCAGCATCAACATGGAGCTGCCGACCCAGAAAAGCCTCGATCTACTCGCTCCGGAGAAAAACATGGCTCGCACGAAGGTCGCCATGGGTCGCATCCGCCACAAGCTGGAGGAGGCCACCGAGCGCAAGCGGGATGGCGACAGGAAACTCCGCCATGCCACCGGTCAAAGTACGCAGGTCATAGTAGGTGCGGACGAATCCACGGATGCCGATTTCCTCGCCGGATCCGACGAACTCTACCGTTCCTACAAGCTCAAGCGTGTCTATTACTCCGCCTTCAGCCCCATTCCCGAGCCTTCCGCCATCCTTCCTTTGAAATCCCCTCCCATGGTTCGCGAGCACCGCCTTTACCAGGCGGACTGGCTGATGAGGTTCTACGGATTCAAAACCGGCGAGATCCTGTCGCCCGAGACTCCGAACCTGGATCTCGAGCTTGATCCCAAACTCGCCTGGGCTTTGAGGAACCGGCAGGATTTTCCCGTCGATGTCGCGACCGCCTCCCGCGAGAACCTGCTGCGCGTTCCGGGTCTCGGTGTTCGGAACGTCGACCGCATCCTGAAAATCCGCCGATTTACGAGAATTCGCCTTGCCGATCTCGCGAGACTAAGGGTCTCCCTTCCGAAGGTTCAGCCTTTTCTCATGACCGCTGACCACAATCCGTCGAAATACCTCCTTGATTCCGACCGCCTCCGCGCCCGCTTCGCGCCGAAGCCGCAGCAGCTGGAGCTTTTCTCCTGAGGAAATGAAAAGCGTCGATCCGGGAACTTGCTTCGCGAGCTGGCGTGAGGCCGCGAAGGGTCTTCTCGCGGAGGGCATCCCACCAGAGGAAATTTTATGGGAAAAAGAAGCGGGACTTTTTGGCACGATCGCATCTATGGCAAACGGAACCCTCAGAGTGCCGAAGGAGTTCATCAGTCTCGCACAATCGGTTTCGTGCCATTGCGATGCGGGCAGATGGGCGTTGCTCTACCGCATCCTCTGGAGAATCGCGAAAAAGAGCGAACGCAACCTCTGCGCGATCACCAGCGATCCTGATATTGCGAAGGCCACCGCAATGCGCAAGAACGTCAGCCGCGAGATCCACAAGATGCACGCCTTCGTGAGGTTCCGTCTTGTCGCGACCGATCAGCAGACCGGACGCGAGACGTATGCCGCGTGGTTCGAGCCGGATCATTGGATCGTCGAGGCGGGCACACCTTTTTTCCGCAAACGATTCGCGAACATGGACTGGAGCATTTTCACCCCCAAAGGCTGCGCGCACTGGGACGGGGAAACACTGGGATTTTCCGAAGGGATCGCTGAGAACCCCATTCGCGATACTGACGCGCTGGAGGACGCCTGGCGAACCTACTACCGCAGCATCTTCAATCCCGCCCGGCTCAAGGTGAACGCCATGAGGGCGGAGATGCCGAAGAAATACTGGAAGAATCTGCCCGAGTCCGACCTCATCGACGAACTCGTCGGCGAGAGCAGACGCCGTGTCGTCACAATGCGCGAAGAGGATCTCCGTCCGGCCAAGCCGGCGCCGAGGAACGCTTATCTCGGAAAACTTCGCGAAATGTCCGAGGTCGTTGCCTGCAGCGGTCCGGAGGAGGGGCAGGATCTGGCCGGGATGCGGCGGTCATCAGCCAGTTGCCGCGCGTGTCCGCTATGGGAGCATGCGACCGGCACCGTTTTTGGAGAAGGCCCGCCGGACGCGCGCATCATGATCGTCGGCGAGCAGCCGGGCGACAGGGAGGATGTCGCCGGCAGGGTCTTTGTCGGCCCGGCGGGGAAATTGCTCGACCGCGCCATGGCCGAGGCGGGATTAAAGCGTGAGGAAACCTATCTTACCAACGCCGTGAAACATTTCAAATGGACGCCGAAGGAAACACCACGTGGAAAGATCCGCCTCCACCAGTCCCCTGCGAAAGGCGAGATCGATGCCTGCCGCCCCTGGGTGCTTGGTGAGTTGCATGAGATCGCGCCGGAAATTCTCATCCTGCTCGGAGCGACAGCCGCGAGGTCGCTTCTTGGAAAAGCGGTTCCGGTTACAAAAAACAGGGGGATCTTCGAAGCGAGTCACCTCGCCCGGAAGGTGATTCTCACCGTGCATCCATCCTACATCCTGCGACTGACCGACCGGGGGGGGAAAGAGGATGAATACAAGCGGTTCGTCTCGGATCTGGCGGAAGCCGCGGGCGAATGAAAACCATCCGGACAAGCTGGCTCACCGCAAGTTCCCGCTCGCCCGGACAACCGGAAGCGGCGATCATCGCGGCACTCGCAAGCCAATGAACAACGCACTGGAAACCCTCGCGCATGCCTACCGGCAGCATTGCGAGCCGGCGGGGCGGACGCTCTTCCTGGGCGCGGAGCCACATCCGGATCTCCGTGATGTCATCGCTTGGCAGCCGCTGAAGCCGCTTGCGGACAAGTGCGTGGCCGAGGAAATGAACATCAGCGAGGAACCGGAGAGAGATTTCCAGACAATCCTTTTCCTCCCCGGGAAAACAAAAGCCGAGATCCTCGCGGGTTTCGCCCGTGCGCATGATCTGCTATCGCCGGGCGGAAGGCTCCTCGTCTCTCTCGCGAACACGGCGGGCGCCTCCCGCTTCGAGAAAGAGCTTTCAAAGGCGACCCCCCTCCTTTTCTCCGTTTCCAAAAACAAATGCCGTGCCTTCGCCGTCTCAAACTCGGAACCCTGGGATGAATCACTTCTCGCAGTCTGGCGCGAACTTTCCAAACCCCGCCTCATCCCTGATACTACCTTTCTAGTAGAACCAGGAGTCTTCAGTTCCGATCATATCGATCCCGGTTCCTCGCTGCTCGCCACCCACCTCCCCCACTCCCTTCGGGGAAACGTCGCGGATCTGGGAGCCGGTTGGGGCTACCTCGCCCGTATGGCGTTGGAAAAGTCACCGAAGATCTCGCGTATCGATCTCTTCGAAGCGGACTCCCGCGCTCTCTCATGTGCCCGGAAAAACGTCTCCGGAAACGCCGCTTTCCATTGGCACGACGTCACCGCCGGTCTCCCTGAAAAATATGACCACATCATCACCAACCCGCCCTTCCACACCGGCCAGGCGAAGGATACGGATCTCGGAAAGGCGTTCCTGACAACCGCCGCGAACTCCCTGAGACGGGGCGGCACCCTCCATGTCGTGGCGAATCGCCAACTCCCATACGAAGCGCATTTGAATAGCCTCGGGCTGCGCTCCCGAACCATCGTCGAGACCGGCGCTTACAAGGTGATGGTAGCTGGCTAAACCAGTGCCGAGCGCGGCGGGTGACTGGTGAAATGGAATCGGCGGTGCCGCTCACTGCCCGTTGAGTTCCCAGTCGTAGTCGAGATATTCTATCTCCGCCCCTTCGATCCTTCCCTTGGCGTTTTCAGGTGCGTGTTTCTTCAAATAGCCCTTCACCCCGCCGTCTTTTTCGAAATCCTTCTCATACCATTTGAAAATTTTCGAGATCGCGATTCGCTCTTTCCCCTTTCCAAAGTCATTCAGGTCGGGGCGGGACAGCCATGCCTCGGACGCCTTGTCCGCCAGGCTGTCGAGGTTTTCCGCCGTGTAGGCTTTCGCTTGGAGCGGCGGGCAGCTTTTCGCGCAGCACACGACGATGGCGTGCGCCCGCGCGCCTATGGCCGGTATCGCCCCGCCTTTCTCAATCTCGTCCAGGGACAGCTTCCTGCCTCCGACGTCGTGGCTCTTTTTCGTAAACGCCCCATCTATGTCCTCGATGCTTTTCACCGGGTAGTTCTTCAGAATTGTTCTGATGGCGAAGGCGTTGTAAGCGTTGACCGCGCTCGCACCGAGCTCGTCGCCGTCCGCCTTCCCGCTCTCTGCCGCGAACTGGCTCAGATACTCATTGAGTAATTTCATGTCATCGGAGTCCCCCTTCCATGCCTTGTAATCGACAAGGCCTCTGTCATTCACATATTTTTTCACCAGGGTGTCCCAGTCCGAGTGATCCACACCCGAAGGAAACACTCCCGCGACCGGTTCGCTTTCCGACGAGCAGGAGGTGTTCGCCAGGAAGGCGAAGGCCGAGAAAAGTAAGAAATGGATGGTTTTGGAAAATCTCATGACAGGGAAGGATCGGGTGCTAACGGGGTTTCGCAACCGGTTTCGTGTTCCCATCAAATGCCACGAAACTGGTGTATCCGCGCGCTGCCAGAGCGGGGTTGACGCTGAAAGCCATCCATGCACAATCCCGCCGCCGCGCCCGGAATGACCGTTTGCGGTATCTCAATCAACCAGTCCCCGGACTTTTTCACCAAGCAAACATATGACAACCATCGCCATCAACGGTTTCGGACGCATCGGACGCCTCGTCTTCCGCGCACTCGTCGAACAGGGCCACCTCGGCACCACCTTCAAAGTCGCCGCTGTCGGTGACCTCGTTCCTGCCGACAACCTCGCCTACCTCCTTAAATACGACTCCACCCAAGGCAAGTTCGCCGGTGAGGTGTCCTCTAAGAAGTCCTCCCCTGATCTTGCTGAAGACGACATCATCGTCGTCAACGGCCACGAGATCAAAGTCGTGTCCGCACGCAGCCCGGAAGGCCTCCCGTGGAAAGAGCTCGGCGTTGACATCGTCATCGAGTCCACCGGCCTTTTCGTCGAAGACAAACTCGCGCAAGGTCACATCACCGCCGGTGCGAAAAAAGTCATCATCTCCGCACCTGGCAAGGGCGACGACGTCCACACCTTCGTGCAAGGCGTGAACGACGGCGACTACGATCCAGCCAAGCACCACCTCATCTCCAACGCCTCCTGCACCACGAACTGCCTTGCCCCGCTTGTGCATGTTCTCCTCAAGGAAGGTTTCGGCATCAAGGAAGGTCTCATGACCACCATCCACGCCTACACCGCTACGCAAAAAACCGTGGACGGCCCGTCCAAGAAGGATTGGAAAGGCGGACGCTCCGCTGCGATCAACATCATTCCTTCCACCACCGGTGCCGCCAAGGCTGTTGCCCTTGTCTGCCCTGAAGTTGCCGGCAAGCTCACAGGCATGGCGTTCCGCGTTCCCACGCCGACCGTTTCCTGCGTCGACCTCACTGTCAAAACCGAGAAGGAGACCTCCCTCAAGGAAATCAACGCAGCGTTGAAAAACGCTTCCGAGACCTACCTCAAGGGCATCCTCAACTACACCACTGACGAAGTGGTTTCCACCGACTTCATCCACGATCCGGCTTCCTCCATCTACGATGCAGGTTCGTCCATCGAGCTGAACAGCACGTTCTTCAAACTTGTGAGTTGGTATGACAACGAGTGGGGCTACTCAAATCGCGTCATCGACCTTCTCGACGACGTCGTCAAAAAGGGTATCTAAAGGAAACCGGCTGCCGGCCGACTTCTTCCAAAATTCTGAAACGGGCTGCGCGTAATGCGCAGCCCGTTTTTTCATCTCTCGAACACAAAAAAATCCGCTTACCGAGAGTGGAAAGCGGACTTTCTAAAAACGCGATATTAGTGGATCAGTGGGCAGCCATTAGCGCCTCGAAGTTAATGATCCTCTCCGCGAGTTCGGTAAGGTCGCGGTCGGTCTTGCCTTCCTGCTCTAGGGTCTCACGCAAGAGAGCCACGTCATCCTGTCTCCCAAGTTTGGACGCAAGAGCTACTGCGGTACCATAGGCTGCGATCTCGTAATGTTCCACACGCTGGGCGCAAGCGATCAGTCCGGCGTCGCGAACATGCTCCTCGGCATCCGCCTTGCACATCTCCTCGCCCTCTTCGATCAGACCGGCCATCGCCGCGCATTTGTGACCCCCTGATTTGAAGTCGAGACTCTTGAAGATTTTATCAAGTCGGTCGACCTGGCCTCTTGTCTCCTCCAAATGCTTTTTGAATGCGGCCTTGAGTTCATCGTTGGTTGCGGCGTCAGCCATTGCCGGAATCGCATCAAGCAGCTGTCGCTCGGCACTGTGGATGTCTTTAAGTTCGTGGACGTAAAGTTTTTCGAGTGATTCTAATTTCATAACAACGAGAGAGTCGCAAACGGCGTACCTATTCCGAAAGGATGGTCTCATAAGGGTTTATGAGCCCGGCCGGTTCAGCCCTGGGGCGCATTATGCAAACCTTCCGTTGCAGGATTGGTGATTATTCGAAATGCATTTTACGACTGCTTCGCCCGCTTCCACCCATCCACCCACTGGGCGAACCAGAAGAATGCTGTAAGGAAAACTATCGCGCCGCCCGCCGCCTGCCAGGGATTCAGGTTCCCGGAAATCCAGTTCTTCAGGCCGATGCCAAACAGCCCTCCGTAAAGCACGATCACATGGACAATGTAGATCTCAAACGTCATCCGCCCGCAGCAGAGCAAACGTGGGACACCGATTCCAAAACGAATCTCCACCCATCTCAACAGTCCGAGGAAGGCCACCACCTGGGCTGATCGCGCGGTGAACCAGGCAATCCCTTCGGACGGAAGGGCAGTGACGGAAACGATCCAGACAATTATCAACAAGGCCGCCACTGCGAAAAACCATAGACATGATCTCTGCGTTTCCAGGTGATCCTTGTAACTCCGCACTGCCACCCCCATCGCCCCGCCGAGAAAAGCGAAAGCCAGCCAGGGGGCGAGAGGGAAAACCGAATAAGGGCCGCGAACCGCGTTCTGGAAAATCTGCGGCCATCCCTCCGGAATCGGAGCGTCACCCGGCGCGCCTTTTATCCACAGGTAGAATGAAAGGGTCAGAATCAATCCGGCCGCATACCACAGCGATAGCGATAATCTCGAAAAACGGGCATGGATCGCTGCGATGCCCAATAGTCCCAGCAACCCAGCGCCAATGCATTGCAGCACATGGAAAGCATACACCCAGTTCCCGAAATCCAGTTTCAGGTAGCTCCCGAAATTTTTCAAAGAAAGCTGTAGGACATACCCCCAGAAAAACAGCTCTCCGGTTCTTTTCAGACCCTTCCGAACCCTGACCCTTTTGAAAAATAAACCCTCCGTTTCGCCACTTAGCAGGTAAGCGAAAATCATCCCCGCCACCGTGAAAAAAAGTGGCGCGGTAAACCCGCGTATCGAGTTCCAGATATTGTAAATCGCACTGGAGGAATCGCGGAACTCCTCCGCCAGCGAAAGCCCTACGAAGTGCCCCTCCAACATCAGGAGGATCGCGATCGCCCGCGCAAGATCGATGAATTTCAGCCGCGGCCTCGGCGCGTATTGCAGGGTGTCAGTCATTGCCAGGGAAAATCCGCCCGCAAGCCATGCCTCCCGCAAGCCGTTTTCGCAACAACAACCCATTCCGGTGGGTGGGAACCATCGCATTGAAGGGTTCTGAACGGATCGCTGGCTCTCGGCACCGCAATATAAACTGTCCTTGGCATCGGCGTTCACTTCAGTTAGCGTGGGAAGCGAAAAATTTTATCCGGTAACGGCGAGTGGACAAAAACTGATCCCAAACTTCGAACCATCTTCTCTACCGGTGCTTTGGCGCACAGCCGCGTTCTGAAGCCCATAAGCCATAGGCAAATTACCATTCCAGTCACCGTGAAGACACTTCTTTCCCAATCCGCCTTCTTTTTCGTATGCCTTGCATTCTCGCATGAAGGATTCGCCCAGTCTCTGGATGTCGATATCAACCCGGCCTTCTCGTCACCACTCGGAGACAGGTTCGATCCATGGACTGATCCGTCAACCAGTGATTACGCGCCAGCCTCCCCGGGCGACTCGGATCTCGGCGAGCAGCTCGTTCTAATGCCGGCGGAGGAATATCTGCCCTTCAGCCTGGAGTCTCACCGAACAGGTGCGCTGCACCAGCAATGCCGGGCTATCCGATCTGGATGTCCGCACCGAATTGGAAGATGTTTACTCCGCCACGGACTTACGTTTCAGTTACCTGCCGCAGATCGGAGACAACAGCTACTTCGAATTCAACACAGGCTATGCGATCTATCGCTATCTGGACAATAGCCCGCTTAATTTCGACCGTTTCGAAGCCTCTGTCGGTGTCATACACAATTTCCGGGAGCTGAACAACCTGATAGGCTGGACCCGTCTCAAGCACTACCGTCTGCTTACCTCTTCGGGTCACGACGATCTGTTTAGCGATTACAGTCTGGATCTGGGTGTCTATTATGCGATCCCTATCAGCCCGCGGCACAAGGCTTTCGGCAGCTATAGTTCGAAATTCAGTCTCGACGCCGATCCTGGCGTCGTTCGCCGTCACGAACATCAGATCAGCGCGGGCTACACCTACATGCCGACCGACCGGTTCGAGATTTCCGCCTACTGCGGGACTCCATTTGTTCGACTACACTGAGAACGACCGCACCGACCTCCTCTACGACACGGGAATATCCCTTACCTCTCATCTGACAGACCGGATCGACGCCGTTCTCTCGGCGAACTACTCGTGGAACGATTCGAACACCACCGGCTTCGATTACAAGGTTGCCGACATCGGGGCGAGTTTTGCCCTCACTTTTCAATTCTGAAGCAACAACAGGCACTCAACCGGATCAGTTTCCTGGAATCCGGCGATGAAAAATACCGAACATGAGACAAAACCAGACGAAAATCTTGCCGGGCATGTCCACGATGATGCTCATCCTTCTCATTCCGGCCACCTGCTGCGCGGAAAAATTCGACAGGGCGGAAGTCTCCAGGGTCATCAACGATGTCAGGCTGCTCATCGGTAGCAAGACCTCCCGGCCTGCGTCGAAAGGTTCGATAGTCAGCGGGGAAACGGCGGTCCGAACCGGGCTGAAATCACGCGCCCAGATGGACTTTCCTGACGCGTCGATCATCCGCTTGGGCGCGAACAGTGTGTTCAGCTTCACAAAGGGCCAGCGGGACGTCGATCTCGATAAGGGAACCATCCTCATGCAGGTGCCCAAAGGGCTCGGCCGGACAAAGGTCAGGACGTCTTCCATTTCAGCCGCCATCACCGGCACTACCATTCTGATCGAGTATGTCCCGCCAGTCACAAACGACGCTGGTGAGATCATCAGGCCCGGCACGTTCAAAGCCATCGTGATCGAAGGCTCCATGGAACTTGAACTGGATCGGTTCCCCGGACAGGCCGTCGTTCTGCAGGCCGGAGAAATGACAGCCTTCCCCACAAACATCGAAGTGTTGCCGAAAAAATTCGTCATCGATCTGGGGCGGCTGATCGAGACCTCGAACCTTATCGAAGGCGATATGGGTCCCCTTCCCCACGAACCCCTCATGGTTCGGGAGGTGGAAACCCAGAACGAAAAGAAAAAGCAGGGATCGCTGGTCGAAGTCAACGCCACCCTGAACCCGGAGAAGCTGACCCCGCTGCCAAAAGACGACATCCGCAGTGTTCGTCAGGTTGAAAACACCCCTCCGAGTCCTCCCAACCCTCCCGTCCAACTGCCCACGCGGCCTGTCCGTCCCGGCCGTCCTTAGCCAACACCCGAACGATGTCCCTATTACTCCGGAGGTGCTTACGAACAGAGCAAGCCAACTGTTTCAAGTCTCCCCATGAATCCGGACATGTGCTGATGGCATGGCGCTTCCCCGCTGCGACCGTGATTAGCTAGGCAGCCTCCGGGCTCTTTCCACCACCTTTTTCAACAGACACCTTCACCCGATGATAAGATTTCTTCTCACTTTCCTGATCACCGCATCCACGATTGCTCACGCAGCGGATATCTATGTTGCAAAGCCCGGCGATTTTGCTCCGGCAAGCCCGATGAAACCGTCACATGGAAACCCGGCACCCCGGATGCCGTCCCTAACCTGGTTTTCGGCCTTGATGCATTCACCTCAATTATCGAGGCTTCTTCGGCTGCGGTTGCTGGGGATACCGTCCGTATCGCGTCAGGCACTTACACGGAGGGTAGCGATATCTTTGTCATGGGTGACGTGAATTTCGAAGGCGACGGCCCCGGACTTACGATCATCGACGGAGCCTCAAGCCACCCCGTGTTCACGGTCTTTGGTTCAACCACAATCACCGATCTAACCATCCAAAATGGATCGGGCGGATTCGAAGGGGGCGGCATCTCGAGTTTCGGGCAGGAGCTGAACCTCAGTAATATCCACTTTTTCAACAACACGACCCTCGCCGATGGCGGGGCGCTCTTCATCCTGAGTCCCGAGGGGGGGCCACAGGGAGAACCGCAGGTTCCGCATGTGGTTAGGATCGAGGGATGCCTCTTCAGCGACAATGACGCGGTGGAGGGCGAAGCCAGCTGCATCTACCATGAGGCCGACGCTTTCGGTCAGGAAAGCAGTGATGTTATCATCGCCAATACCACGTTTTCGTCCAATCAACGTCTAGCCATTCGATCGATTGCCGGCAAGCTGACCCTTACGCATTGCACCTTTTACAACAATGCGTCCGGTGCCTTCGATGCATCGGATCTCTTCGGTGAGGTTCCAGGATCGAGCGTTTCACTCAACAATTCGCTCGTACTCGACACTTACGTTGCGCCCATTATCACTAGCAACGGTGCCAACTTTCTGGCTGACCGATTCGATCACGGCTGGCGATCTGTCCTATTCCAGCCCCGCTCCCTCTGTTCCTGCGGATCTGATCGATATCGTCCTCTCTGACAACGGCGGGGCGACGTTCACCCACGCACTGATCGGAGAGTCGGTGGCGATCAATGCGGGGACAAACGCCGATGCCGTGGATGCGCTGGGCGATCCACTCGAGTTTGACCAGCGAGGCCGGGGTTTCCCCGAATCGCCGAAGGAACCGTCGATATCGGAGCCTTTGAAGATTTCACGGCCACTCTGACCCTCTCGATTGAAGATCCAAGCATTTCGGAAAACGGCGGCAACACCACCGTCACCGTTTCCCGAAATACCGACACGGCGGGCGAACTCATTGTAAGCCTTCTGAGCAGTGACGAATCCGAAGCGACCGTCCCGTCTTCCGCTACCATCCCTGCCGGACAAGTCTCGACGATCTTCCCACTGACAGCGGTCGATGATACCCTTTTCGACGGCAACCAGGTCGTCACCGTCTCTGCAAGCGCTCCTGGTTTCATCGATGGCTCAGCCCAGCTGGAAATCACGAATGATGACTTCCCCACCGATACGTATGTTGCCAAAGCTGGCGATTTCGAGAGTAGTGACCCCCAGAACCCTCCCGTTACCCTTACCTGGAAGCCCGGCAGCTCCGATGCGGTCAGCGGCCTGACTTTCGGCGTTGATGCATTTACCTCGATCATCGACGCTACCATGGAGACCGCCGCGGGAGGCACCGTCCACATCGCAGCAGGCACCTATACGGAGGGCAGCGAGATCTATGTTCCGCAAAACCTCAGTTTCCACGGTGACGGCCCCGGACTTACCATACTGGATGGTGCCGAGAGCCACTCCTTGTTCTTTATCGACGGCTCGGCCACAATCACGAATCTCACCATTCAAAATGGCTCAGGTGACATTCAATGCGGGCGGCATTACAGGTTATGGGCCGGCGCTTTTCCTCAGCAACGTCCACTTTCTCAGCAACTCATCCAATTCCGATGGTGGTGCGCTCTTGATTCGGAATTTCGGAGGAGAAGGGCCGAGCTTCCCCCAAGCAGTGAGGATCGAAGGATGCCTCTTCAGCGGAAATGCGGCTGTGGAAGGCGACTCCAGCTGCATCGACCATGGGGCGACTTTTTCGGCGACGGAGAGTGACCTTATCATCACCAACACGACATTTTCTTCCAACCAAGGTCTCGCCATCAGGTCACTTGCGGGCACGCTTAGTCTGACACAATGTACCTTTTATGACAATCCGTCCGGCGCCTTCGACGCATCGGACGATATCGAATTTCCTCCGGGCTCCAGCGTTTCACTCAACAATTCGCTCGTGCTCGACAGCTATCTTGCAACTACTATCACCAGCAATGGCACCAACTTCCTGGCTGACGGGTCAAATCACGACTGGGGATCGGTCCTATTCCAACACAACGGCTTCTGTTCCTGAAGATCTGATCGATATCGTCCTCTCTGACAACGGCGGGGCGACGTTTACCCACGCACTGGCGCCGGGATCGGTGGCGATCAATGCGGGGACAAACGCCGATGCCGTGGATGCGCTGGGCGATCCACTCGAGTTTGACCAGCGGGGCAATGGGTTTCCACGGATTTCCGAAGGAACGGTTGATATCGGGGCCTTTGAAGATTTCACGCCCACTCTCACCGTCTCGATCGATCCTGCCAGCATTCCGGAGAACGGCGGCACCTCGGCCGCGACCGTCACCATCACGCGCAACACCGATACCTTCGTCAATCTCACCGTCAACCTCTCCAGCGACGACACATCGGAAGCAACCGTTCCGGCCACGGTCAGCTTCCCGCCGGAGAGACTTCCGCCACGGTCTCCCTCACAGCAATCGATGACCTGATCGCTGATGGCGACCAGACCGTCACCGTCACCGCGGAGCTTGAAGGATTCACGAGCGGCACCGCCACGGTGGACGTCCTCGATGACGAGGTCCCCACCCTCACCGTCTCGATCGCGGACGAGAGCATTCCGGAAAACGGCGGCACCACGGTGGTCACCGTCACGCGCAACACCGACCCGGCCTTCGCGGAGTCCGTCGATATTTCCAGCGACGACCCGTCGGGAACGGATCTTCCGGCCACCGTTGACTTTGCGGCCGGCGGAAACCGAAGCCTCCGTCAGCCTGGCAGCGGTTGACAATGACATCGCCGACGGCGACCGGACCGTCACCGTCACCGCATCGGGCGAAGGGTTCGACGCCGACGCCACCGCCACGGTGGACGTCCTCGATGACGAGGTCCCCACCCTCACCGTTTCGATCGATCCTGCGATCATTTCGGAAAACGGCGGCACCGCGACCGTCACCGTCACGCGCAACACCGATCCCTTCGTCAATCTCACCGTCAATCTCTCCAGCGATGACACATCCGAAGCAACCGTTCCGGCCACGGTCAGCTTCGGCGCCGAACAAACTTCCGCCACCGTCCTCCTCACAGCCGTCGATGATCTGATCGCCGACGGCGACCCAGACCGTCACCATCACCGCACGAGCTTCACGGATTCGACGACGCCACCGGCACGGTCGACGTCACCGATGACGAGGTCCCCACCCTCACCGTCTCGATCCGGATCCGCAAGCATTTCGGAAAACGGCGGCACCACGACCGTCACCGTCACGCGCAACACCGACCCGGCCTTCGCGGAGTCCGTCGATATTTCCAGCGACGACCCGTCGGGAACGGACCGTTCCGGCCACCGTTGACTTTGCGGCCGGGGAAACCGAAGCCTCCGTCAGCCTGGCAGCGGTTGACAATGACATCGCCGATGGCGACCAGACCGTCACCGTCACCGCATCGGGCGAAGTGTTCGACGCCGACGCCACCGCCACGGTGGAAGTCCTTGATGACGAGTTCCCCACCCTCACCGTTTCGATCGATCCTGCGATCATTTCGGAAATCGGCGGCACCGCGACCGTCACCGTCTCCCGCAACACCGAGGAACTCGGCGAACTCACAGTTGATCTTCTGAGCGACGACACATCCGAGGCAACCGTTCCGGCCACGGTCACCATCCCCGCCGGGCAAGTTTCCGCCACTTTCACCCTGACAGCCGTCGATGATATGAACGCCGATGGCACCAAGGTCGTCACCGTCACCGCGTCGGTCGAGGGATTCACCGACGGCATCGACACGGTGGCAATCACCGATGATGAAGTCTCCGCCCTCACCCTCTCCATCACACCCGCGAGCATTTCGGAGAACGGCGGTAACGCGACCGTCACCGTCTCCCGCAATACCGAGGAACTCGGCGAACTCACCGTCGACCTCTCCAGCGATGACACATCGGAAGCGACCGTTCCGGCCACAGTCACCATCCCCGCCGGGCAAGTTTCCGCCACCTTCACCCTGACGGCTGTCGATGACATGACGTCGCCGATGGCACCAAGGTCGTCACCGTCACCGCGTCGGTCGAGGGATTCACCGACGGCATCGACACGGTGGACGATCACCGATGACGAAGTCTCCACCCTGACCGTCTCGATCACACCCCCAAGCATTTCGGAGAACGGCGGTAACGCCACCGTCACCGTCTCCCGCAATACCGAGGAACTCGGCGAACTCACCGTCGACCTCTCTCAGCGACGACACATCGGAAGCGACCGTTCCGGCCACGGTCACCATCCCCGCCGGGCAAGTTTCCGCCACCTTCACCCTGACAGCTGTCGATGACATGACGTCGCCGACGGCACCAAGATCGTCACCGTCACCGCGTCGGTCGAGGGATTCACCGACGGCATCGACACGGTGGCGATCACCGATGATGAAGTCTCCGCCCTCAACCTCTCCATCACACCCGCAAGCATTTCGGAGAACGGCGGCACCGCCACCGTCACCGTCTCCCGCAATACCGAGGAACTCGGCGAACTCACCGTCGACCTCTTCAGCGATGACACATCGGAAGCGACCGTTCCGGCCACAGTCACCATCCCCGCCGGGCAAGTTTCCGCCACCTTCACCCTGACGGCTGTCGATGACATGAAGGCCGATGGCACCAAGGTCGTCACCGTTACCGCGTCGGTCGAGGGATTCACTGACGGCGTCGAAATGTTGGATGTCCTCGATGACGAGTTCCCCACACTGACTCTCTCGATCACACCCGCGAGCATTTCCGAAAACGGCGGAACGCGACCGTCACGGTCTCCCGCAACACCGAGGAACTCGAAGAACTCACCGTCAACCTCTCCAGCGACGACACATCGGAAGCGACCGTTCCGGCCACAGTCACCATCCCCGCCGGGCAAGTTTCCGCCACCTTCACCCTGACGGCTGTCGATGACATGAAGGCCGATGGCACCAAGGTCGTCACCGTCACCGCGTCGGTCGAGGGATTCACCGACGGCATCGACACGGTGGCGATCACCGATGATGAAGTCTCCGCCCTCAACCTCTCCATCACACCCCCAAGCATTTCGGAGAACGGCGGTAACGCCACCGTCACCGTCTCCCGCAATACCGAGGAACTCGGCGAACTCACCGTCAACCTCTTCAGCGATGACACATCCGAAGCAACCGTTCCGGCCACGGTCACCATCCCTGCCGGGCAAGTTTCCGCCACCTTCACCCTGACAGCTGTCGATGACATGAACGTCGATGGCACCAAGGTCGTCACCGTTACCGCGTCGGTCGAGGGATTCACTGACGGCGTCGAAATGTTGGATGTCATCGATGACGAGTTCCCCACACTCACTCTCTCGATCACACCCGCGAGCATTTCCGAAAACGGCGGTAACACGACCGTCACCGTCTCCCGCAACACCGAGGAACTCGAAGAACTCACCGTCAACCTCTCCAGCGATGACACATCGGAAGCGACCGTTCCGGCCACCGTCACCATCCCTGCCGGGCAAGTTTCCGCCACCTTCACCCTGACGGCTGTCGATGACATGAAGGTCGATGGCACCAGATCGTCACCGTCACCGCGCGGCCGAGGGATTCACCGACGGCGTCGCACGGTGGACATCACCGATGATGAAGTCTCCACCCTCACCCTCTCGATTACACCCGCGAGCATCTCGGAAAACGGCGGCACCACCACCGTCACCGTCTCGCGCAACACCGAGACTGAACCGAACTCACCGTTGACTCTCCAAGCGATGACACATCCGAAGCGACCGTTCCGGCAACGTTCACCATCCCTTCCGAGCAGG
Source organism: uncultured Verrucomicrobiae bacterium (assembly GCA_963758175.1). Taxonomy (GTDB): domain Bacteria; phylum Verrucomicrobiota; class Verrucomicrobiia; order Verrucomicrobiales; family Akkermansiaceae; genus Luteolibacter. Next base: position 976,101 of record CAVWUI010000002.1, read on the forward strand.
TTTCCGCCACCTTCACCCTGACAGCGGTCGATGACGTATTGTTGATGGCGACCAGACGTCACCGTTACCGCGCGGCCGAGGGATTCACAGACGGCGTCGCCCAGATCGGACATCACTCGACGACGACGTCGCGACCCTGACTCCTATCGATTGCCGAGCCAAGCATCTCGGAAAACGGCGGCACCACCACCGTCACCGTCTCGCGCAACACCGAGACTCGAAAGCGAACTCACCGTTGATCTCTTCAGCGACGACGAGTCTGACATCAACCTCCCGACCACGCTCACCATTCTTTCTGGAGCAAACTTCCGCATCCGTTCACATTGACTGCGAACGACAATGCCATCGTTGACGGCACACCGACCTTGTTACCATCACCGCAGCGCCGAGGGGTTCGCAGACGGCATCGCCCAGATCGACGATCACCGACGACGACGTCGCGACCCTGACCCTTTCGATTGCCGATCCAAGCATCTCGGAAAACGAAGGCAGCACCACCGTCACTGTTTTCCGCAACACCGAGGAACTCGGCGAACTCACCGTCAGATCTCCTAAGCGATGACACATCCGAAGCAACCGTTCCCGCCACCGTCACCATCCCTTCTGGAGAGGTTTCCGCCACCTTCACCCTGACAGCGGTCGATGACATGCAGTCGTTGACGGCGACCAGATCGTCACCGTCACCGCAGGCGGCCGAAGGATTCACCGACGGCATCGCACGGATGACGATCACCGATGACGATGTCCCCACCCTGACCCTCTCGATCTCGACCCGAGCATCTCGGAGAACGGCGGCACCACCACTGTCACCGTCTCCCGCAACACCGAGAACTCGAAGCGAACTCACCGTTGATCTCCTAAGCGACGACACATCCGAAGCAACCGTCTCCGGCCACGTTCACCATCCCTTCCGGAGAAGTTTCCGCCACCTTCACACTGAACGCTGTCGATGACCTCATCGTTGACGGCGACCAGACCGTCACCATCACCGCGAAGCGCCGAGGGATTCGCCGACGGCGATTGCCCAGATCGACATCACCGATGACGACGTCGCAACCCTGACCCTATCGATTGCCGACCCCAGCATTTCCGAAAACGAAGGCACCACAATCGTCACTGTCTCCCGCAACACTGAGACCGAAGGCGAACTCACCGTCGATCTCTTCAGCGACGACGAGTCTGACATCAGCCTTCCAGCCACGCTCACCATTCTTTCTGGAGAAACTTCCGCATCCGTCACATTGACTGCGAACGACAATGCCATCGTTGACGGCAACCGCCTTGTTACCATCACGGCGAGCTGCCGAAGGATTTACCGACGGCACCGGCCAGCTGGAAGTCACCGACGACGACGTCGCGACCCTGACCCTATCGATTGCCGATCCAAGCATCTCGGAAAACGACGGCACCACCACTGTCACCGTCTCGCGCAATACCGAGACTGAAAGCGAACTTATCGTTGATCTCCTAAGCGATGACACATCCGAAGCAACCTTCTCCGGCACCTTCACCATCCCTTCCGGAGAGGTTTCCGCCACCTTCACCCTGACAGCGGTCGATGACATGCAGTCGTTGACGGCGACCAGACAGTCACCGTCACCGCAAGCGCCGAGGGATTCGCAGACGGCGTTGCCCAGATCGACATCACCGATGACGATGTCCCAACCCTGACCGTCTCTATCGTCGATCCAGCGACATCTCGGAAAACGGCGGCACCACCACTGTCACCGTCTCACGCAACACCGAGACTGAAAGCGAACTCATTATTGATCTCCTAAGCGATGACACATCCGAAGCAACCTTCTCCGGAACCTTCACCATCCCTTCTGGAGAGGTCTCCGCCACCTTCATCCTGACAGCGGTCGATGACGCAGTTGTTGACGGCGACCAGACCGTCACCGTCACCGCAAGCGCCGAGGGATTCGCAACCGGCGTTGCCCAGATCGACATCACCGATGACGACGTCCCGACCCTAACCGTCTCGATCGCCGATACCGTAAGCATCTCGGAAAACGGCGGCACCACCAGTGTCACCGTCTCGCGCAACACCGAGGTACCGGGCTAGGACTGGACGTAAGCATTTCGAGCAGTGACGTGTCCGAAGCGAGGGTTCCGGCCACGTCCACTATCCCGGCCGGTCAAGCTTCCGCCACTTTCATCCTGAACGCGGTCGATGACACAGTCGTTGACGGCACACAGACTGTCAGCATCTCCGCAACTGCTTCAGGTTTCGCCGGATGGCACGGGTCAGCTTGAAGTCACCGATGACGACGTCCCGACCCTGACACTCTCAATCGCAAATTCCGGACATTTCCGAAAACGGCGGCACCACCACCGTCACCGTCTCACGCAACACCGAGTACCGGGCAGGACTGACCGTAAGCCTCTTCAAGCAGTGACGTGTCCGAAGCAACTGTTCCAGCCAGCATCACCATCCCGTCCGGTCAAGCTTCTACCAGCGGTCACCTTGACCGCGGTTGATGACGCCATCGTTGACGGCACCGCAGACCGTCACCATCACTGCAAGCGCCTCGGGATTCACCGACGGCTCGGCCAACTGGACATCACCGATGACGACCCTCTCCAGATCACTCTCGAAGGCGGTGGCACACTCACGGAAGCCTAGCAGTTTCTCCAGTTCTCCACTTTCCCCTTCCGTCAACCAGTCTACTTCTGAAACGAAATGGCACCCTCGGTAATGTTGCGGTGAGCATCGCAATCGCCCCCGGCGCCCGGTCGGAAATCGGAAAGTGATTTCACTATCAACGGAGCAACCTCGCGCAAACTTCAGCGTCACGATACCTGATGGGAAATCAGAAGTTTCCATTCCAGTGCCAGGCGATCGACGACATTGCGGCCGAGTTCGATGAGACCTTCGTGATAGCCTTCTTCCTGGCTCCTTTATTTCCGGGAATACCAGTGTGTCTAGTCACAATCGCACGAAACGATTATGGTGTCACATCTCTTGGCAGATTACAACCCATCCACTTTTCCAAACGGAATCGAAGGGAACGCTCCGGCTTGCGATTATCAATGCCAAGGCTGGCTTGATGATCGCGGATGTGCCGCCCTCGATCCCGGTGATCGTATTTCGCCCGGATCTGACCGGTGAAATCAAACTTACTGCGGGCGCGTTCCTGCTCAATCAAGTGAGCTTCTCAATCATCGGTTCGGGAAGCCAACGGATCAGCATCAATGGGGAAAATGCATCGCGTATCTTTTTCGTCAGCGATCCGGGGCAGGATCTCACCTTTAGTATCTCGGGTCTGACTCTGACTGGCGGATTCAGTAGTGCCAACGGCGGTGCTATCTTATTCCGACGAAGCCTTGCTTCTCAGGGACTGTGTCGTTACCGGATGCTTCCGCAAACATCGGCGGGGGGATTTCAAACGAAGGCATTCTGGAACTGGATCGCTGCACTCTCTCCAACAATACCGCGACCACCTATGGCGGGGCGATCGACAATTTCTCTGGCACGCTATCACTGCGAGGCTGCACAGTCTCCCAGAACCACGCGCAGTTCGGCGCGAGGGATCGAAAACGCTTTTGGAGGTGAACTCTGGGTGGATTCCTCTACCTTTTCTTCCAACCGAGCTCAATCCGGTGGCGGTGCGATCGATTCTTTCGAGGCTATTACCAGCATTAGCAACACCACGATTTCCGGAAACGCAGCAGACTTCGGAGGCGGCATCTATAGTGAAAAGAGCGCGGTGAGTATTTGGCAATCCACCGTGGTTAGAAATACCGCTCTGAAATCGGTGGGTGGTATCCTCACCAGCGCAACGAAGCCCGTTTCAACGACAATTCACAACACGATCGTCGCTGGGAATACCGTATTAGGAAAACCCTCTGACCTATCGACCAACAATTCTTCTTTCGTGAATGTCAGTCAGCTCAGCTCGAACAATCTCATCGGCGATAGGCTCTCGGCTGGAGGCCTAGTCCATAGGATCAAGGGAAATATCCTCGGAGCAGGATCCACCAACCTTTTCCGACCACTTGCTGACAACGGAGGGCCAACTGCAACCCATGCACTCCTACCGGGAAGCCCCGCGATCAACGCGGGAAACCCAGCCTTCGCCCTCGACGCCGAGGCCTTGCCTCTCACCACCGATCAAAGAGGCTTCCCTCGGTTCTCCTTCGGAACGAATGACATCGGTGCCTTCGAGGTGGCTGAGAATCCGATTTCCATCGTCTCTCTCGAAGCAACTCCAGGCGTATCAGCCACCATGAGATGGACTTCCGAAGCAGGGGTCAGTTATGATGTCCTGCGCAGCACCGATCTAAAAGCCTGGCTGCCGATAGCCCAAGGGATCACCGCAGTGGGCGGCCTTACTAGCTGGACGGATAACGCTCCGCCACTTGGGCGAGCCTTTTACGTCATCCGCATCAGCACTGCCAAATAGGGGCGCCTATAGGATCGAGTCCGGGACGACTTGTGGACACTACTTGCCGGTCAGAATCAGATCCCCGTGTTCCCCGCGCGCTATTGCCTTCAAGTAGATTGAGCAGGTAAGGTCGTCGGGTTTTTCCTCGTGGCAAGTTTGTAAATACTCCTGAGCCACTTCAAGTTTACCCGCCTGAAAAGCCTCCAGCCCGCTATTGTACCTCTTAAGCCAATCTTCCTGAGCGGCAGTTAGTTCCCCGGGGAGTTCAGTAAGGACGGCAAACAATTCCTCCGCCTCGTCCTTGCCAAAAGTCCGAATCCTTCCAAGCGACCTCAGCGGGACTAGTCCATCCATCTTTTCGGCGACACGTGGGCCGATAATGATTTCCTGACCGAATTTTTTCGTAAGCCCCTCGATCCGCGCCGCCTGGTTCACGGCATCTCCAATCACCGTCATCTCCTCTTTTTCTTCCGAACCCATCATGCCGAAGATCACATCGCCGTGGTTCAGCCCGATCCCTATGTGAAATGGCTCCCGCCCCTCCTCGGCCCACTTTGCATTGAGTTCGCGAAGACGGCGCTGCATCGCCACGGCTGCCGCCACCGCCGAGCGGGCATCAGCCTCCTCGCGATCAGCTTGCATGAGCCCCCACACGCCCATCACCGCGTCACCGATAAATTTATCCACCACCCCGCTGTTCACGAAGACGATTTTTCCCATCGCGTTCATGTACTCCTTCAGTTGTGTGACCAGCTCCACTGGATCATCTTTTTCCGATCGATTCGTGAACGAGCGGATGTCTGAAAACAAAATGGTAACCGGTTTTCGGACACCGGGTAGGGACTGAAAATACCCTTCAGGCATACTGAGGATATGGTCGGCAAGCTCCTTTGACATTTGCCGTTCGAGAACCCTCCGCAATTTCGCCTTCTCCAATCGCTCAATGGCATATCGGCTACCGTATATTCCAAGACCCGTTAGGACTAGAGTTAGCATCGGAGACGCGGAAGGCAGCAGAAGCGAATGGTTGAAATACAACCAATTGACCAAAACCAGATATGCCCCGCCAAAACCGCAGAGGAGCAACAAACCCAGCAAAGGGCGGCGCAATATGAAGGCGATCCCGAACACCACCAAAGCAGTCAGGAACACCAGAAGGATCTCCCCGCCTTTTCCGACGATCGCGTAATATTCCCCACTACTGGCGGCCGCAAAAGCTGACATCTGCAGTTGCACACCGAGTATCGTGCCAATGGGGATGTTGGCATCGTCATGAAACTGCGTGATGGAAACTCCCCCCACGTAAACGATTTTGTCTCGGAAATATTCGCCCCCGCGATAGTTCTTTTCCCAAAACTCATCAAGGAACAAAGTATGGAGGGAGATCGGCGCGTAGGTTCCTTTTCCGTCGGAAAAATCCGGAAATTGTATCGGCTGCTGCACTCCGAAATGCTCGATCTCGGTATCCGGACTGATCTGCTTTAGCGCAGCGATCGCCAGGGAATGTCGGTAAGGATCACTCGCGTGGTCATAGGTACGCATCGTTCCCTGCATTGCCCGGACTTTCGAGTCAACGTCCGGGAAAAACTTCGCCAGATCCCACACGGGGATCCATCGTGCCGTCCGTCTCGATCACGCTCGGCGACGGCAGCATGACGAAGGGTGTTGAGACCCCACCATGTTGCCCACCGTGCTCTGGATATACTAAATCACTGGCGACCACGACTTTCCGCGGATTTGCCTCAATGACCGCTTTGAAAGCCGCATCGCCCTCCCCTTCTCCGGTGAATACCACGTCGTACACGACAAGCGCAGCACCGGCATCGATCAGTTTTTGCGTCAGAGCCGCCCATACCGAGCGCGGAAAGGGATACCCGTAAGCTCATCGCATCCAGTGCCGGAGAATCCAGAACCTCTTGTTCGTCCATAACGTGGTCGAGGACGTTGAGAGAGGCATCGTCAATGCCGACCAAGACCAGCCTGTCGTCCACTGTGCCGCCACCGCGATGGTCTGTCAGCCCATCACCCAACCACAGTTCAAAACGCTGAAGCCGACCAAAATCGAGAGCAATCAGACCGGCGATAATCGAAGCCGCCGTTAGGCAGATCAATGCACTGATCCGGATCTGCCGCCACTTGGCAGCCGATTCCGACCTAACGGGTGTCGAGTCGGTTTTTTTCATCGAGGATATCGGTCGAGGAAAGGCTGGCATAAGATCTCATGCCCACAGTTCGCTCATTGGTTGATTCCCCTGAGCTTTATGTCCTGGCGCCCGGATAGGAAGCCTCGAATGGCAAACCCAAAACCCGGAACCCCAACGGACACAAGTGGAGCGACTTTCAGCTACTCCGCAACCCCCGTCCTTCCGGTTTTACGAATATCCGGCATTCCCCGACCAAACCCCCGCAACCCGAAACGCCTGCTGATACCACCCACCGTTTTCGCCACCTTTCGAATCGAAAATACCTGCCTGTATATCGATGATGGATGCTACGAATTACAGTATTAGGCTCAACATGAATGTCACGGAAATAGCTGATTACATTGAAGATAATTGTGAAAATTCTACCTGCACCGAGAAGTTTGGTTGCAAGTTCTTTTTATCTGGTAACGATATGATGATGCCATTTGTCTCGATGGCCGAGTCAGACAGTGAAGACGAAAGCATCTCCAACCTCAATCGAGAAGGCGTCTATCGAATTAACATTGGGATACGGCGAGAAAGTTTCAAGAAAATTTCCCAGACTGCAATCGGAACTGGGATTACACCACTCTCAACACCTTCATTCCACATCCTGAATATGCTGCGCAGAACTTCATCTGCATTCTCAGTCCAGAGCAGGATACCCTTTCGCTTGTGAAAAAATTCATCGAAGAGGCGGATCTTCTGGCGAAAGACCGGTTCGAAAAGAAGCAAAATGCAGGCTAATCGGATCCCGCTGAGCCTGACGTTCTGAAAAAAAAATGAAGTTCTTCACAATCGAGTGGTGGTCGGGTGACATCGAGCAAGACCATATGGCTGTCTTCGATAAATACCGATAAAATATTGAGCATATTACATCTGATCTTACCAATGATCATCATCGATTATTAAGGGACTTAAGCCTGCATGATTCACATCTCCTCACGCTCTCAGCTGATTATGAAGCTGAATCATTAACTTTAGATCTGGATGGATCGGTATTGATGAATCTACGAATTCTTATTTCGGACGTCAGTTCAAGCTACTTTACAAAGATGTTCAGTCACTAGTGACAACATCCGATCCTGAGAAGGGTGTTCGCCGAGGACAGTCAGGAGGCTCCTTCTGATCAGGATTTTCCATTCATCAAATGATCGGAAGGAAAACGGAAAAGATCCGCTTCTCACGAAACTCTCATAGTCCGCCCCTCATAACCACGCGCACCTACCCGCCGTGAAAATGCTTACCGCTGTCCTGAACTCCTATCCCGCGCGCTTCCTATTCCTGTTCGCCGCCATTGCCGCGGCCGTGACGATCATCGGGTTGCGCGTGGCCATGGGCAAAGCGAGAGCCCGCCTCACACCAAACCAAACCTGTCTAACAGACCAACAATCATGACAAAACCGTTTCAATCGCTCCCCGTCCGCTTCTTCAGTCCCGCCTTCGGATTGTTCCTTGTCCTTTCGCTTCTATCGCGGATCGTGCTCACCATCACCGCGATCGGAGAGACCGGTCTCAGCCCTGCGCTGCTCGGCGCGTTTTCGATAGGCCTCCTGTTCGACCTTGCCGCCGGGGTTTTCGCCGCCGCGCCCTGGCTTCTTCTAGGCGTGGTTTTCCCGGACAAGCTGTATTCGAAGAGCTGGGCGAGATGGGTGCTGGCCGGGGCGGCCGTCTTCTATTCCGGACTCCTTGTTTTCATTGTTACGGCAGAGTGGTTCTTCTGGGACGAGTTCGGAGCACGATTCAACTTCATCGCTGTCGATTACCTGATCTGGACGCAGGAAGTCTGGGGAAATATTTCCGAGTCCTATCCGATGGCCGTCATCATCCCTGCGATTGCCATTGTCGCCGCTCTGATCGTATGGGGATTGAAACAGCGCGGTGCCTTCGCATTCAGGCCGCGCACCACCCTCACCCACCGGGCCATCGCCCTATGCGTTTTCCTGGCGGTTCCTTTCCTGGTTTTCAGAGGGGTCAGCCAGGCATCCATCCATACCTTTTCCAACCAGTACCACACGGAGCTGGCAAAGAACGGCTGCTGGTCCTTCTTCGCCGCCTTCAAGCAGATGGAGCTCGAATACAAACGCTGGTATGTCGCCCTTCCGGAAGATGAAGTCCTCGAGGACGTGAAAAAACTGCTCGTCACGGAGAATGAGAAGGCCGGCTCGGTCTCCCCGGAGGAACTCACGCGCGCCATCACCGCTGGCGGAGAGGAGAAGAAATGGAACGTCATCCTCATCTGCGTCGAGAGCATGAGCGCGGATTTCATGTCCTACGTCGGCGAGGATACAGGGAATGTCACTCCGGAGCTGGACAGGCCTCCGTGAGGAATCCGTGTTTTTCGAAAACCTCTACGCCACCGGCACAAGAACCGTGCGCGGCATGGAGGCTCTCACGCTCAATCTCCCTCCCACCCCCGGCCAGGCCATCATCTATCGTCCGGAGGGAACCAACCTGAAGACCACCTTCGGCCCTTTCCTGCGACCGTGGCTACGATTGCGGGTTTTTCTACGGTGGAGACGGACGTTTCGACTTCATGAACCGCTATTTCTCCACAGCCGGATGCCGTATTGTGGATGCGAACGAATGGGAGGAGAGCGACACCACGTTCAAGACCTCGTGGGGCGCATGTGACGAGGGCCTTTTCAACAAGACCGTCTCGGAAGCCGACAATGACCATGCCGCCGGAAAGCCTTTCCATTTCTTCTGCATGACCACAAGCAACCACAGGCCTTATGACTTTCCGCCAGGGCGTATCGACCTCACTCCGGCCGACCGACGCGACGGCGCCGTGAAATACTGTGACTGGGCCATCGGCGATTTCATCAGAAAGGCATCGGGGAAGCCTTGGTTTGATAAAACCATCTTCGTCATCGTCGCCGACCATTGCGCCGGCAGCGCGGGCAAGCAAGACATCGACGTCACGAAATACCGCATCCCGGGCATGATTTACAACCCCACGCTGGTCGGGAAGAGAAGCATCACCGCGCTCTGCAGCCAGATCGACGTGATGCCCACCGTTTTCGGGCTGCTCAACTGGTCCCATGAAACCCTCGGCTACGGCCACGACATGCTGGCGCCGTCCGCCGCGTCCCTACCGGAGCGCTCCTTCGTCAGCAACTACCAGAAGATCGCCATGATCACCCCGCAGACGATGACCATACTCAAGCCGAACTCGAAACACTCGTCCTACAATCTCCTTCCCGAAACAGGCGAGATCACTCCCATGGACAGGCGAAAGGAGGAAAGGAGTTCCTTGCTTCATGACACGACCGTCTTCTACCAATCCGCCTCCTGGCTTTTCGGATCAGGCAGGCTCAAGCGGTGAAACCGGGGAATTCCCATGAACCGCACCCTGTTCCCTTTTATCGCAACGCTCGCCATCGTCTTCGGAGCTTGCGAAACCACCGGGATCGATCTCTGGATGCAGGATCATTTCTACGATTTCACGACCCACCAGTGGCTGGTTGACGCCCGCTCGCCCGTCCCGCGACTGCTTTTCTACACGGGCCGAAGGCGACCGTCTGGCTCATCGGTCTGTCCCTCGTTGCCGCCGCATTGCTTTACAGGAAGCTGCCATTTATGAAAGCACCCCGGCGCGATCTCTGGGTGGCGGTGCTCACTCTCGCCACCGCCCCGGCATTGGTAGCTCTCGGCAAAGCCAACACGAATACCTTCGAGCCCTCCCGCATCCGCCGCTACGGTGGTGACGTGCCCTACGTGAAAGTCATCGAGCAATACCCGCCCGGCGATCACCCGTTGAGAAGAGGACGCGCTTTCCCCGCCGGCCATGCTTCCGGCGGTTTTGCCCTTCTCTCCCTCGCAGGGTTCGCCTCGACGCGGCGTGGCAGGATCATGGGCATTTTCGTTGGTCTCACTTCGGGCACCGCGATGGGCACCTACCAGATGTTCAAGGGCGCCCACTACCTCTCCCACACCCTCTTCACCGCCATATTCTGCTGGATCGTCTTCCTCGCCTGGCGGCGGATTCTCGGCACAAAAGAGCACTCATTGGTTGAGGAAGCCGCATGCCGCCCCCGCCGATTCGTGCCTGGAGTGTGTTCGCTCATTTCTATCCCGGCGGGCATGGCACGCGTCCGTCTGCTACCTTTCCTCCTGTTTTCAACGATGGGTTTGGGAATGTGGACGGCAGCGCCCGCCATCGTCGGCAGCAAGCCCGGTCATCACTATGGCTCCGTTCAGAAATACCTCGGCCCCGTCGCCGCACTTGTTGTAAATACTCTTCTGGTCGACCTGATCATCCGCACATTCCGCAACCGAAAGAGAACGTAGCACATGCGAATCCTCGTCATCGAAGATCACGCGACCCTGCGGAAATCCATCACTCAGTTTTTCCGCGAGGCTTTTTTTGTCGTCGATTCGACCGGCACTGGCGACGAGGGACTTTGGTATGCGACCGAGCACCCTTATGATGTGGTTTTGCTCGACCTCATGCTGCCCGGCATCGACGGGATGGAGATCCTCCGCCGCCTCCGCAAGAAACATGTGTCCGTTTTCATCCTCGTTATCAGCGCGCGGGACGGACTCGAGGACAGGCTTGAGGCGCTTAACGCGGGAGCGGACGACTACCTGGTGAAGCCTTTCTCCCTGACCGAGGCTCTCGCACGCGTCCATGCCCTCCTGCGCAGAAAATACTCGAAGAAAGATCCTGTCGTGGTTGTTGCGGATCTCGTGATCGATCCGCTGAAGCGCATTATATCCCGCGCCGGGAGATCCATCGAACTCACCGCGCTCGAATACCGTCTTCTCGAATACCTCGCCTTCCGCGCCGGGGAGGTCGTTTCCCGCACCGACATCTGGGATCACGTCTTCGAGGACTCCTCCGGCGGCAACAGCAACCTCGCCGACGTCTATATCGGCTATCTCAGGAAAAAGCTGAATACCGGGGATCTTCCCAACCTCATCCATACCAGACGCGGCCACGGGTTCATCCTGGAGCCGGCCTAGGCCTCTTCATCGAAATTTTGATCTCCCGGACTTCCATACGCCGCACCCTTCTCGTTCGTTGCGGCCTCGGTATCGCCGCGCTCCTTGTGCTGCTATCCATATCCGTCTTCCTCTTCGTCCGGCACGGGCTTTACCAGGAGGCGGACGACTCAGTGCGGGAGACCGCCTCCATCCTTGCGAACCAGATGGAGTACGAGCACGGGGAGATCATCTTCGAGTGGGAGGAAGGCATCGGCACGAACGGAGATATTTCAGACCAGTCGCTCTTCCAGTACTGGTATGTGAAAGACGGCACCACCACACGCTCTCCCGCGCTCCGCGGGGATGATCTTCCCCGGTTCACCGGCCCCGGCGGGAAGCCTGTCATCGAAACGGTCTCCATCCCCGGCAGGCTCGCCCATGCCAGAGCACTGGGCATGACCATCTACCCTTACGTTCTACCTGATGAAAAACTGCGGATGCGGGCAGACGGCGTGACTTTCGATCCCATGCTCCATCCGCACACGCTGGTGGTCGCACGCGATCTCAGCCCGGCGCTCCGCATTCTCGCGAAGCTCGCATCCATCCTCGCAATCGGCACGGTGGTGACGCTGGGTATCGGCATCCTCCTGGTCAGTCGCGCGATAGGTGTCTCCCTCGCGCCCATCGGCGTCCTTACGCGGGAAGTCCGCGCCCGCAGTGGCAACAGCCTGGATGCTGCCATCGTCCTCCCGGGAAACTTCCCTTCCGAACTCTCTCCCCTCGCGGAAGGATTCAACGAGCTTCTCTTCCGGGTCGCGACGATTCGGGACAGGGAAAAGGACTTCATCCGCCATGCCGCGCACGAGCTCCGCACCCCTATCGCGAGTCTCAGCGCCACCACCGAGCTGGCACTTTCAAAGGAGCGAGGATCCGCCGAATACGTTCGGTTTCTTGAAACTTGCGCCAGGACATCCTCGGATCTTAGCCTCCTGGTGCAGCGTCTCTCCGCACTTTCGCGGATTGGCAAGCCCGGGGAGGCTCCCGCTATCACTCCCATATCCCTGGGGGAAATCCTGGAAAAATCGCTGATTGTTTTCAGTTCCCGGTTCGCCACGGGAGCGATAGACGTTTCCACCGATCTTCCGGAAGGTGATTGTCTCACCATGGCCGATCCGGTTCTCACCACGCTCGTCATCAACAACCTGCTCGACAACGCGGCCTCCTACGCCCCGCCCCGCTCCGGTTTGACAATCCGTTTTTCACGCAATGGGGACAGGGACGAACTCTCCTTCACCAATTCCGCCTCGGATCTCCCGGAAAACCTCGACCGTCTCTTCGAGCCCCTGTTCCGCAAGGACAAATCCCGCACCGAAATGTCGCGTTCCCACCTCGGCATCGGCCTGACCCTCAGCCGGGAAGCCGCGCAAGGAATGCGCGGCACGCTCACCGCCTACCGTCCGGACGGCAGAAGCGTCCGCTTCACTCTCTCGCTGCCGGCCGGCTGAAAAGTCTCATCCTGGCAAGCGAGTCTCCAGATGGAGAGGAAAGCCGAGACGGAACTCGGCCGCTTCGCCGGGTCGGCTCGTCAGATCGAGAGTTCCGCCGTTCTGTCCGGCAAGACGTTTCACGATGGACAGGCCGATGCCAGTGGAGTTCTCGTCTCCGGTGGGCTTGGCGCTCAGGCGGATGTATCGCCGGAACATATCGGGGAGGTCCGCCTCCGAAAAGCCAGGGCCCTCATCGCGCACGGTGAACCATCCGCTTTCGCCATCGGATTCGTAAGACAGCCATACCGTGGTGCCGGGAGGAGAGTATTTGAGGGCGTTCGAAACGAGATTCTCCAGGATGCGCTCGAGCACCCAGGGGGAAACGGAGATCGCCCGGCAGCCTTTTTTCGTGGAAACGAGTTCCATTGCCTTCCTATCCGCCGCTGGTCGTAGTCTGGCTACGACGGAATCGAGAACCGCGCACGGATCCCCGCAGGTCGCCGCCTCTTTCCTACCATCCATGTCGGTGTAGGAATCCAGAAGTTTCACGGCGTCGTCCGTGGAGACCACGATGCCATCGACCAATCCACGCAGATTCTCGGGTATGGATCGCGCCTGTTCCTTGAGAATCGCGGAAGAGAGAGAAATGCTGGAAAGCGGCGACCTGAGATCGTGGGTGAGGACATCGCGTTCTGCGACCGTCTTCGACTCCCTCGCGGCCGATTCGATCAGATCCAGCGCGAGCCCCGCGAAATCACGGACGGAATCTATCTCCGTGGGCGTCCACTCCCGCGGCACGAAATCGATCAGACAGAACGCACCCAGCACGTGCCCGGATTTGTTCACCAGCGGAAAACCCAGGTAAGCCATGACTCCCGCATCGCTGATGGCGGGGTTGTCCGAGACGCGGGAATCCGACGGCGCGTCGGAGACTTGCAGGAGCTCTCCGGACAGGACTGTGTATTTGCAGAAGGAGTGGCTGAGGGGGGTGCTGCGGGTGGTGGCGAGGTCTCCCGGCATACCGCAGGCACCCTTGAACTCCTGCGTCTCCGCCGTCACCAGGGTGATCGTGCAGGCCGGCACCGCCAGGACTCTGGCTGCCAGGATGGTGAGGCGATCGAACTCGGCGTCGCTCAGCTTGTCTGGAAGGATCTCGCCAACGGCTGCCAGACGCTCGGGATCTAGAATGGGATCTGGTGAGACGGGCACGCTTCTTGATATCCGGTTTCCCGGTCCCATCAATTGTATTTTCCCGGGAAAAAGCCTTGCTTACTCCGGATTCAGAGCGGTTCGGAGAGGCTTATCAGGATTTTGCGATTTTCCACACTGAGCTTTTCCAGGAGAGATGAGGTGTGCTTTTCGGCGGTGCGGCGGGAGATTCCCAGGATCAGCCCCACCTCCGGATCGCTTTTTCCCCGCAGGAGTAGAGGGAGCATATCACGCTCCCTCTTCGTGAGATCAGCCAGACGAACCTCTCCGGGACACCTTCGCAGCAAACGGGAAGCTCTTGCGTGAAAAAGCACTCGCCGCCCGCTAATCCGGACGTGGGGAAGCAGAAGGTCGAACTTCAGCCATGATTGTCTCGGGAAACGTCTGCCCGCGCTAGCCGTCAGCACCATCCCGAAGTCCGCGGCCGCATAGACGATGGAGGACATGCGTTCGCCCCCGGCGACCGGAATCCCGGGATTCAGCGGTTGGTTCCCTCGCGTTTCATCCCAGACAACGGTATCCGCGGCCAGAATGCCTGGCCCGTCTTCGGAGAGCAGCCGAGCGAGTTCATCAGCCGATTCGGAGCGATGTATGCAAGCCGTCAGTTCATGCAGTCCAAGCCATTCCGCATGCTTCAAGCTCATGAGGAAAAACCTATCGTGAAATATGGCTGCCCTGCAAGTTCTTTACGAAACCCGCCTTGTCCGTAAGTCCAACGGAGGCATCAACGCGACAGAAGGTTCCGGACGGGTGGCGAGTTCGACAAACCACCCCTGCCGCGCGGAATATTTTCTTAATCCAGCAGAAGCTCCACCGTGCCGCTGTTGGTTCCAGTCTGGGAATTTCCGTCAAATTGCCGGTATTGAAACGGGACATCCTTGGTGCCGTTGAAATTCAGATCGACTTCCTCCCTGAAGGTGGTGGGGTTGTTGAGATCTTCGTCGTAGGTGAACGTAAGGGTGACCGTGTCATCGTCCGGGTAGGTGAAACTCCAGTTTCCCGGCTCACTCCCGGCGAAGGTGAAACGGGTGGAGCTGATGAAAGTGTAGCCAAGATAAGTCTGACCAACGAGCAGCTCTTCAAGAAGTCCCGACGGCGGTGCGAAACTGTTGCTGCTGAGATCCAGGTCATAGGTGAATGTATCGTCCAGGGCATCATTGAAAAACGAGGACTGGGATACCCCGATCGTGGAGAGATCCCCGTCAGAGCCGAAATCAAGGGAATACACGTCACGCTCGCGTTGCGGATCGTTGTTCAGATCATCGAAGGTCAGAACGAGATCCCCGGTCTGCGCTCCGGTCGTCGCGTAAGTCCAGTTTCCTGCCAGGCCGAAGGCGCTCCAACGGTTGTTCGCCGTATAGCTGAATCCACGGTATGTCTTGCCGCCGATAATGGAATTCAACTGTGCGGGAGCCGTCGAGACCGCCTCGCGCTCGACGCGGAAGAAGGCTTTTCCATCGGTGCCGGCGCTGTCGTCGAACGGAAGCGTGCCCAGCGATCCGTTCCCAGGGATGGTGCTTTGCACGCCGCCGGTTCCAAAGGTGAGATCCGTGGAGCGTTTCAGGGTGTAGTTGAAGCCAGTCTCGGTTGGAAATTCAAAACGGCCGGCTTTCGGCCCCGTCCATACGACATCCGCATCGAGCACCACGTTCTGGACGCGGATGGTGAAAAGGGTCGTGGAACTGGCGAGGGCGAACGCGGTTCCGCCTGTTCCGGTGGCGGGCTTGGAATCGAGGACGTCGTCATATTCCAATTCGCCGACGTAGTATCCGCCCGGCATCATGGTGTTCGAGTCGATGGATACGGTTGACCCGGAGGAACCGGTGCTTAGCGAACTTGGAACCCGCTCCCCGCCGTCGAGATAGGCTGTCTCGGGATCGTAGTTTTCCACGAAACCCAGCCGGAAGGTGATGAATCCGTTGCCGTCGGAGGCATTCGTCGTCATGGTCAGCGGCAAGCCCGCCTCCTCCGCCGTGAGGACCAGCTCCCCGCCCTGCCATGTGCCGCCGCTTGTGGTCAGGATTCGTGGGACGACAGGGTGACTGCCTGTGAGGTTCACGGATGTGGAATTCACGCCGGCGTTGATGGTATAGTTTCCCTGGGAAAACCGGACGGTAGCGCCTTCAGCCAGACCCAGGCGGGCATCCTCGTATCTCCAGGAGTCCTCATCAAAGAACATGGATTCGCTGATCCCCGGCCCCGAGAATGACGCGGAGGAAATCGGACTGGTGGAGGTGAGGTTGTTCCCCTCGATGTAGGCGTTCAGCACGGAGCCGAACCGCACCGTGGTGGCTTCGTCCGTCTGGAGAGAGCCGTTCTTTATTTCAACGCCGATCTGTCCGATCTGGGCGGGAAGGAGCGGGGCGGTGCAAAGGATGGCCAAGGCGGGGAGTAGGGTCGTTCTCATCAATTTGAATGATTGGTTCCTTGAGGCGCATTCCCATGTCGTTACATTCCGTGCCTGTGGGGATACCGGATATCTCACCCTATTACACCCGGAGAAATCAATGGGTAGAATTACCCAATTTGTCCTGAGTCGCCCGTCGCCCGTCGCCCGCGTTCAACGGGGCGGCTGGGCTTCTTCCTGGAGCTCTGGAAAAACCTATTCCACCACACTGATCCTGATCCGGAGGAAATGGCTGCCACCCGGCTCCACAGTCACAGCCTTGCTGTTCGCTATCGCCGGTTCAATACAGACGAAATTCCTGTATCCCTCATCGGGCAGATCGCCCAGTGCCTTCGCCTTCTCCACCCAAGGATTCCACACGACGGTCGATGGGCTGCCTGATTTCTCGATCAAGATGGTTCTTCCCAGTGCTTTGTCGCTCATCCGAATGCTACTGGAACTGTCGTAGATGGAGTCCGTCTCCGCGGAAATCTTCAGGGATCCATCCTGGCGGAGCCTTTTCCGCCCACGCGCCGTGTCCAGGTATTCCGTGTCCTCCAACCCGGAAATCCCGATTTTCCCGATGTCACCTACCCGGAAATAAGCGTGCAGCGCGCCCGCCACTTTGATCGGCTCCTCCCCGGGATTCCGTGATTCCAGTCCCACCTCCAGGGATTTCCCCAAACGGATATCCGTTGCCGCGCTCCACTTCCCCTCAAGTGTCTGGAAACGCATGGTCACCCCCTCGTCCGTTTCTCCCGCGTCCAGGAAATCCCAGAACTTTGTCCTCACGACCCCGTGGGAAGGCATCGCGGGATCGGTGGGATGCGCGTTGAACCAAGGCCAGCACAGCGGGATACCGCCCCGTATCGCCTTGCCCTGTTTGAAAACGGAATCCGGGCTGAGATACATCACTCCTTCCTGCCCGCTGGGCGCCCATTCCATCACCTGCGCCCCGTGCAGAGAGACGCGTGCCTTGCACATGGCATGATCGATTTCATAGACGGGGTAGTCGGATCCTGACAGGCGGACGGAAGGGGGTAGGTTCATGGCGGTAGGAGACTACACGGATGCGCGTTCCATGCCATTCAATTGAGTCAGCAATCCATTGACGCGCCCCCGCCTCCCACGGACATTCGGACATGTCGGGAAAACGAGGACTAACACGTGATCACGCGAGCCGCGTCCTCGGGCCGTCCAACATGGAGGAAGCCGCGGCGAGTCTCCGCCCGGATCACTCGACTCCGCTCCTCGCAATTCCCAGGATGGACGAAAATTTCCAACGAACGTGCCGCCAAGGCCACCGGAACGCTCCGCCTGGATCCGGCCGCGGCAGACACCCTGCTCGACCCTGTCGCGGAAGACCTCTCCGCCTACCAGGGAAACATCGAGAACGCCATCGGGCTTCTGAAAATCCCCGTGGGGATAGCGGGGCCACTCCGCGTCAACGGCCTTTCGGCGAAAGGCGATTTCCCAATCCCGCTTGCCACCACCGAGGCCGCGCTCGTCGCCAGCTACCACCGCGGCTGCCGCGCCATCAACGCAGCCGGAGGATGCTCCGCCATCGGTGCTATATGAAAGCGTTTCACGCGCCCCCGCGTTCGTGTTCGGAACCGTCTCCGACGCCTGCCGCTTCGTCGTCTGGGCCGTGGAAAATTTCGAATCGTTCCAAGAGACGGCGGCCTCCACCACCGCCCATGGGAAACTCATCGACCTCGGCTGCACTGTCGAAGGGAACCACGTGTACGCCAATTTCGAATACACCACCGGAGACGCTTCCGGCCAGAACATGGTCACCCTCGCCACCCAGGCCGTATGCGATGAAATTCTCGCCACCAGCCCGGTCTCACCGCTGGCACACTATATCGAATCGAACATCTCCGGCGACAAGAAGGCCAGCGCCCGTGCCTTCACCTCCGCCCGCGGGAAGAAAGTCACCGCGGAAGTCCGGCTCTCCGAGGAAATCGTGAGAAAATTTCTCCAGACCACCCCACGGGAAATGGTCGATTACTGGCGGATATCAGCCATAGGCGGAGTCCTTAGCGGCACGCTTGGCATCCAGGGACATTTCGCCAACGGCCTCACCGCCCTGTATCTCGCCACCGGCCAGGACGCGGCATGCGTCGCGGAATCCGCCACCGGCGTCACCCGGTTCGAGGCCGAAGCCGATGGCTCGCTCTATGCCACCGTCACCCTCCCCGGCATCATGGTAGGCACCGTCGGCGGAGGCACCGGACTTCCCACCCAGGGCGCCTGCCTGGAGATCATGGGTCTTGCCGGAGAAGGGAAATCCCGCGCCCTTGCCGAGGTATGCGCCGGACTCCTCCTCGCCGGGGAGCTCTCCATCATCGCGGCGCTCACCGCAGGGCATTTCTCCCGCGCCCACCGCAAGCTCGCCCGCCAGCCGAAGCAACCATGAACCGCTGGCTCGTCTATCAGAAAGAGCGTTTCCCACTGCTGGCCCATGGCCCGCTCATCGCCGCTTTCAGCGCATGCGCCGTAAGCTATTCCTCGCTGCTGCGTGGCGCGCCTCTTCCTTCCGCCGGGATGTTCTCGACCGCCTTCTTCGTCTGTCTTCTCATCTTCCTCCAACTCCGCATCGCGGATGAATTCAAGGACGCGGAAGAGGATGCGAGATGGCGACCCTACCGACCCGTCCCGCGTGGTCTCGTTTCTGCTGGGAGAACTGCGTCTCGCTTTCGTCTTCTCCGCGGTCATTCAGACCATCCTCGTCCTTCTGCTCGATCCCCGCCTCATGATCGTCCTCGTCATCGCGTGGGCGTATCTCACCCTCATGGGCGTCGAGTTCTTCTGCCGTGAGTGGCTGAGAAAACACCCTCAAATCTACCTCGTCAGCCACATGGGCATCATGCCTCTTGTCGATTTTTTCGCCACCGCATGCGAGTGGCTGCCGCGCTCCTCATCACCTCCGTCAGGCCTCGGCTGGTTCCTGGCTGCCAGTTTCTTCAACGGCATCGTCATAGAAACAGGGAGAAAACTCCGCCAGCCAGCCGATGAAGAGGAAGGTGTGGAAACCTACAGCCACCTCTGGGGAAAACGCGGCGGCTCCACCGTCTGGCTCCTCTCGCTGGCTGCCACGTTTCTCTGCGCTGTCCTCGCTTCATCGAAAATCGACTTCCAGACCCCCGTGATCATCTCTCTCTCCATCACTTTCGGTTTCGCCGTGATTTCCGCCCACCGCTTCAATGGCGCCTCCCTCTCCGGAAAAAAAATCGAACTCATTTCAGCGCTGTGGACGCTCATCCTCTACCTCACCCTGGGTCTGGCTCCACTGATCATCCGGAATCTTCCAATGATCACAGGCCGCTAGCCCCCTCGGTTCCTCCTTCCATGTTCCTTTCACCTGATACCCCGGACATCCACCTGCTCGGCGGGAAAGGCGCCTCCCTGGCCCGCCTGTCCGCTCTGGGCTTCGACGTCCCCCCATGGTTCGCCATCCCTCCTGACGAGGCTTTCACCCCCAGCGGCCTGGAAAATGAGATCGCCTCCCTTGGCCCCGGCCCTTTGCGGTTCGCTCTTCAGGCCTTACGGAAGACGGCGCCTCCCACTCCTTCGCCGGTCAGTTCGAGAGCTACCTGGAAGTCTCCTCCGGCCAGGTGTTCGGAAAAATCGCCCAGGTTCGCGCCTCGGCCGACAGCGATGCCATCCGCGCCTACTGCCGCGAACACGGCCTCCCGAAACCATCCGCGCCCACCGTGCTTGTCCAACGCATGATTCCCCCCCGCTGCGCCGGTGTCGCCTTCAGTGCGGATCCCGTTTCCGGCGAACGCGGAGCCTGCGTCATATCCGCCGTCACCGGCACGGGTGAGAAACTCGTCTCCGGGGAGGCCGATGGTGAAACATGGAAGACCGACCGCCTTGGAAACATCACCTCCCGCCCCGCGCAACCGGCGATCACCCCCGCCGACGTCTCCCGCGTAGCCGCCCTTGCCCGCCGTTGCGAATCCGCCAGCGGCCGCCCCCAGGACATCGAATGGGCCATCGACGATGCCGGGAAGCTCTGGCTCCTCCAGTCCCGCCCCATCACCACCCTCGGTCTCACGCCCGACCCCGGCGATCCCCTTCGCGTCTGGGACAATAGCAACATCGCGGAAAGCTACGGAGGCGTCACCACCCCGCTCACCTTCTCCTTCGCCCGCCGCATCTACGAGTCCGCATACCGCGAGTTCTGCGTCCTCATGTCCGTCCCACCCTCCCGCATCGCCCGCTCGGACGATGTCTTCCCGCAGATGCTTGCCCTTATCCGGGGACGGGTTTACTACAATCTCGTGAGCTGGTACCGTGTCCTGGCCCTCCTTCCCGGCTTCCGGCTCAACCGCGGCTTCATGGAGAAAATGATGGGAGTCAGCGAACCGCTCCCCGAGGAGATCGTCCGGAAAATCATTTCCGAGAACAAAACCACCCGCCTCTCCGACAGCCTCGCCCTCATCCGCACCTGCGCCGGTCTCATCCGCCAACTCGTTTTCCTCCCCCGGCAGATCTCCCGTTTCCGCGAACGCCTCGACTCCGCCCTGGCCGCACCCTCCCGCCCCCCTTCGGAGATGACGGGAGACGAACTTGTCTCGCACTACCGCGAACTCGAACGCCGACTTCTGAAAAGATGGGACGCCCCTCTGGTCAACGATTTCTTCGCCATGCTCTTCTACGGCATCCTGGGTGGCCTGTGCGAAAAATGGGCCGGTGATGAAAACGGCACTCTCCAGAACGACCTTCTGCTGGACAGCGGCGACATCATCAGCGCCGAGCCGCCACGCCGCATCATCACCATGGCCGCCATCGCGAAGACAGAACCCGATCTACCGGAACTCCTTGCCGACCACGGGATCCCCGTCCCGAGAAAACTCAAAGCCATCCGGGATGTCCCGGAACTCGCCTCGCTATTCGAGAGCTACCTCGACGATTTCGGCGACCGCTGCATGGAAGAGCTGAAACTCGAAAGCCCCACCGTCCGCGACGATCCGGGCAGCCTCCTCATTTCCATCGGCTCCATGGCGTCACGACCGCCGTCCGGAACCGCACCCGAACAACGGCCTCCGGAAATCAGCCTCCCCGCCTGGAAGAGACCCGTTTTCAACTTCGTCCTCCACCAGGCGCGCGAGCGCATCAGGTGCCGGGAGAACCTCCGCTTCGAGCGCACCCGCCTCTTCGGCGCCGTCCGCCGCATCGTGCGCGAACTCGGCGGCCGTCTCCATGCGGACTCCGTCCTGGCGGAGCCGATGGACGTCTTCTACCTCGAGCTGGGAGAAATCCTCTCCGCCTACGAATCCACCGGAACCACCGCAGGCCTCGGAAAAACCGCAACCCACCGCCGCGACGAATTTTCCGGATACGAGAACACTCCCTCCCCTCCTGACCGCTTCCAGACCCGCGGCCCCATCCACCGCCACGAAACTTTTGAAGCCACCGCGACAGCCGCTACAACGGAATCCTCCCTCAAAGGCACCGGAGCATGTCCCGGCATCGTCCGCGGGAAAATCCGCGTGGTTCTCGATCCCCGCGGAGCACGCCTCGAACCCGGCGAAATTCTTGTCGCCCGCCAGACCGATCCCGGCTGGGTCGTTCTTTTCCCCGCCGCCGCCGGTCTCCTCGTGGAGCGCGGCAGCCTCCTCTCCCATTCCGCCATCGTCTCCCGCGAGCTCCGCCTCCCCTGCATTGTCTCCCTCCCCGGCATCACCAGCACTCTTAATACTGGAGATCTGGTGGAAATGGACGGATCAATGGGAACGATCAGAATTCTGGAATCCGCCATGGATACCCAGGCCTAGAATCTCAGCAAGCCTGGGGAACTCGTCCCACCCGGCGGTTGGAAACACACCCATGCCCCCCTCAGAAATCCAATCCCGCGCGGAGTTCTCCACCATCCGCTACGCCCAGTGCTGGGAGGATTCCGCCCTCCTCACATCCGCTCTCGCGCCCCATGGAAAGCACTGCCTGAGCATAGGCTCCGCCGGAGACAACTCCCTCGCCCTCCTTGCGGCCGGCGCCGCCTCCGTCACCATCGCGGAAATGAACCCGGCCCAGATCGCCTGCATCAGGCTGCGCGAAGCCGCCTGCCTCACCCTCGATCACGCCGAATTCCTCGAACTCCTCGGTTCCCGCCAGTCCACCCGCCGCCCTTCGCTCTATAACGCGTGCCGAGAAAACCTCACAACAGCCGCAAAGGATTTCTGGGACGCGAGACCCTCTGAAATCCGGGGCGGCATCGCCTCCGCCGGGAAATTCGAGCGCTACTTCGAGAAGTTCCGAAACCTGGTTCTCCCCCTCGCCCACCCGCGCCACAGGGTTCTTTCCCTTCTCGATAAACGCACCCCCGAAGGCCGCCTGGAATTCTACGAAACCCGTTGGAACAACCGCCGGTGGAGCTGGATCTTCCAGCTGTTCTTCTCCCGCCGCGCCATGGGCGCCCTCGGCCGCGACCCCGGTTTCTTCAAATACGTCCAGGGCTCCGTCGCCGACCGCATCCTCTCCCGCACCCGGCACGCCCTCGTCCACCTCGACCCCTCGGAAAACCCCTACCTCCGATGGATCCTAACGGGCACCCACGGAGAAACCCTCCCCGAGGCTCTGGAGGAAAAAAACTTCGGAACCATCCGCCGGGCACTCTCGGAAAACCGCCTGGAAGTCGTCCATGCCTCCCTCGAGGAGATCCTGGAGAAACCCTCCAGCCGCAAATTCGACGCCTACAACCTCAGCGACATTTTCGAATACATGAGCGGAGAAAACACCGAAGCCCTCCTCCGCAAGATCCACGCCGCGTCCACGCCCGGCGCGCGCCTCGCATATTGGAACATGCTCGCCCCCCGCTCCCGCCCGGAGTCCATGGCCAACCTTCTCCTCCCGCTCGAAAAGGAGGCCGAATCCCTGTTCCAAAAAGACCGCGCCTTCTTCTACAGCCGCTTCGTCATCGAGGAGGTCATCGGCCTCCGGTCTAAAGATTGAAGTATGCCGTGCGGGCGCCATCCCTGGCCCGGACAAACCAATCATCCGAGAAATCATGGGTCAGCAATACCGCCCCCTCTATTTCCCAAAAGGAAATCTAAAGGATGAATACCAGATACGAAGTCGTTACCGCCACCACCAGGAGGACTCCGCAGAGCTTCGCGTGTTTCCACGGAGTGAGATCCACCAGCTTCGCATCGACCTGCCGCCACGGGGTGGCGAGGGGTCTGAACGCGGCGACGGCAATCATGAGGGCGATGAGGAAAACGAAGACAATGGCGACGAGGTGAAAGCCTGGAACGGTTTCCAACGCTCCTTTCACAGGTGGCACGAAGCTTGTGACGCAGAGGATGGAGACCCCGGCGATGAGCGCGGTATTCGCGGCGATTGGCGGGATGCGTTTGTGGAAAAATCCGAGCATGATGACCGAGAGGATGGGAATGAAATAGATGCTGTTCATGCTCTGCAGGTGTTCGAATATCCCTCCTGTGGACGCCAGCATGGGAGCCACGGCAATGGCGAAGAGGGTGACGATACATCCGAAGACCCTGCTGCTCTCCACGATCTTTTCCTGCGATGCCTCCGGATTGATCTTCGCCTTGTAGAGGCCGAGCGAGAATAGCGTGCAGGTGGAATTCAAGGCGGAGTTGAACGAGGATAGGATAGCTCCGAGAAGGGCGGCGGCGAAGAAACCCACCAATGGCTTTGGCAGGACCTCACTGACGAGTCTGCCGTAGGCGAGGTCGCTTTTTTCAGCCGGGATCTCCCCGGAAAACAGGTGGAAGGCGATGATGCCGGGCATTACCAGGTATAGCGGGCCAAGGAGCTTCAGCGCGCCCGTCAGGATCACGCCCTTCTGTCCTTCCGCCAGGGATTTCGCACCGAGGGTGCGCTGGATGATCTGCTGGTTCGTGCACCAGTAGAAGGTATGGAGCAGGATCACGCCGGTGAAAATGGTGGAGAACGGAACCGATGAATCCGCGCCACCGACCGGATTGAATTTCTCCGGATGGCTCTCGCGCAGCGTGTTCCAGCCGTTGAGAATCTCCCCGTCTCCCACGGCAGCGAGTCCGAAAAAGACGATGAGCAGGCCACCGACGAGGAGACCTATCCCGTTGAGCGTGTCCGATACGGCGACAGTTTTGAGGCCGCCGAACAGGGCATAGGTAGCGCCTATCACGCCCACGGTGGCGGCGATCAGGACGAGCGTGCTTTGATACGATAGACCCAGTAGTTCATCGATTCCCAGGATGCCTACCATACCCGTTGCCCCGGTGTAGAGGATGATGGGAAGAAGGACGAAGCAGTATGCGGTGAGGAAGATGAAATTCGCTATGGCCTGTGTGCTTTTGTCATAACGGAGCGCGAGGAATTCCGGGACTGTCGTGATGCCGGATTTCAGAAAGCGGGGCAGGAAAAAAAGCGCCATCGCGACCAGGGCGAGCACCGCGAATATTTCCCACACCATGACAACCAGACCCTCCTTGAAAGCACCACCGTTCAAGCCGACGAGCTGCTCGGTGGAGAGGTTCGTCAGCAGGAGGGATCCGGCGATGAAAGGAAAGGTGAGAGACCTGCCGCCGAGGAAAAACCCGTCGGAGGTGGAATGCTCGTCCCCGCGGGTCATCCGCCAGGTGATGAAGGCGACAAGCCCCGTGAAAAAAAGAAACGAGATGGCGGTGAGCGCGGTCATGGGCTGGGTGCGGGTTTTACGAAAGCGAGTTCGATATGGTGGGAGTAAGTTTCGCCCGGTCGGAGGATGGAGGAGGGGAAATCCGGACGGTTCGGGGAGTCGGGGAACTTCTGCGGCTCCAGACAAAGCGCGGAGTGCCTGTTACCATGAGGGGAGGCGAGGTAGAATTGCAGCCCTGGCTGATTCGAGAGGAGAATCATCGAACGACCCGAAACGGGGTCGTGTAGGGAGGCGTGGATTTCCGCCTCTGGGTCGTGGACGTAATTGTGGTCATAGCTTCCCTCCATATCCCGCAGGTTCCGGGCGATCGGTTTCACCGCGGTGAAATCGAACGGCGTCCCCGACACCACAGCGCTGTTCTCCAGCGGAATATTCGTCCTGTCGACCGGTAGGTAGCTCTCCGCTGGTATGGAGAGCAGGTGATCGGTCACGCTGGTGGAGGGATCGCCCGTGAGATTGAAGTAAGCATGATTGGTGATGTTCACTGGAGTCGCCTTGTCGGTGGTCGCCGTGGCCTGCCATACCAGCGACTGCCCGCGTAACGAGTATTCGACTGTCACACTGAGATTCCCCGGATAGCCTTCCTCTCCGTCCTTTGACAGATAGCTGAATTTCACGGTATCCTCTCCGGTGATCTCGCTTTCCCAGATGACCTTGTCAAAGCCCCTGACGCCACCATGCAGGTGGTTTGGCCCGTTGTTTTTCGCGAGATCGTAGGTGGTGCCGTCGAGCGTGAACCTACCTCCGGCGATGCGGTTCGCGAAGCGTCCTACGGTCGAGCCGAAGAAAGAACCGTTCCTCAGCCATTCCTCCTCCGACTTGCATCCGACGAGAATGTTCGCGCTTTTCCCTTCACGGTCGGGAGTGGAAAGAGAGCGGAGCGTGGCACCGAGGTTCGAGACGGTTGCCGTTATACCCGATTCGTTGGTTATGGTGAAAGTTTTCACAGGCGTTTCGTCCGGAAGGTGGCTGACCGTTTCCTCGACGATCTTCCCGGAGGCCATACCGGTGACCGCGCAGAACAAGGGCAGGATTATGCGCATGTCCGGGAGATTGTGGTCATCCCCCGGGGGATGAAAGCGCTAAGTTTCGAAGTCCTCTCGCTCCGACCTTGCGGAAGCGGTCCGTGCGGCTACAGTCCCTCCATGCAGGCGGTGACGGACAGGTTGAGGAATTTTTTGCAGTTCGTGGCCGTGAAGCTCATCGACGATCCCAGCCAGGCGCAACTGAAGGTCGCGGAGCTGGCTCCGAAGCGGCTCCGCTTCAAGCTGGTGCTCGCCCGCGAGGACGTGGCCATGCTCATCGGGCGCAACGGTTTCACCGCATCCGCCATCCGCAGCGTGTTGAAAGCCGCCGCTGAAAAGGAAGGTGTGCAGGTCACTCTTCAGATCCACTCCCACGAGGAAGAGGCGGAATTTCTCGCACGGGAGGCTTGAAAATAGAAAAGTCCGGTGTCTGTCCGTGCTTGCCCGTGGCATGTCCGGTGCTTATTGGGGCGGGTGAGAAGTCCTGTTTTTATCTGATATGTCCATTCACGTCGCCCTTCGCCACCGCACAAGTTACAAGTATGACAGGCTCGTGGAGCATGGCCCGCACGTTGTCAGGTTGAGACCGGCGGCGCATTCGAAGACCCGCGTGCTTTCCTACGCGCTGAAAGTCGGCCCCGGAGAGCATTTCATCAACTGGCAACAGGATCCGCAGGGGAACTATCTCGGGAGGCTGGTCTTCCATGAGGAGATGAAAAGCCTCGATGTGGAGGTCAATCTGGTCGTGGAAATGGCTGTCCACAACCCCTTCGATTTCTTCCTGGAGGAAAAGGCGGAAAACTATCCCTTCAGTTATGACAAGGAGGTCGCCCACGAGCTGGCACCCTTCCTCGAAGTCGAGGACGCGGGTAGGCGGATGACCCACTGCATCAATTATTTCAGGAAGAAGACAGGCCGCACCATCGATGTTCTTGTCGAGCTGAACTCCGCCGCGCAAAAAGCGGTGGAGTACAAGATCCGCATGGAACCCGGAGTGCAGACGCCCGAGGAAACCCTCGAAAAGGGCTCCGGCTCCTGCCGCGACTCCGCCTGGATGCTTGTGAACGTCCTGCGCGGCATGGGTCTCGCGGCGCGCTTCGTTTCCGGCTACCTCATCCAGCTCAAGGCGGATCAGGAAAGCCTCGACGGCCCAGCGGCTCCGAGGTCGATTTCACCGATCTCCACGCTTGGACCGAAGTCTATCTCCCAGGAGCCGGATGGATCGGTCTTGATCCCACTTCCGGGCTCCTGGCGGGCGAGGGTCACATACCGCTCGCATGTTCCCCGCGCCCAGGCAGTGCCGCCGCGATCTCGGGCGGCACCAGCGCATGCGAGTCCACCATGGAGCACGAGATGTCGGTGAAACGCATTTACGAATCCCCGCGCACCACGCTCCCCTACACCGAGGACCAGTGGGAGAAGATCAACGCCATGGGCCACGAGATCGATGCGGAGATGAAACAAATGGACGTGCGCCTCACCATGGGCGGCGAGCCGACTTTCATCTCCATGGATGATTTCGATGGAGCCGAGTGGAACACCGCCGCCGACGGCCCCACCAAACGCAAGCTCTCCGACAAGCTCATCAAACGCCTCAAAGGCCATTTCGCCCCCGGCGGTCTCCTCTTCTACGGCCAGGGAAAATGGTACCCTGGCGAGCAGCTCCCGCGCTGGAGCCTCGGCTGCTACTGGCGGAAGGACGGCGAACCGATCTGGAACGACGTCTCCCTGATCGCCGACGAATCCAAGGACTACGGCTACGGCCCGGATGAGGCGGAGCGTTTCAGCAAATCCCTGGCGGAAAATTTCGGCGTCAACGGCAGACACCTCATCCCCGCCCACGAGGACGCCTATTACTACATGTGGAAGGAGCGCCGCCTCCCCTCCAACGTCGATCCCCTCGCCTCCAATCTCAAAAACAAGCTCGAGCGCGACCGTCTCGCCCGGCTATTCGAGACCGGGCTGGACTCCGTCACCGGCCACGTCCTGCCGTTGAAAAAGAAGAAGGTCGATGGCACGCGGAAATGGGTCAGCGGCCCGTGGTTCATTCGCGATGAAACCCTCTTCCTCCTCCCCGGCGATTCCGCCATGGGTTACCGACTCCCGCTCGATTCCCTCCCGTGGGTGAAAAAGGAGGAGTTTCCGTGGACGATTCCACAGGATCCCACCGCCAGCTACCCCGAGCTCCCGCCCCGCGCACGTCTCGCGATGCAGATCAACACCGGCGAGCGGAATCCTCCGGAAACATCCGCTCCAATACCGAAGGACGGCCACGGTGATCTCCACGAAACCATCTCCCGCGCCGAGGAGGCTCCTCCTCCTGAAAGAACCCGGCCAGCAGGAGAGCGCCTCATGGATCACCCGCTCCGCCCTCTGCGTGGAGCCGCGCAACGGCCGCCTCCACGTCTTTCTCCCGCCCGTTGATACCACGGAGGATTTCCTCGAAATGATCGCCGTCATCGAGAAAACCGCCGCCGAGGAGAAACTCGAGATCATCCTCGAGGGCACCCCGCCGTCCTTCGATCCGCGCCTGGAAGTCGTCAAGGTCACCCCGGATCCCGGCGTCATTGAGGTGAACGTCCAGCCCGCCGCCACCTGGGACGCCCTGGTCAAGAACACCACCATCATCTACGAGGAAGCCCGCCTCTGCCGCCTCGTCACCGAGAAATTCATGGTCGATGGACGCCACACCGGCACCGGCGGCGGCAACCATATCATCATTGGCGGGGAAACACCTTCCGACAGCCCCGTTCTCCGCCGCCCCGATCTGCTGCGGAGCATGATCACTTTCTGGAACCACCATCCGTCCCTCAGCTACCTTTTCTCCGGCCTCTTCATCGGCCCCACCTCGCAGGCACCACGCATCGACGAGGGCAGGAACGATTGCATCCACGAGCTCGAGGTCGCCTTCCGCACCCTCGAAGGTGAAGGAAATTCCGTTCCCTGGAAGGTCGACAGAGCCTTCCGCAACCTCCTCATCGATGCCACGGGAAACACCCACCGCGCCGAGTTCTGCATCGACAAGCTCTATTCGCCCGACAGCGCCACCGGTCGCCTTGGTCTGCTCGAAATGCGCGGCTTCGAGATGCCACCGCACCACCGCATGTCCCTCGCCCAGCATCTCGTCCTGCGCGGTCTCGTCGCCCGTTTCTGGAAAGAACCCTACACGAAACCCATGGTGCGCTGGGACAGTGAGATCCACGATCGCTGGATGCTCCCGCATTTCATCTGGCAGGATTTCAACGAAGTCCTCTCCGACCTCGGCGACCACGGCTACCCCATCGATCCGAAATGGTTCGATCCCCACCTCGAGTTCCGTTTCCCCCGCATCGGCGATCTCAACCAGTTCGGTATGGAAATGGAACTGCGCCATGCCATCGAGCCATGGCACGTCCTCGGCGAGGAAGGCTCCGCCGGAGGCGCCGTCCGCTATGTCGATTCCTCCGTCGAGCGCATGGAGATCAAGGTCAAGGGCATGACAGGCGAACGCCACGTCGTCACCTGCAACGGCTACCGCATCCCTCTCCACTCCACCGGCACCCATGGCGAATTCGTCGCCGGTGTCCGCTACCGCGCATGGCAGCCGCCGAACTGCCTCCACCCGACCATCCCCGTCCACACACCACTCGTCTTCGACCTTGTCGATACCTGGAACGATGTCTCCGTCGCCGGTTGCAAATACCACGCCTCCCACCCGGGCGGCCGCAGCCACGATGATTTCCCCGTGAACTCCTTCGAGGCCGAAGCCCGCCGCCTCGCCCGCTTCTTCCGCTCCGGCCACACCGGCGGGAAGATCGAGATCAAGGAGCCGAAACCCAGCCCCGACTTCCCCTTCACCCTCGATCTCCGCACCCTCCCGGACAGGGTTTAGTCACCCGCCAAGGATCCCATCGTCCCATTCCAAATAAGCGGGCTACGATCTCGATCCGTCAGTTTGAATCTGTGGGCACACCAGCCGCATTACAGCTTCAGTCGGTAAACACCGGCGTGTGCCGCCGCGTAAATGACGGTGGGATCTTTCGGGTCGAAAGCGAAACTGTTCACCTCGTGAGTGAAGCGCTTGTCCATCCCGTCCACGATGTGCTTCTTGCCATTGCTATCGGTGAATTCGATTTTCAGCGGCTTCGCGTTGGCGGTTTTTCCGCGCGGAAGTCCCTCGCTGAGATCCTTCCAGGTTCTGCCCGCGTCGCTGCTCTCTTTCACCCCGCCATCTGGAAGGGCGATGAAATAGTGGTTTCCATCGCCCGGGTGCACGGCCACTGCGACGGCCTGTTCGCCCACGATTTCCTGCCAGTTCTCGCCCTGGTCGCGGCTATGGTAAACCTTCGTCGGGGTTGCGATGAGGAGGGCGTTCAGCGCGTCTTCGGACTGCGCCATCTCCAAAATCCAATCCTGCTGGATCCAGACCGGCGAGTCCTCCACTCCGCCCGTCTCGATCCCCCTGCTGAGGGCTTTCCAAGACTCTCCTCCGTCCGTGCTCCGCCAGACGCCGGCCGGTTCTCCAGTCCCGGTGGCGTAGATGCCGATGAGCAACCTTTTTGGATCCTGTGGGTCGAGCAGGATCTTCGAAATGGTCTGGTTGACATCATTGTTGTCCTTTGCCTTCCCGGAAGGCAAGCCTTCGGTTTTGCGTTGCCAGGTTTTCCCTCCGTCGGTGCTTTTGAAAATACCGCCATCCGTCCCTAGCCATACACATTCCGGATCCTGCGGGTGCACGGCTACGGAAACCCCGTTGCGCGCCCTTCCCTTCGGAAGCTTCCCGGCTACGTCCTTCCAGCTGCGCCCGCCATCATCGCTGCGCCATACTCCTTTCAGCTCCAAGCCCGCATAAACGATATCGGGATTCGAAGGCGCGCGCCCCACGCTGTCCTGGTTCGGCCCGTCGCCACCCGAGACGTTGAAAGGACTGCTGGTGAGCTTCCATTTTCCACCGCCGTCCTCAGTGAGAAACATTCCCTGCGGGCGTACCCCGATCAGCAGCTCTTCCGGATTTTCCGGATGGGGCAACACGTTGTACGTGATCCCCTCCGATTCCTTGTAGCCAGGTCCAATCCGCTCCCACTGCCCTGCGGACAACACGCTGATTCCAACCAATGACGAAAGTAGCATCCGAAACATGACAGGAATCTTGGACGGCCGTCCCAAAAGATCAATCGGGGAATCGGTTTCCATAGTCTTTCCGTCATGGCGAAATCCTCCACCCGGGAAAGTCTGGAAATCGTCTCCTGCGGCAGGACGTAACCCGCAACGACCAACTCGTCGATCTGCATGTGAACGGTTTCCGGAGGGGGGCGGGTGAGGGCCAGACGTTGATTTTCGGGCGCAATTCTCGCCGACGACGTACCGACAGAATGATTTTTCCCGGAAGCGATGGCTTCCAGGCGGCGCAACATTCGATCCGAGAAGAGGCCGCTGGTCAGGTATGCTATTTCGCGGGTCGCAGGCGTAGGATCCTCCCGGGAACCAGACCGAGGCCGGATCTTTGGTCAGTCACGCGGGAGTATTCGAGGATCAACACGCTTCCATCGGTGAGCGGAACGACATCAATCGGGCGACCCATACCATCCATGACGGTGCGGACCTCCGCTTGCCAGGAGCCGTCCTCCTGACGGATCGGCTTGACCGTGAGGACGTCGAATCCGGTATCTTCGGTCAGTTTGATGAGGTTGCCGAAGCGAGTCATGAGGAAACGGTTTTTCAGCGGTTCCGGGTAGTTTTCCCCGCACCAGATCATGCCACCGGGTGATGAATGGGGATCGAAAGTCGCGGAGCCTTTCCCGCCATCCGGGCCGATGTTTCTGATGGCGTTGCGAAACTTCAGTCCATCGGGTGCCGCCGGGGTGTGATCGTAGAATTTTTCAGATGCAGGATGGTCGGCAAATTGAAAGGGGAACCCGTAGTGAACGCCTTTTTCGATGAAATCAAGCTCCTCCGCCGTGTGTTTGTCCGGGCCGTTGGAGGCGGTGAAGAGGTTGCCATCCGCATCCCAGGCGAAGCCATAGGGATTGCGGAGACCGCGGGCGTAGACTTCGGGAGGACCACCGGAGCTGGAATTGACTAGGTTGTCCTCGAATCGCCAGATACCGGCGGTGAGTGGTGTCTCGCCGGTTTTGGCCAGATTCGGAGCGTTTCCCTCCTCACCGGAATCGGTGCGTGATCCGCTGCCGACCCAGAGCGCACCGTCGGGGCCAAAGGCGATGTTGCTTACGCCGTGGTTGTAGGGGCCGACTCCGAAGGGCAGATCCACCTGAAACCACGGCTCCATGACGGGAGCCTCGGAGGAAATCCTCTCCTTGCTGCGCCAGACCGTGACGTCGTTCTGAACCATTTCATCCGTAGCGATAAAGCGCTGGTTGCTGGTGATCCACAGCCTTCCGTCCGGGCCTATCGTCATGCCCAGGGCACTGTGGTCAACGCCTTCACGTGGCACATACGAAGTGTGGGAGAGCCATGGGAAAAGGTTTTTCCCATTCAGGCGCGAGACATTTCCGGTGCCGTGGAGGACGTAGACATTCCCGTTTTCATCGGGACCGGCGAGGCGGGTGGCGAACTCATCCAATCGCGCCATTTCCTCAAGCTCCCAGCCCCCGGGCGGTTTTGCCAAAGGCTGATAGGAGTGGGCTTTCACGAGATCCGCATAGGTGGGGAAACGTG
This sequence comes from uncultured Verrucomicrobiae bacterium, assembly GCA_963758175.1. Taxonomy (GTDB): domain Bacteria; phylum Verrucomicrobiota; class Verrucomicrobiia; order Verrucomicrobiales; family Akkermansiaceae; genus Luteolibacter. The sequence goes on from CAVWUI010000002.1 coordinate 1,009,015, forward strand.
ATTTGAGACGGGTCTCTTTGATTTCCTCAGGGGTGAAGGCCGGGGCTTTGTTGCCCCAGGTATTCGTGATGTAGTTCATCACGTCCGCAGCCTCGGTATCGTCCAGAAACTGCGCGGGCATGGAGCCTTTGTAGGTCTGGCCGTTGACGGTGATTTCCTTGTTCAAGCCCTCGGCGAGAACGCGGATCGAGCGAGCCCTGTCCTCCATCAGCCAGTCGCTTTTTGCCAAGGGCGGGAACACCGGAGGGACTCCAAGCCCGGTGACCTGATGGCACATCGCGCAGTTTTTCGCATAGAGTTCCTTGCCGCGCACCATCGAATCGTCCTCACCCCGGAGGGTGGAGGAAAACACGGCCAGGGCGGCGGTGGCTTTGATGACGCTGTATCTGTTCACGTGAGTATGATCTGCTGTTCCTTCTCGTCGATCTCCGTCTTTCGAATCGAGCCGGGATCGTAGAACGAACGGAAGGCGATCTTGCCTTTTCCGAAACTTTTGTCCACCGCACTAGATGCCTCTTTTCCCACTTCCTTCCGCCCTCAGGCGGCTTCATCCGCGCCGTTCTGATTCAATCGATCCAGAACGGCATCTTCCTTGGCAAGAAACGTGGTTGGCCACGGCTCCAGCAAAATCCACTCGTATCGAGATGTCATCGCCATGGTCAAAGGTGATGCTCGCCACGGGGACGAAAAGGGAACTTAACGCGGTAGCCATTCAGGCAGTCGCGGAAAGATTCGAAGCCCGACTCATTTCATGATGGCAGCGGATACTGATGCGAACGCGGAAGACGCTGCTCCATTTTCCGAAGCTTTCAGGCACAGCCTCCGCAACCAGAGCCATATCCCGACGAAGATGGCCGGAAAGCCCGCGAATCGGACTCTACCATTGATCAAAGAAGGCGTTGGAAAACCTAGGCATCCGAGATCACAAGACCAACGTGAACTGCCTTTAGCCACGCCATCTCATCAGATGGCGGAACGGGAGGGATTCGAACCCTCGGTAGAGTCACCCCTACGCACCCTTAGCAAGGGTGTGCTTTAGACCACTCAGCCACCGTTCCGTGATTACTAGCGGGTCGCTGGGTGTTTTGAACCATGCGCCAAGCCATTCGTCAAGGTTTGCGTCGAACGATTTTCAATCCGTCCTTCGCATGGTTCGGCACCGGCACTACCGGCGGTATCTACGAACGGTGAAATCCGGATGTTCTTCCACGATGCGAACATCCGGATAGCCTTCTTCGAATTCAGCGAGATAGGTGTCTCCTTCGTAGGCCTGGTTGACGTGGCTGACCAGCCACTCATCGATTTTTCCGGAGAACGCTTTGTAAACCTCGGCACCACCGATGATAAAGATCCGACCGGCCATTTTTTCGATCTCGACGGGTTCGTGGATCAGCGCGACCCCTTCATGGCTCCAGTTCCGATCCCTGGTGAGAACGATGTTCGAACGCCCCGGCAGTGGTTTTCCGATGGATTCGAAGGTTTTCCGACCCATCAGAACGGGGTGGCCGAGGGTGGTTCTTTTGAAAAATTTCAGATCCTCCGGCAGATGCCATGGGAGTGCGCCGTTCGCGCCGATGAGGCGGTTCGGATCCATTGCGACGATGGCTGTCAGATGGGGCATGATGGAACGGCTTGTGCCGGGGGAGCGGTGAGGGCTTGGTGGGCGGAGGCTCCATCATAATCATGAAGGCAGGAAAATGAAAGACCGTGTCTGGATTGGGTTTCAGGGCAATTTCCACTGGCCAGATGTGTTGAAAGGCTAACCGACTCATCGAACCTGCCTTGATCTACCCGGTTCCCGGCCAGCTACCGCTATTTGCCACGCTTTGCGCCTTGTCACCTGAGCCCGCTTGGTCTGGACTCACGACAAGCCATGGCTCCCGACCCCACTCCTTCCGCCATCCCCCTTCGCCTCTCCGTGATGATGTTCCTCCAGTTCTTCGTCTGGGGTGCCTGGTATGTCGCTCTCTACGGATTTCTTGATGCGAATGGAATGACGGCCGCCGGGCAGGGGGGCTCCTTCGACGCGGCCGCATACACGGTCGCCCCTATCGCCGCGATCCTCGCCCCTCTTACCCTGGGGCTGATCGCGGATCGCTTTTTCAATACCGAGAAAGTCCTCTCAGTGCTCTTCCTGCTTGGCGCGGGTCTGCTCTACCTCGCTCCCGGCCTCGCCGAGGCGGGCGCGCCCGCAACGATCGCCCAGCAGTTCAGCCACCCGATGATCCTCTGTCTGCTCGCCTACATGATCTGTTTCATGCCCACGCTCGGACTTACTGCCAGCCTCTCCTTCACCCATCTGGCGGATGCGGAAAAACAGTTTCCCGCCGTCCGGGTCATGGGCACCGTCGGCTGGATCGCGGGAAACTGGGCCATGTGGTTCTGCCGGTCCGCAGGGCTCGATCCCACGGATTTTTCCGACAACTCCCGCCACATTTTCACCGCGGCCGCCATCGCCTCCGTCATCCTCGGCATTTACTGCCTGACCCTCCCGAAGACCGCCCCGGCCTCAAAAGGCAGAAAAATCTCCGTCAAGGAAGTGCTTGGCGTCGATGCCTGGAGCCTTCTGAAAGACCGGAATTTCCTGGTTTTCGCCCTCGCCAGCTTCCTCATCTGCATTCCCCTCGCCGGCTACTACGCCCAGGGCTACGGCTTTGTCGGGGAAATGGGGGTCACCCTCTTCGGCTCCACCACCGGCGCGATGAGCACCGGCCAGATGTCCGAGATCTTCTTCATGCTCGTCATGCCGTTCTGCTTCGCCCGTCTCGGGGTGAAATGGATGCTCACCATAGGCATGGCCGCATGGGTCGCCCGCTACGGCCTTTGGGGATTCGCCTTCGGACAGGAAGGCCCGTTGCTCACCCTGCCCGTCTTCATCGGCATCCTTCTCCATGGCATCTGCTACGATTTCTTCTTCGTCACCGGCCAGATCTATACGGAGAAAAAAGCCCCGCCAGCCACACGCGGACAGGCGCAGTCCCTCGTCGTCATGCTCACCCAAGGGCTCGGACTCGGTATCGGGGCGCAGCTTTTCGGACGCTGGGCCGCGGCATGCTCGGTTGACGGGAAAGTGGATTTCGCCAAGTTCTGGTATGTCCCCGCGATCTTCGCCTTCTCCGTGATGGTGCTTTTCGTGCTTTTTTTCTGGGAAAAAAAAGCCGGCAAGCCCGCCGTGCCTCTTGCCTCCGGTTCCCTACCTCTCAAATAGTCATTTTATGAAAAAACTCCTGCTCATCGCCCTCGCCACCGCCGCACAGGCGGCGGAATTCCGCCAGCTGTTCAATGGAAAAAATCTGACCGGATGGCAGGGTGACGGCTATACCGTGGAAGACGGGGCCATCGTCTGCTCTCCCGAAGGGAAGAATCTCATAACCACAGGGATCTTCGCCCATTACATCCTGGATTTCGATTTTCTCCTCACGCCCGGTGCCAATAACGGCCTGGGCATCCACTATCCGGGCTCCGGCGATGGAGCCTACACCGGTATGGAACTCCAGATCCTCGACAATGACGCGGACAAGTGGAAAGACCTCAAGGACTATCAATACCACGGCTCTCTCTACACCCTCGCCCCGGCGAAGAAAGAAGGGTTGAAACCCGCCGGGGAGTGGAATTCCCAACGTGTGGAAGTCCTCGGGCCGGCCGTGAACGTGATTCTCAACGGCACGAAGATTCTCGAAGAGAACCTCGACAAGCTTGAGGCGGCACACCCGGAGCACGAGGGCGTCAAGCGCCGCTCCGGCCGAATCGGATTCCTGGGCCATGGCGACAAGGTCTCGTTCAAGAACATCCGCATCCTGGAGGTCGCTCCAGATGCGAACACCGAAGGCGTTAAGAAAGCCGGATTCACGCCCCTCATCGATGGCGATCTGAGCGCCTGGAGATATGAATCCGAGGAAGGCGCCGACAACTGGTTTCTTCACAATGGCATCCTCAAGCACACGGGGGAGAAAGGCAAGACCAACGACCTGTGGACAAAAGAGGACTACGGGGATTTCACCCTTGTCTTCGACTGGCGCTGGTCTGGCAAAGGCGATATGAAAGCCCAGCCCGTCGTCCTCCCCGATGGATCCGACAAAATCGGCGCCGATGGCGCGAAAGAACTCGTCGAGATCGAGGAACTCGATAGCGGCATCTATCTGCGCGGAAACTCCAAGAGCCAGGTCAACCTCTGGAACTGGACTGTCGGCTCCGGCGAGGTCTATGGCTACCGGACGGACGCAAGCCAAAGCCCCGAAGTCAAAGCCGCCGTTACCCCCAAGGTGAAAGCCGACAACCCTCTCGGTGAGTGGAACCGCATGATGGTCACTGTGAAAGGACAGGCGCTGACAGTCACTCTCAACGGCCAACTGGTCATCGACAACGCCACCCTCAACGAAATGCCCGCGACCGGCCCCATCGGCCTCCAGCACCACGGACAGGCCATCGACTTCGCGAACATCTGGGTGCGCAGGGACTGAGCAAAGCGGAAAGTTGCTCTTTCGGAATCCCCATAACTCCTCAGAACTTCCGATCCGGGAGCACAAGCTGGCTATGCCCCTGTTTTCTCCAGGAACAGAGTGAACTCCTGGCGGTTGTAGGTCAGGTGAGTGCGGGCGATGAGGGAGAGTCCGCCTTTCCCTGCCAACGCGAGGGTGTCCTTTTCGAGGGAATCGATCTCCGCGATGGTCGCGACTTCGGGGGTTTTCAGGGTGAAGACCACCAGACCGCCTGGTCTCAGGAAATCGCGGAGGCGGGTGACGTGGGTGATCGCCTTCGCGGGCGAGCCGTTCATATCGGAAAGGATGGCATCATAGCGCATGTCCCTTGGGGGGATGAATTCCGCGACATCCTCCTTCAGGAAAGTGAGGCTCTTGTGCTTTGCGAGACGCGCGTCCAACGGGGCGCGGTCAATGGCGGAGACTTCGTAACCGCGTTTCAGGAGCTCCGAGGTCATGCCGCCCGGGCTCGCGCCGAGCTCCAGCCAGTGTGCTCCCTCGCCCGGGAGCGCCCGATGCATCGAGAGGAAATGCAGTCCTTCCGCGATCTTCGCCCCGGCACGGCTAACGGTGTCGTCACTGCCTTGGGAAATGAATTTCGTACCGCCGGGGTGCAGGCCACCGGCTGCGAGCGGGGTGGACATGCCGGCGTATATACCCTCCTTGCCGATGAGGCAGAAGAGGGTTTCGGCCGCCGGATCCTGATCTTCGGCGGTCTTCGGAGTGCCCTCGGGCAGATCGAAAACCTGGAGGGCGCGGCCTCTGAAGTTGGATGCCAGGGCTTTGTAGTATTGCTTCGGCGATCCGGGATCCAGCCTACCCACAAGCAGGGTCTGCGGATTGTAACTCTCGAACTTGTAGTAAAGGGATTGCGCGGCTTTCTCGACGAAGCCTTCCATTTTCTCCGGATTGCAGGGCCAGGAATGGCGGGCGGGGATGTGCCAGCGTATGAAGCGGGCGGCAGGAGATTCGATAATCGCCTCCGGGGTCTCCGTTTGGAAAAAGAAATACTCGGAGCCTAGCTTCCGAACCTTTTCCGCGCCGAGGATTTCGAGGATTTCCGGGATGAGTCCCGAGAATACTTCGGAGATGCGGATGAGATGTGGAGACATGGGACGAAAGTGCCGAGAAATCAGCTGGCAGTGATCAGTGGAAGACTCGCCTTTAAAAAGGAAATCCGACTGAGGTGGGCACTCCGTTACTTCCCGCGATTGCTCCTGTCCTCGCCCTTGATGCCCTTGGCAGCGCGTTTGCGGGCATTTTCGTCGAGGATGCGTTTGCGGAGGCGGATGTTCTGTGGGGTTGCTTCGACGAGTTCGTCGGCATCGATATATTCGATGGCGCGCTCGAGGGAGAACCTGAGAGGCGGGGAAGGCTTGGAGGTCTTGTCCTTGCCGGAGGAGCGCATGTTATCGAGGTGCTTTTCTTTCACCGGGTTGACAGGTATGTCGCCGACGCGCGGGTTTTCCCCGACGATCATCCCGTCGTAGATTGCTCGTTGGCTCCGACAAAGAGGGTGCCACGGTCTTCCGATGCCTGGAGGGAGTAGGTGGTCGCGACTCCGGAATCCATGGATACCAGGGTTCCGGTGGTTCTCGTGACGATCTCACCGGCGTGCGGGCCAGTACTCGCGGAAAAGATGGGACATGATGCCATGACCGGAGGTGAGGTTGACGATCTCCGTTTCAAACCCGATCAGGCCGCGCGTCGGGATGATCGCGGTGATGAGCGTCTCACCGGATGGCTCGGTCTCCATGTTCTCCATCATGCCCTTGCGGTTGATGAGGGATTTCAGGATGCCCTGGGTGTAATCGCCGGGCGACTCGATGTAGAGGGTCTCGAACGGTTCGTGAAGCTTTCCGTCTTCGTCGCGGCGGTTGATCACGGTCGGGCGGGAAACGCAGACCTCGAATCCTTCCCGGCGCATCTGCTCGACGAGGACCGCGATCTGCATCGCACCACGGGCGGAGACATTGAAGACACCGGCCTGGTCGGTGTCCTCGACCTGAAGCGAGACGTTGGTCTTGATCTCGTGCATCAGGCGGTCGCGAATGGCCCTGGAGGTGACGTGTTTGCCTTCCTTGCCTGCGAGCGGGCTGTCGTTGATGGAAAACTCCATGGAGATGGTCGGCGGATCGATTTCCACGAAAGGAAGGGCTTCCTGATCCTTTGTGGCGGCAAGGGTTTCGCCGATATCGATGTTCTCGATGCCGGCGGCTATGCCGACGATGCCGCCAGCGCCGCAACCTTCGGAGTCTTCCGTCGCGAGGGCGGAGTAGGTGAAGGTCTTCATGACCTTTGACTGCTGTTTGGTGCCGTCCTTGCGGTGCAGCCAGATGGTGTCGCCCTTTTTCACGGTGCCGCCGAGGACTTTTCCGACAGCCACGCGGCCGACGAAGCTGTCCCACTCGATGTTTGAGACGAGCATGTGGAAGGGTGCCTCCGGATCGGCGGCAGGAGCCGGAATGAACTCCACGATTTTTTTCAAGAGCGGGATGCAGTCCTTTCGCTCGTCATCGGGATGATCCAGGAAATATCCGTCACGGGCGGAGCCATAGGAGAAGGGGGCTTCGAACTGCTCTTCGGTGGCATCCAGGTCGAGGAAAAGCTCGAGGACCTGGTCGTGCACTTTGAGCGGATTGGAAATGAGGGCGGTCAATCTTGTTGACGACAACGATGGGCTTGAGGCCTTCCTGAAGAGCTTTGCGTAGCACGAAACGTGTCTGCGCCTGTGGTCCGCCGGCGGCGTCGACCACCAGGAGGACGCCGTCCACCATTTTCATCACTCGCTCCACTTCCGCGCCGAAATCGGCGTGTCCCGGGGTATCGACGATGTTGATGGTGTATCCTTCCCAGAGGATGGCAGTGTTCTTCGCCTTGATGGTGATGCCTTTTTCCTTTTCAAGATCCATGGAGTCCATGGCGCGCTCGGCCTTCTCCTGGTTTTCACGATAGGTGCCGCCGGCCTGGAGAAGCTGGTCAACGAGGGTGGTCTTCCCATGGTCAACGTGGGCGATGATGGCGAGGTTGCGGATCTTGAGTGACATGAAATTTGGTGCCGGGTGGCTTTGGGGGCGGGGCTATGGAGGGTTTTCCATGAGATGGCAAGGCGGGAATAAGGAAAATCCGTTTCGAGGGAGACTTTCGGGAGTTTCTTATTTTACAGATAAAAGTTCATCGTTGATGAAATCCATTTGGTCGCGGTCTCCCTCGGGATGGATGCCTTCTCGGATCGAAGCGGATGACCTCTCGCGGAGCACCTCCGTCGATTTCACCGACGGCGTGTGACGGTTCCGGCAGATTTCCAGGGTGGAGAATGGTGGTCGGAGGTGTTTCCAATCTTCGGCAGCGGGACGGGGAGCGCCGATCATTCGGAACAGGTTGTTTTGAAAGAGCGGTCCCTTCCGTTCCGTTGTTTCCATGCGCCATGGCACCCGCCAACCGCCTCTACCGGGTGGCACACGGGATGCTTAAGGCGAACTGAGTATTACTCGCACCCTGATATGAACATCAAACACCACCATGCACCGTTGCCCGATGTGGCGATGGTCAAACCTGATCTGACGATGTCAGAGTCCTGGGATGGCGGCGCCGTTTCCGATCTGATCCGCTCCAAGAGCGATCACGGGGAAACGCCCGCTTTCCTTTTCCTCGGCAGAAAGGAAGCCCTTCTGCTGCAACAACACCTGGCCGGAGTCTTCGGTTCGGAATCCGTCACCACCCTTAACGACACCTATTACATGGGTCTCGATGTGGTCGTGATCGATTGCGATTCGTTCATTTTCGCCGGGGGCCGCAAGACGGCGCGAACCCTGCAGGATCCCATCGCAAGACGCCCAGCGTGGCGCGACCGTGAGACGGAAGGCCTGTGGCAGTTCCGCCTCTGAAACATGAGAACGGATTCCCATGAGATGATTTCCCATTGAGGTGGCACCGGCAGAAACCAAAGCGCGTCTGCCGGTTCCGCCTCACGGCGAGAAAGATTCTCAGAAAGTTGTCCGAAACACGAACCGAAGGGCGGGATCGAAAGATCCCGCCCTTTTTCGCGCGCTGAATTCGATACTCGAAAGATATGGCGGAAGCGAATATGTTCGCGCCACGCATGACCCTCAAGGAACTCGGATGGACTCCCGAACTCGAAGCCGCACTCGCGCCATTCCGTGAGAAGGGCTGGGTTCCCGCACGGCTGATCCGCGAGACGTCCATCAATTTCTCCGCCTTGCTGGAGGACGGTGAGGAAATCGACTGCATCCTATGCGGGCGGCTCTGGAACGCGGCGGCTGTCGATTCGGATCTGCCCGCTGTCGGCGACTGGGTCGCGATAGAGGAGGGCAATGAGAACCAGCCCCACGTCATCCGCGCGCAGCTCCCGCGCCGGACGGTCTTTTCCAGGAAGATGCCGGGAAACAGCAGCCAGGCGCAGGTGATAGGCGCGAACATCGACGTGGTGACCGTCGTCACCGACGCGGGCGCGGACTACAACCTGCGGCGCATGGAGAGGTATTTCACTCTCATCAGCCGCAGCGGGGCGAAGGCGGTGGTGCTGCTGAACAAGTCCGACCTTTTTCCGAAAGAGGAATCCGAGAAGGCGGCGGAGGAAATCCGCGCGCTTTCCCCGGACGCGACCGTCCACATCACCTCCGCGCTCAGGGGCGAGGGGCTGAAGGCGATCAGGAGCCATCTGAAGAAAGGAACTACCATGTGCATAGTAGGTTCCAGCGGCGTGGGAAAATCGACGCTGGTAAACCAGCTGTACGGAGAGGAATGGCAGTGGGTGAGCGAGGTGAACGGGATCACGGGGAAAGGCCGCCATACCACCACCTGCCGCGAGCTGGTTCCGCTGGGGAGCGGGGGCATGCTGATCGACAACCCCGGCATGCGCGAGATCCAGATGTGGATGGACGAGAACATCCTCCGGTCCAGTTTCGAGGACATCGCCAGGCTCACCGACGAATGCAGGTTCTCCGACTGCAGCCACGTGAAGGACGCGGGCTGCGCGATCCGTGACGCGGTCGCAGGCGGGCACACTCGATCCGGCCCGCTACGAATCCTTTCTGAATCTTGAAAATGAAATCGAAGCCCTCCGCAAGCGCGCGAAAAAACGCCAGATGGCCGTCGAGCGATGGCACAAGCGCAACCACAGGATCAAGGCCCGCAACCTCGATGACAGGATACAACTTGAAAAGGATGAACGCGGTGATGTCTAGGGTTCTTCTTTCCGTCTTTCTTCTGTTGATGGCAGCCGCTGCTCCCGCGGGGGCGCAGTTGGAGGATTTTCTCAGAGACGAGCCGACGGTCGCCTCTGGCAAGACAGAGGCGGAAGTCCGCGCGCAACTCGATACCTGGGAATCGGAGGCCAGGACGCAGCTTGAGAGGCTGGCCAATGTCACCGCGGAGAGCGGCCTTCCTCCGGGAATCACCGCAGCAGGACTCCAGGAACGGAGACGATACCTTGAGGAAATACTCGCTGGAATCACCAGGCAGGAAACCGGACTCGATGCCATCGTGACCAGCGCGGCGGAGCTGAAGGAAGCGGAGGCCGTGCGAGAACGCTGGTCCGGCTTCGACAGCCCTCCCCCGTATTCCATACTGATGGTGGACGAGCTCCTCAACAGACGCGAGGCGGTGTCTGAAAAAGCGGCATCCTACAAATCCTCCATCGACCTTTTCAAAGCGAATCTGGACATCCTGATCTCGCAATGGAAAGCGGCCGGAGAGGCCGCCGGCATCGCTCTCACGGCCTACGATGGAGCGGCAGCCGGGAAGGAATCCGCCCTGTGGGTATTGGAGACCAGCCGTGCGAAGCAGCGCTCGCTTTCACTGAGGATCAGCGCTCTCCAGAGCAATGTCACATCTCTGGAAAATCTCAGGGCTGCCGCCGAGGTGGAGCTGGGTCTGCTTGACAAGCAGATCCGCGAGGCGGGAGGAAACACGGTTTTCGATGAAAAGGACGTCGACCAGATACGAAAAGCCTCCGCCGACCGACAGGCATCCCTGCGAAAGGAGATTTCCGATATACGACAGAGGCAGGGAGCGGCCGAGAGTGCGAGGAAACGCGCCTCGGACGCCCTTGAAAGCGCTCGCTCCGCGGAAACACCCGATCCGGCGGCTTTGGAACTGGCGACTCTGAGGCTGCAGGCCGCTCAGACCAGGGTGGACGCCCTGCAGATGATGATTGAAGTCCTGGAATCATACGGTCAGCTCGAATCCTTCGTTCCCGAGGCCTACGAGCAGCGCCGCAATCTCATCACGGCGGAGACCAAGGCTGACCGAAAGGCGGCGCTGGAGAACCTGATCGCCCTCAACAAACGGCTCGAGGCCTGGGAGGTCGTTGCGAAAAACGAACTCGCCTCCGTCGTCGCGGACATCAACAAGCAGGAGGCGCAGACGGCGATGCTCCCGGCGGACGATCCGAAACTCCTGCCGCTGACCGAGCAGCGCTCCGCCCTGTGGGAGAAACAGGCGCTGGTCCAGCGGGCATACCAAAGCGTGTCCAACCTGAGGCGGATCCTCTCACGCTGGGTGGGCGACTATCAGGCGAAAGAAAAGCTCCCCTGGTATGATCCCGTCACCTCCGCCTTCGACCGGTCGTGGGCGGCCGTGAAACGGATCTGGAACATCCCGGTGAGCCAGATCAAGGAGACAACGGAGGTCGACGGACAGACGGTGGAGCAGATCCGCTACGTCAGCCTCGGAGTGATCATCCTCGCTGTCATCCTCTTCGCCTTCGCCTACTTCATCGCCGCGAGAATCAGCCGCCGGTTCCAGCATCTTCTCGTCCATCGCGGTATCATCGGGGAGAACCAGGCCCGCACCCTGCGGAACTGGATCATGCTCGTCGTCGCGCTGCTCCTCGCTCTCGCCACGCTGAGCTGGCTCAGCATCCCGCTTACCGTCTTCGCTTTCCTCGCCGGCGCGCTCGCCATCGGGGTCGGCTTCGGCACGCAGACCATCATCAAGAATTTCATCTCCGGAATCATCCTGCTGTTCGAGAGAAAAGTACGCGTGGGCGACATCATCGAGGTGGATGGCACGATCGGAGTCGTTTCGGAAATCAACACCCGCTCCTCCATCGTCCGCGGTTTCAACGGCATCGAGAACCTGATCCCCAACGCCCTTTTCCTTGAAAACCGTGTGGTCAACTGGACGCTGAACTCCCGTTTCCTCCGCAAGGAACTCGCCCTCGGTGTTTCCTACGGATCGCCCCCGCAGAAGATCATCGACATCCTCCTCGAGGCCGCCGACCGCCATGGCCTCATCCTCAAGGATCCGGCTCCCTTCGCGGTTTTCAATAGCTTCGGCGAGAGTTCGCTCGACTTCGTCATGTATTACTGGATCGAGCTGAACGAGAAGACCAACGGCCTCGTGGTCGGCAGCGACCTGCGCATCATGATCGAGAAAAAACTCGCTGAATCAGATATAGAAGTGCCTTTCCCGCAGCGGGACATCCGGCTGGCTTCGCACAATCCGATGCAGGTGGAGATCGTGGGGAGAGAGGAGTGAGGTTTCAGCACCACCGGAAACTCCACCCAGGCATGCGTGGATCCGCAACCCGGAAGCGATCCATTGGCATGTGATACTGTTCCTTTCGCTCAGCTGGTCATACCCCGGGGATCCACCGCCGCGAAGGTTTCATACCAGAGGCATGAGCTTCGACGCGATCAGGGTCACGAGCAGTCCGGCGAGAGAGATGATCGTCAGCATGACGGAAAAGGATTTGAGGGTTTCCTTCTCCGTCATTCCGCTGAGGCGGGAGACAACCCAGAAGCCGCTGTCGTTCATCCAGGATGCGGCGAAGGATGCGAAGCCTATGCCGAGATAGATATAGACGGGATGGTAGGCGAGATCGGGCGTGATCATCGGCAGTATGATAGCGGAGCCGGTGATCATGGAGACGGTGGCGGAACCCTGGGCGACGCGGACGATGAACGTCATGATGTAAGCGAGAAGGATGAGATTCATCCCCATGCCCTCGGACATTTTCGAAACCGCTCCACCGACCCCGGCGCTGCGTATCATGTAGCCGAAGGCACCTCCCGCCGAGGTGATGAGGATGATGATGCCCGCTGTCTCAAGCGGGGCGGAGAGGGTCTTACCTACCTCTGGGAGTTTCCAGCCCTTCTGCTTCGCCACGAGCCAGATGGCGAAGAAGGTGCCGATGAAGAGGGCGATGTTCTTGTCACCGAGAAAATCGATGATCTCCCGGAAGACGGTCACCTCCGCCTCAGGATCGACAGGTGCTCCGACTTTCAGGAAGGACGAGACCATGATGAGGACGATGGGAAGGATAACCGGAATGAGCGAGCCGCCCAGGGAAGGGAGTGCGGAGAGTGGTTTGTCAATGATGGCCTCGAGATCCTCCACCCTGCTGCCGGGCGTTTCCCGGAGAGGAACGGTCATGCGTCCGTTCATCAGGCGGGCGACGAGATAACCGATTCCCGCCGGGATGATGCCGCCGAGGATGCCCGCCATGATGGAGAAGCCGACATCGAGTTTGAGAGCGGTGACCGCGGCGATCGGACCCGGGTGGGGGACGGTGAGGGAATGGGTGACAGCGGCGCCCGCGCAAACGCAGAGGATATACAAGAGGTAGTTTTTCCCCGTCCGCAGGTATAGCGCCTGGGCCAGCGGCGCCATCAGCAGGAACATCGTGTCGAAAAATATGGGGATGGAGAGAATGTAGGCACTCACCAGGAGAGCGAGTCCCGCGCGTTTCTCACCAAACACCCCGAGGAACCAGCGGACGACACGATCCGCTCCTCCGCTTTCCATCAGGCAGAAGCCGATGACGGATGCCAGCCCGATGGAAATGGCGACTCCTCCGGCAGTGCCTCCGAGGCCGGAGAGAGTGAGGCTGACGACATCCGCGAGGGACGTGATCGCCGGGACGCCATCCGCCAGCGTGGAATCCGGGACGAAGCGCGCGAGTATGCCGACGAAAAGGGCGGCGAGAATCAGGGCGACGAAGGGATGGAGCTTCAGCTTTCCTATGGCCAGCATGATGAAGCCGACACTGGAAATCAGGACGGCGAAGGGCCAGAAGTCTTCCAGAGGGATCGCGGCCAGTGTCGGGTTCATTCGGCAGACTGGCAGAAGCCCGCAATGGATGGGAAGGGAGAAGACGCCGGAGATGTGATTTTTTCACGGGGATGGAATTGCAGGAGGCTCTTGACTGCGGCGCCCATTCTTTACCGTTGAAATGGAGAAGAGGGTTGGAAACACCGGTAGGCCAGACTGATGTTCATCAACTCCGTGAGTGCCACGGGTCGCGTGGTGGCGTCAAACCGCCCGGGAGTCTGAAACCACCTTCGCCGCATACGAGATAAGCGTCCGCCACGATGCATGCCTGTTGCTCGATGTTGTAGTCCTGGAAGTCTTTTCCCACCGTCAGCTCGTAGTCATAACCACCGAACGCGCCGTACCGGAAGAACATCAGCACCTTTTCCAGAACCACATTCACCCCGTTCTGATGCTGCCAGACATGGGTCAGCTCATGGGCGAAATGCGCACGGACGCACGCGGCTCCTTTCGAGAAATCATCCGCCACTCCGCTTCTCGCGAGATTCCCGGCGGGATGCAACCAGACGTTTCCGTCGGGTGCCATCGTCACATTCGGTGGCTGGAAAAAGACGAATTTCCGCCTCAGCACACGAATCCGGTCGCACTCGATACCTTCTCCGAAAATCCTATGCGCGATCTCAATCTCTCCACCGGTGAGAGGCCGGGAAATCCATGGTCGGTCTGGCATTCGGCCCATATTCCAATTTCTCTTTGTGAAAAGACGTGCGGTGCCGCGGAACCTCACCCGTCGATCACGTCACGGCACCATGACAGAGCCATGAGGCAGTAGCCGGTGCCATAGGGCTGGTGGTAGTCGTAAAGTGGGTAGTCCCACCAGGAGCCGTCTTTTTCCTGCTTCGCGATGACCAGGGCGGCAAGGCGTTCGGCGTAGGGTTTCTGTTTTTCCTGAGGAAGAAGGCGGACGGATTCGGTGAAGTAGTAGATGCCGTAATAATAGAAGTAACCAGAGATCTGGAAGTGGATGTCATGAGGCATCGGGCGCTTCCTGGCGATGGAGAGCCACTGCTGCTTCTCCAGGAAACGGTCGGCCCACTCGGTGATTACCTCGTCCGTGATCCCTTCACGACCCAGGGCGCGGAGTGCGGCGTTGCATGCCTGGGAGCGGGCGAGGGATCCCGCGGGACGGTTGATCCCGGCACGTGGGCGCAGGATGTGGTAATGGGAGTAGGCGTAGGATTTGTCCGGAAACTGCTGGCGTTCGATGGAGTCCAGGGAGGTGGAAACGATTTTTTCGTCAAGGGAGAGGCCGAGTTTTTCCCTGCCTTCATGCATGGCCAGGAGAACGGTGGCGGAGCTGAAGGAGGTGGTGATACCGGTGGGCTTCTGTGATCTGAAGTCGTCGAAGACATCAAGGTAACCCCAGCCGCCGTTGATATCCTCGAAGCGGTTCACCAGGTCGATCTGTTCCTGCGCGAGGGTCTTGTAGAGATTCTTTTCCCCGGGATCGGATTCCAGGGCATGAAGACGGACGAGAGAGCGGAGACCGTATGCGTGACCCCAGATATTGTAAGTGGTCGTCTGGTCGGCGCGCCGGAGTTTGGGGAGGTTTTCCTTGGACCAGGTGGCGCATTTTTCGATGGCAGCGGTTGTTTCGGGGCGGGTATCGCCCGAGTCGATGAGGCCGGAGAGAGCCAGACCGGTGGCTCCGGCGCGGTAGGCGTGGTGCGCTCCTGGGAGTGGGGCGTAGATATTGATGTTTTTCGTGCGGGTGGCTCCACCCCAGGAGCCGTTCCGGTTCTGGTCTTTGATCAGGAAATCAACGCCGCGGCTGATGGACTGCCCGATGGAGTCAATGGTGGCGGGGGGAGGTCTTTGACCGTGATTTCCCGGGCGGTTGCCGCGCCGCTGAAAATGACCAGCGAAAATGGAACGCTGAGGATCGAAAGTCGAAGCAGAGAGAACGAAAACATGGCTTATGGAAGATGGCGCATGAAAGCCGCTGTTACAAAGCGTGGATGGAGATCTTGTGATTGGCACAGAGTTTTTCCACCGAGTCCTTTTCCAAGAGAAGGGTTTTCCCGGCTTCTATGCCGACAGCCACAAGTCCGGCGGCGGCGCAGGTCTCGATGGTTTCCGGGCCGATGACGGGCACGTCGAAGCGGAAGTCCTGGTTCGGCTTCGATACCTTCACAAGGACGGCGTCCCTGTTTTTGCCCAGATCACCGCCTCGCCGTATACAGGCGTTGGTTCCTTCGAAGGCCTCGACGGCGAGGATGGTTCCATGTCGGACAACGACGGATTGGCCGATGTCGAGGGCGCTGGTTTTTTTCGCGATGTCAAAACCGTAGCGGAGGTCTTCGAGGGTGCGGGGCCGGATGCTGGGCCGGTGACATGCCCAGTTCCCGGAAGGTGGTCTTCAAGAAAGGTTGTGGCCGGGAGAAGGATGATCCCGTCTTTCGCCAGTTCCTCGGCGATGGCGCCGAAGAGTGTCTCGGCATTCCGTTTTTTCACCCGGGCGAGCATCATGAGGATGCGGAGGTCGGGGCGGAGACTGAAGAGATTTTCCGGCGAGATCTGACCCATCATGACGGCCTCCTCGACGCCTTCCTTCACGAAAAACCTGATGAGCTTGGAGAGTTGGCCGACACGCAGCCATTTGAGGGAATCGACCTGGGGTTCGAGATCCGGCCGTGTCTCGCCTTCAAAGGCCACGACAACGATCCGTGTTCCAGGCTCGCGGATGCGGGCGGCGCGGACGAAGGTTTCCGGATAGACTCCGTTTCCTGCGATGATGCCTATGCTTCGCGAGGTGGACATTTTCGGAAAAGGAAAGTAGCGGCTGTGGGACTCGAACCCACACTCTTTTGGAACTCGATTTTGAGTCGAGCGCGTCTACCATTCCGCCAAGCCGCCGTTGCGTGGGGATGATGTGATTCCGTGAGCCGGGGGCAAGGCTTAAACTCTGAATTTCGACACACAGGCCTCTGAGACGATTCAGTTGACCCCGGAACAGCGAGAAACGTCCCCGCTGACGGACGGGGCTTATAGCCGCTTACGCGAACTGCTCCTCGAGGACGGCTTTGCCGTAGTCGCGGTTGAGCCTGGCGATGTGATCGACGGAGATTTCCTTGGGGCAGGCGGCCTCGCACTCATACTGGTTGGTGCAATTCCCGAATCCTTCCTTGTCCATCTGGCGAACCATGGAGAGGGCGCGCTTGCGACGCTCGGGCTGACCCTGGGGAAGGTGACCCAGGTGGGAGGCCTTGGCGGCGACAAAAAGCATGGCGGAAGCGTTCTTGCACGCCGCGACGCATGCCCCGCAGCCAATGCATGCGGCGGCGTCGAATGCGCTGTCGGCATCGTCCTTGGGGACGGGGATGGAGTTCGCATCGACCGCGGAACCGGTGCGGATGTCGATGTAACCGCCAGCGGCGATGATGCGGTCGAACGCGGAGCGGTCGGTGATCAGATCCTTGATCACGGGAAACG
Source organism: uncultured Verrucomicrobiae bacterium (assembly GCA_963758175.1). Classification (GTDB taxonomy): domain Bacteria; phylum Verrucomicrobiota; class Verrucomicrobiia; order Verrucomicrobiales; family Akkermansiaceae; genus Luteolibacter. The sequence continues at coordinate 1,026,003 of CAVWUI010000002.1, forward strand.
GATCGGCGCGGAAGGGCTCGATCCAGAGGGTGTCCCCGTCGCGGAATTTCCGCATGTGGACCTGGCAGGTGGTGATTCCCTTCTCCTTGGAATGCGGAATGCCGTTGATGGTGAGGTTGCAGGAGCCGCAGATGCCTTCCCGGCAGTCGTGGTCGAAGTGGATGGGATCATTCCCCTGGTCGATGATGCGTTCGTTGACGATATCGAGCATTTCGAGGAAAGAGGCCTCGGCCGGGATGTTTTCCGCAGGGTAGGTTTCGATGCTGCCTTTGGAGCGGGGGCCGGTCTGGCGCCAGACTTTGAGAGTGAGGTTCATGGTGCTTGGAAATGATTATAGGCCGCGCGGGCGGGGTCGCAATCGGGAATATGGAGGAGTCACTTGGACCAGTTGAGCCCTTTGTCGGCGCGCCATTTCCGGTAGGCTTTGAACTGCTCCTTTTTCGGAAGGGTGCGGTGCTTCGGATCCTCGTCGAGAAATTCCTCGAAAGGGGTGCCCGGGCCGGCCTCGACGGTCGTCGTCTCGTTGTCCTCCTGACTTTCCGCGGTCGCCGGGTTGGGGCGGGTTGGATTGGTGGCAGTGGATCCCCCGGAGCGTGAGGCTGGATTTCTCAGGCGATGGGAGAGCAGCGCGACCTGTGCGTTAAGCCGGAAGAGAAGGATGAGGATGACGGCCAGCAATCCGACCGCCACGTAAATGGCAACGGTGAGATGCAAGGGCAGCAACGGGGCTTGCACGAGCGGCTGGTAGAGGGATTCCGGGGAAGGTGGCATATGTCTAATTGATGGTGGATTTGATTTCGCCGTCGATGAATTTCGTGGTGAGGGAGTCGCCCTTCGCCGCCGCCTTCGCGGAGCGGATGATCTTCCCGTCCCCGGAAAGTGTGATGGAAAACCCGCGTCTGAAGGCGGACTCCGGGCCGAGGGTGCGGATGTGTGTTTTCATGCGGTCGAGCTTTCCAGTTTCCCGGGAAATGCGGTGGGCGGTGAGCTGGCGGAGATTCTTCCCCAGGGAAGCGAGTTTGTCGAGACGCCGCTCGAGCAAACGCATGGGGTGGAGGGCCTGGTGGCGAAGCCGGGTCTCGCGCAGGAGGCCACCACGCTCGCGCAGGCAGGTGGAAACCGCCTGTCCGAGGGCGGAGCGAAGCGAGTCCAGCTCCTGCGCAGGCTCGCGGAGAGCCGTCCGCAGGGAGCGTGTCATACGATCCGAGGCGTTCTCCAGGACGGCGCGCAGCTCGGCCGCGTCGGGAACCGCCAGCTCGGCGGCTGCGCTGGGCGTGGGTGCGCGGAGATCGGCGACAAAGTCCGCGATGGTGAAATCCGTCTCGTGCCCAACGGCGGAAATCACCGGGATGCGGGAAGCGGCGATGGCGCGGGCGACCGGTTCCTCGTTGAAACACCAGAGATCCTCGATGGAGCCGCCGCCGCGCCCCACGATGAGCAGATCGCAGACGGGATAGCCGTGTTTTTCCGGCGAGTTGAGCCTGGCGATGCCGTCCGCGATCTCCCGCTCCACCCCTTTTCCCTGCACCCTCACTGGAAAGAGGACGGGTCGCACCCAGGGAGCGCGACGGCCCAGAATGTTGAGAATGTCCTGGAGGGCGGCACCCGTCGGGGAGGTGACGATGCCAATTACGCGGGGAAAGGCTGGCAGGGGTCTCTTCCTTGAAGCATCAAAAAGCCCCTCCCCCTGGAGCTTTTTTTTCAAAGCCTCGAAGCGCGCCTGGAGATCCCCCTGGCCGGAGCGCTCCGCTTTTTCCACGATCACCTGTAGCTGCCCCCGCGCCGCATAGACTGTCGCCTCCGCGAAAATCCGCGCCTTCACTCCATCCTCCAGCACCTCCGATCCCTCCTTGTTTCTCGCCCCGAACATCGCGCACTGGATCTGCGCCCCGTCGTCCTTCAGGGAGAAATACCAATGGCCGGAGCCTTGTTTTTTCAGGTTGGAGACTTCTCCCTCTATCCACAGCCGCCCCACCTCCGTCTCGACGGCGCGTTTCATTTTCCGCACCACCTGGGTCACGGAGAGCGCCTTCGTTTCCTTTTTCGGAATGTCGGAGAAGAGATCCACCGCGGGAAGAATGAAACATGGGGCGGCGGACGTCCAACATTGAACCTTGCATCCCATAAATTTCCCCCCCTGTTCCCGTTAGAGGACATGCGTTGACAATGCCAGGCGGGTCGGACAGTTTCGCCTCGTGAACACGATGACGATTTTACTGGGAGCGACTTTCGCCCTGCTGCTTGTCGCGGTCGGGATTTCCTTTCAGAGCATGAACGAGGGAGTGAGAAACGCCCCGCAGGACGAGCTTGCCAGGCTTCGCGGCCAGGTCGACCAGCTCCGTGTGGAACAGGAGCGGCTGGAACTGGAGAAGCAGCTCCACCAGATGCGCGCCACCCCGGATCCCGTCGTGGCGGGCATCGGAAGTCGACAGGATGAAAGCCGAGCTGGAGGCAAAGGAGGCGGAACTCGCCGCCCTTGCCGAGGAGAAGGAGGACGCCGAAAAAAAGGCCGAGACCTACCGCGACGAAGCCGGGCTCATCGGCCAGCGCGAGCTTGAGAAAAACGACAATGTCCTCCGCCGTGCCCGCCTGATTCGCGACGCCCTGCTTATCGGGCGAGTGAAACAATACGTCATGGATCCCGCCGCGGGAGGCTTCGCCGTCATTGAGGTGGTTCTCCCGGAGCAAGTCCAGGTCGGAACCGTCCTCGCCATCCGCCGGAACACCGGCATCCTCGGAAAAGTCACCATCACCGACATCTCCGCCGAAGGAGCCATTGGCAACCCCATGCCAGGCTTCGGCCCCGTCGAGCCGCAGGAAGGCGACGAGCTTATCATCCCGCCGACAGTGTAGCGGGGTCGTGGACTTCGCCCGGACGGCGGCTATCTAGCGAGATACATCAGGGAGATTCCCGGCAAACTTGTCCCGCCCTCCACGGTTATTTCCTCGGGAGCGTCAATTCCTTTCCCCAGCATCCATCCGGTCCATTTCCCCTCGGGAAGGATGATTTCCCTGTTCCGCATCCCTCGGTGGGAAATGAGGATACGATCACCGTCCTTCGTGGTCAGAGCCGCGATGTCAGCCGGTTCGGCGGTTTCCAGGCGTGCGATCTCACCGGCGAATTCCGTGTTCAGAACGTGGAAGAGATGGGAGGCCGGTCGGAGGGCGCCATCGGGTGAGAATTTCCCGTAGATCCCGTCGTTCTCGTTCCATGCCGCGGCGGAATCGGCTCCAGCGGAGAACAAGGTCATCACGAACCACGCGTCCCAGACGGCTCCGAAGCCGGATGTCATGCGCGGCTCCCTGTCCTGCAAGCCCCAGGCGATGTTATACTCGTTCAGTGAAAGCGGAATCTCGCGGTCTTTGGAGTTTTTTCCGAGGATGCGTTTCACCGACCTGACCGGTTGAGTGGCGAAATCCGCGCGGGAGAGGATGCGTGAGTCGGACTCGCTTGGAATCGCCGCTCACGTATAGGTGCATGGAGTAGAAATCGAGTTCCGGCGCGGCATAGGCGATGAACTGCTCGTGGAAGGCGGAGTTGTAGGAGTTCAGCGCGGAAGGGCCGCCGACCCGGGCCCCAGGAGCGACCTCTCTGATACGTTTCGCGCAGCGGATGTAAATGCGGGCCAGTTCGGCCACGCGTGGCTTCTCCTTCCGGCTCACAAGATCCTCGTGGTAGAGGTTGTCACGCTCATTGGTGATTTCGAACATGATCCTCTCCCGCGCCCCCGGAAGCTCCCAGACGAGACCCGCGAAACGCCCTACCAGATCGACATAACCGGTGGTTTTGTCGTCATCGAGAAACCCGTCTTCGTCCGCGTCCATCCAGGCGGGCCAGTTGGGGATGTTGATCACGATCTCGCCGACATTCTCCAGTTCCAGCAGCCCGAAGACCGCCAGGCGCACCTTCCGCGCGTCCCAATCGCGGGCTTCCGGATTCATGAGGCCATGGCGACTTTCCGCGGAGTCACCGAGCTTGCCGGCGTTGTGAACACGAACCAGCTTCGGCGCGAGGTAGGCCATGTTCTTAATATAGTCGGCATTCGCGAGAGTTTTCGGGATCTCCGCCGGAGGACAGGTTCACGCCCCACAGACCGGGCGAGCTACGGTAGCCTCCGATGGTTTTCCCCGTATCTATCAAAACGGTGGGGAGAGGTGTCAGAAGTGCGTCCTTGTCATCCGGTGGTTCGGCGGAAAACAGGACGCAATCGATGGAGACCGTCTCGTTTTCCCTGTTGTTTCCAATCGCCGTCAACTGCCGCCCTCTTTCTCCGGGCGGTATTTCACCGAAGGAACTCCACACGAACTGCTCTTCCTCCGTGTGAATCCATCCGCTCTCGGTCTGCCCGGCTTTTCCCGTGGTCTTCACCTGAACGGCACCCCCTTTGCGCCGCAACCAGACGCCGAGCGGCCTTTCCGAGGCAGGGATCTCGCAAGTGAAAACCGGCTGGTAATTTCCGGACTGCCTTCTCACGAAAGCATGGCCGGACGCCTTTCCATCTTCAGCCTTTTCGCCGAGAATCTCGCAATCCTCCGCCTCCAGCAGGACACGGACGGGATCCGGGGCGGCTTCCGTTTCCTCGGGAAGGGCGGGCTTCTTCCCGGTGGAATCACAGGCCGCTAGGCTCGCGATTCCGAAGGACAGGATGAGCCACCGGAGTTTCATTTCGAAGGAATGGAACGCAACTGCAGTCGGCGTCTTTCGCGGGATCCACCGACTGAAGCCAGCGTTCCGCACTTGTTCCGTTAGAAATGGATGGCATGTCCTTCCGCCGCGAGGGTGGCCTCGTGGATGACCTCCGACATGGTCGGGTGGGCGTGGATGGTGGCATGGATCTCGTCGATGGTGAGCTCCTGGTCGAGGGCGAGGCCCATCTCCGCGATGAGCTCGGTGGCGTTGTCGCCGATGATGTGCGCGCCGAGAAGCTCGCCGTGTTTTTTCCCGTAAAGCAGCTTGGTGAAGCCTTCCGTTTCGGATGCGGCGACCGCTTTTCCGATGGCAACGAAAGGGATTTTCCCAACCACGTATTCGATGCCTTCCTCCTTGAGCGCCCTCTCCGTTTTCCCGACCGAAGCGACCTGCGGGTGGCAATAGGTGCAGCCTGGGAAATTGGTGACCTTGCGGGGCTTGAAGTTCTCGACAAAAAGTCCGTCAACACACTGGAAGGCCTCGAAAGAAGCGACGTGGGCGAGCCATGGCGGGCCGTTGATATCGCCGATCGCATAGACGCCGGGAAGATTCGTTTCGTAGCGGTCTCCGACGGTGATGTAGCCCCGGTCGGTTTCCGGCTCCTGACCTCCGGGAAGGACGGGCTGGATGCCGATGGCAACGAGGCAGACGTCGGCGGAGATGGTTCCGTTTTCCTTCGGCCCCTCGACGGTGATTTCCACGCGGTCGCCGTGATCGACGGTGCTGGTGACCTTCGTGTTGGTGAGGCAGCGGATGCCCTGCTTGGTGAGGGATTTCTCAAGAGCCTCGCCTACCTCCGTGTCCTCGACAGGAAGGATGTTGGGGAGCATTTCCACTACTGTCACCTTCGTGCCGAAGGCGTTGTAGATGTAGGCGAATTCGATGCCGATCGCTCCCGCGCCGATGATGATCATTTCCTTCGGCTGTTTTTCGAGGATCATCGCTTCTTTCGATCCGATGACGGATTTTCCGTTGAAAGGAAGACCGGGAAGCGGGCGGGATTTGCACCCGGTGGCAATGATGACGTTCGTGCCCTCGATTGTCTGAGTGGAACCATCGGCGGCTTTCACACCCACTTTTCCTTCGGACTCGATGGAGCCGTGACCCTTGATGTAATCGACCTTGTTCTTCTTGAACAGGTATTCGATGCCGCCCGCGAGTTTGTCTGAAACCTTGCGGGAACGCCCGATCACGGTGCTCCAGTCGTAGGAAAGCCCCTGGATCTGGAGACCCATCTCCCCGGCCTTGTGCATGAGGGTCTGGTAGAGCTCGGCGTTTTTCAACAGAGCTTTTGTCGGGATGCAACCCCAGTTGAGACAGGTGCCCCCGGCGCGGTCAGCCTCCACACAGGCGACTTTTTTTCCATGCTGGGCCGCGCGTATCGCCGCGACATATCCGGCAGGTCCGCCGCCAATAACAATGAGATCGTATGCCATAGATTTGTAAAAAAACTTTGTTCGGGGGCGAGCGTGCAGGGCGGGTGGATGATTGCCAAGGGGGAAAAGGCGCGGGATTCGGGAAATCACGCGCCGTTAGCAGGGGCTGGTCGGCAGTTGGCTCGATTGTCATACGCGCCGAAGAGCCGCTGAAGGCATCACGGTGCCGTTGAGATGCGATTTGCCATCCTTCAAGAAATTTCACAGCGTGCACGAAAGCGAGCCAAACGCGCCTGCGTAAGGAGCTTTTCCATCCATACCATGAAACCCATTCTCGCATTCCTCACTCTGCTGGCCTCCGCCACGGCGCAAGAGACCTCTTTTCCCGAGGTCTATAACAGCGAGCCGGATAAGAACGCGAACCCGCCCTCTCCCCAGGAAGCTCTTGCGACGTTCCAGCTGCCCGAGGGATTCAAGGGCACGGTTTTCGCGGCCGAGCCGGAAGTCCGCAACCCCATCGCAATGGCATGGGACAAAAGCGGGCGCATGTGGGTGGCGGAGAATTACACCTACGCGGAAATGGGAAAGCGGCTGGATCTCTCGCTGCGTGACCGGATCCTGATTTTCGAAGATCGGGACGGGGACGGAAGGGCCGATTCGCGGAAAGTGTTTTCCGACAAGCTCAGCGTGCTGACCAGTGTGGAGACTTGGAACGGCGGTGTCTGGGCGATGTGTCCGCCACAGCTTTTATTCATTCCGGATCGCGACGGCGACGATGTGCCTGACGGCGAGCCGGAGGTCTTGTTAGACGGATTCACGGTGGCGAGGACAACTATCACAATTTTGCGAACGGCCTGCGTCGTGCGGCGGATGGCTGGCTTTACGGGCGGACTGGCGGTTCCTGTCCTGGACGGATAGGCGCCCCGGGCACTCCGGACGCGGAGCGCGTTCCGCTGGAAGGCGGTATCTGGAGATATCATCCAGGGAGGAAGGTATTCGAAGTGCTCACCCACGGCGCGACAAATCCGAGGGGCCACGACTGGGATCGAGAACGGTCACGGATTTTTCATCAATACGGTCAACGGCCATCTCTGGCACCTGATCCCCGGGGCGCATCTCGGTAGGAATGCCGCGCCCTCGCCGAACAAAAAAGTCTATGTCCCTCTGGAAATGCACGCCGACCACTGGCACTTCGATCATACTGGAAAATGGCAGGAATCACGTGATGGGGCGGCAGACGAATTCGGCGGAGGGCATTCCCACATCGGGATGAGCGTTTATCAGGGCGGGGCGCTTCCGGAGTTGTGGAATGGGAAGCTGCTTACCTGGAACCAGCACGGAAGGCGCGTGAACATGGAGCGGCTGGAACGACAGGGCAGTGGATTTGTCGGAAACGCGAGCCGGATGTGCTGCTCGCGGGCGATCCCTGGTTCCGCGGCCTGGAAATCAGCACCTAACCGGACGGAGCGCTTTACGCGCTGGATTGGAGCGATACCGGCGAATGCCACGATCATACCGGAGTGCATCGCACCAGCGGGCGCATCTACCGTTTTTCCTATGGAGAACCCGCCAAGCCTGACTTCGCCGATCTGAGGAACATCGATGCGGCGGCTCTCGCCCGCCTTATCAATCATCCCAACGTATGGTTCGAGAGGCAGATGCGCAACGCCCTCGACTCCCCTACCCCGGAGCTGGTTTCCACTGCGCGTGCGATACTCGAATCCAAAGCGGAATCGGATATCCGCCTCCGTGCGCTGTGGACATTGAACGCGCTCGGCGCGGCGGATCGTGAGGTGTCCGAGGAATTGCTTTCCGATCCTGACGAAAACCTCCGTGTGTGGGGTATCCGTTTTCTGACAGACACCTGGCCTATCGACACCGTGTTCGGACCCTTGCCTCACCTGACTTCTCCTCATGACGAAGTCCTGTTGGACAGATTCACCGAAATGGCGGAGAGAGATTCGTCGGGTCTGGTTCGACTCGCGCTGGCTTCCACGTTGCAGCGTCTTCCTCTCGCGGACCGTCCGGGTCTCGCCTCCGCGCTCGCCGCCCCGTGATGGAGACGCGGAGGATCACAATCTTCCTTGTCTGGTCTGGTATGGAATTTCCCCTCTGGTAGACACGAACCCGACCGCGTTGATCGACGTAGCGAAGTCCACCGTGTGGCCGGATCTGCTGAGATTCATTTCCCGCGCTCTTGCCGGAAAAATTGAAACACATCCCGCGCCGGTCGCTTCGATTGTCGAATTCGCCACTTTGGAACCTGCGCTCGCCTCACACATTCTCGGTGGCCTTTCCGACGGCTTCAAAGGCTGGCGCAAGGCACCGATACCGGAAAATTGGGACGCGGCCTCGGTCGCTTTTTCGAAGAATGAGAAGGCCGAAGCCCTCGCCCGCGGGCTTAGCGCGCTTTTCGGAGACGGGCTTGCGATGGATTCTCTGAAGGAAACCGTCCTCGATGACTCCGCGGATACCGCGTCTCGAGTAACCGCTCTCGAGACCCTGATCGACGGGCGGGTCGAGGGACTGCGGGAGATTTGCGAAAAACTTCTTACCGTGCGCCATCTGGGCGCCACGGCGGTTCGTGGTCTGGGTGTTTTCGATGACCCTGCGATCGCGGAGACACTCTTGAATGACTATGCATCGTCCCGCCCGGGAGATACGTGCCGCTATGATCGATCTTTTCGTATCCCGCCCGGCGTGGACGGATTCGTTACTTGACGCTATCGCTGCCGGCAGGATTTCCCGAGACGATCTCACCCCTTTTCACGCCCGGCAGATCCTCAATTTCAATGACGAGGCCTTGGACACCAGGCTGAGAGATGTCTGGGGGGACGTGCGGAAATCCGATGAGGCGAAAACGAAGCGCATCGAACAACTCAAGGCTGCGCTCACACCTGAAGGGCGCACCGAGGCAGATCTCCCAAACGGTCGGATCCTGTTCACGAGCCACTGCTCCGCGTGCCACACCCTTTACGGGCAGGGTGGCAAGCTCGCACCCGATCTAACAGGCTCGGGTCGGGCGGATCTCGGCTACCTTTTGGAAAACATCATCGATCCGAGCGCGGTGGTCAGCAACGAATACCGCATGACCGTCTTCAAGCTCAAGGACGGCCGGGCGCTCAGCGGCGTGATCGCCTCGTCATCTGATCGCACGTTCACCGTCCGCTCCTTCACTGAGGAAACCACTATCGAAAAAGCCGAGATCATCGAGAAAACCGAGCTACCGAATTCCATCATGCCCGAAGGACTCATCGACAGCCTGACAGCGGAGCAGACCCGCGATCTGATCGCTTATCTGATGAACCCGGTGCAGGTGCCGCTACCGGACCGAAAGGACGACTAGGCTGTGGTTGGCCGATTCTTCGGATGCAACAAAGGTTTGCAGGTGGAAGCCATTGCATCAAGTCTTGGAACCATAGCTTCGCACCATTTCCTTAACATGAAAACCCTCTTTCGAATCGCCCTCTCAATCCACATCTCCCTGCTTTCTATTTTTGCCGCCGAGAAGCCGAATTTCCTCTTCATCCTCGTTGATGACCAGTCGCCCTTCGACCTGAAAGCCTATGATCCGGATTCGATTCTCCATACCCCCAACATCGACCGCATCGCCCGGGAGGGAATGGTGATCGATAGTGCGCACCAACAGGGTGCATGGACGGGCGCGGTTTGTACCAGCTCCCGGACGATGATCATGACGGGTAGGACGCTATGGCACGTCCCCGGTGCACCGGGATCCGGGAAAGGGAACAAGCCCGTTCCCCCCGGTATTGAAAACTTCACCCTCCCTGCCGTGTTCAACGCTGCTGGCTACGAAACCGTCCGCACCTGCAAGCAGGGGAATTCCTACGAGCCTGCGAACAGGAAATTCCAGATCCGCCACGATGCTACAAAACGCGGCGGAACGGCGGAGAGCGGCAGCGTGTGGCATGGCGACCAGGTGATGAACTATCTCGCCGACCGTGTAGAAAAGGACGTCCGCAAACCCTTCCTCATTTACTACGGCTTCTCCCACCCGCACGACACACGCGACGGAACCCCGGAGCTGCTTTCGAAATACGGAGCCACCAACCACACGGAACCGCACCACCCTCCCCGCCGCCAACCCGAAACAACCCTCCCTCCCCGCCAACTGGCTTCCGGAACATCCTTTCCCCACCGGCCACCCGAATCTCCGCGACGAGGTCGCCGTCTCCGGCGTGTGGGACAAGCGCGACGAGCGCACCGTCCGCAACGAGCTTGGCCGCGAGTTCGCCTGCTCCGAAAACATCGACATCCAGATCGGGCGGGTGCTCGATAGGCTGGAGGCAATGGGCGAGCTTGAGAACACCTACGTCATCTACACCTCGGAACTACGGCATCGCCATCGGCCGCCATGGACTTCAAGGGAAACAGAATCTCTACGAGCACACCTTCCGCGTGCCGTATATCATCATGGGGCCTGGCGTGAAAAAAAGCCGCGCACAGGGTAACATCTACCTTCTCGATACCCTCGCAACACTATGCGATCTCGCGGGTATCGAGGCGCCGGAAACAAACGAAGGCCTTTCCTTCAAACCCGTTCTTACCGGGGGGAAGGAGGAAATCCGCGACACCCTCTACGGCGCCTACTCAGGCGGAACCAAGCCAGGTATCCGCTGCGTGAAAAAAGACGGCTGGAAACTCATCAAATACGATGCCCTCAACGGGAAAATCCACGAAACCCAGCTCTTCAACCTCGCGGAAAACCCCGATGAATTCCTCCCTGAGCACGGGAAAACCGATCCCATGCTCACCAACCTCGCCACCAGTCCCGACCACGCTGAAAAGCTCGCGGAAATGGAAGCCCTCCTCCTTTCCGAAATGAAGCGCCTGGACGATCCCTATCCGCTCTGGAACCAGAAGCGGTGACCCCCTTCAACGCCCGGATGTCTTCCTGTTCTCACCGAGCTGTTTCAACGCGGAATACTTCCGGAACATCCGGTCTCTCTGCAACCCGATCGCCACCTCCACCGCCCCGTTTCCGAAGCGCCCGAGTTCCAGCTCCTGGAATCCCGCCAGCTCCTCCTCACCGGGAATCCGGGGCGAGTTCAGCAGACCCAACAGGGCTTCCTCCCGCTCCGGGGAAACCATCTCGATACGCGCCACGAAGACCCGCTCGGTCTTCTCCGGAGCCGGTGTGATTTCCAGTGGCAGCATGGCATCCGTCACCTTGCGCGGGACGAGGGTGAGAACGCGGTCGCCGCTTTCCCGGAACCAGGTTTTCCGCCACGTCTCCACCATCGCGGAGGCCTCCGCGGAGGTCAGGCCATCGGCCGCGAGAGCCCTTTTCCACTCGGCCGCCAGTTCGGACTCCACCTCGTCAAGCGGGCGCGGCTCCTTCGGGAAAACGACCCGTGACCGGTTCATCGCGGGCTGGCCGTCCACAGGCCTTCCCGGAATTCGCGGAATGGAGATCCAGGCCGCCTTTCCTCCACGCACGCGCAGCGCGACGGCGAACGGGATCGGTTCATCGGCGTAATTGACGACCGTCACATCGTCGCCATTGACCGTCGCATGCGTAGGGATGCTTCCGCCTCCCGCGCCACGGTAGAAAATGAATTTCTCCACCTGCGGAAAACGTGGCTGCACCTGGAGACCGGGAATCTCTTTCAGGCCGGATTGGAAGATCCATGCCTCCGGCACCTCCCGTGCCGCGCCATAGGGTTCCGGATCTTTCGAGTCCGGGATGGCCGGGATTTCAGCGAGCGCTTTTTTGTCGGTCGGAGGATGGAGCGTGCCGGTCCATTTCCCCTCGGTCAGAAACGCGCCGGTCAGCGGATCGACTGCCATCCCTCCGGTTGAGTGCGGGAACGTCTCGGAAATCGCTTCCGTTCTCAAACGAAACTTCCACGGATATTTCCATCTCTTTCTCCGGGTAGAAATAGATCACCGGGGTCTCCATGCGGATCTTCGCGTAGCCGGACTTGTCCATCACCGGCTCGCTGACGAACTCCGGGAGTTGCGCGAGATCGTCAAACGGAGCGTACCAGGCCACCTGGTTTCCGTTCGAGCCGGAGAGCACCGTGAACGTTCCCCACTCGTGGACTTCGAAGGCTTGGGAAAAACTACCGAGACCGAGTGCAAGAAAAAGCGCGGTTTTCATTGCCCCGTTATAAGGGGGAAAAACCGCGCCGTCAGTAAAGCATGTGTAAAATCTACATGTTCGAGAGCACCTTCTCGACGATACGCTTCGGGTTCGGGAGTTGTTCGTTCTCGATGTGCGGGGAGTAGATGGCGGGGGCGTCTATGGTGCAGACGCGCTTGATCGGCGCGTCCAGCTCGTCGAAGGCGTGCTCCTGTATGAGGTGGGAGACCATTGCGGAGACACCGCCGAAGGGTTTGGATTCATCCACGAGAACCACCCGGTGGGTTTTCGCGACTGTGGCGAGGATGGCGTCGACATCGAGCGGGCGGATGAACCGGAGATCGAGGACTTCGGCGTTGATGCCATGCTCTTCCTTGAGTTTTTCCGCCGCTTCCAGGCAATGGATGACGGAGCGCCCGTGGGCGATGAGGGAAATGTCGGTTCCCTCGCGTTTCACCTCGGCTTTTCCGAGCGGGATCACGAAATCACCGTCCGCCGGATCAGGCACCTCGCCCTTGTTTCCGTAGAGGATGGTGTTTTCCATGAAGTAGACCGGATCGTTGTCGCGGATGGCGGCCTTGATGAGGCCTTTCGCATCCGCGGGAGTGGCCGGGGAACAGACTTTCAGGCCGGGGAAGGCGGCGAACAAAGCCTCCGGGACGTGGGAGTGGGTCGCGCCGACATTGGTGCCGCCGTTGGCCGGGCCGCGGACGACTATAGGGCAACTGCACAGGCCGCCGGACATGTAACGGACGTTGGCGGCGTTGTTCACGAGTTGGTCGAAGGCGACGGAGTGAAACGACCAGAACATCAGCTCCATGACCGGGCGCACCCCAAGCATGGAGGCGCCTATTCCCATGCCTATGAAGCCGGCCTCGGAAATGGGGGTATCGACGATGCGCTTGCTGCCCCATTTGTCCCAGAGGCCTTCGGTCACCTTGTAGGCCCCGTTATACTGGGCGACCTCCTCGCCCATGATCACGACGTTCTCGTCGCGGGCAAGTTCTTCATCAAGTCCTTCACGGAGGGCTTCGCGGTATGTCATCGTGCGCATGGAGAAAAGGGATTCGGTATTTGAAATTGGGTGAAAAGGGATCAGGCGAAGAAGTGGTGGCCGATTTTCGAGGCTTCCGTATCGTTGTCGGTCTCCCAGTAAACGTCCGTGGAGACATCCTCGATGGTGGGGGCGGGTGAGTCCTCGGCGAATTTCACAGCCGCTGCGGTCTCGTCCTTGGCCGCTGCGTTGATTTTCTCGATCAGCTCCTCGGTCAGGACGCCTTCTTCCAGCAGTTTGTTGCGGAAGACGTTGATGGGATCGTGGTTGTCCTTGTAGTTCTGGATTTCCTCCGGAGTCCGGTATTTCTTGAAATTCGCATCGGCGACCGAGTGGCCGTAATAACGGTAGGTGTCGATCTCCAGGACGGTGGGCTTGTGCTCCTTGCGGGCACGTTCCATGGCGATGTTTGTCTTCGCGCGGACTTCGTAGATGTCGGAGCCGTCCACGACATCCCATTCGATGGCGTAGGCTTCGGCGCGCTGCGCGAGGCAGCCGTTGTAGGCGGACGAGCGCTTCTGGGAAGTCCCCATGGAGTAGCCGTTGTTCTCGATCACGTATATGACAGGGATTTCGAAAAGAGAGGCGATGTTGAGGGACTCGTGGAAAGCGCCTTGGTTGACCGCGCCGTCGCCGAGGAAACAGAGGCAGCAGCCCTCGCGTTCCAGGTATTTCAGTCCATACGCCAGTCCAAGACCGAGCGGGGTCTGGCCGGCGACGATGCCGTGGCCACCCCAGAAATTCTTGTCGGGAGCGAAGAAGTGCATCGATCCGCCCTTGCCTTTCGAGCAACCGGTCTGTTTCCCGTAAAGCTCCGCCATACATTCGTTCATCGTCATGCCGACAGCGAGGGCGTGGGCGTGGCAGCGGTAGGCGGTGATGTTGTGGTCATGCTCTCCACAGAGCGAAAGCGTTCCTACCGCCACGGATTCCTGGCCAATGTAGAGGTGGAGGAAGCCCCCCATGCGACCTGGCTTCTGGTAGTTCGCCAGAGACACCTGCTCGAAGCGGCGGATCCGCACCATCTGCGTGTAGAGCTCGATTTTCCTCTCCGGGGTGAGCGATTGGTTGACGGGCGAATTGGCGAAGTTCAGATCGGACATTTTGATGGGGATATTCTGCGGGTGGGTAGGCGTGGTGCGGTCTTGCGGCAAGATCTATCTGACGGCGACCGGCTCCGCGGCTGAGGAAAATCTAGGCAGGGCGAAGCGGGCGGACAGGAAAATGGCAGTGAAGAGCAGATTCGCTCCGACCATATTGCGGAGGAAAACCCAGTTCGGGAGAACGCCCCCGGCGGGCACACCCCAGAATGATTGCCACAAGCCGGCGGGTGTCTTCGGATAAAGTCCGCCGAAGGCCCAGGCGGCTCCGTTGGTGATCAGGTGGAAGGCCACCGCCGCCCCCACGGTGCCAAGCAGCAAGACAGCGGTATTGCGGCCGCCAAGGGATTTTCCAATGAGAAAGGTAGCTCCGAAACCGATGGCGGTCGTGAGGAGAATCCCCGGATCCATGTAGGATCCGTTTCCCTGGAGAAGCGCCGGAGCGGGATAGGTGACAAGCCAGGCGCCTAGCGGGATAGCCCAGCCTTTCCAGCCCTTCAGCATGATGGCACCACAGAAAAACAGCGCGGCGAGGGGCTGGAAATTCGGGAACGATTCCGGGAGCGAGCTGCCGGCGATGCGGAAGGCGATGAGCAGGAGAACGATCGTCGCGAGAGGGAGGAAGCGGTTCATGCGGGAATCTACCCGTAGCCACGGGCGGGGTGCGAGGCGAAATTTCCGGAGAGGGTAACTTTGGCCTTTGAAATCGACCATCGACTGGGAAATGTGGTGTTTCCGGGACACCGCCACCATATATGGTGGTGTATCTTGAAATATCTTGGGTTTCCGGCGACAGAATGCTTGCCAAGGTGTGGTGAGCACGGAAACTCGCGTCAAGCACAGCCGTGCCAACAGCTTATGAAGTTCAGTATCTCCAAAGACGTTTTCCTGGAAGGTTTGCAGA
The DNA here is from genome assembly GCA_963758175.1 of uncultured Verrucomicrobiae bacterium. Lineage (GTDB taxonomy): Bacteria > Verrucomicrobiota > Verrucomicrobiia > Verrucomicrobiales > Akkermansiaceae > Luteolibacter. The sequence continues at coordinate 1,041,233 of CAVWUI010000002.1, forward strand.
AAGTGCAACATGTGGTCAGTTCCCGCACCACCCTCCCCATCCTTTCAAACGTCCTGTTGGTCGCGAAAGGCGACCGCCTTGTGTTCACTACCACAGACCTGGACGTGGGCATCACCGGATCGGTTGAGGCGCAGATCGAGAAGGAAGGCGCGACCACTTTGCCTGCCAAGCGCCTCGTCAGCATCGTCAAGGAGCTGCCATCCAGCGAGATCCAAGTCACCGTCGATGCGAAAAACTACGCCACGATCAAAAGCGGCCCGTCCACTTTCAAGATCATCGGCCTCAGTGATTCCGAGTTCCCGCCCCTACCGGATTTCGAAGGGGCGAAGTCGTTCAAGATCCCCCAGGCGGATCTGAAAAACGGCCTCAAGAAGACCGCTTTCGCCATCTCCACCGACGAGACACGCTATGTGCTCAACGGCATTTTCGCCTCCTTCCGCGAAGGCAAACTCGCCCTCGTCGCCACCGATGGCCGCCGCCTCGCCATGGCTGACATGGATCTGGAGTTTCCCGCGTCCCATGAGACGGATGTCATCATCCCTTCCAAGGCGGTCAGCGAGATACAGCGTCTTCTCGGTGATTCCGGAGAGGTCGAGGTAAAACTCAGCGACAGCCAGATCTCATTCACCGTTGGCGACACTTTCCTCGCATCAAAGCTTATCGAAGGAAACTACCCGAACTACCGCCAGGTCATCCCCGGTGACAGCAACGAACGCGTGATCATCTCCCGTGAGCATCTCCTGGAAACAACACGCCGCGTTTCCCTGCTCTCCTCCGACAAGTCGAACTCGGTGAAACTCATTTTCACGGAAAACCAGATCGAGGTAACCGCGAACTCCCCGGATGTCGGTGAGGCGCAGGAGACCCTGGAAGTCGGCTACACCGGGCCGGACATGCAGATCGCGTTCAATCCGGAGTTCCTTCAAGCCCCTCTTCGGGCTCTGGATACCGACAACGTCTATCTCGATCTCATCGATGAGATGAGTCCCGGCGTCCTCCGCATAGACGGATCCTTTCTCTACGTGCTCATGCCGATGCGCGTGACCAACTGAACCGACTGGCATGGGCAGGCATTTCGAATGCAGAAGACGGGCGAAGGAATCCCGCTGGGCTGCGATGTCCAAGATTTTCCCCAAGCTGGCGAAATCCATCACCATGGCCGCGAAAAACGGCGGGCCGGATCCGGAGTCCAACGCGCCGCTTAGAGTGGCGATCCAGAACGCGAAAGCCGCCAATCTTTCCAAGGAAAACATCGAGAACGCCATCAAGCGCGCCTCGGGAACCGACGCCTCCGAGCTGACCGAGGTAACCTACGAGGCGAAGGGCCGCACGGCTCCCTTTACGTGATCGAGTGCGCCACGGACAACACGAACCGATCCGTCGGTAACCTGAAAGTCATACTCGGTAAGAACGGCGGAGAGATCGCCCCCAGCGGTTCACTCAATTTCATGTTCGATCGCAAGACCGTGATCGAATTCCCGGTGCCGGAAAACAAGGATCTGGAAGAGCTGGAATTCGAACTCATCGACCATGGTCTTGAGGAAATGTCCGTCGATGAAGGGACGGTCTCACTCATCGGTGACTACACGGCGTTCAACAACCTCAGTTCCGCCGTCGAGGAAATGGGAATCGAGACCACCAAATCCGGCCTCCAGCGCATCCCCACGCAGCCCATAGAGCTGAGCGAGGAGCAGATGACCGACATCGAGGATCTGCTCGATAAGATCGAGGACGACGACGACGTTCAGTCGGTTTATACCAACCTCGGATAATTTCCTGAGGGGTTTCTGTAAGGAGCCACGGCTCCGCAACTAGCGCACGTCGACTTTAGTGACAAGCAACTGGGCTCACCCCTGCTCGTCCGCGGTCATCTTGATGTCGGTCAGAGCGGCGATGAAATCGCCCAGTATTTCCGCAGGCACCATGATGGTATCGCGGTTCCCGCTGACGTCCTCGGTGATCTTGACCACCATGCCCCTGGAGTTCTGCTTCAGATCGAGAAAAAAGGTTTTCCTGTCCGACAAAATCTTTTCCGTATGCAACAAATCGCTATCCACTGATTTCCCTTCGTTGTTAATCGTCACCAGCTTTAGCCTAGGGACGCCATTGTCAAACCAATTCCGGATTCCCGGATCCCTGAAATGCTCGATTTTCTTCCGAAAGCCCGACCCGCTCTCGTCCTCGCCCCCATGCAGGATGTGACAGACCTGCCCTTCATGCGGGTGCTGGCGAGGCGCGGCAGACCGGACTGGTTCGTGACCGAGTACTTCCGCGTCCATCCCGATTCCCGGCTGAATCCCTACATCCTCCGCTCCATCCTGGAAAATGAGACAGGCCGACCCATTTTCGCGCAGTTGATAGGCCGGGAAATCCCCGAACTCGTTCGCACCGCCAGGGAACTCGCGAAATACCCCATCGCCGGCATAGACCTGAACCTCGGCTGCCCCGCGCCCGTCGTTTGCCGAAAGGACGCGGGCGGCGGTCTTCTTCGCCACCCCGACCGGGTTCATGATATCCTCGGTGCCCTGCGGGATGCCATCCCGGGTCGCTTCACCGTGAAAACCCGCATCGGCTATCATTCGCCCGACGAATTCCCAGCCCTTATGGAAATTTTCAGAAGCCACGCCATCGACGGCCTCACCATCCACGGACGCACCGTCGAGGATCGCTATAGAACACCCGTCCGGACCGACCCGGTGGGACTCGCGGTCAGAACCCTCCAATGCCCGGTGATCGCCAACGGCAACGTCGTGGATCCGGCCACGGCTCTGGCTTTCCAGGGAAAAACAAATGCCGCCGGCCTGATGGTGGGCCGCGGAGCCATCCGTAACCCATGGCTCTTCGGCCAGATCACCTGCGCTTTTCAAGGAAAACCCGTCGAATCACCAACCCACCGGGATCTGCTCGAGTACATCATGGAGCTTTCCACGGAACTCGCCCGCGAGCACCCGGCGTTCGATCCCCTCCTCCATGTGCAGCGGATGAAGAAAACCCTCGTTTACATCTGCGATGGCATCAATCCAGCTTTCGAGGTATCGATCCGGCGGATGAAGACCCCGGAGGAATTCGATGAACTGTGCCGCCGGCACCTGGATCACGATGCCCCACTTCCTGCACACCCCCCATCTGAATCCCGCATATTTTGCGGGTTTCGCGATCTCCTTGAAACACCGTGCCAAGGTATTTCAAGGGAATTGTGACAAAATCAACACCGTTTTCTGATAACCCGTCCCCGCAATTCCTGTATTTACTTGGTCGTGGCACCTCAAATGCTCAACAGGTAGTCCAGGTGCCCTGTGGTGCCTTCGTAAATCATGCAAGCAGTCCGTTCCAAATCAGCAAGGGTGTCCCACCCGCGCGCCTTCAGCCTCATCGAGCTGCTGGTCGTGATGGGAATCATCTCGCTCCTGCTCGTGGCTGCGTTCCCCATTTTTTCCAACAGTTCGAACAACGCCCGCAACGCCTCCCGGGAGACCATCAAAGGCTATCTCCAACAGGCGCGGGCGCACGCCATCGCTTCCGGCAACCCCACCGCCCTCACGATCCCCGTCACCGGCAGCGATCCCGAGCTGGGAGGCCGGTCCGCCTCCCTGGTGGAGGTCGAGAACTCCACAGGTTCCTACAAGCCGATGAAAAAAAAGGACGCGGATGGCAATGATCTCGCCACCGACAACCTTCTTCAGCGCTTCGGAAAACTCTCCGGGAATTTCCATTTTCTCTCCAACACCCAGGTGACCACCCCCAAGCCTACCGTGATGGAAAACGGAGAGACGCTGCAAGTGACCTCGCCCACCAAGACTCTCTCCTGCCGGGCCATCATTTTCTCGCCCAACGGCCAGATCGTCCGACCTCCCTCGGGCACACCCATAGTCATCGCCATCGGCCAGGGTGTCGTGCGCAACGGCGGATTCGTCCTCACGGACAAGAAGGACGGACAGCCCGTGTTCGACCTTCTGGAGGTGAACCGCCTCACCGGCAGAGCGAAATTCTACGAAAACCAATGAAACCTCCTTCCGAAACAGGGGGAAAACCCCGTGCCCGCATATCCCGGACATCCCGCCCCGGCATGACCCTGATGGAAGTGGTCATCGCCATCGGCGTGGTCGCTTTCGTCGTCCCCCTCATCCTCGCCGCCACAGGCTCCGCCGGAAGCTCCCGCCGCGACGCCGAGGCGGACACCCGCTCCGCATGGATCGCCAAGGAGGTGCAGCGGCAGATGATCCTCAAATGGTCGGAAGACCAGACGGTAGAAGACCAGTCTCGACATTGACACAGCTTTCCCGTTTCCAGGATCAGGTCTGGGCGTATCATCGAAAACCTTGGTTTTTGATTCCGAAGGCGGCTTTCTATCGGAAGGCAGTTCCACTGACCTGGATCGCGCCAGCAGCCATACCGGACGCGGCCTACGTCGTAGCGGTGGAAGCCAGCAAATACACGCCACCCGGAGCCTCTGCCTCATCGGGGATCGACACACTGGCTCTCGTCAGCATCCGGATCAGCCATCCCGCCAAATCGCCCAAGGCCAGCCGCAGCACCTTCCGCTACAACCTCATCACCCCCAGACAAGGAACGCTGTGAAAACCTCTCCCGCGACTTCTTCAATCGACGTTCGGCGCCGGACGTTCGTCGACGTTCCGAAGGTCAAAGGCTTCACCATGATCGAGCTGCTCGTCGCCATGGCGATCACGTCCATTATCATGGTCACCCTCTTCTCCCTCGTCGGCCAGTCCACAACCAGTTACACCCAGACCCAGCGAGCGGTGAACGCCGTCTCCCAGGCGCGCGCCTTCATCCAGTTCTTCGACCGCGAGCTTTCCACCCGCCTCCCCGGCACGCCTCTGATTCATGACAGGAAATCCGCAGGCGCCGGCGCATCCGCCTCGGACAAGCATCGCTTTCGTCCGCGCCCTGTCCTCCGACGAGTTCGACAACGACCGATCCCCGGAGATCTGGCCACCAGCCGTCTACTACGTCGATTTCTCCGATGACGGCACAGGGGCGTGTCTCCGAAACTTTTCCGCGACGTCTCGGTCGCGGGATACCCAGACGCTCATCGAGAGCGGAAACAACCCTGCTTTCCCGGCCATAGACTACTTCCGAGGACGAGACCGTCATCCCCAATGTCCTCTCCTTCGAGGCGACCCCGATGTATAGGGCGATCCCGCGGACGGAGAACTGACGGAATGGGACAACAGCTCCCCTGAGCCACCATCCGTTGTCGAGTTGAGTATCCGTTTTGTCGACGATTCCTCCGCCCAGCGTTTCCGCACGCAGGATGAATGGAACCGTCTCGCCACCGCCCCGCGTGACGAGCGAGCTGCAGCTCGTTCGCACGTTCACCCGCAACATCGCCATCGCGAAATGATTTCTCCCCGCAAAATCTCACGCAACCTGCGAGGCCTTGCCCTCCCGATGACCATCATCGCGGTCGCCGGCCTTGCCCTCCTTCTCGTCGGCCTCCTCACCGTCCTCACCCTGGAGCGCAAGACCGCCCGCTCCTACTCAGACGCCGCCCGCGCGGACCTCGCCGTGGAATCCGGCCTGGCCGTGGCGCTTGGAACCCTCTCCGAAATCGCCAAACGCGACGATTCCGTTGTTTTCCGCGTTGAGGATCCCATTCAACCGACCGTCACCGTGGATACGGACGTCCGCCCCCTCGGCTTCCGCGAGCAGTTCTTCACCTACGGCGCGGTTTATGAGAACGGGAACTGGCGCGGCCTCCCCCTTTTCAGCGGAAGCCAGGAAATCGGACTCGGCCCCGACCGCATCAACGCGGCACCGCTTGAAGCCGTCCTCAGGAACCACATACCCGAGACCCATGACCTCGGCCGCCTCGACGAACATGACCAGAACATCCCCCGGGCGAAATGGGTGGATGTCCCCGCCACGGATCCCAAGGGCTACGACATGCGCTACGCCTTTTGGATCGAGGATCTCTCCGGGCGCATAGACGCCCGGCATGCCGGCTCCGAGCCGGTTGACCGCCGCCTCAGCACCGCCGAGCTGGACATGACCACGATCCTGGAGCCGGGTTCTTCCAAGGGCGGCGTTCCCGAGGCGATGGACAAAAAGCGCGACGAGCTGCGCACCTCCGCCTCCGTCCGTCCCATTCTCTCCGCCGGAGAGGCGAAGCTGATCGAACCCTACATCGACTACTACGCCCCGGATACCTATGTTCTGCCACAGGCGGTCGTCCCCCAGGGCTTCGGATACCCGGACGCCGGCAAACCCGCCCCGGATCTCAACGCCTTCGTGGACAGCAAGGATGTCACGGGTATCGCCGACCAGATCGACAGGAACCTGCCCCAGCTCAAGAACCGCAGAGGCGGCTTCCTCGCCACGGACGATTACGTTCACACTATCGCCGCCTCCATCATCGACTACGCGGACACCGACAGCAACCCGACGGTGGACACCGACCCCGCCACTCCCAGCTACCGCGGGGTCGATTCCTACCCCTTCGTCAACGAGCTTTTCGACCGTTACACCTGGATCGGCGGGACGGCCAACAGCGTCAGAATCAAGGTTGAGACCTTCGTGGAGCTCTGGAACCCCTCCAACCAAGGCATCACCGGCGTGGTTTTCTTCGTGAACGAGAACAAACACGAGATCAGCGTCCCTCCGAACGGGCCGCAGAAATTCACAGATTCCGGTACATTCGTGAAGGCCGGGGCGAATATCCCGGCGAACGGCTTTCTCGTCCTCAACCTAGGCTCCACGGAATACAACTTCCCGGCCTCAAGCAGCTTCCCCCCGAGCGGACTGGAATTTCCACGCCCGACTACTGAAAGCAATTTCAAGCTCCGCTGGAACGGAAGGATCGTTGATATCGCGCGCGGTGGTCTTCAGCGGACGGACGGAACGCTCAAATTCGGTGACAACAACAGGAAGTGGAAGGGAAACTCCTCCCCGGCGCTGGACTACAGCATCGGACAGTCCGGCGATCCCAGGTCTTCCTACTATGTCAACACCTGGGTCTTCGCCAACAATTACGACGCCAACTCGAACTGGGGCGGACGCTGTCTCAAGCGCGGAATTTCCAACACGAACTACAACAAGGTACGCATCCAGGACTGGGCGGACAGCGGAAGCAACTCCACTCCCGGAACAAAGGCGAGCGACGGAACGCTTCCCACTGCCGTGGCTCTGCCTGCGAACCAGCCCGACCTTGCGCCCGCGTTTATTTCAAACGCCGGCCGATACCATTCCCTCGGGGAACTCGGGAACATTTTTGACCCCGCGCAGCTCACCAATGTCAATTCGACATCCCCTGTCGGAAACGCTTCTGCGGGCGGCGGCTTCACACTTGCCATCGGCCGCCCGGAGTTCGGAGCCTTCGACAGGGAGGGACGCCGCTCCGCCCAGCTTCTCGACCTGTTTTCCATCAAGCCGGAAATCTCCGCGTCCAGCAGGGTCGGGCGCCCGGTGAACATCAACACCGCCCCCCGTGAGGTGCTCAGAACCCTCGTGGCGGGGGTGGATCTTGATGCGGATCCCGCCGTTTCCAATGTCCTCCCCCCCTCCGTTGACAAGACCGGCGACGTCTTCGCGGACTACGTGATCGCCCAGCGAAAGGTCCATCCCCTTCGCGGCCCAGTCGGACTTGAACAACATCCGCAGGAATCCTGCCTCGCCGAGAAACCCTTCCAACCCGAACGACACCACTTTTTTTGGTTCCCGCGATACCTACCGTGCCACTGCCGCGCCGCCCAAGGAATGGGACGACGCGGGGCGCGAGGAACTCCTACGCAAAACACTCAACCTCGTCACCTTCACATCGAAGACCTACCGCATCGTCGTCGCGGGAGAGGCCCGCAACCAGAGCGGAGAGGTAATCGGACGCGCGACACGGGAATACCACTATTCCGTGGAACCGGAGCGCGACCAAGCGACCGGAGCGCTCATCCTCGGCTCGAACGGCTTTCCAGCACTCACCATCACCAAGCACTATGAAAAGTCCCGCTAGCTTCCTCGCGTTCATCATCCTGGCCCTCCTCCCGCTTGCCGCCCAGCAGGGCGACGGATACGGCTTCCTGAACATCACCAACCTGATCCCCGGCGAAACACCGTGCGAAATCTCCATCGGCGGCGAGGAAGTCGTGAAGGGGGGGCTGGGCTCCGGCGCGCACACCGGCTGGTTCATGGTCGGCAACGGCTCGAAAACCCTCACGATCTCCATGGCGGGGCTTGATCCCGCCTCCGGTTCCATTGAGATCACCGAGGGCGCAGGAAACCTGGTCGGCATCTTCCTTGAGCCGGACAAACGGCGCAAACCGGACGGCAAACCCTACCCGCCCAAGCTGCGTATCAAAAGTTTCCCCACCTACGAATCCAAAGGCTTCGGGCTGAAATTCGTCTCCCTCTGCCCTGGCGACAACCGCTTCAAACTCGGCCCCCTCAATCTCGATCCCAAGCGCTTCGCCCCTGTCGAAATCCCTAAATGGAACGGTTCGGGCTTCGAGGTCTTTTGCAACGGCGATTCGATAGGAAACGCGGGCGGCAGCTCCGAGAGCGGCGCGTTCTACCTCCTGGTCGGAACCGACAGCAAAGGCGGATACGTCTCCGCGCTCGTGAACTCAGACCGCCAGGAAGTCCCGGAGTATCTGAAAAAAAACAAGACGAAGCCTGAGCCGGAGTCTTCCGGGCCGCTTACCGAAAACCCGACCACACAGCCGTGAAACAAACCCTCGCCACCTCTCTCGCATTCCTAACCACGTCCGCGGGCCTCTTCGCCGGCGGCATCAACATCGTCCACCTCGGCCCCCGCGATCCCCTGAAATTCCAGGTGAGCGCCGATGGCGCGACCCAGGACATCACCCTCGCCCACGGGGCGGATACCGGCTCCTTCATCCTCCCCGACAAGCCCTCCTCCGTGGAAGCGTTTCTCGACGAGGACTCCTCCATCGACATCCCAGCTTCCGAAGATCCGCGCATCGCCGTGCTCGCCCCGGACGGGAAAGGCTTCAAGTGGCATCTCCTTCCCGCGAAGCCCACCCCCGATGTCTGGGCCTTCCGCATCATCAACCTTTCGTCCGTTCCCGCGGAGGTCACCTCCGGAAAAGAGGTCCTCGAGATCCCCGCCGGGGGCGAAACCGCCGTCGAGGTGACCGGGAAACCCCAGATCAACGTCAGCATCCCCGATACGTTCAGCCTGAAATACGGCGGAAGCGAGCCTTGCTCGGTTGCCGCGCTGTTGTACCGGGAGGACGAGGAATGGAAAGCCATCCTCCTCCCCGACCGCTGAACCCCTCCCCCCAACCCAGCTTTCATATCCCGTCCCCTCCAAGCCTAACAACCATCCCATCACATGACCACCACACACACCAATCACCTTTCGTGCCTTTTCCGGCATGTGGCGAGAACCGCCGCCCTTTTCCTCGCGTCAACGGCGCTTTCCCACGCACAGAGCGTCGTCACACTCTCACCCGCCAACGGCGGCACCGCACCTTCCGGAAACCTCGCCCTTCAGATCACCTTTACTGAGCCCGTAGTCGCGGGCAGCGGCACGCTCGACGTTATCGACGGCAACGATTTCACCACCGTTGTCGCGAGCTTCGACATCACCGACTCCGCCGATGTCACCATCTCCGGATCCACGGTCACCTTCGCCACTTTTCCGGCAGTGGGGGCCAGTCCTATGGCATCAACGCCCCCGCGGGTCTCGTAAACGCCGCTGACGACGGAGCGGCCGGACCGAGCTTCAGCATCAATGGCGACGGCGACGTGTTCTGGTTCTTCAACGTCGTCGCGCCGGATACCGCCGCCCCCGTCCTTTTTTCCACCTCCCCGCAGAACGGGCCTGGAGCCTCGGTTTCCAGCACGCTTTCCGCGACCTTCGATGAGAATGTCACCCTCGCCCCCGGCCCGTGGACGATCACGGTGTTCGATATCACCGGGGCACAAGCGATAGCGACTTTTACAGAAGCGGATACTTCGAACGTCCAGGCAATTGGGACACAGCTTACCATAACGCTTCCGGACGACCTCGCCTTCAATAATCAGTACCGCGTGACCGCCACCGAAAACCTCGTGATGGACTCGGCAGGGAACTTTTCCGCAGAGATTGCGAACGGGGACTGGCAGTTCACTACAGGCGATCGTTTCACAAGCGGGCAGGTTGTCATCAGCCAGGTTCACGGCGGTGGCGGGAATGGCGGGGCGGAGTTCACCAACGATTTCGTGGAGCTTCACAATCGCACCGAATCCGTCATTTCGCTTGGAGGGTTGGTCAGTGCAGAATGCTTCGAGTAACAGTTCGAGCTGGACGGTTACCGGACTCAGCGGCTCAATCCAGCCCGGCGGTTACTACCTCGTCCAGCAAGGTGCCGGTGCCAACACGGCGGGAACTGCGGTTCCACTGCCCACGCCGAATGCTACGGGGACTTTTGGGATGGGAGGAACAGGCGGCAAGGTCGCACTGGTGAACTCCACGGTCGCGCTTACCGATGCCGATCCTTTCACCGCCGGAGCACCCGGCCTTAGTGATTTCGTGGGATATGGCTCAGCAACGGCATTCGAGGGAAATGGATCGACTCCAGCCACCAGCAACACCCTCGCAGCAATCCGCAAAATCAACGGCAGCCAGGACACCGACGACAATGCTGCGGACTTTAGCACCGCCGCTCCTGCACCACGCAACAGTTCATCTCCTCCATTTTTCCCGAACAACGACGGAAGCGGTCTCGCGACTGCCTCGAACATCACTGGAGACGCAAGCGTTTTTGCCTCGACCGAATATTTCCTGTCCGACACAGCGGGCAGAACGGTTCAACTGGATCTGACCGGAACGCTTGATGGCGTGACTCTTGAAACTGTCGAAATTGATGTCCCAGGTGACGTCACGAACCTTACCGCTGGCAACGTCGCAATCTCCGGCACCGGCGCAGGCAGCGGCACCATCGATGTGAGCGGGCAGACCATCACGATCTCCAACGTTGCGGTAACCACGACCGATAATCTGCTGGTTACGATCTCCGGACTCACCACTCCCGATATTACAGGGGATATCGATGACGACGGCACCCGCACCTTTGCGATCCGCACCGCCGAGAGCGGTGGCTCGCCGACTGCGCTGATCGAGTCGCCCTCCGTGACCCTCGTTGTCCGGGTCACCGATCTCGCTGCTCTCCGGGCTTTCGATCCCAGCGACAAGACTTTCCAAATTCCCAACGAGGTGATCGTGTCGTTTTTCGATCCCGCACTCTCTTTCCGGAACCAGCATTACATCCAGGATGCCACCGCTGGTATCCTGATTGATGATGATCCGGAAACCCTCGCCGCGTCCTACACAGAGGGAGACGGGCTGACAGGTCTGGTGGGAACCCTCTCCACCTTCAGCGGCATCCTCCAGTTTAACCCGCAACTGCCGTCTCAAACCCTCTCCAGCCAGGAAAACATCCTGGTGCCCGTGGTGGCGACGCTGGCTGAGCTTTCTGCAAGCCCATCGACCTACCAATCCAGGCTCGTGAGGGTGAATGGCGTCACATTCCAAGATCCATCCGGCACCTTCGACAATGCTACGGAGAAAGTTCTCGTTCAAAACGCTGACACGTTCGGCTTCCGGGTGTTCACGGGAGCTGACTATATTGATTCTCCAGTTCCGACTTCGAGCTTCGATCTGATCGGAATCTCACGCCCGCTGGACGGCGGGATCGATAGCGGGGTCTCGCCAAGGGATCTGGAGGACTTCATCGGCGACGACATTTTCCCTGGAGCAGGTGATGGCAGCGGCCTCGCATCCGCCACCAACGCTTCTCCGACAGCAGGTAGCCTTGCCGGGAGCAGGTTCTTCCCTTCATCGGCGACCGCGCAGACGGTGCAGGTCACCATCTCGGGTGATTCCGCTGATCCCGCCATCGAGACTGTGGAGATCGATGTTCCCGCCGGCTTCGAAAATCTTTCCGGAACGAATGTCTCGATTTCGGGAGCTGGTGCAGGGAGTGGTTCAGCATCACTGACCGACCGGACAATCACCGTTTCAGGCGTCACGGTGACCGACACCAATTCCCTCGTGGTTTCGATCGCCGGCCTCACGGCACCGGATGTGTCGGCCGTAGCGGTAGATGATGGTAACCGCACTTTCACGGTTCGAACAGCGGTCAGCGGTGGAATTGCCAGCGCTATAGGCGAGCTCCCGGTTGTCCGGGTGGCGATGCCCGTCGCAGATCTCGTAACCCTTCGTGCCGTGGGCACGGACACCCCCAAGGCCTACCTCATCCCGAACCAGGTGGTCGTGACCTATGTGGAGGAAAACGCGTTCCGGAACCAATTCTTCGCCCAGGATTCGAGTGGTGGCATTCTGATTGACGACGTACCTCTGAACATTGGTGCTAGCTTTCACTGCTGGCGACGGTCTTACCAATCTTATAGGCACCCTCTCGACATTTGGTGGTATCCTTCAGTTCAACCCGGCTGCCGCCACTGCGAACGTCGCCACGACGGGGAATATCACCACACCCATCATGTTGACACTTGCCGAACTTGCGGCAAATCCCATCGTCAACCAGTCCAGGCTGGTTAAAGTCAGTGGAGTTGCTTTCCAAGACCCCACGGGGAACTTCGCAGACAATTCGGAGCATGTCTTGATTCAGGATTCCACCACCTTCGGCTTCCGGACGTTTTTCGATTCTGATTACGCCGACACGCCAGTGCCTCCGGGCAGCCTAAATGTTACGGGAATCGTAAGAAGCGTAAGCAATGCGAATTTCCTGTCCCCTCGGGCTCTCACTGACATAACTCCGGTTGATACCGGCGGCGACCCTGATTATTCCGATTTCTCGACACAGTTCGCCGGCGGGCAGGGGCCTCTCCTCGACTTTGATGGCGACGGCGTGCGAAATGGCCTTGAGTATCTCTTCGGTGTGAACAGCGCCGGATTCACCCCGACGCCGCAGATCGTTGACGGGGCAATCACCTGGCCAATCGATCCCACACGCACCGATGTCGGATACGTTGTCCAGACCTCGGACAACCTTGTCGATTGGGATCCAGTGCTAGCGGTCGATCTCGATCTTTCGGATCCGAATGCAGTCAGGTATGTTCGTCCCGACGGGCACCGGGACCGTTTTTCGTTCGGATTGGAGCTACGTTCACCTCCGCTCCATAGCGGGTTCAGATTTAAAAAATCGGGCGGATCTCGCGGCTTTCGGCTGCGATCCGCCCGTTTCATTTCAACGTTTCCAGAATTCCCGGCCATTTTTCGCGATCCGATCAAGCGTTCCTTCGCCGAGTTCTTTCTCCAACGCGGTTGCGATCAGATGCAGGTTCGCGGGATGGTTCACATCTTCGCCGAGTGGGAATTTTACGAAACGCTCCGGCGGCAGCATCTCGGGTGAGTCGGTTTCGAGCAGGATACGGTCGGTGGGGAGTTTCTTGAAAACCTCCACCACCTTTTGCTTCCGTTCCTGAAGGAAATATCCGGAGAAGGAAAACCATGCGCCCTTTTTCAGAAGCCTTTCCGCGATCTCGATGGAGCCGCCAAAGGAGTGCATGAGGAATTTTTCCGGCCATTCCGTCACTTCATCCATCACAGAGAAGAGCTCTTCCCAGGCTTTTAGGCAGTGAACCGTCATCACCCGTCCTGTGTCCGCTGCGATACGCACCTGTTTCACAAAGACATCCTGTTGCATCTTCATCGGGGGCGAGTCCACCCACCCGTCCACACCGATTTCTCCCACAGTGGCGAGCGGATCGGCCTCCAGCATTTCCCGCAAGCGCCCTTCCCAGCCCTTCTCCGCCGTTTCCGCGAACCATGGATGGATCCCATACGCAGGGAAAACGTAGCCCGGATTGCCCGTGCCAGTCGAGCGACAGATTCCCAGTCCGCTTCTTGGGTCGCATTCACCACGCAGCCGGTGATGCCTTCCGACTTCATGTCATCCACCAGCTCCGCGACGGTCTTTCCGAAGCGGGGGCTTTGGAGATGGTTGTGTGAATCGAAGGGCATCAGAGAGAGACCCCGAGCCGCAGGAACGCCGTTTTCGAACACCGAATCCTCGATGGCGACGGTGTGGTAGTAGGTGATCAGCTCGAAATCGGAATCGGACGGATCGTCCACGGGTGCGCCGACCTGGGCAACATTCGAGTCGGAGAAATCCGCTAAAGTGGTTCCGGATTGCGGGACAAGGGTGATGCCGGGCCGGTCTTTCCGCACCCGTGCCTGGAAGGTCAGGTATGTTTTTGAAGGATCCGCCGCACCGCCAATCTGGGTGCCGGTGTGTGCCGGAGCTTGGAAGGAACGACGGGCCGCCTTCGACAGGGTTTGATCCGGTGACGAATTCGAGGAGGTTTTGCACGCCGTCGCCATCGGGGTCGTCGAGCGGCCCGTCTTCACCGGGTGGAAATGTGAAACCGGCTTTCCATGCGTCGAAGCCAACGACTGCGCTGCCCTCTACGGTCACTACTGCCTCCTTGCTGGTGCGGCTTCCATCGGGGTTGGTCACGGTCACCTGGTAGGTTCCGGAAAACGAAGGATCGATGTTGTTGATTGTGAGGGTGGCGCCAGTTCGCTCCGGAAACGCTTCCTCCGTTCGCCAGCGGCATCCCGTTCTGGAACCACTGGTAGGTCAGTGGATCGGTGCCGGAAACCGTAACGCTGAGATTCAGCGGAGTGCCGGCGTTCAACGTTGTCGGCTGAGGCTGAGTGGTCAGATAGGGCGAATTATCTTCTACCGCGATGCCGACAATTCCGTCGTCGGCGGCAAGGACAATGAGGCCGTTCGCGACAAGGCTGTCGGTGAAAAAGTAGCCGCCGACCCCCGAGAATTTCTCCAGCCAGGTTTTGTCGCCATCGCCAGATACGTAGGCCTGTCCATCGCCCGTGAAGGCGACGAAATTGTCGTTTGCGTAAACCACCTCAAGAAACCGAGGCCGGGAACCCGTGTTAGACTGCGATGATGGGATCTGCGTGCGCTGCCAGGACAAGCCATCCGCAGAGCGGATCGTGTTGCCATCCGGCCCACGGCAACGAACGAGCCGCCACCCCATGTCACGGACTCCAGCCCGGAGGCTCCCGCTGTATTCGGGGTGGTGAAAGTAGCTCCCGAGTCGATTGATGTGATAATTTTGTTATCGCCTACACCCACGAAGGCGGTGCCGTTATGTGTGAGGGAATCGATCGATTCCGAGGTGAAAGGTTCGCCGCCCACCTGTGTCCATGTTTCCCCATCGGTGGAGGTAACGACGAAACCCCGTAGGCCGGAGGCGATGAATTTGCCGTTTCCAAACGTCACGGACTTGAGGAAAAAATTCCCAAGGGATGAGGTGGAAGCTGTTTCCCAGTCCAGTCCATCTGTTGAAAAGTAGATTCCTCTACCCACGGCGACAAACTTACCTCCCCCGTAAGCCGTTGCGTTGGGAATTGCGGGCAGGATGGATGTCGCCCAGTCCTTCCCATTGGGGGAAACGGATGCATTCATACCGGTGGTTGCCAGATATTTCCCCCCGCCGAAAGCAAGGGTTCTGCCGCCGGACCCTGCGGTGCCAACCGTGTTTGCTTCGAAGCGCAGGCCGTCGGACGAACTCAAGACAGTGGTGAAGAAGCCAAACTCACCCAAGGCGATTCCTCCGTAGAAGCGGGTGATTTTCCCCGGTGGCGAGATAGGTTCCGAAGTGCTCCATGTGATAAGATCAGGTGAGGTGAAAACCCCACCCGTTTCGCTCATGGCGACGAAGAAGGGGCTTACATATGAGATTCCAACCAGATCTTCCGTTGTGCCCGATACCTGTTCGCTCCATGTATCGGTTTCTTCATCCCGCAGAAGGATGGTTCCATTGTCCCCTACGATGACATCGGAGGAAATCCGCGAGGAGCCAAAGGCGTTGTTCGTCACGGTGGTGATGAAGCGGAGGTCTGCATTCGTACCGGATGCGGTAAGGGACGCAGCCGGTTGCTGGCCGGCCGGTCTTTCGATACGGACGATCGTCCCCGCATCCCCTACGAGAATGTCGATGGTGCTGGTGCCGTTAAACCCACGGTTTTGTCCATATCGCAGTGTGTTTGCCGTGGGGGAGGCGATGTCCTCCTTGGTGAAGCTGGAGTTCGTGCCAGAGCCACTTCTCAACACCCTTTTGATCAATCCTCCCTCACCCCCCACATAGATCTCCGAGGCACTGCCAAGACCTGCGGAGATCGCGAAGAAGTCAGCGGTGCTTCCGAGATCCACGAAGGCATCGGTGCTTGAGGAAGACTGGTCGACGAAAAATTTTCCGTCATCCCCCGCAAAATACTGCGGCCCGGTTCTGGTGCCGATACGGGTGTTTAGCTTCATTACGGCAGAGTCGAGGTTCGAGTCCGTCAGCACAACTTTTTCGAGAAAGAAGTCAACCGAGCCTCGTGTTCCCACCTGAAAATCGACGGCCGATAGCGCCAGATTGTTTCTCTCCAGAGTATCCCATTTCGTCCCGTCGATACTCTCAACCAGCTCCTGCCCGGCACCGATGAAGCGCCCGTTTCCGTAAGCGGTTGATGCCACTGAACTATTGTAAGCGCTGATAGCGATGTTCCAGGTGACCGCGTCATCGGAGTAAAGGTAGGTGCCGGATCCGCCAGCGGTTCGTGCAATGAACCTGCCGTTACCAAAATCAACCTGCGCGATGTTGGCCGTGCCTGAGGCGGGGTAAGTACGTGTCCAGGTGGATTTGTCAGTCGAGGTGCTAATATATTGGTTGCCTGCCGCAACCCACATTCCATTCCCGTAGGTGACATCGGCGACGGCATTTCCGACCAAGGCAGATACAGAAGAACTCCAGGTGACACCATCGGGTGAGAATTGAAGGGAGGATCCGGTCAGTTTGACAAACTCCCCGTTGAGAAACCTAATTCCATCGAAGCTGCTGCCTGCACTCGTCCATGTGATGCCGTCGGTGGATCTGACTCCTCCGCGGATGCTGGATGTCGCGATGAACACACCGTTTCCGAAGGCCATGTGCCTGATATCCACGAAGTTGTTGCTGAATGGCGAGGTACGGCTGATCCACTCGTCGCCGTCAGTGGAGGTGAAATAAGCTCCGTCTTCACCTCCTGTGATGTAGAGGCCGTCTCCGAACGCCACACCGTTAAGTGTTTTCGTGGTTGGCGCGGCGGATCTGCGCCAGTTGATGCCATCGTCCGAGAGTATCAGGCTCCCATAAGCCCCCGCAGCAACGAAGCCATCGCCGGCCAACGCCAAAGCATTCATCGTCTCAAATCCATTGATCGGGCTCAGATCGGTGACTTGTTTCCCAAAAGATTCGCCCGGAGGAAACTGTGCACCAGCTCTCGGGACATCGACGCTTGTGGTGATTGTCAGGCCGTTGGCTGTCGTCGATCCGCTTGAGGAGAGGATTTCTCCCGAGATGGTGCCGGTCGTGAAATTGAGCGGGTTCGGAGTTTGCCAGGTGATCGTCCCTCCTGAATCTACTGTTCCGATGAGATCGTTTCCGAGTTCGGCTACGGTTCCGTCCGCGCGAACGGTGAAAGAGACAAGCCCGGCGGAGTTCGGCCCCGAGGTGAGCGTGCCGCTGTACCTCGATCTGAACCTGGCCGATGTATTGTCCGGCGAAAGCAGCCTGGCTGCGGGCGATAGTGGGAATCAGCATCAGCGCAAGGATCAGGAACATGCATTGAATCGAGCTATCGGATTTCGGGAGGACTTTCATAATTTCGTGGGGGGAAATATTGCCGTGAGCCATAATAAAAACATCCGCAAACGGAAAGCAAAACCTCGCCGTATCCCCTGAACGGGTGATGAACGGCTCCCAACGCCTTTTCCAATCCCCGTGCTCTCCACCGGAGCCGGGAATTTCGGAATTCCCGGCACTTGCGCCCGCGCAACGTCCGGTGTATCCACCCTCCCCTTAGCCCGCAGCGGGCACAGCCCAATTTCTCATGATCAAGTGGACTCTCCAGAAAATCGTCGGTAGCAAGAACCAGCGCGAACTGCGCCGCATCCGCCCGACCGTCGCCCGCATCAACGAGTTCGAGGAGGCGATGCAGCGCGAGCCCGAGGAAAAGCTGCGCGAAATGACCGCGAAATGGCAGGCTCGTCTCGCGCGCTACCACGATCTTGTCGCACCGCCAAAACCTGTTGTTGCGAAAATGTCCGAAGAGGATCTGCGGCATACCGCCTCCGGTCTCGAAGCGCGTTTCAAGGACATGCGCGAGGAGTTTCCAAGCCTCCCCTCGAACATCAAGGCGACCCCGGAGGCCATAGAGGAGGCGAAACTGGCCTTCCACGAGATAGAGGAAAATTTTCAGAAAGCCCGCGCGAACTACCTTGAGCAGATCCTGCCCGAGGCCTACGCGGTGGTGAAAAACGCCGCCCGCCGCATGTGCGGGACGGAGATCCAGGTCAGCGACCACGCACTGCCCTGGGAAATGGTTCACTTCGATGTCCAGCTCGTCGGTGGCATCGCCCTGCATCGCGGAATGATCGCGGAAATGCAGACCGGTGAAGGAAAGACCCTTGTCGCGACACTTCCCGTCTATCTGAATGCGCTCACCGGCCTTGGCGTCCATGTCGTCACGGTCAACGACTACCTCGCCAAGCGGGACTCGGAATGGATGGGTATCGCTCTTCCGAATTCCTCGGCCTAAGCTGTCGGCTGCATTCAGAAGTCAGATGCCGCCAGGCCAGGCGCGAGCCGTTTACGCCTGCGACATCACCTACGGCACCAACGCGGAATTCGGCTTCGACTACCTCCGCGACAACGGCATGGCCGCGCTCCGAGGAAGACCAAGTCCAGCGCGGCCACTATCTCGCCATCATCGACGAAGTCGACTCCATCCTCATCGACGACGCGCGGACGCCACTCATCATCTCCGGTGCTTCCGCCCAAGCGCGACCCACCCTTCGAGAGCTTCAGACCACAGGTTCGACCAGCTCGTGAAAAAGACAAACCGCCCTCTGCAACGAACTCGCCACCGAGGCCAAGCAGCTCGCTCGACAGCGGAGACATCGACGGAGCCGGGGAAGGCTCTCTTCAAACTCAAGCTCGGCCAGCCACGCAATCGCAACCTCATGCGTTTCATGGAGGAGTCCGGAAAATCGCCGCCTCATGGAGAAGACCGAACTCTCCTTCTACCAGGACGCTCCGGAAGAAACTTTTCACGCTCAAGGAAGAGCTTTACTTCACCATCGACGAAAAAGGCAACGACGCCGACCTCATGGAAATGGGTCGGCAAGTTCCTCTCACCCGGGGATCCGGAGGCCTTCACCCTCGACGACCTCGGGGAAATTTTCGCCAAGCGATCGACGCAAAAACCGAACTCCTCCCGAATCCCGAAGTCAGAGGCAAGCGCAAGCTCCAGGAGCGCGATAGGCTCCAAGCGGAGAAGATTCATGATATTTCCCAGCTGCTCAAAGCCTATTGTCTTTATGAAAAGGACGTCCAATACGTCGTCCGAAAGAGGGCAAGGTAATCATCGTCGATGACAATACCGGTCGTGAAATGCCAGGCCGCCGCTGGTCGGATGGCCTCCACCAGGCCGTGGAAGCAAAAGAGGGTGTCGCCATCGAAAAGGAGACCCAGACCTTCGCCACCATCACCATCCAGAACTACTTCCGACTCTACGAGAAACTCGCCGGCATGACCGGCACCGCCGAAACGGAAGCGGCGGAATTTCACGACATCTACCGCCTCGACGTCCTCCCCATCCCGACCAACCGCCCCAATCAGCGGAAGGACGAGAACGACCAGGTCTTCAAGACCCGCCGCGAGAAATTCAAGGCCGTTATCGAGAAGATCAAGGAAGCCCACGAGAAAGGCCAGCCCGTCCTCTGCGGCACAGCCTCGGTGGAGTCCTCCCAGACACTCGCACGCATGCTCCAGCGCGCGAAGATCCCGCATTCCGTTCTCAACGCGAAATTCCACGAGCAGGAGGCCGAGATCGTTTCCAACGCCGGCCAGCCCGGATCCGTCACCGTCTCCACCAACATGGCCGGACGCGGCACCGACATCAAACTCGGCAAAGGCGTCCCGGAGGTCGGCGGCCTCTTCGTCATAGGCACGGAACGCTACGAGTCCCGCCGCGTTGATCGCCAGCTTCGCGGGCGTTGCGCCCGCCAGGGCGATCCCGGCCGCTCCCAGTTCTTCATTTCATTCGAAGACGACCTGATGCGGAATTTCGCCGCCGCGGAGAAGATGACCGCGATGATGGAACGTTTCGGCATGAAAGACGGCGAGGCTCTCGAGCACTCATGGCTGAACCGCTCCGTGGAGACAGCCCAGAAGCGCGTCGAGCAGCGCAACTATACCTGGCGTAAGCGTGTCCTTGATTTCGATGACGTGATGAACAAGCAACGCGAAGTTGTTTACGGTTACCGCAACGAGGTTCTCAGCACGGAGAGTCCGCGCGATCTGGTCATCGAGATCATCGAGGAAACGATCCCCGACAAGGTTCACGAATACCTTGAGGAGCGCGACGAGGCGGCGCCGGATTACGCTGAGCTTCTCGGCTGGGTGAACGCCACCCTGCCGATCAGCGTGTCCAGGGAGGAGTTCATGGACGGCCAGACACCCGATCAGATCTCCGGTTTCCTTGTCGAGAAGGTCAAGGAAACCTACGAGATCAAAGTCAGGGATCTGCCTGACGAAGTCCTCGATCAGGAAGAGCGCCGCATGGTTCTTGTCGCCATCGACAAACAATGGATGGCGCATCTCTACAACATGGACGCCCTTCGAGAGGGAGTCGGTCTGCGTGCCCAGGGACAGAAGGATCCACTCATCGAGTATAAGAACGAGGCCTACAAACTTTTCGTCACACTCATGGACGAGATCAAGCAGGAGGCTCTCACGAACCTCTTCCGCTCCGCCGGCAACCTGGAGGATTTCCTCAAACAGCTTCACAGCCAGCCGCGACAGCTCCAGGGCGGCGAGTCCACGGACGGCGGGATCACCCGGGACAACATGGCCTCCAGCGGCAGCCTTGAGAACATCGATCCTTCACATGTCTCCAAACCCGGCAGCGGTGAACTCAAGCTCAACCTCCCGAAGCGCAAACCCAGCTTCTCCATAGAAACCACGGGACGCAACGCCCCCTGCCCGTGCGGCTCCGGGAAAAAATACAAGCAGTGTTGCGGTAAAGAGGCTTAGCGGGGAATGGGTTCAAGGCAACCCGTCGCCGGTACATTTATGACATCCCTGCGGCTCCGCTTCTCGTTCCATGAATGCCCGGATCCGCAGTGGAGGCCGAACGCATGTTCCCGTTTCCTCGAAAAAGCCGCTTCCTACCGTTCCGCTCCATAGTCTCCGACCAGAAAAACCCATCCGCCATCATGCCGCACACTCTCAAAGACCGAATCGGCTTTACCGCCCGTGGCCCCGCCACCTCCACCGCAGATGAAGAGAACCGCCTCCGTGAGTTCGTAAACCTCAAACTCGCCGCGCGTGGCTACCCCATCGTCGGGGATGAGAAGGACTTCCCGTTTCTCGATCTGGGAAAATCCCTCATCGCCAGCTTCCAGGAGAAAACCCGCCTCCTTTCCGACTATCTCTGCCCCGCGGATGCCGCGGTGGATGCCTACCTCCGCGCCTACCTGGGCGAGGAGATTGTAGGCGAAGTCTTCGGGGAAAGAGTCCACCTCCTCCCCGCAGGCGCGCTGATCACCGAGCGCCACGGCATTTCCCGTATGCTCTCCATCCCGCCGGACAAGGATGAGTTCAAATCATCCATTCTCTCCTCCTACCGGGTCAACCAGGGCGTTTGCCACAACCCGGCCTCAGACCGCCGCACGACGGAGGGCGTCTTCCATGTGGCCGATGGCGGTCTGCCTGTCCCCGCTGATAAAAAGGAAGTCCCCAAGGCCACCTTCGCCCGTCTCCTGCTCGCCGCGCTCAACCCTCCCGGCGATCTCATGACCCTGCCCTTCACCGGCACCAGCGAAAAGCCCGCGCAGGTCTTCGTCTCCCTCCTTCTCCGCCCGATCGTCTCTCCCGCCGTTCCCGGATACTCCCCGGAGAAATCAATGGAAGTCCGCTTTTTCGCCCCGGGAAACCTCGTCTCCAACCTTGATTTCGTCGAAAGCATTTTCGGCAACGCCGGCGATCCCTACCTCCCTGACAACGATGCCCGTCTCGATACCGAGCACTGGTCCGGCCACACCGGCTGCGTCATCCTCGCCCCGCAGCTTGTCACCCTCACCAAGAAAGAGCTCGGCCTCCCCAGTGTCTCCGAAGCCACAGCCCGCCAGAAGAAGGACGGCATGTGCTGGTCTTCACCCGACGAGAAATACAACGACGGCGGAGCCTTCAAAATCACCTGCCGCGACAAGCGCGGAGTCGTCGTCACCCTCATCGCGGACAACTACTACGGTTACTGTAAAAAGGAGGTGAAAACCCAGCTCTCCTACGCCGCCAACCTTTTCGGCAACGCCGAGGAGGAGCACGCCGGCGGTGCAATCGCCTTCCCGTCCTTCGATCTCGGCGAGGACTTCTCACTCTCCGAATACTCCAGCCCCGTTGACCACCGCTTCGCCGGCGTCATCGAGCGCTACGGAAACCTGTTCGACCTCCAGCCGGAAGGCTATGGAATCGACAAAGAATATCCGAACATTCTCTACGTCCCGCAGGACGTGCACATCGACCTCCACAACCAGTCCGTCGAGTGGAAGAACGACCAGGGCGAGCAAAAAATCTCCCTCCAGCCGGGCACGACCTACGTCCTCCCGTCCGGCTACAAGGTGGAAATGGTGAAACCTTCCACCGGACAGCGCTGGCGTCTCATCGGAACCAACGCGGAGGGCACCTTCTGCCACAAGCCGTGCACCGTCTCGGGAGGTGGAAAATCGGAAATTTCCAAATCCCTCTCCGACGCCATGATCTCCTGGACCTCGTCCTGGTCGACGACCTCCAGAAGGATCTCGAAGCTGCCGAAAGGATTATCAACTACGATTTCTCTGGTAGATACTCCGTCCGCCACGATCCCGGCAAATCCGGCCGCGCGCTCCTCTCCGACGACCGCTCCCTGGGATCCGTTCTCCGCCTCCTCACACCGAACCCCGCTTACACCGACGAATACAACGCCTGGCTCGGAACCATAGACCGCCCCGTCCGCGATCTCGTCCTCGTCGTAAAACGTTTCTACAAGCAGGACTGGGGCAACGACTGGAAAAGTCGCTTTACCGTCGATCTGATCAACGGCCTCCCCGGCCACGAGCTTTCCTACCGCCGCCAGCGCCTCGTCTCCCAATATCTCCGCGTAGGATTCACGGAGGACGGCACGTGGCGCACCTTCGGAATCCGCAAGGACTTCGCGCCCGCCCGGAAAATCCAGACGGAGGACGACATCTCCGCATCCACTGTCGTCCCCCGCGAGGCCGTCTCCGGCCTTCATCCGGATCTCAAAAACCCTTCGCTGAAATTTATCAGGAACTGCGAATACCGCCTCTTCCAGCGGCCCGACGACGCCATCCATCGCGGCTACGACAAAAAAACCGAGAGTGATTTCTCCCAGCACGGCACGTTTTTTTCCAACTACGAGCCCATCCCCCGGAGCGAGGCCAAAGCCATGGTCAAGGACGCCATCCGCTTCGAGCAATTCACCAAGCCGATGCGGAAGATGCTCCGCGAGTTTGTCCGGAAGGATTCGCCGGAATACGTCATCAGCTCCCACCAGCCTCGCATTGTCGATGGCAAGCCCACCAAGAACCCGCGCTATCTCCAGAATCGACCCGACCTCGAAGATCCGCGTTCCGTCTATCTCGCTGAGCTGGGCGCGCGCTTCATCCGCCGCCTCCCCATCGACGCCCCCGTCCCCATGCCGGTGAACTCCGTCCTCGGAGGACGTCGCAACAACCCACCTGACGAAGCCGCGGGTATCCGCGCGTTGGCGGTCTACAATCCCATCCACTACCAGGAGCTGCCCGAGCTTTTCATGGATTTCATCGCCTCCCTCACCGGGAAAAGCCCCTCCACCACTGGCGCTGGTAGTGAAGGCGCGCTGACCAAGGGGCCGTTCAACGCCATTCTGCCCATCCACGATGTCAACGCGGCTCTGGTCTCCTATCTTCTGACAGGCTACTCTGGATTCACCTCCGCCGCCGGTCACATCGGCAGAAAATACCGGGTGGATCACGACATCTCCCTGCTCGTCCCGGAGGTCTGGTCCAGGATGTTCATTTCCGAAAGGGAGCCGGCCTACCTCATCGAGAACGGCTTCCTTGAAAAAATCGAAGACTTCGAGCACGACGGCAAGACCATCCAGGCAAGCCGACTCGGCTACCGTATCACCTCAAGCTTCGTCGCCACTTTCTTCGGCCGAATGTTCACGGCACCCGACAGCGTTTTCACCGAGGAAATGCTCAAGCCGGAGCTCCAGTCCATGGACGACTACATCGACGGCATCGACAACATCACCTGCACCCAGCGCAGCGTCGCCCTCAACTACTTCGAGGACGGCAGCGTGGAGGCCGCCTGTCCCCCTCTCAAAGCCCTTCTTCACATCATGGCTCACGGCGAATACGAGGGGAAATCCCTAACCGACCCCGCTGTCCGCGCCCTCTTCACTCCCGAGGCCCTGCTGGAATCCGACTGGTACAAAGCCCGCCTCGACGCCAAGGCAAAAGTCGATCAAGCCCTCTGGACGCGTCACATCGCCTATCTCGAGGATTACCTGAAAAAGCCGAACTACCAAACCGAGCTCGACCGTTTGAAGATCACCGAACGCCTGGAAGCCGCCAAAGCCCACCTCAGTAAAATCCAAACCCCAGCCCACCGCCAGTCCCTAACCGGCACCCTTGGCGCCGATCCCGAGCTTGTACAATTGTGACTGTCAATCGGCATTCACAACCCAAGTCTTCCACTGATCACAATGGAGCGCAGCGACATGGAGGCACTGACTGATTCATAATCCTGCCTCAAATCACCCGGCACTAGTCACCGATCCCCATGCCCCCTCTCGCACAAAACCAACTCTGGAAGAAAGACGACCGCTTTTTCCGTATCGTCATCTGGGAACGCCTCGCCATCCAGTACAAGGAAACCACCAGCCCCGATGCCGAGGAAGGCACTGTCCATGACGTTTCCAAAAAGGAATTCTGCCGTCTGATCAAGGGCGCGGAGCTCATCGAGCCGTAGCCACGAGGCAGATCGCGGATGCGTCGAGCCTTGTGACGAGAATTTCGCGAGCCTTTGTCTGAACCATGAGATCATGTCGCCATCCGGACATCATCCGCCATGGAAGACAATCGGTTTAAAAAAATGTGAGCGGTTTTGAGATGCCCTATTTTTTTGTCACTCCGCCGGTTGGACGACCGAAGCCACAGACCGGGTACAAACCGGGCTTCCGAAAAACCGCTTGCCCTTTCCCCGCATCGCCCGGAGTCTCCGCGCTTTCTCTTTCGGTTGATTTCCGTCCGGCAATTCCAGATTACGCATCATGTTCACACGCCTACCCTCTTCCTGGTTTTCAAACGTGCGCGGCGATGTGCTTTCCGGCCTTGTCGTGGCACTCGCGTTGATACCGGAGGCCATCGCGTTCTCCATCATCGCCGGGGTTGATCCCAAGGTGGGCCTCTACGCCTCTTTTCTGATCGCCGTCATCACGGCCTTCGCCGGCGGACGTCCCGCGATGATTTCCGCCGCCACTGCCGCGATGGCCCTCCTGGTCGGAACCCTCGTGAAAGTCCACGGAGTCGAATACCTCCTCGCCGCGACGGTGCTTTGCGGGGTGATCCAGTTTATTTTCGGACTCCTGAAAGTGGGATCGGTGATGCGGTTCGTCTCGAAATCCGTGATGACAGGCTTCGTCAACGCGCTGGCCATTCTGATCTTCATGGCACAGCTCCCGGAGCTAAATCTCGCGAAGGCCGATGTGTCCTGGATCGCATGGGCGATGACCGCCGGGGGACTCGCGATCATCTACATTCTGCCGCGTTTTACCAAAGCAGTACCCTCACCGCTCATCTGCATCATCGTCCTCTCATCGCTTTCCGTCTTCCTGAAAATCGACGTCCGCACCGTCGGCGACCTCGGAGATCTGCCCAGCACCCTGCCCGCCTTCCTGCTTCCGGATGTGCCTTTCAGCCTGGATACGCTGACGAATCATCCTCCCGTTTTCCCTCAGCCTGGCAGTCGTAGGTCTGCTGGAATCCCTGCTCACCGCGCAGATTGTGGATCAGCTCACCGACACCCCGTCCGACAAAAACCGCGAGGCGCGCGGGCAGGGCATCGCGAACTTCATTACCGGATTCTTCGGCGGCATGGCCGGTTGCGCGATGATAGGCCAGTCCGTCATCAACGTGAAATCCGGCGGACGCACCCGCCTTTCCACCCTCGTCGCAGGTGTCGTCCTCATCATCCTCTGCGTGGTTCTCGGAAAATGGGTGGGCATGATCCCCATGCCCGCGCTCGTCGCCATCATGATCATGGTCTCCGTCGGCACCTTCAACTGGGCGTCGTTCAAGAGTCTCCGCATCCACCCGAAAAGCACCAGCTTCGTGATGATCGCCACCGTCATCGTCACCATACTCGCGCACAACCTCGCGATTGGCGTGGGAGTGGGCGTCCTGCTCAGCGCGGTGTTCTTCGCGAAAAAGGTTTCCCAGATCTTCGCCGTCGAGAGCGACCTTTCCGGCGAGACCCGCACCTACACCGTGCGCGGGCCAGATCTTCTTCGCTTCCTCGGAAAAATTCCTCGCCGCCTTCGATTTCAAGGAAGTCCTCGCCAAGGTCGTCATCGACGTTTCCCACGCCCATTTCTGGGATCTGACCTCGGTGGGTGCCCTTGACACCGTCGTCCTGAAATATCGTCGTGAAGGCACCGAAGTGGAAATCCTTGGCATGAACGAGGCGTCTGCCACCATCGTCGATCAACTGGGTGAACACGACAAGCCCGGCGCCATCGACCGCATGCTCGAACACTAGAACCCGATCAGAAAATGTCCACCATCCTAGCCTGCACCGACGGCTCCCTCTACGCGCCGAGCATCTACCAGCACGCTTCCTGGGCCGCCTTTCGGCTGAGTCTGCCCGTGCATATCCTTCACGTCATCGAGCGCGAGGATATCCCCGCCACACTTGATCTAAGCGGAAACCTCGGCTTCCAGGCGAATGACGAGCTTCTCGCCGAACTCAGCACACTGGACGAGTCCCACGCCCGCGTCGCCCGTTTGCGAGGGAAGGCGATTCTCGAAGACGCGGCGAAAAACATCGAAGGCAGCCTCACCACGACCACCCAGCGCCACGGCTCGCTGGTGGATACCGTCGCGGAATTCGAAGATGGGGCAGCCCTGGTCGTCCTCGGAAAACGCGGCGAGCACGCGGATTTTTCCAAAGGCCATCTGGGCAGCAACCTGGAGCGCGTTGTGCGCTCCGCGAAAATCCCCGTCCTTGTCGCCGCCCGCGAGTTCAATCCCGTCAACCGTTTCCTCATCGCCTTCGACGGCGGGAACAGCGCTCTGAAAGCCATCGACTACGTCGCCACCCATGATCTCCTGAAGGGCGCGGAGTGCCATATCCTCGCCATCGGGAAACCCGGGACAGAACTGGAGCGCTCCCTCGAAGCCTCCGCAACCGCCCTCAAAGGGGCGGGCTTCGCGGTCACCGCCGAGCTCCTTCCCGGCGATCCCGACGAAGCCATCACCGCGAAGGTTCAGGACACAGACATCGATCTCCTCGTGATGGGCGCCTACGGCCACTCCCGTATCCGCGAGTTCATCCTCGGCAGCACCACCACCGCACTCATCCGCACCTGCCACGTTCCCGTCCTGTTGTTCCACTAAGTTACCAACTCCCGCGTGTCCTGGCTGCTCACGAAACTGATCCGCTTCTACCAGCTCGCGATCTCGCCGTGGCTGCGTCTCGCCAGCGGCGGACAAGGCGTCTGCCGCCACGATCCGACATGCAGCCACTACGGCATTGAGGCGATCAGGATTCACGGAGCTCTGAAAGGCTCGTGGCTCACCCTTCGCAGACTACTTCGCTGTCACCCATGGGGAACGCATGGCTACGATCCTGTGCCAAAAAGAGCAAAGTCTGAAAACCATGCTTGAGAAAACATCTTTGCTGAATTCTTTTGCTTGTGAGACTGCATTGGATCTCGACCAGAAAATGCTGGAGTATGCCATGAGGCTCATGGCGGAAACACTCGGCCTGCGGCTTTACACCCCCGGATACAACGGCAGCCACAACCCCGATCAATAGTCACCGCGATGACCTCGCCACCGGCCAGCCCTCCAGCCAACCGAGCTTCATCTCCATCCCGTAGAGGGCACTGAGAGCCTCCGATCTCAGGATGTCCTTCTTGTTACCGTCGGCGACCACTCTTCCGCCCTGCAGGAGAACAACCCGGTCGATTTCCGGAAGGATTTCGCCGGGATCGTGGGTGACGAGCACGATGCTTCCCGCGTTTCTCGCGACAGACCGCAGCCGCTCCAGAATCGCCAGCCGGGCGGCGAAATCGAGGGCGGTCGAGGGCTCGTCGAGCACCAGAACCTCCGGTTCGTGAACCAAGGCGCGGGCGATCAGAAACCGCCGTTTCTCCCCGGAAGAAAGCTGGCCGAAATACCGGCCCGCCAGATCCGCCACGCCGACCTCCTCCATCACCTTCGCAACCCGCGCTTTTTCCATAGCCTTGAAACGCATGTCACCAGTCCGCCCGTAGGCACCCCGGAACGCAGAGAGAACCACATCCGCCGCCACCTCCTCGGCCGAAAACCTCGCCACCTCCTCCGGCATCACCAGACCCACCCGGTGTCGCAGTTCCTCAAGGCACCACCGCTCCTCGCCGAACACCCGGCAGGACGTGCCCGGCCTCGCCTCCGCGCGCACCTCGCCCGTCATCAGTTTCAGCAGACTGCTTTTCCCGGCTCCGTTCGCCCCGAGGATGGCGACGCTTTCATCCGTCCGCAGGGAAATGCTCAGATTCCGCAAAGCCAGCACCTCGCCGCGCCAGACATTCGCGTTCCGGATTTCGAAGAAACTGTCCGCTCATGGTTTCAATATTCTCCCCCGCACACGCAGATCGCTCCCCAGCGTTTCCCGGGAAATCCCCTCCAGTCTCACCGATGCCGCGAAGCCTCCTCCCGCAAGCGCGGGAACCGTGCCACCGCAGAGCATGGGCGCGTAATAGATCACCGCCTCATCCACCAGCCCGGCGGCAATCATAGCCGCGGAAAACCTCCCTCCGGCCTCAACCATCACCGACAGGACACCCTGTTCCCTCACCAGTGCCCGCAGCATCTCCTCGGGGTTCTTGCGGCTCCGGATCAGCGTCCTTTCCTTCCATTCATCGGAAAAGACCGCGGCGTCCCCCGGCATTGTTTCCGGCTTGTCCGTCACAACCACCCTCCAGGGCTGATCCCGTCCCTCCAACAGTTCCGGCACGCGGATCGTGAGCGCCGGAAGATCGCGGCGCACCGTCTCCCCGCTGGTCAGTATCGCATCCACCTGCGAGCGCAGCACTTGCACGTCCGCGCGCGATTCCGCCCCGCTCAGCCACTGCCCCTCGCCCTCCGGCCTGGTGATTTTTCCATCCAGTGACATCGCGCATTTCCAGATCACCCACGGCAGGCCGGTGCGCTGGACTTTTGAAAAAGGGCGGAGTATCTCATCGCACTCATCCTGCAGGACGCCGGACTCCACCTTGATGCCAGCCGCCAACAGGACGGAGTCCGCCGCTCCGGCATGAGCCGGATTCGGATCCACGCTCCCGTAAACCACCCTTGAAATTCCCGCTTCTATCAGCCCGCCCGGTACATGCCGGAGTCCGCCCCACCGTCGAGCACGGCTCCAGCGTCACGTATGCTGTCGCGCCATCCGGTGAGCCGCGTTTCCGCGCGTCGGCCATCGCCTCCACTTCCGCGTGCGGCATACCCGCCCTCCTGTGCCAGCCGCTTCCAAGGAGCTCGCCGTTCTTCACGATGACGCAGCCGACCGGAGGATTCGGAGCCGTCTTGCCCTCTCCTTTCCGCGCCTGCTCCAGCGCGAGTGCCATCCAATCCACGTCCGTCATCTGCACATGTATCATCCCGCTCGCCCCGCCAAGTCCAGCAATCTTCCCCACATGAAATACTTCTACAGCCCTCGGAGCCACCGTCGCGAATTGCGTTATCAGGCGGGCGGTATCGGTGACGCCGGATCCACGCATTGCGGAAACGCACGATGAGCTGAGCCGCTTGAGGGGGGCGGACTTCGAGGCCTTCTCCAGCCCGTCGCCGTGAATTGACGGGGAGCCATAAATTTTATTGCCAAGCCCTCACACTTTTCTAACCATGTGCCCATGTTGCAGCGCATCCTAACCCTCGCCCTGGTCTCACTCACCGCATTCGCCGCCGCCTCCTGCTGCTGCCTCTTCTAAAAAATTCTTGAAACACACACCGATGAAAAAACTCCTCAGCCTACTGACACTCGCCGCCCTTTCCCTCGGCTTTTCCTCCTGCTGCTCCATGTTCGGTCTGCCATCGACCGGCGCCGGATACCGCACCGAGACCAGACAGGTGAAAACCTGCGGCTACGACATCGTGACCAGGGAAGTGCGCACCGATGACGGCTCGAAATACGGCCTTGTCGAAACCGTTGAGGAAAAAGTTCCCCGCTACAAGACGGTGACCAAGAAGATCAAGGTTCCCTGCCCGAAGTGCACCCGCTACTATTGCCCGAAGAAGGACTGCTGCGGCACCACTTCCGAGCAGACCATCAAGATGGCAACCGCTCAAGGCCCCGTCGGCAGCCCGCACATCGGTCTGATCCCCACCATGAAGAAGCTCGCCGAGTAAGGCGGCTCCCTTAGAATTTCCATCAAAGGCGCGGAGCGGTTCAACACCTCCGCGCCTTTTTTGTTTCCCCGTTTCCGAAAAAGGACTGGAAATACAAACCAGTTCTCCCATCCTTTCCACCCAACACCAGCTTTTCCACAACATGTCTGTAAATATCGAAATGCCCAAACTCTCGGACACCATGACCGAGGGAACCCTCGTCAAATGGCACAAAAAGGTCGGCGACAGCGTCGAGATCGGCGACATCCTCGCCGAAGTGGAGACCGACAAGGCCACGATGGAGATGGAGGCTTTCGACGAAGGCACGATCACCGAAATCCTGATCCAGGAGGGCGACAAGGCCGTCATCGGCGGTGTCCTGGCCGTACTCGATGGCGAGGAAGGCGGCTCTTCATCCGATTCCGCCCCGGCAAAGGATGCCGAAGCCGCCCGTCCCCATCCGCTGGTGCGGCCGCGGCAGCAGAGAAGAAGGAAACGGGTTCCGAACCGGACACCACGCAGGAATCCTCTCCCGCCACTCCGACTTCCTCCGATGGCGACCGTGTCAAAGCCTCTCCTCTCGCCAAAAAAATCGCCGATGAAAAGGGCGTCGATCTCTCCGGCGTTTCCGGCACAGGCCCGGCGCGGACGGATCGTGAAAGCCGATGTCGAGGGAGCCTCCTCCGGGAAATCCGCGCCCAAGTCCTCCCAGGCCAGCGCCGCCGCCGGTCTCTCCGCCGCCGCGAAATCCCGTTCCTCCGCTCCCGCGCCGGCGCCCGCCCAAGCCATCCAGCCGGTCGCCAAGGAAGGGGACGAGCGCATCGAGCTCTCCTCCATGCGCAAGGTCATCGCTTCCCGGCTCCTCACTTCGAAGACGACCATCCCGCATTTTTATCTCCACGTGGAAGTCGATGCCGCGCCGCTCATGGCTCTCCGCAAACAGGTCAACGACCAGGCGGAGAAGACCCATGGCAACAAATATTCGGTCAACGATTTCATCCTCAAAGCCGCGATCAACGCCGCCGAGGCCGTCCCCGCGATCAACGCCTCCTTCGCCGGCGATCACATCGTGAAATTCAAACACGTCGGACTCTCCGTCGCCATCGCTGTCGAGGACGGCCTCGTCACCCCTGTCATCACGGAAGCGGAAAGCAAATCCCTGCTCGCCATCTCCCGGGCCGTCAAAGACTTCGCCACCCGTGCCAAGGACAAGAAACTCAAGCCCAACGAATTCGACGGCGGCACCATCACCGTCTCCAATCTCGGGGCGTGGGGGATCGATTCCTTCGACGCCATCGTCAATCCGCCACAGGCCGCGATCCTTTCGGTTGGAGCGGCTGTCGAGAAACCTGTCGTCGTCAACGGCGAGATCAAGGTCGGACTGCGCATGAACATCGGCCTCTCCGCCGACCACCGCGTCGTCGATGGAGCCGTGGGAGCCAGCTATATCTCGGAAGTGAAAAAGCTTATCGAGAACCCGGCTCTGATGCTTCTCTAGCCGGAGAGCTACTCAACCTCTCGCCCCGAGGCGGTAAAACGCCCATCGCAGCTCTTCCTCGTAAGCCCGCATCCTAGGATACACTCCCTCGAGCGATAGCTCCCGGAGGCTGCGGTTCATCCTTTCCGGCGGGAGAAGAGCCTGGAGATCGACCATGAGCACGGTCAGATCCAGCGAGTTTTTCATCCTGACGGGTCGGTCTCCGTAAAAGCAGACCGTTTCCTTGTCGATCTCCAGGGAGATGCGATGCGGATCGGTTCCGAAAAACAGATCGATTCGGAAGAAACGTTTCTCCTCGATTTTCATCACGCTCCGGCTCACCTGGGTCTGATACGCCCCAAAATCCGTGTAGCGGACTTCCGTCCTCAACTCCGTGTCGGTTCCGGCCTTCTCGCGATCGACAAAGCCCGCGGAAACGAAAACAAGATCGCCCCGTCTCCTCGGATAGCGCCGTCCCATCGCGGTGCTGAGTATGATTTCGTCCTCTGAAATATCCAAACGCTGGCAGCGGAAATCATGGTGCAGGGAGGGGATGTCCGCATCCGCCACGATGTCCGTCGCGATATCGAGCCCGCGCAGTCCTGTTTGAAAAATTTCCGCGTCGGCAAGACCGAGACCGGAGACCACGATCCCGAACCAATCGTCCACGATGAACGCGCAGTCCGCCCTCGCGATGGAAGGAACGGTCACGGAAATCTCCTCAAGATCCCGCCTCGTCGGCTTGGGATCGAGCGAATGCAGGAGGAGGCTGTGACTCATTCCGAAACGGCCTCCTGGAAACGCTTTAGAACGAGAAGATCTCGCCGTCCTTGAAGAAACGTTTGATCTCATCGGCCGCGGCTTCCGGGGAATCCGAAGCGTGGCAGACGTTGCGCATCTTCGCATCCGCGTCCTTGAATCCGAAATCGCCACGTATCGTGCCGGGAGCGGCGGCCATGGAATCCGTGGGGCCGAGGAGATCCCGGACGCGGGTGATGACATCGTCACCTTCCAGCGCGAGTGCGATGACGGGCGTCTCCTGCATGAATTCGCGGACGGATGGGAAGAAGGGTTTGTCCGCGATATGGGAATAATGTTCCGCGAGGATCTCGTCGCTGAGCGCCATCATCTTGATGCCGCGTATGATGAAGCCTTCCTTCTGGAAGCGGGCGAGCACTTCGCCGGTGAGGTTCTTGGAGACGGCGTCGGGTTTGAAGAGGATGAGCGTGGTTTCGGTAGCCATGGTCTTGAGGTAGGTTGCCGCCCCGCCCGGTGCAAGCCTTTTAACGGGGTGCCAACGGTCCTAGTATCCGCGCCAGAATGCGAGGGCACAGACCAATGTGGCGATCCCGTATGCCAGTCCGGCGAAGGAAAAGAGTTTCCACCTCCCGTCCGTGGCGGTCACCCATGTCACGGCGTCTCGGAACAGGTATGGCATGCCCACCCAGAAAAGTGATTTCGTCAGAAGGGCATAAGCGAAGACGGGCACGAGCAGACGGCTGGCCGGGTCTTTCAGGAACGCGGCCTCCAACAACGGCGCGGCGATCATCAGGCCGAGCAGACCCAGAGCGCGAACCGCGAGAAAGTCCCTGATGCTGACGCAGACCGCGACCAGCGTGGCGGGGACCAGGAACTGGAGCAGCGGCTTGATGTTGTTGAACTCTCCCAGATCCATCCGCAGGGCGCTCAGTTTCCCGAGACCGTCCGGTGCGATGAGCAGCCAGAACCACGCCAGCGAGACCGCCATGATGATCTGCCCCGCCATCGGGTTTCGCGGAAACTTTCTCAGCCAGCCCTGAACCAGCGAGGGCTTCGCGACCATCAGAGAGTGCGATCCGATCAGCCACAGCCCCAGCAGGATACCGGCGGGGAAAAGCGGGATCATTTCATACGGGTGGCGGGCGTCCATGTCCGCAAGGGCTTAGACCCGCCCGAGTGGACATTCAAGCGGGAACTGACTGTCACTGGAGCGTCGAATTCAATGCTTTTCACCTCCCTTCCCATCCGTGAAAGTCCGCCCGCAATGCTGGACATCAGGATCATTCGGGAAAACGCGGAGGAAGTGAAGGAGCGCCTCAGGGCTCGCGGCGGCGACCATTGGAAGCTGATAGACGAGGTGCTTGCCTTCGATGGGAAACGCCGCGTCGCCGAGACCGCGAAACAGGAGCTCCAGAACAGGCGCAAGACAACTTCCAAACAGATCGGCCAGATGAAAGCCAAGGGCGAGGACTCCTCCGCCATCGAGGACGAAGTCCGCGCCATCAACGAGGAGATCTCCGGACACGACGCCGAGGCCGAGGCCGCCAGCGCGAAGCAGACCGATCTTCTTCTCAACATCCCCAATCTTCCCCACGAGAAATGCCCGGTCGGCGACAGCGAGGAGGCGAATCCCGTTGTCCGCGAATGGGGCGAGAAGCCCGCCATTTCCGATCCGAAGGATCATGTCGATCTCGCGACCGCCCACGGCCTTGTTTCCTGGGATGATGCCGTCCGCATCTCCGGCTCAGGTTTCGCGGTATATCGCGGAAAAGGCGCGAGGCTGGAGCGCGCGCTCATCAACTTTCTCCTCGATACCCAGTCGGAACAACGGCTACGAGGAGGTTAACGTCCCCCACCTCGTCCTGCGCGAGTGCATGGAAGGCACCGGCCAGCTCCCGAAATTCGAGGACGACATGTATGGCACCGAGCCTTCCGAAACCGACGGCCGCAATACCCTTTTCCTTGCTCCCACCGCCGAAGTCCCGGTCACCAACCTGTACCGCGACACCATCGTCGCGGAGGCCGACCTACCCATAAGGCTCGTCGCCTACACACCATGCTTCCGCCGCGAGGCCGGTTCCGCCGGGCGCGATAACAAAGGCATCATTCGCATGCACCAGTTCGACAAGGTCGAGCTCGTCCAGATTGTCGATCCGGAAACCGGCTTCGAGGTTCTTGAACAACTCACCGCCCACGCCGAAAGCATTCTCCGGAAGCTCGGCCTCCATTACCGCGTGATCGAGCTTTGCACCGGGGACATAGGCCAGTCCTCCGCAAAGACCTACGACATCGAGGTCTGGGCACCCGGTCACGGGAAATATCTCGAGGTTTCCTCATGCTCATGCTTCGGTGACTACCAGGCGCGGCGCATGAAGCTCCGCTTCAAGGACAAGGAGGGCAAAAACCGTTTCCCCGCCACCCTCAACGGCTCCGGCACCGCCCTTCCGCGCCTTTACGTCGCCCTCCTCGAGCAATGCCAGCAACCCGATGGATCGATCAGAATCCCGGACGCCCTCGTCCCCTATTTCGGCGCGGAAAGCATTTCCTGAAATGAAACTCCTCTACGCTGTGTGAGAAACAACCCCTGAACCCGAAACTACCAGGATCCCGAGGCCGTAGGTTGGCTTCTCCCGCAGAGCGGAACGGAGAAAGCGGAGACATGCCATCCGCGTTCCATTTTCCTCACAACCCATGTCCTTTTTGAAATCAGAGGCCGGAGCCATCATTCTCTGGCTCATCGCATCCCTCCTCGCCGCCGCCCTCCTCACCCCGTATCTTTATGATGCCGGGAAAAGCCTCGCGGCCGGCGCCGAAGTGGCGGACTATCCGCGCGTCGTCGAATCCATCGCGGAATCCTCCGGCCGCGCGAAACCCGACCGCTTTTTCAGCCGCGCCCTGTTGATATCCGCCCTCGCCCTCCTCCCTCTGCTGATACGCCGGGTCGGAAAAATCGGCACTGGCGACGGCACCGAACGCTACAAACTTCGGAAACTATCCTGGAAACAGCGTCTCCTCCAGATCTCCGGCGGCTTTCTCATCGGCTCCACCGTCCTTGGCGCGCTTGGCATCGTCCTTCATTTCACCGGAGCGGCCGTTCCGGAAGACACCCCGCTCACCGCCGGTGGGGTTTTCTCGAAAGCCCTCGTCCCCGCGCTCGGAGCGGGAGTCATCGAGGAACTGGTCTTCCGCGGTCTCCTGCTCGGCCTCTGGCTCCGCGCCTGCTCACGATGGACGGCATGGCTCGGCAGCGCGCTGATGTTCTCTTTCGTCCATTTCCTCAGTCCGCCCGATGGCATGGAGATAAACGACCCTCGCGCCTGGAACGCCGGACTGGAAATCCTTGGCAGCACCCTGGGTCATTTCACCGACCCCGCATTCTTCGTTACCGAGTTCGCCACCCTCGCGCTTCTCGGCCTGCTGTTAGCCTATTGCCGCACCCGCACCTTCTCCCTCTGGCTCCCCGTCGGCCTCCACGCAGGTCTGGTTTTCGCTCTGAAGGTTTTCTCCCTCACCCGGGATCTCGACCCCTCCTCGTCTCTCCATCCCTGGCTCATCGGCAATGATCTGAAATCCGGCCTTCTCCCCCTCGTCTTCCTTGGCATCTGCTTCCCGGCCTCCGTGGCTTTCGTCCGCTTGATAACTTATGGGAAACGTGAAACAATCCCGAAGGAAACCGAGTAACCGATAGCCGCATGAAAATGAAAACCCTCGCCGCCCTGTTCGCGGCCACCATCGCATCCCAAGCCGCCCCCCAACCCATCTTCGACGGGAAAACACTCGATGGCTGGAAAGCCGAGGGACCCGCCCCGTGGACTGCCAGGGACGGCGTCCTTACCGGCACCAGCGACGAGAAGAAGAAAGGCTCCATCCTTTGGACGGAAAAGGAATACACGGACTTCACCATCGAGCTGGACTTCCGCTTCGTCGGTAGCATCGATACCGGCGTCTTCCTCCGGCACCAGACCGACCAGATCCAGATCGGCGACTCCGGCTCCCTCAAGCGGGACATGACAGGCTCCCCGTATATCAGCAAGATCGGGAAATACCCGGTGGAGGCCAAGGGCGTGGCCGAACTCCTCAAACAGGGCGATTGGAACACGATGAGAATCGTCGCCAAAGGCAACGCCTATAGCGTCGATCTCAATGGCAAGCATATCTTGGACTATACCTCCGAAACCGCGAAGGAGAAAGGCCCCATCGGCCTCCAGGTTCATCCAAACAAACAGATGACCATAGAGTTCAAAAATATCACGGTCGAGGAGAAGTAGACCGTACATTCGGATGCGGCGGGAAGGCCATTCCGACCCGGACTAAGACCCATCCGTTTACGGTGAAACCGAAATGGTCGCTCCCGAAAAATCAGAGCCGGACTTATGATGCGAATGCCGGAGAACCCAGCGATCACCGTGAAAAATTGACGGCAATCTCTCAATGAACTCAGGATATACGTATTTCTGATCGGTTCAAGCGGCCAGTTCTCGGAAAACGCCTACAAGGAAACAGAACCTGCTAGGCGAACTGTCTGAATGGGCAAAAGGTAGGGCCGGTGGGGTTTGAACCCACGACCAAAGGATTATGAGTCCCCTGCTCTAACCGCTGAGCTACAGCCCCTTTAAGGATCTCCGACGATTCAGCTTGTCCGGTGCATACCTAGGGTGCATACTTTCTTGAGCACAGAATGCGACGCCATGCCACAAATTGCACAATTCAGTAAGTCCAAGATAGCTTGTTTGCTTCGTCATCGGGGTGGCAAATACTACGCGAGCGCGAAGGTCGCGGGCAAGGTGATTCGTCGCAGTCTCGAGACGGATGATTTCAATGTCGCCAAGAATCGCCTGCCTGAGGCATTGGCGGAGATGAGGGGTGCCACAAATACGGTTAACGCCACATCTCTACAGATCGCCATTGAGGAGGAAGCCAAGCGGGTGGTTCCGGGTAGGAAAGATAGCACTCGGGAATACTATGAACAACTTGCTATAGCGATTCCAAAGGTGGCCGCTACCCTTCCTAAGAATCCGCTGGGGAAATCTATTTCAAGAGTGACCTTTGGTGAATTGAAAAACCTCATGGATCTGTTCGCTGCGTCCTGCTCGGCAACGCGATACAATGGCGGGCTGGCACTTCTCAGTAGAGTCTATAAACGGGCTGTCGATGAAGGCTACGTAGCCAAAAATTTGGTTCTTGGGTTGGATCGTATACAGCCCAAAACCAAAGAATACGATTTGCCCACCGCCGAGGATTTGGCCAAGATCGTTGATAGTATCCTTTCCCAAAATAAGCGGCACAGCAAAGCCAGCGCGATGGCAGTGGAATTTCTGGCTTATACAGGACTCCGTATTTCAGAAGCGCAGGGAACCCGCTGGCGAAATATCAAGCCAGAGTGGCTAATAGCACGAACCTCGAAGAGCGACCTGATGAAACAAGTTCCACTGATCCCTGCAGCCCTGGACTTGCTTGATCGATTGAGAGCCGCAGGTATTCCCACCGGTCCGGATGATCCTGTCATGCTGATCAAGTCCCCTCGGGGCGCTTTGGAGAACGCTTGCAAACGCCTAGGTTACGACCACCTTCGAATTCACGATCTCAGGCATATTTTCGCGACAAGGTGCATTGAAGCCGGCGTGGATTTTGCCACGCTTGCCGGATGGTTGGGGCATCAGGATGGAGGGGTGTTGTGTGCGCGCACCTACGGGCATTTATGTAAAAAGCACTCAAACGCAATGGCCAAGTTAGTGAAGGCATGAGTCCTCTCGCTGACACGGAAGCGCTCCTTCAGAAGCGACTGGGAGAGCTGAAGACACAGTGCCTGAGGGGTTCAGAGGACGCACTGATGATGTTGGTCTTCTCAGGCACACTATGCGCGAAACTCCTAGCGGAGCAGCTAATACAAGAAGAGTCGAAGGGAAATGCCGCGATAGAAGGTGCGGCCACAACTGCGAAGGGTTGGC
Organism: uncultured Verrucomicrobiae bacterium; assembly: GCA_963758175.1. Lineage (GTDB taxonomy): Bacteria > Verrucomicrobiota > Verrucomicrobiia > Verrucomicrobiales > Akkermansiaceae > Luteolibacter. The sequence continues at coordinate 1,080,088 of CAVWUI010000002.1, forward strand.
CAATTTCTTTTCCGGCTCTCGACGACGGAGAACAAATCGAGTGGTAGAGCAACTACCAAATGGTTTGAAGCAAAGCTTGAAAATCAATCGCAGCGATCTCAAGGCTACTGGTCGCCATACCGGAGAGATACCAAGAGCTTGACACGTTTTTGGAGCATTCGCTGAAATACGAGGGCGTTTTTCTGTCAGCCGAGGAAAAAGGTTCTGCCTTAGGATCTATAATGGGCGCCCTGATTGTTTTCCACAGAGAGTGCATCGAGGGAACCATCGAAGCGGCTTCAGTTGTTGCCGATTTCGGGGTCCGGATTTCCGAACTACTGGAGGAGTTGAAGAGTCTTCCTGAAGAGTCTAAGACGGTAAAAGCTCTTCTAATTACGGCAAGAAAAGTATCGGAATGGCCGATCCACCTTCGGCACAGAGAGAATCTGAAGGGGTTACAATTGCGGGTGCCGGACTGTCTCGGAATGGATCTCGGATTTAGAATCAATAAACGACTTGGAACCCGAGCCGACCGGGATCTTTCCAGCAGTGCCCGGTCTGGCTTCGCATTTGGATATTTCAAGGATCTGGAAACCGCCCGCAAATTGGCGCAAAAATATGAAAGTCCGGATAAAGCGCATTATTCTAGACTAATAGAACAAGCTAAAGCGGCGTCTGAGGTTCTTTTCGACAGCGACTACCAGAAAAAGAGAAGCCATGTCTTGCCCAAAATCAATTCTGCGCTCCCTGCTGATCTTCTGGGTCTCGCTCAAATTCCGATAGCAGATGTTCCCCTTGGATATCAGGACATTGCGGCAATAACCAAAAGGCTTTTGGATGTCATCCCCTTCGGGACACATCCAATGTGGCCGAGCTCAGAGAGCTACCGAATTTATCTCAGGATAGTCTTCAGTGTTGGATTAACACTGCAATGCGTCTTGCTGAAATCAGATGCAAAGGAAATTGGGCGGGGGGAGAATGGACTCCGAAAATCTCTAAGGCGGTGAAAAAAAGACTTATAGCCACTGGAGCGAAGGATGAGAATTACCTCTTCAAGGAGGTCATCGGTTTATGGATGAAACAGGGTTTTCACAGCTTCGTTAACGATTCCAATTAGTCAGTCGAAATTTCTCTCTTCCAGTGATTTGAATGCTTTCGAAAACTCACTCAAGCTCTCAGATTCTTTTCAATTCCTAGAAACGTAGTATAAACGATTCTGATCCGCCGCCTTAGTTGATTCTTCCCTTCGGATCAAAACCCTAAAGAGGCTCACCCGGATGGTGAAGTAGATGGCCATTCTTGCGAAATGCAGCCTTAAGGAAAGTTGCGCTAATTTTCCCTAAAGAATGTACAGCGCTTAAGTTTTACGGTTTGCGAGTATCGTGTGAAGAGTCTGCACATGAAATTTGAGGACGGACATCATCGGCCACGCCAAGAGGCATACACTCTAGCCGCATTTGCTCAGTTGTTTGGTAAGGAGCGCTCTTGGGCCTATCGCCAAAAGAAAAGAGGGCGGGTTCAAACGATTACCGGATACGGAGCCGCGCTCGTGAGCCGCCGTGAAGTGGAACGGATTCTTGGTGAAGGAGGACTTTCTTAGTCAGGAAGTACCATTTTCACCTCTAATTTCATGAAACACCACATGCACATTTTTCAAACCAATAAATAGACAAATACCATGACAAACCAAATGGATGAACTCATCAAAACAGACCCTGAATCCGCTCTTCTACGTCATCGCTTTTCGTTGACCTCTGAACAATTAGAGCGTTGCCTCGGTCTCGCGCCAGAGGCTGCTTTGGCTTTCGCCCAAGGGCTAGAACTAACCCGGAGACAAATAATGCGATGCTGCTACCTAGATCCATCCGCCGCGGTACGATCCGGCTTCGTTGACGGTCTTGGAAATGAATTGCTCGATTACTGTATTATCAAGGAGCCTGGCGAAGTCATAAAGCGATCAGTCTCGTGGTTATGCACCCTTGAACTTTCTGAGGAACAGTTCAATCGCTGCGCTATTGGAGCTCCGGACATCGCGCTTGAGTTCGCGTCGTCCCATATGTCACCAACGATGCTTCGCCGGTGTCAGCGTGCCTCAGGCTACCTGAAGAGGGAACTTTACGAATGAGTTCGAATATCATGATTCGGCAGATTTTTCTGAATGTAGTTAAAAGACAGAGAGTGTGAGGTATCATTGAATGGGAAAAGCTGCTCGAACTCAAACGAGCGAGCACATTGTGCGCCGCCACTTCTTGGCCAATGTGGTTGCCGACTGGAACCTGCGTGAGGAAAATACCGAAGACAGCTGTACAGAGGCCGGAGATTTCCAGATTCAGTAGAATCTTACGGATAAAGCCAAGTCCAAAACCGGATGACCGAAATGGAGGCTAGAACCCAACCGGTAAATGGCGGGGAACAGCATTGGAGAAGCGAGAAAACGGGCGGCTTGGTGCGTCTATTCGTAGGAAAGACCTCGCTCACCTCCGAGGACAAGTTCCTAGGCGAGCGCTGGTGCGCCAGTCAGATGCTCGCGGTGAGTGGGTCGGACGCATGGAACGAGGGAAAGCATCAGGTACTCGCTCTAGAACACAAGCTCGTCGCAACACGCGGATTGTTTCTTGAGGTCTATAGTGCGATGTTGTTGCTTGACCCCAACGCAGCGGCACCTTCCGGCAGTGGTGAGAACAAAGGCACCTGCCATCGCAAGGTTCCTGCTGAACGAACTTGCTGACCTCGAACGATGCCTAGGCGACGACGGGACTGTGGACGAGTATAAGCTTACCGAGGTTCTACGGAGTCACGGTAGGCTCGCAGTCATGCCCGAGGAGGTGGCAGCGAGATCCGTGCGAACAGAAGAGATGCTGCAAGCGATCAAAACTTTTGCTGTCGCATGCGCCAACCCCGCTTCCACCATCGGAGAGGTAATCTCCCCCCTTCTGGCAACGAGGATTTTTGAGGTAGACCGCCGCCTTTGCGAAGCTCATGCGGACGACTCCGCTCCGCCTGCGTCACCCGCGAGAGGCCAGGAGGAGTCAAAGCAAGACCGCATGCGTCGGGGCTGGAGTGCGCTTTTCGCCTGTCCTTGGCCTCAGTTGAAGAAATACCGAACGTACCTGGCAGGCAAATCCGCCCTTGCCACGCATCAGGTGGTCAAAGGATCAGAGTATTCGGACGTCATGGTTGTAATGGACGATGCTTCGGCAGGCGGCTTTCTCATTTCATACGACAAAATCTTCGGCGGCGTGGATCTCAGCGATACTGATAGGGACAACCCAGGACGTGGGAAGGAGACGACGATTGATCGAACTTTGCGGCTTCTTTATGTCACTTGCAGCCGCGCAAGGGAAACACTGGCACTCGTTCTCTGGCCCTCGAACCCAGCTGCGGCTTTGGTGCGCATTAGGGAGAATGGCTGGTTCTCTCCTGACGAGGTAATGGAAATTCCGAATCCCCTTTTCCCGCCGACCAGAATTCCTAGTCAAGAAACGAGAAGCGGAGAATTTTGACGAAACGCTCCAGCACATGATCGATATTGACCATGTAGGACAGCAAATAGCGGATCGCTTTTCAATCGTGTTCTTGTTCTAGAAGTGGACCTCTTTTAACAAAAGAATCTGTATTTACGATGAGTGCGGAAATGACGAACCCGATTGAGAGAATTCGACTGATCATTTGTCCCGATCAACGTAAGTGGTCTCGCAGCGGCCCATCTACACACCCAGAATTGATCCTGAAAATTTCGATCCAATACGCGCCATGATATCGCCGGGCTTTTTCAATACTGGGGGGGCACCTGTTACTGATTTTGTTTAAAAATAGCTCACTTACTCGCGGGGGATTGGATACGAAAAAGGCTTCTTCACCACCCGTCCTTGCCGCGCATTGCAACAAACGATCTTCGATGTAGGTCTTAGGTGATGGCATGAATCCGAACCACGAGAGGTATCGCTCGCACATCACGGTGTGGTTTTTCACGATGAACTCTTGAAGTTTCGCAGGCAGACGTTGGAGGTCATGCGGCAACCGTTGGAGGATCGGTACGTAACGATCAGCCGCGCCGCAGGCTCCCTCACTTTCCCGGCAAATTTCATGCTAGTGACCGCAATGAACCCTTGTCCTTATGGAGTTCGCTCCCCATAGGCAGCGAAAATAAAACCGCGAAGCTCAGAGCACCGTTGTAGATCAAGGGATTGCGGTTCCAGAAACGTATTTTACGCGTCTCCTGTGAATCCATAGGAGTCGCGGTTCAATGAGCTTGACGGCTAGCTAGAGATCCTAGTTAAGATAGGAACCTTGAATTGCTTTCAATCCCTCCGGGGCGAAAGGGTTTCACTGTCGCACAGATAAATAATAATGAATATGAGTCCACCATCTAATCCCCAGCTAACACCAGAGGAAATTACAGCCCAAGTGAGACTTCATGCGCCTATCTTTGTATTAGATAACGAAGAAGAATATTTTCCAGAAGATTGATGTCGTTTGTTCGAGCGTCTCGCTTCAGGCATCATCGGGGTGGTTTTTCGGGGCGACCAAGGCTGGAGCAAATCGAGAAATAAGTGGGTTTCAGGGAATTCTCATGAGGCAGACTTTTATGACATACCAGTGGCTTTAATCAATTCCTGATCGATTATGGCCGGACGGAAGGAATCGACGGCCACGTGACGGGAACGCTGGCAACAAGTTGAATGTTTTTATTGAGCCGCAGGGACATCGCACAGGACTGTCAGATCTGTAAAGGTAAGGTTCCAGCATTTTATCATTCTTTTAATGCCCCACATGGATCTGGGCTTTTCCTAATCATCAAATACTCGGATTTCCCACGGATATAGTGATGGTTTAGCACGATTTAACCATCAAGGAGATTGGGAGGGAGTTGCAGTTGCTATTAATACTTCGCTTCAACCAGAATTTGTTTCGTATGCTGCTCACGGTGATTATACCAGAATCCCTTGGCGAATGTGTTAACGCAAAATGGTCGTCCCTTGTCCTACGTAGAAAAGGGAACACACGCGAATTTTCACCACGGACGCAGGGGGCACGCAGGAGGATATGAGTGGGATATCGCATCGACTCTGCAGTTGGATAGAGCCGCAACCCTGGAGGGACTACGCTGGAGCGTGGGGGGAAGTTGGTGAATTTGCAGGCACAACCGTTCGCTCGGTCCGGCTATTTAAGCTCAAACTACTAACAAATAAAGAACGATTACGGCGCGCTGCACAGGGCATCGTTACAGAGGTGAATCGTTCAATCCTGATCATGGTGTATGACTTTGACGATTCCTCGGATGGTGAGCCTTCACTCGTCGACACCAACATCAATTGAATGACTCTCTCGAAGTTCGCAAGTTCGCGCATCTCCATTGCTTTTCTGATTCCTACACCGACGTTCAGGTAGGCGGAGCGAGTGACATATTTTACCGCCTCGTCGGAGGACTTTAGTGTGGTTGGATAGTCCCAAAAAACCACATTTCCATCCTCGATTGTGGGTTGAACCCAAAAGGGATATTTGCGGTATTGCGTCTGAACGTGTGCGGGCTCCAACCTGTGACTGACGCAGTAATGTTCTGCCGACGCCTGGTTTGCATCACTGAGCGAATTAGGCAGGACGATTCTAAACTCAAATTTGCCGGTGCTCAGGTCGAATTTCTCACCACCCACTGAGAAGGCTTTCAGACGACGGATTTCGGCGCACACCGGAGCAACGAAATTGAGGAAATACCCTACAGCTGAGCCTGTAGAGGGGCAGCATTTCAAAGTCAGCTTCGTTTTCATGGCGCTCGGAAATGGCGGAGGCAATAGGTGCAAGATCCGTTGTCAGCGACTCCTTGTTTGGATCTCCGCCATTTGGACGAGTAGCAAAAGTCAGCGTTACCCCTGCCAGGTCACTTGGTAGCTTTGGTTGCCCCCGACCAGAGGGGACAACGACCGCAAAGGATTTGCGCTTACCTTTTGCCCCGTGAACATCCGCTAATTCGAAAACTACGTTGTCGCGAGGAGCTGCGGAATTGACTAGTTCCTCCGCCGATCCATCGAGCGATTTTGTCAACCCAGCGTTGAATAGCCCTTGAGGGCTGCCTGGCCGTAACAAGCGTTTCATCATCGGTGAAGACCAGAACAGCGAAGTCGAAAGATCGGACAATCCGACCCAGTTCATCAAATTGTCGACTCTCCCAATTGGAAGATCCTTTGATCCCACACACTGACATCGAACCTGCCCCCTAGAATCTCCGCTATCTGGTTGGCAACGGGGAGTCCTTCGGATGATGAACCAATGAATATTGAGGGTTTGTGGGGTTGGCTGTGGGGTGAGGGGATTGGCGGTCATGGATTATCAGGGCTGGGGATGCTGTGTGGTGAGTTCAGTTGTGGACGGTTCCTCCGCCGTCCCACTCTTCTGAGCCGAGCCAGCATTCGAAATGGAACATCCATTCCATGCACCACGGAAAGACGGTTTGTGCGAGGTGCATGTGAGCGATTAACCACTCCCTGTTCTTGGAATAATACAGGCATAGGTCGTAGGGGTTTGACTTCCACAGATGAGGGATCTTCTTTTCTGTCAGTTCGCCCAATTCGGGGAAAGGATCGTAGATACCGGGTGGTTTCCGAGGTTATAGCGGATGCGAAGGTCGTAGTGTCTACTGATCACTGTTGGCTGAACAGTGGCTCGAAATCCAAGGCCACGTGAAAATGTTCTTATCTTGGCGTCTGTAACCGTGTTCCTGAGGAGGAACGCTTGTTGCCCGATTGAAAGCATGTTATTTCGTCTTTGTTTCATGTCACGGGCGTCCGTCAAATATATGGCGTGGCACTGGGTTCGCCCCTGCTAATGAAGTAATGGTGAGAATCCCGCTGGAAACAACGCCAGCAGTTCCGCGTGTGACCATTTCACGCCTCTGTCCCGCTATGCCGCGCAGAGCAGCTGTTGCGGCTGATTCGCCGAACGTAGCGGCCAGCCTCTTTTGGTACCATCAATTCCATTAGGTCTCTCATTCTGAGTAATAATGTCATCAATGAAATCGACCATCTTCGATTGCCATACCCGAAACGTCTCGTATGCCTTTGTTTCCCATCCCAGCAGTCGAGGAAGTTTTCGCGGATATCCATAGGGTTCTGGAGATTAAACCCGAGCCTTCCGTCCTGATCCCTCGAAATCCGAATGCTGTTGTGCAGATCTTCAGCAACAACGCGAAAGACATCCAGCATTGATCCATAAACCCCGCCTTTGACTGCTTTCCGGTAAGAGTGAGCGGCAAGTGTCGTGAGTGCAATCGAACTGATCGGGCGGCAATCACCTCCTTGATAAAAGTAGTTCCGGGATGCCTTGAAGATTTGAACAAAACGACGGAGAGGTTCGGTGGCCATGCCGTCGTAGTCTGGGAGAGGTTCAACGACCGCTGCGCTCTTTGCGTTTATTACATTTGCGGAGAATGCGCGTGCAAACGTGGGGGTGAGTTGTGCGGCATCATCAAACCATGCGCGGAATACTTTGGGCAGCTCCAAACAAAATTGTTCAAGCGCCTATCCGGGACTACGATCCGATTCAGGTCGGACGTATTCTCATGCCTCGCCGGAATAATATCCATGTGGAACTCGCCAGCGTAGTCGATGCGGCAGCAACGGTCTTTGACCAAAAGATCTTGTAGCGAGACTTCAATTCGGTGGCTACGAACGTGAATATTTGCACGGGCGTTAAGACAGCCTGCTAGATGTAATAGGCAGATGAGATCTACATCGTATTCTACGTCGGCCATCGGCTTTACCACGGTCTTGAGGAGGAATGATCCTTGGGGAAACAGGTGTGGGGAGAATGCCGCTAGGCGTGAGCCGGGGGACGACAGCAGCGATGTGACTGCTGCATAACGATCTTCAGCCGTCTTCCGCTGGGTCTTGGTCAGGTCAAGCGAGAGACATAGGTGATCAAGGAAACTGATGACCAGCTCTTCTGACTGCGCTCGCCTAATCGCTTCGTGATTAAAATTGTGCATTTTCGGAGTATTGGTAAGCCCTTCGCTGCGGCGCATCGGCGTTTTCCGATGCGCCGCAGCTGGGGGAGCCATCGGTTAACGCTGCTTGTTTGACTGGCTAAGAACGGAGCCTGCGAGGCTTCTTGGTTTCCTGGCTGTATTTCGGGCTGTCTAGAACCCGTGAGGCCAAATCCTCCATTGACGCGCCGGTTTGGTGCGACGGCGAACGCTGAGAGAGGGCGCTAGCGGCGAGGGCTTTTGCGATGTTTGATGAATTCGGGTCACTGAGGATCCGGGCGGCCTGAGAGCCGACTGAAGGACTCGTCTTTTTGTGGTTGGACATAATGGTAATAGCTTGGATGGTCAGCTCAATGCCCCTGAGGTGATCAGGACGAAAGCGACTGGCTTCGCGGATGAGACTATGTTCGCGTCCGCGAACATTCAAGAACTTAATCGAGAAATTCGTCCTTGCCTGAAAACAGCCACGCATACACCCTCAGCCATGAATTCATTGGGGGACAGAATACGCGAACGACGCACCTCGTTCGACCGGACCTTAGCGGTGCTTTCTGAAAAATCAAAAGTGAGTAAGGGGTTTTTATCGGATCTGGAGAACGGTAAAAAAACCGCCGTGGGCGGCAAATACCTTCATGCAATTGCCAAAGCTCTGGGTGTTTCCGTGGATTATTTGATATCGGGCAAAGACAAGCTTGAGGAGGCTCCACAGGATCTTCAGTTCCCCGGATCTCTGTCCAAGTTCGCTCAACAGGAGGCGTTAAGTTTTGCGCATACAGCAATGTTGCTTCAACTCAGGAGGCAAATATTGGCGTTTCGTAGTGACACGAAATCGGAAGATCTGGATGATTTTGACTGGAAGCCCTTTTACGAAGCAGTTAAACCTCACCTGAAATGAACCTTTCATCAGAACCAAAGATTATTGGGCTGGCAAACTCTCTCAATTTGGTTGATGGGGATCCGGTTGAAAATATCCGCCGACTTTGCCTGGAACGGGTAAATGGATTTATTCGGAGCGCCCGGGGAGTCCTCAACATGGAAAGCCTACAGGCGATTGTGTGTGCAAAATTAGGACTCAGGGTGTATTGGATTCACAACGATTTTGAACTTAATCGCCTGGCTAAAAACTACACGGAAAGTGGGGAAATAGTGTTCGCGACCTTAAGTGGTCAACTAACCCCAGATGCCTTCGGTGTAATTATCCAACTCCTTCGTCCGACCGCAAAAGGGGAAAAATGGGTTGCTGTAATTGACTGCCGTGGAGATAAGATCTTCAGGAAGCATTGGACGCTGTGGCATGAAATCTCTCATTGCCTTACTGCGGTCGACCAAATGCAACTACCTCTTCGGCGCACGCCTGACTCCCCCCGAAAAGATCCGATAGAGGTCATAACTGATTTGATTGCTGGTGACTTTGCTTTGTACGGGCCATTTTCCATCGAATCTTGAAGAGTGAGGTCGCTAAAAATAATGGCGAACTCAGTTTTTCCGTAGTCACGGCTGTCCGCTCGGAATTTTGCCAGGAGGCAAGCTTCCAGGCCACATTAAACGCCTGCGTCGCGTCACATCCTTCGCCTTACCTGGTCGTCCAGGCTGCTCTTGGCTACAAGAAGTCAGAAGAGGTTGCACTTGCCGCTGGCAAAGGCCCACTTCGAAGCGAGCCTTCCGGATTGTGAGTGCAAATTCCAATCTGCCAGGTAAGCACGTTGGGTTATGGATCCCCGCCAATTACAGGGTTCCCGATCATTCAGTAATTTCAGAGGCTCATCGCACACGCTCGTCACGGGGTCTGAGTCGCCTAGAGGACTTAGGGACATGGACAGATTCACGAGGTAGAAGCCTTTCACCAAAATTCGTTCGGATAGAGGCGAAAAAATCTGGGGATCACGCGTTGGCCTTGATGTGTGCTGCGTAGCAGGGTCTTTACGGCAAAAAAAATCCGGAGCCT